>NZ_JARWAC010000038.1 GCF_029846175.1 Sphaerisporangium sp. TRM90804 | reverse complement strand
TCGGCTACCCCGCCTGCCCCAACCTCGAAGACCAGGCCCAGCTCTTCGAACTCCTCGACCCCTCCCGCATCGGCGTCGACCTGTCGGAGGAGTTCCAGCTCCATCCCGAGCAGTCCACCTCCGCCGTCATCGTCCACCACCCCGAAGCCAAATACTTCAACGTCTGACCCTTATCCACCAGACGGTACGGTCGACGCAGTGATACGCGCCGTCAGGGGGATTCAGTTGGACGCGGTTTTCTTCGACATGGACGGGACTCTCGTCGACACCGAGAAGCTCTGGTTCGAGGTCGAGTCGGAGGTGATGCGCGGCCTGGGCGCCGGCTGGTCCCACGAGCACCAGGAGAACACCGTCGGCGGGTCGATGCCCGCCACGGTGGCCTACATGCTCAAGGTCAGCGGCTCCGACCGCGACCCCGGCGAGATCGCCAGGCTGATGCTCTCCAGCCTGCTCGACCTGCTCGCGACCGGCTTCGAGGTCATGCCCGGCGCCCGCGAGCTGCTGTCGGAGGTGCGGGCCGCCGGCGTCCCCGTCGCCCTGGTCACCTCCTCCACCAGGGCGATCACCGACGCCGTGCTCGACGGCATCGGCCGCGAGTCCTTCGACGCCGTGGTCACCGGCGACGACGTCGGCCACTTCAAGCCCGACCCCGAGCCGTACCTGCTGGCCGCCCGCCTCCTCGCCGCCGACCCCGCCCGCTGCGCCGCCATCGAGGACTCCCCGAACGGCGTCGCCTCCGCCACCGCGGCCGGCTGCGCCGTCGTCGCCGTCCCCAGTGTCCTGGCCATCCCCGAGGCGCCCCGCCGCCTGGTCGTCGACTCCCTGAAGCGCGTCGACCTGGCCGCCCTACGGGCCCTGGCCGACTCCTGACCCACCACCCCGGGCGACCCGGAGGTCTCCCGCTCCGCGATCTCCTCCTCCCTTAGGGGGCGGGCCATCCTCGCGGAGGAGGAGCGATCAACTTCACACGTGCCAGGATGGAACGGTAAAGCGATGACGAGGGGGCGGCCGTTATGTCGTACGAGCAGATCGCCTGGCTACCGCTGTGCGCCGGGGTCACCGCCGCGGGGCTGGTGCTGAGCTTCATCGTGCTCCGCAGGCGGGGCGCGGGGGCGGGGCTGCGGGGCGCGGCCTGGTCGCTGATCCCGTTGGCGGCCTACCTCACCGGGGCCCTGCCCGCGCTCTGGCAGGCCGGCACCGCCGTGGCCGGGTTCGTCGCCGGGCTGGTCTTCTCCCCCATGGTGTGGGCCGGGGTCGCCGTCGCGGGTCTGTCGGTGCTGCTCTTCATGGTCTCCGGCCTGCTGCGCAGGCGAGGCAGGCGCGCCGCGCCGGCCGAGCGTCCGGCCCGTGCGCCGCAGCCCGCCGCCCCGGCCGCGGGCGCGGGCGCCGGGGCCCCGACACAGCCGAACCGCAGGCCGCTCCCGCCGAAGCAGGCGGCGCCGGCCGCCGACGACGACCTGTCCGACATCGAGGAGATCCTCAAGCGCCGGGGCATCAGCTAGCCCCCGGCCCGGCCCCGGACGCCGGCGCGGATCATCGCCGCGCCCGCCCGGACGCCCCGGAGGGCGCCCGCACGGCCGATGTCATCACGTTTCGGTAACAGCCGACGAGCCCCGGAACGCCCGACGGAAACGGGCGCCGGGGCTCGCGGCGTCCCGGCCCCGCGTGCCCGCCGGCGTACCCCGGAGACCCGGCCCGAGGGCGGCGCGCGCTCTCTTCCCGGCCCCACACGGGTTCCTACGCCGTGTCACCGTTCCCGGACAGAACCCTGACACGTCCCTGACATCCGGACCAAGATCGATACAAATGAATTTCGCATGAATCACAGTTGAGCCACATAGCAGCTTGAGGTACTGGTCATTGCAGCTCAGCACATAGATTCTGCGTCCGGGGGCCGTGTACGCGGCCTGCCCGAACATGGGGCGACGTCCGAGAGCCACCGGCGACCGGACACCGCGTCAGACGGAGAACCTCGTCTGGATCCAGGGGGCCGAACAAATATGACCGCACCGCTCGACGTCTCCGGCTCGGAGCTCGAGGCCGCGCCGGATGCCGTGCTGGACGGCACGCGGGCCAAGGCCATCGAGGGCCGGTCCCTCGGGCAGATCGCGTGGATGCGGCTCAAGCGCGACAAGGTGGCGCTCACCGGTGCCGGGGTGGTGGTCTTCCTCATCCTGGTCGCCGTCTTCGCCCCGCTGATCGTCGGCCTGATCGGCCACGAGCCCACGAAGTTCAACCAGGACCTCATCAGCTCCGAGACGATGGCGCCCGTGGACGGCACCGGCATCAGCTGGACCCACCCGTTCGGCGTCGAGCCGGTCAACGGCCGCGACATCTTCAGCCGCATCATCTACGGCGCGCGCATCTCCCTGCTGATCGCCTTCCTGGCCACGCTGCTCTCGGTGGTCATCGGCACCATGCTCGGCGTCATGGCCGGCTACTTCGGCGGATGGGTCGACTCGGTCATCAGCAAGGCCATGGACGTCTTCCTCGCCTTCCCGCTGCTGGTCTTCGCCATCGCCCTCGCCGGCATCGTGCCCGACACCGCCTTCGGCCTGTCCGGCGACGCGCTGCGGGTGTCCCTGCTGGTCTTCATCATCGGGTTCTTCAACTGGCCCTACATCGGGCGCATCATGCGCGGCCAGACGCTCTCGCTGCGCGAGCGCGAGTTCGTCGACGCCGCCCGCAGCCTCGGCGCGCGCGGGCCGTACATCATCTTCCGTGAGATGCTGCCCAACCTGGTGGCGCCGATCCTGGTGTACGCCACCCTCCTGATCCCGACGAACATCCTGTTCGAGGCGGCACTGTCGTTCCTCGGCGTGGGCGTCCGGCCGCCGACCCCCACCTGGGGCGGCATGCTGTCGGACGCGGTGCGGTTCTACACGATCCCGCACTTCATGTTCTTCCCCGGTATGGCGATCTTCATCACCGTGCTGGCCTTCAACCTCTTCGGTGACGGTCTCCGCGACGCCCTCGACCCGAGGGCACGATGAGCTCGATCCCGTTCCCCCGTAGATTCCCTGGCTCCGACAACAAGGGGTTGTGTAGATGAAGAGAAAGACCACACTGGGGCTGACCGCCCTGGGGGCGGCCTTGTCCCTGGCGTTGTCCGCCTGTGGTGGCGGTGCCACCTCGACGCCGAGCCAGACCGGCGCGGCGCCGGCGGGCGCGCCGCCGGCGGCGTTCAACGCCGCCGTCACGCAGGTGTTCAACCCTTCCGACAAGAAGGGCGGGATCATCAAGTTCGCCAACGCCGGCGACTGGGACTCCCTCGACCCCGCGGACACCTACTACGGCTACTCCTGGAACTTCGCCCGTCTTTACGGGCGCACGCTGGTGATGTTCAAGCCGGCGCCCGGAGACGCCGGCAACGAGCTCGTCCCCGACCTGGCCGAGAGCCTCGGCACGCCGAGCGACGACGCCAAGACCTGGACCTACAAGATCCGCACGGGCGTCAAGTTCGAGGACGGCACGCCGGTCACCTCGAAGGACGTCAAGTACGGCATCATGCGGTCGTTCGACAAGGAGGTGTTCCCCGACGGGTACACCTACTTCAACGACACGCTGAACTGGCCGAAGGACTACAAGGGCCCCTACAAGTCCAAGGGCGTCAACGTCGACAGCGCCATCGAGACGCCTGACGACCAGACGATCGTCTTCCACCTGAAGCAGGCCTACAGCGGCTTCGACTACTTCGCGCAGCTCCCGGCGACGATGCCCGTCCCCGAGGCCAAGGACACCGGCGCCAAGTACCGCGAGCACGTCATCTCCACCGGGCCGTACATGTTCGACAAGAACGAGATCGGCAAGGGCTTCAACCTGGTCCGCAACCCCAACTGGGACCAGGCCACCGACCCGCTCCGCAAGGCGCTGCCCGACGGCTACGAGGTCACGGTCAACGTCAACGCCGACGACATCGACAACCGGCTGCTCTCGGGCGACCTGCACGTCGACATCGCCGGCACCGGCGCCCAGCCCGCCTCGCTGAGCCGGCTGCTGACCGACCCCGCCCTGAAGGCCAACACCGACAACCCGACGCTCCCGCGTCTCTGGTACACCTCGGTGAACGGCAACGTGGCGCCCCTGGACAACCTCGACTGCCGCAAGGCCGTCCAGTACGCCGCCGACAAGGCCGCCTACCAGACCGCCTACGGAGGCGAGTTCTCCGGCGGCCAGATCGCGACCAGCCTGATGCCGCCGATCATCCCGGGTGCCAAGAACATCAACCTGTACCCCAGCGGCCCGGACAACCACGGTGACGAGGCCAAGGCCAAGGAGCACCTCACGGCCTGCGGTCAGCCGAACGGCTTCGAGACCAACATCGCCTACCGCAGCGAGCGCCCCAAGGAGAAGGCGGCCGCCGAGGCCCTGCAGCAGTCGCTGGGCCGGGTGGGCATCAAGCTCACGCTCAAGCCCTTCCCCCAGGCCGACTACTTCGCCCTGTACGCCGGCAAGCCCGGTTACGCCAAGGACAACAAGCTCGGCCTGGTCGTCAACGGCTGGGGTGCCGACTGGCCCGACGGCTACGGCTTCCTGTCGCAGATCGTCGACAGCCGGGTGATCCGCGAGACCGGCGGCTCCTCCAACATCAGCGTTCGCGACCCCGAGGTCGACAAGATGCTCGACCAGGCGGCCGAGCAGACCGACGTCGCCGCGCGTGAGGCCATCTGGGGCCAGATCGACCAGAAGGTCATGGAGGGCGCATACATCCTGCCCGGCCTGTGGGCGAAGAGCCTGCTGATCCGCGGCAAGGGGCTGACGAACCTGTATGTCAGCAACTCCACCAACATGTACGACTACCTGAACATGGGCCTGCAGTAGCCACTGCGTCGCCCGAAAGATCCGATTAGGCACGTGAACGCGGCAGGGGGCCGGCCCGATGGCCGGCCCCCGGAGCCGGGGGGACAGTGGTCACATACATCATCAGGCGCCTGATCTGGGCGGTCGTCATGATCGCGATCGTGAGCATGATCACCTTCGCGATCTTCTTCCTGGTGCCGCGGCTCGCGGGGGCGACCTCCGAGAGCCTCGCCGCGCGGTACGTCGGCCGTACGGCGTCCGCGCAGCAGGTGACGGTCGCGGCCGAGAGGCTGGGCTTCAACGACCCGCTGATCGTGCAGTACGGCCGCTTCGCCAAGGGCATCGTCACCGGCGCCGACTACGACTACGGTCCCGGCGTCGAGCGCTGCCCGGCGCCCTGCTTCGGCTACTCGTTCCTCACCCGGCTGCCGGTGTGGCCCGACCTGCTCAACCGGTTGCCGGTCACGCTGTCACTCGCCCTGGGGGCCGCCGTCATCTGGCTGATCGCCGGAGTGGCGACGGGCGTGCTGTCGGCGTTGAGACGCGGCAGCTTCTTCGACCGGGCGGCGATGGGCATCGCGCTCGCCGGCGTCTCGCTCCCCATCTTCTTCACCGGCATCGTCTCGCTGGTGGTGTTCAGCTACGGACGCCCGCTGGCGCTGACGGCGCCCGGCGGCAGCTTCACCCCGTTCTTCGTCAACCCGGCGCAGTGGGCCTACAGCCTGATCCTGCCCTGGATCACGCTGGCCTTCCTGTACGCGGCCGGGTACGCCCGGCTCACCAGGTCGGGCATGCTGGAGACGATGAACGAGGACTACATACGCACGGCGCGCGCCAAGGGGCTCACCGAACGCGTGGTCGTCTTCAAACACGGCCTGCGCGGCGCGCTCACCCCGATTCTGACGATCTTCGGTCTCGACCTCGGCCTGCTCATGGGCGGCGCGGTGCTCACCGAGAGCACCTTCTCGCTGCCGGGCATCGGCAAGTACGCCATCGACGCCATCACCAACCAGGACCTTCCCAAGGTCATGGGCGTCACCCTGGTCGCCGCGTTCTTCGTCGTGGTGGCGAACCTGGTCGTCGACCTCCTGTACGCGGTGGTCGACCCGAGAGTGAGGCTCTCGTGAGTTTTCTCGAGCTCAAGGACCTGCGCATCCACTTCCCGACCGACGACGGCCTCGTCAAGTCGGTCGACGGGCTGTCCTTCGCGCTGGAGCGCGGCAAGACGCTCGGCATCGTGGGCGAGTCCGGGTCCGGCAAGAGCGTCACCAGCCTGGGCATCCTCGGCCTGCACAAGGGCGGCCGGGCCAAGATCTCCGGTGAGATCTGGCTCGACGGCGAGGAGCTCGTCTCGGCCACGCCCGAGCACGTGCGGACTCTGCGCGGCAAGAAGATGGCGATGATCTTCCAGGATCCGCTGTCGGCCATGCACCCCTATTACACGGTGGGCCAGCAGATCGTCGAGGCCTACCGGATCCACCACCCGGTCGGCAAGGCGGTCGCGCGCAAGCACGCGATCGACCTGCTGGGCAGGGTCGGCATCCCGCAGCCCGACCGGCGGGTCGACAGCTACCCGCACGAGTTCTCCGGCGGCATGCGCCAGCGCGCGATGATCGCCATGGCGCTGAGCTGCGACCCCGAGCTGCTGATCGCCGACGAGCCGACGACGGCCCTGGACGTCACCGTCCAGGCGCAGATCCTCGACCTGATGCGCGACCTGCAGCAGGAGTTCGACTCCGCGCTGATCATCATCACGCACGACCTCGGCGTGGTCGCCGAGCTGGCGGACGACATCCTGGTGATGTACGGCGGCAGATGCATCGAGTACGGCTCGGCGTCCGACATCTTCGAGCGGCCCGAGCATCCCTACACCTGGGGGCTGCTGGGCTCGATGCCCCGCCTCGACCGCGAACGCACCGACCGGCTGATGCCCATCAAGGGCACGCCGCCGTCCCTGATCAACGTGCCGTCCGGCTGCGCGTTCCACCCGCGCTGCGCCTACGAGCCGCGCACGGACGGCAAGGCGACGACGAAGGTGCCCGACCTGCTCGAGACCGAGGGCGGCCACCTGGTGCGCTGCCACCTGTCGAAGGACGAGCGGCGTGGCATCTGGGAGAACGAGATCAAACCCACCCTGGAGTCCGCGTGAGCCAGTCGACCGAGTCCCTGCTCTCCGTCCAGGGCCTCGAGAAGCACTTCCCGATCACCAAAGGGCTGTTCCAGCGGCAGGTCGGGGCCGTCAAGGCGGTCGACGGCCTGACGTTCGACGTCGTCAAGGGCGAGACGCTCGGCCTGGTGGGAGAGTCCGGCTGCGGCAAGACCACCACCGGGCGCCTGATCACCCGGCTGATCGAGCCCACGGCCGGGAAGATCGTCTTCGAGGGCAAGGACATCAGCCACATGTCGCAGGGCGACCTGCGCCCGCTGCGCCGCGACATGCAGATGATCTTCCAGGATCCCTACAGCTCGCTCAACCCGCGCCACACCGTCGGCGCGATCGTCGGCGCCCCGTTCCGCATCCAGGGCGTCAAGACCGAGCAGGGCACCAAGAAGGCCGTCCAGGAGATCCTGGAGCTGGTCGGGCTCAACCCCGAGCACTACAACCGCTACCCGCACGAGTTCTCCGGCGGCCAGCGCCAGCGCATCGGCATCGCCAGGACGCTCGCGCTCAAGCCCAAGCTGATCATCGCCGACGAGCCGGTCTCGGCGCTCGACGTGTCCATCCAGGCCCAGGTGGTCAACCTGCTGGAGGACCTGCAGAACGAGCTCGACCTCACCTACGTCGTGATCGCCCACGACCTGTCGGTGGTCCGGCACATCAGCGACCGCGTCGCCGTCATGTACCTCGGCAAGATCGTCGAGATCGCCGACAGCGCCATGCTGTACAAGGCGCCGCTGCATCCCTACACCAACGCGCTGCTGTCGGCCGTGCCGGTGCCCGACGTGAAGCGGCGCACCCAGCGCGACCGCATCCGCCTGCAGGGCGACGTGCCCAGCCCGATCAACCCGCCGCCCGCCTGCCGGTTCCACACCCGCTGCTGGAAGGCGCAGGAGGTCTGCCGCACCGTCGAGCCGCCGCTGGCCGAGCTGCTCCCCGGCCACCAGGTGGCCTGTCACTTCCCGGAGAACACGCCGCAGGACGCCGGCCCCGCCGAGCCCGTCGCCGCCGCGGGCGACGCGGGTGATCAGGGGATCGCGCCCGGGGTGATCAACCCGGTCTCGTAGGCCAGCACCACGGCCTGCACGCGGTCGCGCAGCGCCAGCTTGGTGAGCACGTTGCCGACGTGCGTCTTCACGGTCGTCTCGCTGACCACCAGTTCGGCGGCGATCTCGGCGTTGGACATGCCCCGGGCGATCAGGCGCAGCACCTCAAGCTCGCGCTCGGTCAGCCGGTTGACCCGCGCCGGGGTCGCCTGCTGGTGGGCCGAGGGCAGGCGGGCGGCGAACCGGTCGAGCAGCCGCCTGGTCACGCTCGGCGCGACGATCGCGTCGCCCGCGGCCACCACCCTGATCGCCTGCACGAGCTCGTCCGGCGGCACGTCCTTGAGCAGGAAGCCGCTCGCCCCGGCCCGCAGCGCCTCGACGATGTACTCGTCCAGGTCGAAGGTGGTCAGCACCAGCACCCGGGGCACGTGCGCGCCGGGCGCGGCGTCGCGCACGATGCGCCGGGTGGCGTCGATGCCGTCGACGCCGGGCATGCGGATGTCCATGAGGACGACGTCGGGCAGCAGGGCCCGCGACTGGTCCATCGCGGTGGAGCCGTTGCCCGCCTCGCCGACCACCGTGAGGTCGGTCTCGGCCTCCAGGATCAGGCGGAAGCCGGTACGGAGAAGCGGCTGGTCGTCGACCAGCAGCACCCTGATTGTCATCTGTCAGTCCTTGAGGGGGAATCGTGCGCGGACCTCGAATCCGCCCCCCTGTCGTGGGCCGATCCGCAGGATTCCACCATAAAGGGCAACTCGCTCGCGTATGCCGACCAATCCATGCCCGGGGCGGTGGTCCGGCCCGCGGGCGGGACGCTCGGCGCCGCGCCCGCGCCCGTCGTCCTCCACCTGGACGAGCAGCATGCCGGGCTCGTGCCGCACGGTCACCCACGCCCGCGCCGCCGGGCCCGCGTGGCGCAGGCTGTTGGTGAGGGCCTCCTGGACGAGGCGGTAGGCCGCGAGGTCGATGCCCGGGGGCAGCGCCCGCCGCTCGCCCTCCATCCACAGCTGCGCGCGCAGCCCCGCCTCGCGCATCTGGTCGACCAGGCCGGGCAGGTCGCCCATGCCGGGCTGGGGGGCCAGCTCGCCGGCCTCGCCGTCGGTGCGCAGCACGCCGACGATGCCACGCATCTCGCGCATGGCCGTCCTGCCCAGCTCCTCGATCGCCACGAGGGCGTCCTTGGCGGCCTCGGGCCGGGTGTCCAGCACCTTGCGCGCCGCCGCGGCCTGGACGGTCATCACGCTCACGTGGTGGGCGACCACGTCGTGAAGCTCCCGGGCGATGCGCGACCGCTCCTCGGCCCGGGCGGCGCGGGTGTCGGCGTCCCTGGCCCGTTCGAGGCGCTCGGCCCGGTCGACCAGCTCGGCGAGGTAGGCCCGGCGCAGCCGCACCGAGCGGCCGATCACCCACACCGCCGTCGTGACCACGACGACGAAGGTGTGCGACGTCCAGTCGTCGGCGAAGCCGGACGCCACCATGGCGGTGACGTAGCCCGCGGCCCACACCGCGAGGGCCACCAGGCTGAGCGCCAGCCCCCGGTAGGCGGCCACCGTGTAGACCAGGACGAGCGAGGCCACGCCGGTGATCCCGAGGCCGGGGGACAGCACGGAGAGGGCGATCTGCGGCGGCTCGGCGGCGCACAGCATCAGGAACGGCCAGCGCCGCCGGAAGACCACCGGAAGGCACGCCAGAAGGATGAGGGCGACGCCGGCCACGACCGGCGTCGTGTCCGGGCCCTCGGCAGGGGCGCGCAGGACGAGCACCCCCGCCGAGAGCGCCGCCAGCAGGGCCGCGAACGCGGAGTCGCCGATCAGAGGATGGCGTCTCAGCCATTGACGCGGACTGGCGGGGGCGGTGCGCACTCATCAAATTTAGGTCTTCTGAGCTGGTGGCCACCCTGCTGGGGGCGGAGATGCCCCTCATCCCCCGGGAGGAGCCGGTCACCGGCGGGCCGCGGCCGGGGTCGCGGCGGCCGGCCGCGACGCGCCGTTCGGCGACGGTGCGGCGCGGGAGGAGACCGGCGGGGACGGTGAGCCACCGCACCGGACCTGGCTCAGACGGCGTCGTGGCCGGGGCCGGACGGCGCCGGGCGGGCCGGCGCGCACCGGCCGTACCGGGCCTGGCCGTGCGCGCGCTCGGGCGGCCGCGTGCCGGAGGCGGGCAGCCGCAGCACGAAGCCGGTGCCCCCGGTCGGCAGATCACGCAGCTGCAGGGTGCCGTGGTGGGCGTGGGCGATGCCCCGGGCGATCGACAGGCGGAGCCCGGCGCCGCTGCCCGGCGGGCAGGCGGTGTCCAGCCGGGTGAACGGCCGGCAGGGCTCCTTCGCGGCGCCCTCCGCCGGGCCCGCGCCGCCGCACAGCACCCACAGCTCGGCGATGTCCCCCTCCTGGCGCACCTCCACGCGCACGGTGCCCGTGGTCTGGCGCCGGGCGCTGTCGAGCAGGAGGGAAAGGGCCTGGCGCAGGTGGGCCGGGCTGGCCTCCACGAGGATCCCCCTGGGGCGGGGCAGCTCGACCTCGTGCCGGTCGTCGCGCTGGGACGCCTCGTCGTGCGCCAGCCGGGCGAGGTCGACGTGCACGCGCTCGGCGGACGGCCGCGGCTCGGGCCGGGCGAGCACGCCCAGCGCGGCGATGGTCTCCTCCAGCTCCCCGACGCCCCTCAGGGTGCGGTGCAGCAGGTCGTCCAGGCGGGTCTGGTCGGGGTGCAGCAGGGCCTCCTCCAGCTCCGCGCGCAGCCCTGCGACCGGCGACCGCAGCTCGTGCGCGGCGTCGCGGGCGAACCGGCGCTGCTCCTCGGCCATGACGTCCACCTGCCGCCGGGCGCTCTCCAGCCGCGCCAGCGTGCCGTTGACGGTGCGGGCCAGCCCGCCCAGGGAGGCGTCGCCGAGGGGTTCGCACACCCGGGCGCTCACGCCGGTCCGGTTGATCACGGCGAGCTGGGCGCGGACGGCTTCCAGGGCGTCCCGCCGCCGCGCGGCGGACATCCGCGCCGGGCTCGGCGCGTCGGTGGCGACGCTCATCTGGCCGGCCCGCCATGCCCGGGGCGTCACACCGGTCATGATCTCGCCCTCCCCCCGATCGCGGCCGCCGCTGTGCGCGGTGGCCCCGCCTTCCAGCATGGCATCGGGAAGGGGCTCGGAAAGCGCTGTACCAGGCCCTCTGCACCCAGGGACCGGCAGATCCCCCAAACCGCCCCCAAGACAAGAAGGGCCACTATAGACGACATACTGGACAGATGGACCGCACGATGGGGCTCGGGGAGTTCCTGCGCACCCGGCGTGCCCGGCTGCTCCCCGCCGACGTCGGCGTGGAGCCGCGCGGGCGGCGGCGCGTGCCGGGACTGCGCCGGGAGGAGCTGGCACGCCTCGCGGGCGTCAGCGTGGACTACTACACCCGGCTGGAGCAGGGCCGCAGCCACAACGCCTCGCCGGAGGTGCTGGAGGCGATCGCCGACGCCCTGCGCCTGGACGAGACCGAGCGGACGCACCTGCTGGACCTCGCCTGCCCGCCGGTCCCGGCGAGGCATCGCCGCCCCGAGCCGCCGCAGCGGGTGCGGCCGGAGACCCACCAGCTTCTGGACACCCTCCACCGCGCGGGCGCCCCCGCCTTCGTGGTCGGCCGCAGGTGCGAGATCCTGGCCCAGAACGCGCTCTTCCGAGGCATGGCGAGCGAGTACGACCTGGACTCCCTGCCGGCCAGGGAGCGCAACGCCGCGCTGCTGATCTTCCTTCACCCGCGCGCGCGGCACCTGCACCCCGACTGGGAGCAGGTGACCGAGGGCGTCGTGGCGATGCTGCGCTTCGAGTTCGGGCGCCACCCCGACGACCCGCTGCTCGGCGAGCTCATCGAGGAGCTGTGGGCGCGGAGCGGGCCCTTCCGCCTCCTGTGGGCCAACCACGACGTGCACGAGCGGGTGGTCGGGACCAAGCGCTACAACCATCCGGTCGTCGGCATGTTCACCGTGACCTACCAGACGCTGACACTGCCGGGGGTGCCGGACCAGACGCTCTACGTGTACACCGTCGAGCCCGGCACGCCGTCCGCGGACGCGCTGCGCGAGCTCGCCGCGTGGGTCGAGAAGGGCTCGTGCCCGCTCGCCGATGAGGCGAGTTAGCGCCCGGCCGCCGCCCGCGGGCGAGGCGACCGGATCGCTCAGCCGTCGAAGCGCCCCTGCTTCAGGCCCGAGCTGAACACCCGCCACGCGGCGGCGCCGAGGATGAGGGCGGGGCCGGTGCGGCGCTTGCTGTCGCGCACGCCCACCCGGCCGCCCGGCAGGCGGGCCACCTCGACGCAGTTGCCGCCGCTGCTGCCCGAACGGCTCGACTTGCGCCACGCGGCGTCGCGCAGCTCGTCGTTCATTCGATCCATCGCTCCATCGTCTCCCTGATCAGGTCGAGGGACGCACGCCGGGGAAGCGCCTCGGCGCGGATCACCTCGTAGCGGGTCATGACACCGTGAACTTCCTGCCCTCGGTCGCTGACCTGCGAGTGCCCCGCGCACTCGAGGTACACGGTGTCGGGCAGGCCCCGCGCCTGGGCGATGACGAACCCGCCCTCCAGCCCTGTCGTGGAGCGGGCGCTCAGCGGCACGACCTGGATCGTGACATACGGCAGGGTGCCGGCCTCCAGCAGGTGCTTGAGCTGGCCCGCCATGGTCTCGTCGGTGCCGATCGGCCGCTGCAGCACACCCTCGTCGACGACGGCCCAGAGCATCGGCGGCTCCGCGCGCTCGAAGATGCGCTGACGCTCCATGCGCGCCGCCACCTGCTCCTCCACCCCCTCGGGGGTGATCCGCGGCTCGCCCCTGAGGATGGCCCGCGCGTACTCCTCGGTCTGCAGCAGGCCGGGCACCACCAGCGGCTCCCACGTGTGCAGCATGCTCGCCTCGCCCTCCACCTCCAGCCACGGGCGGAACCAGGTGGGCGTGGACGCGCGGTTGACGAACGGCCACAGCCGCATCAGCGCCCCGTCGAGGTCGAGCACCCGGTCGCAGCGCTCGGCGAAGTCGAGCGACGGCGAACGCCGGGCGTTCTCCACCATGCCGACCAGGGCCTGCGAGAAGCAGATCTTCTGGGCGAGCTGTTCGAGGGTCAGCCCTGCGGCCGTGCGGTGACGCCGCAGCTCGTAGCCGAAGAGGGCGAGCGCGGACGCGGTCGGGTCGAGCTCTCGGGGGGCGGGCATCCTGGCTCCTCCTCTGGAGTATGACCCCTCTCCTTACGCCTTTCCACAACTGTTTCCACACAAGATGTCGAATACGCGACGCGGGGGAGTGGGTACCGAGAGTAGCGCTTGGGCGGCACTCTGGAAGGGCGTACCGTCGGCTGGCGGACGCGCGGAGGCGACGACGATTGCCACGCCCTCATCGTGGGCTCGTCGCACCTCCGCGTCCAGTGCCCGTCCCCGCCGTCCCGCACCGGCGGCGGGGACGCACCGGGGCCGGCGCGCGCACGCGACGGGGCGGCGTCGCCCCGCCACCACGAGGAGGGGCGATGCTCTATCCGGCTTACGACCCCGGCGACCTGCCGGAGGCTCAGCGCCAGGCGAACCTGGAGACGGTGCGGCGGGTGCGCGAGGTCGTCGCCGAGCTCGTGCGGGCGGAACGCCGGCGCAGGCACACCGAAGACCTCCTCAGCTCCTGGAGCCTCGACCGCGACGAACTCGACAGGGCCGCGACCTCCCTGGGCATGCCCCCGCTTCGCGACGAGGAGTGGGAGGCCCTCCACGGGGCCGGCTGAGGGCACCGGGTGGACGTCGCGGGTGGCCGTGCTCAGAGCTCGTCGGTGGCCGCGCGGCGCGAGCCGCGGACCGTGTCGCCGGGGCGGCGGTCGGGCACCGGCGGGGGAGTGCCCCCCCACTCGGGGCAGATCGCCTGATGGTCGCACCAGTCGCACAGGCGGCTCCTGCGGGCCCGCCACTCGCGGGTGGTGAGCGACCGCTCGATGGCCTCCCACAGGGCCCGCACCTTGCGCTCGGTGGCGCGCAGATCGGCCTCGTCGGGCGCGTAGCGCAGGACCTCGCCGTTGCCGAGGTACATGAGCTGCAGCAGCCGGGGGACGGTGCCGTGCAGCCGCCACAGCACCAGCGCGTAGAACTTCATCTGGAACAGCGCCTTGGCCTCGAAGTCGGGCCCCGGCGCGCTGCCGGTCTTGTAGTCGACCACGCGGACGTCGCCGCTTTCGGCGACGTCGAGCCGGTCGATGTACCCGCGCAGCATGAGCCCGCCGTCGAGCACGGACTCGACGTAGACCTCGCGCTGGGCCGGCTCCAGGCGGCGGGGGTCCTCCAGGGCGAAGTAACGTTCCAGCATCTGCCGGGCCTGGCCGAGCCAGCTCTGGTGCTCGCCGTCGTCGGCGAACAGCGCGCCGAACTCGGGGGCCTCCTCCACCAGCCGGGCCCACTGCGGGTCGAGCATGGCCTGCGCGGCCGCGACCGTGCGCTCGGCCGCCGGAAGGTCGTACAGCCGCTCCAGCACCGCGTGGACCAGGGTGCCGCGCACGGCCGCCGCGGAGGGGCGCTCGGGCAGGCGGTCGATCACGCGGAAGCGGTAGAGCAGCGGACACGTCATGAAGTCACCCGCGCGGGAGGGCGAGAGGCTGCCTGTGATCGCGGGCGGCTCCGTGATGCTCATGCCCGAACTGTAAGGCAGGGGGCCGACACTTCGGGCCGGTCGCTCCGGCGCCACCGGCCGATCCCGGCCCACGGGCGCGTAGCATCTAGGGCACGAGGAGGGAAGACAGACCATCATGAGCACCCAGACCCCGCAACGGCCTGAGTCTTCTCCGGGGCTGCGCATGGGACGCCCGTTCGGCATCCCCGTCTACGTCTCGCCGACCTGGTTGATCGTCGCGGCGTTCATCACCTACACCTTCCAGCCGCAGGTGGCCGCCCAGCTCCCCGACCGGGACACGCTGGTCACCTACCTGGTGGCCTTCGCCTTCGCGGTGTTCCTCTACGTCTCGGTGCTGCTGCACGAGCTGGCGCACTGCGTGGTGGCGCGCGCCTTCGGCCTGCCCGTCCGCCGCATCACGCTGTACCTGCTGGGCGGGGTGTCGGAGATCGAGCGCGAGCCGGAGACCCCCGCCAGGGAGTTCCTCGTCGCCTTCGCTGGCCCCCTGCTGTCGCTGCTCCTCGCCGGGGCGGGCTACGTGGCCAGCGGCGTGATCCCCGTGGGCACCATCGCGCACGTCCTGGTCTGGCAGCTGTGGCTGTCCAACCTCATCGTCGGGGTCTTCAACCTGCTGCCCGGCCTGCCGCTCGACGGCGGGCGCATGCTGCGCGCCGGCATCTGGCGGGTCACCCGCAACGCCGGCTACGGCACGATCGCCGCCGCCTGGTTCGGGCGGGCGCTCGCCGTCGCGCTGGTCGCCGTCCCCCTGGGGGCCTCGCTGCTGACCGGGCAGGAGCCCGGCTGGAGCATGCTGCTGTGGTCGGTGCTGCTCGCCTCCTTCATCTGGATCGGCGCCTCGCAGTCGCTGCGGGTGGCCAAGGTGCGCGCCCGCATGCCGCAGGTGCAGGCCCGCACGCTCGCCCGGCGCGCCATCCCGGTGACCGCCGAGGTGCCGCTGGCCGAGGCGATGCGCCGGGCCCAGGAGGCCCGGGCCGGGGCCCTGGTCGTCGTCGGCCACGACGGCAAGCCGATCGCCATCGTCAACGAGGCCGCCGTCTCGGCCACGCCCGAGCAGCGGCGGCCGTGGGTCACCGTCGGCTCGCTGGCCCGCACGCTCGATCCGTCCCTGGTGCTGCCGGCCGATCTGGAGGGCGAGTCCCTCCTGGACGCCATGCGCGGCGCCCCCTCGGGGGAGTACCTGCTGGTGGAGCGCGGCGGCGACATCTACGGCGTGCTGGTCACCTCTGATGTGAACCGCGTCTTCTCCGGCGTCTGAGGCAGCACTCTCCGGCGCGGCCTTTGACGGTGCTCGTACCGGTAAGGACTTCTGCTGTGCTTTTTGCTACGGTCCGGTGCCATCGGCCGCATCATCATCGGCCCGGTTCTACCCGGGGCGACTCCCGTGCGCGGCTCAGGGCAGGGGGTCCTGCGCGTACGGGTTCGACCCGGCGGCCATCTCGGAGAGGGGAGTTCCTGTGACGGAGCAAGGCGTGGGAGTGGTGCGTCCGCTTCCCGGCAACGGGCTGATCGCCCATGTGGGCGGCCTGCTGCTGGTCTGCGACGCGGCCGGCGCCGTCGCCGAGGAGCTGCTCGCCGCCGTGGAGGAGACCGCCGCCGCCGGCGGGGACGGCAGGACGCTGGCCCGCCGCGCCGCCCAGGTGCTGGCGCGGTCGATGGCGGCCGAGCCGATCGCCTGCGCCCTGGCCGGTGGCACCGCCGGCGGCATCGCGGTGCTGGTCAGCGGCGGCGCCCGGGCCTCGATCACCGGCCCGGGCACCGACGTGAGCCTCGACGGCAAGGACGCCCTCAGCTGGACCGACCGCCTGGTGCAGGGCCCGGTCGACCGCATCGAGCTGCGCCTTCCCGACGCCGGCCCCCCGCTGGGGCGCGCGCGGCTGGACGGCGGCATCATGCCCGGCGGCGGGCTGATCCAGGAGCTCTCCCGGCACGGCGACGGCCCCGGCGGGGACGCGGCGGGAGCCGGCTCGTCCCCCGGGTGGGCCGGCGCCGGATCACACCGCCCGCCCGCCGAGCACGCGCCCGCGGACTTCGGCCCGGGGGACTTCGCGCAGGGAGGCTTCGCGGGGCCCGGCGGCCCCGGCCCGGGCGGTTTCGGCCCGGGCCCCGGCGGCCCGGTCCCGGCAGGCCCTGGCCAGGGCGGCTACGGCCCCGGTCCGGGAGGCTCCGGCCCGGTCGGGCCCGGCCCCGGTGGCTACGGGCCCGGCGGCCCCGGCCCGGGCGGGTACGGGCCGGGCGGTCCTGGTCTCGACGGTCCCGGTTCCGGAGGCTTCCCCCCGGGCGGTCCCGGCCCTGACGGGCCCGGCCCCGGAGGTTACGGCGGGGACGGGCCGGGCCAGGGCGGCTACGGCGCCGACGGGCCGGGCTCTGGCGGCTACGGTCCGGGCCCCGGTTCTGGCGGCTTCGCCTCGCCGGGCGGGCCGGAGCACCGGCCGTACCCGACCGGCGACCCCGCCCAGCCGGGCGCGACCGGCCCCTCGGCCGCCGATCCGTCCCCCGTGCCCGTGCGCGAGTACGAGTCCTCGCCCGGCCTGCCGGCCGACCCCGAGCCGCCGTCCGCCGAGGGGGCGCAGGGCGGGCGGGCCGAGGCGCCCGACCACGACTTCTTCCCCTTCGACGACGCCGACGCCGCGCGGGGGACCGGCTCCTCGCTGGAGGCCACCGAGCTGGGCCCGGCCCCGGAGCCGGCCGGCCGTCCCATGGTCTACGGCGTCGACTGCGGCAATGACCACTTCAACGACCCGCGGGTGCCCTACTGCGCGGTCTGCGGCGTCGTCCTCGCCCAGCGCTCCCTCGTGCCGTACAAGGGGGAGCGGCCGGCGCTCGGCACGCTGATGCTCGACGACGGCACGTCGCTCGACCTCGACGCCGACTACCTGCTCGGGCGCGACCCCGACCGGGCCCCCGAGGTGACCTCCGGCGAGGCGCGCCCCGCCAGGGTGACCAGCCCCGACGGCTCGGTCTCCCGCCGCCACCTGCGGGTGCGGCTGGAGGGATGGGACGTCAACCTCATCGACCTGGGGTCGGTCAACGGCACCCAGGTGCAGCCCCCAGGCGACCCCAACTTCTACGACATCCCGCCGAACGAGCCGGTGCCCATCCTGCCGGGCACCACCGTCCGCATCGGGGTGTCCCGCACGATGCGGTACGAGTCCCAGCGCGGCGAGTGACCCGAGGCCCCAGAAGCGGTGCCTCGCGATGGCCCGTCACCGCCCCCCCGGGGGCGGGACGGGACCGGGCCCATGCCGCCCAGGGCGCACGTCGCCGGGGACGGCGGCGCGGGTCCGGTCCCACACGCGTAGCGGAAGGCCGGTGAAGCGCCGCACCCGCCGCCGAGCCCCGGGCGGCGCGGGTCCGGTCCGCCTCGTGTGGGGACGGCCGGGTGAAGCGCGCGCCCGCATCGGCAAGCGCCGGGCGGCGCGGCTCCGGTCCGCCTTGTGCGGGCAGGGCTGGAGAGCCGCCCGCGTCGGGGCGCCGGCGGCGGGGATCGATCCGTCTCGCGTGAGGGGCTGCCGGGTGAGCCGCGGTGCCCGCGACCGTCACAGCGTCAGCGAGGGGACTGCGCGGCGCGTTCGATGACGGCGACGAGCTCCTCCTCGGTGAGGATCCGCGGCTCGCCGACCATCTTGGCCTGCACGTAGACCGTGCACAGCCACTCCAGCAGCCGGGCGCTAGAAAGGGCCTGGTCGAGGTCGTGGCCGATCGCGATCGCCCCGTGGTTCTGCATGAGCGCCGCCTGCCTGCCCGCCAGCGCGGCACGCACGTGGGCGGCCAGCTCGGGCGTGCCGTACGTGGCGTACGGCGCGACGCGCACCACGCCGCCCAGCAGCAGCGCGTTGTAGTGGATCGGCGGCAGCTCGGTCATCGTCGTGGAGACCACGACGGCGTACTGCGAATGGGTGTGCACGATCGCCGCCGCGTCGGTGGCCTCGTAGACCGCCAGGTGCATGGGGACCTCCGAGGACGGCGCCCGCGCGCCGTCCACGACGCGGCCGGAGGAGTCGAGGACGGGGCAGTCGGCGGGCGTGAGCCGGTCGAGCGCCACCCCGCCGGGGGTGACCGCCACCAGGTCGCCGCGCCGGACGCTGATGTTGCCGGAGGTGCCGAGCACCAGGCCGGTCTCCACCATGCGCCGCCCGATCTCGCAAAGCCGCTCCCGCTCCGCGGCCATCTCCATGAGCGCTCCCCCCTCTTTCACCGTCGTGCCCGCCCGCCTCCCCATGGTGCTCACGCCGCCCTCGCCAGCCGGTCGAGCTCGGCCTCCATCACGCGCCGCAGGACGCCGGCGGTGACCGTGCCGGGGTAGAGCAGGCGGTGGACGCTGAGCCCGTCGACCAGGGCGAGCAGGCGCTCGGCGACGTCGTCCAGCGCCTCGTCCGTGGTGATCTCGCCTGCGGCCGACGCCGCCTCCAGCAGGGAGCGGACGAGGCGGCGCAGCTCGGCGGCCTCCTCGCGCTGCACCTCCAGCAGCGTGCCGCCGGTCAGGCTGCGGCCCCAGAACCCCACCTCCAGCGCCGTCTCCCGGGCGCGCTCGTCGTCCAGCGGCAGGTTGTCCAGCAGGAGCTCCCGCAGGGCCGCCAGCCCGGTGCGCCCGGCGAGCTTGCCCCTGAGCCGCTCGACGATGCGGCGGTGGGAGGAGCGCAGCGCCGACAGCAGGATCTCGTCCTTGCCGGCGAAGTAGTGGGTGAGCACGCCGTTGGAGTAGCCCGCCTCCCTGGCGATGGCCCGGGTGGTGGCCGCCTCGATGCCCTCGCGGAGGATGACCCTGCGCGCGGCGGCGACGATCTCGCCCTGGCGTTCCTCGTGGTCGACGATCTTCGGCATGCGGACCTCCCGGCGGAAGCTTGACATGGTAGTCGGGCGCCCGTCTATTATCCGGCCACCTCCCCATCCGCGATTCAGTACGCGAAGGATGCCAGTCATGTCCGTCGTCACCGTCGGGGTGCACATCGTCGATGTGCTGGCCAGGCCCGTGGAGTCCATTCCCGAGGGCCAGGGCACGCACCTGCTGGAGGAGATGCGCGTCACCGCCGCCGGCGCGGCGGCGGGCACCGCGGTCGCCCTGGCCAAGCTGGGCGTGCCGGTCGCGTCCGCCGGAGCCGCCGGCGACGACGAGCTGGGCGACCTGCTCGTGATGATCATGGAACGTCACGGGGTGGACGTGCGCGGCGTCGTGCGCAAGCCCGGCGAGCGCACCGCCGCCTCCATCCTGCCGATCCGCCCGGACGGCGGACGGCCCTCCTTCCACGTCCCCGGCGCCAACCTCGGCCTCGCGCTCGCCGACCTGGACCCCGGCCAGATCACCGGGGCCCGGGTGCTCCACCTCGGCGGCATGGACGTCACCTGGGGCCTGCACGACCCGGAGTTCCTCGCGCTGCTGGAGTCCGCCAGGCGCGGCGGCACGCTGGTGACGATGGACCTGCTGTCGTCCATGCCCGACCTGATGCCGGGGGCCAAGGCGTTCCTGCCCCACGTCGACTACTTCCTGCCCAACGAGGAGCAGGCGCTCATGATCACCGGCGCCGCGGACGCGGAGGCGGCCGCGGCCGACCTGCTGGCCGCCGGCCCGGCCGGGGTGCTGGTCACGCTGGGCGCCGAGGGCAGCCTCGTGGCCACCGCGTCCGGCACCGTCCGCATACCCGCCAGGGACGTGCCGGTCGTGGACACCACCGGCTGCGGCGACGCCTACTGCGCCGGGTTCGCGGCCGGCCTGCTCGAAGGCCGCGACGTCGCGGCCGCCGCCCGCCTGGGCACGGCCGTCGCGGCCCGAGTCGCCGGCGGCCTCGGCTCCGACGCCGGCCTCGACGGCCACACGATCGCCTCCGTCGAAGGCCCCTGACCCGTACGCCCGGCCGGCGTCCCGGCCCGCACGTCACACCACCGGCCCGATCGAAGGGATTCTCATGTCCGACTCCGACGCGAGCCTGCGCGAGCGCGCGGCCAAGGTCGTCCCCGGCGGGATGTACGGCCACCTCAACGCCGCCATCTTCGGCCCCGGCTACCCGCAGTTCTTCCTGCGGGGCGAGGGCTGCCGCCAGTGGGACGCCGACGGGCGCGAGTACGTCGACCTGATGTGCGGATGGGGGCCGATCATCCTCGGCCACCGGCACCCCGCCGTCGAGCGGGCGGTCGCCGCTCAGCAGGCCGCGGGGGACTGCCTGAACGGCCCCGGGCCGGTCATGGTCGAGCTCGCCGAGCTCATGGTGGACACCATCCCCTCCGCCGACTGGGTGATGTTCTCCAAGAACGGCACGGACGCGACCACCCAGGCGCTGATGGTGGCCCGCGCCGCCACCGGGCGCGCGAAGGTCCTGATGGCGCACGGCGCCTACCACGGCGCCGACCCGTGGTGCACGCCCAGCCCGGCGGGGACCACGCCGAACGAGCGCGCCGACCTGATCGAGTTCGCCTACAACGACCTCGCCAGCGCCGAGGCCGCGGCCGCCCAGGCCGAGGGCGACGTCGCGGCGATCATCGTCACGCCGTTCAAGCACGACTCCTTCGAGGACCAGGAGCTCGCCGACCCGGAGTTCGCCCGCGGCGTGCGGGCCCTCGCCGACCGTATCGGCGCCGCGCTGGTCATCGACGACGTGCGGGCGGGCTTCCGGCTCGACCTGCGCGGCTCGTGGGAGCCGTTCGGCGTGCGCCCCGACCTCACCGCGTGGAGCAAGGCCCTGGCCAACGGGTACGCCATCGCCGCCGTCACCGGCACCGACGCCCTGCGCGGCCCGGCCCAGACGCTCTACTCCACCGGCTCCTTCTGGTTCTCGGCCGTGCCCATGGCCGCCGCGAAGGCGACGATCGAGACGCTGCGCGACATCGACGGCGTGTCGCTGATGCGCCGCGCGGGCGACCGCCTGCGCGCGGGCCTGGACGCACAGGCGGCGTCCCACGGGTTCACGGTGCGCCAGACCGGCCCCGTGCAGATCCCCTGGCTGTCCTTCGAGGCCGACGAGACCCTGGAGAAGGCCATGGCCTGGTCGGCCGCCTGCCTGGAGGAGGGCGTCTACCTGCACCCCTGGCACAACTGGTTCCTGTCGGCCGCCCACACCGACGCCGACGTCGACAGGGCGCTGCAGGGCACCGACGCCGCCTTCGCCAAGCTGCGCGCCCGGTTCGGCGCCGGCTGACCGCCGCCGCGCCGGGCGCCGCGCCTGGCCGCCCCCGGCGCCGGCGCCGCAGGCGTCGCCGATGACCGCGCGGCCGGTGCCGGGACGGCATGGGGAGGTATCACGGCGGCACCTGCCCGCTCTTGCTTTGCGAGGCGATCACCGGCACCGGGGCCGGCGCCTCGGAGAGCGGGAGGCCATGGAAGTTCAGGGGGAGGCGCGCGTGGACGAGCGCGCACGGCTGGAGGCGTCACCGGCGGGGTTCACCTGCCCAGGATGCGGCGCGGAGTCGCGTCTGGAACCGATCGGGAACGCGCTGACCGCCGGCCGGGGGGCCGGGGCGGCGTCGTGGGAGATGTGGCTGCGCGGCAGGGGGGACGAGGTCACGATGATGGTCCGCGTCGGCAGGCGTGTGACCGAGCGCGACGGCACCGGGAACGTGGACGTCCTCGCCATGCTCACCGACGCCTGGCGAGCCGCCGTCACCTGACCAGACCGCGCCGGACCGCGCCGGACCGGGCCGGACCGGGCCGGACCGGGCCGGACCGCGCCGGGCCGCGCCGGGCCGGGCCGGTGGTCAGGACGGGTCGTCGAAGAGGTGGCGCAGGGCGGCGCGGTCGGCGGCGCCGGTGCGCTCGTAGACGGCGCCCAGGTGGTTGGCGACGGTGCGCACCGACAGGACCAGCCGGTCGGCGATGTCCCGGTTGCTCAGGCCGTGCGCGGCGAGCTGGGCGATCTCCAGCTGCCGGGCGGTCAGCTCCGGAGCCGCCAGGCCGAGCAGGGCGGGGGTGCGGGCGCCCTCGCACGCGCGGGCCAGCGACCACGCGCGGGCCGCGGCGGTCAGGGCGGCCCTGTCCCTGCCGTCCTTGCGGAACCGCGCCGCCGCCTGCGCGGCCGCCTCGGCCGCGTGCAGCATCATGCCCAGGCCCTGGAACCCGTCGGCCACCTCCAGCAGCGCGCCCCCGTCACCCGCGACGGCCGCGCGGGCGTGGTCGCGGGCCAGCAGCACCCGGCGGCCGTCGTGCAGCGCGGGAAGCTCCTCCAGCCGGGCCGCCGCGTGCGCCGCGCCGCCCAGACGTACGGCGTCGTGCAGCGCGACGAACTCGAATCCGGGCAGCTCGGCGGCGCGGCACTCCTCGGCGAACGCCAGGGCCAGCTCGACGGCCATGCCGGTCTCGCCGTAGGCGGCGGCGATCCACACGCGGGTCAGCGCCACCCATCGGGTGAACCCGGTCCAGGTCGCGCGGTTGCGCGACAGCGCCTCCTCCAGCGTGGACCGCGAGCCCGCGGCGTCCCCGAGCAGCGCCTGGGCGGCGGCGTACGCGCCCATGCACCCGCCCACGGTGAGCGCCGTCGGGTGGTGCGCGGCGTCGTGCAGCACGCCGAGCGCGGTCTCCGCCCGTCCCCGGGCGGTCGCGAGGTGGCCCCTGGCCAGCGCCAGGCTGCCCTCGCCGAGCGACCAGCCGCGCTGCGCGGCGACGGCGGCGTCCATGGAGGCCACCGCGGCCTCCATCTCGGCCAGGTCGCCGGCGAAGAGCCCGGCCATGGCCCACGCCGAGTGCAGGGGGGCCACCATCGCGGGCATGGCGTCCTGCCACGACCCGGCGTCCGCCAGCGCCTGGCGCGCGACCGAGACGGCCTCGCCGGTGCGCCCGGCGTAACACAGGGCGAGGGCGTGGGCCTTCAGGATCTGGGTGCGCCCGGGCCCCGCCGGGAGCGTGCCCAGCAACGCCGAGCCCAGGCGCAGGGCGGTGCGGGGCTCGGCCGCGGCGGCCGCGAGGTCGAGCCGTCGCATCGCCACCTGCCGCCGGGCCGCCGGGTCGGTGAGCGTGGCCTCGGCGCGGTCGAGCAGGTCGAGCGCCTCCCGCAGGCGGTTCATCCCCCACGCCAGGTTCCCCGCCCGAGCCAGCGCCAGCCGCGTCCTCAGCTCCTCCTCGCCCGGGGGCCGGTCGCCCTCGGGTTCCCTCTGCTCGCCCGGGGGCCGGTCGTCCCCGGGTCCCCTCTGCTCGCCCATGGGCCCGCCGTCCCCGGGGTCGTCCTCCTCGCCCGGGGGCCGGCTGTCCCCGGGGTCAGCCTCCTCGCCCGCAGCTCCGCCACTCCCAGGTTCACCCTCCTCGCCCGGGGGTCCGTCGTCCCCGGGTTCACCCTCCCGATCCTTCGGACCGCTCCAAGCCGGGGGATCGGCCGGGCCGCCCCCGCCGGACCCGCCGGCGGCCCCGGCGGCGGCTGGGGCGCCCACCGGGGCGGGCCCGGGCGTCCCGGCGGCTCCGGTGCCGGCGGGGGACCGCGAGGGGGGCGGGAGAGCGGCCTCGGCCTGGATGAGGACGCTGTGGGCCTCGTCGGGGAACTGGGCGTAGTCCAGGACGGTGGCCAGCAGGACGGCCGCCTCGACGCCGCCGCCCGCGGCAAGGGCCGCGCGCCCGAGGCGGATGGCCAGGGGGTAGTCGTGGGCCGACCAGGCCAGCCCGCACGCCGACAGCAGCGGGCCCGGAGAGGCCTGCGCCCCGCTTTCGAGCCGCCACACCGTGAGCCGCAGCAGGTCGTCCCTGCGCCGGGCGCCGCCGCGCTCCAGCGCCGCGGCCAGCGCGGCGTACCGGTTGCGGCGCCGCAGGGGAGGGCACCCGGCCCGCGCCACCTCGCCGTACAGCGGGTGCCCCAGGCGGACGGCCACCCGGCGGCCGTCCCTGGACAGGCGGATCAGCCCGCGGTCCTCGGCCTGCTCGACGGCGTCGGGCGCGGTCAGCTCCAGCAGCGCGGTCAGCCCGACCGGCTCGCCGAAGGCCGTCAGCTCCAGCACGGCCCGCGCCTCCGGCGAGAGGGCTCCGACCCGCTCGCGGACCAGCTCGGTCAGCCGCGGCGCCATGGGCGGCTCCCCGGTGAGCTGCCACATGCCCCGCACCTGCCGCAGCGTCCCGGCCTCACGGGCGGCGCCGACCACCTCGTGCAGCAGCAGGGCGTTGCCCTCGGTGGCCGTCCCGAGCCTGCGCACCGTGGCGTCGTCGGGCCTGCCGCCGAGGGCGGCCGCGAGGATCGCCGCGGTGTCGGCCAGGCTGAGCGGCCCGACGTCGGCGCGCGCGGCCGGCCCGTCGCGCCACAGCGCGGTGACGCTGTCGGGCGCGGGCTCGCCCGTGCGGAGCGTCGCGACGACCAGCGCGTCCCCGGCGGCGACCAGGTGGTGGACGGCCGCGGCCGAGGCGCCGTCGAGCAGGTGGGCGTCGTCGACCGCGAGCACGAGCCTGCGGCCCGCGGCGTGCGACCGGACGGCGTCGGCCGCCCAGCGCAGCGGGTTGGCCAGCCCGGCGGGCGCCTCCGGCGGAAGCAGCCCGGCCAGGGCGCCGTAGGGGATGCCGCCGGCCGCGCTGGTGGCCCTGATGGCGATCACCGTGTGCGAGGTGGGCCGGAACGTGCGCAGCACCTCGGCGGCCAGCCTCGTCTTGCCCACCCCGGACGGCCCCGCGATGACGATCCCGCGGGCCGCGCCGTCGTGGGCGAGCCGGATCAGCCGGGCCAGGTCGTCCTGGCGGCCCGCGAACGGCCACATCGGCATCGTCGCCTCCCGCCTCGTGTTCTTGTCCGGTCTGTTTCGGATCGTCTATGGTCCGTTTGTGGAACGCTGGGGGGCCGCATTCCTGGTGGAATGCCCGCACTGCGAACGTGGCTCCGTCGCACGCGAACCCGATGGGCCGCATAGGTCGTTTCTGTCGCCTTTGCTCGCCCCTTATTCATTATCGGTATGTCAGGTCTGCTCGCACGTGCTTTTGCTCGCGCCGGAGCCGACGGATGAGGCGGACGACGAGGACGCGCCCGGCCGCCCGCCGCGCGAGGCCCGGGTGCTCTGGCCGGGGGAGGGGCGGCGCGACGACGGGCGGATCCCCGGGCGGCTGCTCGCCGAGCTGCGCGAGGCCAGGGCGTGCCTGCGGGCCGGAGCCCACTCCTCGGCGGTGGTGATGGTGCGGCGGTTGCTGGAGGGCGTCTGCGCCGACCACGGGGTGCGGGCGGCCCCGCTGTCGCAGGCGCTGCGGGAGCTTCGCCGGCGCGGCCTGGTCGACCCCGCCATGCTGGTGCTGGCCGAGGACCTCCGGTTGATCGGCAACGAGGCGGCGCACATACGGGCGGGACGCACCGCGCCCGAGGACGCCGCGGACGCGGTCGTGCTCGCCGAAGCCCTTCTTGAATATTTGTACGTATATAGCCCGAAATATCAGGAGTTTAAGAAGCGGCGCGCGGCGGCGGGCGCCCCCGCGCCGGCGCCGCGGCGCCCGAACACGCCCGACACGCTGGCGGTCAAGACGCTGCGCCGGTCGCGCGTGCCGTTCGCCCGCCACGACTACGCCCATGACCCCGCCTACGGGAAATCCAGGAGGACGATCGCCGCGGAGCTCGGGGTGGGCCACGACCGCATGCTGAAGGCGGTGGTGGTCTACGTCGACGGGCACGTGGTGCTGGCCGTCGCGCCCGTGGGCGCGGCGGTCGACCTGGACGCCCTGGCGGCGGCCTCGGGCGGGCGCACGGCCCGCCTCGCCCCGGCCGGCGACGTCACCCGGCTCGGCGCCGACGTGGTCAGCCCGCTCGGGCTGCCCCTGCGGGTGCCGGCCGTCGTGGACGCGGCGGTGCTGCGGCACCGCACCGTCTACGTCGCCAGCGGCCGCCACGGCCTGGAGCTCGAACTCGCCCCGGCGGACCTCGTGCGGGTGATCGGCGCGAGCACCGCCCCCATCGCCGCGCCCCCGGCCGCCGGCCCGCGCCCCCCGCGCGACCGGCCCGCGCCGGCCACGCCGGCGCGCCCGGACGTCCCCACCGCCTGAGCCGCCGCGGGGCCCGCGCTCAGTCGCGCAGCAGGACCCACTGGACGTCGTCGTCCCAGCCGCCGTCCGGCGACGGCAGCAGCGACCTGATCAGCGCCTCGCGGGTGAAGCCTGCCCGTTCCAGCACACGCTGCGAGGCGGTGTTCCCGACCGCCGTGCCGGCCACCAGGCGGTGCAGCGCGGTGTGCCCGAAGGCCCACTCCGTCAGCAGGCCCACCGACCGTGTCATGAACCCCCGCCCCCGGAACCTCCTGGCCAGGTTGTAGCCAATCATCGCCTGGCCGAGCGGCGGGACGACGTTCATGAGCTGGAGGTGGCCCGCGAGCTCGCCGGTCAGCGCGTCCCTGACGCCCATCTCGGCGCGCTCGCCGGTCAGCCACCACAGGGGGGTGTACCGGCAGCGGCGCAGGGTCTCCTCCATGTCGGGCGGCTCGGGCGGCACGCTGTAGGCCATGGCCTCCGGCTCGCCCATCATCTCCTGGTAGCCGTCGGCGTCGGCCAGGGTCAGCGGCGAGATCTCGACCACGCCGTCCGACAGCGACCCGCCGGGGAAGTCGGGCAGGTACCTGGGGCCCGGCTCCCCGGGGTCGTCGGCGAGCCGGGCGAACGACGCCACGTCGCCCCGGCCGCCGTCCCGCAGCGGCGAGGCGCCGCGCTGGACCCCCTCGTACCGGAAGCCGGCCGCCACCGCCACGCGCTGGCTGGCGGGGTTGTCCACGTCGGCGACCAGCTCGACCCGGGCCACCCCCTGGGCGAACGCCCATTCGGCGAGCGCACGGGCCGCGGCCGAGGCCACCCCCCGCCGCCGGGCCCACGGCGCGACCATGTAGCCGACCTCGCCGTTGCCCCGCACGTCCGGCGGCTTGAGCGAGACGGTGCCCAGCCACGCGCCGGCCGGAGAGTCGGAGATCGCGAAGCACGCGCCCCCGCGGTCCCACAGATCGGGTGCGATCTTCGTGATGAAAGTGTGCGCGTCGTCCAGCGTGTACGGGGAGGGGACGGCGGGGATGAACCGGGCGATCTCGGGATCGGAGCAGCCACTGGTGACCGCGTCCGCATCGGCCACGGTGAGTTCACGCAGGACGAGCGGTCCGGCGGGGACGGCGTCGCGGGGGAGCATGCCCAACAGCTACCAGGAACTCCCGCGCGAGGCGAACCATATCGGCCCCCTGCCCCGTCACCCCAGAACCTCCGGGCCGCACCCGCCGCACACCTCGACCACGTATAGCCTTGCGCGCATGGGTTTCCGCAGGCACGGGCCGTTCCAGCCCGGCGATCAGGTGCAGCTCACCGACCCGAAGGACAAACGTCACACCGTGACGTTGCGGGAGGGGGCGGTGTTCCACACGCACAAGGGGTCGATACCCCACGACGACCTGATCGGTCTGCCCGAGGGCTCGGTGGTGCGCTCCTCGGGCGGTACGTCGTATCTGGCCTTCCGCCACCTGCTGCGCGACTACACCGTGTCCATGCCGCGCGGCGCGGCCGTGGTGTACCCCAAGGACGCCGCGCAGATCGTGGCGATGGCCGACGTCTTCCCCGGCGCGCGCGTCGTGGAGGCCGGGGTGGGCTCCGGCGCGCTCAGCTGCTACCTGCTGCGCGCGGTGGGGGACACCGGCGAGCTCGTCTCCTACGAGCGGCGCGAGGACTTCGCCGAGGTGGCGCGCAAGAACGTGGAGAAGTTCTACGGCGGGCCCATGAAGCAGTGGCGGCTGGTCGTCGGAGATCTGGTGGCGTCCCTGGACACCTCGGACGTCGATCGGGTCATCCTCGACATGCTCGCCCCGTGGGAGTGCGCCGACGCGGCGGCCAAGGTCCTCACCCCCGGCGGAGTGATCTGCTGTTATGTCGCCACGACCACCCAGCTCTCCCGAACCGTGGAGACCCTCCGGGAGCATGGAAGTTTTACCGAGCCGCATTCGTGGGAGACCTTGGTCCGCGACTGGCATGTGGAAGGGCTTGCCGTGCGCCCCGACCACCGCATGGTGGGGCACACGGGATTCCTCGTCACCGCACGTCGCATGGCGGACGGCGTCACGCCGCCGCCCAGGCGCCGGCGCCCCGCCAAGGGGGCCTACGGGGAGGAGGCGAGTACATGAGCTGCCGTCGCCACTCCGATTTCGTAACAATCGTGCACGGGTCCCTGCCGGGGGAACAGAACCGTATGGCCGTCTGCTTACTAGCAATGAAGCGCGAATAACGCTTCGAATACTGAACGCTGGTTGTAATGACACGAACACTCCCCGGCCAGGTTACGGAAGCCGCCGAGATAGGTAGGGTCTTGAGTAGTCGCCCTCGACTGGGAAGGAGGTGACTGTGGCAGCTCGCGACGACGCTGAGGCACGAGCGGCCCAGCGCGAACGAGAGGTCGCGGACCTCACAACTCAGGTCTCCTTCCTCCAGGAGGAGATCACCGCGTTGCGCCGGAAAGTGGCGGAGTCTCCCCGTCAAGCCAGGGTCCTGGAGGAGCGCCTCCATGAGCTGCAGGCCAATCTGGCCGCGGTGACCGGTCAGAACGAACGACTGGTCGCCACGCTCAAGGAAGCCCGGGACCAGATCGTGGCGCTCAAGGAGGAGGTCGACCGGCTGGCGCAGCCGCCATCCGGGTTCGGCGTCTTCCTGGAAGCTCGCGAAGACGGCACCGTGGAGGTCTTCACCGGAGGACGCAAGCTCCGGGTCAATGTCAGCCCCGCGGTCGACGTGGAGTCGCTGAACCGCGGCCAGGAGGTCATGCTCAACGAGGCGCTCAACGTGGTCGAGGTGCTCGGCTACGAGACCGTGGGCGAGATCGTCATGCTCAAGGAGCTCCTCGAGGACGGCCAGCGCGCGCTGGTGATCTCCCACGCGGACGAGGAGCGTGTGGTGCGCCTCGCGGAGTCGCTGCTCACGCAGCCGATCCGCGCCGGCGACTCACTGCTGCTCGAACCACGCTCGGGCTACGTGTACGAGCGCATCCCCAAGTCCGAGGTCGAGGAGCTGGTGCTCGAGGAGGTCCCCGACATCTCCTACGAGGAGATCGGTGGCCTGTCCCGGCAGATCGAGCAGATCAGGGACGCCATCGAGCTGCCCTACCTGCACGCCGACCTGTTCCGCGAGCACAAGCTGCGCCCGCCCAAGGGCGTGCTGCTGTACGGCCCGCCCGGCTGCGGCAAGACGCTCATCGCCAAGGCCGTCGCCAACTCCCTGGCCAAGCAGGTCGCGGAGAAGACCGGGCAGTCCGGCAAGAGCTTCTTCCTCAACATCAAGGGCCCCGAGCTTCTCAACAAGTACGTCGGCGAGACCGAGCGGCACATCCGCCTGGTCTTCCAGCGTGCCCGCGAGAAGGCGTCCGAGGGCACCCCGGTGATCGTGTTCTTCGACGAGATGGACTCGATCTTCCGCACGCGTGGCTCGGGCGTCTCCTCCGACGTCGAGAACACCATCGTCCCCCAGCTGCTGTCGGAGATCGACGGCGTCGAGGGCCTGGAGAACGTCATCGTCATCGGCGCCTCCAACCGCGAGGACATGATCGACCCGGCGATCCTGCGGCCCGGCCGCCTGGACGTCAAGATCAAGATCGAGCGGCCGGACGCCGAGGCGGCCAAGGACATCTTCTCGAAGTACATCACCACCGAGCTGCCGCTGCACGGGGAAGACCTCTCCGAGCACAGCGACTCGCGCGAGGCCACCGTCAGCGGCATGATCCAGCGGGTCGTCGAGCGCATGTACACCGAAACCGAGGAGAACCGCTTCCTTGAGGTGACGTACGCCAACGGTGACAAGGAAGTCCTTTACTTCAAGGACTTCAACTCCGGCGCCATGATTCAGAACATCGTGGACCGGGGCAAAAAAATGGCCATCAAGGCGTTCCTCGAGACCGGCCAGAAGGGCCTTCGCATCGCGCACCTCCTCGCCGCCTGCGTGGACGAGTTCAGCGAGAACGAAGACCTTCCCAACACCACCAACCCCGACGACTGGGCCCGCATCTCCGGAAAGAAGGGCGAGCGGATCGTCTACATCCGCACCCTGGTTTCCGGAAAACAGGGCACGGAGGCCGGGCGTTCCATCGACACGGTCGCCAACACCGGTCAGTATCTGTAATTGAAGCGGCATGCGACGGCGTGGTTCCTCCCGGGGCCGCGCCGTCGCTGTTTCCCCACCCGGTGTGCGGGCAGCGGACCGGAAGACCCTACGACCGCACAACGGTCTAGGCTCGGTGGTGACGGGCGACGTGACGGCGGTGGTCCAGGTGCGGCACAGCACAGATGAAGGGCTGAGAGCGTGACGGTACGGCGGGTGATGGGCATCGAGACGGAGTACGGCATTTCCGTACCCGGGCAGCCGGGCGCGAACGCGATGGTGACCTCCTCACAGGTGGTCAACGCTTACCTGGCGGCCTCGGCCGCGCGGGCGCGCCGCGCCAGATGGGACTTCGAGGAAGAGAATCCGCTGCGGGACGCCCGTGGCTTCGACCTGGCCCGCGAGATCGCCGACCCGACGCAGCTGACCGACGAGGATCTCGGCCTGGCCAACGTCATCTTGACCAACGGCGCGCGGCTGTACGTCGACCACGCCCATCCCGAGTACTCCACGCCCGAGTGCACCAATCCCCGGGCCGCGGTGATCTGGGACAAGGCGGGCGAGCGGGTGATGCACGACGCCGCGGTGCGGGCGTCGGCGATGCCCGGCAACGCCCCGATCCAGCTCTACAAGAACAACACCGACAACAAGGGCGCCTCCTACGGCTGCCACGAGAACTACCTCATGCGGCGGGCCACGCCGTTCGCCGACATCGTCAGGTACCTCACGCCGTTCTTCGTCTCCCGCCAGGTCGTGTGCGGGGCCGGCCGGGTCGGCATCGGGCAGGACTCCCGGGGTGACGGCTTCCAGATCAGCCAGCGGGCCGACTTCTTCGAGGTCGAGGTGGGCCTGGAGACCACGCTCAAGCGGCCGATCATCAACACGCGTGACGAGCCGCACGCCGACCCCGAGAAGTACCGCCGCCTGCACGTGATCATCGGCGACGCCAACATGTCGGAGATCTCCACCTATCTGAAGCTGGGCACGACGGCGCTGGTCCTGGCCATGATCGAGGACGGCTTCCTCACCGCCGACCTGTCGGTGGAGAGCCCCGTGGCGGCGCTGCGGGCGGTCTCGCACGACCCCACGTGCAAGTACGAGATCGCGCTGCGCGACGGCCGCAGGATGACCGCCGTGCAGCTCCAGATGGAGTACCTGGAGCAGGCCCGCAAGTACGTCGAGGACCGCTTCGGCGCGGCCGTGGACGACATGACCAAGGACGTGCTGAACCGCTGGGAGTCGGTGCTCACGCGCCTCGCCGAGGACCCCATGCAGCTCTCGCGCGAGCTCGACTGGGTGGCCAAGCTGGAGCTGCTGGAGGGGTACCGCACCCGCGACTCCCTGCCCTGGTCACACCCCAGGCTGCAGCTCGTCGACCTGCAGTACTCCGACATCCGGCCCGACCGCGGCCTGTACAACCGCCTGGTGGCCCGCGACCGCATGCAGCGCCTGGTGTCGGAGGAGGACGTCCAGCGGGCGATCGAGCTGCCGCCCACCGACACCCGGGCCTACTTCCGCGGCCGGTGCCTGCGCCAGTACAGCGAGTCGGTGGCGGCCGCCTCGTGGGACTCGGTGATCTTCGACATCCCCGGGCGCGAGTCGCTGCAGCGGGTGCCCACCCTGGAGCCGCTGCGCGGCACCAAGGCGCACGTGGGGGAGCTGCTCGACCGCTGCCGCACCGCCGCCGAGCTGGTCAGCGCCCTCACCGGGGAGCGCTGACCGGCCCCCCGCCGCCTCGGCGGCGGGGGAGACCCCGCCCGCGCGCGGGCGGGGGGCGAAAGTGCTGATCTACATTGTAAAGGCGCCCGGCGGGAGCATCTCGTCGCCGGTCAGCCGCATCGGCGGCACCGCGATGCCCTCCTTGCGCAGGATCTCCGACAGCAGCAGCACGGCCTGGTCGCTGGAGAGCCGGTCGACCGGGTCGGGCCGCAGCAGCCCCTCCAGCAGCGCCCTGAGGGCCCCCGCCCGGCGCGGCGGGCGCGCCTCGCCCGGAGGCCGCGCGGTCAGCAGGTCGCCGTCCCCGGACCCCGGGGGCCGTCCCTCGACCGAGAAGTACAGCGTGGCGCCGAACGACCAGAGGTCGGCGGCCTGGGTCGCCGGATGCCCGCGCAGCCGCTCGGGGGCGATGTAGCCGGGTGAGCCGACGATGGGCATGGTGTTGGTCTGGTGGGAGGTGTCGTCGTCCTGCAGCACCGCGATGCCGAAGTCGCTGAGCACCACCCGGTCGCCGGTGAGCAGCACGTTGCCCGGCTTGATGTCCCGGTGCAGCACGCCGGCCGCGTGGGCGTGGCGCAGCCCGCCGAGCAGGTGGAAGCCGATCCACGCCGTCCAGTGGACGGGCAGGCGTCCGAGGTGCCACGCGGTGGCCTGCAGGGTCAGGGCCTCCACCAGCTCCATGACGATCCAGAGCCGGCCGTCCTCCTCCAGCAGGTCGTGCACGGTCACGATGGCGGGATGGCTCAGCCGCGCGGCCGAGCGCGCCTCACGCAGGGCGTGCCGCCGGGCGCGGCGCACCTCGTGCTCGTCGTCGTGGCGGGTGGGGCGCAGCTCCTTGATCGCGACGTCCCGCGCCAGGCGCCGGTCGTGGGCGCGCCAGACGATCCCCATGCCCCCCTGGCCCAGCGGCGAGATCAGCCGATAGCGATCTCCGAGCTGCTGTGCGTGGTCCGATCTCATTTCACCCGTTCACATGTCGGCATCCAACCCCTGCCCCCACAGCCGCTTCATTTTCCCGTGTGAAGCGGGATGTCCATGGGTGGATCACCACAGAATGCCATATGGCCGGATGTAACAATCTGATTTACCCCTGGGATACCAGGCCTATCCCGAGGATCAGCGTACCGGCCGCCAGGCACAGCCCGCCCGCCACGGTCAGCCGGATCAGCTTGTTCGGATGGGTGTCGCCGGGCCGGGCCACCGAGAGGAAGAAGCCGAGCGGCATGAGGATCGGCGCCGCGACGAAGAGCGTGCGCGTCAGCGTGGCGAGGCCGTCCGGGAGCGCCGCCTGGTCGACGTACAGCATGGCCACCAGGGCGAACAGCACCAGCACGCCGGCGTGCGCGTGACCGGCCCGCCACAGGCCCCGCCGCACCGGGTTGTCGAGGTATCCGGGCGTGCGCCGGTTGACGGCCGACAGCAGGGTGGTGCCGCCGTAGGCGACGGCTGGGACGGTGATGAGCAGCACGCCCGCCGTGGACAGGGATGCGGGGGACATCGGGCCTCCAAAGTTGGACAGTGACCCTATCCAATCATTGGATAGGGTCACTGTCTAGTTGGTGGAATAGGGGGTAATTGCCTGATTTGCCACGCGGTGATGCGGGGAGGCTGTCTAACGGGACGGTCCACCTGCAGCCGGGCTCGCGTAGATCACCGGACGATCCGCGCGAATTGTCTCCCGGTTCGGGGAAGATATGAGTCAGATGCGTCCCCCAAGCGGAGGTACCACATGGCGACGAAGGACACCGGCGGACAGAAGCAGACCGGCCGTCAGGAGACCGAGGTCGAGGAGACCGAGGCACAGGCGGCTCCCGATGTGCAGGAGCGGCAGGAGAAGCTCACCGACGACGTCGACGCCATCCTCGACGAGATCGACGAGGTCCTGGAGGAGAACGCCGAGGAGTTCGTCCGCAGCTACGTGCAGAAGGGCGGCCAGTAGGGCGGAGGCCGCCGGTTACGGCTCCGCCGGAGCCGACGCCGGTCGGGCGACGTGAACGGTCGCGATCTCGAAGGGGCGGAGCGGCAGCCGCACGACTCCGCCCCCGGCGGCCAGCGGGCGTAGCGGCCGGCCCAGCGTGTCGGCCAGGCGCGCGACGTCGAAGTCACCCCGCAGGACCGCCTCGGTGGCCACCGGATGCTGGGCCGCCAGGCGGACCTCAAGCCAGCCCTCGCGTTCGCGCAGGGCACCCAGCACGACCCCCTCGCCGCTCAGCTCCAGCCGGGCGACCGGCGGGGGCGCGGCCTCGACGGCCGTGTCCGGCCCCGTCCCGGCCGCGTCCGCCCCCGCGGATCCGGGAACCGCCAACAGATCCAGCAGGTACTCCTCGGCCAGGCGTGGCAGCCCCGCCTCGTCCCAGGTCCCCTCGTGCGGGTGGACGGCGAACCGCGCGGTGACGGTCCCCGCGCACTGGGCGTCCGGGGTGGCGATCTGCGGCCCCGCCGGCTCGTCCCGCAGGGCGTTGCGGTTGCGCGACAGGTACCCCACCCCCCGCACCAGGGTCAGCGCCAGCTCCCCGGCCGTGCCGGCGTCCCGCGCGTCCCCGCCGGGCCCGACCGGCAGCTCGTACTCGGTGACGTGCTCCAGCAGCACCGCCAGCCCCCCGGCGGCCACGAACCCCGAGGCGGGGTAGGTGGGCAGCGGCTCCTCCCCGCAGCCGCCCTCGCCGGTCAGGCCCCGCCGGACGACGGCGTACTGGCCCTCGGCGAACGACGCGCGGGCCCGGCGCGGCAGCGGCGCGTGCCAGCGCACCCGGTGGTCGCGGCACGGGTTGTCGAACGTCACCGTCAGGCGCGCGTAGGGCTCGCCCGCGCGCAGCTCCACCCGGGTGGTCACCGCCACCTCGGCCTCCTCCGCCGAGCGCCCGTCCCCGTCGGCCCGCAGCGGCCAGCGGTAGCTCCCGGCCACCTCCAGCACCCAGACCAGCGGCCCGGAGCACACCTCGGTGACCGTCACCCGCTCCGGCGCACCGACCAGCCGGTCTGCGGCCGGAGGCGCGTGGTTGTAGGTGTCCCCGACGTCGCCGCCCTCGACGATCCGCCCCACGCCCTCGGCCCGCAGCCCCGAGGCGGTCACCATCGTCAGCGTCCCGTCCGCCTCCGCCGACACGCGCAGCAGGCCGTTGTCCAGGACGCCCGCGGCGCCCGGCGCGGCGGCGGCCCCGTCGCGGGCCGGGACGGCGGTCAGGACCGCGCGGCCCAGGGCCGGGACCTCCACTCGCGCGGCGACCGTCACGACGGGCTCGGCCAGCGTGCGGACCCGCCAGGGCCCCGGGGAGGACGCCGCCGCCGACAGGATGGCGGCCCTGAGGTCGTCGTACCGGTAGCGCGTGGTCGCGTGGCGGCCCACCACGACGGTGAACACGTTCCCCTCGGCGGACCAGGACGCGATCTCGTGGCCGAACAGCTCCCGCTCGTGGACCCGTCCCAGGAGCCGGGTGAGATCGTCCATCTCCGACTCGTCCAGCAGCGTGGGCGCGCTCGCCAGCCGCTGCGTGGCCACCTCGGAGCCGTCGTGCGCGGCCAGGCCCGCGCGCGTCTCGGGCAGGTCGGCGAGCACCAGCGCGGTGCGGGCGAACGGCGAGGGGTTGACCACGACGATCCTGTCGCGCCCCGCCGTCGCGGCCAGCGTGGAGCTCACCAGGTCGACCACGGCCTGCGCGGTCTGCTCGGCCTCGGCGATCCGCGCGGCGACCTGCTGGGCGGTCTCGTCGGCCCCGCAGCCGGTGATCGAGTCGTGGCCGCTGCAGGCCACCACGCCCCGCCAGGCCAGCTCGGTCAGGCGCCGCCCGGCCCCGCGGTCCCCGCCGGGCCACAGCGCCGACAGCGGCTCGGCGTAGCGGGTCAGGACGCGCTCGGCGCGCCCCATCACGCGCTTCAGCGGCACGCGGGCCGAGATGACGCCCGGCAGGATGTTCGCCCGGGCGTGCGAGCGCAGCTCGCCCTCCACCACCGGCAGGTCCGCCGCCTCGGGGCCCGGCTGCCCGGCCAGGTACTCGCCGAGCGTGGCCAGCCGCAGCCCGGCGGCCGAGATGCCGGCCGCCGGGGCGGAGTGGTCGGCGCCGTACATCGCCAGCAGCGGCCCTTCGGGATGCCAGGGGCGCATGGCGCTCGCGAAGGCGTCCAGCCGGTCGCCGAGCCCCTCGGCGGGGCCGGTGAACAGGGCGACCGCGTTGCCGTACCCGCCGGGCAGGTACTGGGTGCGGATCACCGTGCCGTCGGCGCCCCGCCACGCGAACACGTCGCGTTCGACCGACCCGGGGACCCCGCGCCACAGGCAGGCCACCGGCAGGCCCGCCAGCGCGAGGATCTGCGGCATCTGCGCGCAGTGGCCGAACTGGTCGGGCAGGTACCCGACCTCCATGGCGCCGCCCAGCTCGCGCGCCCCCCGCAGCCCGAACTCCAGGTTGCGGATCAGCGTCTCGCCCGAGCAGAGGAACTCGTCGGACAGGATCGTCCAGGGCCCCGCGGCGAACCGGCCCTCGCCGACGAAGCGCGCGAGGTCGGCGCGGCGCTCGGGCCGGATCTCCAGGTAGTCCTCGACGGCGGCGAGCTGCCCGTCCATGGTGAACCGGTAGGCCGGGTCGGCCTCAAGGAAGTCCAGCACCTCGTCGAGCATCCGCACCAGCCCCATGCGGAAGCGCTGGAAGGGCAGGTACCACTCGCGGTCCCAGTGGGTGTGCGGGACGACGACGATCTCGGTCGACACGGGTGCCTCCCTGGTCGGGCGCGGACGGGCGGACGGGCGCGGACGGCCCGGGGAGTGCGGCCGGGCGGGCGCCGTGGTGGCGCGGGCGCCGGGCCGGCCGGCGCGCGGCGGACGGGGCGCGGGCCGCGGAGCCGGGCGCCGGGATGGCGCGGGCCGCGGAGCCGGGATGGCGCGGGCCGGGAAGAGGGCCGGGGGCGGCGGTCAGGTGCACAGGGCCATGACCTCGTTGCGGGTGGTCTCCAGGCGGTGCGGGCCCGGCCGGGCGGGCAGCGTCACGCGGTCGCCGCGGATCACCCGCCGCTCGTCCGGGCCCCACAGCACCAGCCCGTCGGCGTCCAGCGCCAGGAACTCCTCCCCGTGCCGCAGCAGCAGCGGCCCGTAGGGCCCCGCCGACACGGCGGTGCGCCCGGCGCGGATCCCCGCCACGACGGCCTCCGGTGACGGGCCGGAGCCGGCGCCGTCCGGGGCCGAAGTGCCCGCGCCGTCCGGCGCCGAGGCGCCCGCGCCGCGGCCCCACGCCTGCCCGGGGTCCTCGGCGGTGAGCACCCACGTGGCGGGGGCGCCGGGCGGGTGGCCGCCCCCGGGGCCGTGGTAGTCGCCGCCGCCGACGTAGACCGGGTCGTCCCGCCAGGCCTGCGCCCACGACAGGGGGGCGCCCCAGGTGCGGTCCCACCAGCCCGAGTGCCAGACCTCCACCGTGCGGGGACGCTCGCCCGGCGGGTGCCGCCACGCGCAGTCGGCGCCCAGGGGATGGTTGACCGACAGCAGCCCGCCGCGTTCCCGCACGACCCGCGCCCAGGCGCCGGCGGGCTCCCTGAAGTCGACCCAGCCGATCGGGCCGAAGGCGTTGGCGTGGCCGAGGTCGGTGGTCACCTCCTGGCCGGGCACCAGCGTGATCCCGGCGGCCGCCGACACCGCGGGCAGCTCGGCGTGGTGGCTGACGGTGTTGTGGTCGGTCACGGCCAGGAAGTCCAGGCCCTCGGCGCGGGCGAGCAGGGCCAGCTCGGTCACGGTGAGCGCCCCGTCGGAGTGCACGGTGTGCGCGTGCAGCTCCCCGGCCCGCCACCGCATCCCGTCCAGCGCGGGGACCCCGCGCCGCACCGAGGCCGGGACGACCGGCGGCGGCGGGGGAGACGCCGCCGCGCCGTCCCCGGGCGGTGCCGGGGGCCTGCGGTGCGGCGTGACGGTGAGCTCGTAGGCCAGCCCCTCCAGCGGGACGCGGTAGAGGCCGAGCAGCACCCGCCAGACGCCGGGTTCGGGCTCGCCGGGCAGGTAGCCGGGCGTCGCCCACCCCGGCGCGATCGTGTAGCGGGACCGGGCGCCCCCCGACCAGCCCCGGAACCCCGCGGGGCCCTCGCACCCCAGGTCGAGCACGCCCGCGGATTGGTCGTAGGCCAGCTCGACGGTGAAGGCCGGCGTGCCCGGCGGCAGCTCGACGGGCACGGCGTGCACCTGCCGGGCCAGCCGGTCGTCGAGCGTCCACCGCCCGCCCAGCCGCCGCGGGCTCACGCGGTCACCAGCGCGCCGTCGCGGTACACCAGCGCGCGGGGATGGCGGGGGACCGCCCACGCGGCGCCACCGGCCACCGGCCAGGCCGGGGCGTCGCGGCCGGGGCCGTCGTCCTCCGGGACGACGGCCTGGACCAGATGGTCGCCGTCCGGCGACGTCACCTCCAGCGTCACGAGTGAGGAGGTGCCCAGGTTCTCCACGACCGAGACCTGCCCGGCGAAGGCGTCCGGCCGCGGCGAGGGTGACAGGTCGGTGTACTCCGGCCGCAGCCCGTACACCACCTCCTCACCGTCGGCCAGGCCGGCGGGCAGCGGCAGCGCGCCGCCGGCCACCCGGAGCGCGCCGTCCCGCACCACGCCCGGCAGCAGGTTCATCGGCGTCGAGCCGATGAAGGAGGCGACGAACGTGGTGGACGGCCGCCGGAAGACCTCCGCCGGGGTGCCGACCTGGACGATCCGGCCCGCCGACATGACGGCGACGCGGTCGGCCATGGCGAGCGCCTCGCCCTGGTCGTGGGTGACGAACACCGTGGTCACCGCGAGCTCCCGCTGCAGCCGCTTGAGGAACGTCCTGGCCTCCAGGCGCATCCGGGCGTCCAGGTTGGACAGCGGCTCGTCGAACAGGAAGGCGGCCGGGTGGCAGGCGATGGCCCGCGCCAGCGCGACCCGCTGCTGCTGGCCGCCGGACAGCTGCCCCGGCCGGCGCTCCAGCAGCTCGGCCAGGCCGAGCCGCGCCGCGACCTCGGCCGCCCTGGCCTCCCGCTCGGCGCGCGGCACCTTCTTGATCCGCAGCGGGTAGGAGATGTTGGCGGTGACGTCCATGTGCGGGAACAGCGCGTAGTCCTGGAAGACCATGGCGACGTCCCGCCTGCCGGGAGGCAGGGACGTCACGTCGGCCGCCCCGATCGTCACCGTGCCGGACGTGGGGGTCTCCAGGCCGGCGATCGTGCGCAGCAGGGTCGTCTTCCCGCACCCGGACGGCCCGAGCAGGGCGAAGAACTCGCCGTCGGCGATCTCCAGGTCGAGGGAGTCGAGCGCCCGGACCCCGCCGGGGAACACCTTGGTCAGGCCGTGCAGGGAGATCACCGTTTGATCCCTCCGTGGAAGCGGAAGCCGTACTTGCGGCTCACGAAGAGGTACATCAGGACCACCGGGAGCGAGTACAGCAGGGAGAAGGCGGAGATGAGGTCCAGGCGGGGCGCGCCGCCCTCGGTGTAGAGCGTGTAGAGGATGACGGCGCCGGGGGCCTTGGCGGGGTCCCGCAGCAGGATGAACGGGGTGAGGAAGCTGCCCCACACGCTGGCGACCGTCCAGACCGCGATGGTGGCCAGGCCCGGCCGGATCACCGGCACGACGATGTGCCACAGGATCTGCAGCGGGCGGGCGCCGAACACCCGCGCCGACTCCTCGTAGGAGGTGGGCGTGCCGTCCATGAAGTCCTTGAGTATGAAGATCGCGGCGGGCAGCAGCCCGCCCGACAGCGTGAGGACCACCCCGAGGTGGGTGTCGATCAGGTTCAGCCGGGTGGCCAGCTCGAAGATGGGCACCATCGCCGCGGTGCCGGTGACCACCGAGGACAGCAGGAGCAGCAGGTACAGCAGCGCGTCCCTGCCGGGGATCCTGACGCGCGACAGGGCGTAGGCCGCCGTCGCCGCCAGCGTCACCACCAGGACGGCGCCGGCCGCCGCCTGCAGCACCGAGTTGCCGAGCGAGCTGAGCAGGTAGGGGTTGGCGAGCAGCGCGCGGAAGTTGGCCAGCGTGAGCTCCGGCACCGAGGTCGTGATCGTCGGGTGGGCGTCGAACGGGGCGGAGGCCAGCCACAGCATCGGCAGCGCGAAGAAGCCGGTCACGGCGGCGAGGAACGTCGCCCGCCCGATCGCCGCCACCGAGTGCCGCACCCGGCCGTCCCCCGGGCGGCCGGCGCGGGCCGGCAGGTCGCGGGCGGTCACGCGACGGCCCCCTTCCGCTCGCGCAGCAGGCGCAGGTAGACCAGCGCCAGGACCAGGTTGACCAGCAGCACCAGGAACGACACCGCGGCCCCGAAGCCGAGCTGCCCGCCGCTGAGGGCCACGTTGTAGATGTAGACCGGCAGGATCTCCGAGCGCCCCTCCGGGCCGCCCGCCGTGATCTGGTACGTCGTGAAGTCGTTGAACGTCCACAGGCTGATCAGCAGCAGGTTCGTCAGGATGTGCCCTCTGATGTGGGGGAACACCACGTCGCGCAGCTGCTGGAAGGTGGACGCCCCGGCCAGCCTGGCCGTCTCCAGGTGGGACGGCGGCACGCTCGCCAGCGCCGCGCCGTAGAGCATCATCGAGAACGCGGTGCCCCGCCAGATGTTGAACGCGATGATCGACGGCATGGGGTGGTCCAGCAGCCAGGCGAACCCCGGGGTGTGCAGCAGGGCGTTCAGCGTCCCCTGGTCGCGGTCGAGCAGGGCGAGCCACAGGAACGCCACGACCGAGGAGGGCAGGATCCAGGCCAGCAGCACCACGCCCTCGACGGCCCGCTTGACCGGGCCGGGCCGGTCGCGCAGCGCCCAGGCGACGGCGAAGCCCAGGCCCGCCTGGCCGGCGATCGCCGAGCCGGCCACGAACTGCGCGGTCAGCCAGAAGGAGCTGTGGAACCGCTCGTCGGCCAGCGCCGCGGTGTAGTTGTCCGCTCCCACCATCTTCGGGTCGGCCGCCGCCAGGCCGGTGAGCCGGAAGTCGGTCAGCCCCAGGTAGACCGTCCACAGCGCGGGGAAGACCAGGAACACCCCGATCAGCACCAGGGCGGGCAGCACGAACCCGACCGCCCTGCGCCTGCCCAGCCCGGCCGCGTCGGTGCTCACCGGCGCCGCTCCGCCGGCGGGCGGGCCGCCGGGCCCCGCGCCGGGCCGGTCATCCGGCCACGTTCGCCGCGCCGCCGACGATGCGTTCCAGCTTGCCCCGGTAGGCGGCGGCGGCCTCCTCGACCCCCTGCCCGGACACGACCGCGGCGGTGGCCTCCTGCAGGGCCGTCGAGACCTGGGGGTAGACGGCCAGGCCGGGCCGGTAGGCCGTGATCGGCAGCACCTTCTCGGAGATGAAGCCCAGCAGCGGGTCGCCGCTCAGCACCTCGTCGTTCACGTCGGTGCGCGAGGTGATCCGCGCCTCGCCGGCCAGGCTCTCCTTGGTGGCCTCGGCCGAGTGCATGAACGACAGCAGCTCCCAGGCGAGCCCGGGGTTCTCGGCGTTGGGGTTCAGGGCGCGGACGGCGCCGCCGGACATGCTGACGAAGTCCTGGCCGCGCACCCCCGACCCGGGCTCCTTGGCGGGGATCAGCGCGTAGCCGACCACCTCGTCGCGGTCGGGCATGGGCGCCACGCCGGCCTTGGGCTCGACGACGGCGCGCCAGAAGTAGTCGCCCTCGAGCAGAACGCCGATCTCGCCCTCGGCGAACCGCTGGAAGGACTTGTCGCGGCCCTGGGCCTCCTGCTGCAGCCGGGGGTCGCCCAGGCCGCCGGTGTACACCTGCCGGTAGAAGTCGAGCACGTCCTTGACCGCCTGGGTGTCGCCGGCCCACTTGCCGCCGGAGAGGATCTCCGAGCCGGTGCCCGCCAGCAGCGGCAGCACGCCCTGCATGGAGGTCGCCTCGCCCATGGCCGTGCCCGCGTTGATCTGCAGCGGGGTCGGCACCCCGGCCTTCTTGAGGGCCTGGCCCGCCTGGATGATCTCCTGCCAGCTCTTGGGCTGCCAGTCGGCGGGCAGGCCCGCCTTGGCGAACAGGGTCTTGTTGTAGAACAGCACGCGGCCGTCGGTGCCCTGCGGCAGGCCGTACTTGCGCCCGTCGAAGATGCCGAGACCCTGGACCGCCTGGGGGATGCGGCTCCACCCCTCCCATCGCTCGACCTCGGGCCCGGCCGTCTCGGCGAGCGGCTTGACGTAGCCCGCCTGTGCGAACTCCCCGACCCAGATGCCGTCCAGGTCGATCACGTCGGCGCCGGCGCCCGACCGCAGGTCCAGGGCGATCTTGGTCTTGTACTGCTCGTCGTCCACGCCGTTGGGCTGGAACAGCACGCGGACGTCCCTGCCCTTGGCCTTCTGCGCCTGCTCGAACTTCGGGATGAGCCAGTCCTCGGTCCAGTCGGCCGTCGCGGCGTTCTTGCCGCCGGAGATGGCGTTGGCGGTGATCGTCAGGGTGACGCCGCCCGCTTCGGAGGGGCCTCCCGAGCCGCACGCGGCCAGGGGCAGAATCGCGGTGATCAGGACGGCGAGCGCTCGCGCGGGTCTCACGGAAGACCTCCCGGGGGGATGATGGAGGCGCACCTGTGTTCATGTCACGACAACTCGACAATCGCACGCCCGATCTCTCGGGTAAAGATTGATTTTGTGGAAGATGAGCAGGGATGGGCGAAAGTGGTTCGCGCTGAGCTGATCGTGGGAAGTGCAACCACGACAGCACCACGAGTAGGGTCGGCCTAGAAGTCTTGAGGCGCTTGGGAGGGAGTCGCGTGGCAGCACAGCGGGACTGGATGAACAACCTGTTCCTGGACACGGGATCGACGTCGTTCACCGAGTTCGTCGGGACCCACGCTCCCGGGTTGCTCCCGCGGAGGTTCGAGACCTTGGCGGCTCCGGTGGGTGATCAGATCCCGCACGCGACGACCATCATCGCGGCCGTGTTCGCCGACGGAGTGGTCATGGCGGCCGACCGGCGGGCGACGGCGGGGAACTACATCTCCCAGAAGGACATGGAGAAGGTCTTCCGCACCGACGAGTACTCCTGCATGGGCATCGCCGGCTCGGCGAGCACCGGCATCGAGCTGGCCCGTCTCTACTGCGTGGAGCTCGAGCACTACGAGAAGCGTGAAGGCCGCACGCTCTCGGTCCAGGGCAAGGCGAACCGGCTGTCCACCATGATCCGGGGCAATCTCCCCCTGGCGATGCAGGGAATGGTCGTGGTGCCGCTGTTCGTGGCCTACGACACCGACCGCGGGGGCGGCCGCATCTTCTCCTACGACGTCGGCGGCGGCCCGTACGAGCAGACCAACTTCGCGTCGATCGGCTCGGGCTCGCTGTTCGCCCGCGGCTCGATGAAGAAGCTCTACCGCGAGGGCGCCTCCGCCGAGGAGACCGTGCTGGCCTGCGTCAACGCGCTCTACGACGCGGCGGACGACGACTCGGCGACCGGTGGTCCCGATGTCAGCCGCCGCATCTGGCCGTCGGTCGCCGTGATCACCGACGAGGGGTTCCGCCGGCTGCCCGAGGAGGAGGTCGAGGGTCACGTGCGGCGGGTGCTCGACGTCCGCATGGCCGACCCCGACGGGCCCACCGCCCCGCTGCGCTAGTCACCATCAACGGCCACGAGAGGATCACCACCGGTGTCCATGCCCTTTGGATATGTGTCCCCCGAACAGGAGATGCGGGACAAGGCCGATTTCGCGCGGAAGGGCATCGCGCGCGGCCGCAGCGTCGTGGTGCTGCAGTACGAGAACGGCATATTGTTCGTCGCCCCCAACGCTTCGCGGGCCCTGCACAAGATCAGTGAGATCTACGACCGCATCGGGTTCGCGGCCGTCGGCAAGTACAACGAGTTCGAGGCGCTGCGGCTCGGCGGCATCCGCTACGCCGACGTCAACGGCTACACCTACGACCGCAGCGACGTCACCGCCCGCGGCCTGGCCAACCTCTACGCCCAGTCGCTCGGCATGGTGTTCACAGAGTCGCGCAAGCCGTACGAGGTCGAGCTCGTGGTCACCGAGGTCGGCGACGCCCCCGAGGACGACCAGATCTACCGCCTGACCTTCGACGGCTCGGTCACCGACGAGCACGGCTACGTCGTCATGGGCGGCGTGGCCGAGACCGTCAGCGGCCGCCTGAAAGATCGTTACCGTCCGGGCATGACGCTGGCGGAGGCCCTGGACGCCGCCCTGGCGGCGCTCACCGAGCCCGGCGGCGAGCGTACGCCGGTGTCGCAGCTCGAGGTCGCGGTGCTCGACCGCACCCGCGAGCACCGCAAGTTCCAGCGGCTGGTCGGCCCCCGCCTGGAGCGGCTGCTGGCCGCCTCCTCCGGGCCCGAGCCCACGCCGCCGGCCGGTGAGGGCGCCGAGGGCGCGCAGCCCGACACCGGCCCCACGCCCGGCGGCGGCGGCCCGCTGCAGGCCTCGGCGGACGACGGCGCGGCCACCGCGCCCGACGGCGACATCGACACCGGCTCCGGCGGCTGACCGGGCGCGGTGCACGCGCGAGGCCGGCGCCGTCAAGCTTGGGAAGATCTCCGGGCCCGCGCCCGCGACCGCTCCGGCGGTCCGGGAGGCGGGCCCTGTCGGCGCTTCGGCGCCCGCCGGCGCGGGGCGGCGTCAAGCCCCGGCGGGCAACCCCGAAAGGCCGGGAAGATCCCTCCCGTCCGGGGCTTCGGGAGCATAGTGTGATGTGATGGATCGTCGCATCTTCGGCTTGGAGAACGAGTACGGCGTCACCTGCACGTTCCGGGGGCAGCGAAGGCTGTCGCCAGACGAGGTCGCGCGCTATCTGTTCCGCAGAGTCGTGTCCTGGGGCCGATCGAGCAACGTGTTCCTCCGCAACGGCGCCCGGCTCTATCTCGACGTCGGCAGCCACCCCGAGTACGCCACCCCCGAGTGTGACAACGTCGTGGAGCTGGTCACCCACGACAAGGCGGGCGAGCGCATCCTGGAAGGGCTTCTCGTCGACGCCGAGAAGCGCCTTCGCGAGGAGGGCATCGCAGGGGACATCTACCTTTTCAAGAACAACACCGACTCGGCCGGCAACTCCTACGGCTGTCACGAGAACTATCTGGTCGGCAGGCACGGGGAGTTCGGCCGCCTGGCCGACGTCCTGATCCCCTTCCTGGTGACCCGCCAGATCATCTGCGGGGCGGGCAAGGTGCTGCAGACGCCCCGCGGGGCCGTCTACTGCGTGTCGCAGCGCGCCGAGCACATCTGGGAGGGCGTCTCCAGCGCCACCACCCGGTCCCGCCCCATCATCAACACCCGCGACGAGCCGCACGCCGACGCCGAGCGCTTCCGGCGCCTGCACGTCATCGTCGGCGACTCCAACATGAGCGAGGCGACCATGCTGCTCAAGGTCGGCGCCACCGACCTCGTGCTGCGCATGGTCGAGGCCGGCACGGTCATGCGCGACCTCAGCCTGGAGAACCCGATAAGAGCCATCCGGGAGGTCTCCCACGACATGACCGGCCGCAGGCGCGTGCGCCTGGCCAACGGCCGCGAGGCCTCCTCGCTGGAGATCCAGCAGGAGTACCTGTCCAAGGCGCGCGACTTCGTCGACCGCCGCGGCGGGGACGACATCACGCGCCGCGTGCTGGAGCTGTGGGAGCGCACGCTCAGGGCGGTGGAGACCGGCGACCTCGACCTGGTGTCCCGCGAGATCGACTGGGTCACCAAGTACCAGCTCATCGAGCGCTACCGCAACAAGTACGACCTGCCGCTGTCCTCGCCCCGGGTGGCCCAGCTCGACCTGGCCTACCACGACGTGCACCGCAAGCGAGGGCTGTTCTACCTGCTGCAGCGGCGCGGCGCGGTGGAGCGGGTCGCCTCCGACCTGAAGATCTTCGAGGCCAAGTCGGTGCCGCCGCAGACGACCCGCGCCCGGCTGCGCGGCGAGTTCATCCGCAAGGCGCAGGAGAAGAGGCGCGACTTCACCGTCGACTGGGTGCACCTGAAGCTGAACGACCAGGCCCAGCGCACGGTCCTGTGCAAGGACCCCTTCCGCAGCGTGGACGAGAGGGTCGACAAGCTGATCGCCGGCATGTAGGCGGCCCGCCGCGGGCGATCATGAATGTTTCACGGCGCCCGCGCCCGCGGCGCCCGCCCGCCGTGATCCCCGCCCGGCGTAACGGCACGTCGGGCGGGCGCTCGCGGCCGTCCGGGCAAGGCTTTCGAGGGAAAGGTCACGCTTCGGCAAGCACCGCGTGCGTGCCGACTCGAGGGGTATCGCCATTCGGGTAGTGTTACGCGAACGTGATGTCTTCCCGAGGGATACCCATGCGCCGACTGGCCGTTCTCGCCGCCCTGCCGTTGCTCTTCGCCACCGCCTGCGGCGGTGGCGGCGGCGAGGTGACCGCCAGCACCGGGGCATCGCCCGCCGGTGTCAAGGTCAGCGGGGCGTTCGGTAAGAAACCGCAGGTCACCTTCCCGTCGGGCAAGCCGCCGGTCACGTCGTCCTCCCAGACGATCTCCGCGGGCACCGGCGCCGCCGTCAAGGACGGCGACTCGGTGGTGGCCAACCTGACCGCCTACAGCTGGGACGGCAAGACCAACGCCGCCTCCGGCTCCACCTACGACGACGGCGCGCCGCAGTTGATCAAGGTCGACGCCAAGCTGCCCGGCGTCGTGCACAAGGCCTTCCAGGACAGCAAGCCGGGCGGCCGGTTCCTCGCGGTGGTCGCCAAGGACAGCCTCACCCCCGACCAGGCCGAGCAGGCCAAGTCGCAGGGCGCCGACACCTCCATCGCCAGCGTCTACGTCGTCGACGTGATGGGCGTGCCCACCGTCAAGGCGGCCCAGGGCACCGCCGCCGACCCGGCGGTCAAGGGCGTCACCCTGGAGAACCCCGGCGGCGACCAGGCGCCCAAGCTGACCACCAAGACCGACGTCAAGGCGCCCAAGGACCTCGTCTCCAAGACCGTGATCACCGGCACCGGCCCGGTGGTCAAGTCCGGCCAGACGCTCCTGGTGCACTACACCGGCAAGATCTGGGGCAGCGGCACCGAGTTCGACAGCAGCTGGGCCCGCGGCGAGCCCGCGATGTTCCCGATCGGCGTCGGCAAGGTCATCAAGGGCTGGGACCAGAGCCTGGTCGGCGTCCCGGTGGGCAGCCGCGTCCTGGTGTCCATCCCGCCGGCCCTCGGCTACGGCAAGGCCGGCTCCGGCGACAAGATCAAGGGCACCGACACCCTCGTCTTCGTCGTCGACCTCCTCGGCGCCTACTGAGCTCCCGGCGCGGGCCGCGTGCCGCCGGCGTGACGTCCCGCCGGCGGCGGCGCCTAGACTCGCCGCTGTGAGCGGCGACGACCTCGAGGTGCTCGGGCTCCTGCGCGACCCCGTGCGGCGGGCGCTGTACGACTACGTGGCGGCCCAGGGCCGCGAGGTGGGGCGCGACGAGGCGGCCGAAGGGGCGGGCGTGAGCCGCACGCTCGCCGCCTTCCATCTCGACAAGCTCGCCGAGGGCGGGCTGCTGGCGTCGGCGTTCCGGCGCCTGTCGGGCCGCTCGGGCCCCGGCGGCGGGCGCCCCGCCAAGGTGTACCTCCGCTCGCCCCAGGAGCGCCAGGTGAGCGTCCCCCCGCGCGACTACCGCACGCTGGCGGCCGTGCTCGCCGAGGCGGTCGACGCGCTGGGCGGCGACGAGGCGGCCGAGGAGGCCGCCCGGCGCGTGGGCGGGCGGGTCAGGGCCGCCGGCCTGCGCGAGGCGCTGTTCGAGCGCGGCTACGAGCCCTACGAGGCCGAGGGCGAGCTGCGGCTGCGCAACTGCCCCTTCCACGTGCTGGCCGACGAGCGGCCGGTGCTGGTCTGCTCGATCAACCTGGCCCTGTGCGAAGGCCTGCTGGCGGCCGTCGGCGACGACCGCACCACCGCGCGCCTCAACCCCCGGCCGGGGGAGTGCTGCGTGGCCTTCACTTCTAAAAACAATATCCGTTGACATAGAAGGGCCGGGAGTGGTCCCCTTGGGGGCATGCACCTGGCCCAGCTCAACGTCGCGCACATGCGCGCCCCCGTCGACTCCCCCCAGCTCGCCGACTTCGTCGACGCGCTGGAGCCCATCAACGCCCTGTCCGACTCCCACCCCGGCTTCGTGTGGCGGCTGAAGGGCGGGCCGGACCCCCACGACACCGTGCGGCACGACTACGGCGACCTGCTCCTGATCAACTTCTCGGTGTGGGCGTCCCGCGAGGACCTGTGGAACTTCGTGTACCGCACCGCCCACCTCGACGTCCTGCGCCGCCGCCGCGAATGGTTCCACCGCGTGGCCGAGCCCTACAGCGTGATGTGGTGGATCCCCGAAGGGCACGTCCCCGCCCTGGCCGAGGGCATGGACCGGCTCGACCTGCTGCGCGCCAAGGGGCCGTCCCCGGACGCCTTCACCTTCGCCGAGTTCCACGACCCTCCGGCGGCGTGACCGCGCGCCGGGGTCAGGGCAGGAGCGAGGCGGTGTGGCGGCCGGCGGCGGCCGAGGCGAGGAACCCGGCCAGATCCTGCGCGAGGCCGCGCCCCATCGTCGACAGCTTCACCGGGCTCTCGGCGAGCAGCTCACGCAGGCCGTCGACCGGCACGGTCACCAGCTCGTGGCGCGCGGCGAGGCCGGCGGCCTGCGCCGCCACCCGCTCGCCGAACTCCCCGGGCAGGCCGGGCACCACCACCTGCGCGGGCGCGAGAGCCACCCGGCCGTATGCGGTCAGCGAGTGGTGGGAGACGCCGATGTGACGCTCGCGCAGGTCGCCCTCGCTGACCCGCAGCGCGCCGACCGGCCGCCCCTCCAGCACGGCCGCGGCGTTGACGGCCTCGCCCGCCGACACCCCCGAGAACCCCCACCGGGTGCCCGTGCCCAGGTTGCCCGGCCCCTGCGTCACGACGGCGACGTCGGCGCCCAGCACGTGCCGTGCCGCCAGCAGGCCCGTGTGCACCGTCACGGCCTCCACGTCGCCGCCGAACGACTGGCCGGTGGTGACCACCCCGCACAGCCACCCGATCTCGCGCAGCCGGGCGGCCGACATCGAGAACCAGCCGGGAAGCGCGCCGCCGTCGAGCATGACGTAGGCGACCCTCGGCCGCCCGCCGGCCCGCGAGCCGTACAGCCCGCACAGGATCGCGGGCAGCGCCGAGTGCAGGTCGGCGACGACCACCGGCATGCCGCCGAGGGAGTCGGCCTCCCGCAGCACCTCGTGGAACGGCGAGTCCTGCTCGTCGGCGCCCAGCACCGTGGCCTGCAGGGGGGTGTACCGCGCCTTGACCAGGTGGCCGGGTCCTTGCGGATCTTCCGGTAAACGGTCTGGTATGGCCACTACCATGGCGTAACCTCCCGTACCGAGGTTCATGGCGAGCGCGGTGGTGTTCAGCAGCACCATGTCGCCGGGCCGGGGGCGGCCCACCAGAGACGGGTAGGCCAGGGCACGGCACTCCCCCTCGGGGAGGGCCACGTCCAGCTCCACCGCGCCCGGCCACTCGCGCCGGACCGAAAGCACCTCGCCTTTGCGCCACCGGATCACGCCGCAAGGGTAGCGTCACCAGGGGAAGGGAGGCCCGATGTCCCGGCGGAAGACCGAGCGGCTGCTCAACCTCGTCATCTGCCTGCTCGCCACGCGACGCCCGCTCAGCGCCGAGCAGATCCGTCACGCCGTGCCCGGCTACGACTCCGGCAACGACGAGGCCTTCCAGCGCATGTTCGAACGCGACAAGACCGAGCTGCGCGAGATCGGCATCCCGGTCGAGGTGCACAGAGACCCCTGGGAGGACGAGCCGGGCTACCGCATCGTCCGCCAGGCGTACGAGCTGCCCGAGATCACCCTGGAGGCCGACGAGGCGGCGGTGCTCGGCCTGGCCGCACAGGTGTGGCAGCGGGCCAACCTCGCCGAGGCGGCGAGCGGTGCGCTGCTGAAGCTGAGGGCCGCGGGGGTGGAGACCGCCGAGCTCGCCGAAGGCCCGCTGGAGCTGCGGGTCGACACCCGCGACCCCGCGTTCCCCGGTCTGTGGGAGGCCGTGCGCGACCGCCGGGTGGTGCGGTTCGACTACCGCGCGGCGGCCAGCGAGGTCCTGATGACCCGCACCGTGGAGCCGTGGGGCGTGGTCAGCCGCCGCGGGCGCTGGTACCTCGTCGGCCACGACCGCGAGCGCGACGCCCCCCGGGTGTTCCGGCTGAGCAGGATCAGCGGGCCGGTCACCCCGACCGGCCGGCCCGGCGCCGTCACCGTGCCCGGCGGCGTCGACATCCGCTCGATGGTGGGCACCCGCGACAGCCTCGTGCGCGAGCGGGTCGCCACCGTCCGCGTGCGCCCGGGCACCTGCCAGGGGCTGCGCCAGGCCGGCGCGGTGCGGCGGGGCGAGGACGACTGGGACGTCGTCACGCTCGACTTCGCCGACCCCGAGTGGCTGGCCGGGTGGGTCGTCGGCTTCGCCGGCGACGCCGAGGTCCTCGACCCGCCGGACGTCCGCGACGCGATCATCCGGCGCCTGAAGGGAGCCCTGGCGTGAGCTCGGCCGACCGGCTGCCGCGGCTGCTGGCCCTGGTGCCCTACCTCATGTCCCACCCCGGTGCCCAGGTGCCCGAGGTCGCCAAGCTGTTCGGGCTGACCGAGAAGCAGCTCGTCGACGACCTGCAGCTCGTCTGGATGTGCGGCCTGCCCGGTCACACGCCCGGCGACCTCATCGACGTCTCCTGGGACGGCGGCGAGATCCTCATCGACAACGCCGAGACCATCGCCCGGCCGCTGCGCCTGGGCGTCGACGAGGCCAGCGCGCTGCTGGTCGCGCTGCGCATGCTCGCCGAGCTGCCGGAGTTCGGCGAGGGCGACGTGCTGGCCCGGGTCATCGCCAAGCTGGAGCGCGCGGCCGGGGAGGGCGCCGCGGCGGTCAGCAGCCAGGTGGCGTTCGAGCTGGACGCCGCGCCCGACGCCACGGCCACGGTGCGCGAGGCCCTGCGCGCCAGGCGCCGCGTCTCGCTGCGTTACTACGTGCCCGGCCGCGACGAGGTCACCCCGCGCGAGGTCGACCCCACGCGGCTGGTGATGGTCGACGGCCGCCACTACCTCGAAGGCTGGTGCTACCGCGCCGACGGCATGCGCTTGTTCCGGCTCGACCGCGTGATGGAGGTGGAGGTGCTCGGCGTGCCCGCCGACCCGCCCGCCGAGGCCGAGCCGATCGACGTCACCGGCGGGGTCTTCCGCCCCTCGCCCACCGACGAACTGGTGGTGCTGGAGCTCACCCCCACCGGACGCTGGGTCGCCGAGTACTACCCGTGCGAGGAGGTCACCGAGCTGGGGGAGGGCCGCCTGCGCGTGGCCCTGCGCGCCCGCGACCAGGGCTGGATCGTGCGCCTGGCGCTGCGCCTGGGCGACAGCGGCCGCGTCGTGTCCCCCGGCTCGCTCGCCGAACGCGTGCGCGAGGTGGCCGCCCAGGCGCTCTCCCACTACGAGTCGGTGGGGTGAGGGCCCGGTCTCTCCGGGTGACTACAGGGGCGAAAGGCGCATTCCCGGATGAGCAGCCGCGACTGCGGTAAAGTCGCGGGCCATGATCTGGGTCTACGCCGGCGTGGGGCTGGCCGTCGCCGGTCTGGTCCCCCTGGTGCTGCTCGGCGTCCGCGTGGTGGTGGCCGCCCGGCGTCTGGCGGATGAAATCGAGCGGGCGACCTCCCGGCTGGAGCCCGTCCAGGCGCGGCTCGACGCCGTGATCGGCGCATCCAGGCGCCGAGAGGGGTGAAGGAAGTCACGGCGGCAGCGTACGATCGAACTTGAGATCGTACGTCGCTCGGCAATAAGGATGTCTCATGCCATCACTCGGTCCCATGGAATGGATCCTCATTCTTCTGGTCCTCATCCTGCTTTTCGGCGCCAAGAAGCTTCCCGACACCGCGCGGGCGCTCGGCCAGTCGCTGAGGCTCTTCAAGAAGGAGACGGCCAAGGACGAGCAGGAGGAGGCCGCGAGGGCCGCCGCGACGGCCGACCAGCCAGTCCCGCCCGTCACGCCGCCGCAGGCCTCCCTGCCGCCGGCGACGCCGTCGGTCGACGAGCGGCTGCGCGCGCTGGAGGAGGAGAACGCCAGGCTGCGCACCGCCCAGGCCCGCACGGGCGAGGCCGGAGTCAACGGCACCCCGCTCACCCAGGCACAGAAGGACCAGGGCTCCCTCTGATCGAGGGCCCGTCGACCTGACCACGACCGCTCGCGAGACCAGGACGTCCGCATGGCATTGTTGAAACGGTCACGCCCGGCCGGCGAGAGCCGGCCCGCGGCCGATCCCGATGGCCGCATGCCCCTCATGGAGCACCTCCGTGAGATGCGCAACCGCCTGGTCAAGGCGATCCTCGGCCTCGTCGTGGGCACGGCCGTCGGGTTCATCTTCTTCGACCGGCTCTGGAACTTCATGGTGGGGCCCTACTGCCGCCTCCCCGCCGCGCATGATCTCAAGGCCGGCGAGTGCACGCTCGTCGTCCAGAGCGTGTTCGAGGGCTTCATGGTGAACCTCCAGGTCGCCATCATGTTCGGTGCCGTGGTCACCGCCCCGATCTGGCTCTACCAGCTCTGGGCCTTCGTCACCCCGGGCCTGTACCGCAACGAGCGCCGCTACTCGCTGGCCTTCCTCGGGCTGTCGGTGCCGCTGTTCGCGGCGGGCGCCGCCCTCGCCTACCTCACCATGGACAAGGGCCTGGGCCTGCTGCTGAGCTTCGCGCCGAGCAACGTGATCGCGCTCATCACCATGCAGGAGTACGTCGGGTTCCTGCTGGCCATGCTGGTCATCTTCGGCGTGTCCTTCGAGCTGCCGCTGCTGCTGGTGTTCCTCAACTTCATCGGCGTGGTGCCGTTCCGGGTCGTCCAGAAGCACCAGCGGCTGGTCATCTTCCTGATGTTCCTGTTCGCGGCCGTCGCCACTCCGAGCCAGGATCCCTTCACCATGCTGGCGCTCGCGCTTCCCATGGTCGGCATGTTCCTGATCGCCGAGGTGGTCATGTACTTCCACGACCGCAAGAGGGACCGCCTTGAGGCGGAGCGCCAGCGTGAGCTGGCCGAGGAGCTCGACGGGCCGGGCGCCGGCATCGTCGACTGAGTGGGGGCCGGGCCCCGCCCGGTTCTGTCACACAGGTGTTTCCAGCGGTCAACCCCTGGATTGCCGGGCGTTACCCGGATAGGTTCCGGCTGTGGCTGGTGAGCTGGTCCTCCTCGTGAACCCGGCGGCCCGCGGTGGCCGCTCCCTGCGACTGCTCGACCCCGTCGTGCGCCGCCTGCGCGAGGCCGGGCTGCCCGTGTCGGTGATCGTGGGCACCTCCGGCCAGGACGCCCTCGAACGCGCCTGCACGGCGGTCGCCGAGGGCCCCGAGGCGCTGGTCGCCTTCGGCGGCGACGGCCTGGTGCACCTGGCCGTCCAGGCGGTCGCCGGCACCGACGTGCCGCTCGGCGTCATCCCGGCCGGCACCGGCAACGACATCGCCCGCGCCCTCGGCATCCCACGGGCGGACCTGGTGGCCGCCGCCGACGTCGTGGCCGCCGGCAAGACGCGCACGGTGGACGCCGCCAGGATCGGCGGGGAGGAGTGGTTCGCCGGCGTGATGGCCTGCGGCTTCGACTCGCGGGTGAACGAGCGCGCCAACGCGATGGCCGGCCCCGGCGGCCGGGGCAGGTACCTGCTGGCCACGCTGGCCGAGCTCCGGTCGTTCACCCCCCTGCCCTTCACGATCATCGCCGACGGCGAGGTGCTCGAACGGGAGGCCATGCTGGTGGCCGTCGGCAACACCTCCAGCTACGGCGCCGGGATGCGTGTCTGCCCGGACGCCGTGCCCGACGACGGGCTGCTGGACGTGGTGATCGTCGGCCCGATGGCCGCGGGCGCCTTCCTGCGCACCTTCCCCCGCGTCTACCGCGGCTCCCATCTCACCCACCCCGCCGTCACCGTCCGGCGCGTCCGCCGGGTCACCCTGCGGGCCCCCGGAACCGTCGCCTACGCCGACGGCGAGCGCGTCGGCCCGCTGCCGCTCACCTGCGCCGTCGAGCCCGGCGCGCTGCGCGTGCTGGCCCCCGCGGGCCGCTGAGGGCCCACGGGCGGACGGAGCTCTACGGGACCGGAATGCGGATATCGGTAGGCTGAACTGCATGACGACGCCTGCGGAGCGCTACGCCGCCTTCCGGGAGAAGCACGCCGACAGCGGGCCCGCTCTCACATCCTTCCGCGCGTTGTACGACTTCGAGCTGGACGACTTCCAGTTGGACGCCTGCCGGGCCCTGGAGGCCGGCGACGGCGTGCTGGTGGCCGCGCCCACCGGCTCGGGCAAGACGGTCGTGGGCGAGTTCGCCGTCCACCTGGCGCTCGCGCAGGGCAGCAAGTGCTTCTACACCACGCCGATCAAGGCGCTGTCGAACCAGAAGTTCAACGACCTGTCGCGCCGCTACGGCGCCGGGAAGGTCGGGCTGCTCACCGGCGACAACAGCGTCAACGGCGACGCGCCGATCGTGGTCATGACCACCGAGGTGCTGCGCAACATGCTCTACGCGGGCTCCTCCACGCTCACCGGGCTCAGCCACGTGGTCATGGACGAGGTGCACTACCTCGCCGACCGCTTCCGCGGCGCGGTCTGGGAGGAGGTGATCATCCACCTGCCGGAGTCGGTGCGGGTGGTGGCCCTGTCGGCGACGGTCAGCAACGCCGAGGAGTTCGGCGAGTGGCTCGGCGAGGTGCGCGGCGACACCACCGTCATCGTCGACGAGCACCGGCCCGTCCCGCTGTGGCAGCACATGCTGGTGGGCGACCGCCTGTACGACCTGTTCGTCGACGAGGACAACCGGCCCCGCATCAACCCCGACCTCATGCGCATCTCCCGCGACGAGCAGCGCCTGGCCCAGGCGCGCGGCAGGAGGGGCTACTCGCGCCCGCGCCGGTCGGCGGGCGGCGTCAGCCGCTCGGACGCCATCGAGAAGCTCGACTCCGAGGGGCTGCTGCCGGCGATCACCTTCATCTTCTCGCGGGCCGGGTGCGACGCCGCCGTGATGCAGTGCCTGTACGCCGGCATCCGGCTCACCACCGACAGCGAGCGCCACGAGATCCGGCAGATCGTCGACGAGCGCACCGCACACCTGCCCGACGAGGACCTCGCGGTGCTCGGCTACCTGGAGTGGCGCGACTGCCTGGAGCGCGGCCTGGCCGCCCACCACGCCGGCATGCTTCCGGCGTTCAAGGAGGTCGTCGAGGAGCTGTTCACCCGCGGCCTGGTCAAAGCCGTGTTCGCCACCGAGACCCTGGCGCTGGGCATCAACATGCCCGCCCGGTCGGTGGTCATCGAGAAGCTCGACAAGTGGAACGGCGAGACCCACGCCGACCTCACCCCGGGGGAGTACACCCAGCTCACCGGGCGGGCCGGGCGGCGCGGCATCGACGTCGAGGGGCACGCCGTCGTCAACTGGCAGCCGGGCACCGACCCCGTCGCCGTCGCCGGGCTCGCCAGCACCCGCACCTACCCGCTGCGCTCCAGCTTCCGCCCGTCGTACAACATGGCCGTCAACCTGGTCGGCCAGGTCGGCAGGGAGCGCGCCCGCACGCTGCTGGAGTCCTCCTTCGCCCAGTTCCAGGCCGACCGCGCGGTCGTCGGCATCGCCAAGCAGGTGCGGCGCGCCGAGGAGGCTCTGGACGGCTACTCCGAGGCGATGACCTGCCACCTCGGCGACTTCCCCGAGTACGCCGGCATGCGCAGGGAGCTGTCCGACCGCGAGGCCGACCTGTCGCGGCAGCGCGGCACGGCCCGGCGCGCCCAGGCCCTGCGTTCGCTGGAGGCGCTGAAGCCGGGGGACGTCATCCGCGTCCCCGGCGGCAGGCGGGCCGGCCTGGCGGTGATCCTCGACCCGGGCCTGACCATGCGCACCGAGGGGCCCTCCCCGCTGGTGCTGACCAGCGGCAAGCAGGTCAAGCGCCTGTCGGCCGCCGACTTCCCGGTGCCCGTCGAGCCGCTGGAGCGCCTGCGCATCCCCAAGGGCTTCAATCCGCGCGCCCCCAAGGACCGCGCCAACCTCGTCGCGACCCTGCACGCCAGGCTGGGCGACCGCGATCTGGGCCGCCCGGTGCGCGCCCGCGACCACGACGCCGACAGCATGGAGGGCCGGGGCGCCGCGCCCGGCACCCCCGAGTGGGAGATCGCCGAGCTGCGGCGCCGGCTGCGCGCCCACCCGTGCCACGGCTGCGACCAGCGTGAGGACCACGCCCGCTGGGCCGAGCGCTACCACAAGCTGCTGCGCGAGACCGAGGGCCTGCGCCGGCGCATGGAGAGCAGGTCGCACGTCATCGCCCGCACGTTCGACCGCGTGTGCGGGGTGCTCGACGAGCTCGGCTACCTGCAGGACGAGGCCGTCACGCCCGAGGGCCGCCGCCTGGCCCAGCTCTACACCGAGCTCGACCTGCTGACCGCCGAGTGCCTGCGCACCGGCATCTGGGAGGAGCTGGAGCCGGCCGAGCTGGCGGCGTGCGTGTCCTCGCTGGTCTTCGAGTCCCGTCAGGCCGACGACGCCCGCCAGCCCAAGATCCCGGCCGGGCGCACGAAGGACGCGCTGGCCGCGATGGTGCGCATCTTCGCCGACCTGGAGAACGTCGAGCGCGACCACGGCCTTTCGTTCGTCAGGGAGCCCGACTTCGGGTTCGCCTGGGCGGCCTACCGGTGGGCCCGGGGCCACACGCTGGACGCCGTGCTCACCGACGGCGACCTCGCCGCGGGCGACTTCGTCCGCTGGGTCAAGCAGCTGCTCGACCTGCTCGACCAGGTGGGCAAGGCCGCCCCCCAGGGCAGCCGCGTGAAGCAGAACGCCTCCCGCGCCATCGACGCCCTGCGCCGAGGCGTGGTCGCCTACTCCTCGGTCGGCTGAGCCGGCCGCGCCGCCGGACCGGTCACGTGGTCTTGGGCGTGGCCCGCATGCCGATGTACACGCAGGGGGCGCCGTCCGCCAGGGTGGCGAAGACCACGGGGACGGGGTCGTCGCCGAGCAGGCCGGTCGCGGCGAACACCGACCCGGTCGCCGACCGCGACACCGGCAGCAGGTCCGCCTCCAGGGGCGGGGAGAGGTCCTTCATGCCGTCGACGAAGTCGGAGTGGATGCGGCCGCGGCCGTCGTCGCCCCGGGTGACGGTGGTGACGACGCCCTCGCGCCGGTAGGTCCAACCAGGGGGTCACGTCGATGCGCGGCGGGTCGGCGGGCACCGCGAAGGCGTCCGGCATCCGCACGCCGGCCAGTTCCGCCAGCAGCTCGGCGAACAGGGCGGCGTACAGCCGGTTGACGTCGCCGCCGTCGGCCAGCAGGACGACGGCCACGCCCGCGTGCGGGACGACGCGCAGGAAGGAGTGCTGGCTGACGGCGCTGCCGTCGTGGCCGTAGCCGGGTACGCCGCCCAGTCGTACGGGGTCCAGCCCAGGCGCCAGCCGTCGCCGGAGACGATGACCCTGCCGTACGGTCCGGCCGAGCGGGGCATCGGGTCCCAGGCCGGCGCCGGACCGGGGTCGTGCCCGGGGGCGCCCAGGTGGCCCATGGCCGCGCGGAACCGCAGCGCCTCCTCCGGCAGCGTCATCGAGTGCGACAGCCCGAGCGGGGTGAAGAGCCTGTCCCGCAGGGCGGCGTCCCAGGTCTGGCCGGTCAGCACCCCGACGACGCGGCCGAGCACCGCGTAGCCGAGGCTGCTGTAGGACAGCGCCGTCCCCGGCGGGCAGTCGAGCGGCACGTCCTTGGCGGCCGCGACGTACGCGGCGACGCAGTCGTCACCGCGCCCGGAGTTGTAGGTGAAGTCGCAGGTCAACCCGCGGGTGTGGCTGAGCAGCCGCCGGATGGTGATCGCGCCGGCGGCCTCCAGAGCTTCGACGGCGGGCTCGAATGCGTCCTGGACGGTCTGGCGGCCCGTCTTCCCGCCACCGGCGGCCCCGCCGGCTGAGGCCGGCTCGCCCGGGGAGCCGGGAGCTCAGGCCAGGGTGAAGCGGACCTCCCGGGTGGCGAGGTCGGCGCGCGTGAGGCGCACCTGCACCTTCTCGCCCAGGGGGAGGGCGTCGCCGTCGCAGCGGGCGATGACGGCGGGGTCGGCGACCTGGACGACGCCCCCCGGGCGGCCCTGCTCGGCGTCGACCACGACGGCGTCGAAGGTCTGGCCCACCCGGTCGCGCAGCACGAACGCCTCCACCAGGTCGACGCAGGCCCGCTCGGCGGCCGAGGCGCGGCGCCCGGACCCCGTCATCAGGGCCGGGAGCTCCTCCAGCGCCTCCTGCACGGGCTCGGGCACCGGGACTCCCTCGGCCACGGCCAGGCACACCTCGGTGCCGTAGCGGTCGACCAGGCGGCGCAGCGGGGCGGTGACGTGGGCGTACGGGGCGGCGACGGCGGCGTGCGAGGCGTCCTTGGGGGGCTCGCCGTTGAAGGCGGTGTACCCGGCGCCGCGCAGCAGCGCCGCCGACTCCTTCAGGAAGGCCGCGTTGGCGGGCACCTTGGGGTCCAGCGCCCGGACGACCTCGCCGAACCCGTCGCCGTCCGGCCAGGGGACGCCCAGGGCGGCGGCGACCCGGCGCACCGTGGCGAGGGTGTCGGGCGGGGCGGCGGGCAGGGTGCGCAGCACGCCCATCTCGGCGTCGAGCATCATGGCGGCGGCGGCCATGCCGGTCATCAGCGAGATCTGGGCGTTCCACGTCTCGGCGGGCAGGGGCGTGCGGAACTCCAGGCGGTAACCGTCGCCGAAGGGGACGACCTCCTGGTCGGGGGTCGGCAGCGAGACGCCGCCGCGTTCGCGCTCCAACTCCAGGCGCAGCGCGCCGACCACCGCCAGCAGCCGCAGGGTGTCGTCGGCGGTGCCGGTGTCGACGGCGGCCTGCACGTAGTCGTAGTCGAGCCGCTCGCGGCTGCGCACCAGCGCCCGGCTCACGTCGGCCCCGACCGTGCGGCCCTCGGCGTCCAGGTCGAGGCACCACAGCGCGGCGGGCCTGACCACGCCGGGCAGCAGGCTCGCGGCGCCCTCCGACAGCACGGGCGGGTGCAGCGGGACCCGCGTGTCGGGCATGTAGACGGTCTCGCCCCGCACCCGCGCCTCGCGGTCGATCTCGCCCCCGGGGCGCACGAAGGCGCCGACGTCGGCGATGGCGTACCACACCCGGAATCCGCTGGGCCGCTGCTCGATGCACAGCGCCTGGTCGAGGTCCATCGACCCGGGCGGGTCGACGGTCAGCAGCGGCAGGTCGGTGCGGTCGGCCCGGGGCACGGCGGGCGGTGCCGCCACGCGCTCGGCCTCCTCCAGCACGGGCTGGGGGAACTCTTCGGGAAGCTCCAGCTCGTCGCGGACGCGTTCGAAGCCGTCGGCGAGGCGCGGGGCTCCGGAGAGCCGGGGCGCGTCCGGTACGTGGACCGGTGATGTGTGGCGCACAATCCAGGATCTTAGGGGGCCAACACGGCGAGCAGCCTGTTGAGCGGGTTGTCGAGGCCGTAACGGTCGGCCAGCGCGACCAGGGCCTCGGGGTCGCGCGCCTTCACGGGCAGCGTCACGTCGACGTCGGGCAGCGGGGCGTCGTGGGCGACCTTCACCACGGCCGGGGCGACGGCCAGGTAGTCGCGCGCGGCGTTGAGCCGGTTGCGGCTGCCGGCGGGGAACCCGGTGGAGGCGCCGTCGTCGAGCGCGGCCATCATGGCCTCCAGGGTGCCGAACCGGGTGATCAGCGCGGCGGCCGTCTTGTCGCCGACCCCGGGAACGCCGGGCAGGCCGTCGCTGGGGTCGCCGCGCAGGGTGGCGTAGTCGGCGTAGGCGCGCCCGGGGATGCCGTACTTGGCGGTGACGTGGGCCTCGTCGATCACCTGGATGTTGCGGATTCCCTTTACCGTGTAAAGGACGCGGCGCCGGCGCTCGTCGTCCACGAGCTGGAACAGGTCGCGGTCGCCGGTGACGATGTCGACCGGCCCGGTGGCCTGAGCGGTGTAGGTGCCGATCACGTCGTCGGCCTCGTAGCCGTCCACCCCCACGCGGGCGACGCCCAGAGCGTCGAGCACCTGCTCGATCACCGGCACCTGCGGCGCCAGGGTGTCCGGCACCTCCTCCTCGTGCCCCGTGGCCACGCGGTGGGCCTTGTAGGACGGGATCGCCGCGACCCGGAAGGCCGGCCGCCAGTCGGCGTCCATGCACGCCACCAGCTCGGTGGGCTCATGCGCGCGCACGAGCGTGGCGATCATGTCGATCAGCCCCCTGACCGCGTTCACCGGCATGCCGTCCGGAGCCGTCATCGACTCGGGCACCCCGAAGTAGGCGCGGAAGTACAGCGAAGGCGTGTCGAGAAGCATCAGCCGTGGCATGCGCCCATCCTTCCAGCATTCCCCCACCGAGGTCACCGCCTCACCCCCCTTCCCACCCCCAGGCGCCCCTCCTCCCCAGCCGCCGAACCCCCGGCGCCACAGCCCACGCGCACGAACGACCCCACGGCACCGCCCGCCCCCTGGAACGGCGCGACCGGCTCCCCCCGGCTCATCGCTTCGGCGCCGGGCCGGCGCCATCTCCGGCTGGCAGATGCCCGGACCGCACGGCACCGCCCGCCCCTGGAACGGCGCGGCCGGCTCCCACCCGCTCATCGCTCGCACCTCCGGCGCCGGGGCCGGCGACATCTCCGGCCCGCCCATGCCCGGACCGCACGGCACCGCCCGACCTGGGAACGGCGCGGCTGGCTCCCCCGGCTCATCGCTTCGGCGCCGGGCCGGCGACATCCCCGGCCCCCATGCCCGGACCGCACGGCACCAACAGCCCCTGGAACGGCGCGGCCGACTCCCACCCGCTCATCGCTCGCACCTCCCGCGCCGGGACCGGCGACATCTCCGGCCCGCCCATGCCCGGACCGCACGGCACCGCCCGACCTGGGAACGGCGCGGCCGACTCCCACACCCGCTCATGGCTTCGGCGCCGGGCCGGCGACATCCCCCGCCTGCCCATGCCCGGACCGTTACGGCACCGCCCGACTCTGGACCCGCCGAGGACGCCGTCTCGCCCCCTTCTTGCCCGGCCGCCTCGGGCCGGGGCGTCGTGGGTTCCGCAGGTGGACGGGGCCGGGCGGCTGCCGGGCGGTGGGGTGAGTGCCGCCCCTGGGGCGGGCCTCTTCTCGTCCCGCGTCCGGAACCCTCCCGCCGGCGCCGATGCGGCGGGTCCCGGTACGGCGAAGGCGGCGCCGTCGTGCGGCGGCCCGCGGTGGAGCGGGGTGAGGGCCGTGCCCCGGGGGTGGATACATTGGCGGGGTGACTGCGACGTCCTTGGACCTTTACCCCGTGACCCGCCTGGCGGCGCTGCGAGAGGCGACCGCTGCCGCGGGAATCGGCGCGCTGCTGCTGACGCCCGGGCCCGACCTGCGGTACGTGACCGGCTACGAGGCGCTCCCTCTGGAGCGGCTCACCTGCCTGGTGGTGCCCGCCGCGGGGGAGGCGTTCATGGTGGTGCCCCGGCTGGAGCTACCGGCCGCCGAGCATTCGCCGGCCGCGCGGCTCGGCGTGGAGTTCGTCCCGTGGGACGAGACCGACGACCCGTACGCGCTGGTGGCCCGCAGGATCGGCCCGGTGGCCGACGTCGGGCTCGCCGACCGCATGTGGGCCATGCAGTCGCTGCGCTTCCGCGACGTCCTGCCCGAGGCCCGCCAGCTGCTCGCCGGCTCGGTGCTCAGAGACCTGCGCATGACCAAGAGCCCCGCCGAGGTGGACGCCCTGCGCGAGGCGGGGGCCGCGATCGACGCCGTGCACGCCCTGGTGCCGGGCCTGCTGAAGGCGGGCCGCACCGAGCGCGAGGTCGGGCGGGACATCGCGGAGGCCATCGTCGCGGCCGGGCACGAGACGGTCGACTTCGTGATCGTCGCGTCCGGCCCGAACGGCGCCAGCCCGCACCACGAGCTGTCCCAGCGGGTCATCCAGGCGGGTGACCCGGTCGTCGTCGACATCGGCGGGCGCATGCCCAGCGGCTACTGCTCCGACTCCACCCGCACCTACTCCGTCGGAGAGCCGCCCGCCGACTTCGCCGCCTACTACGAGATCCTGCGCCGCGCCCAGGACGCCGCCTGCGCCGCCGTGCGCCCCGGGGTCTCCTGCGAGTCCGTCGACGCCGCCGCCCGCGAGGTGATCACCGAGGCCGGTTACGGCGAGTACTTCATCCACCGCACGGGCCACGGCATCGGCCTGGAGACCCACGAGGAGCCCTACATCGTCGCGGGCAACACCGAGCCCCTCGTCCCCGGTCACGCCTTCTCGGTCGAGCCCGGGGTCTACCTGCCCGGCAGGCACGGCGCCCGCATCGAGGACATCGTCGTGTGCACGCCGTCCGGGGCCGAGCGTCTCAACGTCCGCCCCCGCGAGCTCGTCGTGGTCTGAGTCGTCCCCCCGTGATCTGGAGTGTCAAGCCATGCCGGTCGACCGCGTCCTGCCCACCGCCGAATCCCGTGACCTGCTCGATCTCGTCCGCGACCTGATCGCCAAGGAGGTGGCGCCGCGCGCGGCCGGAGACGAGGCCGAGGGCCGCTTCCCCCGCGAGGTGTTCACCACCCTGGGACGATCGGGCCTGCTCGGGCTGCCCTACCCGGAGGAGTACGGCGGCGCGGCCCAGCCGTACGAGGTGTACCTCCAGGTCGTGGAGGAGCTGGCCGGGGCCTACCTCGCCGTCGGCCTGGGCCTGTCGGTGCACACCCTGTCGTGCTTCCCGGTCGCGGCGTACGCCGGCGAGGAGCGCAGGGCGGAGCTGCTACCCACCATGATCGGCGGCGAGACGCTCGGCGCGTACTGCCTGTCGGAGCCGCATTCGGGCTCGGACGCCGCCGCGCTGAGCACGCAGGCCGCCGCCGACGGCGAGGGTGGCTACGTCGTGAACGGCGTCAAGGCCTGGACCACTCACGGCGGCGTGGCCGACTTCTACACGCTCATGGCCCGCACCTCCGGCGCCGGCGCCCGCGGCATCTCCTGCCTGCACGTGCCCGCCGACTCCCCGGGGCTGTCGTTCGGCCGTCCGGAGCGCAAGATGGGCATGCGCTCCTCGCCCACCGCTCAGGTGCGCCTCGACGGCGTGCGCCTGGGCCCGGACGCCCTGGTCGGCGCGGAGGGGGAGGGGTTCCGCATCGCGATGGCCGCGCTGGACGGCGGGCGCCTGGGCATCGCCGCCTGCGCGGTCGGCGTAGCCCAGGCGGCGCTGGACGCCGCCACCGCCTATGCCCGCGAACGCCGCCAGTTCGGTTCGCGCATCGCCGACTTCCAGGGCGTCGGCTTCATGCTGGCCGACATGGCGACCCAGGTCGCCGCCGCGCGGTCCCTCTACCTGGACGCCGCGCGGCTGCGCGACGCCGGACGGCCCTACGGCACCCGGGCGGCGATGGCCAAGCTGTTCGCCTCCGACATGGCCATGAGGGTCACCACGGACGCCGTGCAGGTCTTCGGCGGCTATGGCTACGTCGAGGACTTCCTGGTCGAGCGCCTGATGCGCGAGGCCAAGGTCCTGCAGATCGTCGAGGGCACCAACCAGATCCAGCGCCTGGTCATCAGCCGCGCCCTCACCAAGGACGCCACCTGACGCCCACCCCCGGCCACTGACGTCCGGCGCTGCCGCGGGCCGCGTACACCGCGACCACACGGCCCCGGACGGCGACCGGCGCCGTCGAGCGCCGGACGTGCCTCGCCGTGGGTGTGGGGCGGCGGCTCAGCAGTCGCACGTCACCGCCTGGCGCGGCGCGGTCAGGTCGTCGACCGGGCGCCGGGTGAGGTCGTCGCCGGCCCGCACCGGGAGTCCTTCGCGCACCCAGTACTCGAAGCCGCCGATCATCTCCTTGACCCGGTAGCCGAGCGTGGCGAACTCCAGCGCGGCCCGGGTCGCGCCGTTGCACCCCGGCCCCCAGCAGTAGGTCACCACGACGGCGCCGGCCGGGATGAGCTCGGCGGCCCGCGCCGCGATCTCGGCGGTGGGCAGGTGGACGGCGCCGGGCAGATGCCCCTGCTCCCAGGCCTGCCCGCCACGGGAGTCGACCACGACCAGCCCGGTCACGCCGGCCTCCAGGTCGGCGTGGACGTCGCTGACGTCGGTCTCGAAGCTCAGCCGCCCGGCGAAGTGGGCGGCGGCCCGCGCGGGGGCCGCGGGCGGGGTGGACAGCACGTTCGACATGCCCCCGATCCTCCCGGCGGCCGCCGGACGCCCGCCAGCGGCGCCCATGACACCTTGCGCTAACATCCCGCCATGCCCCCAGAGGTCCGGCCGGGCCCGGCGGCCGATCGGCGGCCGACGGTGTCCGTCCTCGCCTACGAAGGGATGTCGGTGTTCGAGACCGGCATCGTCACCGAGGTGTTCGGGCTGGCGCGGCCCGAGTTCGACGTCCCGTGGTACGAGCTGACCGTGTGCGCGGAGCGGCCGGGGCCGGTCGGCGTCGTCGGCGGCGCGAGCCTGTACACGCCGCACGGCCTCGACGCGTTCGCCGAAGCGGACACCGTGATCGTGCCCGGCGTGCCGGACGTCACCGCCGCCGCCTCGCCGGGCGTGGTCGCGGCCCTGCGGCGGGCGCACCGGCGCGGCGCCCGGATCATGTCGATCTGCTCCGGCGCGTTCGCCCTGGCAGGAGCGGGCCTGCTCGACGACCGCGCCGCCACCACCCACTGGCGCTACGCCGACCTGCTGCGCCGCCGGTACCCCGCCGTCCGGGTCGATCCGCGCGTGCTCTACATCGACGACGGCGACGTGCTGACCAGCGCGGGCAGCGCCGCCGGGCTCGACCTGTGCCTGCACGTCGTCCGGCTCGACTTCGGCGCCGCGATCGCCGGCGCGGTGGCCCGGCGGCTGGTGGTGCAGCCGCACCGCGACGGCGGCCAGGCCCAGTTCATCGAGGCGCCCATGCCCGCCGCCCCCGACGACGACCGGGTGGCGCGCAGCATGGCCTGGGCGCTGGAGCACCTGGCCGCCCCGCTCAGCGTCGAGGCGCTGGCCCGTCAGGCGCACATGTCGGCCCGCACCTACCTGCGCCACTTCGCCCGCTGCACCGGCACCACGCCGATCCGCTGGCTGATCACCCAGCGCGTCCGGGCCAGCCTCGTCCTGCTGGAGACCACCGGCATGACGGTCGAGCGGATCGCCCGCTCCACCGGCTTCGACACCCCCGTCACCTACCGCCACCACTTCACCCGCACCATGCGCACCTCCCCGTCCGCCTACCGCCGCGCCTTCCAGACCGGCCACCCGGAGCCGTCCGGCGACCCCACCTCCGGTTGACACGACCGCCGGCCTCGGGCCCGCGGCCCCGCTCTTCGCCCGGCCCTTTCCTTATCGACCGGCGGGACGACGCCTGAGGACGGTCGTGTCGTCACGGTGTGTTTCCGCTTGGTTACGGTGCACACTTGGTTGATGGGAGAGTGGGCACGGGTCGAGGTGCGGGTCGAAGGCGTGGTCCAGGGGGTCGGGTTCCGGCCGTTCGTGTACTCCCTGGCCACCCGGCTCGGGCTGCACGGCCGGGTGGGCAACGACGCGGGCGGCGTGTTCGCCGAGGTCGAGGGGCCGCGACGCCAGATCGAGGCGTTCCTCACCGCGCTGGAGCTCGATCCGCCCCCGCTGGCCGCCATCGACCAGATCCACGTCGCCGCGGGCAAGCCCGGCGGCGCCACCGGCTTCACGATCGTCGAGAGCACCGCCGGTGGCCGGCGCGGAGTCGGAGACGCCGATGTGAGCCGCGCCGGCGCCGGCGCCGTGGAGGCCCTTCGGGCAGGCGGCGCAGGGGACTCCGGGGGCGGCTGGGGCGGCGCCACGGCGGGGGAGCGGGGGGACGGCTCTCGGGTGGGGGCGGGTGGCACGGCCGGGGTGGGCGCGGCGTGCCGGAGCGGCGGCGTGCGGCGGCGCCCGGGCGACGGGGTCACGGGCCGGGCGAGCGCGCTGATCTCGCCGGACACCGCCACCTGTGACGACTGCCTGCGGGAGCTCGCCGACCCGGCGGACCGGCGGTTCGGCTACCCGTTCGTCAACTGCGTCAACTGCGGGCCCAGGTTCACCATCGTGCGCGACGTGCCGTACGACCGGCCGCTCACGACGATGGCCGGGTTCCCCATGTGCCGGGCCTGCGCCGCCGAGTACCACGACCCCGGCGACCGGCGGTTCCACGCCCAGCCCATCTGCTGCCCCGCCTGCGGCCCCCGGCTGCGGCTGGCGGGCCCCGGCGGCGCCGGGCTGCCAGGCGACCTGCTCGCCGCGTCCGCCGGGCTGCCGGGGGACCCGGTCGCCGCGTCCGCCGCGTTGCTGCGGGACGGGCGGGTGCTGGCGGTCAAGGGGCTGGGCGGCTACCACCTGGCGGCGCTGGCCGGCGACGAGGCCGCGGTGTCGGCGTTGCGGCGGCGCAAGCACCGCGAGGACAAGCCGTTCGCCGTGATGGCCGCCGGCGTGCCGGAGGCGCGGCTGCTCTGCGAGGTGAGCCCGGAGGCCGAAGCCCTGCTGACCGGCCGGGCGCGGCCGATCGTGCTGCTGCCGCGCCTTTCCCCCTGCCCGGTCGCGGCGCAGGTGGCTCCGGGCGGCCGGGAGCTCGGCCTCATGCTGCCCTACACGCCTCTGCACCATCTGCTGCTCGCCGCCGTAGGGGCGCCGATCGTGCTGACCAGCGGCAACGTGTCCGACGAGCCGATCGTCCACGTGGACTCCGACGCCTTCGAACGCCTGGCCGGCATCGCCGACGCCTTCCTCACCCACGACCGGCCCATCCACGTCCGCGCCGACGACTCGGTGGTCCGCCCGTCTCCGGGCGGCGGCATGGTGCTGCGCCGCTCCCGGGGGTACGTGCCCGAGCCCGTCGAGCTTCCGCGGGAGGCGCCGCGGCCGATCCTGGCCTGCGGCGCCGAGCTGAAGAACACCTTCTGCCTGGCCAGCGGCGCCCGCGCGTTCCTCTCCCCGCACATCGGCGACCTGGAGGACTACCCGACCCTGCGATCGTTCACCGGCGGCATCGCGCACCTGCGCCGCCTGACCGGCATCGAGCCGGAGGTGGTCGCGCACGACCTGCACCCGGAGTACCTGTCGGCCAAACACGCCCGGGAGATCGCGGGCGTCGAGCTCGTCGGCGTGCAGCACCACCACGCCCACATCGCCGCCTGCCTCGCCGACAACGGCGAACGGGGGCCGGTGATCGGCGTCGCCTTCGACGGGCTCGGGTACGGCACCGACGGCACCCTGTGGGGCGGCGAGTTCCTGCTCGCCGACCTGTTCACCTTCCAGCGGGCCGGCCACCTGGCCCCGGTGCCGATGCCCGGCGGGCCGACGGCGGTCAGGCAGCCGTGGCGCATGGCCGCGGCCTACCTCGACGCCGCCTACGACGGTCACCCGCCCCCCGGCCTGGCGGTGGCACGGCGTAACGCCGCCCGCTGGGCCGACGTACTCACCCTGGCCCGCTCGGGCGTCGGCGCACCGCCCACGTCCAGCGCGGGCCGCCTGTTCGACGCCGTGTCAGCCCTGCTCGGCCTCCGCGACACGGTCGCCTACGAGGGCCAGGCCGCCATCGAACTGGAACAGCGCGCGGACCCTCACGAACGCGGCACCTACCACGCGACCATCACGCCCTCGGCCCCGAGCCTCACCGCCGGCCCGGCCACGGAGACCCTCACCGCCGGCCCGGGCACGAAAGCCCGCACGGCCGGCCCGGCCACGGGAGCGTTCACGGACGAGGGCGGCCGCGTGCCGGCGGCACCGGGCGGCACGCCGCACGAGCCTTCGCCGCTGGTCGTCTCCGGCGCCGATCTGGTGCGGGCGTCCGCCGCCGACCTGCTGGCCGGCGCCGCCCCGCCGGCCGTCGCCGCGCGCTTCCACAACGGCCTGGCCGACGCCGTCGCCCGCTGCTGCGCCGCCGTCCGCGACTCCTCCGGCCTGGACACCGTCGCCCTGTCCGGCGGCGTCTTCCAGAACCGCCTCCTGCTCGACCGCACGACGCACCGCCTGCGCGCCGCCGGCTTCCGCGTCCTCACCCACACCCGCGTCCCCCCCAACGACGCCGGCATCAGCCTCGGCCAGGCCGCCATCGCGGCCGCGAGAGACCATCTCGCCTAACGCCGGCCAGCCCACCGGACTGTTCACCCCACCATGCGCCGTCTCCCCACCCGAACCGGCGCCGTATCGGGGCCCGCGAGAAGGAACCCGCGACCACGGAAGGCGTGCGGCGGTGCGCAGTCGCCCGGTCGCCGCGGCGCCGATCCCGATGCCGATCCGTGAGAGCCGTTCATCAGAATCCCGCTTCCCTGGGACGGCCGGGACGGCTGGTCAGGCGTGCCGGCGCAGGAGAAGCATCGCCACGTCGTCCAGGAGGGGACCGCCCACATGGTCGAGCAGGTCGGCGCGCAGTTCGTCCAGAGCGGCTTGCGGGTCAGGGTCGACCAGCACCTTCGCTCGTTCCGACAGTGGGTAGAAGGCTCTTGACTCATCGCGAGCCTCGATCACGCCGTCGGTGTACAGGAGGATCTGGTCACCCTCCTGGAACGGTATGCGGTGCGGCTGGGGCTTGTCGGGGCCGAGCGCCACCAGACCGAGCGGCGGGCATTCCGTCGCCGGTTCGGCGAAGGCGCTGGATCCGTCGCGGCGCAGGACCAGGGGAGCGGGATGGCCGAAGTTGAGCAGGGAGATCTCACCCTCATGGACTTCGGCGAGGATCGCGGTGACGAACTTCTCGCCGCCCAGATGCCGCGTGAGGCTGTTCTCCACGCGCTGCCCCACGCCCGACAGGTCGGGTTCGTCGTAGGCGGCCTCGCGGAACGCGCCGAGCACCCAGGCGGCCGTTTCCACCGCCTCCAAACCTTTGCCTTGCACGTCGCCGATGAGCAGACGGACGCCGCGCGGGGTGGTGACGACCTCGTAAAGGTCACCACCGATCTGCGACTCCGCCGCCGCGGAGGTGTAGGACAGCGCGATGCGCAGGTCGCCGGCCCGGCGGGGCACAGGGCGCAACAGCACGCGTTGGGCCGCCTCCGCCACCAGGCGTACGTTGGCGAGCTCGCGCTCACGCTTGATGCGCAGGTGGCTGGCCAGGGCGCTGGCACCGGTGACGCCGATGACGGCCGCGATGGTGAGATTGTTCTGCGGAGTCGTCAGCAGCCCGTTGTAGTGGGCCAGAGGCAGGCAGACCGCGAGCGCGAGCACGCCCACGGCCAGAGTGCGCCGCACGCTTCCCGATACCGATGCGAACGTGGGACCCAGCGTCAGCAATGGCAGGAAACCCAGTCGGGGACCGGCCAGTAGATCGACGCACGCGACGGCGGCGATGGCGACGAACGGCAGTGATCTCAGCACTGTGTGCGATTTGGTGGGGATGTGTGTCGCCAGAGCGTTCAGGGCAAACCTCCAATCCCCTCAAGTTATCGGGACACCATGTCGGTGCGCCATCACCGCACGCCACACCCCGGAAGTCGGGTCGCGACCTCGTTGACGCCCGGCAAGGGTCTGCGTACAGCCACGCCGACGCTTATGTCATGCTTCGACCCTCTTTGTCAGTATGTGCCCCCCCCGTCGCTCAGCGTGACGTGGAGTCCTTCCTCGGCCGCCAGCACTTCACCGCCGAACTCCTCGCGGGCGGCGGCCACGGAGGCGGCACGGTCGTTGCCCGGCCAGAAGTGGGTGAGCATCAGCCGGCGGGCGCCCGCGCGGCGGGCCCAGTGACCGGCCTCCGCGGAGGTCAGCAGGTTGCGGGTGGGGCGGTCGGTCTCGCCGTCGCGGTCGGTGGCCTCGACGATGAACAGGTCGGCGTCGCGGCCGAGTTCGGCCAGCGCGGGGGTGGGGCCGGTGTCGCCGGTGTAGGCCAGGGCGACCCCGCCGGCCTCCAGGCGGATGCCGGCGTTGGGCACGTAGTGCGGCAGCGACGTTCCGGTCAGGGTGAACGGCCCCACACGATGACCGCCGGGCAGCGGACGCACGTCGAAGACCGCGCGCAGGTCGGCATCGGGCTCCAGCCCGCCGAGCCGGTCGAGCACGCCCGGCGGGCAGTACAACGGCAGCCGCGGCCCGCCGGGGTCGCCGTAGAGCCGCATCCGGAACAGCCCGTGCAGGTCGACGCAGTGGTCGGGGTGCTCGTGGGTGACGACGACGGCGTCCACCGCGCCGTCCGGCCAGTGTGCGAGCAACCGCGGCAGCGCGGCGTACCCCAGGTCGAGCAGCAACCGGTATCCATCCCAGTCCACCGCGAACCCACTACAGGCCCGCCCCGGCTCTGGAAAGGCACCACAACTGCCCAGAACGGTTACCTGTCGCATCCGCACAGGATGTCAGCCCTCAGGCGATCATGACGGCGTGCGCCGGGGCTTTCCTTGACTGTGATTTCACAATATTGTGAAATAGCTTTCCATTAATGAAGGAGCTGGCCACATGAAGGGCGTGGAGCGTGAGGCGGATCACGACGAGGTGCTTCTCTGGGTCGAGCGGGTGGCGATGTTCCTCACCGCTGACGGCCTGCCGCCGGTCGCGGGACGCGTTCTGGGCTGGCTGATGATCTGCGACCCGCCCGAGCAGTCGGCCGGGCAGATCAGCCAGGCGATCGGAGCCAGCCGCGCGGCCCTGACCACGAACATGCGGGTGCTGTTGACCATGGGATTCGTCAGCCGGCGCACCCGGCCCGGCGAGCGCACCGCCTACTACCGGGTGGAGGAGGGTGCCTGGGAGAAGGTCGTCCGACGGCAGATCACGACCTTGACCGCGTTTCGCGAGGTCGCCGGTGACGGCATGGACCTGATCGGACCGCGGTCCGCGCGGGCCGCGCGGATCCGTGAGGCGCATCACATCTTCAGCTGGATGGCGAAGGTATTCGACGACGCACTGCCCCCCACCCCCGCGAAGGAGACCTGACATGCCCAAGAACGCCGTAGTGGTCGGCGGCGGCATCGGCGGCCTGGCCGCCGCCATCGCGTTGCGGCGTATCGGCTGGACGGCGACCGTCCTGGAGCGCGCTCCCGAACTCGGGGAGCTCGGCGCCGGCATGTCCCAGTCGCCCAACGCCCTGCGCGCCCTGGCCGAGCTCGGCGTCGCCGATCAGGCGCGGGCAGTCGGGGTGCCGTTTCACGGCGTGTTCAACCTGCGCACCCCATCAGGCGGTCACATCGCACGGGCGCTGCCCGGCACCGCCAGCCCGCTGCTCGGCTTCCACCGCGCCGACCTGCACCGGGTGCTCATGGACGCGTTGCCCGCCGGGTGGGTGCGCGCCGGCGCGCAGGTCACCGCCGTGCGGCAGGGCGCGGACGAGGCCACGGTGAGCTGCGGCGCCGAGGAGTGGGCGGCCGATCTGGTCGTGGCGGCCGACGGAGTGCGCAGCACGGTCAGGCATCTGCTGTGGCCCGAGGCGCCCGGCCCGCGGTTCTGGGGGAACACGGTCTGGCGGGGCGTCGCGCGGGCGGAGGGCGTCGACGCCGGCATGACCCTGGGCCGCGGCCGGTACTTCCTGACCATGCCGGTCGGGCGCGGCCGGGTGTACTGGGCGCTGGGCGCCCACGCCGACCGGTCCGGAGTGCGCTACGAGGACGAGCTCGCCGAAGTGCGCCGCCGCGTCCACCGCTGGCACGACCCGATCGAGCGCCTGCTGGACGCGACCCCGCCTGAGGCGGTCCTGCACCACGACATCACCGACCTGGACCCGCTGGACGGTTATGTGCGCGGAAGGGTGGTCCTGCTCGGCGACGCCGCCCACGCGATGCACCCCGACATGGCCCAGGGCGCCGCCCAGTCGCTGGAGGACGCCGTCGTGCTCGCCGCCGCCCTCGCCGAGGCCGGTGACGTCCCCGAGGCGCTGGCCCGCTATGACGAGCGACGACGCCCCCGCACCCAGGCCATCGTCGAACAGGCGCGCGCGAAGGGCCTGGCGTCGACCTCGGGCAACGCCGTCGGGTACCAGCTGCGAACGCTCGCGGTACGCATGGTCCCGTCGTCGCGCTGGCCCACCTTGGCCGCCCGGGCACTCGCCCCGGTATGGGACTGGAGGCCGCCGCGGCTACCCCGCTGAACGATCCCACCCGGGCCGGATCCGATCTCTCGTGGGCCGGGGGGTCCGGAGATCGGCGACTTTCCCATAGGCGCGGGTATCGGCGGTTCTGTGGGGTTGTTAGGGTGTGCGACGGTGCGCCGGGAAGTCTGGTCGGCAGTTCTTACCGCACGTCCCGCCACCGGACCGGAGCCCGCCGATGAACCTGCTGCTCGCCTTCTCCGCGTTGTTGCTGCTGGCGGTCCTGGTATCCAGCCTGGCGAACCGGACGATTTTGTCGACCGCGGCGCTGTTCCTGCTGGCGGGGTTCGTCCTGGGTGACGGTGTCAGCGGGCTCATCCCGCTGACACCCGGCGATCCGGTGGTGGGCACGCTGGCCGAGCTGGCGCTGTTCGCGGTGCTGTTCACCGACGGCATGCGGGTCGGCTGGGCCGACCTGCGCAGCGCCTGGCGGCTGCCCGGCCGGGCCCTGGGCTGGGGTCTGCCGCTCACCCTGGTCATCACCGCGCTGGCGGCGCACTATGTCATCGGGCTGGGCTGGGTCGAGTCGCTGCTCATCGGGGCGATCCTGGCACCCACCGACCCGGTGTTCGCCGCCGCGCTGGTCGGCAACGAGCGGGTGCCCCCTCGGCTGCGTCAGCTGCTGAACGTGGAGTCCGGCGTCAACGACGGCCTGGCGCTGCCGTTCGTCATGGTGTTCCTCGCCGTCGCGGCCGGGTCGGCCGACCTGCACCTGGGCGAGCTGAGCCTGGAACTGGGCCTGGGAGTGCTGATCGGCGTCGCGGTGCCGTGGGCGGCCATCATGCTGGAGCGCACCCGCTGGTTCTCCGCCTCCCACCACTACGAGCCGCTCAACGCCGTGGCCATCGGCCTGCTGGTGCTGGCCCTGGGCAAGGCCACCCACGGCAACCTGTTCCTCGCCGCCTTCTCCGCTGGGATCACCGTGGCGACCTTCGGCGAACGCCAGCGCGAATCCTTCGAACAGTTCGGCGAGCTCATCGCCGAGTTGCTCAAACTGGCCGCCCTGCTGGTCTTCGGCGCGCTCATCTCCCCGGCCCTGCTGGCCTCGGTGGGCTGGCGGGGCTGGCTGTTCGCGATCCTGGCCCTGGTGCTGGCCCGCCCGCTGGCCATCTGGCTGTCCTTCCTGCGCTCCGGGCTCGGCCCACGGGAGGTGGCGGCCGTGATGTGGTTCGGCCCCAAGGGCTTCGCCTCGGTCGTCTACGCCCTGATCGTGCTCAACTCCGCCATCACCGCGGCCCAACAGGTGTTCACCCTGGTCGCCGTGACCATCGTGGCCTCGATCCTGCTGCACTCCTCCACCGACGTCGTGGTGGCCCGCTGGTTCGACGACGAGCGCGACACACCCGCCTGGCACGGCGCGGCCCGCCGGATCCGGACCCGGCTGAGAGGCGGAGCGACCGATGCCCCGGCGTGACCCTGCCCGCCGGCTCATCGGTCGCGCTGCGGTGGCAACGCACGAGCGCACGGGCTCCCGATCGTGCGGGCTGCCCGCTCGCAGGCGGGAGACTCGCTCGCGCGCCTTCCGCCGCAGGCTGAACGGGCTGCCGCGAGTGCGAGGCAGGCCGGCCCCGTACAGTCCACGCGTCGTCCGCAGGTGCCGGGAAGTCTGGTCGGCACCTTGGTCCCATCGTCCGAAGGATGTGCTCTATGCGCGCCCGTGACCTGCTTGCCGACTTTCCCGTGGTCGGTCTCGACTCGCCGGTGATCGACGCGGCCAGGATGCTGGCCGAGCAGGACCTGCCCGGCATCATCGTGGTCGGGGACGACGGTTCGCCGTTCACGATCCTGCCCGGCACCGAGGTGCTGCGGCTGGCCGTGCCCACCTACTGCCAAGACGACCCGGCGCTGGCCAGGGTGGTGGACGAGGCGCACGCCGACGCCTTCCTGGACGCCCTGAACGGCCGCACCGTGCGCGAGGCCCTGCCGCGGCAGCGGCGCGAGCTGCCGGTCACCGACCTCGACGCCACCGTGCTGGAGCTGGCCGCGCTGATGGCCCGCACACGCAGCCCGCTGGTCGCCGTGCTCGGCGACGACCGCCGGTTGACAGGGGCGGTCACGCTGCAGGCGCTGCTGGACCGGATGCTCGCGACGTGAGCGTTCTGTCGTGGATGAGCGTGGCGGTGTTCCTGGCCGCCTACACGCTGATCGCCACCGAGAAGGTTCACCGCGTCGCGGCCGCGCTGGGCGGTGCGGGGATCATGCTGCTGATCCACGCCACCGGCGCGCAGGCGGCGTTCTTCTCCGAGCAGTCCGGGATCGACTGGAACGTCATCTTCCTGCTGCTCGGCATGATGATCATCGTGGGGGTGCTGAAACAGACCGGCGTCTTCGAGTATCTGGCCATCTGGGCCGCCAAACGCGCCCGGGGCCGGCCGTTCCGGCTGATGGTGCTGCTGGTGCTCATCACCGCGGCGGCGTCCGCGCTGCTCGACAACGTCACCACGGTGCTCCTGATCGCGCCGGTGACGCTCCTGGTGTGCGAGCGGCTGGCCGTCAACGTCGCGCCGTTTCTGATCGCCGAGGCGCTGGCCTCCAACATCGGCGGCGCCGCCACCCTTGTCGGCGACCCACCCAACATCATCATCGCCAGCCGGGGCGGGCTGAGTTTCAACGACTTCCTCATCCACATGGCGCCGATGGTCATCGTGCTGATGGTGGTGTTCATCGGGTTGTGCTGGCTGATGTTCGGCCGCTCGTTCCGCTACGACCCGGAACGGGCCGCGTCGATCATGGAACTGGAGGAGAAGGAGGCGATCGAGGACCGGCGGCTGCTCTGGCAGTCGCTGGCCGTGCTGGTGATCGTCATGGCCGCGTTCGTGCTGCACCCGGTGCTGCACTACGAGCCGTCGGTGGTCGCTCTGCTGGGCGGGGGCCTGCTGGTCGCCGCGACCAGGGTGACCACCTCCGACGCCATCGCCGAGGTGGAATGGCCCACGCTGGTGTTCTTCGCCGGCCTGTTCGTCATGGTCGGCGCCCTGGTCGAGACCGGCGTCATCGGCCGGCTGTCCCAGGCCGCCGTCGCCGGCACCGACGGGCGGCTGGAGCTGACCACCATGGGGTTGCTGGGAGGCTCCGCCGTACTGTCGGCCATCGTGGACAACATCCCCTACGTCGCCACGATGAGCCCGATCGTCGAGCAACTGGTGCAGTCCACCGGCGGTGCCGGGCAGGGACAGGTGCTGTGGTGGGCGCTGGCCTTCGGCGCCGACCTCGGCGGCAACGCCACCGCCGTCGGCGCCGCCGCCAACGTGGTCATCCTCGGCATCGCCGCCCGTAACGGCACCCCGATCAGCTTCTGGCAGTTCACCAAGTACGGCCTGATCGTCACCGCGGTCACCGTCCCGATGGTCGCCCCGTACCTGTGGCTGCGCTATCTCCTGTGACCGTGGACGGCCGTCCGGGCCGGCGCGGGATGTCGTGCCGGCCGCGGGGACGGCGGTGTGAGAAGGCGGAAGCGCTGTCCGGCGCAGGCCGATGGGGATAGGCTGGGCACCAGGTGAGCCGGGAAGCCTGGTCGGCACGTCCACTCCGCGTCGAGTGAAGGATGTGCCGTGCGCCCCCGCAACCCCGAGTCCCAGGCCCTGATGATCCCGCATCCGCGCCTGCGCTGCCTGTCATGACCAACCGTCCGCTCCGTGACGCGGCGATGCCGGTCATCGAGATCGTCCATCTCGGCAAGCGCTATCGCGACGTGGCGGCCGTCGACGACGTCACCCTGCAGGTTCGGGCAGGACAGATCTACGCCCTGCTCGGCCTCAACGGCGCAGGCAAGACGACCCTGATCCGCCTGCTGCTCGGCATGATCGCACCCACCGCGGGGACGGTGCGCGTCCTCGGCGCCGCCGTCTCGGCCGGCGACCGCGCCGCCTGGGGGAGAGTGGGCTACCTGGTGGAGGCGGCCGCCGCCTACCCCGAGCTGACCGTGCGCGAGAACCTGGACGTGGCCCGCCGCCTGCGCCGCCTGCCCGGCACCTCCGACGACGTCATCGAACGGCTGGCGCTCACCCCCTACGCCGAGCGCCGCGCCCGCACCCTGTCACTCGGCAACCTGCAACGCCTGGCCCTGGCCAGGGCCCTGCTGCACACCCCCGCCCTGCTCGTCCTCGACGAACCCGTCAACGGCCTGGACCCCGCCGGCGTCGCCGAGATCCGCGCCCTGCTCGCCGACCTGGCCCACCAGCACGGCACCACCGTGTTCCTGTCCAGCCACCTGCTGGCCGAGGTCGCCCGCCTGGCCACCCGCATCGGCATCATGCACGACGGCCGGCTGGTCGGCGAACACGACGCCGGCCAACTGGACCGGCACCGTCGCCGCCACCTGCGCCTGGCCACCCACGACGACGCCGCCGCCCACGCGGTGCTCCGCGCACACGGCTACCACCCCGAACCTGCCACGCCGGCCGGCCTGCTGCTCACCGACGAGCGCGCCCTCGCCCAACCGGAGCGGGTCGCCACCGCGCTCGTGCACGGCGGGGTGCCACCCACCGACCTCCACCTGCAAGAAGAGGACCTCGAAGCCTTCTTCCTGCGCACGGTCGGATCGAGCCGGAAGACCGGCCCCGAAGCCGGCACGGGGACCTACCCAGGCACTGGGACGGGGGCCGGGGATGCGTGAGGCGCTGTGGGCGGAACTGCTGAAGGCGCGGCGAAGCCGCCTGCCCTGGGTGACCGCGCTGGCCTTCGGCGTGGCCACGCTGGTGTGCGGGATGTTCATGTTCATCCTGGCCGACCCCGCCCGTGCCCGGGCCTTCGGCCTCCTTGGCGGCAAGGCCGAGATCTCCGGTGCCGGCGCCGACTGGCCCGGCTATCTCGCCCTGCTCGCCCAGGCCGCCGCGGTGGGCGGCCTGGGCGTCTACGGGCTGATCGTCGTCTGGCTGTTCGGCCGCGAGTTCAGCGACCGCACCGCCACCGACCTGCTCGCCCTGCCCACCTCCCGCACCGCCGTCGTGGCCGCCAAGTTCACCATCGGCGCGATCTGGGCACTGCTGCTGGCCCTCCTGCTCACCGGGCTCGGCCTGCTGATCGGCGCCCTGCTCGCTCTGCCCGGCTGGTCGGCGCCGGGCGCGGTGCAGGGCAGTGGGCGCATCATGGCCGCCGCCGCGCTGGCCGCGCTGACCGCCGCACCGCTGGCCCTGGCCGCCAGCGTCGGCCGCGGCTACCTGGCGGCCGTCGGCGTCCTGTTCGCCATCGTGTTCACCTCCCAGGTCATCGCCGCACTCGGTTACGGCGCCGTCTTCCCCTGGTCGGTGCCCGGCCTGTTCGCCGGGATCGCCGGCCCCGGCCAGGACCCGCCCGGCCTGGCCGGGCTCGCGCTGGTCGCGGCCACCGGCGTCACCGGCGCCATCACCACCGCCGTCTGGTGGAACCGCGCCGACCACACCCGATGACGCGCCGCGACCGCTCACCGGAAGCGCCGCCGTCACGCCCCGCCGGGCGGCTGTGGCAGCCGAGGCCGGCCGCCTTGTCGGGGTACCTTCGATCATTGTGCTGCCGTGCGGTGTGCCTCGGGTGATCGGCGCTCGGACCCGTACTCGAAACCCGGAGACTCCATGACGCACCCTGTTCCGCCGCGCCGTCCCGTCCTGCTTGGCCGGGGATCATGGAGCGAGGCTCGCCGCATCGCCGGCATCCTGCGCAAGGAGACCGTCGGAGGGGCGTTGCTGCTGGTCGCCGCGGTGGCGGCGATGATCTGGGCCAACTCCCCGTGGGCCGAAGCCTACGAGTCGCTGCGCGATCTGCGTGTCGGGCCCGAGGTGCTGCATCTGAACCTCTCCCTGGCCGGCTGGGCCGGCGACGGCCTGCTGGCGATCTTCTTCTTCGTGGCCGGGCTGGAGCTCAAACGCGAGTTCGTCGCCGGTGACCTGCGCGACGTGCGGCGGGCCGCGGTCCCGATCGCGGCCGCGGTCGGCGGGGTGATCCTCCCCGCGGCGCTGTACCTGCTCATCACCCGGGACGTCGCGGGCGCGGGCAAGGGGTGGGCGATCCCCACCGCCACCGACATCGCCTTCGCTCTGGCCGTGCTCGCGGTCATCGGCCGGTTCCTGCCGAACGCGTTGCGCACCTTCCTGCTCACCCTGGCCGTGGTGGACGACCTGGTGGCCATCGTCATCATCGCGCTGTTCTACACCGACACCCTGGCGCCGCTCCCGCTGGCCGCGGCGCTGGCGCCGCTGGCGGCCTTCACCGTGCTGGTGCAGCGCCGGGTGCGCGCCTGGTGGCTGCTGCTGCCGCTGGCGGTCGCGGTCTGGGCGCTGGTGCACGCCTCGGGCGTGCACGCCACCGTCGCCGGGGTGCTGCTGGCCTTCACGGTGCCGGTCGTCCGCAGTGAGCGGGCCGGCGGCCCGGACGCCGGGCCCGGCCTGGCCGAGCACTTCGAGCACCGATTCCGCCCCATCTCGGCCGGGATGGCCGTGCCGGTGTTCGCGTTCTTCTCCGCCGGAGTGGCCCTGGGCGGGCTGGACGGCCTGGTGAGCGCTTTCGGCGACCCGGTCGTACTGGGGGTCGTGGTGGGCCTGGTGGCGGGTAAGCCGATCGGTATCCTCGCCGCGACCTGGCTGACGGCCCGCTTCACCCGGGCCGACCTGGACGAGGGCCTGGCCTGGGTGGACGTGGCCGGGGTGTCGGTGCTGGCGGGGATCGGGTTCACCGTCTCGCTGCTGATCGGTGAACTGGCCTTCGGCGTCGAAGGCGGCGAGCACGTCAAGGTGGCGGTGCTGGCCGGCTCGCTGGCCGCGGCGCTGATCGCGGCGGTGATCCTTCGCCTGCGCAACCGCACCTACCGGCGCATCCACGAGATCGAGACGGCCGACTTCGACCACGACGGCGTGCCGGACGTCTACACGACCGGCCCGCCCGGCAAGGCCGAGGACTGACGCGCGGGCCCGATCAGTCGGGAGTCGTGACCGGCGGGCCGGCGATCACGTCGATAATCATCGAAACAGCAGATGGGTGCTGCGCGCTTCGTCGTGACGGTTCTGGGGCGTCAGGAAGATCCCGGCCGACGTCACATTCGGCGAGGCGCGCGGCGCCGTCTGCGCCGCCGCCTGCCGCGCGGGCGGCGCCGTGGAACGCGTGCACCTCCGTCCTGCGGTTTCGCCGAGCCCGTATCGATCAGGGGAGAGCCATGAGCGACAGTTGCCGCGGCACCCCCACCGCGCCGGCTGATCGGCTGTACCGTCGAGCCGGACGGAGCTCCACCGGCCAGACCGCCGCTTCCCGCGCGGGAGGCGGCGGCCGGCCGGGCCGCCGGCGCGGTTGGCGGATCGTCGCCGCTCTGGCCGTCACCCAGACCGTCGGCTACGGCGTGCTCTACTACGCCTTCTCCGTGCTGCTCGTTCCCATGGCGACCGACCTTGGCGCCGGCGCCCCCCAGATCACCGCGGCCCTGACCGGCTCCGTCCTGGTCGCCGCGCTGTGCGCGCCACTGGCGGGGCGCTGGCTGGACGCCCATGGCGGCCGAGGCCTGATGACCGCCGGGTCGATCATCGGCACCGGCGCCGTTCTGGCGTGGTCGCGGGTGGACAGCCTGCTCCAGTTGTACGCGGTGTTCGCGGCCATCGGGGTCGCGAGCGCGATGGTGCTGTACGAGAGCGCGTTCGCCGTCGTCGTCACGTGGTTCGACGGGCCGGATCGCGAGCGCGGCCGGGCGAACGCCCTGCTCGCGGTCACCGTCGTGGCCGGGTTCGCCTCTTCGATCTTCCTTCCGCTGGCCGGTCTGCTCGTCGAGTGGCACGGCTGGCGCCAGGCGCTCGTCATCCTGGCTGTGATCTATGGCGCGGCGGCGATCCCCCTGCACGGTTTCGTCGTGCGCCGCCGTCCCCACGCCGACCGTGCGCCGGCCACCGCCGCGGACCGCGCCAGGATCGTCACGGCCGCCACCCGCCGGCGTCCGTTCTGGCTGCTCGTGCTCGCCTTCACCGCCAACGGCGGCGCGGTGGCCGTGGTGGCCGTCCTGCTCGTCACCTACCTCGTCCACCTTGGTCACCCACCCGTCCTGGCGGCGACGCTGGCCGGGTTGCTGGGCGTTCTGTCGGTGACCGGACGCCTGATCACCACCGGCCTGCAGACCCGCCTGCCCGCCGCGCTCATCGCGGCGGCGATCTTCACACTGCAGGGGGTCGCCGCGCTGCTCCTGCCCGTGGTCGGGCGGACGGTGCCCGGCGCGATCGGTTGTGTGCTCGGCTTCGGGCTCGGGTTCGGCGTCGGCTCCATCACCCTGCCGCACCTGCTGGTCCAGCGGTACGGCACGGCCGCCTACGCCACCTTGGCCGGCAGGGTCGCCGCCTTCTCCGTCGCCGACAAGGCCCTGGCCCCGCTCGGGGCGGTCGCGCTCGCCCAGGCGGTGGGCTACGGGTGGGTCATGGGCGCGGTGAGCATCGCGTGCGCGATCGCCGCCTCGGCATTGCTGGCATACCAGCGGTGCGGCTGAGCCCGCTGTCAGGCGCCGGCGGGCTGGAACAACTCCACCACGTTGCCGGACGGGTCTTCAAGCAGGATCTGCCGACCGCCAGGGCCGGTCACGATGTCGTTCCGGAACGTCAGGCCTGATGCGCGCAACCGGTCGACCTCGGCGGCGATGTCGCTCACGATGAGATGGATGCGGTTCCACCCGCCCGGTGCCGGCTTGGCGCCGTCTGGCATCGGCCGCCCCGCCGAGCTGGCCGGCCCGCTCAGCAGGAGCCGTAGCCTGCCACGCACGACGTCGGCGAACGCCGGCGCCGCGCTCATCCTGAGGGTGAACCCGAGGTGTTCGGTGTAGAAGTCGATCGCGGTGCCGACGTCGTCGACGATGTATCTGACGTTGACCAGGTCCGCCACGTCGTCGGGCATCTCTAGATCCTCTCCGGGCTCTTCAGGGTGTGTCGATCGCGTACAGCAAGAACTGGATACGTGTCCTCAACTCATCCGCGGTGCGGACGAAGGCGTGGTAACCGCATTGGCCGGCCGCTGCTTCGACCGCCGGATCGGGAAGGCTCCAATGAGCCACCGTGGGGGAGCCGGGGAAGTCGGGGCACACTTCCCGGACGCGATCACAAAGGCTGATCACGTGATCGAACCGCTGGTCGGCGAACGTGCTCAGATGCTTGGAGCGACGGCCGCTGATGTCGACGCCGCGTTCGCGCATCACACGCACGGCGTCGGGGTGCAGCGGTTTGGGCTGACTCCCGGCGCTCACGGCCTCGACCCCGGCGCCGCCCAGCTGTCCCAGGATCGCCTCGGCCATCTGAGAACGAGAGCTGTTGCCCGTGCACAGGAACAGCACCCGGACGGGTCGCCCGGGCGGTCGCCGATCAGGAGCGCCCGTCGACGGCGCCCCGGCCGGGACCAGGTGCAGGCCGGGGTGAAGCGCGGCGCCGGCTTCAGCCAGACGTGCGCGACACGCGGCCAGGTCGAGGCTGTAGTAGGTGTCACGTCTGTCGGCGGAGCTACGCCGCATGGTCACCAGCCCACCTGCGCGCAACTGGCCGAGATGGTAGGAGGTCAGACTCTGCCGCTGGCCGGTCAGAGCCGTCAGCTCGCGAACCTGCCGATCGCTGCGCGCCAGCTCGCTCAGCAGATGCCATCGCACGGGATGACCGGTCAGGCGGAGAAAACCGGGCGGTGTGGCCGGTGTCTCAGGAGAGCTGGGGGAGCGCACGCCCGCAGCATACATCAAAATAGATCGATGGATTCAACCGCGGTGCCGTGTTCCCGCCATCGCCAAGGACCTGCGGCGGCGCGGCGGCAAGGTCGTCGTCGTCGACCCGCGCCGCACCCGCACCGCCGCGGCCGCCGACGAGCACCTGTTCGTGCGCCCGGGCACCGACGCGCACCGGCCGGGCCGGCCTGTCGCCGTCCACGATTCAGCGCAGCCGGGTGGTGATGACCGTGGTGACCCTCTTCCGCCGGCCACCCGGCATGGCCGCGGCTGCGGCGGCATTGACTCGTGGAAGGGCGTCGGCCACCATTGGCTCAATGGGGATTGAGATAAACGACCGGCGGCGGCGGGCGGCCCTGCACCGCGTCCTGGCTGACCCCGCCCGGCTGACGATCGTCGATGCCCTGATGGTCGGCGACCTGTCGCCCGGGGAGCTCGGCGGTGCCCTCGGCCTTACCTCCAACCTGCTGGCGCATCACCTCCGAGTGCTGCTAGAGGCGGGCCTCGTCGCCCGCACCCGCTCCAACGCCGATCGGCGCCGGGCGTATGTGCGGCTGATCCCGGCGGCCCTGGATGCGTTGAACGCCACCACAACCGTGCCGGTGCCCCCTCGGGTGGTGTTCGTGTGCACCCGCAACGCCGCCCGCTCGCCGCTGGCGGCCGCGCTGTGGGCGGCCCGCAGCCCGATTCCGGTCACCTCCGCCGGCACCCGCCCCGGCCCCTGCCTCAGCCCGCGAGCCGTGAGCACCGCCCGCCGCCACGGGCTGCGCCTGGGGCGCCAGGGCACCGCCCACGTCCGTGACGTACTCGAGCCCGCCGACCTGGTCGTCGCCGTCTGCGACAAGGCCTACGAGAAACTCGGCCCCGCCCGTCCGCAAGTGCACTGGTCGGTCCCCGATCCCGGCCCGATCGACACCGACGAGGCCTTCGAAGAGGTCCTGGCCCAGCTCACCGAACGCGTCGACAGGCTGGCGGCCCTGGCCGGCGCCCCCGTGTTCGCCGCACCCCGGCTCGCTGAACCCGAGCTCCCGTCATGACCAACCCGCAGAAGCTGCCCCCCGTGGACGTGGTTCCCTTCGGGCAGGCTGTGCGTGCTTGGTTCGGCATCTCCCTGCAGACGTTCGGCGGTCCGGCCGGGCAGATCGCGGTGATGCAGCGCACGCTGGTGGAGGAGCGGCGCTGGATCGGGCAGCAGCGGTTCAACCACGCGCTGAACTACTGCATGCTGTTGCCAGGGCCGGAGGCGCAGCAGTTGGCGATCTACGTCGGCTGGCTGCTCAACGGCACCCGGGGCGGGCTGGTGGCGGGCACCCTGTTCGTGCTGCCGGGCATGGTGGCCCTGCTGGCGTTGTCGGCCGTCTACGTCCTCTGGCAGGACACCTCGCTGGTCACCGCCGTGTTCGCCGGCATCGCCCCGGCGGTGCTGGCCATCGTCGCCCAGGCCGTGATCCGGGTGGCCCGGCGCTCGCTGACCCACCCGGCCCTCATCGTCATCGCGGTGGCCGCGTTCGCCGCCCTGGCGTTGTTCGCGGTGCCGTTCCCCGTGGTCGTCGCCGCGGCCGCCGCGGCCGGATGGTGCGTGCACCGGCTGGCGCCCCGCGCCTTCACCCCCGGCGCGGGGCACGGCGGCGACGGCGGGCCGGCCCCGCTGATCTCCGACGACGCCCTGCACCACGCCACCCCCAGCCTGCGCTCGGCCGGCAGGATCCTGGCCGTGGGCCTGGCCGCCTGGTGGCTGCCGGTCGCCGCCGTCGCCCTGCTCACCGGCACCGGCAGCGTCTTCACCACCCAGGGCCTGTTCTTCTCCGGCACCGCCCTGGTCACCTTCGGCGGCGCCTACGCCGTGCTCGCCTTCGTCGCCCAGCAGGCCGTCCAGACCTACGCCTGGCTCACCCCCGCCGAGATGGTCCGCGGCCTGGCCCTGGCCGAGACCACCCCCGGCCCGCTCATCATGGTGGTGCAGTTCGTCGCCTTCCTCGGCGCCTACCGCGACCCCGGCGCCCTGACCCCCTGGGCCGGCGCCGTGCTGGGCGCGCTGCTGACCACCTGGGTCACCTTCGTCCCCTGCTTCCTGTTCATCTTCCTGGGCGCCCCGCACGTGGAACGGCTGCGGCACAACACCGCGATCAGCGCCGCGCTGACCGGCATCACCGCCGCCGTCGTCGGGGTCATCGCCAACCTCGCCCTGTACTTCGCCCAGCACACCCTGTTCACCGCCACCCGCGTGTGGACCTGGGGCCCGCTGCACGCCCAGATCCCCCAACCGGCCACCCTCAACCCGCTCGCCCTGGCCCTCACCGCCGCCGCGCTCATCATGACCTTCGCGCTGCGCTGGCCCCTGCTGCGCACCCTCGGAGCCTGCGCGCTGCTGGGCGCCGCCTCCCTCCTGCTTCCCTGACCCCGGGCATGACGAAGCCCGTCCCGCGACTTCGCGCGGGGCGGGCTTCGTCGTCTCCCATCGTCGTCTCTAGAAGTACACCGAAGGCACGTAAGCCTGGTCGTCCCGGGTGAAGGAGAGGTCGTCGACGACTTCGACGACGCCGTCGACGGCTTCGGCCGAGGTGGCGAGCCTGGCGGCCTCGGAGCGCAGCGGCGTCTGCCCCATCAGCGTCACGACGCCTCCCTCGACGGCGACGCCCAGTCCTTCACCGGCGACGTTCGAGTCCTCGATCACCTGCCAGACGTCGCGCTCGATGTCGGCAGCCGGGCGGGCGTAGACCTTGAGCAGGTCCTTCTGGTGAACGGTTCCCGCCACTCGGCCGGTCATCACGTTGATCACGGGCAACTGCTTGATGTGCTGGGTGTGCATCAGCCGCGCGGCCTCGCGGACCGAGGTGCCCTCGGTCACCGTTATGGCGGGGCTCGTCATGAGCTCCTGAGCGGTGGTGCCGGCGGCCTTCCGCTTCTCGTCACGCCGTCTGCGGCTCTCGAAGAGCGCCCCGCGATCCGACTGGGGGTGGATCTCCTTGAGCAGGGCGTCCTCGGTCGACACGATTCCGACGGGGCGACGGTCGGCATCGACGACGGTGACGGCGCCCACGGCGAATCGCCGCATCGTGTCGACGAGCATCGTGAACGTCGCGTCCAGTGGCACGGTGATCGCCACGCTTCCCATCACGTCTTTGACTTTCATCGTCATGACGAGCCTCCTTCTCACTACTCACGATGGCTCAGAGGAATGCATTCGGTCAGCGGTGGAAGTCCTCCGCCCGATGGACCTTCGTCGTCGGCCTCACTGTCGTGTTCGCTCTCATCACACCGGTCCGCCGCGCCCGCGGGCAGTGCCGTATCGCTTGAGCCGGCCGGTCGGACGTCCCGTCCGATGCGGGACCTTCTGCTCTGCCGCTTCCGGAGCCGGGGTCAGAGCCTCAAAGGGTCGATGAAGGAGGTGCGCCATGCCTTTTCCCGCAGACTCAGGCCCAGGGGTCCGCCGGCTGCTCGCGGCGGCCGGTCAGGCGCCTTCGATCCACAACACCCAACCGTGGCGTTTGCAGATCACGGCGAGGTCTGTCGAGCTGTTCGCGGATCCGGACCGGCGGCTCAGAACCGGTGACCCGCGTGGCCGATCCCTGCACGTGAGCTGCGGCGCCGCGTTGTTCAACCTGCGCCTGGCCATCCGCGTGGCCGGGTTCCAGCCTCTGACGTGGTTGATGCCCGGCTCAGAGGCCAAGCCGCATCTGCTGGCGATCGTCCATACGCCGGAGTTCGGCCCGCCGTCTCCGACCGAGCTGGAGCTGTACGCCAACATCGCCACGCGACGCACCAACCGCGAGCCGTACAGCGAAAGGCGGCTGCCCCCGTGGGTGCTGGCGGATCTGCGGATCGCCGCCTCCAGAGAGGGCGCCAACCTGGTCCCGCTGGAAGGTCAGGCCTCGGCTGACCTGCTCGACTACGTCGCGATGGCCGGGGACGAGCTGGCCGGTGATCCCGGCTACCTTGCCGAGCTACGAGCCTGGACGACGCGCGGAACGCGGGCCGACGGCCTGCCGTCCGGCGTCCTCGGCCCGCCCCCCGCCGGCGACCCGGCCGTGATCCGTGACTTCGGCACGCATACGGCCCGGCCTGCCGAGCGTTTCGAGCGCCACCCGCAGATCGCGGTGCTCACCACCGGGGGTGACCGTCCCGCCGACTGGCTTCGAGCCGGGCAGGCCCTGCAGAGGGTGTTGCTCCTGGCGAGCGCCCACGGTGTGTCGGCCTCGTTCCTGAACCAGCCACTCGACCTGCGAGACATGCGCCACCGCACCGATCCCCATCACCGCCTGGGACACGCGCAGATGATCATCAGGCTGGGGTACGGCCCGCCGGTCCCTCGCGCCCCGCGGCGCCCGCCCGCCGAACTGGGAACGGGCCGGGTCTGAGCACCCGGGACGAGAGTCCTCGGTCGCGGGGCAGTTGGACTCTGTGGAGGGTGGCGGTGGTTGGAGGAGCCTTCCACCCATGACGAGTTCTCTGCCCGAGGAATGCGACGTGCTGCTGCGTGACGGCGGCATCGCCCACATCCGCCCGCTGCGCGCCTCCGACCGGGCCGCGCTGCACCAGTTGGTCGACAGGTCATCCGAACGTTCCACCTACCTGCGGTTCGCGGCAGGCGGCACCGCCACGGCACACGCTTACATGGACCGTATGAGCGGGCCTGGCTACCGGGGCCGGGCGCTGGCGGCTCTGGTGCGGGGCCGGCTGGTCGGCGTGGCCGAGTACGTCGGCGACGACGCGGGCGCGGAGGCTGATCTTGGAATTTTGATCGACGACGAGACCCATGGCCACGGTCTGGGCACGGTGATGCTGGAGCATCTGGCTCTGAACGCGGCGGAAGACGGGATCAAGGAGCTGGTGGCGGACGTGCTCGCGGAGAACACGCCGGTGATCCAGATGCTGAGAGACTCCGGTCTGGAGCTGCGGCGGAGTCACTCCGACGGATGGGTCAGCTTCCAGATCTCCACGGCGACCAGCGCTGAGTTGCTGGCCAGGATCGACGCTCGTGAGCACGAGGCGGAACGCGGCTCGCTGTCCGGCGTGTTCGCTCCGCGTTCGGTGGCGGTGATCGGGGCGGGTCGCGCGGTGGGCGGTGTGGGGCATCGGGTGTTGCGCAAT
>NZ_JARWAC010000037.1 GCF_029846175.1 Sphaerisporangium sp. TRM90804 | reverse complement strand
ATCGCCGAGCTGCTCGCCGCCGAGTTCACGGCGTAGCGGCCCGCCGGGCTCGCAGGCGGCCCCGGCACCGGGCGCGGGGGGGGGGGGGGGGGGGGGGGCCCCCCCCCCCCCCCCCCCCCCCCCGGGGGGGGGGGGGGGGGGGGGGGGGGGGGGGTTTTGCGGGGGGGGGGGGGCCACGTCCAGGGCCTCGCGCAGGAAGCGCAACTGGTGGATGAACAGGCCCGCCACGGCCGCCTCGTCGGTCGGCATGTGGGTGGCGCCGGGCAGCGGCAGCACCTGGTGCGGGCGGCCGGCGGCCAGCAGCGCCGCCGACATGCGCAGGGTGTGGGCGGCCACCACGTTGTCATCGGCCAGGCCGTGCACCAGCAGCAGCGGGCGCCGCAGCCGCGCCGCGTCGCCGATCGGCGAGGACCGCTCGTAGTTCCCCGGCTCCCGGTCCGGGTGGCCCAGGAACCGCTCACGCCAGTGCGTGTCGTACAGCCGCTGGTCGCTGGGCGCCGCCCCGGAGACCGCCGCGTGGAACACCTCCGGCATGCGCAGCACCGCGGCGGCGGCCAGCGTGCCGCCGTAGCTCCAGCCGCGGATGCCCACCCGCCCCAGGTCCAGGTCCGGGCAGTGCGCGGCCGCGCCGCGCAGCGCCGTCACCTGGTCCTCCAGCGGCGCCGTCAGGGAGTCGCCGTGCACGCTCTTCTCCCAGGCCGGGCCGCGCCCGGGAGTGCCGCGGCCGTCGGCGACCACCACCGCGAACCCCGACTCGGCGAACCACCGCGCCTCGCACAGCCACGCGTGCCGGGCCCGGGTCACCAGCCGCATCGCCGGGCCGCCGTAGGGGGCCATCAGCACCGGCAGGGAGCGGCCGGGGCGGTGCCAGGACGGCAGCAGCAGCGCGGTGCGAATCTCCCGCTCCCCGAGGGAGAGCCAGGTGACGCGCGGGTCGTGGAGAGGCCGGGCCTGCAGCGAGGCGACGGTGGCGTCGGGCTCGCCCTCGCGTAGCAGCCGGAAGGCGTGCCCGTCCTCGGTGTGGGAGGCCAGCAGCAGCGTGCCGCCCGCCCGTGCCCCGGTGTGCACCCCCGGGCCCCGGCTCAGCCGCACCGGGCCGCGCCCGGGGTCGTAGGACCACAGGCCGGTCCCGGTGGGGTCGTCGACGGCGGTGAACAGCACCGACTCGCCCGACACCTCCACCACCGCCTGCACCTGCAGCCCGCGCGGCGTGACGGCCCGACCGCCGACCAGCAGCCGCCGGGTGTCACCCCGGCCGCCCTCGGTCTCGCCCCCGGTCGCGCCGGCCGGGACGGCGCCCGGGTGCCGGGCGGGGTCGTCCTCGCGGCCTCGACCGGTGGGAACGGTGCCGCCCGTCACGTCGTTCTCGGCGGTGTCGGTGTGGGCGGTGTCGGTGGTGTCGGTGGTGTCGGTGGTGTGCACCAGGGTGCCGGACGCGGTTCGCGCCGGGGTGCCCGGCACCAGGTGCACCCAGGCGGTGTCGTGCTGGCGGTGCAGCACGGTGGTCGCCCCGGTCTCGGGGTCGGCCGACAGCACCAGCAGGGTGCGCTGGTCGCGGCTCTGCACGCCGATCAGCGGCCCGTGGGCGTCCCAGGCGGCGGCGGTCAGGTACTCGAAGCCCTCCCGGTCCCACGACACCTCCACCGCGCCGCCGTCCAGGCCCAGCACGTGCAGCGAGACCAGCGCGTTGGGCGTCCCGGCCGCCGGGTAGGCGATCCGGCGCGGCGGCCGGGACGGATCGCCCGGGTCCGCGACCCACCAGCGCCGCACCCGGGTGGTGTCCACCCGCGCCGCCAGCAGCCGGGTGCCCTCGGGCGACCACCAGTGGCCCCGCGCCCGGTGCATGGACTCGGCCGCCACGTGCTCGGCCAGCCCCCAGCTCACCTCCGGCCCATCCGGGGCGGCCAGCAGCCGGTCCTCGCCGTCGCGCAGCCGGACCACGCGCAGCGCGCCGCCGCTCACGTAGGCGACGTGGCGACCGGCGGGGTCGGGACGCGGGTCGGTCACCGGCCCCGCGGTGTCCACCGGGCGGGGGTCGCCGCCACCGGTGTCCACCGCCCACAACCGCCCGTCGACGGCGAAGACGGCGGTGCGCAGCGCGGCGTCGGCCGCGTAGGCCACCACGCCCGCCGCCCGCTCCCGCGCCCGCTCACGCCGGATCCGCTCGGCCTCAGGAACCGGCCCGCCCGCGCCGAGCGCGCCGGGGTCGGCCAGCAGCCGCTCCCTGCCGCCCTCCAGCAGCCACAGGCAGCTCGTCCGGTCCTGTCCGCCGCGCGTCCGCAGGAACAGCAGACGACGGCCGTCGGGGGACAGGGTGAAGGCGCGCGGCACCCCGAGGGTGAAGCGCTGGGTGCGGGCGATCTGGCGGGGGAACTCGTCGATATCCATAAGGGCAGCCTTCGACGATGAGAACCGGGAGCTGTGGGAGGGGCGACGGGACCCGTCGAAGAAGGCGGCCCGCGAGGACGGCGGCGGCCCGGGCGACCGGCGAAGGAGCGTCACCGGTGGGGGAGCGGACCGCGTGAGGTGGCCCGGGTGCGCCCGGCCCCGGGACGAGACGAGCCGTCCAGCCGGGGAACCCGATCAAGCCTGCCGAAATTTTACCATTCGTCCACCTGTGTCGGCCGCCGCGTCCACGCAGACCCGGCACGAAGACGTGGCCACGGGCGGAAGGACGCGGCGTCAGGTTCGGCAGCTGATCTCCATGCCGTCCTCCACGGGAAACGTGATGGTGACGTATCCGTGTGCGGGGTCGCGGACGTAGGCGAGGTAGTCGGCCATGCTCGCGAAGGTGGTGTCGTCGGCGACGATGAGGGCGGCCGGGGCGAGGCGGTCCTCGAGCAGCCGCAGCACCGGGAGGCAGAGGTCCTTCCAGCCGTCGAGCAGCAGCAGGCCGATGGGGCCGCGAACCTCGGCCAGAGTCGACAGAGCGTCGCCCGCCAGGATCGTCACGTGCTCGGCGACGCCGGCCCGCGCCAGGTTCTCGCGCGCGGCGTCGACCTTGGTCTGGCTGAGCTCGGTCGTCCACACGTGGCCGACGCCGTTGTCGGCGACCGCGGCGGCCAGGTGGATCGTGGAGATGGCGTAGGAGGTGCCGAACTCGACGATCGTCTCGGGGCGGCCGTGGCGCGCGAGCGCGTACAGCAGCCGGCCGCCCGATCGGGAGATCGGCATGTATTCCCCCGCCAGCGCATCGGCACGCTGCTTGGCCGACGCGTCGGCGTAGGGAGTGTCCAGCGGCCACGGCGCGGGGTTCAGCTCTTGGAGGTCGGCGGCCGCGAACAGCCGCTCGAGGACGGCGGCGGTGCCTGGCGTCGTCAGTGTGTTCACGGCCGCTACGCTAGACGCACCGTTGCGTCTACGCAAGGTGCTAAGGTCGCGTAGTCGAAGGGAACGGACCCATGAGCGCTGACGCCGGCAAAGCCGCGAGCAGGCACCGCGGAAACAGGCACGGCCGCAGCGAGGAAGCCCGCCAGAGCGTGCTGGAGGCCGTCGACGACCTGCTGGTGGAGGTCGGCTACGCACGGCTGACCATCGAGGGCATCGCCGGACGCGCGGGCGTGGCCAAGCAGACGATCTACCGCTGGTGGTCCTCGAAGAACGACATTCTCATGGACGCCTTCGTCCAGGACGCCGCCGAGGCTCTCATCCCGGCCGACACCGCGGACCTCCGGCGGGATCTGTGTGCCCACGCCCGCGAGATCGCCCACTTCCTGTCCGAGTCCGACGCCGGCGCGGTCTTCCGCGCGCTCACCGCGCAGGCCCAGCACGACCCCGAACTCGCCGCCCGGCTGCGCTTCGAGCATCTCAGCAAGCAACGCGGCTACGACCGGCTGCCCTTCGAACGCGCGATCGCCCGCGGCGCACTCGATCCCGGCTTCGACGTCGACCTCGCCGTCGACCAGATCGTCGGGCCCATCTACTATCGCGTCCTGGTCACCGGCCAGAACCCGTCCCCGGAGTTCACCGACACACTCGTCGACGCCGTCCTCAGCCGGCACATCGGGGCCGAGCGGCTGTAGCAGTGCCCTCTGTCACGGGCACGCGCGGGGCCGAGGGGTCAATCCGCTCGCCGTCGGGCTGGGCGGGTGTCTCACCCGTGCCACCGGCCGCGGCGCGGGTGGTCCGCTGTCGGCGTCGGTCAGCGGTGGGTCGACAGCGGGGCGTGGTGGTCGTCCTGGGATGGGCCGTCGGGGTCGGCGTGCACGGTGGCGGCGTTGAGACGGGGGATCTGGTGGATCAGCCGGTGCTCGGCCTCCACCGCGATCGCGTGCGCCTGCACCACCGACAGCAGATGGCTCACCCGGATGTCCACCTCGGCACGCAACGTGTGACCGATCCACCGCAACCGCACCGCCCCCACCCCCAGCACGCCCGGAGTACCGGCCAGCACCTCCTCGGCCCGGTCCACCAGCGCCGGATCCACCGCGTCCATCAGCCGGTGGTAGATCTCCCGAGCGGCGTCCCGCAGCACCAGCAGGATCGCGACCGTGATCACCAATCCCACCACCGGGTCGGCCCGCGGCACCCCCAGAGCCGACCCCCCGGCGCCCAGCAGCACCGCCAGGGAGGTGAACCCGTCGGTGCGCGCGTGCAGGCCGTCGGCCACCAGCGCGGCCGAGCCGATCCGCCGCCCCACCCGGATGCGGTACCGCGCCACCCACTCGTTGCCCAGGAACCCGACCACACCGGCGGCGGCCACCAGCCCGGCGTAGCGCATCTCCTGCGGGCGGATCAGCCGCTGCACCGCCTCGTACCCCGCCAGCGCCGCCGAGGCGGCGATGATCACCACGATGACCACCCCGGCGATGTCCTCGGCGCGCCCGTACCCGTAGGTGAACCGGCGGTTCACCGCGCGCCGCCCCAGGGAGAACGCGATGGCCAGCGGGACCGCCGTCAGCGCGTCGGCGAAGTTGTGCAACGTGTCCCCGAGCAGGGCCACCGAACCCGACAGCGCCACGATGACGGCCTGCACCACCCCGGTCGCCATGAGCGCGGCGAACGACACCACCACGACCCGCATGCCCAGGCTGCTGGCCTCCAGCGCGGCGTCGGTCTTGTCGCCCGTGTCATGACCGTGCGGGGTCAGCAGGTGCCGCACCCTGCCCGCCACCCGCCCGGCGACGCCCCCGCGCGCCTGCCCGTGCCCGTGGCCATGCCCGTGCCCGTGCCCGGGCTCATCGTGGTGCTCGCCGGAATCCTCACCGGGCGGCCACTCCTGGCCGTGCCCGTGGCCGATGTCGTGCCCGTCGGCGTCGGCGTCGGCGACCGGCTGGTGCCCGTGGCCGTGCCCGTCCTGGTGATCGTGGGCCTGTTCCCCGGGCGGCGGCTCGCGGTCGTGCCCGTGTTCGGGGCCCCGGCCCTGGCCGGGGGGAGGATCGCCGTGCCGCTGCTCGGTCATGGGTCCCTCACTTGCGGTCGGCAGCCCTACCAGGGAGCATACGTAGACATGTACGCACGCGACAACAAGTCAGGTGCCACCCCGTCGCAGGTGCAACCCACCGCCGCTCAGATCGGCGCCGCCGCCGAGGCGTTCCGCATGCTCGGCGACGCCACCCGCCTGCGCCTGATGTGGCGGCTGTCGTCGGGGGAGCACGACGTCGGCTCCCTCGCCGGCGCCCTGGACGTCGCGCGCCCCTCGGTCTCCCAGCACCTGGCCAAGCTCCGCCTGGCCGGCCTGGTGGACACCCGGCGCGAGGGCCGCCGCATGCTGTACCGCGCCCGCGGGCCGCACATCGGCCGCCTGCTCGCCGAAGCCCTCTTCCCCCAGGCCCCGCCCGCCCCCGCCGGGCCGCACGGCGGGCGCCCGCAGCCCTCGCCCTGAGGGGCCCCCAGGCCTCGTCCTAAAATGCCTCCTGACAAGATCGGAGGCCGGCGTGCACGCCACCGTACGACCCGCCCACCATGACGACATGGAAGCGGTCACCCAGATCTACGCCCACTACGTCGCCACCAGCGTGGCCACCTTCGAGGAAAACCCGCCCGACGTGCACCGATGGCGCGCCAAGCTGGACGCCCTGCGCGAGCACGGCCTGCCGTTCCTGGTGGCCGGCCCGCCCGGCCGGGTCGACGGATACGCCCTGGCCGACCTGTGGCGCGAACGACCCGGCTACCGCCACACCGTCCAGGACTCCATCTACCTGGCCCCCGGCCGTACCGGTCAGGGCCTGGGCCGGGCGCTGCTGGAAGAGCTGCTCGCCCGATGCGCCCAGGCCGGCATGCGGCAGGTCGTCGCGGTCATCGCCGACACCGGCGACCCCGGCTCACACCGCCTCCACCTGCGCGCCGGCTTCACCGAAGCCGGCCTCCTGAAGGCCGTCGGCCGCAAACACGGCCGCTGGGTGGACACCCTGCTGATGCAACGCGCCCTCGCGCCGCCACAGTCGCGGCCGTGACCCCTCACGCCCCGTAGACACCGCCGGGCTCCGGCGGTCGAAGGCCCCGACCGGCGCCCCCCGGTCGCCGGCCCGCCGGCACACAGGCCCTGATGCACGCGCCGCCGAGGCGGAGCTCCGACGTGCGATGCTTGCCCAAACTGGCACCATGGCCTAATTTTTGGCCATGGTGCCAGGAAACAACCCGGACGGCCGAGAGCGCCGATCGTTCATCGAGGCCGCCCGCCGTTCGCAGATCGTGGAGAGCGCGATCGAGGTCATCGCCGAGGCCGGGTACGCCCAGGCCTCGACGGCGCGGATCGCCGAGCGGGCCGGGATCAGCCGGGGCTTGATCTCCTACCACTTCGCCGGCAAGGAGGAGCTGATCGCACAGGTCCTGCTCACGGTCTTCGCCGACGTCGGCGCCTACATGGGCCCGCGAGTGGCGGCCCAGGTCACGGCGGCCGACCAGCTGCGGGCCTACATCCAGTCGAACCTGGAGTACATGGCCCTGTACCGCAGCCGCGTCACCGCGCTCGTGGAGATCATCGGCAGCGGCGCGCTGGGGGAGATGGGCGTCGACCCGGTGGCGGCGGAGAACGAGGCCCTCGGACCGCTGGTGGAGGTGCTCGAGCGCGGGCAGGCCGCCGGCGAGTTCCGGCGGTTCGACCCCCTGACGATGGCGCGCGCCGTCCGCGCCGTGGTCGACAGCGTGTCACCGCACGCGTCCGACCCCGACCTCGACCTCGACGCCTGCGCGCGAGAGCTCACCACGCTGTTCCACCTGGCCACCCGGAACACCCCATGACCGACCGCCACCGACCCGAGCGAGGCGACCACCATGATCACGCCCCTGGTACGCGCACACCGCGTCAGCCGCCGCTACGGCGACATCCTCGCGCTGCACGAGGTGTCCCTGGACGTCCACGCCGGCGAGCTGGTGGGACTGCTCGGCCCCAACGGCGCCGGCAAGTCCACCCTCATCAACATGTTCACCGGCCTGCGCCGCCCGCGATCGGGCACCGTCGAACTGGGCGGGGGCAACCCGCGCGAGCGCGCCACCCGGCAGATCATGGGGGTGACCCCGCAGCAGACCGCGTTACCCGAGCAGTGGCGGGTCGGCGAACTGGTCGACTTCGTCGCGGCGCACTACCCGAGCCCACTTGACCGCGGGGAGGTACTGGCCCGCTTCGACCTGCGCGACCTGCGCGACCGGCAGGTCGGCGGGCTGTCCGGCGGGCAGCAGCGCCGCCTCGCCGTCGCGCTGGCGTTCACCGGCCGGCCCCGGGTGGTGTTCCTGGACGAGCCGACGACCGGCCTGGACGTCGAGGCGCGCCACAGCCTGTGGCAGGGGATCCGGGCCTACCACGCCGACGGCGGAACCGTCCTGATCACCAGCCACTACCTGCAGGAGATCGAGGCTCTCGCCCGGCGGGTGGTGGTGCTGAACCGCGGCCGGGTGATCGCCGACGCGCCGCTCGCCGACGTCCGCGGCCTGGTCGGCCTCAAACGCGTCAGCCTCACCTGCGCGGCGCTGCCCGCCCTGCCCGGGGTGGCGGGCCTCGAACGCGACGGAGACCGCACGCACCTGCTCACCGCGGACGCCGACAAGCTGGTCCGCGACCTGACCGCCTCGGGCGCCCCGTTCCACGACCTGCAGGTCAGCACCGCCTCGCTCGAGGACGCCTTCCTCGCGCTCACGGCCAGGGCCGCCTCATGACCGGCACCGGCCACCGGAGCCGCACCATGCCGCTCACCCTCCTCTACACCAGGTACGGGCTCCTGGACACACTGCGCGCGCCGGTCTCCCTCCTGGTCATCACGCTCATGCCGCTCGCCGTGATGGTGTTCTTCATCCTGCCCAATCTCGGCGGCGACCCGACGGCCGTGATCGGCGCCACCGCCACCATGGTCGTTTTCGCGACTCTGCTGGCCTGCGTCGGCCAGTTCAGCGCGACGGTCGCCGCGATGCGGGAGTCCCCCTGGGGCGACTACCAGCGCACCCTGCCGGCCGGGCTGGCACCGCTCGCGTTCGGCCACCTGCTCACCGGAATGGTGGTAGTCCTCACCGCGGTCGTGCCGATCGCCCTGGTCGGCGTGCTGTCGGCCGCGGGCGGCGTGCCGCCGGCACGAGTGCCCGGCGCGGTGGCGGCCCTGCTGGCGGCGGTGGTCGTGTTCACGCTCCTGGGGCTGGCGATCGGGTACACGATGTCGGTGCGAGCGACCGTCGTGGCCAACAGCGTTCCCGTGCTGGCCCTGGCCGTGGGCGGGGGCATGTTCACCGACCCCGCCGCCCCGCCCGGCCTGATCGCGGCCATCGCGCCGTACCTGCCCACCCGCGGGGCCACCGACCTGGTGCTGAAGGCGCTCATCGACCATCGGCCCGACCCCACGGCGCTGACGATGCTCGCGGTCTGGACGGCCGCCCTGGGCGCGCTCACGGTGTGGGGCTACCACCGCGACGAAGGACGACGCTTCCGCTGACCGCCTCTCGCCGAGAAGGCGCCAGCCCGCCCATGACGCCTCCGGCGCGGCCAGGCACCGGCGCCGCCGGCGCGCCCGGGGTCCGCCGCCCGCGCGTCCGGTGACCGGCCGAAGCGACCGGCCGCCCCATCCCTGACGCGCCCTCACCCCGCGCGGGACGGCTCACGGCCCCCACCGGGCGCCGACCCCCGCGCCCGCGCGCACCGCCGCCGGCACCGACGACGCCGGGTCCAGCGTGTAGGGGTAGTACGTGCGCGGCTCCACCACCGTGCCCGCCGTCTCGCGGGGGCCGGAGCCGAGGTAGACGTTCTGCCGCTCCACCAGCCGGCCCGGGCCGCTGTCGGCGTACCCGCTCGCCGACAACAGCGGGTACGGCACGTCCTGGAAGTAGTTGCCCTCCACCAGCACGCCCGCGTCCTCCGTCGAGGCCACCCCGTACAGCTCGTTGGCCAGGAAGTAGTTGTTGAACACGTGCACCGGCTCCCCGAACCGCACCCGGGGATGCCGCTGGCGGCTGTGGTCGAAGAAGTTGTGGTGGATCGACACCTTCAGGTGCCCGGCGTCGGTGCCCGCCGCCCCGTCCGAGTGGGAGATCAGCATCGACTTGTCGGAGTGGTCGAAGTGGTTCCACGACACCGTCACGTAGTCGGCGCCCCGCACCACGTCGATCGACCCGTCCACCGCGCCGGAGAAGGTGTTGTGGTCGATCCAGACGTGGTGCGACTGCTGCCCCACGTTCACCGCGTCGTCCTCGGCCGCGGTGAACCGCAGGTTGCGCACGATCACGTTGAAGGACCGGTAGAAGTCCAGCCCGCCACCGGTGATGTGCCCGGACGTGCCGACCCCGATGATCGTCTTGTTGGGCCGCACCCCCTGCTTGCTGCTGATCTCGATCCGCCCGGCCACCTGGATCACCAGGCGCTCGGTGCTGTCGATGTAGTCCAGGAACCGGCCGGCGTCGGTCGCCGTCACCGTACGACCGCCCGCGCCGCCGGTCGTCCCGTTCTGGCCCAGCGCGTTCACCGACGCGAACCCGACCGGGCTCCCGATCGGCGCCAGCGCCCGCCCGGGAGCCGCGGCCCGCGCCGCACCCCCCGGACCGGCCACCACACCACCCAGGGCGGCTGCGGCCGCCCCGGCGAGAAACGCCCGACGCCGCACCCGGCCGCCGCCGTCAGTGGGGGACATGCGCGCCTGCCTTCCCGGGCGGCCACCGGCCGCCCGCAGTTCGAGACCGCTACAGACCGATCTTCCCGACACCCGCGCCGGACTGCACGATCGACGGCACCGACGCCGCCGGGTCCAGCGTGTAGGGGTAGTACGTGCGCGGCTCGACCACCGTGCCCGCCGTCTGCGGCACACCGGAGTTCACGTACACGTTCTGCCGTTCGACCACCCGGCCCGGGCCGCTCTTGTCGTAGCCCACGTGGATCGGGTGCGCCACGTTCTGGAAGTAGTTGCCCTCCACCAGCACGCCCGCGTTCTCCGTCGAGGCCACCCCGTAAAGGGCGTTGTCGCGGTAGTAGTTGTTGAACACGTGCACCGGTTCGGCGAACCGCACCCGCGGGTGCCGCTGGTCGGTGCCGTCGAAGAAGTTGTGGTGGTAGGTCACCCGCAGCTTGCCCACGTCGGCGGTGTAGCCGTCGGAGTGCCCCAGCAGCGCCGCCTTGCTGTGGTGGTGGAAGTGGTTCCACGACACCGTCACGTAGTCCGACTCCCGCTTGATGTCCAGCAGGCCGTCGTACCCGTCGGAGAAGTCGTTGTGGTCGATCCACACGTGGTGGGCCTTGTTGGTCACGCTCACCGAGTCGTCCTCGGCCCCGGTGAACCTGATGTTCCGGACGATCACGTTGTCGCCCGGACGCGTCGTCGACCCCATCTGCAGGCCGCCGCCGGTGATCTCGGCGGTGGACCCCACGCCCAGGATGCTCTTGTTGGCCACCACCGTCACCATGTCGTCCACGGTGATGCGCCCCGACACCCGGATCACATACGGCTCGCGCCGCCCGGCGTAGTCCTCCAGCTGCGCGCCCGTCGTCACCGTCACCGTCGCGCCGCCCGCGCCGCCGGTCGTCCCGTTGTGCCCCAGCGCGTTCACCGAGGCGAACCCGACCGGCGCCGTCTCGGCAACCGGCACTTCCGCGGGGACGCCCGCGCGGGCGCCGGCCGGGGCCCCGCCGGCCAGGGCGGGCCACCCGGCCACCAGCATCACGGCCGCTGCCGCGGCCGCCCGCCACCGGCGGCCACCGGCCGCCGTCATCGCCGCCGTCGTCGTCTGAGCTCGCGTCACGGTGTCACCTTCCCGACGCCGGCGCCCGCCGGCACGATCGCCGGCACGCTGGAGGCCGGATCGGCGCTGTAGGAGTAGTACGCGCGCGGCTCGGTCACGCTGCCGCGCGTCTGGATCGGGTGGTTGCAGTCGACCAGGATGTTGTCGCGCTGCACCAGCCGCCCCAGGTCGCCGCTGAACTCCACCCGCCCGGGGTTGTTCACGCTGTAGAAGTAGTTGCCCTCCACCAGCACCCCCGCGTCGTACGTGGAGGCGATGCCGTAGCTGTTGTCGCGGTAGTAGTTGTTGTAGACGTGCACCAGCTCGGCGAACCGCACCCGCGGGTGCCGCTGGTCGGAGGCGTCGAAGAAGTTGTGGTGGTAGCTCACCCGCAACCGCCCGATGTCCTGCGGCCCCGCGTCCTCGTCGTGCGACAGCAGCAACGTCTTGTCGTGGTCGTGGAACCGGTTCCACGACACGGTGACGAAGTCCGAGCCGCGCTTGATGTCGACCGCGCCGTCGTCGCCGTCGGAGAAGTCGTTGTGGTCGATCCACACGTGGTGGCTGAACATCTGCACGTTGATCAGGTCGTCGCTGGCGCCGGACAGCGACAGGTTCCGGATGATGACGTTGTGCACCGCGTTCGCCGGCGGGGAGGTCACGTCGTCGTCCACCGGCAGCCCGATGTTCAGCCCGCCGCCCACCAGCCCCGACCCCGACCCCACCCCGACGATCGTCTTGTCGGAGGTGACGTCGTGCATCCCGTCGGAGGACCCGGTGGGCAGCGTGATCCGCCCGCTCACCCGGATCACGTACGGCCCCGGCCGGGAGATGTAGTCCAGGAACTGCGCCGTCGTGCTCACCGTGACCACCGGCCCGCCCGCGCCGCCGGTCGTGCCGTTCTGCCCCAGGGCGTTGACGGTGGCGAACCCCACCATCCGGTCGACCGGATCGGCCGCCCTCGCCGCGCCCCCCGCCTGGCCGGGCGCCGCACCGGCCTGCGCCGCGTGCGGCCCCGCGCCGCCCGCCAGGACGGCCAGCGCCACCAGCGCGGCCGCGCGCACGGCCGGCGACCGGCGCCGGGCACGCCCGGGGGAGTATCCGGCGCCCGGCGGGCGGCCGGGCTCGGGGACGTCGGGTGCTCGTGTGACTGGCATAAGTGCGTCCGCTCCTTCGAATTCCCGGCCGAAACCATCGGCGAAAACGCGATCCGTGACGGCAGAACCTAAGTTAACAATCACCTGGTGTCAACGGTGAAGTCGTGAGTAAAGCCATCAGTGAATACCGATATAACGCGGCCCCGAAGCCCCCTCGATCGGCCAGGGCACCGCAGACCAGGGGAGACGCGCCCACGGCTCGCCGGAAAGGCGCTTTACCGCCTGCGGCTCCGGTCGCGAGAAGGCCGCGAAAGGCGTTCGCACCTGTGGACGGTTTCACATTCTTGGACGCGTTCATCCCCATGGACGCGTTCGCAACCGTGAACCGTCTCACATTCATGAACCGATTCCCATTCACCGGGGGCGCGGTTAGGTTTGGGGCCATGGCGACCACCACCTGGACCCCCGTTCACGGACAGGACTACCGGGGCGTGCCCTACCGGCCGCGCCCCACCACCGACGCCCAGGCACTGCGAACCGCGGCCTTCCTGCGCCGCCGCATGGACGAACGCCGCACCGTGCGCCGGTTCTCCAGCGCCCCCGTCCCCGAGCAGGCCGTCCGCGACGCCATCGCGGTCGCCGCCACCGCCCCCTCCGGCGCCCACCAGCAGCCGTGGACCTTCGTCCTGGTCAAGGACCCCCAGATCCGCAGGCGGATCCGCCAGGCCGCCGAACGCGAGGAGCGCCGCGCCTACGCGGGCCGCCTGGGGGAGCAGTGGCTGCAGGCGCTGCGCCCCATCGGCACCGACCACCACAAGGCGCACCTGACCGACGCCCCGCACCTCATCGTGGTCTTCCAGCAGCGCTACTCCCTGGACCCCGACGGCAGGATCCGCAAGCACTACTACGTCGACGAGTCGGTCGGCATCGCCGTCGGCATGCTGCTGAGCGCGCTGCACCTGTCCGGCCTGGCCGCCTTGGTGCACACCCCGAGCCCCATGCGCTTCCTGGCCGAGATCCTGCGCCGCCCGCGCAACGAGAAGGCCTTCGCGGTCATCCCGGTCGGCCGCCCCGCCGACGACTGCGAGGTCCCCGACCTGGTCCGCAAGTCCCTGGACCAGGTACTCGTCGAGGTCTGACGCCGGCGAGGGCGGACGCCGACAGCTCCACCCGGGGGGAATCGAAGAACGCGGATCGGCCGAGTTCACAGGCTTGACCGATCGAATGTGGGCGCACACACTGATGTGACGCCGAGCCGGCCCGCCGTCCCACGGCGGTCACAGGCGGCGCGTTCCGCCTCCCGGCGTCCCCCTGGCGCGACGGTTTCCCGCCGACGGATGTTAGCGCTAACAGAGCGCTCGGAAAACAGAGCGCTCGGAAAGAGGTCCGCGTGACGGTCGGCAGACGGGCGGCCCGGACGGCCGCGCTCGTGCTCGTGGGCTCCGCCCTGGTGACGACGGCCGCTCCGGCGCAGGCCGCGACGCTCGCGACCGGGGCCCTGTCCCTGGAGTCGGTCAACTACCCGGGCCGCTACCTCCGGCACGCCGACGCGCTGGGCCGCCTGGACGCGGTGACCTCCGCCAGCCCGGCCCAGACCCGGCTCGACGCCACGTTCACCGTGGTCAACGGCCTGGCCACGCCGTCCTGTCACTCCTTCCAGACCAAGGACGGCCTGTTCCTGCGGCATCGCGACTGGCGGCTGCGCGTCGACGCCAACACCGGCGACGCGACCTTCCGCGCCGACGCCACCTTCTGCGCCGTGGACGGGTCGGTCCCCGGCTCGATCTCCCTGACCTCCTACAACAACCCCAACCGGCGGATCAGGCACCGCGACTTCGCGCTCTGGCTGGACCCCTACCAGGACACCGCGGCCTTCCGCGCCGACAGCTCGTTCACGACCACCGCGCCCTGGGCGCCCAAGACGAACCGCAACCCGGTGATCCCCGGCCTGTTCGCCGACCCGCACGTCATCGTCGCGGGCGGCCGCTACCACCTGTACGCCACGACCGACGGCTACGCGGGCTGGGGCGGCACGTACTACAAGGCGTTCTCCTCCGCCGACCGGGTGAACTGGACCGACCACGGCGTCGTGCTGGACCACGGCCCGGACGTGTCATGGGCCGACGACTCGGCCTGGGCGCCCGCGGTCGCGACCGCCCACGGCCGGTACTACCTCTACTTCAGCGGCGGCGCGGCCTCCGGCAACACCGCCAAGCACCTGGGGGTCGCGGTGTCGGACTCGCCCACGGGGCCGTTCCGCGACGCGCTCGGCCGGCCGCTCGTCACCGCCGGCCAGTTCTCGGGCCAGGCGATCGACCCGATGGTCTTCACCGACGACGACGGCCGCTCCTACCTGTACTGGGGACAGGGCGCCGCCCGCGTCGTGCCGCTGAACGACGACATGACCTCCTTCGATCCCGCACGGGTACGCGTGATCACCCCCTCCGGCTACAACGAGGCGCCGTTCGTGTTCAAGCGCAACGGGATCTACTACCTCATGTGGTCGGAGAACGACACCCGAAGCGAGGACTACCGGGTGGCGTACGCCACCGGGACGAGCCCGACGGGGCCCTGGACCCGGCGCGGCGTCGTGTTGCAGAAGCGGCTGGAGGCCGGGATCAAGGGCACCGGGCACCACTCGGTCGTCCAGGCGCCCGGCACCGACACCTGGTACATCGCCTACCACCGGTTCGCCGTACCGGCGGGGAACGGCACCAACCGGGAGGTGGCCCTCGACCGGCTGGAGTTCGACGCCGGCGGCGCCATCCGCCCGGTCGTGCCCACCCTGTGAAACGTTCTCCGATCACGACGGAGCCCGCCCGATCGATCCGCCCCGAAGACACACCCGCGGATCAACTTCGATCACCTTCGATCGATAGGATGGGGGGACCCCGAGGAGGACCATGACCGACACGGCGACCGGCCCGCTGCCCGCTCGATCGGGCGAGGCCGCCTCGCCCCACGCCCCGGCCCGAGCCCTGCCCCGCCCCGCCGGCGCGCCGGCGCCACCCACCCGGCCGGAGCCTTGCGCCACCGGCCGGGGAACCCTCCCGGTGCGGGTGGAGGCGCGCGCATGACCGCCTCCGGTTCACCGGCCCCGATGCCCGAGGAGCGCCGCGCCCAGGTGGTGGAACTGCTGCGACGCCGAGGGCCCGTCCGGGTCGCCGACCTGGCCCAGGCGCTGGACGTCTCGGCGATCACGATCCGCCGCGACATCGCCCTCCTCGCCTCGCAAGGACTGATCCGGCGCGTGCGCGGCGGGGCCATGCCGCCCGCCGTCGCGCCCGCGCAGGACCACGGCGCGGCGCCCGCCGACGAACCGGCACCCCGCGCGACGGCCGAGCAGAGCGCCGGCGCCCCGCGGCGGCTCACGGTCGGGATGGTCGTGCCGTCGCTCGACTACTACTGGCCCGAGGTCATCCGCGGCGTACGGGAGGCCGCGGCGGCGACCGGAATCAAGATCGTGCTGCGTGGCGCCACCTACCAGGCGGCCGACGAGCGACGCCAGCTGTCGGAGCTGATGGACTCCGCCGGCGTGGACGGCCTGCTCGTCGCGCCGACCACCACCGGCGACGACGGCGAGGAGCTGATGAGCTGGCTGCGGCAGGCGCCCGTCCCGGTCGTGCTCATCGAACGCGCCGCCGCCACCGGGGCCCACGACGCCATGGAGTCGGTCGTCAGCGACCACACGCTGGGCGCGGCCATGGCCGTACGCCACCTGGCCGTGCTCGGGCACCGGCGCATCGGGGTGATCACCACGCTGCACAGCCCCACCACCCCGCACATACGGCGCGGCTGGTCGCACGCGTGCACCGAACTCGGCCTCGAACCGGACGCGGCCCCCGACGTCACCACCGTCGACCAGCGCGACCCCGCCTGGCCCGCCGAACTTGACCGGATCCTCGCCGCGTGCCGCCAGACGGGCACCACGGCCCTGCTCGTGCACTCCGACCCCGAGGCGATCAGCCTCGTGGAACGCTGCCGGGAGCGGGGCCTGCGGGTGCCCGCCGACCTGGCGGTCGTCACCTACGACGACGAGGTGGCCGAGTTGTGCGACCCGCCGCTGACGGCCGTGCGCCCGCCCCGCAGGTCGATCGGACGGGCGGCGTTCACGCTGCTGGCCGAGCGGCTGACCGACCCCGACCCCTGCCGGCCCACCCACCACGTCGTCATCGAGCCCCGGCTGATCGTGCGATCGTCGTCGTCGTGAGCACGTCCTCGGCGCCGTCCGCCCACCGCACACGGGCGGCGTCGCCGTCCCAGGCGATCACCGGCGCGGACGGCACCGGGCCCGCGCCCAGGTGAAGGGCCGCCGCGTACCACCGCAGCGGGTCGGCGGCCCCGGTGGTACCGCACCAGGGGACGACGGTCGGCCCGGCCAGCGGGGTGGCGTCCTCGGCGAGGACCTCGCCCGTCAGCTCCAGGCCCGGACCGGGCACGACCAGGGACGTCACGGCGCCGTCGCGGGGGACCGGCCAGCCGCCCACCCGCAGCGGGAAACCGCACTCCGGCGCGATGCGGACCAGCCGCGCCTCCCACGCGCCCCGCACCGCCGACAGCACCGTGATCCACGGCCCCGGCACCACCCGGCCCGTACGGCCGTAACCGTGGTCGGCGGCGCCGGGATCGGGGTCGACCCAGTGGGCCCGCCACCGCGAGGCCCCCACGACCGTGCCGGTGGGCAGGCGCCGGAGCAGCAGGGTGTCGAAACCGGTCCGGTGGCTGGGCCGGGCGTCCGGGCCGAGCAGCGTGACCGACTGGTCCACGGGGTCCCCGGCGTGCGGACCGGCCAGGACGGGCGAGGTGGCGGTGGAGTACCCCAGGCGGGCGTACAACGGCGAGTCCGTCCGGTGGTCGCCCGGGGTGGCGTGGTCGGTGCCGTGGTTGACGACCCGCACCACGCCGTCGGCGCGGGTGCCCGACACCAGCCAGCCGGGGGAGCGGATCACCCGCTGGAAGTCGGCCCGCTCGACCGGCAGCGGCTCCTCGGCCGCCGTCCACACCCGATGACCGGCGGGCAGCACCAGCCCGTACAGCCCCTTCGCCGCCCAGTACGGCGACCCGGTGCCCGAGTAGGACTGCGCGATCGGCCGCCACGGCCCGTGCCAGCCGAGGCTGAGCAGCCCGTCGTCGTCGGGGGCGCCGTGCTCGACGAAGTGACGGGCCACGCCGGAGGCCGCGCGGCGCAGCAGGCCGGGCGCGGGCGTCGTGATCCCGGCCCGCGCCGCGGCCCAGAACTGGGCCGCGGCCGCGAAGCGGTAGGTCAGGCTGCGGCCCTGCAGCAACGGCGAGCCGTCCCCGCCGACCAGGTGGACGGCGTCGTCGAGGTAGCGCTCGAACCGCGACAGGTAACCGGCCCGGCGGGCGCCGGCGGCCGGGTCGCCGGCGGCCATCTCGGTCCACAGCAGCGGGTAGAAGTGCAGGGCCCAGCCGACGTAGTGATCGTAGCCGCGCCGCTCGCCGTCGGCGTACCAGCCCTCCTCGCGGGCGAACCCGTCGCTCAGCGCCAGCCCGGCCTCGATGTCTCGCCGCGCGTACGGCCCGCCCACCGAGGCGAGGAACTGCTCGACGACGATCTGGAACCAGATCCAGTTGATCGGCGGGTACGCGCCCCCGACGGCGGGGGAGAGGTAGGCCACGACCCGCTCGCGCACCCCCTCGTCCAGGCGGTCCCACAGCCAGGGCCGGGTCAGGTGAAGCACCAGCGCGATCGAGGCGGCCTCCACCTTGGCCTGGTCGTGCTCGTCCAGGCGCACCCAGCGTTCGGGCGAGCGGGGGTCGGTGCCGGCGGCCAGGCCGCGCGCGTACCACTCCAGGTGGCCGTGCGGGTCGCGGCCGCCCTCGCCCGCGACCCGGAAACCGGCGGCCAGGAAGGTGCGCGCGAACCCTTCCAGCGCATCGACGTCGGGCCCGTAACCTCCCGGTTCACCGGGGAAGCGGATCCTCGCGTGCTCCGCGGAGGCGTGCCGGCGGGCCGACAGCAGCAGGTGGTCGGCGAGCGCGGCCCAGTGATCCCTGGTCCAGCCCGTGTACGGCGACAGCGTCCGGTCGTCCAGTTCCCTCAGCGACTCCCGCAACGGGCGCATCGGGCCTCCTGTCGCGATCTCGGCGGGCGAACCGTCGCGATGCTGGCACCGCACCCTAGATCGCGTCAAGAGCGCATGAATCACAATCGTTCACAACGATCGATGTTCGCCCTAACACTGATCATTAATGATCGTATTTACCGTGACATTCCCTTGACCTGATTGAACCGATCGGACATGATCAGCGCACTGCCCACGGGTTTCTGGCGAAAGGACCGGTGTGCGAGTCCGACGACCGCAGGCTCTGCCGCAGACGGACCCCGCCCACCTCGGCGTCCAGCCCCACCGACCGCACCCACCAGCGCCCGCGCCGAACCCGACCGCCACCCAACCGGCCGGGCCGGGCACCGCGCGCGGCACCCACGGCCGACGAACCCCCCGTGATCGCCTGAACCGGCTTCACCGAAAGGAGACCGGATCGATGTCCACTGCCATCACCCCCCTCAGGAAGCACACGAAGATCCTCGGGGCCGCCCTCCTCGCGCTGGCGGTCACCGCGTGCGGCGGCGGCGCAGGCGAGACCAGCGGCGGCGGGGGGAGCACCACCCTCACCGTCACCGTGTGGAACCTGGCCAAGACGCCCGAGTTCACCGCGCTGTTCCAGGCGTTCGAGAAGGCGAATCCCGGCGTCAAGGTCAAGCCGGTGGACATCCTCGCCGACGACTATCCCGAGAAGGTCACCACCATGCTGGCCGGCGGCGACAAGACAGACGTGATCACGATGAAGAACGTGATCGACTACTCGCGCTACTCCAGCCGCGGACAGCTCCTGGACCTCACCGACCTGGCCACAGCCACCGACGCCGGCAAACTGGCCGGCCTGGACGCCTTCAAGGTCGGCGGCGGCGCCTACTACGCACTGCCCTACCGGCAGGACTTCTGGCTGCTGTACTACAACAAAACCCTGCTCGACGCGGCCGGCATCAAGCTCACCGACACCCTGACCTGGGACGACTACGCCACCTACGCCCAGCGCCTCACCTCCGGCACCGGCAACGACAAGGTCTACGGCACCTACCACCACACCTGGCGCTCGGTGGTCCAGGCCATCTCGGCCGCCCAGACCGGCGGCGACCAACTCGGCGGCGACTACACCTTCTTCACCGACCAGTACACGATGGCGTCCGGCCTGCAGAAGAACGGAGCCACGCTCGACTTCGGCACCGCGAGCGCACAGCAGGCCGACTACCGCAACATGTTCGGCACCGGCAAGACCGCGATGATGCCCATGGGCACCTGGTACATCTCCGGCATCCTGGAAGCCAAGAAGAAAGGCGAGAGCCAGGTCGACTGGGCACTGGCCCCCATGCCCCAACGCGCCGGCTCCACCCAGACCGTCACCTTCGGCTCCCCGACCGCCTTCGCGGTCAACAAACGCAGCCGCTCCGCCGACCTGGCCAAGAAGTTCGTCCAGTTCGCCGCCGGCAAGACCGGCGCGGAGGCGATCACCCAAGTCGGCGTCGTACCGGCGCTACAGGACCCCGCGATCACCGAGGCCTACTTCAAGCTGCCCGGCATGCCCACCGACGAGCTGTCCAAGAAGGCGTTCACCCCCGGCGAGGTCGTACTGGAGATGCCGGTCAGCGAGAAGGCCTCCGACATCGACACCATCCTCAACGAGGAACACCAGCTGATCATGGTCGGCGACAAGTCCGTCCCCGACGGAATCCGCTCCATGAACGAACGGGTCAAGAACGAGGTCCTCAACTAGAGGCATCGCGCGGCAGCCGCCCCCGCCGCCTCTCCACGACCAAGGATCAGCATGGCCTCTGCCACGACGCGCCCGGCGCCGATCACGCCGGGCCGCCCGCGCCGCCGACGGCTCTGGCGCGACACCCTGATCGGGTGGAGCTTCATCCTGCCCAACTTCCTGGGCTTCGCCCTGTTCACCCTCGTCCCGGTGATCGCCGCGTTCGGCCTGGCGTTCATGGACTGGGACTCCTACGGAACACCCGAATGGGCAGGGCTGGACAACTTCCAGCGACTGTGGGGAGACGAGAACTTCCACGTCGCCCTGCGCAACACCCTCTACTACGCGGCCGGCCACATCCCGCTCACCCTGCTCGCCTCCCTCGGCCTGGCGATGGCCCTCAACCGCAGGCTGCGCGCGGTCAACTTCTTCCGCACGGCCGCGTTCTTCCCCTACATCACCTCCCTCGTAGCGGTCGCCATCGTCTGGAACATGCTGTTCAACCCGACGGCCGGACCGGTCAACCTGCTCCTGGAGGCGATCGGCGTCCAAGACCCCCCGCGCTGGGTGTCCAGCACCGACTGGGCGATGCCCGCGGTGATCATCACCAGCGTGTGGCGCGACATGGGCTACTACATGGTGCTCTACCTGGCCGGCCTGCAGACCATCCCCAAGGAGTACTACGAGGCGGCCAAGGTCGACGGCGCCGGCCCCTGGCAGCGGTTCTGGGGCATCACACTGCCCTCGCTGCGCCCCACCACCTTCTTCGTCCTGGTCATGCTGACCATCCAGAGCTTCAAGGTTCTCGACCTGATCGTGGTCATGACCGGGGGAGGCCCGGGCCGCAGCACCCTGGTACTGGCCCAGCTCGTCTACCGGGAGGGCATCACCGAGGGCCAGTTCGGCTACTCCTCGGCGATCGCGCTCGTGCTGTTCCTCATCGTGTTCACCGTGACCATCGTCCAGTTCCGGATCAACGAACGGAGGAACGCGACATGACCGCGCTGCACGACCCGCCGGCCGACACCCGACGACCACCCCGGCACGCGGCACCGACGGACCCCGCGGGCTCCCGGCACCCCCGCGCCCGCCGCACCCTGACCTACGCCGGACTCACGGCGATGACGTCGCTGACGCTCATGCCGCTGGCATGGATGCTGTCCGCCTCGCTCAAACGCGACGCCGAGGTGCTGGCGATCCCGATCCAGTGGATCCCCGACGAACTACGCTGGTCGAACTTCGTGGAGATCTGGCAGCGCATACCCCTGGCCACCTACCTGGGCAACTCGCTGTTCCTGTCACTCACCATCACGTTCCTGCAGGTGCTGACCGGCAGCTTCGCCGCCTACGGATTCGCCAAGGTGCGCTTCCCCGGACGCGACGCCCTGTTCCTGGGCTACCTGGCCACCATCGCGGTGCCGTGGCAGGCCTACATGGTGCCGCAGTACATCATGATGCAGCGCGCCGAGCTGACCGACACCCACTGGTCGATCATCCTGCTGCAGGCCTTCGGCGCGTTCGGCGTGTTCCTCATGCGCCAGTACTACATGTCGATCCCCGACGAGCTGTGCGAGGCCGCCAAGATCGACGGACTCAGCGACTACGGCATCTACCGCCGCATCATGCTGCCGCTGTCCAAGCCGGCGCTCGCCAGCCTGGCCCTGCTGACGTTCGTCAACACCTGGAACGACTACATGGGGCCCTTCATCTACCTGACCAGCAACGAGCTGTGGACCGTGCAGCTCGGCCTGCGCTCCTTCATCGGCCAGTACGAGGCCGAATACGCCATGATCATGACCGGCGCCGTGCTGTCCGTCCTGCCGATCCTGGTCCTGTTCCTGTTCGGCCAGCGCTACTTCATCCAGGGCATCGCCACGAGCGGACTGAAAGGGTGAACGCGGTGCGAGGCCTGCTGCGCCCGGCCCGGCAGGAGACCTACGAGAAGGTCTTCGGCATGGTGTACGTCGCGCTGATGACGAACCTGCTGCTCGCCCTGTCGTGCGCGCCGCTGCTGCTGGCGCTGGCCGTCGTGCGAGACCCCCTGGCGACGTGGCCGTTCTTCGCCGTGCTGTCGGCGGTGTGCGCACCGGCGCTGACGGGCGCCTTCCGCTGTTTCACGCTGGCGGGGGAGGGATCCACCGCCGTGTTCGCGGCCTTCCGGGACGGCTACCGGCGCGCTTTCGGGCGAGCGCTCGCCGCATGGCTGGGCGGCACGACGGTCGTGAGCGTGCTCGCGGTGGACGCCGTGATCGTCGCACGTACCGCGTGGGGGCCGGCACTGGTGCCGTTCTTCGTGACCGCGGCCGGCTTGGCGGTAGCGGCGACGGTGGCCATGCTGGTCGTGGTGGCCGAGTCGCCGTCCAAGGTACGCCCCCTGATCCGGCCGTGCCTGTACCTGGTCGCGCGGCGCTGGTACCTGATGGCGCCGACCCTGGCGATTCTCGCGCTCGCCGTCGCGGTGGTGCTGGTCAAGCCGCTGGTCGGCGTCCTGCTGGCCCTCGCTCCGTTGCTGTACGCGGCCTGGGCGACGACCCGCTACACGGTCCTGCCGCTGCTGCCCGAGCCCTGACCCGGCATCGCCGGCCGGGGGAGTGGCCCCCTCGGATGCGCGAAGCGGCCTCCACCGCGCGGATCAGGCGACCGATCGAGCGCGCGGATCAAGCGAGACGGACACGGTGCTCAGGCGGATCGCTTCGGCCAGACGAGCAGCCGCAGAGATCACGACCCGTCTGGCACTACCCGTCTATGAATCGGATACAAGACAGAATTGACCTTCTGTACGGTATAGGAGTATTCGACCATCTTCGGCACACCGGGCAGTGCGGGTGCCTACGAACGATCCCTGCCCGTGACCCGCGCCGCCCGGGGCGACGCCCACCCGCGATCCGGACGGCGCACGGCGCCTCGCGTCGCGGAGAGCCGCCTTGCCGAACAGGCCGGTCCAGGCGTCCGTGAGCCCCGACCGAAGATCATCCCGCGAGGTAGATCATCCGCCGCGATCCGTCGCCGGACTTCGGCACGCCGGGATGTGTGGCGACGCGCGCCGTGCGGTGCGCGCCATCGCCGGCGATGCCCGCGATGGCGCGTTCGCCGCGTCACACGTGTACGCGTCTGGACGACGTCCGATGCGGCCCCTCTCGGCCGTGACCCTCGCGATTCATGCATAATCGCACTTATGCTGCAATTACCGGAGCGGGTCCCCTGCCGGTTCCGGTCGCCTCACGGGCGGCGTTCACCTCGGCTGGCGTCGACGTTCAGCGCGTTCCCGATGCCGGCTTTCGCCGAAGGGGCTCCGAAGTGCGTCACGCCTCGGGCCGGGCTCGCGCGGTGGGATGTGCGGCGGGTTCGGCGTGTCGCGGGACGATACGCCTGTATGCCGTGCATAATCGCAGGACCCGGGCACCGTTTCGAGGCTGCTCCCGCGCGGGAGCGGAGGCCGCCATGCACGATCACGAGCCGCCGGCGCTGACGCGCCTGCCGCGGGCCGCCTCGCAGTTCCTGGCCTCTTTGCGGGCCAAGAAGCTGTCCCCGCACACCCTGGCCGCCTACCAGCGTGATCTGCACCTGGTGACGGCGATCGCCGCCGGGCAGGCCGGGGTGCCGGCCGAGGAGCTGAAGGTGGCCGACCTGAGCGGGCGCCTGGTGCGTGAGGCGTTCGCCGACTTCGCCGACCCCCGCTCCCCCGCCAGCGTCAACCGCGCCTGGTCGGCCTGGAACCAGTTCCTGACCTTCTGTGTGGCCGAGGGCATGCTGGAGGGCAACCCGATGGCGGCCGTGCCCCGGCCCAAGCAGCCGGCCAAGGCGCCCAAGCCGCTGCTGGGCGACGGCTCGGCCTCGGCGACGCTGCTGGAGCGCATCGCCGCCGGGGCCCGCAAGGCCCGCGACCCGTGGGTGGAGCGTGACCTGGTGGTGCTGGCGCTGGCGCTGGTCACCGGCATGCGCTCGGCCGAGCTGCTGGGCGTGAGCCTGGGGTCGATCGGCGGCTCCCCCGGCGACCGGCGCATCCAGGTGCTGGGCAAGGGCGGCAAGACGCGGTCGCTGCCCATCGAGCCGCCGATCGAGTATCTGATCGAGGACTATCTGGACAGCCGGTTGCGCCGCTTCGAGCTGGCCTCGCTGCCGAGGTCGGCGCCGCTGCTGGTCGACAACGCCGGCCTGCCGTTGCGGCGCGGCGGCCTGCAGTACCTGGTCCGCCAGTGTTACCGGTACGCCGGGATCCACGACCGGGTGCAGAAGGGCACGCTGGTGCACGCGCTGCGGCACGAGTTCGCCACGCGGCTGGCCGAGCGCGGCGCCACGGCGCATGAGCTGATGGAGCTGCTGGGCCACTCCTCCATCGTGACCGGTCAGGCCTACGTGGCCTCGACGGCGCGCGAGGTGCGTGCCGCCGCGCGGGGCAATCCGGCGTATCGCGTGCTGGACGGGTTGCGGCCGGACGGCGCGGGCCCGGCGACCTGACTCCCCGGCGGGCGGGCGTCTGTCCGTGCTCCCTCAACCGTTCCCCGTTGAGCGGGTGTCCGGCCGTCACCCCTGGCGGATCCCCCCGGCGGACGGGTGTCTGGCCGTGCCCCCTTGACGGTCCCCCGGCGAGCGAGCGTCTGGCCGTTCCTCTGTGACGGTCCCCTTCCGGGCGGGCGGCGCGCGTTCACCGCCGCCACGGTAGATGACGGTTATAATCTATCGTTCGGGATCGACGGAGGTGGCGGGATGGGCCGGGTGTCACGGGCGCAGGCGCGGCAGAACCGGGAGCAGGTGGTGGCGGCGGCCGGGCGCCTGTTCCGCGAGCGCGGCGTGCAGCAGGTCAGCGTCGCCGATCTGATGGCCGAGGCGGGGCTGACCCACGGCGGGTTCTACCGGCAGTTCGCCTCCAAGGAGGCGCTGGTGGCCGAGGCGACCGAGCACGCCTTCGCCGGGATGCGGCAGCTGATGGAGGAGCGCGACCTGGAGCACCCCGGCGACCGGGAGGCGGCGCGGCGGGCGCTGGTGGAGTACTACCTGTCCCCCGGCCATCGTGACGATCCGGGCGGCGGGTGCGCCGCCGCCGGGCTGGGGCCCGACATGGCCCGCGACGACGGTGACGCGCCGGCCCGGGCGCCGTACGCCGAGGGGGTGCGCGAGTTCGCCCGGTGGCTGTCGGGCGGCCGGGAGGAGGATCTGGCGACGGTCTGTACGCTGGTGGGCGCGCTGGTGCTCGCCCGCGCCACCGCCGGGTCGGAGCTGTCGGATCAGATCCTGGCCGCGGCCCGCGGCGCGGTGTCGGCCGGCCGGGCTTAGGTTCGCGCCGCGGCGGGTGTCCGGAACGCGGCGGCGGCTTCGACGTCCCCGGTGAGCGGCGCCGCCGTGGTGCCCGCCGGAAGGAGTGGACCGTGAAGTACATGATCTTGCTGTACGGGTCGCAGAAGGACTACGACATGCTGACCGGCAAGCCCGGCGACGGGCCGGCCTGGTCGGAGCAGGACGTCGCCGAGATGCACGCGTTCATGGAGAAGTGGAACAACGACCTGGTGGAGTCCGGGGAGTTCGTCGACGCGCAGGGGCTGACCGCGCCCGTGCACGCCAGGCGGGTCCGTCTGGACAACGGCGTGCCGGTGGTGACCGACGGCCCCTACCCCGAGACGCAGGAGGTGCTGGCCGGGTACACGATCGTGGAGTGCGACGGCTTCGACCGGGCCACCGAGATCGCCGCCCGCCTGGGCGGCACCCCGTACCCGGCGGGCACCGACCTGGGCCGCGACTGGTACGCCGACGTGCGGCCGATCGCCGGTCCCGGGGCCGAACTGGAGCTCTGAAGCGTCCCGATGCCCGGTGCCGACGTCGAGGACCTGCTGCGCGGCCTGGCGCCGCAGGTCCTCGGCGCGGTGGTTCGCCGCTACGGCAACTTCGCCGCCGCCGAGGACGCCGCGCAGGAGGCGCTGCTGGCCGCCGCCGTCCAGTGGCCCCGCGACGGGGTGCCGGACAACCCGCGCGGCTGGCTGATCACCGTCGCCTCGCGCCGGTTGACCGACCTGCTGCGTGAGGAGCAGGCGCGGCGCCGCCGGGAGGACACCGTGGCCCGGTGGGCCCTGCCCGATCGGGGGGCGGACGCCGGGCGGCCGGGGCCGGCGTCCGATGACACGCTGATCCTGCTGTTCATGTGCTGTCACCCGTCGTTGTCGCCGGCGTCGCAGATCGCGCTGACCCTGCGGGCGGTCGGGGGGTTGGGCACCGCCGAGATCGCGCGCGCGTTCCTGGTGCCGGAGGCGACGATGACCCGGCGCATCACCCGGGCCAAACAGCGGGTGAAGGACAGCGGTGTGCGCTTCGCGCTGCCGGCGGGCGCGCAGTTGGCCGAGCGGCTGGGCGCGGTGCTGCACGTGCTGTACCTGATCTTCAACGAGGGGTATGCCAGCACGTCCGGGCCGCGCCTGCAGCGGGCCGAGCTGTCGGCCGAGGCGATCCGGCTGGCCCGCCTGGTGCGCCGGCTGCTGCCCGGTGACGGCGAGGTGGCGGGGTTGCTGGCGTTGATGCTGCTCACCGACGCGCGCCGCCTGGCGCGCACCGGGCCCGACGGCGCGCTGATCCCGATGGCCGAGCAGGACCGGGGCCTGTGGGACGCCGCGCAGATCGCCGAGGGGGTCGCGCTGGTCACCGAGGCGCTGCCCCGGGGGGCGACCGGGCCGTACCAGCTGCAGGCGGCGATCGCGGCGGTGCACGATGAGGCGCCGAGCGCGGAGGCGACCGACTGGGCGCAGATCGTGGCGTTGTATGAGGTGCTGATGGGCATCGCGGGCAACCCGGTGGTGGCGCTCAACCACGCCGTGGCGGTGGCCATGGCGAGCGGGCCGCGTGCGGGCTTGGAGCTGCTGGGGCCGTTGGAGTCCGACGGGCGGATCGCGGGCGACCATCGCCTGCGGGCGGTGCGCGCCCACCTGCTGGAGATGGCCGGTGAGCACGCGGCCGCTCGCGCCTGCTACGAGGAGGCGGCCCGGCGTACCGCCAGTTTCCCGCAGCAGCGTTACCTGCACGCCAGGGCCGCGCGCCTGTCCGGCGCCTGACCCGCGGCCCGTCTGCGCCGGTTGTCTACACCCGGGCTCCCCTGGCTTCCCCTCTCCCCTGGTTCTCCTGCTCCCGTGGTTCTCCGGCTCCTCGGGCCGTTGTGTGGCGGGTGTGCGGGGGCGGGGGCGGGGTGGAGCGTGCCCCTGTGCCGGGGCCGTGTCCCGTCGGGCGGGTGTGGCGTGCCGATTCGTCTGGTCCTTTCCGGCGTGTGGGGGTTCGGCACCCCTCGATTACCCATCCTTCCCTATCACTCCCAACAGTAGGGGTGTTAAGGTGCTTTTATGGAAGCAGGTCTTTACTCCGTCGATCAGGTCGCCGACCTGCTCGGCCTGCACGTCCGCACGGTGCGCGGCTACGTGCGCGAGGGCAAGCTCACGGCCGTGCGCATCGGCAAGCAGTACCGCATCGCCCAGCAGGACCTGGAGGCGTTCATCGGCCGTCCGGTCCCGGCGGCCGAGCCGGTACGGCGGCACCGGCACGTGGAGGTGTCGAGCATCGTCGAGATCGACGCGATCAGCCCCGAGACGGCCGGTCGGGTGTCCAGCCTTCTCATGGGCGCCGCCGGGAGTCGCCGCCCCGGGGAGCCGCGGCTGCGGGTGGAGACGGCCTACGACGAGGAGAGGGGTCGGATGAAGGTCATCGTCCTGGGCGGCCTGGGTGACAGCGCGCGGCTGCTGGAGTACATCGCCACGGTGGTGGAGCCGTGAGCGCCATCTACAAGACCGAGGCCGGCGGACGGGAGGTCCGCGAGCGGTACGTGCAGGCCCTGCGCGCCTGGCCCGTCCCCGGGGAGCACCGGCGCGTGCCGACCCGCGAGGGTGAGACGTTCGTGGTGGCCTGCGGCCCCGAGCACGCGCCGCCCCTGCTGCTGTTGCACGGCTCGGGCACCAACGCGGCGATGTGGATCGGCGACGTCGCCTCCTGGGCCGGGCACTTCCGCGTCTACGCCGTCGACATGATCGGCGAGCCCGGCCTGAGCGCCCCCTCCCGTCCGCCGCTGGACGGCGAGGCGTACGCGCACTGGCTGGACGACGTGCTGGAAGGGCTGGGGGTGGCGCGGGCGTCGGTGGTCGGCGCCTCGCTCGGCGGCTGGCTGGCGTTGGACTACGCCATCCGCCGACCGAGCCGGGTGAGCTGCCTGGCGCTGCTGTGCCCCGGCGGCGTCGGCAGGCAGAAGTACGGCTGGGTCGTGCGGGCTCTGCTGCTGAAGCCGTTCGGGCTCCGGGGGGCGCGCAGGACGATCAGGAAGGTCGCGGGGCTCGACATGCCGGGCGCCGAGCGGTTCCTGGAGGGCATGGCGGTGACGTTCGGGCGGTTCCGGCCGCGCACGGAGCGGCTGCCGGTGTTCTCCGACGCCGCACTGCGGGGGCTGAGCATGCCGGTGCTGGTCATCGCCGGTGAGCGTGACGCCATGCTCGACTCGGGTGAGACCGCCCGGCGGCTGGCCGACGCGGTCCCGCACGCGAAGGTACGCCTGCTGCCGGGGGTCGGGCACTCGGTGCTGGGACAGACCGAGGTCGTCCTGGCCCACCTGCGCGAGGCGACGGCGCCGGGCGGCGCCGGGCATCGGTGACCTGCCCGCCTCCGCCCGGCGGCGCCGGGCGCCGATGACGGGCTCGCCCGCGCCGGGCGGAGGCGGGCGCGCGGCGGGCGCGGGCCGCCGGTGTCGTTCAGGGTGCGGGGGCGAAGCCGTGCAGCAGGGCGCGGACGACGTCGTCGGGGTCGGGCGGGTCGAGGCTGAGCAGGCCCCGGTAGGCGACGAGCCCGGCGAACAGGTCGGTCAGCAGCCACAGGTCGCTGCCCGGGCGCAGTTCGCCGCGTTCGAGGCCGCGTTCGTAGACCGCCCAGGTGCGGGTCATGCGGTCGCGCATGCTGGTGCGGATCAGGTCGGCCACCCGGGGGTCGCGGCCGGCCTCGCCCAGCATCTGCCGGCTGAGGGTGGCCAGTCGTTCGTCGCGCCACACCGCGAGGGTGTCGTGGACCACCTGCCGCAGGTCCCCGGCGAGCGAGCCGGTGTCGGGGATGGCGACGTGGACGTCGAGCAGCTGCCCCAGCGCGTCCAGCAGCATGTCGCGTTTGGTGGCGTACCGGCGGAAGACGCTGGCCCGGCCCACGCCGGCGTGGGCGGCCACCTCGTCCATCGTGATCTCCAGGCCGCGCCGGGTCAGCAGCTCGGCGACGGCGGCGCGGATCTTGGCGTCGACGGCGGGATCGGGCCGGCGGCCCCGGGGGGTCGGACTGGTCGACATATGTGATACTTTCCGTATCCGATACTGGGAGTATCAATATTGGAGTGACGTCATGAGAGTACTGGTCGCCGGCGCGGGCGTCGCCGGACTCGCCGCCGCCCGAGCCCTGCTCAACGCCGGCCACGAGGTCCAGGTCTACGAGCGGGCGCCCTCCCCGCGCCTGGAGGGCGGTTCGGTGACCCTGTGGAGCGGCGGCACCGGCATCCTGGCCGACCTCGGCGTCGACCTGACCGGCGCCGGACGCCGCATCGACACCATGCAGACCTGGAACCACCGCGGCCGGCGCCTGCTCACCGTGGACGTCGCCGCCGTGGCCCGCCGCTACGGCACCCCCAACGTCCACCTGCCGCGCCGCCACCTCATCCAGCGCCTCGCCGCCGGCCTGCCCGACGGCGTGCTGCGCTTCGGCCACACCTGCGCCCACGTGGACCCCGAACGCGGCGAGCTCGCCTTCGCCGGCGGCGGCACCGCGCGCGGCGACGTCGTCGTCGGCGCCGAGGGCCGCGCCTCGGTGGTGCGCGACCTGCTGTGGGGCGCCGACCCCGGCCGCATGACCGGCTGGATCACCTGGCAGGGATACACCACCGGCCCGCCGGAGCTGGCGGGCTCGCACCGCGCCCTCATGGTCGTCGGCCCCCAGGGGCTGTGCGGGTTGATCCCCGCCGGCGAAGGCCGGCTGCTGTGGTGGTTCGACCACCGGACCGACCACCGCGAACCCCCGCCCGCCTCCCCCGCCGCCGCCCTGACCGAACGCTTCGGCCACTGGGCCTCCCCCGTGCCCGAGGTGCTCGCCCGCATCGGCGAGGCCGACCTGTTCCGCCACCACCGCCACCGCGTGCCGAAGGTCTGGGGCCGCGGGCGCGCCACCCTGGCCGGGGACGCGGCCCACTCCATGCCGCCGACCATGGCCCAGGGCGCCAACCAGGCCCTGGAGGACGCCTGGACACTGGCCCGCGAGCTGGACGGCCCCGGCCCGGTCGCCGACCGCCTGCGCCGCTACGAGCGCGCCCGCTCCCGCCGGGCCGCCCGCGCCGCCAACCTGGCCGCCACCGAGATGACCGACAGCCACCGCGCCCAGTCCCTGACCCGCCTGCTCCCCGGCCGCCTGGTCACCGCCGCCTACATCGCCTGGCTGCGCCGCGTCAGCACCTACCTGGCGAGCACCACCTGACCCCGCGCGCCGGCCGCCGGCGAACGCCGCGCCCCGGCGCGCCGGCGGCAATTCGGTTGCCCCCGGGGATCAACCTCTGCTGGACTGCCACGACGACGACCCGAGCACCCGGCCGATGAGGAGCAGCACGATGCGAGCAGCGTTCATGTCCCCCGAGAAAGGAACCCTCCTCCATCCAAAGGACATGACGCTCCGTGAAAACCCTCAACCTCGGCATCCTGGCGCACGTAGACGCCGGTAAGACCAGCCTCACCGAGCGGCTCCTGCACGCCGCCGGCGTCATCGACCGCATCGGCAGCGTCGACGACGGCGACACCCGGACCGACACCCTGGAGCTCGAACGCCGGCGCGGCATCACCATCAAGTCCGCCGTCGTGTCCTTCACCGTCGGCGACGTCACCGTCAACCTGATCGACACCCCCGGCCACCCCGACTTCATCGCCGAGGTCGAACGCGTGCTCGGCGTGCTCGACGGCGCGGTGCTGGTCGTCTCCGCCGTCGAAGGAGTCCAGGCGCAGACCCGCGTGCTCATGCGCACCCTGCGGCGCCTGCGCATCCCCACCCTCGTCTTCGTCAACAAGATCGACCGGCGCGGCGCCGACCACGAACGCGTCCTGCGCGGCATCGCCGACCGGCTCACCCCCGCGATCGTCCCCATGACCTCCGTCCGCGCACCGGGCACCCCCGCCGCCCGGTGCGCCGCCCGCACCGGCGACGACCCCGCCTTCACCGCCCGCCTGGCCGACCTGCTGACCGAGGCCGACGACACCCTCCTGGCCGCCTACCTGGAGGACGAGACCACCGCCTCCTACCCCCGGCTGCGCCGCGAACTGGCCGCCCAGACCCGGCGCACGGCCGTCCACCCGGTCTACTGCGGCTCGGCCGTCACCGGCGCGGGCGTGGACGCGCTGATCGACGGCATCGCCGAACTGCTGCCCGCGGCCGCCGGCGACCCCGGCGGCCCGCCCCGCGGCACCGTCTTCAAGGTCGAACGCGGCCCGGCCGGCGAGCGCGTCGCCTACGTCCGCCTGTTCTCCGGCACCATACGAACCCGCGACAGGCTGGCACTGCGCGACGGCCGGGAGGCCAGGGTCACCGCGATCAGCGTCTTCGACCACGGCCGCGACGTCCCGGCCCCCGCGCTCACCGCCGGGCGCATCGGCCGGCTCCGCGGCCTGGGCCAGGTGCGCATCGGCGACCCGATCGGCCCGCCGCCCGCCACGACCGTCGCCCAGCGGCACTTCCCCCCGCCCACCCTGGAGACGGTCGTCGTCCCCCGCCACCCCGGCGACAGGAGCGCGCTGCACCTGGCGCTCACCCAGCTCGCCGAGCAGGACCCGCTGATCAACCTGCGCCAGGACGACGACCGCCGGGAGGTGTCGGTCTCCCTGTACGGGGAGGTGCAGAAGGAGGTCATCCAGGCCACCCTCGCCGCCGACTACCACCTGGACGTCGCCTTCCGCCCGACCACCACCGTCTGCGTGGAGCGGCCCGTGGGCGGCGGCGCCGCCGCCGAGATCATCGACACGGCGCCCAACCCGTTCCTGGCCACCGTCGGGCTGCGCGTCGAGCCCGCCCCGGCCGGCGCCGGCGTCCTGTTCCGGCTGGGGGTCGACCTGGGCTCGATGCCGTACGCCTTCTTCGCCGCCGTCGAGGAGACCGTGCACGCGACCCTGCGCCAGGGCCTGCGCGGCTGGCAGGTCGTCGACTGCGCGGTCACCATGACCCACGCCGGGTACTGGGCCCGCCAGAGCCACGCCGGGGCCGGCTTCGACCCCAGCATGTCCAGCACCGCCACCGACTTCCGCCACCTGACCCCGCTGGTGCTGATGGCCGCGCTCAAGCGGGCCGGCACCCGCGTCCTGGAGCCGGTGCACCACCTGCGCCTGGATATCCCCGGCGACACCCTCGGCGCGGTGCTGCCGGTGCTGGCCGGGTTGCGCGCGATCCCGCGCACGACCACCACGCAGGCGGGCTCCTGTGTGCTGGAGGGTGACATCCCCGCCGCCCGGGTCCACGAGCTGGAGCGGCGGCTGCCGGGCCTCACCCGCGGCGAGGGCCTGCTGGAGTCGGCCTTCGACCACTACGAGCCCGTCCAGGGCCCGGCCCCCGCGCGGGCCCGCACCGACCACGACCCGCTCAACCGCGAGCACTACCTGCTGAAGGTCACGCGGCGCCTCACCGGGCGCGGCCCCGGCACGTGACCTGGCCGCGCCGGGGAGGGTCCTTCGAGGGACGGTTGGACATAAATAGATGACGGTCATAATCTATTGAGGGTGGGCGGGACCCGCCCGCCCACGCGACGAAAGGCACCACCATGAAGATCGAGAACTCCGTCGCCGTCGTGACCGGCGCCAACCGCGGCCTCGGCCGCCACCTCGCCACCCAGCTCCTGCGGCGCGGCGCCACCGTCTACGCCGCCGCCCGCAACCCCGCCGCCGTCGACATTCCCGGCGCCGTCCCGCTGCGCCTGGACCTCACCGACCCCGCCTCGATCACCCAGGCGGCCCGCACCGCCGCGGACGCCACCCTGCTGATCAACAACGCCGGCATCTCCACCCGCACCCCCCTGCTCGACGGCGACCCGGACCGCATCCGCCTGGAGATGGAGACCAACTTCTTCGGCCCCCTGGCCGTCACCCGCGCCTTCGCCCCCGTCATCGAGGCCAACGGCGGCGGCGCGGTCCTCAACGTGCTGTCGGTGCTGTCATGGCTGCACCCGGCCGACTACGGCGCCTACAGCGCCGCCAAGGCCGCCGCCTGGGCCATGACCGACGCCACCCGCCGGCAGCTCGCGCCCAAGGGCATCGACGTCGCAGCCCTGCACGTCGGCTACATGGACACCGACATGGCCTCCTACGTCGCCCCCGACGCCAAGACCGACCCCGCCCTCGTCGCCGCCACCGCCCTGGACGCCCTCGCCACCGGCGCCGCCGAGATCCTCGCCGACGAGCTCAGCCGAGTGGTCAAGGCCGGCCTCTCGGCCCCGGTCACCCCCCTCGCCGGCGCTTAGGCCTGACTCGGCGCCCAGCCCTGACGCCGACCGGCCCCGGCGCCGGGCCGCCTCCCCCCGGGCCACGGTGCCCGCCCGCCAGAGGCGCGGTCGTCCCTCTTCCAGACACGACGCCGCCGGCCACTTCCAGACCACGCCGCGGCCACGGCCCCGAGGTCTCGCCTGCGTGTGCGACCCGGCGTCTCGGCGGGCCCGCGAGCCGGCGGGCCTCGTCTGCGCGCCCGTGAGCGCCCACCGGTCACAGGGCCCAGGACAGGGCCCGCTCCCGCGCGCCCCGGTGACCGCCGCGACCGGCACTCAGCCCAGAGCGCCGACGGCCCTCGCGCCCCCCTCGGGCACCACGGCGGTGGCGGTGATCTCCACCAACTGCCCCGTGTAACCGAGGAACGCCACACCCAGCAATGTCGAGGTGTGCGGGCCGTCCGACAACCCTGACGCGCGCACCACCTCCCACACCCGCACCAGATCAGCCCGCTCCGGCCCGGCCACGTACACCGTGCTGGCCACCACATGCCGCAACCCACTGCCGACCGCGACCAGCGCCTCACCCAGGTTGGCCAGCACCTGCCGCGCCTGGGCCACCGCATCACCCGGCCCCACCAGCACACCCTCGGCGTCCAGCGGGACCGCGCCCGCCATGAACACCAGCCGCTCCCCCGCCTCCACCACGGCCGCGTGCGCGTACCCCGGCGGCGGGAACAACCCCGGCACGACCGTCCGAACAACCATCACGAACCCCCCGCACGACGCACCGGCACCCGATCGCGCCCATGATGACCGCACCCCCGCCAGGTGTCACCTCCTTTTCCCCTCCCCGCGACGACCTCCCCTCCCGCCCCACACGGCCTCCCCCCACCCGCGCCGCCCGGGCGGCATCGACCCTGCCCGGTCTCCCTCACCCGCGCCGCCCAGGCGGCGCCGACCCCTCACGCTCTCCCCCACCGCCTCGCCCAGGCGGCACCGAGGGCCGCACCGGGGCGAGCGGCCTCGCCGCCTCCCGCACCTCGCCGCCCGGGCGGCCCCGAGACGGACCCCGCCCAGCCCGCCCGGGCGGCGTGACCGCCGGGCCGGGCGCGGAAATGTCGGCCCCACGGGGTAGGTTCGGCCCGACCCTCGGGGAAAGGATCACACCCAGCGATGCGGCCCGCACACCTGAACCGCCTGTCCGTCCAGCAGTGCGCCGACCGATACCTCGACCTCGTCCGCGCCAAGACCGTCACCGGCGCGCTCTCCCCCGCCACCGCCGAGGTCTACGCCCGCGACGTCACCACCTTCGCCGACCTCGCCGGCCCCGGCCTCGTCCTCGACGACCTCACCGGCGAGGACGTCGACGCCGTCCTGCTCGCCTTCGCCCGCAAACCCGACGGCCGCCGCACCCACCCCGAGAGCGGCACCCAGAGCGCCTCCTCCCAGTCACGCTTCCGCCGCTCGGTCTCGGCGTTCTTCAAGCACGCCACCCTCGCCGGCTGGGTCCAGCTCAACCCCATGACCGCCGCCACCGTCACCGCCCGAGAACGCGGCGGCCTGCGCCCCGAACGCCGCGCCCTCACCCGCGAGCAGGCCCAGGGCCTGGTCGGCGCCGCCCGCGACCTCACCGCCGCCGAACCCGACGCCGGGCGCCGCGACCAGCGCACCCAGGTTCGCGACGCCCTCATCGTGCTGCTGCTGTCCACCCTGGGCCCCCGCGTCTCCGAGCTCGTCCGCGCCAACGTCGAGGACTTCTACACCAACGACGGCGTCCGCTACTGGCGCATCTTCGGCAAAGGCGGCAGAACCCGCGACGTGCCGCTCCCCCGCGACGTCACCGACGTCCTGGACACCTACCTCACCACCGCGCGTCCCGCCGCCGCCGACAAGGCCCTGCTGCTGTCCTGGCGCGGCCGGCGCCTGGCGCGCGGCGACGTCCAGGCCGTCATCGACCGCGTGCAACGCCACGTCGACCCCGCCCAGCGCCGCACCGTCACCCCCCACGGCCTGCGGCACACCACCGCCACTCACCTGCTCGCCGACGCCGTCGACATGGACGCCGTCCGCCGGGTCCTGGGCCACAGCGACCTGTCCACCCTGGGCCGCTACCGCGACGAGCTGCCCGGCGAGCTGGAGGTCGCCATGCGCGCCCACCCCCTGCTCCGCCGCCCCGCCACCGGCGGCGAACGCTGACCCGCCGCCCGCCGCCACGGCACGGCCGCTCCGCGACGCCCCTTACGATCGGGGATGTGGAGAACCGAGAACTGGGCAGGACAGGCAGGCAGGTCGGGGTCGTCGGTCTCGGCGCGTGGCAACTGGGCGCCGACTGGGGCCAGGTCAGCGAGGAGGAGGCGCTCGCGACGCTGCACGCGGCCGTCGACGCCGGGGTGAGCTTCATCGACACCGCCGACGTGTACGGCGACGGACGCAGCGAGCAGATCGTCGGGCGGCTGATCAAGGAGCGGCCCGGCCTCACCGTGGCCACCAAGATGGGCCGCCGCGTCGCCCAGGAGCCCGAGGCCTACACGCTGGACAACTTCCGCGCCTGGAACGACCGATCACGGGCCAACCTCGGCGTCGACACCCTCGACCTGGTGCAGCTGCACTGCCCGCCGACCCCGGTCTACTCCGACCAGGCCGTCTACGACGCGCTGGACACCATGGTCGACGAAGGCCGCATCGCCGCCTACGGCGTCAGCGTGGAGACCTGCCAGGAGGCGCTGACCGCCATCGCCCGGCCCAACGTCGCCACCGTGCAGATCATCCTCAACGCCTTCCGCCTCAAGCCGCTGGAGCAGGTGCTGCCCGCCGCGGCCCAGGCCGGCGTCGGCGTCATCGCCCGCGTGCCGCTGGCCAGCGGCCTGCTGTCTGGCCGGTACGACCAGCAGACGCGGTTCGGCCAGGACGACCACCGCAACTACAACCGCCACGGCGACGCCTTCGACGTCGGGGAGACCTTCTCCGGCGTCGACTACACCACCGGCCTGGCCGCCGTGGAGCGTCTGAAGCCGCTGGTCCCGGACGGCATGACCATGGCCCAGTTCGCGCTGCGCTGGATCATCGACCAGCCCGGTGTGAGCGTGGTCATCCCCGGCGCCCGCAACGAGCGCCAGGCCGCCGCCAACGCCGCGGCCGCCGGGCTCCCCCCGCTGGACGACCAGACCCGGGCCGCGGTCACCGCTGTCTACGACGACCTGGTGCGCCCCCTGGTCCACGACCGCTGGTAACCGGCCCGTCCCGCGAAGAATCCCCGCCGGCCGGGCGCCTAGGCCGCCCCCGGCGAGGCTCGCGGGCCGCGCACATCCCACCCGCGAGCCTCGCCCTTCTCACCAGGCGAGGGTGTTGTATTGAAGTACAGGGTGGGGTTCACCAAGCTGTCGGCTTTACAATGTAGATCACAAGACTTGGGGGAGGCACGTTGGCATCGGAGCCCGGGCCCGGCCGCGCCGGCGACGGCCTGCGCGAGCTGCGGGCCGACTGCGGGAGCTGCTTCGGGCTGTGCTGCGTGGCCCTCCCCTTCTCCGCCTCCGCCGACTTCGCGATCACCAAGGAGGCCGAGCGCCCCTGCCCCAACCTGCGCGAGGACTTCGGCTGCGGCATCCACGCCCGGCTGCGCGAGGAGGGCTTCGCCGGGTGCACCGTCTTCGACTGCTTCGGCGCGGGCCAGAAGGTCTCCCAGGTCACCTTCGCCGGCCGCGACTGGCGCGGTGACCCGCGCACCGCCCGGCGCATGTTCCAGGTGTTCCCGGTCATGCGCCACCTGCACGAACTGCTGTGGTACCTCACCGAGGCGCTGGCGCTGCCGCCCGCCCGGCCCGTGCGCGACGACCTGCGCCGCGCCCTGGAGCGCACCGACCGCCTGACCCGCGGCGGCGTGCCCGAGCTGGTGGAGATGGACCTGCCCGGGCACCGCGCCGAGGTCAACACCCTGCTCGTGCGCGTCAGCGAGCTGGTGCGGGCCCGGGTGCCGGGCCGCAAGCGGAACCACCGCGGCGCCGACCTGATCGGCGCCGACCTCAAGGGAGCCGGGCTGCGGGGCGCCAACCTGCGCGGCGCGCACCTCATCGCGGCCGACCTCACCGGCGCCGACCTGCGCACGGCCGACCTGATCGGCGCCGACCTGCGGGACACCGCGCTGGGCGGCGCCGACCTCACCGGCAGCATCTTCCTCACCCAGGCCCAGCTCAACGCGGCCAGGGGCGACGCCGCGACCCTGCTGCCGCCCGCCCTCGCCCGCCCCGCCCACTGGTAGCCCCTCCCCCGCCCGGCCCGGCGCTTCGAGCACGCTGTCGTGCGGCCGGCGGCCGGGCACCGGCCGGCCGGGACAGATCGGGTGCGGTGGTCAGCGACGGCGGGCCGTGACGATCCAGGCGCGCGAGTCGAAGTACACCCCGTCGTCGGTGTCGTGGGCGGCGAGGGTGGCGCGTAGCCGCGCGCGCGCCTGCTCGGCCGCCGCGGCGTCGAGGCCGGCCAGCAGGTCTTCGACCTCCCACAGGCGCAGCACGGCGTCGTAGGCGCCTGCGCCGTCCGGGCCGTAGTAGACGGGCGCGTGCACGTCGGTGAAGCCGACTTCCGCGAAGCCCGCGGCCGCCAGGACGTCTTCGGTGACGGCCGGGTCGGCCAGGGAGAACGGGCCCGGACCGCAGGCGGGTGCGGCGGGTGCGGCGGTGAGGCTCTCGCGGATCGCGCGGGCCCATTCGTTGCGGTCGCGGTCCTGCCAGACCAGCAGCACCAGGCGCGCTCCGGGGCGCAGGGCGCGCCCGATGTTGGTGAACGCGGCGACCGGGTCGGTGAAGAACATCGCCCCGAACCTGCTGATACACAGGTCAAAGCACGCCGCCGGGAAGCGGTGCGCCTGGGCGTCCGCCCGCTGGTAGGTGACGTTGGGCGGGCCCTGGTCGTCGGTGAGCCGGCGGGCCCGTTCGAGCATGCGCGCCGAGACGTCCACGCCTACGGCGCTTCCGGCGACGGCGGCGCGGGCGGCCTGGCGGGTGGACTGGCCCGTGCCGCAGCCGATGTCGAGCACACGGTCACGGGAGCCGACATCGGCCGCGGCGCGGAAGAGTTCGTTGTGCGCACGCAACTCCGCGTCGTAGTCGAACAGATCGGCCTGCGCGGCCCCGCGCTCACCACCGGCGGCCGGCTCGGAGTCGGGCCGCATCCGGTCGGACGAGCCGCGGGAGACGTGATCGCTCATGGGTCCCACGCTAGGCCGGGCGCCCCATCGGTGAAAGCGATGATCCTCGATCATGTCAATCGCTTCAGGCGATGGTCCTCGCCTGGGCGGGCGTTCACGCCCGACCGCGGCGTCCGGCGGCGGATCGGGCCCGGACGGCGGTGGCGGCTCACCCCGGGGAGCCGCCACCCGGGGCGGGCCGGGCGTCCAGGGCGCGCAGGATGAGCTCGACCAGACGCTCCAGGTAATCGGGCTCGACCGGGGCGTGGCGGACGCTCAGCCGCCAGTAGACGGGCGCGGCCAGCAGGTCGAGCGCGAGGTCGACGTCAAGGTCGGCGGGCAGCTCGCCCCGCGCGACGGCCCGGCGCAGGACCCGCGCGGCCAGGCCGCGCCGCGGCTCCCCGATGGCGGCGCGGATCGCCGCGGCCAGCACCGGGTTGCGCACGGCCTCGGCGGTGAGGTCGGGAAGGATCGTCGCGAACAGCGGGTGGGTCAGCCACCCGTGGACGGAGCGGACCATGACCAGCAGGTCCGCGCGCAGCGACCCGGTGGCGGGCACCTCCTCGGGCGAGACGCTGAACTCCGCCAGCACCGCGAGCACCATGTCCTGCTTGGACGGCCACCGCCTGTACAGGGCGCTCTTGCCGACCCCGGCCCGCCGGGCCACCGCCTCCATCGACAGCCGCGCGTAGCCGCGCTCGGCCAGCTCCTCCAAGACGGCCTCGCTGATGGCGGAGGTGATCTGCGGCCGCAGGACGGCCGCGCCGGTCGGCGCACGCCGCGGGTTCTCGGTCATGGCACCAGCATAGGCAGGGACGGGCCGGGCCCGTCCCGTTCTGTTCCGGGGTAGGGTCATGGATGGGACGGTACCGTATCGTCCCGATCTGAGGAGGGCCTGATGTCCCAACCCACCCGTACCGTCCGCGACCTCGTGCGGGAGGCGCTGCGCCTGCTCCTGGACCGGGACATGGCCGGGTTCGCCGGTCTGTGGGCCGCCGACGGGGTCATCGAGTTCCCGTTCGCGGCGCCCGGCTCCCCCCGGCGCCTGGACGGCCGCGCCGCCGTGCGGGAGTACCTGCGCCACTACAACGACCTCGTGCTCCCCCGGGCGCTGGCGTCGTGCACCGTCCACGACACCGCCGACCCCGCCGTGGCCGTGGTGGAGTTCGAGGTCGACGGCGTCGTCACCGCCACCGGGCTGCCCTACCGCATGGGCTACGTCGCGGTGGTCACCGCCCGCGACGGCGAGATCGCCCGCTACCGCGACTACTGGTCCCCGGCCGCCGCCGCCGAGATCCTGGGCGGCCCCGCCCCCCTCACCGCCCCCCTCACCGGCGCCGCCGCCGGCGGGGAGACCGGCGCGTGAGCGGCCGCCCCGCCGTGCTGGTCACCGGCGGAACCGGCACCACCGGCGGCCGCGTCGCCGCCCTGCTGCGCGAGCGGGGGGCCGCGGTGCGGATCGCCACCCGGACCCCGGGCGCCGCCCCCGGGCACGTCCGCTTCGAATGGGCCGACCCGGCCACCCACGCACCGGCCGTGGCCGGGACCGACCGGGTCTACCTGGTCGCCCCGATCGGGGCGGCCGAACCGGCGCCCGTGGTCGAGCCGTTCCTGCGCACCGCCCTGCGGGCCGGGGTGCGCCGGGTCGTGCTGCTGAGCTCCTCGGCCACCCCCGAGGGTCCGGCGGGGCTGGGCGCCCTGCACCGCCTGGTGCGCACCAGCATGCCGGAGTGGACGGTGCTGCGCCCGTCGTGGTTCATGCAGAACTTCGTCGGCGATCACCCCCTCGCCCACGGCATCCGCGCCACCGGGGAGATCGTCACCGCCACCGGGACCGGCCGGGTGGCGTTCGTGGACCCGGACGACATCGCCGCGGTCGCCGCCCACGCCCTGCTGGACGCCGTGCCGCACGACGCCGAACACCTGATCACCGGCCCGCAGGCGCTCGGCTACGACGACGCCGCCGCCCTCATCGCCGACGCCACGGGCCTGGCGGTCCGCCACCACGCCGTCGGCACCGCCGACATGGCCGCCCGGATGACCGCCGCCGGCGTCCCCGAGGAGTTCGCCGCCATCCTGGCCGGCATGGAGGAGGACATCCGGCACGGCGCCGAGGACCGCGTCACCGCGACCGTCCAGGAGGTCACCGGGCGCCCGCCACGATCGTTCGCCCGGTTCGTCGCCGCCCACCGCGACGCCTTCACCACCGGCCCCGCCCCGCGGTAGGGGCGCGGACCGGGCCGGCGCCCCTCCACGGCCGGCCGAAGCGGACCGGACGCGGCCGGCGCGACCGCCTTCGATACCGTCGTCGACGACCTCACACAGACCTGACGAGAACGGAACCGGCCATGAGCTCGTGGACCGCCGAGGACCTCACCCGGATCGGGGCGGCGGAGGAACTGCAGATCAGCTCGCGGCGACCCGACGGCACGCTGCGCCCCTACGTGACGATCTGGGTCGTCCGCGTCGAAGACGACCTGTACGTGCGCAGCGCCTACGGCTCGACCAACCCCTGGTACGGGCGCGCCACGGCGAGCGGCGCCGGACGCGTCCGCGCCGGCGGCGTGGAGCGCGACGTCACGTTCGCCGAGGCCGCCCCGGACGTCCACGGCGACATCGACCAGGCCTACCACGCCAAGTACGACCGCCACGGGCCCGAGATCGTCGGAACCGTCGTCGGCGCCGAGGCCGCCCCGGTCACGATCCGGCTCCTGCCGAGCTGACCGATCGCGGCGACGGGCCCCGCGGCCACCCGCCGTCGACGACCTCGCCCCCGCCCCGGGGCGGGCAGGACGTTCGCGGCTACCCGGGGTGGACGGCGCGGGTCACCGCCGAGGACAGGGCCGGATCGGCCAGGACGGCGGTGTTGTCGCAGATCTGGTCCACGGCCCCGGCCGGCGGCAGGTCGCGAACGGCCGGGTCGGCCCCGGCCAGCAGCGCGTCGGCGAAACGGCCGGCGCCGATCACCTGGAACGGGCGGTCGAAGAACGGCCGCACCGCCGCGTCCAGCGGCGCGGTGAGCCGCAGCCGGTTGTGCAGCGCGGCGACGCCCTCGTAGGCGGCCGACAGGTGACGCTCACGCTCGCGCCAGCGCCGGGCCGCCAGCGCCTCGGTGAACCGCTCCGCCAGCTCGGCCGACCCCGACAGGCGCGCGAACGCGCTGCCCAGCCACTTGGCGTACGGGGGGTAGCGGCGGCGCATCAGCAGGCACAGCCGCATCAGGTCCTCCACCAGGCGGGCGGTGACCAGCACCGACCCCAGCTCGTCGCCGACCTCCCCGCACCGGCCGGGGAAGCTCTCCAGCTGGGCCACCCGCCGCCACTGGCACGCCAGCACGTACCGCCACACCGGCTCGGGGTACCAGCGCAGGTTGGCGCGGGCCCGCCCCAGCTCGCCCAGATCGTCGTGGTACACCTCGCCGCTGGTCACCTCCGCCAGCCGCTGCCAGGACGCCCCCAGCCAGTCGGCCGTGCCGATCGGCCCGCGCGGGTCGAAGCCGAGCCGGTCGCGCGCCCACGCCCCGAACCCGGCGACCACCACCCCGTGCCGGGCCGGGGCGCGGTCGGACCCGAAGGCGGTGGGATATCCATGGAACCGGTCCGGCAGGGCGCCCTCCAGCCGTGCCGCCAGCCCCGCCACCTCGGGAGGGTCGACGAACACCAGCACGCGCGGGCCCCAGTCGTGGTCGGTGGAACGTTCGGTGTCGAAGGCCAGTACCTCAGAGCCCGGGCCGATGAGCGCCGCCCCATGCGGAAGCCGCCCGAGCAGCGGGCGGACCACCTCGGCGTAGAACGCGCGCGACAGCTCACGGCCGGGGACGAACCCGGAAGCGAAATCGGACATCACTTCATCACTGTGCCTGGCGTGGCGTCGCGCTTCACCTGGTTTTCCCCCGCGCCCCGCGGCGGCCGGTCCGCACGCCGGGAACGGCCGCCGCGAGGGTGTTCAGGGGGCGGCGACCTCCCGCTTCAGGGTGGAGGTCCAGGGGCACCACACCGAGCCGGGCAGGAACGCGCCCCCGGCCTCGTCCAGGTGCCGCTCGACGTAGGGGATCGTCGCGTCGCACACCTCGATGGCGACGTGGAAGAACCGGACCGTCGCCGGGTCCAGGTGGTAGCTCCAGCGCGCGTTGTACGGCACGGCCCGTTTGACGATCCGGCCCATGACGTGGTCGGGCTTGCCGGCGCCGACGATGTCCCTGGCCTCCTTGATCCTCTCGGCGTCGGTGAGCTTGACGACGAACCGCTCGCGGGTGACGTCCTCGAACTCGAAGTAGGCCACCTCGCCCACCTGGTCCCGCGTGCCGGCCGCGGCGCCGGGAGAGGCGGCTCCCAGGACGGCGGCCAGGCCGAGGACGGCCGCCAGGCCGGTCCGGCGTGCGACGGCGGGGGTTCGGCTCATCTGCGCTGCTCCTTCGAACGGGCGGGGCCCGCCGGCCGGGCCCCGGGTCACCGCCCCGTATCCCCCGCCGCCCCGCCGTCACACCCGCCTTGTGACAGATCACACCTCCGCGATCACATCACGTGACCGGAGGGGGAGCACGGGCTTACCCTCAAGCACGCCGCGGGGGTGCGGTCAATCACCGTGGGCGCGCGGTCAGCCGGCGCGGCGGGCCATCAGTCGGCGTGCGCGGCGGCGACGTTCCGCAGGCTCATGCCCAGCCGCTCGTACACGCCGACGGCCGAGCCGTTCCAGGAGTCGGCCATCAGCGCCACCCGCCCGTGCGCGGCCATCAGGTCGTTGAGCACGAACCGGCACACCGCCTCGGAGTGGCCCCGCCTGCGCCGCGCCCCGGCGGTGGCCACCCCGGCGATGAACCCGACGGACGAGCAGCTCCAGGCGTCGGCGGCCACCGAGACCAGCTCTCCGCTGTCGGCGCGCATCCCCGCCCACCGCCGCACCCCGGGCACCCCCGGCACGGCGTAGGAGCCGGGGGCCGCGACGGCCAGCAGCTCGCTCACGCGCGCGGTGTCGGCGTCCTCCAGCCAGACGGTCTTGCCCACCTCGCCCGGCGCGGGCGCGGCGGTCTGCATCCACAGGAACGCCGCCTCGAAACGCACCCGCTCGACGCGTTCGGCCAGGGCGCGGACCAGCCCTTCGTCCCCCATCGGCCGGTACGCCGGCCCGACCTCGGCCAGCGCGTGCCGCACCAGCGGGGCCACGTCGTCCAGCGGGCCGGCCACCACCAGCCGGTCGCGGCGGGCCAGGGCCGGAGCGGCGACCGCGACCGCCTCGCCCAGGGCGAACGCGCGGGTGCCCGGCCGCATGTCCTGCGCCGCCCACACGATCGTCAGATCGTCCCCGGCCGCCGTGAGGACGTCGCCCAGGGTGCTCAGCTCGCGGATCACAGGATGGCGCCCGGGCGGTAGGCCGCCGCCCTCGGGTGGCGCGCCACCACGGCGCCGACCCGCGCCACCACCTCGTCCACCTGGGCGGCCGCGGCGCCGGTGAACGGCGCGGGGTCGGCCAGCAGGCCCTCCAGCGCGGCGGCGTCCAGCGGGAACCGCTCGTCGGCGGCCAGGCGCTCCAGCAGCCGGTTGGGCGCGCCGCTCTCGCGCATCGCCAGCGCCGAGGCGACCGCGTGCTCCTTGATCAGCTCGTGGGCGGTCTCCCGGCCCACCCCGGCCCGCACCGCCGCCATCAGCATCTTGGTGGTGGCCAGGAACGGCAGGTAGCGGTCGAGCTCGGCGGCGATGACCGCGGGGAAGGCGCCGAACTCCGCCAGCACGGTGAGCATGGTCTCCACCAGCCCGTCGAAGGCGAAGAACGCGTCGGGCAGCGCCACCCGGCGCACCACCGAGCACGACACGTCGCCCTCGTTCCACTGGTCGCCGGCCAGCTCCCCGGCCATCGAGGCGTAGCCCCGCAGCACGACCGTCAGGCCGTTGACCCGCTCGCAGGAGCGGGTGTTCATCTTGTGCGGCATGGCGCTGGAGCCGACCTGGCCCTCCTTGAAGCCCTCGGTGACCAGCTCGTGCCCGGCCATCAGCCGGATCGTCTTGGCCAGGCTGGACGGCGCGGCGGCCAGCTGCACCAGGGTCGTCAGCACGTCGTAGTCCAGCGACCTCGGGTACACCTGCCCCACGCTGGTCAGCCCCGCAGAGAAGCCCAGGTGCCGCGCCACCCGCCCCTCCAGGTCGGCCAGCGCCGCGCGGTCGCCGCCCAGCAGGTCGAGCATGTCCTGCGCGGTGCCCACCGGCCCCTTGACGCCGCGCAGCGGGTAGCGGCCGATCAGCTCCTCCAGGCGCGTGAACGCCACCAGCAGCTCGTCGGCCGCGGTGGCGAACCGCTTGCCCAGCGTGGTGGCCTGCGCGGCGACGTTGTGCGACCGCCCGGCCATCACCGTGCCCGAGTGGCGCTCGGCGAGGTCGGCCAGGTGGGCCAGCAGCGCCACGGTGCGGTCGCGCACCAGCAGCAGGCTGTCGCGGATCTGAAGCTGCTCGACGTTCTCGGTCAGGTCGCGCGAGGTCATGCCCTTGTGGACGTGCTCGTGCCCGGCCAGGTCGTTGAACTCCTCGATGCGGGCCTTGACGTCGTGGCGGGTCAGCCGCTCGCGCGCGGCGATGGAGGACAGGTCGACCTTGTCGACGACCCGCTCGTAGTCGTCGGCCACGCCGGGCGGCACGGGCACGCCCAGCTCGGCCTGGGCGCGCAGCACGGCCAGCCACAGCCGCCGTTCGGCCACCACCTTGTGCTCGGGCGACCACACGCGGGCCAGCTCCGGAGAGGCGTAACGGGCGGCGAGGACGTTGGGGATGCGAGGCTTGGCGGTCACGTTGCCCCAGTGTAGAAGGGCCGCCCCGCCGCGCGCACACCCCGGCCTCGCACCCCGCGAACCCGCCCACGCGCCCGGCGCGCCGCTGACCGGGCCGCCGTCGAGGCGGCCCGGTCCGCGGGGCGGCGCGCCGTCAGCGCGCGGCCATCGCCTCGGTGTCGTACACGGTGACGTCCTCCGGCTCGGCCGGCGGCTTCGGGCGGGGGCGCAACCGCTCCTTGGCGCGCTCGACGAGCGTGTACAGGGTGGGCACCAGCACCAGCGTCAGCAGCGTCGAGGACACCAGGCCGCCGATCACCACGATGGCCAGCGGCTGGGAGATGAACCCGCCCGACCCGGTGAGCCCGACCGCCATCGGCGTCAGGGCGCAGATCGTGGCGATGGCGGTCATCAGGATGGGCCGCAGGCGCCGCCTGCCGCCCTCCAGCACGGCCTCCACCACGCCGAGCCCCTGCTCGCGATACTGGTTGATCAGGTCGATCAGCACGATCGCGTTGGTCACCACGATGCCGATGAGCATCAGCATGCCGATCATCGCCGGCACGCCCAGCGGGGTGTCGGTGAGGCGCAGCAGGCCGATCGCGCCGGTGGCGGCGAACGGGATGGACACCAGCAGGATCAGCGGCTGCACGAAGCTGCGGAACGTCGCCACCATGATCATGAAGACGATGGCGATGGCCGCCAGCATGGCCAGGCCCAGCTGTCCGAACGCCTCGTCCTGGTCGGCGCTGACGCCGCCGATGCTGTAGCTCACCCCGGCGGGCAGGGTCAGCGACTCCATCTTCTCGGTCATCTTGGCGGTGACGGTGCCCAGGTCGCTGGCGGTGGCCGCGGCCGACACCGACGCCGTGCGGTCGCCGTCCTTGCGGGTGATCTGCGACGGGCCGTCCACCTGGCGCACCTCGGCCACGCTGGACAGCTTGACCGCGCCGGCCGCCGTGGGCAGCGTCAGGTCGCGTACCTCGCCCAGGTCGGCCGGGGCGCCCCCGCCGGTCCGCAGGATGATGTCGCTGGCCTGCCCGTCCAGGGTGATCTGCCCGATCGGCGCGCCGCGGAACGACTGCGCCACCAGCTGCCCGATGCCCGCCTCGGTCAGGCCCTTGGCCGCCGCCTTGCGGCGGTCGACCCGCACGTCGATGCGCGGCGCGCTGGCCTGCAGGTTGGAGGTGACGTCCCGAAGGCCGTCGATCTGCTTGAGCGCGGCCAGCACGGTGTCGGCGCCCGACTCCAGCGCGTCCTGGTCGGCGCCCTGCAGGATCACCTCGGCGCGGTCGGAGGCGAACCCGCCGCCGCCCTGACCGCCGACGGTCACCTGTCCGGCGCCCTGCAGCGCGCCCAGCCGGTCGCGCAGGGACTGCTCCAGCACCGGGGTGTCGACGCCCTCGGCGACCGTCACCGAGAACGACGCCCGGTCGGCCGACCCGCCGACCCCGCCGGCGAAGGTGCCGCCGGAGCCCACGTTTACCTGGTAGGACGCGACCTCGGTGGTGGAGGCGAGCACCTGCTCGACCTTCTTGGCCGCCTCGTCGGTGGTCGCCAGGTCGGTGCCCGGGGGCATCTTCTGGGTCACCGAGATCGAGTCGTTGCCCGAGGAGTCGATGAAGTTGGTCTTCAGGCCCGGCGCCAGCGCCAGCGTGCCGACGAACACCAGGACCCCGGCCAGCAGCGTCACCAGGCGCCGCCGGGTCGCGAACCGCAGCACCGGCAGGTACGCCCGCTGCAGCGGGCTGCGCAGCTCCTTGGCCTCGGCCTCCTCGCGCACCGCCCGCGTCTGCTCGGGCGACAGCCTGGGAGCCTTGAGGAACCAGTACGCCAGCACCGGGATCACCGTCAGCGACACCAGCAGCGACGCCAGCAGCGCCACCGTCACCGTGATCGCGAACGGCGCGAACAGCTGGCCCACCAGGCCGCCCACGAACGCGATCGGCAGGAACACCGCCACCGTGGTCAGCGTCGAGGCGGTCACCGCGCCGCTCACCTCGCGCACGCCGGTCAGCACCGCGTCGCGTTTGGCCTCGCCATACCCCAGGTGGCGTTTGATGTTCTCCAGCACGACGATCGAGTCGTCCACAACCCGGCCGATCGCGATCGTCATCGCGCCCAGCGTGAGCAGGTTGAGCGAGTAGTCCCCGATCCACAGCGCGATCAGCGCGATGACGACCGACAGCGGGATGGACACCGCCGTGACGATCGTCGAGCGGATCGACAGCAGGAACACCAGGATGACGATCACCGCGAACGCCAGGCCCAGCAGGCCCTCGGTCGTCAGGTCCTCGATGGAGCGCTCGACGTAGGGGGCCTGGTCGAACACCACGGTGATCTCCGAGGCGTCGCCCAGCGCGCGGGTCAGGCCCGCCAGCTTGTCGCGCACGTCGTGGGAGATCTGCACGGCGTTGCCGTCGGGGGTCATCGTCACCGACACGCCCAGGCTCGCCTGGCCGTTGGTGCGGGTGACCGTGGTGGCCTCGGCCTGCCGCTGCTCGACGGTGACGACGTCACCGAGCTTCACCGGCCGCGGAGCCGCCTGCTGGGCCGGGCCCGCCGGGCTCTGCGGCGCGGCCGCCCCGCCCTGGCCGGGCTGCTGGCCCTGCTGGCCCTGCGGGCGCGCCGGCTGCGCCGGTTGCGCCGGGGCCTGCGGGGTGAGGTACAGGTTCTTCAGGTCCTCCACCGAGTCGACGCGCCGGCCGACCTGCACGGTCAGCGACCTGCCGTCCTCGACGAGCGTGCCCGCGGGCACCGGCGTTCCGTTGGCGCGCAACAGGTCGGGGATGGCCGCCGGCGACACGCCCAGCCTCAGCATCTTGCCCAGGTCGGGGGTGATGACCAGCGTCTCCTCGCGGGCGCCGGTCACGGCCGCCTCGCGCACCCCGGTGATGCCCTGCAGCTCCGGCACCGCGATGCGCCGCAGCTTCTCGTACATCGCGCGCGCGTCGCCGCCGTCGCCCACCGCCAGCACCATCACCGGGATGTCGTCGGTGTTGCCCGCCACCACCGTCGGTTCCACCCCGCCGGGCAGTTGCAGCCGGCCGACCGCCTGCTGCAGCTTGGCGACCGCTCCCTCGACGTCGGTGCCGTACTCGAACGACACCTGGATCTGGGCGCCGCCCTCGCGGGAGGTGGAGGTGATCTCCGTCACGCCGGCGATGCCCTGGAAGCTGCTCTCGATCGGCTCGGCGACCTGCTCCTCGACGATGTCCGGCGAGGCCCCCGCGTAGGGGGCGATCACGAAGGCCCCCGGGAACGACAGCGACGGCAGCAGCTGCTGCTTGAGCGAGGGAATCGCATAGGCGCCGAACGCGCTGATCACCAGCGCGATCATGATGACGAGGCTCCGGTTGGCGAGGCTCAGCCTGGCCAATGCGGTCATAGACGTGACCTTCCAAGGGGGATCGTTGCGTCGGGGGATGTGCGCGACGCGGAGACTTTCCGGCAATGCTAACACTTCGCATGATACGAATATTTAGTGAGCGTATGAACTCCTGGTAACCTGATCAGGGCAGTCGAAAGGCGGATGTGGACGAGAGAGACGCGCTGGTCGGAAACATCACCCAGGCACAGCACGCCCTGGGGCGTTTTTTCGCCCACGACCGTTCCATGCCGCTGCTCGCCCTGAGCCTCACCATGCAGCAGCTGAAGGTCGCCCTCATCCTCGCCCACCGCGGCTCGGTCTCCGGCCAGGAGCTCGCGCACGCCCTGGGCACCGGGCTCGGCACCGTCACCGGCATCGTCGACCGCCTCGTCGCCCAGGGCCTGGTCGCCCGCCGCGAGGACCCCGACGACCGCCGCATCCGCAGGGTCGAGCTCACCGACGCCGGCCGGCACATGACCGAGGAGTTCGCCGACGCCGGCCTGAGCAGGTTCCGCGAGCTGCTCGGCCGCCTCGACCTGGACACCCTGCGCCAGGCCGACCACGTCATGCGCGCGCTGCTGGTCGCCGCCGACGAGCTCTACGACGCCTGCTGACCCCGCCGCCCCGCGCCGCCCGCCCGGCGCCCGCCGCTGATCGCGGCACCGGGGCGCGGTGATAACCTCCACCCCCATGCACGCCCCGGACGAACACGGCGGCCCGGCGCCCGCCTCCCCCGACGCCTACCTGCGCGAGCTGTTCTCCCTCGCCGGGCGCACCGCCCTGGTCACCGGCGGCAGCTCCGGCATCGGCTACGCCGTCGCCGAGGCCCTCGGACGCGCCGGAGCGGCCGTCGTCCTGGTCGCCCGCAGGCGCCCGGAACTCGACGCCGCCGCCGAGCGGCTGCGCGGGCACGGCGTGCGCGTGGCGACGATCAGCGCCGACCTGGGCGACCCCGCCGCCGTCGGCGACGTCTGCGCGCGGGCCGCCGGCCCGCTCGGCGAGATCGACATCCTGGCCAACGTCGCCGCCAACAACATCCGCCGCCCGATGGCCGAGCTCACCGACGACGACTACGAGACCACCATGCGGGTCAACATCACCGCCCCCTACCGCCTGGGTCAGCACTTCGGGCCGCGCATGGCCGCGCGCGGCTGGGGCCGCGTCATCAACGTCGGCTCCCAGCAGTCGATCAGCGCCTTCGGCGACAGCGGCGCCTACGGCGTCAGCAAGGCCGCCCTCGCCGGCCTCACCCGCTCACAGGCCGAGGCCTGGTCGGCCCGCGGCGTGAGCTGCAACACGATCCTGCCCGGCTTCGTGCTCACCCCGCTCACCGCCCCCGCGCAGGCCATCCCCGGCCGCGTCGAGGCGATGGCGGCCCGCTCCATGACCGGCCGCAACGGCCTGCCCGGCGACTTCGCCGGCGCCGCCGTCCTGCTGGCGAGCGACGCCGCCGCCTACATCACCGGCCAGGTCATGTACGTCGACGGCGGCTTCTCCGTCCACTGACCCGGAGGCCTCCCCGGTCGGTGTGGGTTGTGACAGGTGTGCGGACGGGAATGGTGTCCACAGCCACCGGCTTTACATTGTAGATCAGGAGTACCGGTGCGGCACGGCGTGACCCCCGCCCGGTGCCGCGTCCACCGGCCGTTCACCGGGACGGGTTACCACCCGTACGCGCTATACGACATTTAGTGTGATTTTTTTCCAGGGGCTTTGACGCCGCCTCACCACCCGGGAGCGATGCTCGGTGGAGGAGGTTTCCGTGACCCGCAAAAGCATCCGGCCGCGCATCGTCGTCGGCGTCAACCACTCCCCCGTCTCCGTCGCCGCGCTGCGCTGGGCCATCGCCGAGGCCCGGCTGCGCGAGGCGGTGGTCCAGCCCGTGCACGCCTGGCAGTGGTCGGGCCAGCACCGGGCCTCGTACGCCCCCATGGGCAGCTGGCGCTCCCACGAGGAGGAGTACGAGGCGATCAGGGAGCGGACGCGGCGCCTGGTCGCCCAGGTCTCCCGCACGCTGGCGCCCGTCGTGGCCCACGGCCCCCCGGCCCAGGTGCTGCTGGCGCACTGCGAGGAGGCCGAGATGCTCGTCCTGGGGGTCCGCAGGAGCGACACCGGCGCCCCGGCCGCCAACCCGGTGCTGGCCGCCTGCATCACCGGGGCGCGCTGCCCCGTCGTGGTCATCTCCCCCCACGAGGTGCCCGCCGCCGCCGCGTTCCCCTCCTACGACGTCACCCTCACCGGGGCGCCCACCCGGTGACGCGCCGGCCTGTCAGGCGGAGGGCGCGCCGGTGCCGTAGATGGCCGACAGCCCCGCCACGGCGGCGACCATCATCTCGCGCAGCTCGGGCGGCTCCAGCACCTCGACGCAGGGGCCCATGCGCAGCAGCAGCCAGCAGGCGTGCCTGACCGACTCCACCGGCACGCGCAGCGTCCGCCACCCGTCCGGCTCCGGCGGACCCCCCGCCGCCAGGGCCTCGTCGGCCGGGCGGACGCCCATCGCCAGCCGCAGCCGCTCCTCGCCCCCCGGCGCCAGCCGCACCGTCGCGTGGGCGGTGTACATGCGCTCACGGAAGCCGGCGGCGTACTCGCGCCAGAAAGCGTGCAGGTCGAACCCGTCCGGCCGGGCGAAGCGGCCGGGCAGCACCTCCAGCGAGACGATGCGCGCGACCCGGTAGGTGCGCGGCCGCTCCCCGTCGGGCGCGGCCACCATGTACCAGGAGCCGCCCTTGAGCACCAGCCCGTACGGGCACACCCGCCGCTCCACCTCGGCCGGCCCCCAGCGGCGGTAGACCATGCGGATGCGCCGCGCCTCCCACACCGCGTCGGCCACCTGCCCCAGGTGCGGCACGTCGTCGGCCTCCCGGTACCAGCCGGGCACGTCCAGCAGGAACCGCTCGCGCATGCGCGAGGCCTGCGAGCGCGGCTCGGGCGGCAGGGCCGCCAGCAGCTTCAGCTCCGCGGCGGCGGCCACCTCGCCCAGGCCCAGCTCCGCCGCCGGGCCGGGCAGTCCGGCCAGGAACAGCGAGGACGCCTCCTCGGCGGTCAGGCCGGTCAGGCGGGTGCGATAGCCGTCCAGCAGCCGGTACCCGCCGGCCGGGCCCCGGTCGGCGTAGACCGGCACGCCGGAGGACGACAGCGCCTCCACGTCGCGGTACACCGTGCGCACCGAGACCTCCAGCTCCCGCGCCAGCTCGGTGGCCGTCATGTGGCCACGCGCCTGCAACATCAGCAGCAGGGACAGCAGACGGCTCGCACGCATGCCCCCTAGTGTGTCCGACTTGCCAAACGAACACCACAAATGTTCATATGAACGCATGGATCGATTGAAATCAATCATCGACGCGCTGATGGCCGCCGACAGCGTGTCGGTCGCCGAGCTCGCCGCCCAGCACGGCGTCTCGGAGATGACCATCCGCCGCGACCTGGACGAGCTGGCCCAGCAGGGCGTCGCCCGGCGCATCCGCGGCGGCGCGCAGAGCCTGCTGCTGCGCGGCGAGGAGCCGCCGTTCGGGGTGCGCGAGCACGAGGCCGCCGAGCAGAAGCGCCTCATCGCCGCCGAGGTGGCCGCGCTGCTCGCCGACGGCGAGGCGGTCGTGCTCGACGGCGGCACCACGGCGCTGGAGGTCGCCCGCGCCGTCCGCGACCGCAGGCTCACCGTCCTGCCGCTGTCGCTGCAGACCCTCAACGCCCTCGCCGACGCGCCCCGCGTCCGCGTCGTGCTGCCCGGCGGCGAGGTGCGCCACGGCGAGCAGAACATCGCCGGCCCCCTGGCCGTCAGCACCATCGGGACGCTGCGCTTCGACACCGCGGTCATCGGCTGCTGCGGCCTGTCGGCCGAGCACGGCATGACCGCCCACGGCCTGGACGACGTGGCCGTCAAGCAGGCGGCCATCGCCTCGGCCCGCCGGGTCGTCGTGGCCGCCGACTCCGCCAAGTTCCGCCAGACCGCCTTCGCCACCGTGTGCCCGCCCGGCCGCATCGACGTGCTGGTCACCGACTCCGGCATCCCGCGCGACCAGCACGAGGCGTTCACCGCCGCCGGCGTCGCCGTCCGAGTCGCCGGATGAGCCGCGAAGGCGGCCCGCGCCGCGCCCGTGTCGCCGTCTCCTTACTCTTCCTGGTCGCCGGGGTCTCCATCGGCGTGTGGACCGCCCGGATCCCCGCGATCCAGCACCGGCTGCAGCTCGGCGAGGGAGAGCTGAGCATCGCCCTGCTGGCCATCGCCGCGGGCGCGTTCACCGGCATGCAGTTCGTCGGCCGCCTGGTCGACCGGTACGGCACCGTCCGCGTCATGATCCCCGCCGGGCTCGCCCAGGGCGCGGTCCTGGTGCTGCCCGCCGCCATGCCCACCCTGGCCTCCCTGGTCGTCTCGCTCACCCTGTTCGGGATCGTGCACGGCGTGATGGACGTGTCCATGAACGCCAACGCGGTGGAGGTCGAGCGCGCCTACCGGCGCCCGCTGATGTCCTCCTTCCACGCGGTGTTCAGCATCGGCGGCTTCCTGGGCGCGGCCACCGGCGGCCTGTTCGCCTGGGCCGGGGCCGGCCCGCTGCCCACGTTCGCCGCCGCCGGCGCCGCCCTGATCGTCCTGTCGGCGTGGGCCGGCCTGTGGGCGAGGCCGCCGCTCCCGGCCGCCGCCACCCCCGGGCCCGCGCCGCGCGACGGCGTCCCGGCCGCGCCCGGACCCCGGGACGGCGGGCGCCGCCGCTCCCTGCGCGGCGAGTGGGACCGCAACCGCGGCGTGCTGCTGCTGGGCGCGCTCGCCTTCTGCTGCTTCGTCGGCGAGGGCGCCGCCGCCGACTGGAGCTCGGTGTACCTGCGCGGCGACCTGGGCAGCTCCGACGGGTTCGCCGCGGCCGCCTACGCCGCCTTCTCGATCACCATGACCGCCGGGCGCCTGGTCGGCGACCGCCTGGCGGCCCGGTTGGGGCCCGTCCGGCTGGTCCGCTGGTGCGGCGTCCTGGCCGGCGCGGGCCTGGGCGCCGCGCTGCTCGTCCACCACCCCGTGGCCGGGGTGATCGGCTTCGCCTGCTTCGGCGCCGGGCTGTCGTGCACGGTGCCCCAGGTGTTCTCCGCCGCCGGCAACCGCGACCCTGCCCGGGCCGGGCGCGCGCTGGCCCGGGTCGCCAGCACCGGGTACCTGGGCATGCTGCTCGGCCCCGTGCTGATCGGCGCGGTCTCGGAGCTGATCGGCCTGCCCCGCGCCCTGGCCATCCCGGCCGTGCTCGCGCTGTTCGTCGCCCTCACGGCCACGGCGCTGCGCGTCCCCTCCCCCGCGCCGCTGCCCGCCCCCGCGCCGCGGTGACGCGAGTGCTCAGATGGGATCGCCGGAGTCCTCGTCGCCGGGCAGGGTCGGCCGCGGCGGCGCCGTGCCGCTGTCGCCCGGCGAGGGGGACGGCGAGGGCTTCAGCGTGTCGTTGGGCGAGGGCTGCGGCGGCGGGGTCGGCACGAACATCGTCGGCGGCAGCGGGCGCGTGGGCGGCGGCAGCTCCTCGCCCCGGCCCAGCAGCAGCCACGCGATGACGCCGGTCAGCACGACCAGCACCACCAGCGCCGACATGGCCACCAGCACGGCGCGCCGGGTCTCGGTCGGCGGCGGCGCGGGCGGCGGCGGCAGCGGGATCGCCGGGACGCGGTCGCCCAGCCAGTACGGCACGAAGTCGGGCCCGTGGATCTCGCCGATCAGCGTGCCGGTGATCAGCACCGAGGTCAGGAACCACTCGGCGCCCGGCCCGCCCGGCGCGTACGGCACCGCCACCCACGGCGCCGGACCGTCGTCCAGCGCGATGACCTGCGGCGCCCCGGCCGGGGCGCGTCCACGCGCCCGCGCCACCCAGCCGCGCACGCCGCCGCGCGCGGGCGCCGCCTGCCTGGCGGCGTCCAGGAACCGCTCGCGCGCCGCGGCGTCCAGGGCCGCGCCGCGGGTCAGCAGCGCGACCGACACCGGGCGTCCGCCGGCGTCCTGCGCCAGGTAGACGAACCCCGTGGGCAGTGCCCGCAACCGCGCCTGCACGGCGTAGGGCCCCAGCCGGGGTGGGTCGCCGTACTGCAGCGGAGTTGCCACCGTGACATGAAAGCACACCTTGACCTTCGGCTCACCGCGACGGTGCCGTGCACCATTGCGTGCTGTTTGATGAAATGGCCGCATGACCGTTGCCGAAGAACGCAGTGACGGCCCCGGACCGGGCGAGGGCGTCGACGCCGACCTCGGCCTGCTCCAGCAGGCCTTGTCGGAGGTCCGGCGCGTGATCGTCGGGCAGGACCACATGATCGAGCGACTGCTGGTGGCCCTGCTGGCCCGCGGCCACTGCCTGCTGGAGGGAGTGCCGGGCGTCGCCAAGACCCTGGCGGCCTCCACGCTGGCCACCGTGGTCGGCGGCACCTTCGCGCGCATCCAGTTCACCCCCGACCTGGTGCCGAGCGACATCGTCGGCACGCGGGTCTACCACCCCTCCAGCGAGAGCTTCGACATCGAGCTGGGGCCGGTGTTCGTCAACTTCCTGCTCGCCGACGAGATCAACCGCGCCCCGGCCAAGGTGCAGTCGGCGCTGCTGGAGGTCATGGCCGAACGGCAGGTCACCCTGGCCGGGCGCACCCACCCGCTGCCCCGGCCCTTCATCGTGCTGGCCACCCAGAACCCCATCGAGTCCGAGGGGGTGTACCCGCTGCCGGAGGTGCAGCGCGACCGGTTCCTGTTCAAGGTGCGCGTCATCCACCCCACCGCCGGGGAGGAGCTGGAGATCCTGCACCGCATGAGCGTCTCCCCGCCGCTGCCCGGCCGCGTCCTTGACCCCGAGCGGCTGATGGCCCTGCAGAAGCTCGCCGACCAGGTCTCGGTGCACCAGCTCGTCGCCGACTACGTGGTGCGGCTGGTCATGGCCACCCGCTCCCCCGCCGAGTACGGGCTGCGCGACCTGGAGGAGGCCGTCGAGATCGGCGTCAGCCCGCGCGCCACCCTCGGCCTGGTCGCCGCCGGGCGGGCCCTGGCGCTGCTGCGCGGCCGCGACTACCTGCTGCCCGACGACGTGCGCGACGTCGCCGTGGACGTCATGGGCCACCGCCTCATGCTCACCTTCGACGCCCTGGCCGACGGGGTGGACCCCGAGGACGTGGTGCGGCGCATCCTGGCCTCGGTGCCGCCGCCGCTGGTCGTCTGGAACCAGGCCCAGCGGTGAACGCCGCCCCCGCCGTGGACGAACCCGCACCCGAGCGCGGCCCCGAGCACGCCCTGCGCCGCCTGGAGCTCACCGTCCTGCACCGCCTGGACGGCCTGCTGCACGGCCGGCACCAGGGCCTGCTGCCCGGCGCCGGCAGCGAGATCGGCGACAGCCGGGTGTACGTCCCGGGCGAGGACGACGTGCGGCGCATGGACTGGGCGGTCACCGCACGCACCCAGGTGCCGCACGTGCGCGACCTGATCGCCGACCGCGAGCTGGAGACCTGGGTGCTGGCCGACCTGTCGCCCAGCATGGACTTCGGCACCGCCGACATGGAGAAACGCGACCTGGTGATCGCCGCCGTCGGCGCCGTCGGGTTCCTCAGCAGCCGCGTCGGCGACCGCTTCGGCGCCTACGTCATCCACGGCGACCAGGTGCACCGCCTGGCCGCCCGCACCGGCCGGCCCGCCATGTACGCGCTGCTGCACACCCTGCTGGACGCCCCCCGCGGCACGCCCGCCACCGGGCCCACCCGGCTGGGCGAGGCGATCGCCCTGCTGGCGTCCGCCCGGCGCAAGCGCGGGCTGCGCGTGGTGGTCTCCGACTTCCTCGACCTTGGCGCCGGCGGCGACCCCGAGAGCCGGCGCGAGTGGGAGCGTCCGCTGCGCCGCCTGGCGGCCCGCCACCAGGTGCTGGCCGTGGAGGTCATCGACCCGCGCGAGCTGGAGCTGCCCGACGTCGGGACGGTCGCCCTGACCGACCCCGAGACCGGGCGCACCCGGCTCATCCACCTGTCCGCCAAGATCCGCCGCGACTACGCCGAGGCGGCGGCGCGCCAGCGCGAGGCCACCCGCGTGGCGCTGCGCCGCTCCGGCGCCGCCCACCTGGTGCTGCGCACCGACCGCGACTGGGTGTACGACATCGCCCAGTTCACTCTCCGGCACCGCCGCACGGCCCACCTCGCCGGCCGGCATCCCACCAGAAGGGCGGGCGCGTGAACCACCTGTCGTCTCCACCGGCGCCGGAGGCCGGCCACCCACCGCACCGGGCCCATCGGCCACCCCGGCGAACGCGCTCGGGCACCGCTCCGTCTCGCCGCCGGCACGCCCACCGTCAGGCTCGCCGGCGGCACGCCGTCCACCCGCCGCGCCCGCCACACGCCCGCCGGCCGTCCCGCGCGCCGCGCCCGGGTCACCCCCGGCCCCCGGGGCGCGCCGGCCGTCTGGCCCGGCCGGCCGTCCGTCCGTCCTCGTCACGGCGCTGGAGGGCGGGCACGTGATCTTCCTTTCTCCCGGGTGGCTCTGGCTGTTCGCCGCGCTCGCGCTGGTCGTCGCGGCGTACGTCGCCGTGCAGTTCACCCGGCGCCGCTACGCCATGCGCTTCACCAACCTGGCGCTGCTGAGCTACGTGGCCCCCGAACGGCCCGGCTGGCGGCGGCACATCCCGGCGGCGCTGTTCCTGGTGATGATGAGCCTGCTCGTGGTGGGCGCGTCCCGGCCCGCCGACGCCACCCGCGTGCCGCGCGACCGGGCGACGATCATCGTGGCGGTCGACGTCTCGCTGTCCATGGAGGCCGGCGACGTCTCCCCCACCCGGCTGGTCGCCGCCCAGCAGGCCGCCCAGCAGTTCGTCCGCGACCTGCCCGAGCGCTTCAACGTCGGGCTGGTCGCCTTCGCCCGGTCGGCCGCCGTGGTGGTGTCGCCCACCACCGACCACCTGGCCGCCGCGACCGCGATCGGCAGCCTGGCCACCCGCCCGGGCACCGCGATCGGCGAGGCGGTGTTCAGCTCGCTGGACTCGCTGCGCTCGTTCGACCAGCGCGCCGTCACCGACCCGCCGCCGTCGGCGATCGTGCTGCTGTCCGACGGCGACAACACCTCGGGCCGGTCGGTGAACGAGGCCGTCCAGGCGGCCGTGGGCTCACGCGTGCCCGTCTCCACCATCGCCTACGGCACGCCCGAGGGCACGGTCAGCATCGACGGGCGCGACGTGCAGGTGCCGGTCAACAAGGCCACCCTGCAGTCGCTGGCCGACGGCACCGGCGGCCGGGCCTACAGCGCCGAGTCCGGCGACCAGCTCCGCGAGGTCTACAGCCAGATCGGCAGCTCCCTGGGCTACCGCGTCGTCCACCAGGAGATCGGCCAGTGGTTCACCGTCGCCGGCGTCCTGATAGGCCTGCTGGTCGCCGGCGCCGCCATGCTGCTGGGCACCCGCATCCCCTGACCACCCGCCGGGCGGGCCTCGGAGCGCCTGAACGGCCCGGACTTCTCACGCGTGCCGCCGCCCCGAGGAAAGGTGCCGGTTCCGGTCTCTGACGTCCGGCCCCCGGGCCCGCCACAGGGTCCCGATCGGCCCGCCCGCTCACGTCCGGGCCCGGCACACCGGGTTCCCGGGGCCTCACGAGATGGAGGCGCCGGGAGCCCGGCCCTCCGACGTCCGGTCCCCGGCCCGCCGGACGATCTGACCTTCCCGGCGTCCCACGCCCCCCGCGAGTGAGGGGTGCGGGACGCGCCGGATCACGAGCACCGCCGTGCGGTTGGTAACGTCTTCCGTCGTGACGTCCAAGGGGGGGCACTACTTCGAGGAGCGGCCCGGCGCGGCCGCCCGGCCGGGCACGGTCGACGTGATCCTGCCCGACCTGCACCTGCGCCTGGCCACCGACAGCGGCGTCTTCTCCCCCGGCCGCCTGGACGCCGGCACCCGCGTGCTGCTGGAGGCCGTCCCGGCGCCCCCGCCGCGAGGCGAGCTTCTCGACCTCGGCTGCGGGTACGGGCCGATCGCGCTGACCATGGCTTCCCGGGCGCCCGACGCCACGGTGTGGGCGGTGGACGTGAACCGGCGCTCGCTGGAGCTGTGCGCCGAGAATGCGCGAACCGCCGGCCTTTACAAAGTAAGAACCGCGCACGCCGACGAGGTGCCGAGCGACGTGCGGTTCTCGGCCATCTGGTCCAATCCCGCGATCCGCATCGGCAAGCCGGCCCTGCACGCCATGCTCACCCGCTGGCTCGACCGCCTCACCCCCGACGGCGCCGCCTACCTGGTCGTCCAGAAGCACCTGGGCTCCGACTCCCTGCAGCGCTGGCTGAACGACCAGGGCTGGCCCACCACCCGCGAGGCCGCGCGCTCGGCCTACCGCGTCCTGCGCGTCGCCGCCCGCCCCACCCCGCACCCCGCCGGCGGCACGCCGGAGGCGCCGCCCGCCCGGGGCCCGCGGGGCACCGACGCCTCCGGCCGCACGCAGTGACCCGTCACGGACACCCCGGCGGCTCCGGGGACGGCCCGCCTTCCCGCACCGACTTCCACCCGCACCGACGACATCCGCTGAGGACCCGATGAGCACAGGCACTCGCAGGCAGCTCCGCCCCACCGACGTCAAGCGGCTGAACCGCACCTGGCGCCGGGGCACAGAGAACCGGCTGTCGCTGATCCTGGAGTCGGTGACCGGCCCCTTCAACGTCGGGTCCATCTTCCGCACCGCCGCCGCGTTCGGCGCCGACCAGCTCTGGCTGGCCGGCAACGCGACCCCGCCCACCAACCCCAAGGTGCAGAAGACCGCCCTGGGCACCGACCGCCTGGTCACCTGGCACCCGGCCGTCCCCGCCCTGGAGGCCGTCCAGGCCGCCAAGGACGACGGCTACACCGTGATCGCCATCGAGCTGACCGGCGACGCCGTCCCCCTGCACGAGTCCCGCCTCGACCGCGACGTGTGCCTGGTCGTCGGCAGCGAGGACCACGGCTGCTCCCCCGCCCTGCTGGAAGCCGCCGACGAGGTCCTCTACATCCCCCAGGTCGGCCGCGTCGGCTCCTTCAACGTCGGCGTGGCCGCCGCCATCGTCCTGGCCGAGGCCCGCCGCCAGGAATGGTCGGCCAAGCCCACCCCCACCGGCGACCCCCAGCCCTGACCCGGCCCCGCACGCGACGATCGGTCACCTGACCTCGCGGCGACCCCCGGCGCCGCACCTCGGCGGTCACTCGGCCTCGCGGCTGTCCCGAGGCCGTCTCCCGGCGATCGTGCGCCCGGGGGTCAGTGCGGCCACGGTGTCATGGCCAGCCCGGCGACGAAGGCGACGACGGCGATGCCCATCCAGACGACCGGGTTGCCGAGGTTGAGCGTCCACCGGCCGCCGACCCGCTGGTGGACCATGATCGCGGGGTCGTCCCGGTTGGCGTAGACCATCCCGGCCAGGCGCCAGTAGCGGTCGTCGTCGCGCTGGACGTAGCCGGAGCCCGCTTCCGGGCCGGCGACGGGCAGCCGGTGACCCGCCTCGCCGACCCGGACACCGAAGACGAGCATGGCGATCCCGGCGGCGATCGGCGGCAGCCACGTGGCGACGGTCACTCCCGCCGACGGCGCGAGGACCTGCCACTGCCGCAGGGCGAGCAGGAGCAGGGTGAGGTTGAGGCAGGCCGCGACCAGCAGCAGCAGGCGCGACATGCCCCGCAGGTAGACGCGGTAGCGGTAGGCGGAGGCCTCCGGGTACTCCGCGTCGAGGTCGGGCCGGGACCGCAGCAGCGCCGCGATCACGACCGGCGCCACCAGCGTGACGGCCACCTGGGCGGCGACGGTCGCGAAGGCGGAGGCGGGCGTGGTGGGCACCCGGGTAGCGGCGTCGACGCCGAGGCCGCGCAGGGTCGCCAGGTTGGCGGGCAGGTCGCTGTACCGCCAGACCCCGATCGTGGCGGTGACGGCCACCAGCAGCAGCGAGGGAAGCAGCAACGGCCACGGCACCCGTACCGGATCGGTGCGGAACGCGGTGTCGGTGCTGGTGGCCTGCTTGGTGCCGGCGTACCAGTCGCCGCGCCGCTTGGCCGCCGCGACCGCGCGGTGGGCGGTGTAGTAGAGCGCCATGTCGGCCGCGCCCAAGATCAGGAGGGCGCCGGAGGGGGCGCCGAGCACCACCGCGAGGGCGGCGATCGCGCCGAGCACGAGCACCCCTCGGGCGTGGCGGCGGCGCTGCGCGGTGATCTCCGGTGCGGTCACCCGGTCGCCGGGCACGCGCACGCCGAACGGCAGCGTCGGGCGGCTCAGCACCGGCAGCGCCCATGCCGCGACGGTGACCAGCGCGACCAGCGGCAGGTCGGTGATCATACGGGGGTCTCCCTTCGTGGGGCGAACGAGTCGAGCACTCCGGCGCTGCGTCGCAGCACCTCCTGCGGATCCATGCCGTGCACGGCCGCCTCGGCGAACAGCGTGCGCAGCCGGGGCTCCCAGTCGTCGGCGAAGCCGGGCCCGGGAGGGCCCGAGGCGGCGTCACGGCGGACCACGGCTCCGCTCTTGCGGTTGATGCGAATGACGTTCTGTCGTCGCAGCAGGTCGTAAGCCTTGTTCACGGTGTGGAAGTTGATCGCCAGGTCGGCGGCGAGCTGCCGGGTGGACGGCAGCGCCGACCCCTCCCGCAGCTCGCCGTCGGCGATGGCCTCGACCACCCGGTCACGGATTTGCTGGTAGATCGGCACGTCGCTGTCTAGGTCGATCGTCAGAAGCACAGACCTACTCTATCTGATATATAAGTAATAGAACAGATGACAGAGAGGACTTCATCATGCTCCCCGAGACAGCCGTCGTACCTCGCCGCCGCGAGATCGCGGTCTTCGTGATCCTCGCCTTCGGGATCCCCTGGCTGCTGTGGGTGCTGCGCCGGCTGACCGGCGTCGACGCCATCGCCCCCGGCGGCATGCTCGCGGCTGGCCTGGCCACCTTCGTCGCCGTCCGCTGGGTGCGCCGTTCCCGTGACATCCGGCGCGAGACCGCCATGGCGCCCTTAAGGCCGGCCCGCCCGCTGCTGCGTTACTGCCTGATCGGGCTGCTGCTGCCGCTCGCGTTCGGCTTCGCCTCGATCGGCATCGGCGCCCTGGCGGGCGTCTACCCACTCGACCTGACCGGCTTCGGCGCCCTTCGCAGCACGTTCGCCCCCGGAACGGTCGACGAGCAGGGCATGCCGATCGGCCTGATCCTGTCCGCGCTGGCAATCAACGTCGGCCTGTTACTCATCCTGCTGCCCCTGGCCTTCTGCGAGGAGTGGGCCTGGCGCGGCTACCTGCTACCCGTGCTCCGCCCGTTCGGCCTGTGGCCCGCGCTCCTGCTCAGCGGTCTGATCTGGGGCCTGTGGCACCTGCCCGGCTTCATCGGGTCGCAGGCCGCTCCCCGGACGATCCCCTTCATGATCACCGCCGTGTTCTTCGGCGTTCTGCTCGGCTGGCTGCGCCTGGCCTCCGGGCTCATCTGGCCAGGTGTGATCGCCCACGCGGTCAACAACACGCTGATCACCGGCTTCGTCAACGCCGTGTTCGGCTCCGGCGACCTCATCGCGCGGTCCAACCCGTGGACCATCGGCCTCAGCGGCTGGCCCGGCTGGCTGGTCATGCTCGCCGTCATCGCCGTACTCGTGGCCCGGGGCGCGCTGCCCGGCAGGAAGACCGGCGGGACCGCGAATCCGGAGCCGCTCCGGGCCACCCGCACGACGACCCCCTCCGCGCCCTCCTCCCCCTGACGGACGCACCGGGCCCGACGGCCGGCACCACCGCCGCCCCATCCTCCGCCTGACGGACGCACCGGGCCCGATCGCGGCTTGACTTTCGAGTGGCTCGAGGGTGCAGATTCGTCCCCGTGAGTGAAAGCGCGGAGCTCTACACGATCGGACGGCTCGCCCGCCGCACCGGCCTGTCGGTGCACACGATCCGCTTCTGGTCCGACAGCGGCCTGGTGCCGCCCGCCGGCCGCTCGGCGGGCGGATACCGGCTGTACGACGCGGCGGCCGTCGCCCGGTTGGAGCTGGTCCAGAGCCTGCGCGAGCTCGGCATCCCCCTGGACACCGTGCAGGACGTCCTGGCGCGGCACGTCACGGTCGCCGAGGTGGCCGACGCGCACGCCCAGGCCTTGGACGCGGAGATCCGCACCCTGAAGCTGCGCCGCGCCGTGCTGCGCACGATCGCCGAACGCGGCGGCACACCCGAGGAGACCCTGATCATGCACAGACTCGCCCGCCTGTCCGCCACCGAGCGGCAGCAGATCATCAACCGCTTCGTCGACGACGTCTTCGCGGGCGTCACCCCCGACGACGACGCACTGACCGTCGCCGGGTGGATGCGCGAGCTGCCCGCCGAACTCCCCGACGACCCGTCCCCCGCCCAGGTCGACGCCTGGGTGGAGCTGGCCGAGCTGGTCGCCGACGAAGACTTCCGCGACCGCCTGCGCCGCATCGTCCTGACCGGCACGACGGACCCGCTCCCGGACGCCGGCTTCGACCTGCGCTCCCGAGTCCTGCGCCACGCCGGCCAGGCCCTGACCGACCAGATCGCCCCCGCCTCCCCCGAGGCCAGACCCGTCCTGGACCGCGTCGTCGACCCCCGAACCTCCGCCCAGGCCCGCGACCACCTCCGCGACCGCCTGGAACTGCTCGCCGACCCCCGGGCCGAGCGCTACTGGCACCTGCTGTCCACCCTCGACGACCGCCCCCCGTCCCCCACCGTCATCCCGGCCTTCACCTGGACGATCGCCGCCCTGCGCGCCCACGCCTGACGCGGGCTCCCGGAGCCGGGTGAACGTCCGGCGCGGCTCGGACGGGGTCGGTTCGTCCCGCGAAGCCCCGGGGCGGCATGTAGAGATCGGGCCCTCTCCTCCGACCAGCCTGTGAGGCACCCGTCCGCGGTGCCCGACGAGGCGCCGGGACGCCGGCGAGGAGAGGACTGATCATGGGTTTGCCCGTGGTGCACTTTGAGATCATCGGAAGCGATCCCGCCAAGCTCCGCGGCTACTACGGTGAGCTGTTCGGCTGGCGGTTCCAGGTGGGCGACGCGATCTCCGACAAGGTCTCGCAGCCGGGTTCGTACGGCTTCGTGGACGGAAGCACGACCGGGGAGGGGGACGGCATCAACGGCGGCGTCGGCGGCGGACGGGACCACGAGCCGCGGGTCCTGTTCTACGTTGCCGTTCCCGACGTCGCATCGGCGCTCCGCCAGGCCGAGGACCTCGGCGGCAAGCGCCTGATGGGCCCCGAGCCACAGTCGGGGGACTTCACGGTCGGCCGCTTCACCGACCCCGAGGGCAACGTCGTCGGCGTCGCCGGCCCGTCGGCCTGATCGGGGCGCCGCGCATCGCCAGGACGCGCGGGGGCCGGGGTCTCACCCGTCCCGGACATCGTGCGCGAAGAGAGAGTCGATATGAGATACCTGCTCTTGATCTACAGCAACGCGGAGAACTGGGAGCACCCGCTGTTCCTGCGCGACCCGGAGTTCCTGGCGATGCCGGCGGATGACCGCGCCGAACTGATCACCCTGTCCAAGGCCCTGCACCGGGAGATCACCGAGTCAGGCGAGCTGATCACGGGTGAGGGACTCGCCGCCCCGTCGACCACCAGAAGCGTCCAGGTCCGCGAAGGCGTCCCAGCCGTAACAGACGGCCCCTACGGCGAGACCAAGGAGCACCTGGCGGGCTACCTCGTGGTCGACTGCGAAACCCCGGAACGAGCGAACGAGATCGCGTCCCGCATCCCCGACGCCCGCTTCGCCGCGGTGGAGGTACGCCCGATCATGGACACCCCCACCCCGGAAACGTGAACCCAGCGGCCCTCCGGGTGAGACGGCGTATCCCCCAAGATCGTGCCGCCCGGGGAACACCAACCGAGCCTTCCACGCTGCCTCTTCCTGGCGACACGTGGAACCGCCTGAAGAAATGCCGCGTACCGCTCCTTGTCATCCTCTACTACCTCAAAAATGTCACGAGTCGGCTCATAGATACCCGAGCACAACTCTGGGTAGAGAGTCCATACCCCTTCGCGAGCCGACTTTCTGCACTCAGGCCCCAGATCGGGCCCCCATTTGCGATCTCCTCATGATCAGACTCGCCGAACACGCACTGAAAGAGCAACTCGAGCACGGCTTTCCAGGCAGGGAGGCGAAAGATCCTCCTCTAATGCGAAGACGAGAACGGGAACCACGTACTTCGATGCCTCAAAGAGCTGCCTTGCACCACGACGTGGTTCTCAAGCTCCCCGTAAGCAGCCCACACTCTCCGACTTTCAGGTGTCCAGTCGATATCCGGACGCTCGGGACAGGCGTCGTCCATGCCGGGGGAATCCCCGAGAGAGGCCCGCTGTCAGGAGTGGCCGGACAGGTTCCCCACCGTTCGGTGATCTTCGCCGACCGGAGCAGTGCCCGCTATCGCAAGCGAACTCGAATTGGCGCGTTATAAGAAGTAAGGGGAAACGAATAGTCGCGAGGTGGTCAGCGTGACCGGCAACCCTATATATGCGGGCAAAACGCTTGCATCCACTTCGACCAAGAACCTTGAATCACCGACACGAAACCCGGCCACTCTGTCCTCATATAAAGCCACAATGGCCCCGGTGATGAGAACGCCACTTTCGCACTCCTCGACAGAGGGATCAGGGCGGCCCGCCGGAATGAGACTACCACCCCAACTTAGTTCTTCCTCCACATCCAGTTCCACATGATATGTGGTTGAGCCCGGGTGGACTTCGGCCCTCCAGAACCCGTACCCCTGCCCGTAGCTACACCGGAACCGAACTAACGTCAGCGCGCCTTGCAGCCACGTCTCTGTTACGCTTATCTTCATTTCTTTGGAAGAGGCACTCGAACGACACGATTATCTACATAATATTGGCCAGACGGATCTGTTGACCAAGTTTCCTCATGGTAGTGAAACTTCGAGACCGGGAGAAACCGTGGGAATGGGCGGTTAGGCCTGGCTTAATCTGCGGTGTTGCGGTGCTTTCGTAGTGCGGTTGTCGCGGTTCGAACTGCGGGCCGGTGAACGGTTCACCTACCACTACGACTTCTTCGCCGGCTGGCGCCTCGACATCCGGGTGGAGAAGATCACCGCCCGGGTGCCGAACCGTCCCTACCCCGTCTGCACCGGCGGCGCTCGGAGCTTGGACAGCCCCCGCTTCAGATCCTGCCCGTGCGCCGCCGACCAGGACGGCAATGCCGCGACGTTCAGCCCGGTGGCCGCGCTGCTGCCTGAGCGGACCCCTCCCGAGCTGCTGCTGTGGGAGGCCAAGTACGCCGCGCTCACCTCCTACGGAGCGGCCGCCACCCTGCTCAGCGACACCTTCCCCCTCGGACGCCGGCTCCAGCCAACCGCGGTCCGCCAGCGCGTCGAGCGCACCGCGACCCGGCTGGAAGATGAGCTCGGTGAGGAGCGGTTCAGCTTCATCGACACCTGCCCCCGTGACCTGGAGACCATGCCCCGCCCGGACCTGCCCCTGGTCGTCGCCCTGGACGGCGGCTACGTCCACTCCAGCAACCAGACCACCCGCCGTGACGGCTGGTTCGAGGCCGTCACCGGAAAGAGCACCCCCACCGGCGGCGGCCCCGCCAAATGCTTCGCCTTCGTCCAGACCTACGATCACAAACCCAAACGACGTCTGTATGAGTTCCTGCGGTCTTAGGGCCTGCCCGACAACCAGCAGATCGTCTTCCTCACCGACGGCGGAGAGGACATCCGCGACCTGCCCCGCTACCTCAACCCCCAAGCCGAGCACTACCTCGACTGGTTCCACATCACCATGCGCCTCACCGTGCTCCGCCAGATGATCCGCTCCCTGCCCACCCCAGGCGACGACCAGGACCTCGAGACCTTCACCGCCAGCCCTGACCGAACCGACCAGACCCTGGAGCGGATCAAGCACTTCCTGTGGCACGGCAACACCTTCCGCGCCCTCGACCTGCTGAACGATCTTGTCGACGACCTCGAACTCCTCTGCGCCGACCAGCCCGACGACAAGCAGCGCGCGTTCTTCTCCCGGATCAGCGAGTTCCGCGGCTACATCGCAGGCAACCGCGACGAGATCCCCAACTACGGCGAACGCCACCGCTGCGGCGAGCCCATCTCTAGTGCCACTGCCGAAGCCACCGTCAACCACGTCATCAGCCGCCGCATGGTCAAGAAGCAACAGATGCGCTGGTCACCACGCGGCGCCCACCTACTCCTCCAGATCCGCACCCGCGTCCTCAACAACGACCTCGCCAACGACTTTGCCCGCTGGTACCCAAGGCTCAACAGCCACGATCAACAAGTCGAGCTCGCGGCCTGACTTCCCACGGCTTCTCCCGGCCTCCTACGGGTTCCACCGGTGGTGCGACTGCCAGCGAGGCACCTGCTGGAACTGCCTGGCGCACCGCTGTGACCTGTGCGTCCACCGGCAACACCCGCCGCGAATCGACAACAACGCCGGAGCGGTCCGACAAGAGCGGCTACGTGGTCGCCCTGATCGTGCATCTCCCACGGCAGAGGCCCTGCCGGTGGGTGTGCAAGTGCCCCTGCGAACGCGCCACAGCCCTTTCGCCGCGACGTCGCAAGACTTCTCCACGGCACTTTACGCAGCCCTCCGGGCAAAACGCACTGATCGAGGTCACCTCATGACGACTTCACCGCTCATCCTCTTTCCGGCCTGGCCAGGAGGGTGTGTGGGTGGCGGCGAGGTAGTCGTGCAGGGCGGCGTGCCGGAACTGGTAGAACGGCCCCACGGTGCGCAGCAGCCCTAGGCGGTGGGCGTCGTCGAGGAAGTCCATGAGCCGCCAGGGAAGCCGGCGCTGGAGGGTTAGCACGGCCACCGCAATGGTGTAGATCGGCCATGCACGATGGTCTCCCACGAGGGCGAACGCGGGCCCTGCGAGGAGCCCGCTTCCGAGCCCGACTATGAGTCTGAGCGTGAGCTCAGTGAGCTGGAAGTCGGGCCCGGCCATGAACGCGAGCCAGAGGCCGGATGTGAGCCCCCACAAGAGCCCGAACGTGATCATTCGGACGAAGGTGAGGGCTCTGTCGGCCTTCCAACTGGAGCGGGGCGTGCTGATCGATGTAAGGGTAGGTTGTTGCGCCCAGTCGATCAGCGCGAATGCCATTGTAAGCGCGAGCGCCGTCGCGAGCCCTTCGGCGAGGACGCCCGCGAGCCTGCCTGTGTACCCGCCCGCGAAGCCGGTCACAAGCACGACCAGGAGCGGTGTTCCAACCGTGAGCACAAACCCGACCTTGTTGTTGCGGAGGAGCAGAAGCGTTCGTCCGCGTAACCGGAGGTCGGCATAGCCAGGTGTTTCGTCAGCCCAGGATTCGCGCACCTCGAGCCGGAACATGAGCCCGGCCATGATCCCGCCCGCGAGCCCGAGCAGGAGCCCGAACAGGAGCCCCGCCCCAAGCACCAGTCCCAGAAACCCAATACCAAGTGCCATAGCAAGGCCGCCCATGAGCCCGATCGTCGACCAGATGTGAGGTGTCGTGCGGGCGATGTGCCACCAGGCGATGTCGCGGGTGGTGGTGGGGGGAAAGGTGCGGGCGAGGTAGGTCAGGTAGCGCCGGGTGGCGTCCGGATTGAGCTGGTGGCGGGGCCGGAAGTGGTCGGCAGGGTCGGTGCTGGGTGGGCGGGCAGTGATCAGGGCGGGGATGAGCCGGTCGAGCAGGTGGGCGCGCAACGTATCGGTGTCGGATCCGAGTGGTCCGATAAGCGGGGTGGGGTCGGCGGTGAGATAGACGGTGCGGATCAGCCACAGGCCCAGCGGGGTGGTTGCCAGGGTGGTCAAGCCGGGGGCGGTGCGGGTTCCTACTGCGGCCAGGACCGTTTGCCATGCGAGTGAGGGGGTGGCGGCCAGGCAGGCGGTCAGGTAGTCGGCGGCCGCCTGCGGGGACAGCAGTTTGGGGGTGATGACGGCGGCGGCGGTCACCGGCCGGCCGATATCGCTCATGGCCGAGGTGAACTCGGTGGTGCGGCTGGTGAGGATGAGCTGGTCCCGGTCGGTGAGCGAGGCGTTGACCGCCTGAATCACCGCGGCGCGGGCCGGTGCGCCGATTTCGTCCAGGCCATCCAGGACGGGAAGGATATGGCCGCCGTCGACCAGCGCCGCGGCGGCACCCGCGCCGAGCTCGGGCGCGGACAGCCCCGGGTAGTCGGCGGTCAGCCGGACGGTGAGCCAGTCCTGCAGCCGAGGGTGGGCGCCGGTATCCCAGCTGGAGACCGGCAGCATCACCGGCACCGGCACTACCTCACCCGGGACGGCACCGGCCCTGTCAGCCTGGCGGGTGGACAGCAGACGCAGCAGCAATTGCACCGCCAGGGTGGTCTTGCCCATCCCGGGCCCGCCGGTGATGACCAGCCGCCGCCGGGCCAGAGCACGAAAATCGGCCGCCAGGGAGGCGATTTCGTCGCTGCGACCGGTGAAGACCAACTCGGCCTGGTTGGTGATCAGACGGGGCGGGCTCATCACGGACTTATCGACGGTGAGCTGCCAGCGCACCGGGATCGGCTCGGGGTTGTCCAGCAACCGGTCACGGGGCTCGTCGCGCCATTGCTTGGCGACCAGACCGGCCAGCACCTCAGCAGCGGCGTCCACCTCGGCGCGGCGTGGGGTGGCCGCAGTCGCTCTGCGGCGGAACCAGATTACCGCTGCGGTACCGGCGGTCAGTGCAGCGAGTGTGACTGAGGCTGCCTCAGCGACGTTGATCTCGGCGCTCAGGTCGAGCGCGCGCACGACCACGGCCACCAACGCGGCCAGCGCGAGGATGACCGCGGCGACCGGGACGATCCAGCGGATCCGGCTTCGGTTCACACTGGGTATCGTCGCCGTTTGTTGACCGTTGGGCATCGCTTGCGCACAAATTGTGATCGTCGATTCGCGTTTCGCAAGATGCCGTTCGGTTCGGCTCAGTTGCCTGCACGTCCTCGGCCAGGTCCTCCACCACGTCGCGGGCGCGCGCCGCCAGGCTGCCGCACAAGTCGGGGGTGGCGTCCCGGGTGAAGCCGTCAGGGGTGGAACCGCCGACCGAGTGCAAGGGATCCACGCCCCTGCTCTGATCGATCAGCTCCTGCAACGTGTCGTTCTTCTTCCGCGTCGGCGACTTGGTGGAACCGCCCTTGCCGCCGCGCTTCCAGGCGAGTACTTGGCTTTCACCGTCCCCGCAGCGTCGGTCACGCTCGCCATGTCGCTCCCGCCACCGCGTGGCGTCGGAGCCGGGAACGACGAACGGTGTGCTCTGGAGCGCCTGCCAGTCGTGTTCCTGGTGGGAAACGATGTCGCCGGCGCTGTAGGCGCGCAGGGCCGAGTACGGCGAACGGTGGCGGTTCCGTGCCAAGGCGGCGCCCACCCGCGCCGGGCGGCGGGCATGGTGGTCGGCGGGGTGCCGGGTGGGTGGGTTCGGGGGGAAAATGTTCGTCGGGGTGAGCTGACGGGGTGGGGGTGGACAGGGGATACTCCTGGTCGTGCAGCACCGCTTCGCGTTTCTCGATCATCCTGGTCCGTTGGCCTTCGCGCACCGTGGGGGGGCGGCCGAGGGTCGCGAGAACACCATGGCCGCGTTCTCGCGGGCGGTCGATCTCGGGTACACCTACCTGGAGACCGACGCCCACGCCACGGCCGACGGCGTGCTGCTCGCGTTCCACGACCACACGCTCGATCGGGTGACCGACCGGCACGGGCGGGTGGCCGCGCTGCCCTACCGGCAGGTGCGGCAGGCGCGCATCGGGGGCGTGGACGAGATCCCGCTGCTGGAGGACCTGCTGGGCACCTGGCCCGACGTGCGGGTGAACATCGACGTCAAGGAGGCGCCGGCGATCGCGCCGCTCGCCGAGGCGATCCGGCGCACCGACGCCTACGACAGGGTCTGCCTGACCTCCTTCTCCGACACGCGGCTGGCCAGGGCGCGCATGGCGATGGGCCGGCCCGTCTGCTCGGCCCTCGGGCCGCGCGGCGTGGCGCGGCTGCGGGCCGCGGCCATGGGGTCGGGGTACGGGCGGCTGCTCGGCGGGCTGGCGCGCGAGGGCGTGCCGTGCGCCCAGGTGCCGCTCGGGTTCCGCGGCGTGCGGGTCACCACGCGGGCCCTGGTCCGCACCGCCCACGCCCTGGGCATGCAGGTGCACGTGTGGACGGTCGACGACCAGCGCACGATGGAGGCGCTGCTCGACCTCGGGGTGGACGGCATCATGACCGACAACATCTCCGGGCTGCGCGACGTCCTGGACGCCCGGGGCCAGTGGCACCCCCGCCGTCCCGTCGCGCACGCCTGACCCACAGGCACCGCACGCGCCGGCCCAGCCCCCCGAACCATCAGACATGACGCAGGAGCACTCCCAGCCCATCGCACCGGACCCCCTCCGCACGCGCCGGGCACCCCCGGCGGCCTCCCCCCGCTCCCCCTGCCGCCTCCGGCGGCGGCACCCCTCATCGCCAGGAGAACCATGATCACCCCGACCGTCGCCGAGGACCCTCCCCAGGCGCGCAGGCGCGAGCAGCGCGGCTGGTACTGGTACGACTTCGCCAACTCCGGCTTCTACACGACGGTCATCACGGTCTTCCTCGGCCCGTACCTGACCACGCTGGCCGAGAACGCGGCCGGCGGGGAGAACGGCTTCGTCGGCTTCCTCGGGTTCGACTTCCGGGCCAAGGCCTACTTCTCGGCGATCGTGACGATCTCGGTGGTCCTGCAGATCATCGTCATGCCGATCGTCGGCGCCCTGGCCGACCACACCGGCCGCAAGAAGGAGATCCTGGGCTTCTTCGCCTACCTCGGCGCGATCGCGACGCTGGGCTTCTACTTCGTCTCCGGCCAGGCGTACGTGCTGGGCGGGGTGCTGTTCATCGTCGCCAACGTGGCCTTCGGCGCGGCGATGGTCGTCTACCACTCGTTCCTGCCGCAGATCGCCGGCGCCGAAGAGCGCGACAAGGTCTCCTCGCACGGCTGGGGATTCGGCTACCTGGGCGGCTTCGTCCTGCTGGCGATCAACCTGTTCCTGTACCAGGCCAGCGGCATCGAGGAGGGCCTGGCGGTGCGCATCAGCCTGGCCTCGGCCGGTCTGTGGTGGGGCGTGTTCACCGTGATCCCCATGCTGCGGCTGCGCAACCGCCCGGGGGCCGCGCACGACGCCTCCGCCGGGCGGGCGGTGAGCGGCAGCTTCCGCCAGCTCGGCCGCACCATCGCCGAGCTGCGCCGCTACCCGCGCAGCCTGCTGTTCCTGCTGGGCTACCTCGTGTACAACGACGGCGTGCAGACGGTGATCTCCTTCTCGGCCGTCTACGCCGACCAGGAGCTCGGGCTGGGCAAGAGCGTGCAGATCACGGCGATCCTGATGGTGCAGTTCGTGGCCTTCGGCGGCGCCCTGCTTCTCGGTCGGCTGGCGTTCCGGTTCGGCACAAAGCGCACCGTGCTGGTCAGCCTGGTGATCTGGACGGCCGTGGTGAGCGTGGCGTACTTCCTGCAGGAGGGCGCGGAGGTTCAGTTCTACGCCATCGCGTTCGCGATCGCGATCGTGCTCGGCGGCACGCAGGCGCTGTCGCGGTCGCTGTTCTCGCTGGTGATCCCGCCCGGCAAGGAGGCCGAGTACTTCAGCCTGTTCGAGGTGAGCGACAAGGGGTCGGCGTTCCTCGGCTCGCTGACGCTGACGCTCGCCCTGCAGGTCACCGACAGCTACCGGACGGCGATCCTGTCCCTGGTGATCTTCTTCGTGATCGGCTTCGTGATCCTGCTGACGATCGACATGCCCCGCGCCGTGCGCGAGGCGGGCAACGAGGTGCCCCGCCACATCTAGCCGCCGCGGCGCCTTTCGCCCGGAACGTCACGAAGATCATCTTTGTGACGGGAAGGGACCGACGCGAAAAGCGCGATTGGATCACCCCAAGGGTGGGAATCCATCCACGGTATCAAGCGTTGTAAGCCGTGGAGACCCACCCCTCTCAACGGGGCCCTCAGGAGGCATTAGAACATGGGCGAGCGTGCACTTCGCGGTACCCGGCTCGGAGCCACCAGCTACGAGAACGACCGCAACACCGATCTGGCCCCGCGCCAGGAGGTGCCTTACACCTGCCCGAAGGGCCATCGCTTCGACGTGCCCCTCGCCGCCGAGGCGGAGATCCCGGCGACCTGGGAGTGCCGCAGCTGCGGCGCGACAGCGCTGAGGGTGGATGCCGAGCAGCCTCAGCAGAAGAAGGCCAAGCCGCCGCGCACCCACTGGGACATGTTGCTCGAACGCCGCACGATCGAGGATCTCGAAGAGGTGCTCAACGAGCGGCTGGCGATCCTTCGGGCCCAACGGCGCAAGAGCGCCTGAGCCGACCCGACCGACGGCGCCTGCGGGCCACCTCACAGTGGCCCGCGAGCGCCTTTTTTCATGCCCGGACGATTCGGGCGCTCTCGGTAGCTGAAACGTGACTTGACGGATCCCAGCCCCTGTTCAACCATATTCCCACTCGACATAGTAGGGAAAACAGGAAAGGCTGATGCCGTGCGTGCGCTCATCTTGCTGGGACTGGTCGGCTTCGCCGCCCAGCTCGTCGACGGCAGCCTGGGGATGGCCTATGGAGTGACGTCGACGACGCTCCTCCTGGCCGTCGGCACCAACCCCGCCGCCGCCTCCGCCACCGTCCACCTCGCCGAGATCGGCACCACGCTGGCCTCGGGCGTCTCTCACTGGCGCTTCGGGAACATCGACTGGAAAGTCGTCGCCAAGATCGGCATACCCGGCGGTGTCGGCGCCTTCGCCGGCGCCACCTTCCTGTCGAGTCTCTCCACCGAGACCGCGGCCCCGATCATGTCGATCATCCTGCTGACGCTCGGCCTGTACATCCTGGTGCGCTTCACCGCCTACGGCCTGCCGAAGGGCAACCTGGGCAAGCCGTTGCGCAAGCGGTTCCTCGCCCCGCTCGGCCTGGTCGGCGGCTTCGTCGACGCCACCGGCGGCGGCGGCTGGGGCCCGGTCGGCACCCCCGCGATCCTGGCCAGCGGCCGCCTGGCGCCCCGCAAGGTGATCGGCTCGATCGACGCCAGCGAGTTCATCGTCGCCATCGCCGCCAGCGTCGGATTCTTCGTCGGCATCGGCTCGGAGAACATCAACTTCGCGTGGGTCGCCGTGCTGCTGGTCGGCGGCGTGATCGCGGCGCCGATCGCCGCGTGGCTGGTCAGGCACATCCCGCCGCGCATCCTCGGCTCGGCCGTGGGCGGGCTCATCGTCCTGACCAACATCAGGACCCTGCTGCGCAGCGACTGGATCGACGCCTCCAGCGGTGTGCAGACCGCCGCCTACATCCTCATCGCCCTCGTGTGGGCCGCCGCCATCGCGTACTCGGTCCGCGAGTACCGCAAGGACAAGGCCAACGAGTCGGTGGAGGCCATCGAGGCCCTTGAGCGCCAGGCCGCCGAAGAGGAGGCCGCGCCCGTTCGCTGACCTCCTCCCTTCCAGGCCGGCCGGGCCGCCGCTCCCACCGGGAGCGGCGGCCCGTCGCGTTCCCCGACCATGCCGCCGGGGGGCCAGAGGCCGTGCGCGGCGGCCGGGCGGCGCGGCCCGGCGGGTCGGACGGGCACGGCCCCGGAGTCGTCCCGCCGCTGACGCCGGTCTGAGCGCGAGCTGACGTCGGGCTGACGCAGCGATGACCACGCGGGTGTGATTCAGGTCACACCGTGCGGCCACTTCCGGGACGGCCCGGCCGCGCCGGTTCGCGCGGCGGGGGTGGCGATCACCAGGTGACCGGGAGCGAGGTCAGGCCGCCGGCCAGCACGTGCCGGTTGATGCTCAGGCTCTCGGCGGGGACGGCCAGCCGCATCGTCGGGAAGCGGCCGACGAGCTGCTTGAGCACCACCTGCAGCTCGACCCGCGCCAGCGGGGCGCCGATGCAGTAGCGCGCGCCGTATCCGAAGCTCAGGTGCCCGGCGCCCTGGCGGGCGACGTCGAAGCGGTCGGGGTCGGCGAAGACGGCGGAGTCGTGGTTGGCCGCGTTGAGGTCCAGCACGACCAGGTCTCCGGCGCGCACCTTCACCCCCTCGATCTCCAGGTCGACGCGGGCGTACCGGGTGATCCCCCCGGTGCCGCCGCCACCCAGGCCCGGCGAGCGCAGGATCTCCTCCACCGCCGTGTCGACCCGGGCGGGGTCGGCGACCAGCGCCTCCCACTGGTCGCGGTTGTGCAGCAGCCACAGCGTCCCCAGGCCGATCGCGACCACCGTGGTCTCGTGCCCGGCGAACAGCAGCCCCATGCTGAGCAAGGCGGCCTCGTCGTCGTCGACGTCCGCCATCCGCGCGTAGCCGGTGATCACGTCGTCCCCGTCGTCGGCGGGGTCCTTGCTCCGCTTGCCGGCCACCAGGCCGCGCCCGTACTCGAACAGGGCGGCCAGCCCCTGCTCGGAGCGGGCCTGGTCGGTGACGTCGGCGGCGGCCTGCGTCCAGTCGCGGAACTGGGCGCGGTCGGCGTACGGCACGCCCAGCAGCTCGCAGATCACCGTGATCGGCAGCGGCAGCGCGAGTGCCTGGTGCAGGTCGGCGGGCGGCCCCTTGTCGGCCAGCTCGTCCAGCAGGCCGCCGGTGATCTCCGCGACCCGGCCGCTCAGCGCGCGCATGCGTTTCGGCGTGAAGTACGGCTGCATCAGCGAGCGCATCCGGCGATGGTCGACCTCCTCGGTGGCGAAGTCGCCCATCGGGCCGCCGAAGAGCGCCGACAGCCCGGTGCGCGAGGCGGTCTCGGGCTCGGCGTGGGCGCGGCCGAGCCGGTTGTCGTCCAGCAGCCGGCGTACCTGCTCGTAGCCGGTCACCAGCCAGGCGGGGTCGCCGACGGCGGTGCGGACGGGGTGGATCGGCCCTTGCGCCTGGAGCCGGCGCAGCCCGGGCGCGGGCTCCATCGGATTGGCCTGCTCGAACGGCAGCTCGACTGGGGCGGTCATGGCATCCTCCTCGGTACTCGCCGATTTGTACACTTCGATGTATATAAACGGGATTATAGACTTCGGCGGATACCAGAGGAAGGATGAGCACATGACCGGTCTGGGCCAGGCCGAGCCCCCGGCGACGGAAAGCGTGGTCCGGGTGCGCCGGCTGCGCCGCACCGAGCGGCGCGAGCAGCTCCTGGACGCCGCCACCCGCGCCTTCGCGCGCACCGGCTACCCCGCCACCGGCCTGGACGACGTGGCCGCCGAGGCCGGCCTGACCCGCGCCATGCTCTACCGCCACTTCGACTCCAAGGCCGACATGTACCGCGCCGTGCTCGACCGCGCCTGCGTGCGGCTGACGGAGGCCACCGGCGCCGACGACTTCGACGACGGGGCCATCCCGGCCCTGGTGCGCGCCGCCGCGGCCGACCCCGACGGCTTCCGCCTGCTGTTCCGCCACGCCGTCCGCGAGCCCGACTTCCGCGACCTGGTCGACGAGCTCACCGCCGCCTCCCGGGACATCGCCCATCGCAGCCTCGCCAGGACCATCCCGCCGGGGCCGTGGCTCGACTGGGCCTCGCGCCTGGTCCCCGCGCTCACCATCGAGGCCGTCATCGCCTGGCTGGACGCCGGGCAGCCCGACCCCGGCCAGGCCGCCGAACGCGTCGGCCAGGCCGTCCACGGCGTCATGGCGGCCGCGCTGCCCGGGGCCGTCCCGCACGTCCCGCCGCCCGCCACCGCCCCGGGCACGGACGACGGCTGACGTCACGGTCGCGTCGACGCGGCCGGCTCCGGCCGGAGGTCCGCCGGCAGGGCACCGAGCCGGCGCCTTTACAAAGTAGATCAGGAAGTGGGCGTCACTCGCGGACGACCTCGGCCTCCGGGGACAGCCCGAAGGCGGTGCGGGCCGCGCTGCGGATCCGCTCCTCCATGCGCGACCCGGTGGCCAGGACGTCGAACGCCCGGGGCGCGCCCTCGGCCGAGAACATCTCCCGCACCGAGTCGGTGTACGCGGCGCCGTCCCCCGCCTGGCGGAACTCGCGGACGGCGAACCGGCCGCCGCGCGGCTCCAGGGTCAGCAGCATCGGGGCGACGTAACCGGTGCCGGCGACCAGGTCGCCGCCGGAGGGCGCCAGCTCCTGGCAGTGCGCCACCACGCCCACCAGCCGGTCGGGGCCGCTCTGCCGCACCTCGACGAGCTCCTCGTGGCAGAACATCTGGGACTCCATGGAGGGCCGCGCGTCGAGCATGCCCCGGGACCGCTCGGGGTCGGTCTCCAGGTACTGGTCGACCGCGTTCAGCAGGGAGTCGCGCGTCGCCGGGTCGACCGACACGACCCGCTGCGGGGCCAGGCCCGTGAGGTCGGTGCCCGACGACTGCCACGCGACCCAGCCCGCCAGCCCGAGCCCCAGCGCGCCCGCGGCGCCCCACGCCAGGCGCCTCGCCAACCTCTCCACGTCCACTCCCCCGGTCCGGTGGCCCGGCCTAGTCCGGTGCCGCAGCCAACCGCGCCTTATGTTCCCTTCGCCGGGATCATAATCACCTGAGCGCTATTTCAGACCCTACGGATTTTCCGCCAGCGGTAGACCACCCCGTCCCCCGCTGGACGGAAAGAAGCCGGAAGGGGATCCCCCGCCACCTGCTTCAGCACCCCATGTCGGTATATGCCGGTCTGCCAGGGAAAAGCGGAAAGCTGGCCGGATAAGGACAGCACCCTTTTCTAGGTATATGCCCCTCTTGTGGGAGTATCGAGCTACCGGATCTCGTCCGGATTCCCGGTAACGCGTGGTCTCGGAGACACACGGGACGACGGGCGGCCGGTGGCGGGCGAGCGGGGACACCCGCCCCGGCTCTGGTGGCGGCGGCGCGGGCGGGAGCGCCGCCGGCCGGGCGGCTCGCGCGATCACGCGGCACTCCCCCGGCTCCGGTTTCCACGAACAGACCCGGCGTCACGCCGGCGATCCCCCTGCGCCCCGCCCCCGCCGCGCCTGGAGGTACCCTAGGGGGGTAGGGTAGTATGACAACGGCAAGGGCCCGGAAGGCGAGGACGGGCGGACGACCCCGGCCGGGGCACGCCGCCGGGGAGGCGCGACCATGGAGTTCTTCGAGGTCATCGCCCCGCCCGTCACCGTGCCTTCCTTAGACACCGCACCAGACAGGAGTGGTCACGTGATCACCACCACCTACACCGTCAAGGGCATGACCTGCGGTCACTGCGTCAGCTCCGTCACCGAGGAGGTCGGCGCCGTCGACGGGGTCACCGGGGTCGAGGTCGACCTGGCGACCGGGCGGGTGACCGTCGCCGGGCCCGCCGACGGCGACGCGGTCGCGGCGGCCGTCCGCGAGGCCGGGTACGAAGTCGTGGGGCATCCGTGAACACTCCCGCGAGGCTCGGCGCCTACGTCCTGGCGCTGGCGGCGCTCTTCGGCGCGACCCTCGCCGCGGGCTCCGCGGTGGGTGGCCCCGCCTCCGGCGAGCACCCCTCCTCCGGCGAGCCGGCACCCCACGCCGCCCCCGGCGAGCCGGCCGCCGGCCAGCAGGTGCCCGGTGGGCTGCAGATCTCGCAGGACGGCTACACGCTGAACCCGCTCACCACGGGCCTGACCCCGGGAAAGGCCACCGGCCTCCGCTTCACCGTCACCGGGCCCGACGGCGCGCCGGTGACGCGCTACAGGGTGGAGCACGACAAGAAGCTGCACCTCATCGTGGTCGCCCGCGACCTGTCCGGCTACCAGCACCTGCACCCGGAGCTGTCCCCCGGCGGCGTCTGGGAGGTCCGGCTCACCGTGCCGCGGGCGGGCGCGTACCGCATGTTCGCCGACTTCACCCCCGAGGGCGGCGCCGGCGTTACGCTGGGCGCCGACCTGCACGCGGCCGGCGACTACGCCCCGCAGCCCCCGCCCGCCGCGAGCCGCACCGCCACCGTGGACGGCTACACCGTCACCCTGGAGGGCGAGCTGCTCCCCGGCCGCTCCAGCGGGCTTACCCTGAAGGTGACCAGGGGCGGCAGGCCCGTGACCGACCTGCAGCCCTACCTCGGCGCCTACGGCCACCTGGTGGTCCTGCGGGCCGGCGACCTGGCCTACCTGCACGTGCATCCCGAAGGCGAACCCGGCGACGGCACGACCGCCTCCGGCCCGGAGATCACCTTCCAGGCCGAGGTGCCCGCCCCCGGCGACCACCGGCTGTTCCTGGACTTCCAGCACGACGGCGTCGTCCGGACCGCCGAGTTCACCGCCACCGCTGGCGCGGCGGCCGGCCCGCGGCCGAGCCCCGTCGCCACCGGCGCGCCCGGCGGCCACGGCCACTGACGCCAGGCATGACCCGTGAGAGGAGAGACGATGTCCCCCGTCACCGATGACAGGACCCCGGCCGCCGCCGAAGGCTCGGTCGAGCTCTCGATCGGCGGCATGACCTGCGCGTCCTGTGCCAACCGCATCGAGCGCAAGCTCAACAAGCTCGACGGCGTGACCGCCACGGTCAACTACGCCACCGAGAAGGCCCGGGTCACCTTCCCCCGGGGCACCGATCCGCAGGCCCTGGTGGCCGAGGTGGAGAAGGCCGGCTACACCGCGGCGCTCCCCGCCCCGCCCGAGGACGGCGAGGGCGCGGCGCCGCGCGGCCCCGACGAGGTCCGGGCACTGCGTGACCGGCTGGTCACGGCGGTGGTGCTGTCGGTGCCGGTGGTCGCGATGGCGATGGTCCCGGCGCTGCAGTTCACCAACTGGCAGTGGCTGTCGCTCACCCTGGCCGCCCCGGTAGTCGTCTACGCCGGGTGGCCGTTCCACCGGGCCGCCTGGACCAACCTGCGCCACGGCGCGGCGACCATGGACACCCTGGTGTCGCTGGGCACCCTGGCGGCCCTGGGCTGGTCGCTGTGGGCGCTCTTCTTCGGCACCGCCGGCACCCCCGGGATGACCCACCCGTTCGCGCTCACCATCGAGCGCACCGACGGCTCGGGCAACATCTACCTGGAGGCCGCCGCCGGCGTGACGGCGTTCATCCTGGCCGGGCGCTACTTCGAGGCCCGCTCCAAGCGGCGCGCCGGCGCCGCGCTGCGTGCCCTGCTGGAGCTGGGCGCCAAGGACGTCGCCGTGCTGCGCGACGGCGTGGAGACCCGCGTCCCGGCCGACCGGCTCGCCGTCGGCGACCGGTTCGTCGTGCGGCCGGGCGAGAAGATCGCCACCGACGGGGTGGTCGAGGACGGCAGCTCGGCGGTGGACGCCTCCATGCTGACCGGCGAGTCGGTGCCCGTCGAGGTGCGGCCCGGCGACCCGGTGACCGGCGCCACGGTCAACGCGGGAGGCCGCCTGGTGGTGCGCGCCACCCGGGTCGGCGCCGGCACCCGCCTGGCCCAGATGGCCAAGCTGGTCGAGGACGCCCAGAACGGCAAGGCCGAGGTGCAGCGGCTGGCCGACCGCGTCTCCGGCGTGTTCGTCCCGATCGTGATCGCCCTGGCGGTGGGCACGCTCGGCTTCTGGCTGGGCACCGGCGACGGCGCGGGGGCCGCGTTCACCGCGGCGGTCGCGGTGCTCATCATCGCCTGCCCGTGCGCCCTCGGCCTGGCCACGCCCACCGCACTGCTGGTGGGCACCGGCCGCGGCGCCCAGCTCGGCATCCTGATCAAAGGCCCGGAGGTGCTGGAGGCCACCCGCGAGATCGACACCGTGGTGCTGGACAAGACCGGCACCGTCACCGAGGGCCGGATGACCCTGCTGGGGGTGCACGCCGCCGACGGCGAGGACGAGGCGCGGGTGCTGCGCCTGGCCGGAGGGCTGGAGCACGCCTCCGAGCACCCCGTCGCCCAGGCGGTCGCCCGGGGCGCGGCCGAGCGGGTGGGCGCCCTGCCCGTCCCGGAGGACTTCGCCAACGTCGAGGGCCTGGGGGTGCAGGGGGTCGTGGACGGGCACGCGGTGCTCGTCGGGCGGCCCGAGCTGCTGGCCGAGTGGTCCCAGCACCTCCCCCCGGAGCTGGAGCGCGCCTTCGCGGCGGCCCAGGCCGGCGGGCGGACGGCGGTGGCGGTCGGCTGGGACGGCGCCGCCCGCGCCGTGCTGGTGGTCGCCGACACCGTCAAGCCCACCTCCGCCGAGGCCGTGCGCGCGCTGCGCGCGCTGGGGCTGCGCCCGGTGCTGCTGACCGGTGACAACGAGGCGGTGGCGCGCACGGTGGCCGCGGAGGTCGGCATCGAGGAGGTCGTGGCGGGGGTGCTTCCCGCAGGCAAGGTCGAGGTGGTCAAGGGCCTGCAGGCGCAGGGCCGGGTCGTCGCCATGGTCGGCGACGGGGTCAACGACGCCGCCGCGCTCGCCCAGGCCGACCTGGGCCTGGCCATGGGCACCGGCACCGACGCCGCCATCGAGGCCTCCGACCTCACCCTGGTGCGCGGCGACCTGCGCGTGGCGGCCGACGCCATCCGCCTGGCGCGCCGCACCCTGCGCACCATCAAGGGCAACCTGTTCTGGGCCTTCGCCTACAACGTGGCCGCCCTGCCCCTGGCCGCGGCCGGCCTGCTCAACCCCATGATCGCCGGGGCCGCCATGGCGTTCTCCTCGGTCTTCGTCGTCGGCAACAGCCTCCGGCTGCGCCGCTTCAGCTGACCGGCTGGTCCAGCGCGTTCACCTCAGAAGGGGCGGCCCGGGCGCTCACCCGCCGGCCCCCTCGTCGCCACCGGCCTCGCGGCCGACGACCATGGAGAGTCGATCATGACCGAGCAGCACCACGGCCACGCCTCACCGGACGCCGCCGGCGCGGGCCATGCCGAGCACCTGGCCGCCGGCGCGCGGGCCGGGGGCGCCACCTGGGGCATCGCGGCGTCGGCCACCCTGCACTGCCTCACCGGATGCGCCATCGGCGAGGTCCTCGGCCTGGTGATCGCGACGATCCTCGGCTGGGCGACCGCGCCGTCCATCGCCCTTGCCGTCGTGCTCGCCTTCTTCTTCGGCTACCTGCTCACCCTGCTGCCGCTGCGCAGGGCGGGGGTGAGCTGGAGCCGCGCGGTGCGGCTGGCGCTGGCCGCCGACACCGTGTCCATCCTGGTGATGGAGATCGTCGACAACGGCGTGATGCTCGCCGTGCCCGGCGCCATGAACGCCGGCCTGACCAGCGGACTGTTCTGGGGGGCCCTGGCCTTCGCGCTGCTGGTGGCCTTCCTGGTGACCACCCCGGTCAACAAGTGGATCATCGGCAGGGGCCGGGGGCACGCGGTCGTCCACGCCTACCACCACTGACGCGCCCGCGGGGCGCGGTGAGCGGCGCCGCGCCCCGCCGCGGGATCGATCACGAGCAGCGGGGACCGCCTCAAGCCTCAGCGGTTCTCATGAGCACCCCATCGCGGGACGGCTCACGATCACCGGGGCCGCCTCGGGCCCCAGCGCCCTCCTGGGCGCCCGGTCGCAGTTCCGGCGGGGTTCTTTCCCGCCCACGGCCGTCGACGCCCGAAGCGGGGATCCTAGGCGTCGCCGGGGGGACGGATGGGCGGCGGGGCCGCGGGGTCGTCGTTCCGGGGACGGCGGGCGGCGGGGCCGTCGTCGTGGATGACCTGGCCGGGGACGAACGGCGACCTGGCCGTGGGAGAGCCGGGGCCGCCCTGTCCCGGCGGGAACATCACGCCGAAGGGCGTTCCGCCGGCCAGGACGCGGACGCGGCGGCCGAGGAACCAGCCGAGGGCGCGCCGGGCGAGCGGCCGGGTGAACGGGAGGATCAGGAAGAACCCCAGCACGTCGGTGAGGAAGCCGGGGGTGAGCAGCAGGGTGCCGCCCGCGACGATCATCGCGGCGTCGGCCAGCTCGCGCTCGGGCATGCGGCCCGACTGGAGCGCCTCACGCAGCGCGCGCCAGGCCCTGCGGCCCTCCGCCCGCACCAGCCAGGCGCCGAGCAGGCTGTCGAGTATGAGCAGGCCCACGGTCTGCCAGCCACCGATCACCTGACCGATCTGGATCAGCAGCCAGATCTCCAGGACGGGCACGACCAGGAACGCCAGAAAGAGCAGCACACGCAGCATGGCTTCACCATCACCTCGCGACGTACAACGCCCGGACCGCGCCGGGGGTTCCCGCCCTCCCCGCCCTACCGGTCACCGAAGGCGCGCACCGGGGGACGGCCGGGGGCGGCGGACGGCTTCCGGACGGGCGGCGGGGTTCCAGCGCCTCCGGATCGGGCCGGCGCCCGCGGGACGGCACTGGATCAGGTGGGCCGGCCGGGTGCCCGGGCAACACCGAGTAGACGGGCAAGGCCGGATGGACGGACAAGGCCGGATGGACGGCCGGCCCGGGGGCCCGGGGGCCCGGGCGACGGCCGACCCGGGGGACGGGGGGCGGCCCGGGGGGCCGGGGGGCCGGGGGGCCTGGGGGGCGGCCGGCCCGATGGTGGAGCGGCCCGATGGACGACCAGCCTGGCGGTGGGCGACCAGCCTGGCGGTGGGCGACCAGCCTGGCGGTGGGCGGGTCAGCGGCGGGTGCGGAGGCGGGTGCGCAGGCGGCGCGGGAGGCCGGTCACGCCCCATACGGTCACCCGCCACAGGGCCTCGGCGACGATGGCGCGGTTCATCTTGCTGGCCCCGGCCGTGCGCTCGACGAAGGTGATGGGGACCTCGGCCACGCGCAGGCCCTGACGGGCGGTGCGCAGGGTGAGGTCGACCTGGAAGCAGTACCCCTCCGACTGGACGTCGTCCAGGCCGATCTTCTCCAGGGTCGAGGCCCGGTAGGCCCGGAAGCCGGCCGTGGTGTCGCGCACCGGAACGCCGAGGATGATGCGGGCGTAGGTGTTGGCGCCGCGCGACAGGAACTCCCGCTGGACCGGCCAGTTGACCAGCTTGCCGCCCGGCACCCAGCGCGACCCGATGACCAGGTCGGCGCCGGCGCCCAGCGCCTCCAGCAGGGCGGGCAGCTCCTCGGGCCGGTGGGAGCCGTCGGCGTCCATCTCGACCAGCACGTCGAAGCCCTCGGCCAGGCCCCAGCGGAAGCCGGCGATGTAGGCGGTGCCCAGGCCCTGCTTGCCCGGGCGGTGCAGGACGTGGATGTGGTCGTCGGCCGCGGCCAGCTCGTCGGCGACGGCGCCGGTGCCGTCGGGGCTGTTGTCGTCGGCCACCAGCAGGTGGGCCTCGGGCACCGCCGCCCGCAGCCGGCCGGCGATCATCGGCAGGTTCTCGCGCTCGTTGTACGTCGGCACGATGACGAGAACCCGCCCGAGCAACCGCTCCATCACCCGTCCTCTTCTCCGGTGGTGTCATGACGTACGGCCGCCGGCGCCGCCCGGCGCCCGCGCAGGAGGGCGACGGCCAGGGCGCCGGCACCGATGAGCATCAGCGCCCACTCCGGCAGCGCCCCCAGCCGGGTCGCGAGGGTCTGGCCGGTGCGGACGGGAACCTCCACGACCGCCATGTCGGCGACCCCCTCGGCGGTGCTCCAGCGCAGCTCGCCGGCGGGGTCGACGTAGGCCGAGATGCCGGTGGTCGCGGCGGCGACCACCGCGCGGCCGTGCTCGACCGCCCGCAGGCGGGTCATGGCGAGCTGCTGTGGCGGCAGGCCGGTGTGGGCGTAGGTGGCGTTGTTGGTCTGCACCACCAGCGGGGTGCCGCCCGCCACCACGTTGCTGCGCACAATGCCGTCGAAGGCCACCTCGTAGCAGGAGATCGCGCCCACCGTCACCGGGCCCATCGTCAGGGCGCCGTCGCGCGTGCCGGGCAGCGACTGCAGGCCCACCAGGTCGACGCGGGAGAAGAACTTCTCCAGCAGTTCCTTGAACGGGACGAACTCGCCGAACGGCACGAGCTTGCGCTTGTCGTAGTAGGCGCCCGGGCCGCCCTCGGGGTCCCACACGATGGCGCGCGTGTGGCGGTGCTCGCCGTCGGGGGTGCGCACCACGGCGCCGACCAGCACGGGCACCCCGATGTCGCGCACCGCGGCGTCGATGACGCCGCGCGCGTACTCGCTGCGGTAGGGGTCGATGTCGGTGGAGTTCTCGGGCCAGACGACAAGGTCGGGCCGGGCGGCCCTGCCGGCGCGCACGGCGGCGGCGAGCTCGTGGGTCTTGCCGGCGTGGTTGCGCAGCACGACGGCGGGCTGGTCGCCCAGGAAACCCAGGCCCTCGCCGGGCACGTCGCCCTGGACGACCCCGATGCGCACCATGCGGTCGCCGGCGACGGCCGGGGCCGGGCGGGGCACGGCGAGGCCGAGCAGCGGCACCACGACGGCGCCGGCCAGCAGGCAGGCGAGCCCCGCCGCCCGCCGGCGCGACGGGGAGGCCGGGGCGCCCCCGGCCGGGACGCGCGGCGGCCACCACAGGGCTTCCCGGCCCGCCGCGACCCACCGGGGGCCGGCCTGTCCTGGGGGGACCGGCGCGTCTCCTCGGGGGGACGGCGCGTCCGGCGGGCGGCGGGGCGCCAGGCGGACGGCGGCCAGGGCCAGAAGCGTGCCGCTGAGGGCGGCCGCGAAGGTCACCAGCGGGGCGCCGCCCAGCGCGGCGTAGGGCGTGAACGCCGAGTCGCCCTGGCTGAACGCGACCCGCACCCAGGGGAACCCGCCCAGCGGGAACGCGCCGCGCGCCGACTCCTGGAGCACCCACAGGGCGGCCACCCACACCGGCCAGCCGCGCAGCCGGGTGACCAGGGCGGCCCCGGCGGCCATGGCGGCGTAGAACAGGCTCTCGACGGCGACCAGGACGAGCCAGGCGTCCACGCCGATCGGGCGCACCCAGGCCAGGGCGGGCAGCAGGAACGCGGCGCCGCCGAGGTAGCCGAGCCAGGCGGCCCGGCGCGCCGGCAGGCGGTACACCGCCAGGGTGAGCAGCGCGACGCCGGGCGGGGCCAGGAACCACAGGCCGGCCGGCGGGAAGGCGAAGTAGAGCAGGATCGCGCCGGCGACGCAGGCGGCCGCGCGTGGCAGGGCGTGACGGGAACGGGCACCGGTGCCGGCCGGTGCCGGCCGGTGGGTGTCCTGCACCGTTCGCTGGGCCACAGGGCGGGTCTCTTCTCGACGGGATGCGTGCGTGAGGCGGCCACCGAAGCGCTTCGGTGACCCCAGAACGCTACCGCCCGCCGGAGCAGGCTCCAACCGCCGCGCGAGCGCGCCGCCGCCCGGCATGCCCGCCCGCGACGCCGCGGGCGGCGAGCGCCCTGGCCAGGCGGGCCTGGCGTGCGCCCCGCGGGCGAACCGGCGCGGCGGCCTCCGATGAACGTTACGCGGCTCGGGGTCGCCCCCTCCGGCGCCCCGGGCGAGCCGTCGGCGGCCCCCACGGTGGTCTTCTCGGCGCGAGGACGGTGGCCCTCCCGGCGCGGCGGGGCGGTGGTCCTCCCGGTGGCGCCGCGGTTGTCTTCTCGGCGCGGGGGGACGGTGGCCCTCCCGGCGCGGCGGAGGACGGTGGTCCTCCCGGCAGCGCCACGGTGGTCCTCCCGGCGGGGGGACGGTGGTCTTCTCGGCGGGGACGGCGCCCGCCCGCCGGGGGGCGGGCGGGAAGAGGACTCGGGGCACCCTTCGGAGGCACGGGCGGGGGCCCTCCCGGCGGCCCCACGGTGGTCTTCTCGGCGCGGGGGGACGTTGGTCTTCTCGACGGGGGACGGCGCCCGCCCGCCGGGGGGCGGGCGGGAAGAGGGCCCGGGGCACCCTTCGGACCGGATCCGTCCCGTCGGCGGCGGGCGCGGAATTCCGTTGTCTACTGGGTGTCCGGGCCCCTCCCGGGTCCAACCCCCCATCCGGCTGGGGTGCCCCGTCTCGACGGGTCGCCGGCCTGCGACTGGCTTGGCTGACGGAGTCGCGCTCCGTCGTGACGCAGAACTGGGCGATGTCTGAAGACGGCCAACCGGCAGTCCCGTGCTGGACTGTCCAGCAAATTACCGACCTCCGGGCAGATGTCAACCGTGTCCCGATCAGCGGAAACACCAAGTTTTCGCAGCTAGGACAGGTGACGTGAGTGCCCGCAATGCGGTCAAGCAGCCCCGAAGCGGCACTCGGCGACGGCCTGGGCGGCCGTTCAGCCCGCCGGCACCCGCTCGCAACGCGACAGGACGGCGGGCAGTTCGCCGGTGTGGACGATACCAAGCCTGCGGGTCGCGCGGGTCAGCGCCACGTAAAGGTCTCCGGCTCCGCGTGGCGACTCGGCGAGGATCTCTCCCGGTTCGGCCACGATCACCGCGTCGAACTCCAGGCCCTTGGCCTCGGCGACGGTGAGCACGGCCACCGGGGCCTCCAGCGCGCCGGCGCCGGGCCCGGCCACCGCGCCGGGCACCGTGGAGGTGACCGCCGCGCCGAGCTCCTCGGCGCGGGAGGCGGGCACGATCACGACGAGCCGCCCGTCGGGCACGATCTCCCCGGTGACGACGCCGCCGATCTCGCGCGGCCCGGAGATCTGGCGCGCCCACGGCCGCACGCCGGTCTCGCGCACCGACTCCGGCGCCTTGAGCGAGGGGCCGACCAGGGCCAGGACGTCGGCGGCGACCGTCATCAGCTCCACGGGGGTCCGGTAGTTGACGGTCAGCGACTCCTCGCGCCACCGGCCCCGCGCGTAGGGGTCGAGCACCTCGGCCCAGGAGGCGGCTCCGGCGGCCGACCCGGTCTGGGCGATGTCGCCGACGACGGTCATCGAACGGTTGGGGCTGCGCCGCATCAGCATCCGCCAGGCCATCGCCGAGAGCTCCTGGGCCTCGTCGACGATGATGTGGCCGTAGGCCCAGGTGCGGTCGGCGGCGGCGCGCTCGGCGGTGGTCAGGTCGAGGCCGTCGTCGCGGTGGCGGGCGGCGAACCGCTCGGCGTCCACGATCTCCGACATGCCGGTGAGCTCCAGCACCTCGCGGGCGTAGGCGAGCTCGGAGCTGCGCTCGTCCTCCTCGGCGCGGCGGGCGGCGGCGAGGTCCTCCTCGGCCTGCAGCGCGGCGGCGCGCACCACGGCCGGGTCGATGTCGCCGAGCAGTTCGGCGGCCTCGTCCAGCAGCGGGACGTCGGCCTCGGTCCAGGCGGGCGCGCCGGAGCGGGGCGCCTCGCGGTACAGGGCCCGGCTCTCGGCCGCGGACAGCCCGGCGCGGCCCATGCGCTCGTGGGAGGCGAACAGGCCGGTGAGCAGCCGCTGCGGGGTGAGGTAGGGCCACAGCCGGTTGAGCGCGCTCTTGACGGCGGGCTCGGTGCGAAGGTCCTCGCGCAGGTCGGCCATGTCGTCCTCGTCGAGCATGCCGCGGCCGAGCTGCTTGGCGGCCTGCTTGGACAGGACGTTCAGGATGTGGCGGACGAACACGGCGCGGGCCTGGTTGTGCGGGCGCCTGCTGCGCAGGGCCCGGCTTCTCGCGGCCTCGGTGGTGCCCTGGTCGAGCCTGAGGGTGTAGCGGCCGAGGTTGATGTCGATGGCCTGACGGGGCATGCGCTGCCACTCCTGCAGGGCGCGCGCGAGCACGTCGCCCATGCGGACGGCCCCCTTGATCGCGGCCGCCTCGGCGGACTCGCGGGCCCGGGCCCTGACGCCGGGGTACATCTCGGCGATGGTGGACAGCAGGACGTCGGTCTCGCCGAGGGAGGGCAGCACCTGCTCGATGTAGCGCAGGAAGGTGAGGTTGGGGCCGATGATCAGCACGCCCCTGCGCGCGAGGCGTTCGCGGTGGGTGTAGAGCAGGTAGGCCGCGCGGTGCAGGGCGACGACGGTCTTGCCGGTGCCCGGGCCGCCCTGGACGACCAGGACGCCGCCGAGGTCGGCGCGGATGATGCGGTCCTGCTCGGCCTGGATGGTGGCGACGATGTCGCGCATGCGCCCGGTGCGCTTCTCGCCGAGGGAGGCCAGCAGGGCGGCCTCGCCGTTGAGCGTGGCGCGGTCGGCGTCGGTCAGGCGGTCGAAGTCGAGCAGGTCGTCGTCGACGCCGATGACGCGGCGCCCCCGGGTCTGCAGGTGGCGCCTGCGGGTGACGCCCATGGGGGTGCGGGGCGTGGCGCGGTAGAACGGCTGCGCGACCGGCGCGCGCCAGTCGATGAGCATCCGCGCCTGGTCGTCGTCGGACAGCCCCAGGCGGCCGATGTAGAGCGGCTTCTCCTCGGCCAGGTCGAGCCGCCCGAAGCACAGGCCGCTCTCGACGGCCCAGAGCTGCGCGAGCCGTTCGGCGTACATGACGGCGAAGGTGTCGCGTTCGGAGCGGTTCTGGTGGGTGCCTCCGCCGCCCTGGGCGAGCACGTCGTCGAGCTGCGCCCGCGTGCGGCCCCGCAGAAAGTCGAGCCTTTCGTAGAGCCGGGTGACGTATTCCTGCTCCCTGGCGAGCTCGATTTGACGGGTAGGCCCTGCTTCATTATTATTGGTAGTAATGTGAAACTCCGGGACCTTTTACCTTTATGAGAAATGTGACGACAAGGTCCCAGAATAGCAGACAACTAGCGCGTCGCCCGCGCTGTACGCCGCCTCACGAGGCGGCGTTCCGGCTTTCCGGGCACATTAGTTCACGGGTCTTCTTCCCCTCCCGCGTCGCCCAACCGTTCTCCTCCGAGGAGCACCTCGGGAAGGACCGGGCGCCGATCGCGTCCCAGAGCCCGGCACCGGCCAGGCTCGGCCTGGTCACAGCTTGGTCGCGCCTCTTGACCCGACCCCGGACGGCCCTTGTACCTTGCCCTTAAGTTAGGAAGCTTTCCTAACTCTCGCGGGAACGGCACGGTGCGGCACACGCCCCGTCCCGGCCGCGGGCCGTGCCAGCGCCGTGGACGGCGGGAGCCATGACAGCCAACACCCAGCCCGGGACGCCGAGCCTGCTACGGGCGATCAACGACAAGGCCGCCCTGCGGGTCCTGCTGGAGCGCGGCCCCCTGACGCGTCCTGAGCTGGGCGCGCTCACCGGCCTGTCCAAGCCGACGGCCTCCCAGCTGCTCATGCGGCTGCAGCAGGCCGGGCTGGTGGTGCTGGACGGCATCCGCGAGGGGCTGCCCGGCCGCACCGCGGAGCTGTACCGGATCAACCCCTCGGCCGCCCACATCGTGGCGCTGGACGTCACCCCGGCGCGCATCGCGGCCACGGCCGCCGACATCACCGGCGCCACGCTCGGCGAGTTCCGGCTCCCCACCCCCGGCCGCGCGGCCGGCGACGTGGTGGAGCGGGTCCGCGCCGCGGTCGGCGGCGCGTGCCTGCAGGCGGGCGTCGACCCCGCGGCGCTGCACCGGGTGGTCATCGGCATCCAGGGCGCGGTCAACCCGGCCACCGCCCGCCTGGGCTACGCCGCGCACATCCCCGGCTGGCACGTCCCCGACCTGGTCGCGACGCTGCGGGACGGCCTGGGGGGCGTGCCGGTGGACGTGGAGAACGACGTGAACCTGGTCGCCCTGGCCGAGCAGGCCCACGGCATCGCCCGGGGACACGCCGACTTCGTGCTGCTGTGGGCCGAGGACGGCATCGGGGCCGCGCTCGTGCTCGGCGGGCGCCTGCACCGGGGAGCGACCGGCGGCGCCGGCGAGGTCGGGTACATGCCCACCGTCGGCGCCCCCACCACCAGGGAGACCGGCAAGCGGGGCGACCACGGCTTCCAGGCCCTGGCCGGCGGCCCCGCCGTGCTGAAGGTGCTGCGCGCCCACGGCCTGCGCGGCGGCGGCCCCGCCGAAGCCGTGCGGGAGGCCGTGCGCGAGGCCGGGCTCGGCGGGGTCAGGGCCGAGCGCGCGTCCGAGGCGCTGCGCGAGGTCGCCGCCCGGGTGGCCATGGGCGTCGCCCCGATCACCGCCGTCGTGGACCCCGAGATCGTGGTGCTGACCGGCGGCACGCTGCTGGCCGGCGGCGACCTGCTGGCCCGGCTGGTGGAGAAGGAGCTGCACGCCCTGACCATCCCCCGGCCGCCCGTGCGCGTCTCCACCGTCGGCGGCAACCCGGTGCTGACCGGCGCCCTGGGCCTGGCCCTCGCCACCGCCCGCGACGAGGTCTTCAGCTCCACCGTCTCGCCGGCGACGCCCGCGCACCGCCCGGCCTCCGCCGCGCCTCCGCCCTCCTGACCACGGTGAGCGCCCCGCGGCGGCTCACCGCGCCATTCCGTGCCCCTTTTATCCCCATTTATCCCTTTACTGCTCCTCGCCTTCCCCGCCCGCCCGAAGGAGGAACCCCGTGAGATCACGTCTGCTGCCCGTGGCCGTCGCCGCCCTCGCCCTGCTCGCCGCCGCCTGCACCGCAGGGACCGAGAACCGGCCCGCCGCCCCCCAGGCGGGAAGCACACCCGACCGGACACCGGTCACCATCACCATGTGGCACGGTTTCAGCGCCGACAGCGAGATCAAGGCGTTCGACGACGCCCTGGCCGGCTTCCGGGCCGCGCACCCCTGGATCACCGTCAAGACCACCAAGGCGATCCAGGACGACCAGATCATCCAGTCGGTCCGCGGCGGCAACCCGCCGGACGTGGCGCTGTCGTTCACCACCGACAACGTCGCGACCTTCTGCAAGACCGGGCTCTTCCAGGACCTCAAGCCCTACCTGGCGGCCTCCGGCGTCGACGAGGCGATCTTCCCCAAGGTGGTGGCGGAGTACACGCAGTACGAGGGCAAGCGGTGCGTCATGCCCATGCTCGCCGACGCCTACGGGCTGTACTACAACAAGAAGCTGATGGACGGCGCCCAGCCGCCCAAGACGCTCTCCGAGCTCGCCGAGCTGGCCAAGAAGCTCACCGTGCGCGACGAGGACGGGAACATCGAGGTCGCGGGCTTCGTCCCGTCGACCCAGATGTACGAGAACGCCCCCATCCACACCGGCGTCATGGTCGGCGCCAAGTGGATCAACCCCGACGGGACCTCCGCCATCGGCGCCGACCCGGCGTGGAAGCAGCTCATGAACTGGCAGAAGGACCTCGTCGGCTGGTTCGGCCACGAGAAGCTGGAGAAGTTCCGCAAGAGCCTGGGCGACGAGTGGTCGGCCGACAACCCCTTCATGAAGGGCAAGGTCGCCATGGCCGTCGACGGCGAATGGCGCAACGCGATGATCGCCCACGACGCGCCCGGCCTCGACTACGGCACCGCGCCGCTCCCGGTCGCCGACGACAAGCCCCAGCTCTACGGGGCCGGGTTCATCGCCGGCACGGTCATCGGCATACCGCGCGGCGCCGAGCACCCCGACGCGGCCTGGCAGCTCGTGAAGTACCTCACCACCGACACCGACGCCCTGGTGACGCTCTCCAACGCCCTGCGCAACGTGCCCAGCACGCTGCCGGCGCTGAAGTCGCCGAAGCTGAAGAAGGACCCCAACTTCCAGACCTTCCTCGACATCTTCGCCAACCCCGCCAGCAGCACCCTGCCCGCGCACCTGAACTCGGTGTTCAACCAGCAGACGCTGTCGGACGCGCAGATCAAGTGGGAGTCCGGACGCGCCGCCGACCTGGACGAGCTGCTCGCCGAGGTCGACACGACCATCAACGAGAAGCTCAAGCTGACCGCGGGCGGCTGATCACATGGCGACCACGGCGCTCGGGCGCCGCGGCGGCGCGGCGCCGGCCCGCCTGCGGGGCCGGAACCGCGGCGGCCTCACGGCGCTGCTCTTCCTGTCCCCCTGGCTGATCGGGTTCTCGGTCTTCTTCGCCTACCCGCTGCTCGCGACGGTCTACTTCTCCTTCCACCGCTACGACCTGTTCACCCTGGAATGGGTGGGCCTGCTGAACTACCGCTACCTCCTGCGGGACGAGGCCGCGTGGACGGCGATCAGGAACACGCTGTGGCTGGTCGTGGTCATGGTGCCGCTGCGGGTGGCGTTCGGCCTGGGCGTGGCCCAGCTCGTCACCCGCCTGAAGGCCGGCACCGGGTTCTTCCGCACGATCTTCTACCTGCCGTCGCTGGTGCCGCTGGTCGCCGGGACGCTGGGGTTCGTGTTCCTGCTCAACCCCGGGACCGGGCCGGTGCCGGCCATCCTGTCGGGCCTTGGCCTGCCCTCCCCCGACTGGTTCGGCGACCCGTCGTGGGCCAAGCCCGGGCTCACCCTGCTCGCGCTGTGGTCGGTCGGCGACCTGATGGTCATCTTCCTGGCCGCGCTGCTCGACGTGCCCAAACAGCTGTACGAGGCCGCGGCCCTGGACGGCGCCGGCCCCTGGCAGCAGTTCTTCCTCGTCACGCTGCCGGTCATCCGGCCGGTGGTCATGTTCGCGGCGGTGACCGGCGTCATCCAGACACTCCAGTACTTCACCCAGGCGATGGTCGCCTCTCGGGTGGCCTCGGGAGCCACCGACTCCGCCGGCACGGTGTTCGTCCCGGGCTACCCCGACGGGTCGACGCTCACCTTCCCCGAATGGCTCTTCCACCAGGGGTTCCGCGACTTCGCCATGGGATACGCCTGCGTGCTGGCGCTCATCCTGTTCGCGGTGTCGATGGTGTTCACCCTGATACTCCTGCGGCAGTTCCGCGGCCTCACCGAGGAGGAGGCATGACCCTGACCCTCACCCGGCCCGGAGCACGCACGGCGAGTGCCCGCGCACGCCGCCGCCGCACCGCGCTGACGTGGATCGCCACCCACGCCCTCGCCGTCGCCGCCGCCCTCATGTTCCTCGGGCCGCTGGCGTTCATCGCGCTGACCGCCGTGATGACCGACCAGCAGGCGCTCACCTCCGAGCTGTGGCCCCGGCGGTGGGAGTGGGGCAACTTCGCCGACATCTTCCAGCGGGCGCCGCTGCTCACCTGGATCGTCAACTCGCTGATGTACGCCGGGCTGGCCACGGTGTTCATGCTGCTGTCGTCCGTGCCGGTGGCCTACGCGCTGGCGCGCCTGCGCTTTCGCGGCCGCGGGCCGGCGTTCCTGCTCGTGGTCACCACCATGATGCTGCCGCCGCAGGTCGTGGCCGTGCCGGTCTACCTCGTCTGGGCCCGGTTCGACCTGACCGGCACCCTGTGGCCGCTGATCCTGCCCATGCTGCTCGGCGACGCGTTCTCGATCTTCCTGCTGCGGCAGTTCCTGGTCACCATCCCCCGGGAGTACTCCGACGCCGCGCGCGTGGACGGCTGCGGCGAGCTGCGCACACTGCTGCGGGTGATCCTGCCGATGGCCAGGCCCGCCATCGCCGCCGTCGCGCTGTTCCAGTTCTTCTACTGCTGGAACGACTACTACGGGCCTCTGCTGTACGCGGGAACCGACCCCTCCCACTGGACGCTGTCGCTGGGCCTGGCATCCTTCAAAACCGTGCACCGGGTCCAGTGGAACCTCACCATGGCCGCCACCCTGCTGGCCATGGCACCGGTGATCGTCGTGTTCTTCTTCGCCCAGAAGGCGTTCATCGAGGGCGTCAAGCTGACGGGAGTCAAGTGATGAAGCTGGCCGTTGTGGGGGGCGGCTCCACCTACACGCCGGAGCTGGTCGACGGTTTCGCCCGATTGCGCGAGGAGCTGCCGCTGTCGGAGCTCACGCTGATCGATCCCGACGAGCGGCGCCTGTCGCTGGTGTCGGCGATGGCCTCGCGCATGTTCGCCCGCGCCGGGCATCCCGCGGCGGTGAGCACGGCCACCACCATCGAGGAGGGGGCGGCCGGCGCGCAGGCCGTGCTGCTGCAGCTGCGGGTGGGCGGGCAGGCCGCACGCAACGTCGACGAGACCCTGCCGCTGGCCTGCGGCTGCGTCGGCCAGGAGACGACCGGGGCGGGCGGGCTGGCAAAGGCGCTGCGCACCGTGCCGGTCGTCCTGGACATCGCCGAGCGCGCGGCGAAGGTCGCGCCGGACGCCTGGATCGTCGACTTCACCAACCCGGTCGGCATCGTCACCCGGGCGCTGCTGCGGGCGGGGCACCGCGCGATCGGCCTGTGCAACGTGGCCATCGGCTTCCAGCGGCGCTTCGCCCGCCACCTGGGCGTGGACCCGGGCCGGATCTCGCTCGGCCACGTCGGGCTCAACCACCTCACCTGGGAGCGGGCCGTGTACCTCGACGGCGAAGACGTGCTGCCCCGGCTGCTGGCCGAGCACGGCGAGAAGATCGCCGCCGACATCGGCCTGCCGGCGGCCCTGGTGCGCCGCCTGGGCGTCGTGCCCTCGTACTACCTGCGCTACTTCTACGAGCACGACGCCGTGGTGGCCGAGCAGCGCACCAAGCCCTCCCGGGCCGCCGAGGTCGCCGCCATGGAGGAGTCGCTGCTCACCCTGTACGCCGACCCGTCGGTCGACACCAAGCCGAAGCTGCTGGAAAGGCGGGGCGGCGCGTACTACTCGGAGGCGGCGGTCGCGCTGATCGCGTCCCTGGCGGGCGACCGGGGCGACACCCAGGTCGTCAACGTGCGCAACGACGGCACCCTGCCGTTCCTGGCCGACGACGCGGTGATCGAGGTGCCGGCGCGGATCGGCGCCTCCGGCGCCGCGCCGCTGCCGGTCGACCCGGTGCACCCCCTGTACGCCGGGCTCATCGCGCACGTCTCCGCCTACGAGGACCTGGCCCTACAGGCGGCGCTGCACGGCGGCGCCGACCGGGTCGCCGACGCGCTGCTGGCCCACCCGCTGATCGGCCAGGCGTCGGTCTCCAGGGAGCTGGCCGAGCGGCTGGTGGCCGCCAACCGCCGGTACCTCCCCTGGGCCGGCGACGGGGCGGTGGAGGCGTGAGAACGGTCCTCGCCGTCGACGGGGGGAACAGCAAGACCGACGTCGCCCTGGTCGCCGAGGACGGCACCGTCCTGGCCCGCGGCCGGGGCGGGCCGTTCCTGCCGCAGAGCCTGGGGGTGGGCGCGGCCGTCGACGTCATCGGCGAGACCGCGCGGCGCGCGCTCGGCCCCGCGGCCGGGCCGCCGTTCGCCGACCGCGTCGCGGCGTACGTGGCCGGCGCCGACCTGCCGATCGAGGAGGACCGGCTCCGCGAGGAGATCATGGCCCGCCGGTACGGCCGGGAGGCCGTGGTGGGCAACGACACCTTCGCGCTGCTGCGCGCCGGGGCCTCGCGGCCGTGGGGCGTCGCCGTCGTGTGCGGGGCGGGGATCAACGCGGTCGGGGTGTCCCCCACCGGCGAGGTCGCCCGGTTCCCCGCGCTGGGCAGACTCAGCGGCGACTGGGGCGGCGGCGGCGGGCTCGGCGAGGAGGTGCTCTGGCACGCGGTGCGCGCCGAGGACGGCCGGGGCCCGGCCACCGCCCTGCTGGACGTCGTGCGCCGGTGCTTCGGCACCCGCCTGGCCGAGGAGGTCGTCCTCGGCCTGCACTTCGGCGAGCTGCCGGGCGAACGGCTGCACGCCCTGGTCCCCGCCCTGCTCGCGACGGCGGCCGACGGGGACGCCGTCGCCCGCTCCCTGGTGGAACGCCAGGCCGAGGAGGTGGCCCTCATGGGCGTGGTCGCGCTGCGCCGCCTGCGGCTGGTGGAGAGTTCGTGCGAGGTCGTGCTCGGCGGCGGCGTGCTCACCGCCCGCCACCCGCTGCTCACCTCCCTGGTGGAGAAGCGCTACGCGGAACTGGCCCCGCACGCCGAGCTGGTGATCGCCGACGTGCCGCCCGTCGTCGGCGCCGCCCTGCTCGGGCTGGACCACCTGGGCGCCGGCCCCGCCGCCACCGCCCGCCTGCGCGCGACCTTCGCCGGGGCCGTCTCCCCCGCCTGACCGGCCCGCCGGGCTACGGGGTGCCGGTCGTGAGGTCGGGGGTGCGGTGCTCGTACGGGGTGCTCAGCACGATGGTGGTGCGGGTGGAGACGTTCGCCAGGGCACGGATCTGCTGGAGCAGGTGCTCCAGCGCGTTCGGGTTGCGCACGCGCACCTTCAGGATGTAGCTCTCGTCGCCGGCGACGCTGTGGCACGCCTCGATGGCGGTCAGGTGCTGGAGCTTCTCGGGGGCGTCGTCGGGCGCGGAGGGGTCGATCGGCTTGATGGAGACGAAGGCGGTGAGCGCGAGGCCGATGGCGTCGTGGTCGACCAGCGCGGCGTATCCCCGGATGACGCCGCGCTTCTCCAGGCGCCGCACCCTCTGGTGGACCGCGGACACCGACAGGCCGGTCTCCTTGGCCAGGTCGGTGAAGCTCATGCGCCCGTCAGCGGCCAGCAGCGTGACGATCCGGCGGTCGATCTCCTCCACTCCGCAAACGGTAGCGTCCCGCGAAGTCGTTTCACCGCCCAAGTGGTCACGGCATGGTCCCAACCGCCCGCGCGGCCGTCCCGGCACCCCGGGCGGGCGGGGTCAGGCGCCCGGCCCCAGGGGCTCGGGCAGGTCGACCTCGGCCTCCACCGCCACAGGGTCGGCCAGCTTGAGCGCGCCGAAGAAGGCGGTGTACGGCCGCACGCCGTACTGCGACTGCACGATGGTGCCGGTGGCCCGGTAGCGGCCGTCCTCCAGCCGGGTCACCCGCAGCCGCAGCGGGTGCCGCCGGCCGAGCAGGGTCAGGGTGCCGTCCACGACCCCGCCGCCGTCGTCGTCGGTGACGATCCCGGTGCCGGTGAACTCGGCCTCGGGCCGGCGGTCGGCGTCCAGCAGCCGCCGCGCGTTCTGCACGATGTCGCGCCGGTCGCGCTCGGACAGCGGCTTGACGCCGCCGGTGCCCTCCAGCACGCGCAGCGAGCCGGTGAAGGCCGTGACCGTCACCGTGCCGGCCGCGGAGTCGCCGGCGAGCACGACGTCGCCCGACCACCGCGTCACCTCAAGCGTGAGGTCGTGCCCGGCCTGAGCGGCCACCCCGGCCCGCGACGTCCGCAGCAGCAACCTCCCGCACTCGGGCCCGACCCGCCGGTGTTCCGCTTCAGTGGCCATAGTCGCACCGTAGGCCGCCGCCCCCGGCGACGCAAAGCCACCCGGCGCCGGCCGCGCCTCCCCGTGGCGGGCCGCGCCGCGATGATGCCCGCGGCGCGGCCGGATCAGCGCGCCTAGCGCAGCGCGGGCAGCACCTTGGCGCCGAAGGTGTCGATGAACGGCGACAGGTCCTGGCCGACGTGGTGCAGGTAGATGCGGTCGAAGCCCAGGGCCGCGTAGCCGCGCAGCCATTCGACGTGCCGGTCGAGGTCGGCGGAGACGTTGACGACGCCGCGCACCTGCTCCACGGTCACGTGCTCGGAGACCACGTCGAAGTGCTCCACCATCTCCAGGTCCCAGCAGATCGGCGGGCGGAAGACGTTGCTGCGCCACTGGTCGTGGGCGATGGTCTCCGCCTCCCGCTCCGTCGGCGCCCAGCTCAGGTGGACCTGCAGGCAGACCGGTCCGCGTCCCCCCGCGTCACGGTAGGCCGCGATCATCTGGCGCAGGTGGTCCTCGGGGGCGTTGACCGTGACCATGCCGTCCGCCCACTGCGCGCACCGGGCCGCCGTGGTGGTGCTCACCGCCGCGCCGATCAGGGGCGGCGGCGTCGCCGGGCGGGTCCACAGCCGGGCGCGGTCCACGGTCACCAGGCCGTCGCGGGTGACCTCCTCGCCGTCGAGCAGCCTGCGGATGACGTCGACGCACTCCAGCAGCCGGGCGTCGCGCACCTCCTTGCGCGGCCACGGCCCGCCGGTGATGTGCTCGTTGCTGTACTCACCGCTGCCCAGCGCGGCCCAGAACCGCCCCGGGAACATCGCACCGAGAGTCCCGATCGCCTGGGCGATGATCGCCGGGTGGTACCGCTGCCCCGGCGCGTTCACGACCCCGAAGGTGAGCCCGGTCGCCTGCAGGGCAGCGCCGAGCCAGGACCAGGCGAAGGCGGACTGCCCCTGCCGCTCGCTCCACGGGGAGAAGTGGTCGGAACACATGGCGGTCTCGAAGCCGGCGCGTTCGGCCGCGATCATCGCGGCGAGAAGCCCGTCGGGCGGGATCTGCTCATGGGAGGCGTGGATTCCATACTCCGTCATGCCGGCCGCATCTACCCACCAGGCCCCCGCCCAACCCAGGAGCCGGCCCAGGCGCCGGCCCAGGCGCCCGAGCCCAGGCGAGGCCGCGTGGGCCGCGGGCCGGCTCGGCGAACGGGTCAGCCGATGCGGCCGCCGCGTTGCGCGGTGAGCTTGCCCAGCAGCTCGTGGGCGCGCTCGGCTCGGCGGGTGTCCTCCTCGTGCACCTGCTCGATGAACGCCACGACGTCGTCGTGGCCCTCGGCGTCCTTGCGGTACTGCCCGTACACCTGAGCGCCCTTGAGCGCGTGGTACTGGATGCTGACCAGGTCGTAGACGATGTCGTCGGCGGGGCTGTGCGATTCGGCCATGACTACGGCTCCCGACTGTTCCCCATGCTTGGGATCCGGCCGCGCCATCCGCCTGCACGACGGCGGCCGCCGGTCGGCCATCGGACGACCGGCCACCACGGCGCGGGCACGGACTCTGTCCCCACCTAAGTTACTCCCCGGTATCCAGGCGACGTCCGGACGGGGCCACCCTTGCCGGGGATCACCGTCGTGGGCGCCCGAACGGGGATGAGGGAGACGAGAAGCCGACCTCGATCCGAGCCCGCCGGGCGCCCACCTCATTCCAGGATGAAGGTGGCGTCGGCCGCGAAGGTGCCGGTTCCGGTGGGATCCACCCGGAGCTGGTAGTCGCTGTGCCGCAGGTAGTAACCGGGCAGGTTGGCGGACTCGAACGAGACGCCGCTCGCGGAGGCCAGCCCGGCGCGCCGGGTGAAGCTGGCGTCGGCGGCGAACAGCGCGCTGCCGTCGTTGCGGTCGACCCGGGCGAGGTAGTAGCTGTGCCGCAGGTAGTAGCCGGGGTAGTTGGTCGACTCCAGCGAGACGGTGCCGCCGCCGGCCAGGCCGGGCACGATCCGGAACTGCGAGTCGGCGAGCGGGGCCACGTCCGCGTCGAGCCGGGCCTTGTAGTCGTAGTGCCGGACGAACCTGGTCGGCACGTTGTACGACTTCAGCCGGACCGGCGTCACGCCGTCGGGCACCGGGATGCCGAAGTCGGGGGTGCCGTCGCTCTTCCAGTACAGCTTCTGGAAGCGGGTGCGCCGGTTGGGGTCGTTGAGCGGGTCGCCGGAGATGTTCTGGTAGCTGCGGTCGTGGTAGACGAGGATGTCGCTCTGCCCGTCCTCCGACACCGTGAACGAGTTGTGGCCGGGCCCGTACTGGCTGGTCGCCGCGTTGCTGGCGAACACCGGCGTCTGGCTCTTGGTCCACGACGACGCGCTGAGCGGGTTGGCCGACGCCGACGCGGTGAGCATGCCCAGGCAGTAGTTGGCGTCGGTGGCGCTCGCCGAGTACGTGAGGAAGATGCGCCCGTTCCGCTGGATCACCGCCGGGCCCTCGGCCACCGCGTGCCCTCGCGTCTCCCAGGCCAGCGTCGGCACGGTCAGCCGGGTGGTCGCGCCGGTGATGGTCCACGGATCGGCGCCCATGCGCGCGATGTACAGGTTGGTGTTCGTGGCGATGCCCGGCTCGGCCTGCGCCCACAGCAGGTAGCGCACGCCGTTGGCGACGAACGTGGTGGCGTCCAGCGAGAAGGTGTCCCACGGGGTGACGATCCGGCCGCGCTCGGTCCAGGAGCCGGTGAGCGGGTTGGCCGCCGTGCTCTCCAGCACCCACATGCGGATCCGCCACACGTCGTTCGCGGGCGCCGCGGCGAAGTACACGTACCACCGGCCGTTGATGAAGTGGATCTCCGGAGCCCAGATGTGCGCGCCCATGTCGCCGCTGGTGTGCCGCTGCCAGATGGTGGTCTCCGGCGCGCTCGCCAGCCCCTGCAGGGTGGTGGCCCGGCGCAGCACGATCCGGTCGTAGGCCGGGACCGTGGCGGTGAGGTAGTAGTAGCCGTCGGTGTGCCGGAAGACGTGCGGGTCGGCGCGCTGGGCGGCGATCGGGTTGGTGTACTGCACGGCGGGGCTCGCCTGGGCGGGGACGGCGAGCACGCCGAGCAGCGCGGCGACGAGCAGGCCGAGCACGCCGAGCACGCGTGCGACGCCGCCGGGGGCGGGCCCGCGCACGGCGGCGGGCAGGCGGTCTCCTCGCGACGGCGGCTGATGACTCATCAAAGGGTCTCCTTGCGGGTTCCGGCGTCCGCCGGCTGCGCGTAGCGGTGTGCGGATGGTCAGGATGAGGTGCGGGTCCACTGCTGGTTGGCGCCGCCGCCGCAGGTGTACTGCTGGATGTCGGCTCCGTCGGCGCTCGAGGCGTTGACGACGTCGAGACACTTTCCGCTGTGGCGTGCTCTCAAGAGGAAGTGGTCGCCGGTCGCGGCCCACTGCCACTGCTGGTTGGCGCCCCCGCCGCACGTGTACTGGATGACGTTCGCGCCGTCGGCGGTCGAGCCTCCGGCGACGTCCAGGCATTTGCCGCTGTTCTGGCTCACCAGCCGGAGGTAGCCGCCGCCCGCGTCCTGGAACTGCCACTTCTGGTTGCCGCCGCCGTTCCACGGGTACTGCTTCACCTCGGCGTTGTCGGCCATGGACGCGCTGACGACGTCCATCACCTTGCCGCTGTGCCGGGCCGTGACCCGGTACGACGGCGCCGCGCCGGAGCCCGTGACCACGCCGGTGGCGGCGTCGATCGTGACCTGCGGGTGCCAGCTCAGGCTCATGCTCGTCGCGGACGGGAACGTGATCGGCAGCCACACGTACTGGGAGTCGCCCACGGGGCCGCCCCACGCGCCCGCCCACCGGTCGCCCATGTACAGGTAGCTCGTCGTCGAGGTGCCCTGCACCGGCAGGACGTAGGCCGGTTGGGAGCCGAAGGTCGTGCCGTCGCCGACGTTGGTCCATCCGCTCCACGGGCCGGAGACGCCGGTGGCCGTCGCGTACTTCGCCTGGTTCGGGTTCCAGCCGGTGGCCCCGGACGTCAGCAGGAAGTACGTCGAGCCCCGCTTGAACATCGCGGGGGCCTCGCGGTGGGCGTCGTTCCAGAAGTTGCCGACCAGCGAGGCGACGTTCAGGTAGTCGGCGGTGAGCCGGTAGATGTGCAGGTCGTAGTTCTCGTCCGCCGCCGAGATCATGTACGCCGTGCCCGCGTCGTTGAAGAGTGTGATGTCACGCGACATGTGGCCCAGCGGGCGGAAGCTGCCGTGGTAGGCGTAGTCGCCGTCGACGGTCGCCGACGAGGCGACGGCGGCACGCGCCTCGCCGTAGTCCCGCCCGTTCTCCTTGTGCATCCACATCACGTAGCGGCCGGTGGAGCTGTTGTAGATGACCTTCGGCCGTTCGATGTTGGAGAGGTTCAGCTCGGCGCTGGACGTACGCGTGAGGACGTCCCGCCGGAACTCCCAGTTCAGCAGGTCGGTCGACCGGTAGACGGAGACGGCGCGGAACGTGTTGTCGGCGTTGCGGTTCTCGCCGAACCAGTAGTAGTAGGCGCCCACCTTCAGGACCCCGCCGCCGTGCGCGTGCAACACGTTCCCGGCCGTGTCGCGGAACTGCGTCCCGTTGGTGATCGTGCCCGGAGCGGCCTGGGCGGGCGCCGCGGGCTGGGCGACGAGGGCGCCGGCGATCAGCAGGGCGGCGGCGACCCGGCACAAGAGGGTTCTCATCGTCTGTCGGCCTCCTGGTACGTGAGGTGGGAGGTGGCGCCCCGCCGGCCCGGGGAGCCGGAGCCGACGCGCGGCACGTGGTGCGCGCGCGATGTGACGGTCGGGGGTCGTACGACTTCAGCCGGGGCCGGCCCTCCACATCTGACGCTATTGTTAACGCTAACAACTATGCCGGTCGGTCAGGGGCAAGCCGGACGGAATCCTCCGCGAGCCAGGACGAGCGTCGTGGTGATGTTTCCGCCATGTTTCCAGCGAGTGTTTACGTAGCCATCAGCGATGTCAACAGGGGACACCAGAAATCCGACCGCGACTCCGCCGAGCCCCGGGAGCATTGACCTGTCGGATGTGATCGCTCACACTGATCGCGAGCACCACTCCCCCGCCACTTCGTCAGGGTCGCGAACAGCGCGTCGCGCCCCTCGCCCTTCGTCCGGGCCGGCTCCCGCCCGCGAATGTTGGCGCTCACATTCGAGGTCCGGGAAGGGCGCGCCTGGCGGCCGGCGGATGAATCGTTCAGCGCCGCCGACCGGCTTCACGCGGCGCGTGTCCCCCACGTCGCCCCGCCCGCGTGGCTCCCCCGACGCCGCCCGCTCCCGGGCGCCGAGATACCAGGTTCCTCCCGTCAGGCGCGGGAGGCGTAGCGGGCGGGTGCGGTGCCGACGCCGGGTCAGGTGCGCCTGGTCATGGAATCCCACGCTCGTGGCCACCTCGGCCGGCCGCTGAGCAGAGCCCGCCGCGCGTGCTCCACGCGCCTGCCCGCCGGGCGCGGACCGCACGACGGCGGCTAGTCGTGCCGCCGGCGCACCATCTCGGTGATCCAGACGGGCGCGAACGGAGACGTGCAGCCGGGGGAGGTCGGGTAGTCCTTGAGCACCCCCAGGCGCTCGCCGATGTCGATCGCGCGGGCGCGGTGCCCGGGGTGCTCGATCCCGATCTGGGCCAGGCAGTGGTTCATCGCCCACTGCAGGCGATCAGGGGCGTCCTTCATCTCCGCCTCGATGACGTCGAGCAGCCCCGCGAGGTCGAGGACCTCGGGCTTCTTCGTCACGCGCTCGGTGGTCAGCGCCCATCCGGCGCTCGCGACCACCGGATCGGAATCGGCGGCCCAGGCCAGGCGCAGCTCTTCGGAGTGCGGGCTCTTCTTCACCACGTAGTTCACGAGCCAGTCGTGCACCTTGGGTGCGCGCGCCTCGCGCACCATGACGTCCAACTCGTCACGCTCGAACGCCTTGGGGCGGCAGATGAGCATCGCCAGCAGTCTCGCCGCCGTGTCACCCGTCTCCCAGAGCCCGCACGCGAGCTCCTGCCGCGTCTTGAGCCGCTTCGCGAGAGCGCGCAGGTTGCCGAGGTTCACACCGTGATCGTCACCGTGTCTCTCGTTCACCGCGCGCACCTTGGGGTCCTGGAGCCCGGCCAGCTCGGCCATCACCTCGGCCACCGTCGTCCCGCTCAGCGCCGTCCCGGCCACCCTGTACCCCTTCCACCGCGTACGACGTTCACCCTACGACGCAGCGGCCTGACGTGTACCCGCCGCGGCGGCGGCCACCGGCGCGAGGTTCCGCGTCTTCACATGTCGAGCGGTCTCCGGCAGTCTCGCGAAGGCGGACGCCTACAAGGAGGCGCCGCGGCAGGTCGATCGATCCGCGTTCTGTTCAACGCGCGACGGGGTGAGGAAGCAGTGACGTCACGTACCGCCCTGGCCGCCTCGGCCGGGGCCATCCTGGCCGTCGCGCTGGGCGCGTTCGGCGTCACTCGCCTGTGGACGGAGGGCGCCGGCGCGGCAGGCCGAGGGACGTGCCTCCGGTCTCGCTGCTCGTCGGCGGGGCCGGCCTGCCGAGCTCCGTGACGAGCACCGGGTACACGGCGGTGCAGAAGGACGTCACCGTGCCGCCGTTTCCCCGCCTCTTCGGGGCGGAGGGCTTCGCCCTCAGAACCTGGGGGCCGTCGGAGAGCGGGCCGGCCTTCGCGCAGATGGTCCTCGACTACCCCTCCACCGAGACGGCGAGGCGAGAGTACGGCCTCGCCCCCCATGGCAGGACGTACAACGACCCCGACATGGGCAGGCTCACGCCCGAACCGTACGAAAGGCCGCCGCTGCGGGCGGACGCCTTCAACGTCGCCTGCCTCCGGTCACCGCTCGACCTCAGCACAGGGTGCTCCCGGTGGACGTTCCGCGCGCGCTACGGGAGGTACCTCGTCGAGGTCGGTTTCGGCGCCCAGGGCCCCGGGCGGGTCGTCGAGCTGGGCGGCGGCGCCTTCGGCGCGATGCTTTCCACGGTCGACGGGCATGTCAGCGGGGTTCTCCGGGGCGAGCGCGGGTGAGGCGCGGACGGAGAGGGGCCGCCGTCTCGACAGGCGCAGGTGCCGGCCCCGCGTAGCGGGGGCCGGTGTCGACGGCGGCCTGTTCGGCCTTCACGGCCAGGGGTCGCCGGCGAGGTGGCGGGTTCATCCCGGAATGGGAGAACTGCTTCATCGGCGCGCCTCATTCCTTTGCCGCGCCTGTCATCACGAGCCCGCTCGCTCTGATGACGGCCGGCCTGAGTCTCCTCGTCGGTGCTCTCCTCCTCTGCCGAAGTCTGCCGAATGTCGCGGTGGTAGAGCGGAGCAAACATGAGGCGACGAGGGGCCGTCAAGAGCGGAACGCCCGGCGGCGCGGGGGGCCGCCGGCGGCGAGTGGCTCACCTGGGTTCATGGGGTGCCGCCATCCGCCGGTGATGGAGATGAAATGAAAATTTCAATGAAATGTTCCATGGAAAGGAGAAGAGGCCGAAACTTTCGGAGGGTGTTCAGCGACATGGGAGCAGGTGGGCGGGGGTTACGGCAGTGGATGGGGTGAAAGTTTCCGGATCTGCTTGACATGTTTCGTAATGATTTCCACACTGAGCCCTAGGCGGTCGCCGTGTCAGGTCGGTGGTCCGGGCAGGGGCCGCCGTCCGCGACACCTCGGCGATGCGCGTTCCCCGACGACGGGGCGCGGCATCGGTCCTGCGAGGCGTCCCGGCATCTCTCCGCTTCCGTCTTTCCCGTTGCTGCACCTATGGAGGCTCAGACATGGGCACGAACGACATACCCCCGCCCGGCACCAGGCGGCCCCCCAACGTCTTCCGGCGGGCCCTGATCGCCGGCGCCGTCGGCGTGGTGGGCGTGATCTCGGTGCTGACGGTCCCGACCTCCGTCAACGCCGCGGCGAGCACGCTCGGCGCGGCGGCCGCGCAGAGCGGGCGGTACTTCGGCACCGCCATCAGCGCCGGCAAGCTCGGCGACTCGCAGTACACCACCATCGCGAACCGCGAGTTCAACATGGTGACGGCCGAGAACGAGATGAAGATCGACGCCACCGAGCCCAACCGCGGGCAGTTCAACTTCACCAACGCCGACCGGGTCTACAACTGGGCCGTCCAGAACGGCAAGCGGGTACGCGGCCACACCCTGGCCTGGCACTCCCAGCAGCCCGGGTGGATGCAGTCGCTGTCGGGCAGCTCGCTGCGCCAGGCGATGAACGACCACATCAACGGCGTCATGGCCCACTACCGCGGCAAGATCTACGCCTGGGACGTGGTCAACGAGGCCTTCGCCGACGGCAACTCCGGTGGGCGGCGCGACTCCAACCTGCAGCGCACCGGCAACGACTGGATCGAGGTCGCCTTCCGCACCGCGCGCGCCGCCGACCCGGCCGCCAAGCTCTGCTACAACGACTACAACATCGACAACTGGACCTGGGCCAAGACCCAGGGCGTGTACAACATGGTCCGCGACTTCAAGTC
>NZ_JARWAC010000036.1 GCF_029846175.1 Sphaerisporangium sp. TRM90804 | reverse complement strand
CGCTCCAACAGCAGCATCCCGACACCCTCACCCCACCCCGTGCCATCAGCCCCCGCCGCGAACGACCGACACCGGCCGTCGGGAGAAAGGCCTCGCTGGCGGCTGAACTCCACGAGCATTCCGGGCGTGCCCATGACCGCGACCCCGCCCGCGAGGGCCAGGGAGCACTCGCCTGAGCGCAGGGCCTGGGCCGCCAGGTGCAACGCCACCAGCGACGACGAACACGCCGTGTCCACGGTCACGGCCGGGCCCTCCAGCCCCAGCGTGTACGACGTGCGGCCGGAGACCAGGCTGCCGCCGCTGCTGGCCGCCGCGTCCGCGCCCAGCGCGTAGTCGTGGTACATGACGCCGGCGAACACGCCCGTCGCGCTGCCCTTCAGTGACGTGGGGTCCACTCCGGCCCGTTCGATGGCCTCCCAGGAGACCTCCAGCAGCAGCCGCTGCTGCGGGTCCATGATCAGCGCCTCGTTCGGGCTGATCCCGAAGAACCCCGGGTCGAACTCCGCGGCGCCGTACAGGAAGCCGCCCTCGCGGGCATACGACTTGCCCGGCTTGCCAGGTTCCGGGTCGTATACGGCGGGATCCCATCCTCGGTCCAGGGGGAGGCCGGAGATCGCGTCCACCCCGTCCGCCACCAGGTGCCACAGGTCCTCGGGCGAGGAGACCCCGCCCGGGTAGCGGCACGCCATGCCGACGATGACGATCGGATCGTCGGCGGTGGCGGTGATGGTGCCCGCGGCGCGGGTCGTCGCCGGAGCGGCCACGGGCCCGGTCAGCTTGGAGTCGATGTGGTCGGCGACCGCTCGCGCGGTGGGGTGGTCGAAGACGAGCGTGGCCGGCAGGCGCAGCCCGGTCGCCGCGCCGAGCTGGTTGCGCAGCTCGACCGCGCCCAGCGAGTCGAAGCCCAGCTCGCTGAACGCGCGGTCACCCTCGACCGCGTCGGCCGACGCGTGCCCGAGCACCGCGGCCACGTGGCCGCGCACCAGGTCCAGCAGCATGCGCGACCGCTCGGGTGCCGCCATGCCCGACAGACGCTCGGCCAGCGCGTCCGCCCCGGGCGCGCTCGCCGAACGGGCGGTCCGTCGCGTCTGGACGCGCACCAGGTCGCGCAGCAGCGGCGGAACCTCCCCGCCGCGGCGACGCAGCACGTCCAGGTCCAGGCGCAACGGCACCAGGGCGGGCCGGCCCGAGCGCAGGGCGGTGTCGAACAGCGTGAGCCCCAGGCCGGGCGGCAGCGAGGGAAGGCCTTGGGCGGCCATGCGCTGTTCGGCCAGGTCGAGCGACGTGGTCATGCCCGTGGCCGTCCCCCACAACCCGAAGGCCATCGCGGTGGCGGGCAGCCCTTCGGCGTGCCGCCGCTGGGCCAAGGCGTCGAGGAAGACGTTCGCGGCGGCGTAGTTGGCCTGCCCGGCGGCCAGCACCAGGCCGCCGGCCGAGGAGAACAGCACGAATGCCGTCAGGTCGAGGCCCGCGGTGAGTTCGTGCAGGTGCCAGGCGGCGTCGGCCTTCGGCGTCAGCACCGCGTCCATGCGGTCGGCGGTCAGTGATCCGATCGTGCCGTTGTCGGCGACCCCGGCCACGTGCACGACGGCGGACAGCGGGTGCGCCGCCGGGACACCCGCGAGCAGCCCGGCCAGCGCGGCGCGATCGGCTACGTCGCACGCGGCCACCGTTACCGTGGCGCCGAGCCCGGCCAGCTCGTCGCGCAGCTCGGCGGCGCCGGGCGCGTCGAGGCCGCGCCGGCTCGTCAGCAGCAGGTGCCGCACCCCGTGCTCGCGCACCAGGTGCCGGGCGACCAGCGCCCCAAGTCCCCCGGTGCCTCCGGTCACCAGCACCGTGCCCTCACCGTCGAACGCGCCTCCCGGCGCGGGCTCGGCTACCGGGAACCGCGCGAGCCGCGGCACCAGCACCTCACCATCGCGAACCGCGCACTCCGCCTCCCCCGTGGCGAGTGCCCGCCCAAGCCCACGCAGACCACCCGCGCGCTCCCCGCCACGCATACCGTTCGCGCCGTACGAGCCGCCCGCGCCCTCGCGTGTACTGCCCGCGCCGTCCGAGCCGTTCGGACCACCCGCGCCGTTCGGACCACCCGCGCCGTCGGTGACGTGCGCGCTGTCCGTGCCCTTCGGGGCGTCCAGGATGTCCGTGCCGTTCGGGCCGCCCGGGTCGTTCGGGGCGTCCAGGTCGACCAGGAGCAGGCGGCCCGGGTTCTCCGCCTGGGCGGCGCGTACCAGGCCCCATACCGGGGCATGGCGGACGTCGACGGTGGCCGTGCCGGTCGTGGCTACGGCGTTGCGGGTTATGACGGCGAGTGTGGCGTCGGCGAAACGCTCGTCGGCGAGCCAGTCCTGGACCGTGGCGAGCATCCGGCGGGCCACGTCATGGACGGCGGACGGGACGTCGCCCTCCGGCGTGGGGCATTCCACGACGACCATGCCCGTGACGGGCCCGTCGGGAGGCAGGGCGTCCCAGGCGGTCCAGGCCGTCTCGGCGGAGGCGGGCGCCGGGCGCCAGACCAGGTGGAACAGCGACTCGGCGCCGGTCGTGCTGATCTGCTCCGGCGAGACCGGCCTGCCGACCACCGCGCCGACCGTCGCCACGGGCGCCCCGGTTGGGTCGGCCACGTCGAGGGTCAGGCTGTCCTGGGTGGGCTGGGTGATCCGTACCCGGATCGCGACCGCCCCGGTCGCGTGCAGGGTGACCCGGTTCCAGACGAACGGCAGCACGGTCTCGTCGCCGCCCGCGCCGTCCACCAGCGCGGCGTGCATCGCCGCGTCGAGCAGCGCCGGGTGCAGGCCGAACTGCTCGGCGTCGGCGTGCGCGTGCTCGGGGAGCGCGACCTCGGCGAACAGCTCGTCACCGCGCCGCCACGCCGCCGTCAGCCCCTGGAACACCGGCCCATAGCCGAAGCCCCGCGCCAGCAGGTCGGGATAGGCGGTCTCCAGGTCCAACGCGGTGGCACCCGGCGGCGGCCACAGGGTGAGATCCCCCTCCGGCACAGGGCCGCCCGGGGCGGTACCGCTCGAAGCCGCGCCGCTCGAAGCAGGACCGCTGGCCGCGCCGTTCGGGGTCGCACCGCTGGGGGCCGCACCACTCAGGGCCGCACCACTCAGGGCCGGGAATGTCGGTGGGGCTGTGGCCAGCACCCCGTCCGCGTGCAGCGTCCAGGGGAGGTCGGGCTGGTCCTGCGGGCGGGAGTGGATGCTCACGGAGCGACGGCCGGAGCCGTCGGCGGCGCCGACCACCACCTGGATCGCCATGGCATCGCGCGGCGCGAGCACCAGGGGGGCCTGCAGCGCCAGCTCCTCCAGGACGTCGCAGCCGACGTGGTCGCCCGCCCGGATGGCCAGCTCCACGAAGCCCGTGCCCGGCAGCAGGATGTTGCCGAGCACCTCGTGGTCGGCGATCCACGCGTGGGTCCTCGTCGAGAGCCGTCCGGTGAACGTGACCACGTCCGAGTCCGGGGAGGGCACCACGACGCCGAGCATCGGGTGCCCCGCCGAGGCCAGCCCGGCGGCGGCGATGCCGCCGATCTCGCTTCCGAACCAGGAGTTCGCGAGGTACTGCTCGGTGTCGATCCAGAAGCGTTCACGCTGGAAGGCGTAGGTGGGCAGGTCGACCTTCCGGGCCCCGGTGCCCGCGAAGAACGCCCGCCAGTCGACGTCGACCCCGGCCGTGTGCAATTCGCCCAGGGCCGAGACCAGCGTGTGCGCCTGGGGACGGTTACGCCGCTGCGCCGCCACCAGCACGACCCGATCGGCCACAGCCATCGCCTGACCCGACCCCAGCACGGTCTCCTCGGACTCCAGGCACTGGGCTGCCATGCCGGTGAGCACCGCGTCCGGACCGACCTCGACCAGCCGGGTGATGCCGTCGGCCTTCACGGTCGACACCGCGTCCGCGAACCGGACCGGCTTACGCACCTGGTCCACCCAGTAGGCCGGGTCCGTCAGGTCGGCGACCTGACCGGTCACCGTGGAGACGATGGGGATCTGCGGTTCCTGGTAGGTGACCTGTGCGGCCACCACGGCGAAGTCGTCCAGCATCGGCTCCATGAGCGCCGAGTGGAAGGCGTGCGAGACCGCCAGCCGCGACACCCGGCGGCCCAGCGCCTCGAACTCGGCTTGGACTCGCTCGACGGCATCAGCCACTCCGGAGACGACGACGGCCTGCGGGCCGTTGACGGCCGCAAGCGACACCCCCTCCGACAACCACGGGGTGATCTCCCGCTCGGTCGCCTGGATCGCCACCATCACCCCACCGGAGGGCAACTCCTGCATCAACCGGCCACGCGCCACCACAAGACGCGCCGCATCGCCCAACGAGAACACCCCGGCCACATGCGCCGCCGCCAACTCACCGATCGAATGACCCACCAGCACATCCGGCCGCACACCCCACGCGCCCAGCAACCGGAACAACGCCACCTCGAACGCGAACAACGCCGGCTGAGCGAACCCGGTGCCGTTCAACCGCTCAACGTCCCGCTCGACGCCCTGCTCCCTGTACCGCTCGTCGGTCTCCCGGTCGTGCTCGTCGGTCTGCTCCTGGTCGTGGGTCCGGCCCCACATCACCTCACGCAGGCTCACACCCAGCAACGGGTCAACCTCGGCCGCCACCGCGTCGAACGCCTCCGCGAACACCGGGAAACCCTCATACAGCTCCCGGCCCATACCCAGCCGCTGCGCACCCTGACCGGTGAACAACATCCCCAGCTTCCCCGGACGCGCCGCCGCACCCTCGCCGCCCTGAGACACCGCCGCCAGACCGGCCAGCAGCTCCTCACGGTCCGCGCCCACCACCACCGCACGACGGCCGAATGCCGCACGCCCGGTCGCCAGCGTGAAACCCACGTCGGCCGAGCCGTCGGTGGCCTCGCTCATGTGCGCGAGCAGCCGCTCGGCCTGCGCGCGCAGCGCCCCGGCCGTCTTGCCCGAAAGCACCCACGGCACCACCGGGAGGGAGACCTCCGGCTCGGGCCGCGCCTCGCGGGTCTCCGAGGCCTCCTCCACGATGACGTGCGCGTTCGTCCCGCTCAGGCCGAACGAGGAGACGCCCGCCCGGCGCGGACGGCCCTCAACCGGCCAATCACGGGCCTCGGACAGCAGTTCCACCCGCCCGGTCGACCAGTCGACCTGGGGTGAGGGCGCGTCCACGTGCAACGTGCGCGGCAGCGCCCCGTGCCGCATCGCCATCACCATCTTGATCACCCCGGCCACACCGGCGGCCGCCTGCGTGTGCCCGAGGTTGGACTTGATCGATCCCAGCCACAGCGGACGACCGTCCGCGCGCCCCTGCCCATACGTGGCCAGCAACGCCTGCGCCTCGATCGGATCACCCAGCCGCGTCCCGGTGCCGTGCGCCTCCACCGCATCGACCTCGGCGGCCGGCACCCCGGCGTCCGCCAGCGCCTGGCGGATCACCCGCTGCTGGGAGGGGCCGTTGGGGGTGGTCATGCTGCTGGACGCGCCGTCCTGGTTCACCGCGGAGCCGCGCAGCACCGCGAGCACGGGATGCCCGTTACGCCGCGCGTCCGACAGCCGCTCCAGCAGCAGGATCCCGATGCCCTCGCCCCACCCGGTGCCGTCCGCGCCCGCCGCGAACGCCTTGCACCGGCCGTCGGGGGCCAGCCCGCGCTGCTCGCTGAAGTACACCAGCATGTCGGGAGTCGCCATCACGGTGACGCCTCCGGCGAGCGCGAGCGTGCACTCCCCCCGCCGCAGGGACTGTGTGGCCAGGTGCAGCGCCACGAGGGAGGACGAGCACGCGGTGTCCACCGTGACCGCGGGCCCCTCCAGGCCGAGCGTGTAGGCCACGCGCCCGGAGACGAAGCTGCCCGCGCTGCTCCCGGCGTAGTCGTGGTACATCACGCCGGTGAACACGCCCGTCCGGGTGCCGCGCAGCGACCCGGGCACGATCCCGGCCCGCTCGATGGCCTCCCAGGAGACCTCCAGCCCCAGGCGCTGCTGGGGATCCATGACCAGCGCCTCGCGCGGCGACACCCCGAAGAAGCCGGCGTCGAACTCCGCGGCGCCGTACAGGAACCCGCCGTCGCGGGCGTACGTCTTACCCGGCGCCCCGGGTTCGGGGTCGTAGACCCCGGGGTCCCAGCCGCGGTCCTCGGGGAAGCCGCCGACCGCGTCGACCCCGCCCGCCACCAGCCGCCACAGCCCTTCGGGCGAGGAGACGCCGCCGGGGAACCGGCACGCCATCCCGACGATCGCGACCGGTTCGGAGGAGGCGGACGTCAGCCGGGAGTTCTCCTGCCGCAGCTTCTCGTTGTCCAGCAGCGACTTGCGCAGCGCCGTGACGACCTGCTCGACCGATGTGCTCATGTCTTCCTCGAATCTTCCGGATCAGGAGAGTTCGTCGGCCGACATGGCCGCGCGGATCAGGTCGTCGATCGCCATGTTCTCGATGGCCTCGATGGCCTCGCCGCGGTCGTCGTCCGCAGGCTCGGCCGGTTCTTCGCCGGCAGCCAGGCCGAGCAGCGTGCCGAGCAGGCCGGCGGCGCGCAGCCGGTCGACGGGGATCGCCATCAGCCTGCGGCGGATCGTGTCGTCGTCCGCGCCCGTCGCATCGTCCGCGCCCGTCCCGTCGCCGCCGTCCGGTTCGGGCAGCAGCTCGGCCAGCAGGAACGCCGACAGCACGCCGGAGTTCGGGTAGTCGAACATCAGCGTCGCGGGCAGCCGCAGCCCGGTGGCGGACGCCAGCCGGTTGCGCAGCTCGACCGCGCCGAGCGAGTCCAGCCCCAGCTCGGTGAAGCCGCGCTCCGGCGCGACCCCGGCGGGGTCGCCGTGGCCGAGCACGGCGGCGGCGTGCCCGCGCACCAGGTCGAGCAGGTAGCGCTCCCGTTCGGGGCCGGTCAGGCCCGCGAGCCGGGTCTCGAACGAGGAGCCGCCGGACGGGTCGGGGGCGTCCGCGGCCGTCCGCGCCGCCCGGAGCGCCTTCGGGCGCACCAGGCCGCGCAGCAACGCGGGCACCTCGTCCGTCCGGTCGCGCAGTGCGTCGTGGGCGATGGCGATGGGCGCGAGCACCGCGTCGGGCAGCCGCAGGGCCCGGTCGAACAGGGCCACGCCTTCGGCGAAGGACAGCTCGGCCACCCCCGACCGCCGCATCCGCCGCAGGTCGGCGTCGTCGAGGTCCATGCCGTCGCCCGCGGTGCCCGCCCACAGTCCCCAGGCCAGCGAGGCGGCGGGCAGTCCGGCGGCCCGGCGGTGCTCGGCCAGCGCGTCGAGGAACACGTTGGCCGCCGCGTAGTTGGCCTGGCCCGCCGCGAGCACCATTCCGCCCGCCGAGGAGTAGAGCACGAAGGCGTCGAGGTCCAGGTGACGGGTGAGTTCGTGCAGGTGCCAGGCCCCGTCGACCTTGGGCGCCAGCACCCGGGTCACCTGCTCGCCGGTGAGCGATCCGACCAGGCCGTTGTCCATCACGCCGGCGGCGTGCACGACGGCGGTCAGCGGGTGCTCGGCGGGGATGCCGTCGAGCAGGGCGGCCACCGCGGCGCGGTCGGCCACGTCGAGCGCGGCGACGCGCACCCGCGCGCCGAGCCCGGTGAGCTCGTCGCACAGTTCCCGGACGCCGGGGGTGTCCGGGCCGCGGCGGCCGGTCAGCAGCAGGTGCCGGACGCCGTGCTCGGTGACCAGGTGCCGGGCGAGCACGCCGCCCAGCAGCCCGGTTCCGCCCGTGACCAGCACCGTTCCCTCCCGATCCCAGGGGCTCTGAGTGGAGGCGCCCGGCGCGGGCGGCGGCACGGCCGCGAGCCGGGGGGTCAGGGCCGTGCCGCGCCGGAGCGCCAGCTCGGGCTCGCCGGTCGCGACGGCGGCGGGCAGCGCGCGCAGCGACTCCTCGGTGCCGTCGAGGTCGACGACGGTGAAGCGGCCGGGGTTCTCGGCCTGGGCGGCACGCAGCACGCCCCACAGCGGGGCGCGCGCGAGGTCGACCGGGTCGCCGGGCTCGGCCGCCGTCGCGCCAGTGGTGAGCACGACGAGGCGGGACGCGGCCAGGCGCTCGTCGGCCAGCCACCGGCGCAGGTCGGCGAGCAGGCCGCCGACCGCCGACCGCACGCGGGCCGGGACGTCGCCGTCCGGGGCGTCCGGCGCGGCCAGCAGCACCGTCGCGGGCACCACGGGTTCGGCGGCGAGGTCCTCCAGGCCGGCGAAGCACCGGAACCGAGGCGCCTCCCCCGGGGCCGCCGGCGACGAGAGCCCGCCCGGAGCGCCGGGCCCGCGTCCGAGCACCCCACGGACCTCGTCTGCCTGCTCCTGCTCCCCCTCGCCGGGCTCGCGTCCGAGCACCACACACTCCGCGGCCGGGGCGGTGGTCGCGACCGGCCGCCATTCGACGCGGAACAGCGACTCCGGGCGCGCGTCGCGCGCGGCGAGCTGGTGTTCGGACACGTCCCGGACGACCAGCGACTCGACGGTGGCCACGGGGGCGCCGGTCGGGTCGGTGACACGCAGCGCCATCGCGTCCGGGTTCGGCTTGGTCATCCGCACCCGCAGCACGGCCGCGCCGGACGCGTGCAGCGCGACGCCGTTCCAGGCGAACGGCAGCGCGGTGCGTCCGGTGTCCCGCCCCTCGTCGAACACGCGCTCGACGTGCAGGGCGGCGTCCAGCAGCGCCGGGTGCAGCCCGAACGCCGCCGCGCCGGCCCGGTCGCCCTCGGGCAGGGCGACCTCGGCGAACACCTCGCCGCCGCGCCGCCAGGCCGCCCGCAGCCCCTGGAACACCGGGCCGTAGCCGTACCCGGCCTTGTCGAGCTGGGGGTAGACGTCGGCGACGTCGACGGCGGACGCTCCCGGCGGGGGCCAGGACTCCAGGTCGGTCTCGGCCGGAGCCGCGTCCCGGGCGAGCAGGCCGCGGGCGTTGCGGGTCCAGGGGGCGTCGGCGGGCAGGTCCTCGGCGCGGGAGTACACCGAGACGGGACGCCGCCCGGAGTCCTCCGCGCCGACGACCACCTGCACCGCGACGCCGCCGCGCGCGGGCAGCGGCAGGGGCGCCTCCTGCACCAGCTCGTCCAGCAGCGCGAACCCGGCCTCCCGCCCGGCGCGCAGCGCCATCTCGACGAAGGCGGTGCCGGGCACCAGCACCGTCCCGAGCACGGCGTGGTCGGCCAGCCACGGGTGGGTGTGGAGGGCCAGGCGCCCGGTCAGCACCGGCGCGCCGGTCTCCGGGGACGGCACGACCGCGCTGAGCAGCGGGTGCGCGGCGTCCACCTGGCCGAGCCCGGTGGCGTCGCCCGTAGCGGGCGGCGCGTCCAGCCAGTAGCGGGCGCGGTCGAAGGCGTAGGTGGGCAGGGCGACGCGGCGGACGTCCTGCCCGGCGAAGTAGCCGGCCCAGTCGGGCGTGAGTCCCGAGACGTGCAGCCGCGCCACGGCGGCCACCAGCGAGCCGGCCTCGTCGCGGTCCTTGCGCAGCGACGGGACGACCACGACGTCCCCGCGCTCCTCGGGCAGGCATCCCTGGACGAGCGCGGAGAGCGCCCCGTCCGGCCCCAGTTCGAGGTAGCGGGTCGTGCCCTGGGCGGCGAGGAACCGCACGCCGTCGGCGAACCGCACGGCCTCGCGCACGTGCCGCACCCAGTAGTCCGGCGAGCGGAGCTGCTCGGACGTGGCCGCGCCGCCGGTCAGGTTGGACACCACCCGCAGCCGGGGCGCGGCGTACGTCAGGCGGGCGGCCACCTCGCGGAACTCCGCGAGCATGGGCTCCATCAGCGGCGAGTGGAACGCGTGCGAGACGCTGAGCCGACTGGTCCTGCGGCCCTTCGCCCGCAGGGCGTCCGCGATGGCCAGCACCGCGTCGCGCGCGCCGGACACGACCACGGACGCGGGCCCGTTCACGGCGGCGACGCTGGTTGCGGGGGTGAGCAGCGGGAGCAGCTCGTCCTCGCCCGCCTGCACGGCGACCATCACCCCGCCTTCGGGCAGCGCCTGCATGAGGCGGCCGCGCGCGGCGACCAGCTCGGCCGCGTCGGCCAGGGAGAGCACCCCGGCGACGTGCGCGGCGGCCAGCTCGCCGACCGAGTGGCCGACGACGTGGTCGGGCACCAGGCCCCACGACTCGACCAGCCGGTACAGCGCCACCTCCATGGCGAACAGCGCGCACTGTGTGAACCGGGTCTGGTCGAGCAGCCCGGCCTCCTCGGTGCCCGCCTCGGCGAACATGACCTCCCGGAGGGGGCGCGGCAGCCTCGGGTCCAGCTCGGCGCACACGGCGTCCAGCGCCGCGGCGAACACCCCGAACGTCTCGTACAGCCGGCGCCCCATGCCGGGACGCTGGGCGCCCTGGCCGGAGAACACGAACGCGGTCAGCCCGGCCGAGGCGCCGCCCCGGGTGACGCCGGGGGCTTCGGCTCCGCCGGCCAGGGCCGCCAGGCCGCTCAACGCCGCCTCCCGGTCCCGGGCGATCACCGCGGCCCGGTGCGGCAGCGCCGCGCGGGTGGTGGCCAGCGAGTACGCCACGTCGGCCAGGGACGGCTCAGGGTGGGCGACCAGGTGCGCGCGCAGCCGTGCGGCCTGCCGTGCCACGGCCGCGGGGTCGGTCCCGGACAGCATCAGGGATACCGCCGACGGCGTCGCCTCAGGCAGGTCCGCTTCGCCGGCCGACGATCTCGCAATGGACGGGTCCGCTTCGGTAGCCGTCGGCGTCCCCTCGGGCGCGTCCCCTTCGACGGCCGACGGCGTCGCCTCGGACACGTCCGCTTCGGTGGCCGTCGGCGGGGCTTGCGGCGCGGACGGCCGCTCGCCGGGCGCCGTAGACGGCTCCGGCGCGGCCCGCTCGGTCGCGGCCTGCTCGATGATCACGTGGGCGTTGGTGCCGCTGAGCCCGAACGAGGACACCGCGGCGCGGCGCGGCCGCTCGCGCTCGGGCCACGGGCGGGCCTCGGTGAGCAGCCGCACGTTGCCCGTCGTCCAGTCGACCTCGGGCGAGGGCCGGTCGACGTGCAGGGTCTTCGGCAGCACGCCGTTGCGCAGAGCCATGACCGCCTTGATCACTCCGCTGACGCCCGCCGCCGCCTGGGCGTGCCCGATGTTGGACTTGATCGACCCCAGCCACACCGGGTCGTCGGCCGGCCGCCCCTGGCCGTAGGTGGCGAGCAGCGCCTGGGCCTCGATCGGGTCGCCCAGCCGGGTGCCGGTGCCGTGCCCCTCGACCAGGTCGACGTCGCCGGGGGTCAGGCCGGCGCCCGCGAGCGCGCGCTGGATCACCCTGCGCTGCGACGGGCCGTTGGGCGCGGTGAGGCCGTTGGACGCGCCGTCCTGGTTGATCGCCGACCCCCTGATCACCGCGAGCACCTCGTGCCCGTGGCGCCGGGCGTCCGAGAGCCGCTCCACCAGGAGCAGGCCGACCCCCTCCGACCAGCCCGTGCCGTCCGCGGCCCCGGCGAACGCCTTGCACCGGCCGTCGGCGGCGAGGCCGCGCTGCCGGCTGAACTCGACGAACAGCTCGGGGGTGGACATGACGGTGACGCCGCCCGCCAGCGCCATCGTGATCTCTCCCGTGCGCAGCGCCTGGCAGGCCATGTGCAGGGCGACCAGCGACGACGAGCAGGCGGTGTCGACGCTGACGGCGGGCCCTTCGAGCCCGAGCGCGTAGGCGACCCGGCCGGTCAGGATGCTGGCGGCGGTCCCGTTGCCCAGGTGGCCGGCCACCTCCTCGGGCACCTTCGACAGCCTGCTGCCGTAGTCGTGGTACATCACGCCGGCGTAGACGCCGGTGGCGCTGCCGCGCATGGCGGCCGGGTCGATGCCCGCGCGCTCGAACGCCTCCCAGGCGGCCTGCAGCAGCAGGCGCTGCTGCGGGTCCATGGCGACGGCCTCGCGCGGGCCGATGCCGAAGAACGCGGCGTCGAACTCGGCGGCGTCGTAGAGGAACCCGCCGGTCCTGGCGTAGGTCCTGCCGGGCAGGCCCGGCTCGGGGTCGTAGATGGCGTCGACGTCCCATCCCCGGTCGCCGGGGAAGGCGTCGACGGCGTCACGCCCCGCGGCGAGCAGGTCCCACAGGTCCTCCGGGGACCGGACGCCGCCAGGGAAGCGGCAGCTCACGCCGACGATGGCGATGGGGTCGTCGTCGGGCGCGACCTCGGCGGGCGACGAGGGCGCCGCGTCGGCCGGCGCGGTGCCGCCCAGCTCGGCGTCCAGGAACTCGGCGACCGCCCGAGTGTTCGGGTGGTCGAACACCAGCGTCACGGGCAGGCGCAGCCCCGTGGCGGTGTTGAGCGCGTTGCGCAGCTCCACCGCCGCGAGGGAGTCGAAGCCCAGCTCCTTGAACGCGCGGTCGGGGCCGACCGCGCTCGCGGACTCGTGCCCCAGCACGGTGGCGACACGTTCGGCGACCAGCTCCAGCAGCGCGCGAGCGCGCTCGGCGCCGGTCAGGGCCGCCAGCCGGGCGCCGAGGCCGCGCTCGTCCCCGGTGACGGCCGCCCGCCGCGCGGGCGCTCGCACCAGGCCCCGCAGCAGCGGCGGCAGCCCGGCGCCGCGCGCGTGCAACGCGGCGGGGTCGACCAGCAGCGGCGCCACCAACGGGTGGCGGGTGCGGGTGGCCTCGTCGAACAGCTCCAGGCCGCGCGCGGCGGGGAGGGCGGGCAGGCCGAGCCGGTCCATGCGGGCGAGGTCCGCGTCGCCGAGATGGCCGCCGAGGCCGGTGTCGACGGCCCACAGGCCGAAGGCGAGCGCGGTCGCGGGCCGCCCCTGCGCGCGGCGCCGCTGGGCGAGGGCGTCCAGGAAGACGTTGGCCGCCGCGTAGCCGGCCTGGCCCTCGGCCAGCACCAGCCCGCCCGCGGAGGAGAAGAGCACGAACGCCGACAGGGCCGCGTCCCGGGTCAGCTCGTGCAGGTGCCAGGCGGCGTCCGCCTTGGGCCGCAGCACGGCGTCCAGCCGCTCGGGGGTCAGCGACCCGACCAGGCCGTTGTCCACGACGGCGGCGGCGTGCACGACGCCGGTGAGCGGGCGGGCGGCCGGGATCGCGTCGAGTACCCGGGCCAGCGCGGCCCGGTCGGAGACGTCGCACGCGGCCACGGTGACGTGCGCGCCCAGCTCGGCCAGCTCGGCGCACAGGGCGCTCGCTCCGGGCGCGTCCATGCCGCGCCTGCTGGTCAGCAGCAGCGACCGCACGCCCCGCTCGGCCACCAGCCGCCTGGCCACCAGGGCGCCCAGCCCGGACGTGCCTCCGGTGATCAGAACCGTGCCGGTGGCGTCCCACGGCGCGTCATCGGCGGGCGACTGCGCCCTGACCAGCCTGGGGATCAGCAGCCGGCCCTCGCGCAGCGCCAGCTCCGGCTCGCCCAGCCGGGCGGCCGAGGCGCAGGCCGACGGCAGCCCCTCGGCCGGGACGGGCCGCCCGTGCTCCTGGAAGTCGAGCAGCACGATCCGGCCGGGGTTCTCGGCCTGGGCGGCGCGCATCAGGCCCCAGACCGGCGCCTGCGCGAGGTCCACGTCGGCGTCCTCGGCGGTGGCGACGGCGCCCTCGGTGGCCACGACCAGCGTCGACCGCTCGTACCGGTCGTCGGCGAGCCAGGCCCGCACCACCTCCAGCACCCGGCCCGCGACGGCGCGGACCGCGTCCGGCAGCGGGATCGGCGGCGTGACGCAGCGCGCGACCACGACGCCCGGCACCCGCGGCAGGCCCGCGGGGCCGGTGGCGTCGAGCACGGCGACGTCCGCTTCCTCGAACGTGCCGTCGGGGGCGGCGGCGGGGGTCCACTCCACGCGGTACAGGGCGTCGGACGACCCGCCCCGGGCCGCGTCGAGCTGTTCGGCGGTGACCGGCCGGGAGATCAGCGAGCCGACGGTGAGTACCGGCGCGCCGGACTCGTCCGCGACCACCATCGCCGACTCCTCGGCGCCCCGGATCCGGCGCACCCACACCCGCAGGGCCGTGGCGCCGGACGCGTGCAGCGAGACCCCGCTCCAGGCGAACGGCAGCAGCGGCGACGTGCCTCCCTCGGCCTGGTCCACCAGCACGTCGGCGTGCATGGCGGTGTCCAGCAGAGCGGGGTGCAGCCCGTAGCCGGCGGCCTCGTCGCGGACGGCGTCGGGCAGCGCGACCTCGGCGAACAACTCGTCGCCGCGCCGCCAGGCGGCGCGAAGGCCCTGGAAGGCCGGGCCGTAGGCGTAGCCGCGCTCGCGCAGCCGTTCGTAGGCGCCGGCGACGTCGACCGGCGTCGCGCCGGGCGGCGGCCACCGCGTCATCGTGCCGGCGTCCGGGGCCGGCGGCCCGGAGGCGAGGAAGCCGGCCGCGTGCCGGGTCCAGGCGTCCTCGGGGTCGCCGTCGCGGCGCGAGTGGATGTGCACGGTGCGCCGGCCGGACTCGTCGGGCCCGCCCGCGACCGCCCGTACCGCCACGCCGCCGGTCGGCGGCATGACCAGCGGCGCTTCGAGGGTCAGCTCCTCCAGCAGGTCGCAGCCCACCTGGTCGCCGAGCCGCACGGCCACCTCGACGAAGGCGGTGCCGGGAAGCAGGACGGCGTCCAGCACCCCGTGGTCGGCGATCCAGGGCTGGGCCGTGAGCGACAGCCTGCCGGTGAGCACGACGGCGCCGGACTCCGGCGCGGCCACGGCCGCCCCCAGGATCGGGTGCGTCACCGCGTCGACCCCGACGGAGCCGAGGTCTCCCGCGCCGGCGGGCACGTCGAGCCAGTACCGCTTGCGCTGGAAGGCGTAGGTGGGCAGGTCGAGCCCTCGGTGGTCGTGCTCGCCGACGACCGCCGGCCACGTCACGGCGGCGCCGCGCGCCCACGCCGTGCCGATCGCGGCCAGCAGCGCGCGCCCGGCGGCGCGGTCGCGGCGCTGGAGCGGGACGAACGCGACGCCGACGCCGTCGACGGCGGCGGGGCCGAGCGCGGTCAGCACGGCGTCCGGCCCCGCCTCCAGGAAGGTCCGCACGCCCTGAGCCTCAGCGCACCGGACCGCGTCGGCGAACCGGACCGGCCTGCGCACCTGCTCCACCCAGTACGCCGGGTCCGTCAGGTCGGCGACCTGACCGGTCACCGTCGACACCACCGGGATCCGCGGCTCCCGGTACGTGATCTGGCCGGCCACCACGGCGAAGTCGTCCAGCATCGGCTCCATCAACACCGAGTGGAAAGCGTGGGAGACCGCCAGCCGCGACACCCTGCGACCCAGCGCCTCGAACTCGGCCCGCACCCGCTCGACGGCATCAGCCACCCCGGAGACGACGACGGCCTGCGGGCCGTTGACCGCCGCCAGCGACACCCCGTCCGACAACCACGGTTCGACTTCAACCTCGCCGGCCTGGATCGCGACCATCACCCCACCGGAGGGCAACTCCTGCATCAACCGGCCACGCGCCACCACAAGACGCGCCGCATCGGACAGTGAGAACACCCCGGCGACATGCGCCGCCGCCAGCTCACCGATCGAATGGCCGACCAGAATGTCAGGGCGCACACCCCAGACCTGGAGCAACCGGAACAACGCCACCTCGAACGCGAACAACGCCGGCTGAGCGAACCGGGTACCGTTCAACCGCTCGACGTCCCGCTCCCCGTCCTGCTGGTCGGCCTGCTCCCCGTCGTACTCGCCGGTCTGCTCCTGGTCGTAGCTCCGGCCCCACATCACCTCACGCAGGCTGACATCCAGCAGCGGGTCAATCTCGGCCGCCACCGCGTCGAACGCCTCCGCGAACACCGGGAAACCCTCATACAGCTCCCGGCCCATACCCAGCCGCTGCGCGCCCTGACCGGTGAACAGCAATCCGAGCTTGCCGTCCTGTGCCGTCTCGGCGTCCGTGACCGCGTCCGTCACCGCGTCCAGGGCCCCGGCCAGCTCGGCGCGGTCGGCGCCCACGACGACGGACCGGTGCTCCAGCGGCGCGCGGGTCGTGGCGAGCGCGTAGGCGGTGGCGGGCAGCTCGTCGTCGCGCATGGCCGCCAGGCGCTCCCGCAGCCGTCCGGCCTGGGCTCGCAGGGCCTGCGGCGTCCTGGCCGACAGCACCAGCGGCACGGGGCCGCCCGGCACGGGGCCGTCCGGCGCGGGCGTGGTGGTCGCGGCGGGTTCCGCCGCCGCGGGCGCCTGCTCGATGATCACATGCGCGTTGGTGCCGCTGATCCCGAACGACGACACGCCGGCCCGGCGGGCGTGCCCGTTCTCCGGCCACGGCGTCGTCTCGGTGATCAGCCGCACCGCGCCGGCCGACCAGTCCACCTGGTCTGACGGCTCGGCCGCGTGCAGGCTGGGGGGCAGCACGCCGTGCCGCATCGCCAGCACCATCTTGATCACGCCGGCCACCCCCGCCGCGGCCTGGGTGTGCCCCATGTTCGACTTGATCGACCCAAGCAGCAGCGGCGCGCCGGTGACCGGGCGTTCCTGACCGTAGGTCTCCAGAAGGGCCTGCGCCTCGATCGGGTCGCCCAGCCGGGTGCCCGTGCCGTGCCCCTCCACGACGTCGACGCCGGCCGGGCCGAGGCCGGCCTCGGCCAGCGCCTGCCGGATCACCCGCTGCTGCGCGGGCCCGTTGGGCGCGGTCAGGCCGTTGGACGCGCCGTCGGAGTTCACCGCGGTGCCACGCAGCACCGCCAGCACCCGGTGACCGTTGGCCAGCGCGTCCGACAGCCGCTCCAGCAGCACCAGCCCCGCGCCCTCGCTCCAGCCAGTGCCGTCGGCGCCCGCGCCGAACGACTTGCAGCGGCCGTCGGCGGCGAGGCCGCGCTGCCGCGCCATGTCGGTGAACGTGTCGGGGGTCGACATGACGGTGACGCCGCCCGCGAGCGCGAGCGTGCACTCGCCGCGCCGCAGCGCCTGGCTCGCCCAGTGCATGGCGACCAGCGACGACGAGCACGCGGTGTCCACGCTGACCGCGGGGCCCTCCAGGCCGAGCGTGTAGGCGACGCGGCCCGAGACCATGCTCGCCAGGCTGCCGCTGCCGTGGTACCCCGCGACGTCCTCGGGCAACGGGCCCAGCCGCAGGCCCCAGTCGTGGTACATGACCCCCGCGAACACGCCCGTCCTACTGCCCCGCACGGCGTGCGGGTCGATCCCGGCGCGCTCGAAGGTCTCCCACGCGACCTCCAGCATCAGGCGCTGCTGGGGGTCCATCGCCTGCGCCTCACGCGGGCTGACGCCGAAGAAGCCGGGGTCGAAACCGGCGGCGTCGTAGAGGAACCCGCCCTCGGCCGAGTAGGTCTTGCCCGGCTTGCCCACCTCCGGGTCGTACAGGTCGGCCGCCCAGCCGCGGTCGGCCGGGAAGGGGCCGATCACGTCCTCGCCCGCCGACACCAGCCGCCAGAGGTCCTCCGGCGAGGCGACGCCGCCCGGGTACCGGCAGGCCATCCCGACGATCGCGATGGGCTCGTCCGCGGCGGCGGCTCCGGCGGCGACGGCTCGCGCCGGGGCGGGGGCCGGGGTCCCGGCGAGCTTGCCGAGCAGGTGGTCGGCGAGCAGCGCCGAGTTCGGGTAGTCGAAGGTGAGGGTCGCGCTTAAGCGCAGGCCGGTGACGGTGTTGAGGCGGTTGCGCAGTTCGACGGCGGCCAGCGAGTCGAAGCCGATCTCGGTGAACGCCCTGGCGGGGTTGACGTCGGCGGCGGCATCGTAGCCGAGGACTGCGGCGGCCTCGGCGCGCACGAGCGTGAGGACGGCCTCGGCCCGTTCGGCGTCGCCCATGCCGGCCAGCCGTGCGGCCAGGCCCGTCTCGGCGGGGCGGGCGGGCTCGCCCGCGACGGCGCGCCTGGCGGGCTTCGCGGCCAGGCCGCGCAGCATCGCCGGCACGTCGCCGGTGCGGGCGAGCGCCTGCCGGTCGATCCGCAGCGGGACGACCGAGACCTCGCCCGCGGCGAGCGCCTCGTCCAGCAGGGCCAGGTTCTCGGCGAAGGACAGGGGGCGCACGCCGAGCCGTCGCATCCGCCGCAGGGCCGCGTCGCTCAGCCCCGCGCCCATGCCCGCCTTCCCGGCCCACAGCCCCCAGGCGAGCGAGGTGGCGGCCAGGCCGCGCGCGGCGCGGTGCGCGGCGAGCGCGTCGAGGAAGAGGTTCGCGGCGGCGTAGTTGGCCTGTCCCGCGCCGTCCAGCACGGTCGACGCGGAGGAGAACAGGACGAACGCCGACAGGTCGAGGTCCGCGGTCAGCTCGTGCAGCGCCCACGCGGCGTCCACCTTGGGCCGCATGACGGCGTCCAGCCGCCGGGGCGTCAGCCCGCCGACCAGGCCGTCGTCGACGACCCCGGCCGCGTGCACGACGGCGGTCAGCGGATGCCCGGCGGGGACGGCGTCCAGCAGCGCCGCGAGCTGGTCGCGGTCGGCGACGTCACAGGCGGCCACGGTGACCCGCGCGCCCAGACCCGTGAGCTCGGCGGCGAGCTCGACCGCGCCGGGGGCGTCGGCTCCCCGCCTGCCCGTCAGCAACAGGTGCCGCACCCCGTGCTCGCTCACCAGGTGGCGGGCCAGCGCCGACCCCAGCCCCCCGGTGCCACCGGTGATCAGCACCGTCCCCGTGCCATTCCACGGCCCCGCCGGAACGGCCTCAGCCGGCCCGCCCCCCGGGGTGGCGGCGGGCGCGGGGACCGGTGCGAGCCTTGGTACGCGGGCCTGGCCCGTGCGCAGCATCAGCTCCGGCTCGCCGGTGGCGAGGGCGGCGGGAAGGGCGCGCTCGGACTCGGGGGTGCCGTCGGTGTCGACGAGCACGAAACGTCCGGGGTTCTCGGCCTCGGCCGAGCGCACCAGACCCCACACCGGGGCCTGGGCGAGGTCCACGTCGGCGCCCGTGACCGGGACGGCCCCACGGGTGAGCACGACCAGCCGCGACTCGGCGAACCGGCCGTCGGCCAGCCAGCCCCGGACCGTGACCAGCACGTCCCCGGCCACGGCCCGCACGGCGCTCGCAACGTCGTCCCCCTCGATCACGGGGGCGCGGTACACGACGAACGCCGCCACGTCCTCCCCGGCCGCCTCGAACGGCGAGATGACCGGCGCGTCGGCCGGCTCGGTGAGCGGCAGCGGGGCCCAGTCGACCCTCAGCAGCGACCTGGAACGTCCCGGTGCGGCGGCCCTGAGCTGGTCGCCGGAGGCCGGGCGCAGCAGCAGGCCGGTCACTGACGCGACGGGCGCGCCCGAGGCGTCGGCGGCGGCGAGCGCGATCTCGTCCGCCCCCCGGGCGACGACGCGCACCCGAACGGCCGCCGCGCCCGCCGCGTAGAGCGTGACGCCCTCCCAGGCGAACGGGACCAGGATGCGGGCGGCGGCCGTCTCGGGCAGCACGTGGTCGGCCGGGTGGAGCATCGCGTCCAGCAGCGCGGGGTGCAGGCCGAACCCCGCCGCGCCGGCGCGGACCGGCTCGGGCAGCGCGACCTCGGCGAACAGCTCGTCGCCGCGGCGCCACGCGGCGCGGACGCCGTGGAAGGACGGGCCGTAACCGTAGCCCCGCGCGGCGATGTCGGTGTAGAGGGTGCCCACCTCGACCGGACGGGCGCCCTCGGGCGGCCAGGCGCCGGCCAGCGTGGCGAGCGCCTCCCGCGCCGCCTCGTCCGGCCCGCCGGGCGAGTCCCCGGGTCCGTCCGCGGGGGCGAGCACGCCGGCGGCGTGCCGGACCCAGGCGGCGTCCTCGTCGTCCTCGGCCCGGGAGAAGCACTCCACGGACCTGGTGCCCGCCTCGCCGGCCGCGCCCACCACGACCTGCATGGTGACCCCGCCGGACGCGGGAAGCACCAGCGGCGCCTCGCACGTCAACTCCGCCACCCTGTCGCAGCCGACCTCCTCGCCCGCCCGCAGCGCCAGCTCCACGAACGCCGTCCCGGGGAGCAGGGTGACGCCGTCCACCGTGTGGTCGGCCAGCCACGCGTGGGACCTCAGCGACACCCGGCCGGTGAGCACACGGCCGTCCGCCCCGGCCAGGCCGACGACCGCCCCCAGCAGCGGGTGCCGTGTGGCCGACTGGCCCAGCTCGGCGGGGTCGGCGCCGTTCCGCGGCGCGGTCAGCCAGTAACTCCTGCGCTGGAACGCGTACGTCGGCAGGTCGACGCGCCTGCCGCCCCGTCCGGCGAGCAGGGCGCGCCAGTCGACCGCGGCGCCGCGGACGTGGGCGAGCATGACCGCCGAAAGCGTCTCGCCCACCTCGTCGCGCCCGTCGCGCAGCAGGGACGCGAACGCGACGCCGGCCACCTCGGCCGGGACGTTGTCCTGAGCCGCCGCGCAGAGCACGGCGTCCGGGCCCACCTCCAGGAAGGTGCGCACGCCCCGTCCGGCGAGCACGCCGACGCCGTCGGCGAAGCGCACGGCCGCGCTGACGTGCTCGACCCAGTACTCGGCCGAGGCGAGCGTGGCCGCGGTGGCCAGGTCGCCGGTCACGGTGGAGACGAAGGGGATGCGCGGCGCCGAGTAGGTCAGCAGCTCCGCGATGCGCCGGAACTCCTCCAGCATCGGCGCCATCAGGGGTGAGTGGAAGGCGTGGCTGACGCGTAGCCGCCTGGTCTTCCTGCCGCGCGCGGCGAGCGTCGCCGCCACCGCCTCCACCGCCGCCTCGGCGCCCGACAGGACCACCGACTCCGGGCCGTTGACGGCGGCGATGCTCACCTCGCCGCCGAGCAGCGGCAGGCACTCGCGCTCGCCGGCCCGCACCGCGATCATGACGCCGCCCGGGGGCAGCTCCTGCATCAGCCTGCCGCGCGCGCCGACCAGGGTGGCCGCGTCCTCCAGCGAGAGCACGCCCGCGACGTGGGCGGCGGCGATCTCGCCGATGGAGTGCCCCATGACGTAGTCGGGCCGAAGGCCCCACGACTCCACCAGCCGGTACAGCGCCACCTCGACGGCGAAGATCGCGGCCTGGGCGTACATGGTCTGTTCGAGCAGGGCGGCGTCCTCGGACCCCTCCTCGGCGAACAGCACCTCCCACAGCGAGACGTCGAGCTGCAGGTCGAGGTGGCCGACGGCGTCGGCGAGCGCGTCGGCGAACACCGGGTGCGCGTCGTACAGCTCGCGGCCCATGGCCAGGCGCTGGCTGCCCTGGCCGGTGAACAGCAGCGCCAGATGACCGGCGGGGACGGTGCCGCTCCGCACGTGGGCGGCCGGTTCGCCGGCGGCGACGGCGCGCAGCCCGGCGAGCAGGCCAGCGCGGCCGGACGCGAGCACGACGGCGCGGTGCTCCAGCGCGGCCCGTCCGGTGCCCAGCGACAGGGCGAGATCGGCCAGGGAGGCGTCCGAGGAGGCCACGAAGTCCGCGAGCGCGCCGGCCTGCGCGCGCAGGGCGGTGGCCGACCGGCCGGAGATCACGACCGGCGTGGGCCCGGCGGGCTCGGTCTCCGGATCCGCCGGGGGTTCGGCGAGAGCGCCCGCGTCGTGCTCGCGGGGCGGCTCCTCGATGACGACGTGCGCGTTGGTGCCGCTGATGCCGAAGGAGGAGATGCCCGCACGGCGGGGCCGGTCGCCCGCCCGCCACGGCACCGGCTCGGTCAGCAGCCGCACCGTGCCCGCCGACCAGTCGACGGCGGCGGTCGGCTCGTCGACGTGCAGGGTCCGGGGCAGCTCGTCGTGGCGCATCGCCATGATCATCTTCAGTACGCCGGCCACGCCGGCCGCCGCCTGCGCGTGGCCCAGGTTGGACTTCACCGAGCCCAGCCACAACGGGCGATCGGCCTCGCGGCCGCGGCCGTAGGTGGCGAGCAGCGCCTGCGCCTCGATGGGGTCGCCGAGCGTGGTGCCCGTGCCGTGCGCCTCCACGGCGTCCACGTCGTCCGGCGTGAGCCCGGCGTCGGCCAGCGCCTGCAGGATCACCCGCTGCTGCGCGGTGCCGCTGGGCGCGGTCATGCCGTTGCTCGCGCCGTCCTGGTTGATCGACGAACCGCGCACGACCGCCAGCACCGGGTGACCGTTGCGGCGCGCGTCGCCGAGCCGTTCGACCACGAACAGGCCGACGCCCTCGCCGAAGGCCGTGCCGTCGGCACCGGCGGCGAACGCCTTGATCCGGCCGTCCGGGGCCAGGCCGCGCTGCCTGCTGAACTCGGTGAACAGGGCGGGCGTGCTCAGCACGGTCACCCCGCCCGCCAGCGCCAGTGTGCACTCCCCGCGGCGCAGCGACTGGACGGCCAGGTGCAGCGCGACGAGCGAGCCGGAGCAGGCGGTGTCGACGGTCAGGGCGGGGCCTTCCAGCCCCAGCAGGTACGCCACGCGGCCGGAGGCGACGCTGAGGGCGCCGCCGGTGAGCAGGTACCCCTCCAGGTTCGCGGGCGCGTCCGCCACCCGGGCGCCGTACTCGCCGGCGCCGGCGCCCACGAACACCCCGGTCCGGGTCCCGCGCAGCGAGGTGGGGTCGATGCCGCCGCGCTCCAGCGCCTCCCAGGAGCTCTCCAGGAGCAGCCGCTGCTGCGGGTCCATCGCCAGCGCCTCACGCGGGCTGATGCCGAAGAACTCCTCGTCGAAGGCGTCGATCCCGCGCAGGAAGGCGCCCACGCGGGCGTAGCTGGTGCCGGGGGTGGCGGGGTCGTCGTCGAAGAGCGTGTCCAGGTCCCAGCCGCGGTCGCCGGGGAAGTCGTCGACGACGGTGCGGCCCTGCGCCACCATCGCCCACAGGTCCTCCGGCGAGCGCACGCCGCCGGGGAAACGGCCGCCGAAACCGACGATCGCGATCGGCTCGTCGGCCGAGGCCGTCTGGGACACGACGACCGGGCCGGCCGGCACGCCGAGCAGCCGGGCGCGCAGGAAACCGGCGAGCGCCTCGGGGCTGGGGTGATCGAACGGGACGGTCACCGGCAGGTGCAGACCCGTCTCGGCGTTGAGCCGCGCGTGCAGCTCCACCAGGCCGAGCGAGTCCAGGCCCAGCTCGCGGAAGGACCGGCCGGTGTCGGCCACGGCCACGGTGTCCGGCCGGACCGCGCGCAGCGCCTCCAGGGTCTGCGCGCGCACGAGGTCGAGCAGGAGCCGCGACTGCTCGGCCTCCGGCAGCCCGGCCAGCGTGCCGGCGAGCTGCGCCTGCGCACCGGGCGTGGGCGCTGCGTCGGAATTCAGTTCCTCGGACCGGGGCATCTGCACGCTCCAAGCGACGTCTCACGTGTCCTGGCTGACTCAGCCACGAATGCGATCGCACGCTATGGCCCGGCCGAAACCCCCGACACCCCTACCGACCCGAACGTCGCCGACCGCCTCGGTACGCACGGGCGTCCTGTCCCGCGACGCCTCGCGGGCGACCCCGCAGGTCGCCGCTCGCCGTACTGCGTAGGGGTCGCGGCAGGTGATTCAGGGGGCGATCGGTGTTCTCGGGGCGACACGCCGCCGATTCAATGGCGATCACTCCACGGACCCGCATGGCGGGCCGTCCAGCCGACATACGGGGGGAGCATGACTGTTACCCAGGACTCGGTGACGTGTACTGCCGCGACCGGCGGCCCGCACGCGTCCGCGATCCTCGCGGCCGTCTCCGATCCGCACGACGAAAAGCCCGGCGACGGCGACCCGGAGCCCGGGCCGCGGGAGGCCCGCGCCCTCGCGACCCCCGCCGCCGGCGCGCCGGAGGCCGGGCCCCGCGCCGACGGCGTGCCCGGCGGCCCGGACCGGGAGGTCGGGACGGCCGACGTCCGGGCGAGGGTGGCCGAGCTTCACGAGCTGCGCAGGACGGCCGAGCTCGGCCCGGGCGCGAGCGCCACCGAGGCGCAGCACGCGCGCGGCAAGCTGACCGTACGGGAGCGGCTGGACCTGTTGTTCGACCCCGGCACGTTCCGCGAGATCGAGCAGTTGCGCAGGCACCGCGCGACCGGCTTCGGGCTGGAGGACCGCCGGCCGCACACCGACGGCGTGGTCACCGGGTGGGGCGAGGTCGACGGGCGGACGGTGTTCGTCTACGCGCACGACTTCCGCGTCTTCGGCGGCTCGCTCGGCGAGGCGCACGCCGAGAAGATCCACAAGGTGATGGACCTCGCGGTGTCGGCGGGCGCCCCCCTGGTGGCCCTCAGCGACGGCGCCGGGGCGCGCATCCAGGAAGGCGTCACCGCGCTGGCGGGCTACGGCGGCATCTTCCGCCGCAACGTGCAGGCCTCCGGCGTGATCCCGCAGATCAGCGTGATGCTGGGACCGTGCGCGGGCGGCGCCACCTACTCTCCCGCGCTCACCGACTTCGTGTTCATGGTGCGCGACATCGCGCAGATGTACATCACCGGGCCGGACGTCGTGCACGCGGTGACCGGGGAGAAGATCACGCACAACGGCCTGGGCGGCGCCGAGGTGCACTCGACCGTCTCCGGCGCCAGCGCGTTCCTGTACGACAACGAACCCGACTGCTTCACCGACGTGCGGCACCTGCTGTCGATGCTTCCCGCCAACAACCGCGAGCTGCCGCCGGTCGCCGCGGGCGAGGAGCGCGACCGGCGCAACGACGTGCTGCTCAACCTGGTGCCCGCCGAGCCCAACCGGGCCTACGACATGCGCTCGGTCGTCGAGGAGATCGTCGACTACGGCGACTTCTTCGAGGTGCACGCGCTGTGGGCGACCAACATCGTCTGCGGCTTCGCCCGCCTCGACGGCCACGTGGTCGGCGTGGTGGCCAACCAGCCGTCGTCGCAGGCCGGGGTGCTGGACATCCACGCCTCGGAGAAGGCCGCCCGGTTCGTCCAGACCTGCGACGCGTTCAGCATCCCCCTGGTGACGCTGGTCGACGTTCCGGGCTTCCTTCCCGGCGGCGCGCAGGAACACGGCGGCATCATCCGGCACGGCGCCAAGCTGCTGTACGCCTACTGCGCCGCCACGGTGCCGCGCGTCCAGGTGATCCTGCGCAAGGCGTACGGCGGCGCGTACATCGTGATGGACTCACGGTCGATCGGCACCGACCTGTCCTACGCGTGGCCCACCAACGAGATCGCCGTCATGGGCGCCGAGGGCGCGGCCAACGTGGTGTTCCGGCGCGAGATCGCCGCGGCGCCCGACCCCGACGAGGCCCGCGCCCAGCGCATCAAGCAGTACCGGCAGGAGCTCATGCACCCGTACTACGCGGCCGAGCGCGGGCTGGTCGACGACGTGATCGACCCCGCCGAGACCCGGGCCACGCTGATCGGCGCCCTGTCGATGCTGCGGGCCAAGCAGGTGCGGCTGCCCGAACGCAAGCACGGGAACCCGCCGGTATGAGCGAGGGCCAGGTACCGGTGATCCGGGTGCTGCGCGGCGATCCGGACGCCTACGAGCTCGCCGCGCTCACCGTGGCGCTGCTCATCACCGCCGCGCCCCCGGCGGGCGACGCCGGCACGGCCCCGCGGCGGGCCGTGCCCTGGCGGCTGCCGCCCGGCTACCGCGCGCCCGGCGGCTGGACCTCGGTGTGAACCGCGACGCGACGCTGTACAAGGAGACGAGACCGTGACCGACACAGTGACGGCCACCCCGTGGGTGCGCCGGTTCCACCCCGCCGGCCAGGCGCCGGCGCGCCTGGTGTGCTTCCCGCACGCGGGCGGCTCAGCCACCTACTACTTCCCCGTCTCCCGGGCGCTGTCGCCCGACGCCGACGTGCTGGCGGTGCAGTACCCCGGCCGGCAGGACCGGCGCTCGGAGCCGTGTGTCGACGACGTGCGCGTGCTGGCCGACCTGGTCGTCGCCGAGCTGCTGCCCTGGTGCGACCGGCCGGTCACCCTGTTCGGGCACAGCCTGGGCGCGACGCTGGCGTTCGAGGTGGCGCTCCGGCTGGAGGCCGAGGGCATCGTGCCGCGGACGCTGTTCGCCTCCGGCAGGCGCGCGCCTTCGCGGCACCGGGAGCACGAGCGCGTGCACCTTTCGGACGACGCGCACCTCGTCGGCACGATCAAACGCATGAGCGGCACCGACGCCGGCCTGCTCGCCGACGAGGAGGTGCTGCGCGCGGTGCTGCCCGCGATCCGCGGCGACTACAAGGCGGCCGAGACCTACCGCTACCGTCCGGGCGACCTGCTCGCCTGCCCGGTGGTGGTGCTCAACGGCAGGAGCGACCAGGAGGTGACCGTCGAGGAGGCGCAGGCCTGGGCCGGCCAGACCACGGGCCCCTGCGTGCTGCGGTGGTTCACCGGGGGGCACTTCTACCTCAACGACCACGCCGCCCAGGTGATCGAGGTGATCCGGGAGAGCCTGCGCGCCACGGTGTGACGACGGTCCGGCACCGCGTCGTCATCGGCGACGGCGCGGGCCCTTGGCTGTGGTGGACTCGGCCTGGTGTCCCCAGCGGCCTGGTGGAACCTGTGGACCTGTGGACCTGTGGACCTGTGGACCTGTGGACCTGAGGACCTGAGGACCTGAGGGCTTGGCCGATCCTGGGCCCCCGATGGCCCTGATGGGTCAGGGGCCGGCGGACCCGGTGAGACGGAGAACGGCCGGCGTGAGGATGTTCCTCACGCCGGCCGTTCCGCGTGACCGGGCCGTTCGCCGCCGGATGGCCGGGGCCGCGCCGGGACGCGGCGGGACGTCGTCGAACAGATCAGGACACCTCGCTCAGGGACAGCGGCAGATCCTCCCGGTTGGTGACTCCGAGCTTGCGGAACACGCGGGTGAGGTGCTGCTCGACGGTGCTGACGGTGATGTAGAGCCTGCGGCTGATCTCCTGGTTGGTGTGCCCCAGCGCCGCCAGGTCGGCCACCCGGCGCTGGGCGTCGCTGAGCGCCGTCAGCTCCGCGTCGGTCCTGCGCGGCCGGATGTCGCCCCGCGCCGCGGCCGGGATGCGCGTGGTCACCGGCTGGCGTCCCGGCCTGGCCAGCGCCCTGGCCTCGGCGGGGCGCCTGCCCTCGTGCCCGCGGCCGGCGTCCGGCGGGCTTCCCGCCTCGGGCTCGCGCCCGGCCTCGGGCTGCGGCCCGCCGTCGGCGCGCGCGAGGCACGCCTTCAGCTCCTGGGCGGCCCTGCGGGCCAGCAGGCGGGCGCGGTCGAGCTCGCCCAGCTCCTGGTGCATCTGGCTGAGCTCCTCAAGGGTGCGGGCCAGCTCCATGCGGTCGCCCACGGTCTCCATGCACTCCACCGCGCGCCGCAGCAGCCCGGGCCGCTCCGCGAGCGGGCTCGCGGCGGCCAGCACCCGCAGGGAGATGCCGCGCGTCCGGTCGTCCATGGATTTCGCCTGCTCAAGCTGCTGCTTGACCAGGTCGCGCGCGACGGCCGGACGGCCCAGGCGCAGGTTGGCCTCGGCGAGGTCGCTGCGCCACGGCACCGTCGACGCGAAGTCGGGCGACCGGTCGCCCATCAGCGTGCCGCAGCGCTGGAAGTCGCTGATCGCGGCGAGCACACGGTCGGTCGCGAGGTGGTGGTGCCCGCGGGCCCGCAGGTAGAGCAGGCCGCTCAGCGTGTCGAACATCTCCTCCGGCACGATGTACCGCAGGCCGCACGCCGCGTCCTCGTACCGCCCCATCAGCGTGAACGCCGACACCAGCGTGGACAGCGGGTACCCGATCAGCACGCCCCAGTTCTGCGGCGACAGCAGCCTCAGTGCCTGCTCGGCCTGCTCGGCGGCGACCGCGACCCTGCCGCGGCGCAGCGTGATCGCGGCCCGGACGGCGCTCAGCACGGCCTGCCAGGTCACCGCCCCGCGCCGCTCGGCCTCGTCGATCAAGCGGTCGCACCACGAGGTGGCGCGGTCGAGCTTGTGCCCGGCTACCAGCACCAGCAGGGCCGAGGCGATCACCTCGATCGTCGCGTCGCCAAGCTGGGAGCTCTGCAGTATCTGCTCGGCGCTCTCGGTGGCGATGTCGTCTTCCTTGTGGTTCCACACCGCGGCGAGCCGGTTGGCGGCACGGCTCCAGGGTTCGGGGCTGGTCCCCGCGCGTGGCGCCATGTCGGAGAACCGCCCGCGCTCGGAGCCGTAGTACCACTGGTAGGCCAGCCGGAGCTCGGCGGCCACCCGGGCGTCCGCCAGCGTGGCCGTGCCCCGCAGTGCGCTCAAAGCCTGTGCCACGCCCTCGCGGTCGCCGTTCCACATCATGTACCGCACGACCATCACGGCGTCGCGGCCCTGCAGGGCGCCCGTCTGGATGGCCGCCTGCAGCGACGGCAGGTACGGCGCCGTGGCCGAGGGGTTGACGCGCCAGACGGCCCTGGCCAGCGCGGCGGTGATGGCCAGCCGGTCGTCGTCGGCCACCATGGGCAGCACGGCCGCCAGGCACCGTTCGGCGAAGGCGATGTCGTCGTCGCCCAGCGCCTGCTCGGCCGCGGCGCGCAGGACCGGCACCATCCACGGCTCGATCGGCTGGTCGGCGGCGATGATCTGCCGCGCCACCCCGATCGCCTCGGCGCCGCGCTGGTAGAGCAGCTTGGCCGCACCGACGTGCATGGCGCTGCGCTCCTCGCGCAACAGCGTCCCCAGGACGGCCCGCTCGGCCACCACGTGCCGGAACCGGCCGTCGATCAGCAGCCCGGCGGACGTCAGGATGTGCAGGAGCCGGTCGGCGTCGTCGCCGCGGATCTCGATGATCTTGCCGATGAGCTCGGAGTCGCCCTGGTCGCCGAGCACGGCGACGGCGCGGGCCACCTCCAGCAGTTCGGGGCCCCAGCGCTGCAGGCAGGCCAGGGTCGCCTGGCCGAAGGGGAAGCCGACCACCAGAGCGTCGGCCTCGCCGGGCCGGTCGTCGCCGTGGGCCGGGTCGGCGCGCTGGTGCTCCTTGATCAGGGTGTGCACGAGCATCGGGTTGCCGCCGGTGAGATCGTGGATCGTGTCGGCGAGGTCGGCGTCCACGGACACGCCGAGCACGTCGGTGACCAGCTTGCCCACGTCCTCGCGCGACAGCGGGCCGAGGCGGATCTCGCGGTGCGGCCGGCGGGTCAACTCGGCGCGGAACACCGGCACGGCGGGTTCCGGCGGGTCCCACTCGGTGACCACCATCAGGATGCGCGCCGAGCGCATCCTGCGCAGGACGTACAGCAGAAGCTGGATGGAGGCGCCGTCGGCGAACTGCACGTCGTCGACCGTGATGACCAGAGGGCGGAGCCTGGCCAGTTCCAGGATCACCCCGCACAGCTCGTGCACCACGCGGACGCTCTGCGGCTGGACGCAGTGCGCGCCCGGGTAGGCGGAGGCGTTGGAGAACGCCTCGGGAGAGAGCAGGCCCTCGACCCGCTCGGTGACGTCCGCGGGAACGCCCTCGCTGCGGAAGAACTGGTCGATCAGCCCCGCCTGCAGGTCGGACTCCGCGCGCGACCCCGCGGCGCTCAGCACCAGGGCTCCCGACGCGCCGGCGTACTCGGCGAGCCCGTGCAGCAGCTCGGTCTTCCCGCACGCGAGGCCCCCCTGGACCAGCGCGAGCTGCCCACGCCCCTCGGCGGTTTCCTTGAGTAATTGTTTGAACACGTCTAACGCTGTAGACAACGCGGCGGAGTTTGTTAGGACGGCCATCCCCAGTACCCCATCTAACTTAGTCCGCAGACAGACCCCACCATCGGTCGGCACAGGCCGCTGGACAGAGGCGGACTCACCTACTTTGGACGAGACTCGGCGCCTTCGCTTGCATTAAAACACTCACTGTTCCAGGTCTACAAGGTGCCTTTGGAACAGGTGCACGGATGACAAGAGCGGGCCTGACCAGGGAACCCTCATGGGTTCTTCGCTGGTCTAACCGAGTCGGTAACCAGGCGTCTAGCCCCAGTAAACGCTAATGAGATGCTCAGATAGTTCCGGCCGGCGGTTCATCGGCCGCGTCCACGGAGGAGCGGGCGTCACCGCCTGTCACGGACTGCAGGTCTTTTTGTGAAGCAGAATACCAACTTGCGAGAATCTGTAGTCCCACGGCACTCTTCGAACCGGGCTCGGCCGTGTACGAAATAAGCGACTGATCTGTGTCGGGCACGCCGAACGCATCGAACGTGAGGTTCAGTTCGCCGACAATCGGATGTTGGAAATTCATCTTGCCGTGCGGAACCGTCCACACCTGGTGCGCGGCCCACATCAGGCGGAACTCCGGCGACTTCACCGACAGCTCCCCCACCAGATTGGCCAGTTGAGGGTCTTCCCGGTAGAGGCTCGCGTGCATCCGGAGCCCTCCGACGATGTCGCGGGCCTTGGTCTCCCACGGCTGCCACAGGTCACGCGCGTTCTCGTCGAGGAACACGAGTCGCGCCATGTTGCGCTTCTCCGGGCTGAGCTTCTCCAGGTCGACCATCAGCAGCGCCGACGCGAGCGGATTCCAAGCCAGAACGTCGGTGCCCCGTCCGAGAATGTAGGCGGGAGCGCCCGTTATACCGTCCAGCAGCCACCGCACACTCGGCCGGACTCGCTGCTGCTGCTTGGTGGTGCGCGGCCTACGGCTGGTTACCGTAGCCAGCTGGTACAGGTAGGTGCGTTCGGTCTCGTCGAGCCGGAGCGCCCCCGCGACCGCCTCAAGGACCGACTCCGACACGTTGCGCAGCTTTCCCTGCTCAAGCCGTGTGTAGTAGTCGACGCTCATGCCCGCGAGCTGGGCGATCTCCTCGCGACGCAGTCCGGGGACACGGCGGCGGCCACCGGTGTAGAGAAGAGGCGTCTCCTCTGGGCTGAGCCGCGCCCGTCGGGAGCGGAGGAACTCGCTGAGCTCGGACCTCGGCTGTCTCACGTTTCGCAGTCTTACACGGCCTATGCCTACCGAGCCTGGTTCTGGCGTAACCAGGTTCGGGTGTCAGGGGCAAGGTTGGCACTGGCTCCCATCGGGGCGGCGTCGAATGCTGGTCTCGGATACAACCGAGAGCTGCGGAGGAACGCACCATGACCGAAGGCCAACAGACCGCGCGGAAACGCATCGCGGTCGTCACCGGAGCGTCCAGCGGCATCGGGGCGGCCATCGCCGCCGCACTCGCGTCGGACGGCGCCCAGGTCGCGCTGCTCGCCCGGCGCGCCGACCTGCTCGACCGGGTCGCCGCCCAGATCGCCGAAGAAGGCGGCGAGGCGCTGGCCATCCCCACCGACATCACCGACTCCAACGAGCTCAAGGCGGCCTCCGAGCAGGTGCGCAAGGTGTTCGGACCGGCCGACCTGCTGGTGAACAGCGCCGGCGGGCTGCTGATCGAGACCGCCGAGGAGGGCGACCTGGACCAGTGGGCCAAGCTCATCGACCTGAACGTCAACGGCGTGCTGCGCACCACCGACGCGTTCCTTCCCGACCTGCTGCTCGCCGGGGCCAGCGGCCAGAGCGCCGACCTGATCACCATCTCCTCGATCTCGGCCGACGTCGTCAATCCGCTGCTGACCGCCTACGGCATGTCCAAGGCCGCGATCAGTCACATGTCCGCGAACCTGCGGGCCGAGCTGGGGCCCAAGGGCGTGCGGGTGACGGCGATCGAGCCCGCCGTGGTGAAGACCGCCCTGCTGGAGAACTCCAGCCACCCGATGTACCGGCAGTACATGCAGCACCTGTTCGCCAGCATCGAGATGCTGGTGCCCGAGGACATCGCCCGGGTGGTCGCCTTCGTGGTGGCCCAGCCGCGCCACGTCAACCTGCCCAACGTCAAGGTTTACGCCACGCAGCAGCCCTGAGTCCGCGCGCGGCCGCCTCCTCCGCCCGCGCGGCCGGGGTTCCAGCCCCGGCGCACACCCGCACCGCGTAGGCCGGCACGCGTGCCGGCCTACGCTCCTCCGCCGCCGTCCGGGAAGGCCCGGTCACGGCTCTCCGCCCACCGCCCGCACACCGCCGGCGCCCGCCCCGCGGGCTCGCGCGGGTGTGGTCATCGGCGGCTCACGAAGAGCGTGATCGAGTCGGCGGGGAAGGTGTGGGTGAAGGCGCAGCCCTGCGCCGTCCGGCTGGTCCGCTGGTCGGGGGCGCGCACGATCGCGGACGTGTCTGCGGAGCCGTACCGGTAGACCTTCGCCGAGGCGCCGCACGCGCCCTTGACCGACACCGGGCTGGTCAGCTCCGTGCCGCTCTTGTTGACCACCATGACGGTCAGCGCGCCGTCCGCCGAACGCTGGCCGCCGTACACGGCCAGCGCGCCCTGGTCGGCGCTCGACGCCCGCACGCCGACGTCGCCGAAGCGCCCGCCCCGGCCGTCGTAGTTCAGGTACATGCGGAACGCGTGCGCCCCGGGCTGGTCCGCCGACGGCGGGCCCCAGAGCGTGGCCAGGTCCAGGCCCTCCCGGCCGAAGATGCCGAGCACGTCCGCCTGCGCGAGGGCTCCGTTGACGTGGTCGAGCGCGCCCCAGTTGTACTCGGTGACCGCGGTGCGGGTGCCCGGATACTGGGCGGCGATGACCTCCTTCATGCGCGGCACCAGACGCACGGGCGTGTTGATCCAGCTCTCGTCGGTGTAGGAGGGGTCCCACAGCGCGCGGGTGGAGCGCAGCCGGAGCGCGTCCGTGGCGGGGTCGCCGCCCCGGCCGAACGCGACGCCCGAGGCCTGCGGGTAGAAGTGCATGTCGAAGTAGTCCAGGACGCGCAGGCGGTGCTGGTCCTCGTACTTCTTCATCTCCCGCAGGTACCACGCGGCGAACGGCATGCCGTCCCGGGCCGGGCGGTCGGGCGGGTCGGCCCAGCAGCCGGTGCGTCCGCAGGTCTCCTGGTCGAGGCCGGAGTAGTCCCACGACGTCCAGCCCCAGCCGACCGGCCCCAGCGTCTTGGCCGTGGGGTCGGCCCGCTTGACCGCCGCGCCGATCAGGTAGCCCTGGTCGCGCAGCTCGGCCGAGCTGGCGCCCTGCGGGTGCACGTCGCGATGGGTGCCGTGCCAGATGTCGGGCTCGTTGTCCAGGTTGTAGAACCGCACGCCGCCCCGGGCGGCCGTGCCGTACTTGCCGGTGAGGTGGCCGATCCAGTCGCGCACGTACTCGGGCCCGACCTCGACGCTGGTGTCGTGCGGGTCGTTGCCGGTGACGGGGGTGCCGTCCGGCCGGACGCCGTCGCCGCAGTCGGGACGCCACTCGTCCGTGCGCCGCTGGGGCCCGTACTTGGCGACGGAGAAGCCGCACGACCCGTCACGAGCCTTGGGGGCCCAGCCGATCAGCGGCACGGTGAGCACGGTGGCGGTGCCCGTCCGCCGGTCCTGCTCGACGAACTCGTCGGTGGAGGAGCCGTCGGGCAGCGCGGCGGGGTCGTCGTTCTCCTCGGCGATGTTCTCGAAGAACCAGTCGGAGGCGCGGTTGGTGGTGTCGTACCGGTAGTGGTAGCGCGTGGTGGCGTTGCCGCCCCAGCGCCGCACCGGCAGCCGCAGTTCCTCGGCGAGTGCCTCGTCGGCGAAGTTCATGCCGTAGATGTACGGGCTGATCCGGTGCCGGTCGGCCGTGGAGTCCACCGAGAGCCTCGGCCCCTCGGCGGCGCCCGACGCGGGCGCGGCGGCCGCCGCGACGCCGCCGGCGACGGTCAACGACACGGCAAGGGTCAGCGATAGGGATGTTCTGCGCACGCGGCGTCCTTTCGGGGGATGCCCGCCCGGCGGACGCCCGGCGGGGCCACGTCCAGGGACGACTGGACGTGCTGGCACGGCCCGGCCTCGCCCGCCGGTCCGCTGACGACGGTACGCAGCCCCGCCCGTCGCACAAGGGCGCCCGTTCCCCGGGCGCCGGCCCGGGCTTCTGAACTGAGCGGACGCCGGGGAATGGGCCGCGGGACGTGTAACTTTCAGGCGCCCGGCCGGCCGACGGCCCGCGCGTCCCTCATTTCCCGCCGAACCCGGCGAAAACGGTGTCTCCCCAGCCCGGCGGCCGGACCGTATTCATTTTCCCTGGAAAAGGGGATCGATCGCATTTCCGCATGTCAAACAAGGGGCTACGGACTACCGATCAGTACGGTTGGAGGAACCACGGCGCGTCATCGGTGGTGCGTCTAGGCCGAGGAACGCGCGAAAGAAAGGACCGCTTGATGACGGACGCCGGTCGCCCTCGCGTCGTGCCGCGAAATATCGCCCACCGTCTACTCATGGGGCTCTTCACCACATTGGTGGCGTTGGCAAGCGTCGCCGCGACCCCGCGCACCGCCGACGCGCGGGCGGTGGCGGTCGTCCTGGGCACGGCCGCGGACTTCGGGGTGCTGGCCGGGTCCACCGTCACGAACACCGGCGCCACCATCGTCACCGGGGACCTGGGGGTGAGCCCGGGCGCGACGGTGACCGGTTTCCCGCCGGGCACCGTGATCGGCGTCATCCACGCCGGCGACGCCGCCGCGGCGCAGGCCCAGGCCGACCTGACCCTCGCCTACAACGACGCCGTCTCCCGGACGCCCGACGCCACCATCGCGACGGAGCTGGGCGGGACCACCGTGCTGCCCGGGGTGTACAACTCCGCCGCCGGAACCTTCCAGCTCACCGGGAACGTGACACTCGACGCCCAGGGCGATCCCGACGCGGTCTTCATCTTCCAGGCCGCCACCACCCTCATCAGCGCGGCCGGCGCCTCGGTCACCCTGATCGGCGGCGCGCAGGCGTGCAACGTCTTCTGGCAGGTGGGCAGCTCGGCGACGCTCGGCGCCAACACCGACTTCTCAGGGAACATCCTCGCGCTCACGTCGATCACGGTGGGGGCGGGCACGACCGTGGACGGCCGCACCCTCGCCCGCAACGGCGCCGTCACCCTGGACTCGGACACCATCACGGCGGCGGAGTGCGCGGGGCCGCCCGACAGGACGACCACCACCACGGTGAACTCCACCTGCGCCCTCAACCAGGACGGCCCGATCACGTTCGTGGCGACGGTGCGGGCCACGAACGGGTCCGTCCCCACCGGCCCCGTCGAGTTCTTCAGCGACGGAGTGAGCATCGGCACCGCCCAGCTCGACTCCACCGGCCACGCCGAGTTGACCGTCGCGAACCTGACCGAAGGCTCCCACGAGATCGTCGCCGTCTTCCCCGGCACGGTCGACCTGGACGGCAGCACCTCGCCGATCTTCGTCCAGCGTGTGGACGCGCAGGGCTTCTGTTACGTCGAGGACTGCTGGTCCCAGACGTGCGCCACGCCCGTGGCCAACCTGTTGTCCACCCGGCCGAGCCAGCTCTCGACCCGGCCCAGGCGGCCTTCCGCCCAGCGGCTCTGTGATCCGCGCGCCGCACCGGCCAGCCTGCGGACGGGGAGCCGGGGGGCATGGCCGACGAGCGTCAAAGCACGTCCACGCAATTCACCTTGAATGCGGCGGCTGCCGCGATATGAGGTCACTCGCCAACGGCGACGATGCCGGGAAACCCATCAGGTCTTTCCGGGCCCACGACATCGATTCGCCGCTCACCGCTCCACGCCCACACATCCCGGAACGCTCACCTGGCACCCCGTCGTGGTCGTTGGTCACGTCACCGAGATTTCCGCCCAAGATCCTGATCGGCACGGACTGCGATGAACCACAGTGATATCGGCCATATCCCGCCCCTGCGGTCTCGCAGGCGACGCGGGAGACTGAGCCTCGCGGCCATTCTCGTCGGAACGTTTCTAGCGACATCCTGTCATATACCGGTGAACGCCCCTCGGGAAAAGGCGGGTGGCATTCACTTGGTCTCCAAGGCCGGGCACGACACGCCGTCCCGCGACTGCCGCGGCATCCCCGGATCCCGCGGGCCCCACTTCCACGGGAAGGGTCACTGCCTGGCGAAGTGCTGCAAACGATGCCGCTGCAAGAACAAGCACTGCAGGTGCGTCCGCGTGCTGCGCGGCCCCAGAGGCAAGCGCGGCCCCAAGGGCCCGAAGGGATCCCCCGGCCTGACCGGCCGCCGAGGCCCCACAGGCGCCATAGGCCCGGTCGGCCCCGAAGGACCACCGGGACCGGTGGGGTTCATCGACTCCATCCTGGGCCCCGACGGCCCGACCGGCCCACTCAGCCCACTTGCCCCACTTGCCCCCCTTGGGCCACTGGGCCCCCTTGGGCCGGTCGGGCCCCTTGGGCCGGTCGGGCCCCTTGGGCCGGTCGGGCCCACAGGACCTACGGGACTCATCGGTCCAGCCGGCCCCTCAGGGCCCCTCGGCCCAGAGGGCCCGCCAGGACCGGCAGGCCCCGAAGGTGCGCCCGGCGAGCCCGGCCCCGCCGTGCCCGAAGGACGAGCGGGCGTTACCGGCGCCACCGGACAGGCAGGGCCACAGGGCCCAGAAGGCGCGACCGGCCCGTCAGGACCCGTCGGACCGGCCGGACCAGCGGGCGCGACGGGAGCGACCGGACCCGCAGGGCCACAGGGCCCAGAAGGCGAGCCCGGTGCGACCGGCCCGGCAGGACCGATCGGCGAGACCGGACCCGCAGGAGCAACCGGCCCGCAGGGACCACCAGGCCCGACCGGAGCCACCGGCCCGGCGGGACCCGTCGGACCAGCAGGACCAGAGGGCGCTACCGGTACGACGGGACCCGCAGGACCGGTCGGCGAGACGGGACCCGCAGGAGCAACCGGCCCCCAGGGGCCAGCAGGCCCGACCGGAGCCACCGGCCCGGCGGGACCAGAGGGACCAGCAGGCGCCACCGGAGCAACCGGGGCGACCGGGGCGACCGGACCCGCAGGACCCATCGGCGAACCCGGACCCGCAGGAGCAACCGGCCCACAGGGACCACCAGGCCCGACCGGAGCCACCGGCCCGGCGGGACCAGAGGGACCAGCAGGCGCCACCGGAGCAACCGGAGCAACCGGGGCGACCGGGGCGACCGGGGCGACCGGGGCGACCGGACCCGCAGGACCCATCGGCGAACCCGGACCCGCCGGGCCACAGGGAGCAGAAGGCGATCCCGGCGAGATGGGCCCGGCAGGACCAATCGGTGAACCCGGACCCGTAGGAGCAACTGGCCCCGCAGGAGCCATCGGACCAGCGGGACCGGCAGGACCAATAGGCGCAACCGGACCCGCAGGCCCCATCGGCGAGACCGGACCGGCGGGGGCGACCGGCCCCGCAGGACCCATCGGACCGGCAGGACCGGCGGGCGCTACCGGAGCCGCAGGACCGGTCGGTGAAACCGGACCCGCAGGAGCCATCGGACCAGCGGGACCGGTGGGGGCCACCGGAGCCGCAGGACCCATCGGCGAGACTGGACCCGCCGGAGCGACCGGGCCCGCAGGACCAACAGGACCAGAGGGACCCATAGGCGCCACCGGAGCAACGGGACCCGCAGGACCCATCGGTGAAACCGG
>NZ_JARWAC010000035.1 GCF_029846175.1 Sphaerisporangium sp. TRM90804 | reverse complement strand
GCGACCGGGCCCGCAGGACCAACAGGACCAGAGGGACCCATAGGCGCCACCGGAGCAACGGGACCCGCAGGACCCATCGGTGAAACCGGCGCCACGGGAGCCATAGGACCGGCGGGACCTGAAGGGCCGATAGGCCCGACCGGCGCCACCGGACCCGCCGGGCCACAGGGAACAGCAGGTGATCCCGGCGCTACCGGACCGGCTGGACCTGTCGGCGAGACCGGGCCGGCAGGCGCGACCGGCCTCCAGGGACCAGCCGGGCCGGAGGGACCGGTAGGCGCGACCGGACCGGCGGGACCCATCGGCGAAACGGGAGCCACCGGAGCCATAGGACCCGCGGGACCTGAAGGGCCGGCAGGCGCGACCGGACCCGCGGGGCCGGAAGGTCCGATAGGCGCGACCGGGGCTATCGGCCCCGCAGGCCCGATAGGCGCCACCGGCCCCGCGGGACCCATCGGCGAGACCGGACCGATCGGACCGGCCGGACCCATCGGGGAAACCGGCGCCACAGGACCCGCCGGCGCGACCGGGGCCACCGGCCCCGCAGGCCCGATAGGCGCCACCGGCCCCGCAGGACCCATCGGCGAGACCGGACCTATCGGACCGGCCGGACCCATCGGGGAGACCGGGCCCGCGGGACCGGTAGGGCCGGTAGGGCCGGTAGGCGCGACCGGCGCCACGGGTGAGACCGGGCTGCCCGGGCAGGTGGCGTGCTGTAGCGACAGGTGGGGGGTCATCGGGCGTCTCTCCGATGGCGGGCCGAGCGCCGTCTACCGTGTCGGCCCGTATGAGCGGAGTCCCGCCACCGACTCCTCGGCCGACGTGCCTCCGCCCTACGGCATCGGCAGTCTCGGGCTCATCGCCGACAGCACGGACAAGATCACCTTCGGCAACGAGACGGACTTCGCGGAGCTGTCGATCAGCGACATCACCACTCTGAGCTACTGGGCGTACGCCGGAGCCGGGTCCGCGGAGGCGGTCACGGTACCTAGCCTCACCATAGAGGTCGACCCCAACGTGGGCGCGTCCGACTACTCGACCCTGGTCTACCTGCCCGACACCTCCACCAGCCCGTCGGCGCCCGCCACCCGGCTCGCCAACACCTGGCAGCAGTACGACGCCGACGCGGCGGGGAGCCAGTGGTACGCCACCGGGGCGACGGGCGTCCTGATCAACTGCACCATCGCGTCCCCGTGTACGTTCGACGAGCTCAAGACGCGGCTACCGGACGCGGTGATCACACTGAGCCTGGCGTTCACCGTCGGCCCGGACGCCCCGTTCATCGGCGCGATAGACGGATTGCAGGTGAACAACACGATCTACGACTTCGAACCCCTCGGGGTGCGCAAGCTGGTCGCCGCGTGACGGAGGAGCCGATCGGCCACGCGAACGATGTCGATCACCCTGACGCCCGGGTGTGGCGGCGAGCCCGGCACACCCGGGCCAGGGCGGTGGCGGACGACGTCCGCCAGTCCGCGCACCCGGCACACTCCAACCAGGCGGACACCGTGCACGCCTCCCACCGGGCGCGCAAACCACGGCTCACCCGGAGCCAGGGGGGTCCCGCACGAGCCCGCCGATCACCCCGGCCACCGCGCCGGTGCCGGCGCGCCGCCGTCACACCAGCGGCTGGGGCTGGGGACGGGGACGGGACCGACAACCTCCCTGCCGGGCACGCGAGCCACGCACACCCGGGACCAAGGAGGACGTCCCACACACGCACGACCGCCGATCAACCCGGCCACCGCGCCCGTGACGGCGCGCCGTCGTTACGACAGGGGCTGGGGGACGGGGACCGACAGGTGGCGGAGGAGGGCGGCCAGTTTTCGGTCCAGTTCGACGCCCACCGAGGTGATCTCCGGGTCGCCGAAGCCGCCGAAACGGGTGCTGGGCTGGTCGAAGGAGAACCGCGTCACGCCGTCAGGACCCTCGGAGACGGCCGTGCGCAGGGGCGCGTAGAGCATGATCGCCGGGTCCCGGCGGAACATGCGCTGGGCGATGGTGTGGTTGCCCATGAGGTACTCCACGCAGCGGAACCGGTCGCCGGCGAGCCGCATCATCGGCTGCGCGTCGTAGCGCCAGTAGATCATGAACCCGTGCGGCGCCCGCCGCTCGGTGAGCGCGAGCACCTCCCGCCACGGCGCGCCCCGCTCCACCAGCTTCTCGAACTCCTCGGCCGGGTACGCGGGGACGGCCTCCTCGTAACGGCCGCGGAAGTCCTCGAACGCCTCGCCGACGTCGACCGCGAACCGGGTGGCCGGATGTGTCACCGCGGCGATCCGCCCGTCGTCCATGACGTCCCCCTCTCCCCGCTCGACCGCCCCGCCGTCCTCCCCCGCAGACCTGCCCGCCCCGCCGTCCTCCCCCGCAGACCTGGCCGCCCCGCCGTCCTCCCTCACAGACCTGCCCGCCCCGTCGTCCTCTCTCACAGGACCTGCCACCCCCGCGGTCCCCCCACAAGACCTGCCCACCCACGGCCCCGGTCCACCGTCGACGCGCAGGTGAACCCCCGGCGAACCTTGAGGCGCTTCGCACAATAAAAGATTGCAGAGCCTGAAATTTCTTGCCTATGCTGGTCGTTGTGACCCCCGTGGAAAGCAGCGAGAAGCCCGGCCGAAGGGACCGCAAGAAGCTCGAGACCCGTGCGGCCCTGGAGCACGCGGCCCTCAGGCTGGTCGCCGAGCGCGGCCTGGCCGGGGTCACGGTGGAGGACATCGCCGAGGCGGTGGACGTCTCCTCCCGGACGTTCTTCAACTACTTCCCGTCCAAGGAAGACGCCATCATCGGCACCCCCACCTCCGAGGTCGAGCTGTCCAAGAGGCTGACCGCCGCCCCCGCGGGCCTGTCCGCCCTCCAGGCGCTGGGCCTCGCGCTGCGCGAGGAGGCCGAGCTCATCCAGACGCAGCGCGACAAGTGGCTGCTCCGGCTGAAGGTGTTCGAGAGCAACCCGTCACTGCTGTCGCGGCTCGTCGCCGGCGGCGCCGAGGCCGAGCGCGGCCTCGCGGCCGCCGTGGCCGAGCGTGCCGGCGGCGCGGACGACGGGTTCGCCCATCTCGTCACGGCGGTGTCCCTCGCCGCCTTCCGCGTGGCGATGGTGCGCTGGTACGCGGCCGACGGCGGCCCCTCATTGGCGGGTCTGGTCGACCAGACCTTCTCCCGGCTCGCCGCCGGCCTTCCCGACCCCGCGCCGCTCCCCTCCTGACCGCCCCTGATCTCGCGGCGCCCCACACGCCGCGCGCAGTTCCCTGCCCCGAGAAACGTGAGGAAGCATGACCACCACCGACGTGCAAGAAGAACCACAGGCCCGCAGCGGGCCGACGTCCCGCCGGGAGGTGCTGCAGGCGATGTCGGGGCTGATGGTGGGCATGTTCGTGTCCATCCTCGCCTCGACCGTCGTGGCCAACGCGTTGCCGCGCATCATCACCGACCTGCACGGGTCGCAGACCGTCTACACCTGGATCGTCACCGCGGAGCTGCTGGCCATGACGGCCACCGTGCCGCTCTGGGGCAAGATGGCCGACCTATACAGCAAGAAGCTGCTGATCCAGCTCTCGCTGTCGCTGTTCGTCGCCGGGTCGCTGATCGCGGGCTTCACGCCGAACGTGGAGATCCTCATCGTCAGCCGCGTCGTCCAGGGCGTCGGCGCGGGCGGCATGACCGCGCTGGCCATGGTCGTGATGGCCGCCATGATCCCGCCGCGTGAGCTCGGCCGGTACGCCGGCATCTTCGGCGCCGTGTTCGGCGTCGGCACCGTCGCCGGACCGCTCATCGGGGGCGTGCTCGTCGACACCTCCTGGCTCGGGTGGCGCTGGTGCTTCCTGATCGGCGTCCCCTTCACGCTCGTGGCCATCGTCCTGCTGCAGCGCACGCTCAACCTGCCGGTGGTGCGCAAGGAGGTCAAGGTCGACTACCTGGGCGCCTTCCTGATCACCCTGGGCGTCTCGCTGGTGCTCGTCTGGTCGTCCCTGGCGGGCCACCAGTTCGCGTGGGCCTCCTGGTGGACGGTCGCCCTCGCCGGCGGCGGACTGGTCGTCCTCGCGCTGGCCATCCGGGTGGAGTCGCGGGCCGCCGAGCCGATCATCCCGCTGTACCTCTTCAAGAACCGCACGGTGACCCTGTCCATCGTGGCCAGCACGCTGGTCGGCGTGGCCCTGTTCGGCGGCACGGTGTTCCTGTCGCAGTACTTCCAGGTGGCGCTCGGCAAGTCGCCGACGGTCGCGGGCCTGATGAGCCTGCCGCTGATCTTCGGCCTGCTGATCTCCTCGACCGTGGCGGGCCAGCTCATCACCAAGTGGGGCCGCTGGAAGGGCATCCTGGTCGCCGGCGGCGTCATCATGCTCGCGGGGATGGGGCTGCTCAGCACCATCGACGGGCGGACGAGCACGCTCGTGCTGTCGGTGTACATGGCGGTGCTGGGCGTCGGCGTCGGCATGCTGATGCAGAACCTGGTGCTCGCGGCGCAGAACGACGTGCCCGCGCAGGACCTGGGGACGGCGACCTCGGCGCTGACGTTCTTCCGCAGCATGGGCGGCGCCGTCGGCGTCAGCGCCCTGGGCGCGGTGCTCGCGGGGCGGATCACCAGCCTCATGGCCGAGAAGCTCGGGCCGCTCGGCTCCGGCGCCTCCGGCGCGAGCGGCGACGCCGTCCCGGACATCTCCACCCTGCCCGCCCCCGTGGTGCGCGTCATCCAGGACGTGTACGCGACGGCCACCGCCGACCTGTTCCTCATCGGCGTGCCGCTCACCGCGCTGGCGCTGGTCGCCGTGCTGTTCATCAAGGAGAAGCCGCTCAACACCCTGTCCGGTGACGAGCGCCTGGCTCGGGAGAACGCCGTGGTCGGCCACTGAGCCGCCGCCCCGCCTCACGAGGAGCTGGTACCGTCCCGGTGCCGGCTCCTCGCCTTGTTCCAGGGGCCACGCCGCCGCACACCCCCGGCGCGGCGCCCCCTCCGCGTACGGCGAAGCCCCGCCGCCCGGCCACGAGCGCCACCGCGGCCGGGACGGCACTCCACCTCGGCCCGACCACAGAAGGAGCTCGACGATGAAGACCTTCATCAACCTGCCCGTGCGCGACCTGAGCAGGACGATCGCGTTCTTCAGCCGGCTCGGCCTGTCGTTCGACCCGCAGGCCGCCGGGGAGGAGACCGCCTGCATGCTCATCAGCGACGACGCCTGCGTGATGCTGCACACCAGGGAGTCGTTCGCCCTGTTCACCGGCAAGGCGGTCACCGACACCTCCACCAGCAGGGAGGTCATCGTGGGCCTGTCGGCCGACAGCAGGGAACAGGTCGACGAGCTCGTCGACAAGGCCGTCGCCGCCGGCGCCCAGCCCATGGGGGCCTCCCAGAACCAGGACTACATGTACATGCGCGGCTTCTGCGACCTCGACGGACACCAGTGGTCGTTCCTGTACATGAGCATGTGAACGACAGCCGCCCGAGCTCACCGGGACGCTCATGCCGGCCGGAGGGCCCTTCCCCGCATGGGCAGGTGGGCGACGGCCGCCCGAACCGAGAAGGGTCCCCATGCCCGCTGGCAAGATGCACCCCGACGAGCTGGACGTCGACGTCCCGCTCGTCCGCCGCCTGATCGCCGGGCGGTTCCCCGAGTGGGCGAGCCTGCCCGTCGAGCGGATCCCGTCGGCCGGAACCGTCAACGCGATGTTCCGCCTCGGCGACGACATGGTCGTGCGCCTCCCCCTCGTCACGTGGGGCGCCGACGACGTGCTGAGAGAACAGCGGTGGCTGCCGCGCCTCGGCCCGCGTCTCCCCGTCGCCGTCCCCGTCCCGCTCGGCCAGGGGGCGCCCTCCGGGGAGTACCCGCTGCCGTGGTCGGTCTACAACTGGCTGGACGGCGAGAACCCGGCCCCCGGCCGTGTCGCCGACCCCCACCGGCTCGCCGCCGACCTCGCCGCGTTCATCACCGCGCTGCACCGCGTCGACCCCGCGGACGGCCCGCCCACCTCACGCGGCGCCCCCCTGGCGACCGTGGACGCCCAGGCGCGCGCCGCGATCGAGGCGCTGCGCGGGATGATCGACACCGAAGCGGCGACCGCGGCCTGGGAGACGGCCCTGAAGGCCCCCGAATGGGACCGCCCGCCCCGCTGGCTGCACGCCGACCTGATGCCCGGCAACCTGCTGCTCGTCGGGGGCCGCCTCAGCGCCGTCATCGACTTCGGCGCCGTGGGCGTCGGCGACCCCGCCTGCGACCTCATGGTCGCCTGGAACCTGCTCCCGCCCCCCGCGAGGGAGACCTTCCGCACCGCGGTCGGCCTGGACGACGCCACCTGGTCGCGCGGCCGCGGCCGGGCCCTGGCCCAGGCCCTCATCGCCCTGCCGTACTACAAGGACACCAACCCCACGATGGCCGCCACCGCCCGCCACACGATCGCCCAGGTGCTCAACGCCCCCGAGCCGGTCCCCTGACCTCGCCGGGCGCCGGTCCCTCCAGGAGTTCGCCGAGGGCGGCCCGGTCGTTGACGCCCGTCCTCGTGTAGACGGCGTAGAGGGTGTTCGCCACCGTGCGGATCGACACGTGGAGTCGCTTGGCGATGTCGCGGTTGGTGAGGCCCTGCACGGCGAGCACGGCGACCTCGCGCTGCCGCGGCGTGAGATCGGGCGCCTCCAGGCCCATGAGCGCCGCCGTCCGCGCGCCCTGGCACCGCGAGGTCAGGTGCCAGGCCCTGGCCTCGGACGCCCGCGCACCCCTGGCCAGGCCCGCCTCCCGATAGGCGAGCGCGGCCCGCGCCGCCGCCTCCGCCGCGTACAGCGTCAGCCCGAGCCGTTCCAGCTCCGCGGAGGCGTCGTCGAGCCGTGCCCCCGTGCGGGCCCGCGCGTGCCGCGTGAACGCCGCCACCAGCGCGCCCTCGATCGGCAGCGCGGCCAGCCGATCGGCGACCAGCTCGGGGCGGCCCAGCCGCACCACGTCGTACAGCGCGAAGGGCAGGTAACCGGGCAGCGTGTCGCCGGCGACGTCGAGCGCCAGCTCCACGGCACCCCGCGTGTCCCCGCGCGCGGCCAGCGTCCACACCTTCGCCAGACGCAGGGGCACGACGACGTGCGGGCTGATCGGCATCGCCAGCTCCTCGGCCCGGGCGAGCGTACGCTCGGCCGCCGCCACCTCCCCGAGCAGTGCCTGCGCGTGGGCCAGCTCTCCCAGGCAGAGCCCGGCGAACATGCCGCTCCCCGGCAGACGGGCCACCGCCTCACGCGCCCAGCCGAGCGCGTCGCCGACCTGGCCGCGCAACCTGAGCAGCTGCGCCTTGCGCGCCCCGAACTCCACGAGCACCCTGCCCCACGAGCCGAACCGGCCGTCGAGCCGGTAGCCCGCGTCGCAGTGGCGCTCGGCGGCCGGAAGGTCGCCCAGGAGCAGCGTGGCGTGGGTGGCGGCCTCCAGCAGCGCGGCCGTCATGCTGGGCGTCGCCTGGTTCTCCGCGTCGCCCGCCCCCACCTCCTCCACGAGCGCGAGGCACTCCCGCGCGCGACCTTCCGCCGCCAGGATGCCCATCTCCACGGTGGCGGCCGACCTGGCGGCGCGCGCGCCGGAGACCGGCATCCGGCGGATCTCCGCCATGCCCGCCCTTGCGCCGGAGAGGTCGCCGGCGAAGTTCATCAGCGAGACCGCGATGCAGCGCAGCCCTTGCCTGCCGTCCTCGCTTCGGACCCGCGCCGCGGCCTCCTCGAGAAAGGCCGAGGCTAGCTCGACGCGCCCCAGCCCGTAACACAGGTTGAAGGCCCTGAGCGCCGACAGCTCGGTCCGCTCCGCGTCGTCCAGGTCCATCGGCCAGGCCGCGGCGGCGACCTCCTCGGCCTCCCGGTGTTCATCGGCGTGGAAGAGCACCCTGCCCAGCATGATCAGGGCGGGGGCTCCGCCGCCCGCCGCGACCGCCGCCCGGCCGAGACGCTCGGCGAGGATCAGATCGCGCACCATCCTGGCGCGTTCGCAGGCGGCGAGCATCGACCGGGCGTCGCCCGGCGCCCCGCCGTCCAGGCGCCACACGGCCACGCGCAGGACGTCCTCGCGACGCCGCGCCCCCGTGCGGTCGACGGCCTCGGCAAGCCCGCGCATGACGCGGCGAGCCCTGAGCAGACCACACCCGGCCCTGATCAGCTCGCCGTAGAGCGGGTGGGCCAGCCGTACCTGCAGGCGCCGCCCGTCCTGCTCCACGGTGACGAGCTGCCGGTCCTCCAGGCGCTCCACGGCGTCGGGGGAGGCGAGCCCGGCCAGGAGCCCGGCGCCGAGCGGCTCGCCGTAGGCGAGGAACTCAAGCACCTCGCGCTCCGCGGGGGTGACGTCGCCGATGCGGCCGGCGACGGTCTCGCGCAGCGTCGCGGTCATCGCCGACGGCCCTCGCCACCGCCACACGCCGCCGAACTCGGCCAGCGCCCCGGAGAGCACCAGCTCACGCAGGTAGAGCGCGTTCCCCTGGCCGGCCTCGTGCAGCCGGGCGACGGCGGAGGACTCCACCCTGCCGCCGAGGGCCGTTCCCAGGATCTCGCCGGTCTCCTCGACGGACAGCGGCCCGAGGTCGAGGCGGGGCAGCAGAGCGTCCTTCCACAGCGCCCGGACGGCGTCGGGGGCCGGCGACCCGCTGCGCACGGTGGCGATGACACGGTGTCCGCGGCGGGCGACCAGGTGGTGCACCAGCGCGGCCGAGGCCGAGTCGAGCAGGTGGGCGTCGTCGACGACCAGCACCGCGGCCCGTCTCCGGCGGCCCACCCCAGCGGGTTGCCCTCGGGCGGCGACTCGGGCAGCAGCGGCGCGAAGGCGCCGAGCGGCAGCTCCGCGGCGGCCGCGGTGGCCCGCACCCAGGCGACCCCGGTGACGTCGCGCACGGCACGCGCGACGAGGCGGCTCTTGCCCACGCCGGGCGGCCCCGTCACGACCAGGCCGCGGCCGGCCGAGGCGATCTCGGCCAGCTCGATGCCGCGCCCGCCGAACGGCCACGCGTCCGCCACAGGGAAAGGGTATTGGAGTAGGCCCTACTCATGCGAGAGCGCCGGCGCGCGGGCATCGTCGTGGCATGGACATCACGGACCTGCGGCGGCGAATGCTCCGGGAGTTGCCGGACCTGGCCAGGGAGCGCCTCGGCGTCCCGCCGGCCGAGATCACCGACCTGCGCCTTGAGCCGATCGGGTACACGTCGGGGGCGGTGTCCACCTTCGGCCTCTGGCGGGCCCGCGCCGCCACGGCCGGCGGTGCGGACGTGTCCTTCGTCGTCAAGGCGATCCGGGCGCCGCGGCACATATCCGTACCGGGGATCCCCGCGGAGCAACGCGACCAGGCCGCCGCGCGGTATCCCTGGCGCGCCGACCTCGACGCCTACCTGGCCGCGCGCCCCCTGCCGCCGGGACTGCGCGTGCCGAGGCTCTTCCGGGTCACGGACCTCGGCGAGGACCGCCTGATGGTCTGGATGGAGGACGTCCCGGTCCGCTCGGCCCCGTGGGACCTCGACAGGTACGGCAGGGCGGCGCGCCTCCTCGGCGCGATGGCCGAGCTGAACCCCGCCGACGGGCCCGACGTGGGGCTGCGCCGCTACTGCGAGGGCCCGGTCGCCTCCCTCTTCCTGCCCGCCCTGCGCGACCCGGAGGTCTGGCGGCACCCGCTCGTCGCCGAGCACGCAGACCCGCTGCTGCGCGCCGACCTGCTGGCGCTCGCCGACCGCGTCCCCTCGCTGCTGGCGGCGGCCGACCGTCTCCCGCACGCCTTCGCCCACGGGGACGCCTGCCCGCAGAACCTGCTCGTCCCCGCGGACGGCTCCGCGGAGTTCGTCGCCATCGACTGGGGATGGCCGCACCCCACCGCGGTGGGCTTCGACCTCGGCCAGCTGCTGGTCGGCCTGGCGCACGAGGGCCTCACCGAGCCCGCCGACCTGCCGGCCGTCCACAAGACGATCGAGGCCGCGTACACCGCGGCGGTGACCGCCGCCCCCGACGAGGTGGCGCTGGGCTACGCCGTCTCGCTGGTGCTGCGCAGCGCGTGGACGGCGCTCCCCCTGGACCGGCTCCACGAGGAGCCCACCCCGCGGTCGCACGACCTGTTCCGCAGGCGGGCGGGCCTGGCCAGGTTCATCGCCGACCTCGGCAGGAGCCTCTAGTGCCCCCGAGCCGGCCCGTTTCGAGGACTTCCCGCTAGGGGCGGGGGGCGGCGCGCAACGCCTTCAGCACCGCGTGGTAGGCCTGCTTCTTCTTGTAGTCCCGGTCGAACAGCAGCGGCGTACTGCTGGAGCGCCAGGAGTAGTGGTCGGGAATGCCCCAGACCGTGATGCCGGTGCAGCGAGGCACCGCCACGCAGGCGCCGACCACCTCACGGTACGCGGCGGCCTGCGTGGCCCCGGAGCCTTCGACGTCGAGTTCGGTGATCTGGACGTCGACGCCCAGGGCCGCGAACATCTCGATGTTCCGCCGGAAGCCGGCGGGCACCGGGAAGTAGCCGCCGAAGTGGGACTGCAGCCCCACGCAGTCGATCGGCACGCCCCGCTCCTTGAAATCACGCACCATGTCGTACACCGCGCGGGTCTTGGCGGCGTCGGGGTCCTCGATGTTGTAGTCGTTGTAGCAGAGCCTGGCGTCGGGGTCGGCGGCTCGCGCGGTGCGGAACGCCTCCTCGATGTACCCCTCGCCCAGCCTGTTCTGGAAGATCGTGTTGCGACGGGCGCCGGAGTCGCCGTCCTGGAACGCCTCGTTCACCACGTCCCAGGAGTGGATCCGCCCGCGCCAGTGCCCCATCACCTTGGTGATGTGGTTGTTCACCGCGTTGCGCAGTTCGGTGCCGGACAGTCCGACCAGCCAGCCGGGAAGCCCGGGGTGCCACACCAGCGTGTGCCCGCGGATCTTCATCCCCCGGGCGAGGGCGTGGTCGGTGATCTCGTCGGCCCTGGTGAAGCGGAACGTGTCGCGTGCCGGCTCCACCGCGTCCCACTTCATCTCGTTCTCCGGCGTGACCGAGCCGAACTCCCGGTTCAACGTGTCGACGTACGCCGGCTCCGCGAGATGGCCGGCCGCCACGGCGGCGCCGAAGTACCGTCCCGACAGCGCGGCCGCCGCGGCCAGCGTGCTTCCCGCGCCCGGTGTGCCCGGTGTGCCCGGTGTGCCCGGTGTGCCCGGTGTGCCCGGCGTGCCCGGTGTGCCCGCCGCGCCCGCGGGGGCGGCGACCGCCGCGCTCCCCATGGCGAGGACGACGACCGCGCCGATGACGAGCCCCCCTCGGCCCCCGAAGCGTCGCCGGCGATCTCCGCCACGCGGACGGGCAATGTCGATCATGGCTGTTCCTCCACTGGACCATTGATCGATGGACCGGGGACACGATGCCGCGGCCCGCCGGCCATCGGAGGGGCGACGGCGAGCCGCGGCCGTGTCGCCGTCGCCCGGACGAGACCGCCGAGCGCCTGCCGACACAGTCTGAGCACCCGGCAGAAAGGTGTCAACGAAAGTCTGAAATGTTTCGGCCCGCCGAATTCCCGACGGTACGTACGCTGCGGGGACCGCGAACCACTCCCTGGAAAGTTTCAGGAGACCGCCCGCGCGCCGACGGGTCCGGGGGCGAGCGGCGACGCGTAGCCCTTGAGCACGACGCCGTCGGACCTCTCCCGCACGAAGACCGGAAGGGCCGGGGAGCGATCCGCGCGGAGCGGGCGGGCGGCCCCTGCCGTCAGAGCCGTGGCGCCGACGGGGACTGCTCCACCGGGACCCCGGCCGTTCCGGGCCGCGCCGGCGTCACCGCGGCCACCAGGCCGCTGACGGCGAGCGCGAGCAGCGGGGACGACAGCGCGTAGTAGTACGGCTCCGCCTGGGGCAGATGGTCGTACATCCGCTCCCCGACGGTGAGGTAGACCGCCACCAGGAGCATCGGCCCCGCCGTGCCGGCGACCAGCCCGGCCGCACGGCCGCCACGGCGAGCGCCCCACCAGGCCGCGACCCCACTGACCAGGGTCGGCCCCAGCCAGCCGGCCCCCAGCCCCACGGTGCCGGACACGACCGCGAACCACCACGGCCGCGCCAGGACGTCCGTGGCCTCGGCCAGCCGGTCGTGGAGCATGGAGAACTCCATGAACGTGAGCCACGCGCCGTAGACCGCCAGCCCGGCGGCCGCGCCACGATGCCGCGACGCCACCGCGCCGGCCACCGCGCCGATGCCGCCGCCGACGACCGCCGCCAGCAACGCCTCCCGCGCGTCCCTGCCCACAGCGCCCTGCGCCTGGAGGTACAGCAGCGGAGCCGCGGTGAGACAGCACCCCAGCCAGGCGGCGGCGGGAACCGCCACCCCGGCGGCACGCGGGAACAGACGCCCGCAGACGATGGAGGCGACCAGCACGGACACGGCCGGATACCAGGTCGCCCGGGTCAGGTCGACGTACCAGACCACTTCGGCCCCGTAGCCGTAGTCCTCCCACAGGGTGACGTCCAGCCGATGCGCGACCACGGCCTGCCCCCACCCCAGGACGGCCGCGATCACAGCCGCGACGAGCCAGGCTCGCGCCGGCGCCCGCCCCCTGAGCGAAGCGAGCGGCCACGCGGCGACTCCGTAGGCCAGCAGCGACCCGAAGAGCCACCACGGGACGCCCGCCAGCTCGTCCCCCACCCCGCGCACGAGAAAGACGGCGAGCACGGCGCTCAGCATCGTGGCCACGGCCGCGACCATGGGAGCACGCCGCAGCGCCAGCCCGGCCACCACCCCGGTGAGCACGCAGTAGGCGGAGGTGGGCACGCCCAGCAGGGTGAACGCCCAGGCGAGGCTCGGAGTGAGGGCGAGCGTCCCGATGATGCCCAGGCGCATACCGCGCCATGCTCGTCGCGGCCGAACCGGGAAGTCAACCCGCGGTCCGGCCCGGATCACCTCCGCGCCGCCCTAGGGCACGTGCTGGACGAGGCCGGTCGCGGCCCGGACCAGCCCGGCGAGGGCCCGGGAGCGGCTGTGCGGCGGCCACGCGATCACCGTCGTCACCGCCGGCGCGTCCAGCACCGGCACGGCGGCGAGGTCGCGTCGCAGATGGGTCCGGCACGACTCCGGCAGGATCGCCGCGGCCCGGCCGAGCGCGATCAGCTGGTACATCTGCGTGCTGTCGTGAGCCTCCGGGCCGGGGCCGTCCGGGTAGGCGCCGTCGGGGCCGGGCCAGCGCGGCAGCGGCAGGCCCGGCAGCGCGGTGACGTCCGCCATCCGCAGGTGGGCACGGCCGGTGAGGGGGTGGCCGGCCGGCAGGATCGCGACCTGGCCCTCCACGGACAGCTCCTCGGTGTCGAACCCGGTCACCGAGTCGAACGGCCGGTGCAGCAGCGCCACGTCGGCCCGCCCGTCGCGCAGCTGCCGCTCCTGCTCGCCGATCCCGCACAGCACCACGTCTACGGCGACCGCGCCGGGCATGGCGGCGTACGCGTCGAGAAGCCTCGACAGCAGATCGCCGGACGCTCCGGCCTTCGTGACGAGGACCAGGCCGGGGCCCGTCCCGCCGAGGGCGGCTCGGCGGGTACGGCGGCCGGCGGCGTCGACCGCGTCGAGGGCCGCCCGGCCCTCGCGCAGCAGCACCGCCCCGGCCTCGGTCAGCGTGACGGTACGGCTCGTGCGTTCCAGCAGCGCCACCCCGAGCCGCCGTTCGAGCTGCAGGATCGCGCGCGACAGCGGCGGCTGCGCGATCCCGAGCCGCTGCGCGGCCCGCCCGAAGTGCAGCTCCTCGGCGACGGCGACGAAGTAGCGCAGCTCCCGCGTCTCCATGCCGCCACGGTACCGGCGCGGGGCCCGTGCCGCGCGTCCGGGAACCGGCGGGGCCGGGTGCCGAGAAGCCGGCGCCCGTGCGTCGATACCCGGGAGGTATCGATGCCCACCCAAGCGGTGTTGGAGATCCCGCGGGGGCGCGGACAGGATCGAGAGCATGAGCGAACAGAGGATCGCGCTGGTCACCGGCGCGAACAAGGGGATCGGGTACGAGATCGCGGCCGGCCTGGGCGCCCTCGGCTGGACCGTCGGCGTCGGCGCCCGGGCGCAGGAGCCCCGGGAGGCCGCCGTGGAGAAGCTGCGCGCGGAGGGCGTCGACGCGTTCGGCGTCCCGCTCGACGTGACCGACGACGCGAGCGTGGCCGCCGCCGCCGAGCTGGTCGGGGAGCGCGCCCACCGCCTCGACGTGCTCGTCAACAACGCCGGCGTGACCGGCGGCTTACCGCAGGAGCCCACCACCGTCGACCCCGCGGTCGTGCGGGTGGCCGTGGAGACCAACGTGATCGGCGTCATCCGTGTCACCAACGCGATGCTGCCGCTGCTGCGCCGCTCGGCGTCGCCGCGGATCGTGAACATGTCCAGCACCGTCGGCTCCCTCACCCGGCAGACCGCCTCGGGCGGCGAGCTCACGTCGGGCCCGCTGTCCGTCGCGTACAGCCCGTCGAAGACGTTCCTCAACGCCGTCACCGTCCAGTACGCCAGGGAGCTGCGCGACACGAACATCCTGATCAACGCCGGCTGTCCCGGCTACTGCGCGACCGACCTCAACGGCTTCCGCGGCGTCCGCACCCCCGAGCAGGGCGCGGCGATCGCGATCCGGCTGGCCACCCTGCCCGACGACGGCCCGACCGGCGGCTTCTTCGAGGACGCCGGACCGGTGCCCTGGTGACGGACGAACGCCTCGCGGCCCTGAGGGCGTCTCCCGGCGGGGACGCGGCGTACCGGCGGCGCCCACCTCTGGGCGGACCACCGGGAGCCCGTCAGGTGTAGCCGTCCCCGGCTCGCCCGCCGGCCGGAGCGGGACCCGTCCACTATCGCCGGCCGGGCTCTGCGGCCCGCTTACGGCCGACGGCGATCAGCATGCCGAGTGCCGTGTACGCGCAGAGCAGCGTGAGCCCGGCCCACCCGGGGAGCGGGAAATACCCGGCCGAGGGAGCGTAGTGCTCCGTCACCTGTGGATACTCCAGCACCGTCTGCTTGACCGCGAAGGCGGCGGCCGGCGTGAGTCGCAGCAGCCAGTCGGAGACCGCGTCGGGGAGCAGCGGGAACGCCGTGACGACATAGGGCAGGACGATCAGCGACACCCCGGCGAGGATCGCAGGCCCGCCGCGCCGCAGCCGCACGCCGAGCCCGTACGCGAGGACGGCGCACAGCGCGAGCACCGCCGCGAGCCCGACGACCACCCGAACGCCGGTGAGCAATGGCGGCGACGGCACCACGACGCCGCTTGCTCGCAGGCTCGCCATGCCCGCCGGCAGGACGACGCCGACCGCGACCAGACCGGTGACGAAGCCGGCCCCGGCGAGTACGAGTGCCCGAGCGACGATCACCTGCCGGGACGCCGTCTCGCCGGCCGTGCGGGTGCCGTAGCGGGCCGCGGCGACGACCACGATGATCAGCGCGAAAGGCAGGCCGGGCAGCGTGGTCTCGACGCCACGTACACCCCCCTCGCCGAGCGGCCCGATGTCGCCGGTGCCGCTGATCGTGATGACACCGTCCTTCTCCACGGCTCCCGACGCGTGGTGGAGTCTCTCCCAGTCGGTGTGGTTCATCTCGCCCACCGAGTCGCTGTCCCACCCGCCGGTGGCGCCGCCCTCGACGGTGACGTCGTCGAAGACGCCGACGGCCTGGGTGAACCGGACCTCCTCGATCGCGCCGCCGAGCCCGACCTCGCGGAGCGTGAGATCGCCGGGGGAGGCGGCGAAGAGGCCGACCCGCACGGTGTCCGGCAGCCCGTCGAGCGTCGCGGTCGCGACGGTGCGCCACCGGCTGCCGTCGGCGGACTCGGAGCCGGTGATCACGTCGCCCGAGCGGGTCAGGCGCAGCCAGCGCGGGGCCCGCGCCGAGACGCCCCCAGCGCTACCGGCGACGTCATGCCGGTAGTCGTGCTGGAAGCGAACACCGTGGCCGCCGGTCATCATGAGCGCCGCGTACCGCGACCCCTGCCGCACGCCGTCCTTGACGATGATCCCGGCCTTCGCCCACGGCACCAACCCGGACACGATCCGATCGTGTTCCGGCGGTGGATAGGTGATCGTCCCGGTCATCGAGGTCATCCGGACGGTGATGCCGCCCTCGCGACCCAGGTCACGATGGAGGAACCAGAACTGGTCACTGACGATGGAGCCGTCATCGGCGACGGGCACGGCCGGGCAGGGCCCCGGGCAGGACGTGTGCATGTTGAGCGTTGACAGCAGACCAAGTCCGATGACGGTGAGGGCCGCGACGGCCAGGGCGATCAGACGTCCCGGACGGCGGAACGCGGCCCATTCAGCCCGGAGGAGTTCGGTGGTCGACATGCCGTCGGTTCTACGGATGGGCGCGTGACACGACCCGAACCGGCGCCGTCATGCTGTTGTTAGGTTTCCCAGGGCATGCTGGCAACATGATCGGGCTGCGAAACGGGACGGTGAAAGCACGGTTCACGATGTTGTACGCCGTGGTGTTCCTCCTGTCGGGCGCCGGGCTGCTGGGCCTGGCCTTCCTACTCTCCGGCAGCAGTTGGCGCGACGTCGTCCCGGCGAGAGACCTCCCCGGCCAGGGCGGCGTCAGCGCGGCGCAACTACGCGTCTGGCAGTTGGAGAACCAACTGGCCGAGGCGCATACGCAGCAGTCTCGCCAGCTGCTGGTCGGCTCGCTGCTGGCGCTGATCGTGATGGCGGTCGTCTCGGTGCTGCTCGGCCGGATACTGGCCAAGCGTGTCCTGCGGCCGCTGCGGCTCATCGCGGCCGCCACCCGGCGCATCTCCGCCGACAGCCTGGATCGACGGCTGGCCGTCACCGGTCCGGCGGACGAGGTGAAGGACCTCGCCGACACCATCGACGAGCTGCTCGGACGGCTTGAGGCGTCGTTCACCGCGCAGAGGCGTTTCGTCGCCAACGCCTCCCATGAGCTGCGTACGCCGCTGGCGACGATGCGGGCGTCGCTGGACGTCGCGGTCGCCAAGCCCGACCCCGCCGCCTCGACGGTGGCGCTCGCGGCCCGCCTGCGCCCGCAACTCGACCGGGTCGACCACCTGCTCGACGGGTTCCTCGTGCTGGCCCGGGCGCAGCACGGCGCGCTGGCCGACGCCGCGCCGGTCGACCTCGGCGACCTGACGGACTCCGCACTGCGGGAAAGGTCGGCGGACGTCCGGCGGAAGGGGCTGCGTCTGACGGTGGACGTGCCGCCGGCTACGGCGACCGTGGGCAGCCCGGCGCTGCTGGCGCGGCTGGTGGGCAACGTCGTCGACAACGCCGTGACCCATAACGAGAGCGGCGGATGGATCGAGATCACCGGGTACGCGAACGCGCGGGAGACGGCACTGGTCGTCGAAACCGGCGGGCCGGTCCTCGACCAGCGGACGGTCGAGCGGCTGGCGCGGCCCTTCGAGCGGCTCGGCGGCGAGCGCACCGGCTCCTCGGGCCTGGGCCTGTCGATCGTGGCGGCCGTGGCCGCCGCCCACGGCGGCCGGCTCGCCCTGCTCGCCCGGCCGGAGGGCGGCCTCCGCGTGTCGATCACCCTTCCGGCCGCGAAGGTGCCGGTGGGGACATGAGGATTCTGGTGGTCGAAGACGACGACGCCCTCGCCGAGGTCGTCGCCGAAGGGCTACGCGACCAGGGCCTGGCCGTCGACCTGGCCTACGACGGGCTCACCGCCGCCGCCAAACTCGACCTCACCGCGTACGACGTGGTCGTCCTGGACCGCGACCTGCCCGGCCTGCACGGCGACACCCTGTGCCAGATGATCACCGAGCGGGCGGACCGGCCGATGGTGCTGATGCTGACCGCGGCCAGCGCCCCCGGCGACCGGGTCAGCGGGTTGACCCTGGGGGCGGACGACTACCTGGCCAAACCCTTCCACTTCCCGGAGCTGATCCTGCGCATCCAGGCGCTGGCCCGCCGAAGACCGGACGCGCGGCCCCGGATGCTGCACGTGGCCGCGATCGCGCTGGACCCGGTGAGCCGAACCGCCGTCCGCGACGGGCGGCACCTCGACCTCTCGGCCAAGGAGTTCGCCGTGCTCCAGGCGCTGCTGCGGGCGAGCCCGGGCTACCTGAGCGCCGAAACCCTGCTCGAACAGGTGTGGGACGAGAACGCCGACAGCTTCACCAACACCGTCACCGTCACGGTGGGCCGCCTGCGACGCAAGCTCGGCGACCCGCCGGTCATCGCGACCGCGCGAGGAGTCGGCTACCGAATCGCCTGATCACCAACTCGCGGCCCTGCGGGGCCCGCCTCTAGCGTTGCTTGAGGCGGAGTGCTTCCTTGCGGGTCTCGGCCTGGATGGCCCGCTCGCGCTCCAGCCACGCCGGGTTCTCCGCTTTCAGCGCGTCGATCTCGGCGGTGGTGAGCGGCTCGGTGATCCCGTTCCTGATCAGGCCGGAAACGGAGACCTTGAGCTTCGCGGCGATGACCTGCTTGGGGTGCGGGCCATTACGTCGCAGGTCGGCGAGCCAGGCGGGGGGCGTCGACTGCAACTCGTTCAGCTCGTCCCTGGAGACCACACCCTCCTGGAACTCGGCGGGCGTGGCCGAGAGCAGGACATCCAGCTTCTTGGCCGCGGTCGCGGGCTTCATCGTCTGGATGCTCTTCGGTTTGGGCGAGGTCATACCGCCAAGCGTAGTCAGTCGGAACCGGTTCCCCCGACATCGCTACGCTGAGGAAGTGACCGAGGAAGAGACAGGCGAGGTGTTCCGGCTGGCGTACGTGCCCGGGGTGACCCCCGCGAAGTGGGTCGACATCTGGACCGAGAGGATCCCCGGCGTGCCGATCGTCCTGGTGGCGGTCCCCGCCGCCGAGGGGGTGCCGCTCCTGCGCGACGGCGGCGCCGACGCCGCGTTCGTCAGGCTTCCGGTCGACCGCGACGGGCTCAGCGTGATCCCTCTCTGGGTGGAGAACACGGTGGTCGTGGTGCCCAAGGATCACGCGATGGCCGCCGCCGACGAGGTGGCCGTCGCCGACCTCGCCGACCACGAGGTGCTCCATCCCCTGGACGACACCATCGAGTGGCCGACCCGCCCCGGGCTGCCCGCCTTCACCCGACCGGCGACGACGGCGGACGCGGTCGGACTGGTGGCCGCCGGCACCGGCATTCTCCTGGTTCCGCAGTCGCTGGCACGCCTCCACCACCGCAGGGACCTGACCTACCGGCCGGTGCCGGACGCCCCGCAGTCCCAGGTCGCGCTGGCCTGGCCCGCGAACGCGACCACCGACCTGGTGGAGGATTTCATCGGCATCGTCCGCGGCCGGACGGTGAACAGCTCCCGGGGCCGCACCCCCGCCTCCCCCCCGAAGAAGCCGGCACAGCGCCAGGCCCCCAAACCCGCACAGGGCTCCGGCCGCCGAGCAGTGCCGGCGGGCCGCAGAAGGAAGGGCAAACGACCCCGGTGACCCGCGGCCCGAACCTTCACGGCTGACGCTGGAATCCAGAAGGCCACCTCCCGAGTGAGAGGTGGCCATTGACCTGGGTGGAGCTGAGGGGATCCGAACCCTGACCCCTTCGACGCGAACGGTGGGCGACACCGACGTCAACGCCTTGCCGGCCTGTTCAGGCACGTGCCGACATCTGTGTTCCAGCCGGTGCCGATGGTGACGGTGGTGGAGACGTTCGGCGCGCCGGGCGTGCCCTTGTTCAGATAGGCGCGCAGCGTCCCGTCGCTGCCGCGGGCGATCAGGTCGCTCTTGTCGTCGCCGTCGATGTTCCAGCCCGAGCCGATCACCGCACCCCCGTCCACCGACGGCGCACCCGGAGTACCGGTACCGCGATACACCCGCAACGCCCCATCCGTCGACAGACCCACCAGATCCGCCCTGCCATCACCGTCGAAGTCCACCTCCTCACCCGTCACGTCCACCTCCTCACCCGTCACGTCCTCGGTCTCGACCGGCCCCGAGCCGGCGTCGACGGGGCGCCGGCGATCAGGCTGCCAAGTGCTCTGGTGAAGAGGCATGCTTGGGGTGGCTGTGAAGAACCTTCAGAGGCGATGAACGCGAAGCCTGGGGAGACCCGATGGAGTTCCGTCTGCTCGGCCCGGTGGAGGTATGGAGCCAGGGCCGCCAGGTGCCGATCGGTGGCGCCAAGCCGCGCGCGCTGCTCGCGGCGCTGCTGCTGGAGGCGGGCCGCGTGGTGCCCAGGGAACGGCTGATCGAGGTGGTGTGGGACGAGAAGCCGCCGTCCACGGCGCGGCAGATCCTGCACACGTACGTGGCCTCGTTACGCCGGGCCTTCACCGACGCGGGGCTGCCGCCGGTGATCGTGTCCCATCGTGTGGGCTATCTCGCCGAAGTCCCGCCGCAGTGCCTGGACAAGCTCGTCTTCGAGCGGCACGTCGCCGAAGGGCGCGCCGCTGCGCGGGAGGGCGCCCACGTCAAGGCCCGGGAGCTGCTCCAGGAGGCGCTCGCGCTCTGGCGGGGAGCCGCGCTGGACGGGATCAGCGACTCCTTACTGCACTCGGAGGCCGCCAGGCTGGAGGACCTGCGGCTGGCGGTCCTGGAGGAGCGGATCGCCGCCGACCTGGCCGCCGGCCAGGGCGAACAGCTCATCGAGGAGCTGAACAAACTCGTCGTGGCGCACCCCGGGCGTGAGCGGCTGCGCCGCGACCTCATGGTGGCCCTGTACCGGGCGGGGCGGCAGGCCGAAGCGCTGGCCGTGTACCAGCAGGGCAGGCGCGTACTCCTAGAAGAGCTGGGCGTCGAGCCCGGGCCGGAGCTGCGCCAGGCGCAGGCGTCCATCCTGCGTTCCGACCCGGCACTGCTGCACACCGCGAAGCCCGTCGGCCGCCTGCTCCGTCAGCTTCCGCCGCCGGTCCCCGACTTCACCGGCCGCGCCGATGAACTGGCGGAACTGTGCGGGCACCTGACACGGCCGGACACGATGCCGTTCTGCGTCATCTACGGCCAGGGCGGGGTGGGCAAGTCGGCGCTGGCCCTGCAGGCGGCCTACCAGGTCGCCGGCGCGTACCCCGACGGGCAACTCCACGTCGAGCTGCGCGGCACGACCGAGACGCCCGCTCCCCCGGAGGACGTCCTGGGGCGGTTGCTGCGCGAGCTGGAGCCGCCCGGCACGCCGCTGCCCGGCACGCTTGAGGAGCGCGCCGGGCGTTTCCGCACGCTGCTGGCCGGCCAGCGCAAGCTGGTGGTGCTGGAGGACGCCGCGTCCGAGAGCCAGGTACGGCCGCTGCTACCCGGCGCCCGCGGCTGCGGCGTCATCGTCACCTCGCGCAACCGGCTGGCCGGGCTGGCCGGGGCCTCGTTCGTGGACCTGGGCCTGCTGCCCGCGCAGTCCGCGTTCGACCTGCTGGCGCGCATCACCGGCGACGACCGCATCGCCACCGACCCGGACGCGGCCCGGCGCATCGCGGGCCAGTGCGGTGGCCTGCCCCTCGCTCTGCGGGTCGCGGGGGCGCGGCTGGCCTCGCGCCGCCAGTGGCCGGTGGCCCGGCTGGCCGACCGGCTGGCCGACGAGCGCCGCAGGCTGAACGAGCTGGCCGTCGGGGACCAGGAGGTGCGGGCGAGCATCGGCCTAAGCTACCGCCTGCTGCCTGAGCGGGCCAGGACCGCGCTGCGCCGGCTCGGCCTGCTCGGGCTGCCGCACTTCGGCGTCTGGGTGGCCGCCGCGGCCACCGACACCGACCTCGAAGCGGCGGAAGAGGTGCTGGAGCACCTCGTGGACGCGTCCCTCGTGGACATGGCGGAGACGGATCCGGCGGGACAGGTCCATTACCGGCTGCACGACCTCATCCGGCTGTTCGCCCGGGAACGCGCCGTGGCGGAGGAGCCGGAGGCGGCGCGCGGGGCCGTCGTGACCAGGGTGCTGGGCGGCTGGCTCTGGCTGGTCCAGCAGTTGAGCGCCGAACGGCCCACGGGGATGATCCCGAGGCGCGCCACGGGCGGGCTGACCCACGCCGTGGCCCCGGAGATCGTGGGCATCGTGCTGGCCGACCCTCCCGCCTGGATCCGGCGGGAGGAGGAGGCGCTCGTCGTCGCGGTCGAGCTGGCGGCGGCCATGGACCTCGACCAGATCGCGGTCGAGCTGGCCGCCGCGCTGTCGTCGGTGGCCTTCGAGGGCAGCCAGTACGTCTTCGACAACCCCTTCACGGCCTGGCAGCGTACGCACCAGGCCGCCCTGGCCGTGGCCAGGCGCATGGACAACACGCTCGGCGAGGCCAAGCTGCTGGCCGGCCTCGGCCAGCTCTGCTACGAACGCGACCTGTACGCCGAGTCGCGCGAGTACCTCAGCCAGGCGCTGTCCCTGTTCCGCGCGGCCGAGGACACCCGGGGTGAGGCCACCGTTCTCGCCGCGCTCGGCGCCGCCTGCCGCGAGCAGGGCTATCTGCCGGAGTCCCTGCACTTCCTGGGCGGCGCGGAGGAGCTGTGGGCCGACCTCGCCGATCCGGAGGCCGTCGCCCACGTCAAACGGCTGGCGGGCACGGTGTATCTGGAGCGCGGGGACTACCCGGCGGCGCGGGCCGCGCTGGCCGCCGCGCTGTCGCTGTACCAGGAGGCCGGCAACCTCCGGGGGGAAGGTCTCGTGCTGCGCAACATGTCGTTGTACCACCGCGCCCGCGGAGAGCTGGACACCGCACTTGAGCTGTGTGAACGCGCGCTTGCGATCTTTCACGACCAGCGCGACCGGTTCATGGTCGCCTACTGCCGGCGCGCCCAGGGCAAGACCCTGCTGCGGCTGGGCCGGCCCGACGAGGCACGCCGGTGGCTGGAGGAGTCCCTCGACGTCTCGCGCACGGTGCACGACCGCTGGGGCGAGGCCTGCACCCTGCGCGTCCTGGGCGAGCTGTTCCTCGCCGAAGGCCGCCTCTACCAGGCCAAGAGCCATCTGGAGGAGTCGCTGCGGCTGTGGGACTCGCTGCGCGTCGCGCTCTTCCGTGCCCGCACGCTGCGCGACCTGGCTCTGGTGCACCGGGCGCTCGGCGAGGACGCGGTCGCCGTCTCCCTGCGGGCGGAGGCGCTGGAGGTCTTCCGGCTGCACGAGGCGCGCGAGTACGGCGAGTCCCTCACGGCCTGAGGGTTTAAGGCGGATTACAGCCTTCTTGTAGCCGGCTGGAGCACGATGACGCCTCGGTGTCTCACGCGGAGGCGCCCATCTTTCCCAGGGTGGCCCGCATGACTGAGATAGTGCTTCTTTCCGACAGGCGGATCGCCGAGGTCCTGGTGCGAGAGTGCGGCGAACCGCTGGTGGACCTGCGCGCCATGGAGCCCGTACGGGTGGACCCACGCTTGGCGGACGAGGCCGGCGCGTTCGCGCACGTGCGGCTGAGCGTGGGCCACCGCCTGGTCGCGGCGCAGACCCATCTGCCTCGCGAGCTGCGCCTGCTGGTCATCGAGGGCTATCGCCCGGTGGCCCTGCAGGAGCGGTACTTCAGCGCGTCACTCGCCCGCCATCGGGCCGGGCACGCCGAGTGGGACGACGAGCGGGTCCGGATGGAGACCAGCCGATACGTCTCACCGCCCGATGTGGCCCCGCACACCACGGGCGGCGCGGTCGACCTGACCCTGTGCACCGCCGAGGGCGTGGAGCTCCCGATGGGCACCTCGGTCAACGCCACCCCGCCGGAGAGCGACGAGGCCTGCTACACCGACTCACCGGACATCTCCCCCGAGGCCCGGCGAAACCGCCGGACGCTGGCCGCGGCGATGACGTCCGCGGGCTTCGTCAACTACCCCACCGAGTGGTGGCACTGGTCCTACGGCGACCGCTACTGGGCACACGTCACCGGCGCCCACCACGCCACCTACGGCCCGGCAGGCGAACTCCCCGGCCGGTGATCACCGGCCGCGGGGCGGCGAGCGGTCGGGCGAAGGCCTTGAGTGCCGGGCGAGGGCCCGTTCAGGCCTCGGGAGGTGCGGGTGCCGCGCCGGCCCAGCGCCAGGCCAGGACGGCGATGAGTGCTGTGGCGGACACCTCGACGACGCTGTAGGCGATGTAGTAGACCGTCGGCGGTCCCACGGTCAGCGACCAGATCTGCACCAAGGTCATCACGGTTCCCGCTCCGACGTTGGTCCAGCGGTTCGGGCCGTACGGGGCCAGGAAGGAGACGAGGGTCGCGGCGATCGGGATCTCCATCAGAACCGCCGCCGACAGCAGGAAGCCGGGGGTGACCTCGATCGGGTTGACCTCGGCGGGATCGACGAGGCCGAGGATGTCGCAGTAGAGGTAGTTGAACATGACGAAGATCCATAAAGCGGACAGTGTGTTCTTCACGGCGCCGAAGCTAGGCGCGGACCGCCGGGCGGCGCTTCCCTCCCGGGAGCCGATCGCGATTCACTCCTGCGGGCGAGGACAAGGGGGCGATCGGGCGGCGACGATGGGCGGGTGACCTCCCTGCTGGACGTCCGCGCCGTCCGGGTGCTGCTGTGGGCGCTCATCCGAGTGGCCACCGCGCCGGTCGCCCTGGTCCTGATCGTGGTCAGGGCGCTGCGCCCGTTCGTCGCGCTGGTCCTGGTGCTCGTCACGCTGTTCCCCGGGACGTTCGGCGACCAGGACGTCGAGGTCTCCTGGCTGGAAGGGCTCGTCTGCGTCGCCGTCCTGGGGTTGATGCTGCTGCCGCTGCGCCGCGTCCTGGCCTCGCTCACCGCCTGGCACCTGCGGCTGGCCGCCCGCCTGCTGGGGCCCGGGCCGGGCGAGCTGGCGCTGGCCCGCGCCCGAGAGCAGCTCCGGATCGACCAGGAGCTGCACGACAGCATCGGCCACATGCTGTCGATGATCGTCGTTCAGGCCGGCGCCGGCGCGCACGTCTTCGAGCACGACCCCGGCTTCGCCCGCCAGGCGCTCGCCACGATCGAGCAGCGCGGCCGGGCCGCCCTCGGCGAGCTGGACCGGATCATCTCCGGCATCCAGGGCCACGCGCCCCTGCCCGGCGGCGACGACCCGTCCGCCCTGACCGCGCTGATCGACGGTGCGCGCGAGGCCGGGATGGCGGTGACCGCGTCGATCGAGGTGACGGGCCTGCCGCCCGCGATCGGGCGCGGGGTGCACCGGATCGTCCAGGAGGCGCTGACCAACGCGGCCAAGCACGCCCCCGGCCGCCCGGTCACCGTGGAGGTCGGCACCGGCTCCGGCGCGGTGACGATCCGCGTGGTGAACGCCTTCGACGGCCCCGCCTTCCCAGGGCACGGGCACGGCCTGGCCTCGATCCGCGACCGGGTGAGCCTGCTGGGCGGCACGGCCACCATCGGCCCCGCGGCCGGCGAGTTCACCGTGCGGGCCGTCCTGCCGCTGGAGTCCTGATGCGGATCGCGATCGTCGACGACGACCCCTTGGTGCGGATCGGCCTGCGCGCCATCCTGTCCAGCGAGCCCGACTGGGAGGTGAGCGCCGAAGCCGGCGACGGCCGGGCCGCGCTCGCCCTCACCGGCGGCCCCCTGCCCCCCGACGTCGTCCTGATGGACATCCGGATGCCCGGCATGGACGGCCTGGAGGCCACCCGCCGCATCACCGTCGCGCAGGACGCTCCCCGCGTGCTGGTGCTGACCACGTTCGAGGTCGACGCGTACGTCTTCGACGCACTTCGAGCGGGTGCGAGCGGTTTCGTACTGAAGAGGGTGCCGCCGAAGGAACTGATCGAAGCCGTCCGCGTCGTCGCCTCGGGCGAGTCACTGGTCTTCCCCGCCTCGACCCGCGGCGTCATCGAACGCTTCGCCGTACGAACCGGGAGACCGCTGCCGGAGCTGTCGCAACGCGAACGGGATGTCCTCCGGTCGCTGGCGCGCGGGCGGTCCAACGCGGAGATCGCCGGCGAGCTGTTCCTGTCGGTGCAGACGGTGAAGTCGCACGTGGCGTCGCTCCTGCTCAAGCTGGGCGTACGGGACCGCACCCAGGCGGTGATCGCCGCCTACGAGACAGGGTTCGTGGTGGCGGGAACGGGTCGATGAGCGTCAGCCGCACTCAGCGCTGGAGTGCCGGCGGTCCGGGCCTTTATGGCCGTCGCCGACGCCGTGAGCGCCGTGGTCATAGTCACCCAGAAGACCAGAAAGGCCGCTTCCGATCAGCGGAAACGGCCTTTGACCTGGGTGGAGCTGAGGGGATTCGAACCCCTGACCCCTTCGATGCGAACGAAGTGCGCTACCGGACTGCGCTACAGCCCCTAGGACTCGACCAGATTAGCAAACTTTGGCCACCACCCGCGCCACTCGGGGGGCGGGGCTAGTCGCCCACGGCGCGGCGGGGGCGGTCGGCGTGCTGGTCGAAGAGCTGGGCGTGTTTGCGGAACTCGATGATCTCGGCCTCCGCCTGCTGGGCGGCCAGCTCTTCGGCGCGCCGGCGTTCGCGTTCGCGGCGGTCGTGCTCGGCGCGGGCTCTGGCGGCCTCGGCGCGCTGCTCGCCGTCCACCAGGACGGCGACGCGGAGCACGGCGAGGTAGCCGGCCAGCAGGACGACGGAGGGGACGACGCTCCACCACGGGGCCACGCCCACGGCGGCGGTCACGAGCGAGGCGAGGTGCAGGAGAACGGTCCAAAGCAGCCAGCGGCGGCGGCGGGCCATCGTGCGGGCCCGGCGGCGACGCTCGGACGGCGGCGGGGGGCCCGCGAACGGGTCGCGCGGGTCGTCGCCCGCCTCGGCGGCGCTCGGCCCGGCCGCGTCCGTTCGAAGGGCGTCCGTTCGAACCGCGTCCGTACGAGCCGCGTCCGTTCCGGCGGCGGCGGGCGCGGTGGCGGGCCGGTTGCCGGACGGCTTCTCGGTGGCGTGCTCGCCGGGCGTCCCGTCAGGCCGGGTGCGGACGCCGGGAGCACGGCCGACGGGAGCGTGGCCGGAGTCGGAGGTGTGGTCGGCGGGAGCGTGGCGGAGGTCGGCAGCGTGGTCGGTGGAAGGGAGCGGGGCTTCGGTGAGGTCGCCGGGCGCCTGGGGCGGGGTGTCGGGGATCGTGGAGCGGCCGTTGGTGAAGAGGCGCCTGAAGGGGCCCGTCCTGGGGCGGTCGCCGGCCTCGGAGGCGTCGTCGCCGGTCGAGGGGGAGGCGAGACGGCCGGGGGCGGCGCTCGTGTCCAGCTCCATGGTCAGGTCGTCGTCGCCCAGCTCGGGGGCTTTGCCGGGCGGCGCGTTCACATGGACGTCGGTGAGGGTGTCGCCGTCCGGCTCCTCGCCCTCGTACAGCTCGTCGGCCTCGACGGCGGGGCGGTCGCGGCGCAGCCACATCGGGACCAGGACGCACAGCCACATGACCACGATGCCGAGATACAGGAAGGCGCTACTCATCAGGCGGCACCCCTCCTCCGGGCAGCGTGAACACAGCACAGGGCGAGTGCCGTCGCAAATGTGTTCACGTCACGCACCGTAGGACCGCGTGTCACGGATTGACGAGCATTCCGTCCGGTGTGTCGCGAGATCGTCAACCCGTTTATGACAAACCCCAGGTCAAAGGTATTTATGGTCGCTACGCCGTGCCGTCGAGCGGAGTCTTCTGCCGGGTCTGCCGCCACAGCGGGAGCAGCCCCCGGGGCGCGTCCTCCAGCGTCAGGGCGTAGCAGATATGGTCGCGCCAGGCGCCGTCGATGTGCAGCTGCCTGCGGCGCACCCCCTCCTCCCGGAACCCCAGCTTCTCGACGACACGACGGCTCGCGTGGTTCTCGGGCCTGATGTTGGCCTCCAGGCGGTGCAGCCCGACCGTGAAGAAGCAGTGGTCGACGGCCATCGCCAGCGCTGTCGGGATGATGCCGCGCCCCGCGAGCGCCCCGCTCACCCAGTAGCCCACCTGGGCCGAGCGCGCGGAGCCCCACACGATGGCGCCGACGGTGAGCTGGCCGGCGAACTGCCCCCGCCAGGTCACCACCCAGGGCAGGGCCAGCCCCTGGCGGGCCTCGCGGCGCAGCGTGCCGACCATCGAGACGTACGGGCCGAGACCGGTGCGGAAGAGCGGGGTCTCGGGGTTGCTGGGCTCCCACGGACGCAGCCAGTCGGCGTTGCGGAGCCGGGTCTCCCGCCAGGCGACGACGTCGCGCAGCCGCAGCGGCCGGAGACCCACCGGGCCCTCGTCGAGGATTGCCGGCCAGCCGCGAAGTCGATCCACGGGTCAATCATCCCCTGCCGGACCCCGTGTTGGCCACGCGGTACGTCACGCTCTCCTGGGCGGGCGCACCTCAGGGTCGCGGGTGGTCGCCGCCGCGGATCTGCTCGACGGCGTGCCGCAGGACCGGGGCGAGCACGGCCATGCCGTCGCGCACCCCTCCCGACGAGCCCGGCAGGTTGACGATCAGCGTCGCCCCGGCCTGCCCGGCCAGGCCGCGCGACAGCACCGACGTGGGCACCTTGTCGCGGTTCGCCTGCCTGACGGCCTCCGCGATGCCCGGGATCTCGCGGTCGATGACCTTGCGCGTCATCTCGGGGGTGAGGTCCCCCGGGGTGAGCCCGGTGCCGCCCGTGGTGACGATCACGTCGTACCCCTCGCGGACGCCCTCGCGCAGCGCCGCCTCCACCGGCTCGCCGTCGGGGACGACCCGGGGGCCGTCGACCCGCTCACAACCGGCCTCGGCCAGCAGCTCGGCCAGCAGCGGCCCTGACCTGTCGGGGTAGACGCCCGCGGAGGCCCGGTTGGACGCCGTCACCACCAGCGCCCTCATACGGCCGCGCCCGTCGGGAAAGGTGTCATGGTCGTGTCCATACGCCCGTCTTGCCCCCGGTCTTCTCCTCCACGCGCACGTCGGTGATCACCGCCGCCGGGTCGACCGCCTTGATCATGTCGATCATCGCCAGGCCGGCGACCGAGACGGCCGTCAGGGCCTCCATCTCGACGCCCGTGCGGTCGGCCGTCTTCACCCGGGCGGTGATCTCCACGCCGGAGTCGACCACGACGACCTCCACCTTCACGCCGTGCAGCGCGATCGGGTGGCACAGCGGGATCAGGTCGGGGGTGCGCTTGGCCCCCTGGATGCCCGCGATGCGGGCCACACCGATCGCGTCCCCCTTGGGGACGGCGCCGGAGCGCAGGATCGCCACGGCCTCGGGCGACAGCAGGACCCGGCCCGTGGCGCGCGCGGTGCGGACGCCGACCTCCTTGGCCGACACGTCGACCATGCGCGCGGCACCGGACTCGTCCAGGTGCGTCAGCTCGGTCACAGCGGGATCACCTCCACGGGCGTGCCCTCGGGCACCTCGGCGACGTCCTCGGGCACCACGATCAGCGCGTTCGCGCCGGCCAGGGCGGCGAGCTGGTGCGAGCCCTGCCCGTGCACGGGCGCCACGGTGGGCGCCCCGCGCTCGCCCTCCAGCACACCACGCAGGAACGAGCGTTTTCCCAGCGGGGACCGCAGCGCCCGGGTGGTCGTCGCGGTGACGGTGGCCGGCGGGCCCGCGGGCAGCCCGCGCATCTTCGCCAGCGCGGGGCGGACGTACAGCATGAACGAGACGTACGAAGAGACGGGGTTGCCCGGGAGCGTGAAGATCGGCACCTGCCGGTCGCCGACCAGCCCGAACCCCTGCGGCATCCCCGGCTGCATGGCGATCTTCTCGAAGCGGACCGTGCCCAGCGGGGAGAGCGCCTCCTTCACCGGCTCGTACGCGCCCATCGAGATGCCGCCGCTGGTGATCACGGCGTCGGCCTCGCCGAGCAGCTCATGCAGCGTCTCCAGGAACCGCGCGGGGTCGTCGCCGACGGCGCTCCTGCGGAACGCCTCACCGCCCGCCTGCCTGACCGCCGCCACCAGCGTGTAGCTGTTGGACTCCCAGATCTGCCCGGGGCCCAGCGGCATCCCGGGGTCGACCAGCTCGGCGCCGGTCGACAGCACCACGACGCGCGGGCGCGGCCGGGCGCGGACGACCCGCCGCCCCACCCCGGCCAGGATGCCGAGCTGGGCGGGGCCGAGCACCGCGCCGGGCCCGAGCACGACGTCACCGGCCCGGACGTCCTCCCCGGACCTGCGGATCGCGTTGCCGGGCGGCGGGACGCGGCGGATCGCCACCTTCGCCGTCCCGCCGTCGGTCCACTCGACGGGCACGACCGCGTCGGCGCCCTCGGGCACCGGCGCGCCGGTCATGATGCGGGTGACCATGCCCGGCGCCACCGCGTGCGGCGCGTGCTCCCCGGCCGCGACGTCCGCTGCCACCGGCAGCACCACGGGAGCGTCGCCCGTCGCCGCCTGGACGTCCGCTGCGCGGACGGCGTACCCGTCCATCGCGGAGTTGTCGAACGGCGGCAGCGCGACCGGCGAGGCGACGCTCTCGGCCAGGACGGCGCCCAGCGCCTGGTCGAGGTCGAGCTCGGCGGGGTCGAGCGGGCGCACGGCGTCGAGGATCTCCGCCAGGTGCGTGTCTACCGACTTCATCGCGTTCACCACGTCCTCCGGCTTCGTCGGGTGCCTCGCCGTGTCACGCGGCGCGGGTCAGCGGCCCTCCTGGTCGAGGAACTCGCGCAGCCAGGGGATGAAGTCGGGCGCCAGGTCGGGGCGCTCGGCGGCGAACTGCACGACGGTGCGCAGGTAGTCGAGCTTGTTCCCGGTGTCGTACCGGCGCCCGCGGAACAGGACGCCGTGCACGGGGCCGCCGCCGTCGTTCTCGCGCCCGGCCAGCTCCAGCAGGCCGTCGGTGAGCTGGATCTCGCCGCCGCGCCCCGGCGGGGTGTTCTCCAGCACCTCGAAGATCGCGGGATCGATGACGTACCGCCCGATCACCGCCCAGTTGGACGGCGCCTCCTCCACCGGAGGCTTCTCGACCAGGCCGGTCACCCGCACCACGTCGTCCTCGGACGTCGGGCTGATCTCGGCGCAGCCGTACAGGGACACCTGCTCCCTGGGCACCTCCATGAGCGCCACGACGCTGCCGCCGTACGTGTTACGCACCTCGATCATGCGCTTCAGCAGGTGGTCGCGGGGGTCGATGAGGTCGTCGCCCAGCAGGCACGCGAAGGCGTTCTGCCCCACGTGCTGCTTGGCGCACAGCACCGCGTGGCCCAGCCCCTTGGGCTCGCCCTGGCGTACGTAGTGGAACGTCGCGATCTCGACCGGTTCGAGAACCTGGGAGAGGCGCTCGGAGTCGCCCTTGGCGGCGAGCACCTCCTCCAGCTCGGACGCCCGGTCGAAGTGGTCCTCGATGGAACGCTTGTTCCGGCCTGTCACCATGAGGAGGTCGAGGAGCCCGACGGACACCGCCTCTTCGACGACATACTGGATGGCCGGCTTGTCGACGATCGGCAGCATCTCCTTCGGCGTCGCCTTGGTCGCCGGCAGGAAACGCGTGCCGAGACCAGCAGCCGGGATGACGACTTTCGTCACGGGATCGTAGTCAGCCATGAATGCACCTTAATGGAGGGCCGGGTGGACAAAGCGGAGCTGCGCCGGAGGATCGTCGCCGCACGTGCAGGGCTCGCCGATCCGCGCGGCTCGGCGACCGCGATCAGGGAAACGCTACTCGACCAGCCGTGGGCGCAGATGGCCGGGCTGGTCGCGTGCTACTGGTCGACCGGCACCGAGCCGGCGACGCACGGCCTGGTCCTGGCCCTGTGGAAGCACGGCGCCACGGTGATGCTGCCCGTCCTGCAGCCGGACGGCGACCTCGACTGGGCCGTGTACGACGGGCCCGACTCGCTGGCCCCCGGGCCGCGCGGGCTGATGGAGCCGGTGGACACCCGGCGCGGCGTGGACGCGATCCGCACGGCCGCGCTGGTCATCGTCCCGGCCCTGGCCGTGGACGCCGCCACCGGCGTCAGGCTGGGACGCGGCGGCGGCTCCTACGACCGGGCGCTGGCCAGGGTGGGGCCGAACGTGCCGACGGTGGCGCTCCTGCACGAGGGGGAGCTGATCGAGGGCGTGCCCGCCGAGCCGCACGACCGTCCGGTGTCGATGGCGGCGCTGCCTTCGGGAATCGTCAGCTTCCGGGAATGACCGGCCCGCGTCGCGCGGGAGAAACCCTCATCGCCGTCAGGGCAGGATGTTCAGGTCGTTCAGCCCGCCGCGCTCCTTGAAGTACTCCTCCAGGGCGTCCTTCCCGAGCGCCTCGTAGAACGCCTTCCCCGCACGCCTGTCAAGCTTGACGACGCTGGCGCCCTTGACCGTCGCCGTCCCCGCCGTGGGGATCGTCGCCGAGTCCACGTCGTCCGGCCGCACGTCCCTCAGCTCCAGCGCCAGGCCGCGCAGGGTGCTCAGCGTCACGCCGGAGTCCACGCTGACCGCCCTGGTCAGGGCCTCCAGGAAGGCGTTCAGCTTCAGCGGGTCGGTCAGCATGTCCCTGCTGGCGATCTTCTTTCCCATCGCGCCCAGGAACGCCTGCTGGCGGCGGATCCGGTCGAAGTCGCCGCCGGGCAGGTTGTACCGCTGCCGGACGAACAGCAGCGCCTTCTCCCCTTCCAGATGCACGTTCCCCTGCGGCCAGGTGACCTTGTTCGCCGGGTCGTACACCTCGCGCGACACGTGCACGTCCACGCCGCCGATCGCGTCCGTCATGGCGACGAACCCCTGGAAGTCCAGGGCGGCGAAGTGGTCGACGCGCACCTTGGTGAGGTCCTCCACGGTCTTGATCAACAGCTTGGGCCCGCCGAGGGCGTAGGCCGCGTTGATCTTGTTGTTTCCATGGCCGGGGATGCGGACATAAGAGTCGCGGGGGATGCCGATGAGGGTGAGCCGATCCCGGGCCGCCGGGACATGGACGATCATGATGGTGTCGGCCCGCTGGTTGCCCGACTCGCCAGGGCGCTTGTCCGACCCGATCAGCAGCCAGTTCTGCGCGTCGCCCACCGCCTTGACCGGTCGTGCGGCCTCCTCGGGGAACGCTCCAGGGATGCGCTCGATGTTGCCGTTCAGCGTGATCTGACGCTCCATCACCACGGCGAACCCGGCCGCGACGACCACCACGACGAGCAGCGCGACCGTGGCGAGCGTCCAGCGAAGCAGACGGCGCCTGCGCCTCGCGACCGGCCTCACCGGCGCTGGACCCGCCAGGTCGTCCATCATCGACCGCTCGACCGGGACGTCCTCGGGGTCGTCCCGCGTGGCCTGCGCGGAAGCGTGGGGAGTCTCGTCGGTCAAAGCCGTCACCTGATCACTGATGGGGTATGCGTGGCTCATGCGCCGCGTGCGACGGTAGCTGATAGCTGGGCGTCGTGGTAGCGGCTTATACGAATACGACAGAATGGGCGGAAAACGCGAGAAGGGTGGCCAGTGGAACTGAATATCTGGCTGCTGCTCGCGTCCGTCATCGTCATCGCCGCCATCGCCTCCGTGCGGATCGCGCACCGCACGGGACTGCCCAGCCTCCTGATCTACCTGGGCCTCGGCCTGCTCGTCGGCGAGGCCGGGCTCGGCGTCCAGTTCGAGAACGCCCCGGCCGCCCAGCAGATCGGCCTCGTCGCCCTGGCCGTGATCCTCGCCGAGGGCGGGCTCACCACCAACTGGCAGCACGTGCGCCAGGCCGTGCCCACCGCGGTGGTGCTGGCCACGTTCGGGGTGGCCACCAGCATCTTCGCCCTCGCGGCCGCCGTGCACGCGTTGCTCGGCCTGGACTGGCGCTCGGCCCTGCTGCTCGGCGCGGTCCTCGCCTCGACGGACGCCGCCGCCGTCTTCTCCGTGCTGCGACGCCTGCCTCTGCCCCCGCGCCTGGCCGGCATCCTGGAGGCGGAGTCGGGCTTCAACGACGCCCCCACCGTCATCGTCGTCATGACGCTGAGCCTGGCGGGCGCGCCGGTGCCGGCGTTCGGCCACGTGGTGCTCGACGCCGCCCTCGAACTCACCATCGGCGCCGCCGTCGGCCTAGGCATCGGCCCGCTGGGCGCGTACGCGCTGCGGCGCGTCGCGCTGCCGGCGTCCGGCCTCTACCCGATCGCCGTCCTCGCCCTCGCCCTCGTCGCGTACAGCGGCGCGGCGCTGCTGCACGGCAGCGGCTTCCTCGCGGTCTACCTGGCGACGCTGGTGCTCGGGAACGCCCGCCTCCCGCACCGGGTCGCCACCCGGGGCTTCGCGGAGGGCGCGGCGTGGCTGGCGCAGATCGGCCTGTTCGTCATGCTCGGAATCCTGGCCAGCCCGAGCGAACTGCCCACGGCGATCGTTCCGGGCATCCTGGCCGGGCTCGCGCTGCTGCTGTTCGCCCGGCCGCTGTCGGTGCTGGTCTCCGCCCTCATCGTCCGGCTGGCCAGGCTCGACCGCCTGTCGTGGCGGGAACAGGCGTTCCTGTCCTGGGCCGGCCTGCGCGGCGCCGTGCCCATCGTGCTGGCCACCATCCCCTGGGCCGCTGGCGTCGACGCCCGCAAGCTGATCTTCAACGAGGTCTTCGTCATCGTGATCGTCTTCACGATGGTGCAGGGCCCCACCCTGCCGTACCTCGCCCGCCTCCTGAAGGTCACCGCCCCCGACGAGGCCCGCGACCTCGGCGTGGAAGCCGCCCCTCTGGAGGAGCTGAACGCCGACCTCCTCCAGGTCACCATCCCCCCCGGCTCAGGCCTGCACGGAGTGGAGATCTTCGAACTCCGCCTCCCCACCGACGCCGCCGTCACCATGATCGTCCGAGACGGCCGCAGCTTCGTCCCCGAACCCTCCACCCGCCTGCGCGCCGAAGACCAACTCCTGGTGGTAACCACCGCCGCCTACCGCCAAACGGTAGAACGCCGCCTAAGAGCAGTAAGCCGCCGAGGCAAACTAGCCGGCTGGTACGGCGAACGCGGCGACTGACCCCCCACCACCCGGACCAGCGACGAAGTCCCTGACGCCGACGCCCCTCGCCCCCTCGCCCCGTCACCCTCCCGGCCCGTCGCCCCTCGACCCGTCGCCCCGTCGCCCCCTCGCCCCTCGGCCCGTCGCCCCGTCGCCCCTCGCCCCGCCGCCCCGTCGCCCCTCGGCCCGTCCCCCCGTCGCCCCTCGGCCCGTCCCCCCGCCGCCCCTCGGCCCGTCGCCCCGGGGGCCCCTCGCCCCCTCGGCATGCTCTTAACCGGCGCCGATACGGCGAGCACCATGAACGGCGAAACCGGCGCCGCGTACGGCGGCCCACCCCGACCACCGCCCAAGGTGGCCAACACCAATACGACGACCCACCAGCACTCCCCCGCCCCCGGCGCCCAGCGTGGCCCACCCACGTCCGCCCCGCCCAGCCCTCACCCCCGCCCCCGCCCTCGCCCTCGCCCCACCACAACGCCCCTTCAACCGGCGCCGATACGGCGAGCACCATGAGCGGCGAAACCGGCGCCGCGTACGGCGGCCCACCCAGACCACCGTCATCAAAGATCACATCGGTGCGACCAGCACCAGCGCGCACCCCATCCGACCCGTACGCACGTCGCGGAGACGCCCTGTCCTGGCCGCTGGGTCACCCCTCTCAGCGGCTGGTCAGGCAACCCGTGGCGGGGATTAGAACGGCTCTGGGTGGCGTTTAGCCTAATCGGCTGCGTACCATTAGCAGTCGCCCCGGTAGAGTGCCAAGCGCATGAGTCATATAAGGAGGAGTGCGTGCCCACCTATCAGTACGCCTGTACCGCTTGCGGTGAAGGGCTCGAGGTCGTTCAGCGCTTCAGCGACGACCCGCTGACCACCTGCCCGCGCTGCGAAGGCGCGCTGCGCAAGGTGTTCTCGGCCGTCGGCATCGTGTTCAAGGGCTCGGGCTTCTACCGCACCGACAACCGGTCGTCCAGCTCCGCGTCCACCGCCGCCGCCTCCGCGTCGAACGGCAAGGATTCCAAGGACTCCAAGGACTCCAAGGACTCCGGCAGCAGCGACTCCTCGAGCACGTCCGCCAAGAAGGAGCCCGCCTCCACGAGCACCACGGCCTCCACGAGCAGCACCGCAGCCTGACGCGCCCGGGTTGTACGGCCGGCACGGCCGTACAACCCGTCCACAACTCCAGGCGAGATCCACTCCCGCCGGAAGTTATCCACAGGTAGCCGACTCCCGCGCCGCCGCACCAGACGAGGACGCTAATGTCTCCGCCATGGTCATGAGAGCAGACATCGGCGTCATCGGCGGCTCAGGTTTCTACTCCCTGCTCGACGACGCCGAGCAGGTCGAGGTCACCACCCCGTACGGGCCCCCCAGCGACACCATCACGATCGGACGCATCGGCTCGCGCTCGGTGGCCTTCGTGCCCCGCCACGGCCGCGATCACCGGTTCCCGCCCCACCGCATCCCCTACCGCGCCAACCTGTGGGCGCTCCGCTCCCTTGGCGTCCGCCAGGTGCTGGCCCCCAGCGCCGTCGGCTCCCTCCGCGTCGAGTACGGCCCCGGCACCCTCGTCGTCCCCGACCAACTCGTCGACCGCACCTCCGGCCGGGTGCAGACGTACTACGACGAAGGCGGCGCCGTCCACGTCCCCTTCGCCGATCCCTACTGCCCCACCGGCCGCGCCCTGGCATACGCCGAGGCCGAGGCCCAGGGGTGGGACGCCGTCGACGGCGGCACCCTCGTCGTCATCGAGGGCCCCCGCTTCTCCAGCAGGGCCGAGTCCCGCTGGTTCAGCTCGAACGGCTGGTCCATCATCGGCATGACCGGCTTCCCCGAGGCCGTCCTGGCCCGTGAGCTGGCCCTCTGCTACACCACCCTGGCCCTGGTCACCGACCACGACGCCGGCGTGGAGACAGGCGAGGGCGTCACCCAGGAGGAGGTCTTCGCCTTCTTCGCCGCCAACAGCGAACGCATGCGCACCCTCGTCGGCACCGTGGCGGCAAGCCTCCCCACCGACCGCCCGTGCCCCTGCGGCACCGCCCTCGACGGCATCAACCTCCCCTTCGAACTCCCCTAGCCGGGCGGGGCGTTCGCGCTCACAGCACCGAGGAAACCGGAGTTCCACCACAGAGGAGCAGGCCGGCCGATGCGGACATCGACCATCCACCCGATCCAGGCCCTCAACCGCCGGCGCCGGCTCATCGCCGCGATCCTGGCGGCGGCGGCCGTGGGATGCCTGGGCCTGGCCCTGCAACCCCCCGACCGCCTCACCGAGGTCCTGGCCGCGGCCCGCGATCTCACCGGCGGCAGGCTGAACGGCAACGACGTCACCGTCGTCCGCCTCCCCCCAGAGGCGGTCCCCGACGGCGTCTACCGTCCCGGCGCCCAGCTCACCGGCCGCGTCCTGGCGGCCCCCGTCCGTCGCGGAGAACCGATCACCGACCTCCGCCTCCTCGGCCCCGCCTTGGTCGACGCCTACGGCCCGGGAATGCGCGCCACCCCGATCCGCGTCACCGACGCCGCCTCAGCCGGCCTCCTCCGCCCCGGCGACGTCATAGACGTGATCGCGAACGCCGCCACCCCCCAATGGGAAGACATCCCCTCCCCAGGCCCGGCCACGATCGCCCAGGCGGTCACCGTCATAGCCCTCCCCCGCCCGGCAGGTGCCGCCGACACCAACACCGGCGCCCTGGTAGTCCTGGCCACCACCCCCGACCAGGCCACCCAACTGGCCAGGGCCGGCCCAGGCTCCCACCTCTCGATCACCATCCACGGCCGATCCGGCTGACAGCGGCAATCCCTCGCCGGTACCACCGCGAACCCGTCCCATGGCGTACCGCTCCCCCGAATGAACACCGGAGCGCGCCTGGCAGACAGCGTGCTCACGCTCACGACCACGCGGACGTCCAGGCGGCAAACCCGTTCGTCCATACCGCCGTCGGGCCCGTCCCGCGGGCGCGCAAATGGCCCGAAGCGACATCTGAGCGCGCCAGGCAGGCAGGGTGGCCACTCACGACCACGCCGACGTCGAAGCGGAGAAGACTCAACGCTCAAGACACGAGCGTCGTCAGAGCAGAGAGCCGATCTTCGGGTCGTACTCCCAGTGCCACGGCTCGAACGGACTGCTGTACGCCCACTCCGGGTGGATCCAGCCGAACTTCTTGCCGTTGGCCTCAAGCCAGTTGAACTGCGCGGAGCGGAACTGGTCGACCCCGCCGCACAGATCGACGGCGAGCCCGAGCCCGTGGTTGCTCCGCCCCGGCACCGCGGCGAACCCGGGCCTGCGGTAGAAGACCGACTGCTGGTCGGCGAGGTTGCGATAGCTGTCCGTCACGCACATCGGCCGGCCGAACTGCCGTCTGTACGCCTCGTTGAGCGCCACGAACGCGATCGCCGCATCGGCCCGCAGCTCGTGACCCCGCTGCTGAAGCGGGCACAGCCCGCTCTTGGGAAGCAGCCCGTTGGGATACCCCGCGGCCTCGTCCACGTTGGTCGGGTCACAGGCCGCGCCCGTGCGCCCGCCCTGGTTGATCCGCACCCCGAGCTTCACCAACGTCTGCGACAGCGACTTCACGACGGTCGCCGACCGCTTCCGCAACGTGTCGACCTCGGCACCGAGCTGCGCCTCGACGAGCAACTTGGTCGACCGAAGCTCCTGCGCCTGTGCCGCGAGCTTCTGCTGCTCCTGGTAGAGCCGGCCCGCGTCCTCAAGCACTTCGTCCCGTCCCGAGACGAGATACGTCATGTCACTCATGGCCCGCAGAGTCGCCGAGTCGTCCTCGCTCGACAGGAACGGAACCACGTCCCCACCGGCCGGCGCCTGATAGAGCGACTGCACCAGATCGGCCAACGGCTTGCGCACCTTGGACAGCTCCACCGTCGCCACCTGCAGCTGCTGCAGCTTGGCCTTGAGCTCCTTGTCGGACTCGGCGAGCGTGGCCTGCCTCTTCTCAAGCGCCTTGGTTGCCTCGGCCAGCTCCTTGGACGACTTCTCCGCCTCACGACGAAGCTCCGTCAGCTTGCCGGGGTTGACCTTCGGCCGAGACGCCCCGCCGGACTCCCGCCCAGTCGTTCCGCTGGACTCCCGCCCAGCCGACTCACGAGCATCCGCCCACGCCTGATCGGCACCGGATGCGCTCACGCTCAGCAAGGAGACCATCGCCATAACGACCGCGACCAGGCCCGCTGATCGAGGAGTTGGCACGTTCGACCCCTCCGTTTGCGAACTTGTGACCTGCGCCCGCACGCACGTTACTACAGCAGACGGCCTCCAAGAGCCGAACTCGCATGACCCGTTAAGCACGAATCACACCCTTTATCCCCGCCCCACCCCGGCCCAGCAGCCAAACCCCCACGTCCCAGCACCAACCCAGCCCAACCCATCACCCCACCGAAAACCCCTTCCTTCACCACCCGCAGCCCCGATCCACCTCCACCAACCGTCACATGGAGTAACCAAGCTGCACTCCGGAGATGGGCAAGGGCCGGGGCTACGACTGCACCCGATCACCAGAGCGACATTCCAACGCTTCGCGGATCCAAGATCACCTGAACGGGCGCAGGTGGGCCCATAACCCCTGAACATCCGATCCACAGATCACGCAGCTGGGAGGCAGACGCGGAGAACAGCAACACCACGTGGCTTGTACTTGAAAGCGCCGGCCAGGCGGGTTAAGTCGTCCAGGACGACCACCCCAAGACCACCCGCCACCTACCGAAACGGCCCATCGAAGATCAGCCGTCGCACAAGCAGCACTCGGAGGAGGCAGATCCCTCTACTGGCGACAAGCTCACAACGCCCCACCGACGTAGGCCACCGGACCCCACCGATCACCGCATGCCGGCCCGCGCCTACGGCCGCTCAGCAACCCCACCACGCGGCGTCCCACCGCTCAACCGCGAGGCGCCACCAACCTCAAGCTCAACGAGGACCCACAAGCCCTGCAGAGCCGACAACGCCCGAAGCCCCACACGAGATCCGAGATACAGAACCGTCAATCAGGAACCTGAGCAGTCGACCGCGCCCCCACAGCCTCCGCAGCTTCGGCGCGCGCCGAAGAAGTATGCCCAAGCTGCCCGGACTCGCCAGGACCCGCGGCTGGCCCGCCCTGCCCGACGTCCACGCCCAACACGGCTTCCAAGCCCCCCACCGGCAGGCGCCAGACAGACCCCCGGGAGCCCTCCACCCATCCACGCCGCTCAGACTTCCCGGAGCCATCCACCCGCCCGTACCGCTCAGACTCCCCGGGGCCATCCACGTGCCCGTGCCCGCGCCGCACAGAGTTCCCAGCGCCATCCACGCGCCCATGCCCCACGGACTTCCCGAAGCCATCCACGCGCCCACGCCGCACAGACTCCTTAGAGCGACTCATCTGCCCACGCGACGCAGGATCCACGTCCTCCGCACAGTCCGCGTTCGACGCCGAACCATGCGGCCGCGAGCCGGCATCAACCGCCTGCTTCTCATCACCAACCAACCGTGACGCAGGACGAAGCGTCCCCAAAGTGGGAGTGCCACCTACCGGCAAAGCCGACCCACTCCCATCGGACCCGGCAGAAGTGACCAAACCAACCGCATCGTCCCGAACCGCCCCCCGCGACGACTGCCCGGCACCCACAACGTCCACAGAACCCACAACGTCCACAGATCGAACCGAACCCCCACCCACGCCCACAACCAGCGGAGCCGGCATCAGCCCTCCATAGACCAACCCCCCACCCCACGAACCCGCCCGTCGCCCAGAGCCCGAACCAGCGCCCACCGCTCCCGCCGAATCCACCCCTCCCCGGGGAGGGACAGATCCCTCAGGCCACCGACCCACCGCCCGAGCTTTGACGACGTCCCGCGACCTCTCCACCCCCCGCTCCCCAAACCCCACGACCTCTGCCACAAGCAACCCCGCAGCCAACACCCCAGGCGCCAACACCGCCGCCACCAGTCCCCCAGGCCGCACCCGCCGCCCCCTCCGCGCACCGTCACACCGCTCACCAATCACGCAGCGTGACGATAATCACCCCCCGCACCCCCCGAAGCCCTCATGCCAGACCTTGACCCCACCCGAGCCCACGCATGAAACACCCGCCAAGCAACCCCCCGCCCCCGCACACACGACACCCACCTTTCGGTACGCTTACCCCAGACCCCGCCTCCGTAGCTCAGGGGATAGAGCACCGCTCTCCTAAAGCGGGTGCCGCAGGTTCGAATCCTGCCGGGGGCACTCTCTTGACCAGTCATTACGTCCCCCACCAGGGCATCCCTTGATCACTGATAGTTGACGCTTGATGGATCGCTCCCCTCCGGGTTCCGGCCTGGCCCGTAGCGCGTCCAACAGTCGGTCCCGGGCGATGGCGGGCGCGTTGGTGACGCCGTAGGCGCCGTGAGCGCCGTCGTCGCCGTGATTCGAGCTGATCGAAGACTCGAAATGGAAGGATCACGTGGGTTTGGAGCGCAGGCCGCGCCCCTGGGTGCCGTGGGAGGTCCCAGGGGCGCGGCTGCGTCGGTTCGGCCGCGAACTTCCCGTGCCTACTTCTTCGGCACGTACAGGCGGATGTTGTCGATGCGGGCCTGGCCCTCACCGACGTTCGTGTACGGCTCACCGATGACGAAGTAGTCGGGGTAGGCCGAGCCGGCCGGCCACTGGTTGTCCCACGTCTTGGAGCCGAATGCGCCTTGCGCGGTGTGCGACGTGTTGAACTGGCCGGCGTACTCCTCGGCGTCCACGTTGTAGTGGAAGATCGGGACGTTCGCCCCGACCACGCCGGCGTCGTCGTCGATGAAGCCCCGGGTGAACCGGTAGGTCTGTTCGCCGACGTTCTTGAAGTTGCCGCTGACCTCCAGCGTGTAACCCGCCTCGGTGCGCTCGATGGCGAACGTGTAGTCCTCCTTGGGCATCAGCTCGGGCTGCAGCTCCACGGCCGACTTCTGCACGCCGGAAACCGGCCGACGGTCGCAGCTCGTCACGAACGTCTGCGACTGACCGAGCGAACCCGTGAAGTAGAGCATGTTCACCGTGGTGCGGTTGCTCTCGTCCCAGGGGTACTTCTCACCGGTCCGCGAGTCGCAGACGTCGTAGCCGTCCGTGTTCCGGGACGGGGCCGGGCTGAACTGGTCCATCAGCACCTTGCGGTGCCAGTGATACATCGCCAGGTTCCGGGGCATCGCCGGGAAGTCCAGGATCGACATGAAGTGGAACGCGTTGTACGCCTCGTTGCTGTCCTCCCGCACGGAGTGTGTGGCGCAGGGGTCGGCCGGGTCGATGTCGTTCGGGTCGCCGACCCAGGGGTAGAACGTCTTGCACTCCCCGAGGGCGTACCCGTTGTACTTGCCGTCGTAGAACAGCGAGCCGTCACGCAAGCCGCCGAAGTCGAGCGTCTTGAGGTCGTACTCGATGCGGTAGTACTTCGGCAGCGGCTCGGTGTTTCGGATGATCGCGCCACCTGTGTGGTTGGGCACGCTGATCTTGGCGACGGAGCCCGCCTTCTTCAGCGACTCCGTCGTGATCGACGGACGTTCGGCGGTGTCGGTGTAGCTGTCGTCGACCCGCCCGCCGCTCTCGCGCGCGGAGAGGGACGCCGTGAGCCAGCCGTCCCGGCCGAACTCGGTCTCCTGCCGGTAGGTCCGCATGGTCGCCATCGCCGCGTCGAACTCGGGGCCGAGCTGAAGGCGGTAGAGGTCGCCGTTGTCGTCGTTGAAGTCGTCGACCGGCTCGCTGTAGTCGTCGAGCACCCACGGGCTGGCCTCAGTGCGGATCGGCTTCCCGAACTGCTCGACATACTTGAGCTTCCAGCGCGTGGGGACGGGTTCCGGCTCGGGCGAGGCGGCCGCGCACGGCGGGGTCACGCCGTCGTCGTTCTGGATGATCGTCAACTTCACGCTGTGAAAGGTCACCCCGGCCGTGCCCGCCTCGACGCGGAAGTCGGCGCCGCCGTTCTCGCGGTTGGCGAACCGGGCGTCCATCAGCTCGAAGCCCGCCGTCTTCCACGTGTTCGACCCGGTGCGGTTCACCGAACCCGTCGAGCCGTACGCGCTGCTGGTCGAGTCGTACTGGACGCGGAACGTGGCCCCGCCCTCGTCGAAGTACTCGACCTGCAGGCACGCGACGAACGCGCCATCGAAGGCGATCGCGTCGTCGACCTGGAAATACATGTGTTGCGCCGGTGCCGAGGTCTGCACGGTCGCGCGTGCGCTCCGCCCGCCGACCGTCACGGGTGCGGTCGTGCCGTCACCCTGCTCGATCTGGCGGAGACCGTTCTCCTCGTTGACCTCGCCCAAGATGATCGAGGCGCTGGGCTCGTCCGCGGCGGCCGGCGTCGCGGCGAGAACCAGAGACGCCCCCAGAGTGACCACGCTCAGGGCCGCCACGGCCGAGCGACGTCCGCGACTGCGAGTTGTTGCTCTCATTGCGCTTCCTTGGATTCGTGCGAGACGTACGCGTCACCCGTGAGTCGCACTCGTCGGCGTGCTTCCGGTCGAGTCGTCTCGCTCATCTTCTTGATCTTGTCGAGCACGAGATACCGGTCGGTCGGCGTCCGCGGGTGGGTCGTACTCGACGACTTCCTCGCCGTCGGCATTCCTGTCGTCACCATTCGAATAACTCGAATCCTCCTCGATTCGGTACCTGATCATAGCCTTGATAAATGTGAGACACCTTGTCAAGGGTTTTGATTCGTGGACTTTCCTGGCTGATCGACGGATTCCTCACCGGGCATTCGAGTATCTCGAATCGACGGTACATCTCGACATGGCGTGGGCCGTCAATGGTCGCGGCCACGGTGATGGACACCGTGGCAACTGGTCACGCCGATTTTCGCAGGGGGAGACGAGCTTCCGCCGCACGTCGAGCGCGAGCCCGGTCACCGGCAGGCGGCGTTCGACGGCGTTAGGCGCACGCTTGCTCGCGCCAACCCTGTGGCCCACTCGGTGGACCCGGCCACTGGTTTCGTTCTCAATGGCCAGTTGCCAAGTGAACACGAATGGATTCAATAGGGCCTTGAATTAATTGCGGAAGGCCTCAGGATCGCTGTGTAGCGGGATATTCCCGATCTCGTCCGCGTGGCGATAATGCTGTGCGCGACCTCTATCAGCGGAACCCTTCGGAGGTCGCGGACAGCGTACTGTTTTGCCGAAACCGCGCCCCGAGCGGCGCAGTCGGGTACCGATGCTGGACCGGGTGCGGGCGGTGACCCGGGCTGGCTCGACCATCGCGGCCCTGAAGCGGGCTTCGGCGGCGATGGCGATTGCGGGACCGGCGACGGGGCCCGTTGGGGAGCCTGCGGTCGTTCAGATGTTTGGTCAGCCCCCGCCCGGGGCCGCTGCCCTACACCCTGTCTGTCAGACATCGACGGCAAGGCGGACCGTCACCGTCTCGCCTACCTCAAGCCCTTCGGCCTTCCGCACCCAGGCCTTCACCGGCACGATGTACCGCCCATCTTTCGGGAACAGTGACGTCTTCCATCTGGTCCCTCCGATCTGCGCCGTGACCGGAATCATGCCCCAGCCGTAGCTCACGAGCCTGGAAGTCGCTTCCAGCTCACCGCACTCCTCTTCCGTAACGGTGACGAAGTGCCACGGCGCAGGACCTTTCCAGAACCACATCTCGCCGCTGAATTTCAGGTTCATGTGGTCAGGATAGGAGCCGATCGGTTCCAGCAGCAGACACGCTCACGCGTCCGAGTGACCGGCACTCGGGAGCGGTTCAGTCGTGGTCAGAAGGTGGCGATCGGGTTGACCGGGCTGCCGGATGTGCCGGCGAAGCGGACCGGTGCGACCGCTAGGTGGAAGTCCCACTGGCCTAGCTCGGCGGCTGTTGCCGCGCATGCCTCCAGGTCGCAGTTGTCGAGCATCCACAGGCCCATGGCGACGAGGCTCACGGCGTGGACCGGCATCAACACGCTTTCGTAGCCCGACGGCTGAACGTCCTGGGGAGTGTCGGCGCCGATCAGCGCGACGCCTCGTTCATGCAGCCACGGCAGGCAGGACGCGTGCCACCCGGCCTGCTTGAATCCGCTGATCGGACCGCTCTCGTGCCGGGCGCGGCCGTAGCCGGTTCGCAGGAGCACCGCGTCGCCGGATCGCACCCGCACCCCCTGGCGACGCTCGGCCTCCTCCAGATCGTGGGGATACACACCCTCCCCCGGTTCCAGCCACGGCACATCGCGCACGCTCGCGACGTCCAGCAGGACGCCGCGCGTGATGATCCCGTTCGCCGCCGCCGTGACGGACGCCCACGCCGATCCCGTCGCGGCGTCGACCAGCGAGTGCGACCGCCCGTTGTACATCATGCCGTCCCAGAAGATGTGACACGGCGAGTCGACGTGGGTGAGGGTGTTGCCGTGGAACGTGACGCCGAGCCGCTCGGACGAAAAACCCCAGCGCCGGTCGTAGCGGAACTCGGGCACCGGCATGTTCTCGGCACCCGGCATGTCGGCGGCGCGCGGGCACGTCGTCGTCGACCGCTCCATGTCCTCCGGTACGGCGACCTCCCATGCGCACGACACGCTCCTGCCGTGGCGCACGGCCCGCGCCGCCGCCAGCCGGACGTCGTCGGTGATGTGGTTCAGGGTGCCGAGCTCGTCGTCGTCGCCCCACCGCCCCCAGTTCGACAGCGTGTCGAAGTACCCGAGCACGTCGTCCTGCGTGGGCATCGGCCGCCCTGCCGTCATCACAGAATCGACTCCTCCGGTCACGTGGTTCGAAGCACCGCGGGCAGGTTATCCCGCCCTCTCCTCTGTTGTGACCTCTGTCACCTCGCCGGGGCCGTCGTCTGTCGCGTGTCGGCGGTGTGCCGCGAATCGCAGGGGGCGCGGCAGGCGGTGACCTCCGTCTGCTCAGGGGTGATGACGAGCGCGGGTTTCTCATCAGACGTACAGGGGCTGAAGGAGGAGGCTTCAACGGGGCGTTGACTTTGTCGCAAGGTATGACGCATCATCTTGCTACAAAGCTTGCGACAAAGGGAGGCGCCATGCCCCGTGAACCGTTATCGGACGCCGGCCCGTCGGTGGGTGCGGACGATCTGCGGCTGGCGGGCGAGTGGCTGGCACGGCACGATCTGGCCGGCGCCGACCCGACGCCGTTGCTGGCAAGCCGGCTGGCGGTACGCAGACGCGCTCGCCTCGCCGCCCATATCATCCCGGCCGTGCTGATCATCGCGAGTTCGCTCGCCGCCACCTTCGCCTTCGGCAGCCGCCAGCCCATTCACCCGCTGCCGCTGCTGGCCCTGAGCGTGTTGGTGGCCGGGCTGCTGCTGGCACAGTCGCTGCTCGACCGGTGGGTGCGGCGCGTCGACCAGCGGGCGGGCGCGACGCTGTCTCGCAGAGCCGCCCATCCGATCCAGCCCGGCTGGCGGGCCGTGCTCGGCCGGCCGCACGCCGTCTTCGCGGCCGCCACGTTCGCCGGTGCGGTGGCGCTGGCCGTGAGCGCCCTGACCGTTCCCGACCCCGTCCTGCGGCAGCTGGCCGTCATCCTGCTGATCAGCCTGATCGGCATGACGGCCATCACCGCCCTGCATCTGCGCCATCTGCTCAGGCGCCCTGTCGTGGCGCAGGACGAGGAGTCGCTGACCGCCGACGTCATCATGCGCGTCGAGGACGCCCGCGAACTCACCACGCCGAACGTGCAGTGGTCGCTGCCCATGGTGCTGCTGTTCGGCACCGCGCCCGGCTGGTTGAGCGCCGCCGCGGTCGCCTACGTGATCCTGGGCGTGGCCGCGATCGTCGCGCTCAATGTCAAAACGCCGCCGAGCGCGACGATGGCCCGGCAGGTCATGAGCATCCGATGATCGTCATCGACGCGGCCTCGCCGGTGCCGCCGTTCGAGCAGTTGCGCGCCCAGCTCGCCCGGCAGATCCAGGACCGCACGCTGGCCGTGGGCACCCGGCTGCCGACCATCCGCCACCTCGCGGCCGACCTGGGCCTGGCCGTCAACACGGTCGGCCGGGCCTACCGGGAGCTGGAGGAGGCGGGGCTGATCGAGACCCGCGGGCGGGCGGGCTCGTTCGTGTCGGCCGCCGGCGAGGAGGGCCGGGAGCGGGCCCGCCGGGCCGCCGCCGACTACGCGGCCGTGATCGCCAGCGTCGGAATCGACGCGGGCGAGGCGATCCGCATCGTCCAGGCGGCTCTGGCGTCCGGCGGGGCGGCACCGGCCCCGTCATGACCGCGACCCGGGCCGCGGGAGCCTCGGCCGCGCTCGCTTGCTGCTCGACGGTGACCAGGGTGCCGTCCCGCGACGGGTCGCCGTCGATCGCGACGAGCGGGACGCCGGTAGGTAGGCAGGTGGTCGAGCCCCTGATCGCGCGACTGGTCGCGCGACTGGCTGCGCGACTGGTTGCGTATCGGTCGATCAGGCGGCGTCCGAGCCGCACGGCGGTCGGAGATCGCGCCAGCCTGCCGTGATCGAGATCGAGATGTGAGTTACACCCGGCAGCGGTAGCTGGAATCCGGCCGCGTATTCGGGCTGCCGGGTCCTTTCGAAAGGGGTATCAGTGCGATTAAGTCTGCGACCGATTCTGACGTCGTTCATCGCCGCGGCGATGGTGGTTACCGTGGCGGCGGGCGCGCCCGCGCCGGCCGAGCCAAGGGCCGGCGCACCGAAACCGGCGGTGGCCGAGGCCGGGGGTACGGCTCCGGTGTGGGGCGAGTGTCCGCCGGCGCCCAGCGGCATCACGCGCGATCCACGCCAGCGGTGCGCGACTCTGCGGGTGCCGCTGGACTACCGCGCACCGCGCGGGCGGAGCATCGAGATCGCGATCTCCCGGATCGCCGCAGCACAACCGGGGTCGCGCCGCGGGATCCTGCTGTCCAACCCGGGCGGCCCCGGCGGCAGCGGCCTTGACATGCCCAGCCAGCTGACGTTCGCACTGGCGCCCGAGGTGCTTGACCGCTACGACCTGATCGGGTTCGATCCGCGAGGCGTCGGCCACAGCACTCCGGTCACCTGTGGCCTCGACACCACCAAGCAGTTCACGCTGCTGCTGCCCTACCCGGCGCCCGATGGCAGCATCGAGCGCAACATCGCCTTCGCGCGAGAGACCGCGGCCGCGTGCGCCGAGCACTCCGGTGATCTGCTTCCGTTCATCACCACGGCCAACACGGCCCGGGACATGGATCGCATCCGAGCCGCGCTCGGCGAGCCGAAACTGTCCTACTTCGGCATCTCCTACGGCACCTACCTCGGAGCCGTCTACCTCTCGCTGTTCCCCGGCCGCGACGACCGGATCGTGCTGGACAGCGCCGTCGATCCGAGCCTGGTGTGGCGGGACATGTGGCGGACCTGGAACAAGGCGGTCGCGGTGCGACTGCCCGACTTCCTCGCCTTCGCGGCCGAGCGGGACGCCGTCTACCACCTCGGCGCCACGCCCGATGAGGTACGGCGCACCTACGACCGCCTGACCTCGGCCCTCGACGAGCGGCCCCTGCCGAACCCGGGCGGCCCCGTGTTCGACGGCAACGTCCTGCGCGAGGTCACCCGGTCGAGGCTCTACTACGACGGCTACTTCCCGATCATCGCCGAGGTCTGGCGGGAACTCGCGACCGCCGTTTCGGGATCCACGATGGACACCGCGATCCTGACGCGACTGGACCGGCTGGCCACCATCGGCAAGATCGGTGGCGCGGGGAGAGCGGAGATACCGGCGGACAACCTCGTCGCCGCGCTCTACGCGGTGATCTGCGACGACGCCGCCTGGCCGCGCAGCGTGGCGCTGCACGCCCGGCAGACCGCGGCCGACCGGCGGGCATGGCCGGTGACGGCGGGCATGCCGTCGAACCTCTGGCCGTGCGCGGCCTGGCACAGCCGGCCGGTGGAGCCGCCGGTGACCATCACCGGTCACGGGCCGCGCAACGTGCTGATCACGCAGAACACCCGCGATCCCTCCACCTCCATCGAAGGCGCACGCGGCATGCGCGCCGCCCTCGGACGACGAGCCGCCATGATCACGGTTGACCAGGGCGGCCACGGCGTGATCGGGCTGAGCCGGTGTGCCGACGAGGCGATGAACTCCTTCCTCGCCACCGGGGCACTGCCCCGCCGGGACCGCTTCTGCCCGGCGCCGCCGGCCGACGCCGTCGCCCGCTCCGCACCCTCGCCGTACATACCTTCTAACGGACCGCTGTGAAGCCGTTCCCCGCGGACCGCCGCGTTCTCAACGCTCCCGGCCGGTCCGTGGCTTTCGAAATGCGGTGCCGTTCGCGTTGGAGGACGACCCGCGGACGGGCCGGCGCGGACACGTCCACCGACGTCTAACGGACCCAGAGGTCAAGGCCCATCGCCCAGCGACGGCATTGCCATTCCCGCCACTCACCGGCCGCCTGCCCCCTCGCCCCGTCGGCTCGGCATTCCTCCCAATCGCCATAAGCGACTCCGGCCAGTTTCCAATCCGCGGCGGCCGAGGCGGGAGTCGCGAGAAAAGCAAGGCCGATCGCGAGCGCCGCGACAGAGACCAGCCGAACACTCAACCTGATCATTTGAGCCTCCAGAGTCAGGGGGGCTGACGCGCGCCCGTGTCTCGATGGAGCCGCAGCACACGACCCCTTCAATTCCCTACGCATCTGTACACCTATCAGGTATTGCACCCTTGCACGCCGTCTTCCACAACAGGCTTCACTCGGAGAGCGGACTGTGCCGGCGCGGCGCCGGCGCCGACACCTCGGTGAGGGTCGCCAGTACGGCGGCGACGGCGGGCGGGTCGGGCGGGTCGCCGTAGGTGGCGGCGTAGATCTGGCGGGGGGAGGCGGTGAGCTCGGTGGTGTGGACGTCGGGGCGGCGGTGGGCTTGCAGGGCGAGCCCGGGCAGAATGGTGACGCCTTGGCCGGCGGCGACGAGGGCTTGCACGACGACCATGTCGTCGCTGAGCGAGGCGATGCGTGGGGTGAAGCCCTCTTGCCGGCACACGGCGATCAGCTCGTTCTGGCATCGCCGGCAGCCGCCGATCCAGGCGGAGTGGCGATGGTTGGCGATGCTGTCGTCAGCCTGCCCGCTGACGAGGTGGATCGGGTCGTCGCAGAGGTGGACGAGGCGGAACCCCTCTTCCTCGAACGGGGCGTCGGCGTGCTGGAAGACGAGCGCGATGTCGATCTCGCCCCGCCGCAGCATCTGCAGCGCTTCGACGGGGTGGCGGTCGATCAGGATCAGGTCGAGCCCCGGTTGCGCCTCGGCCAGCGTGACGGCCGCCTTGGGCACGATCGTGCTCAGCGCCGACGCGTTGGCGGCCAGGCGGACCTGCCCGGCCTGCAGGCCGACCTGTGCCGCCAGCTCGTTGCTGGCCGCGTCGACCCGGCCCACGATCTCGGTGGCCCGGATGGCCAGCAGTCGCCCTTCCGGGGTCAGCCGGATCCCACGCCCGACGCGCTGAACGAGCTTGGCACCGGTTGCCGCTTCCAGGCGCGCCAGGTGGTGACTGACCGACGATTGCGAGTAGTGCAGCTCTTTCGCGGCTTCGGTCACGGACCCATGGCGCGCCACCGCGGCCAGAACCTTGAGGTGGATCAGGTTCAGCATTCATCGATGATATCGATGCGATTGCCGAAACCACAGCATTGGACGTCATGTATCGATTGCGCCATGCTGGTGTTCACCAGGAAGCACACCCTCCAAGGAGCACCCCCGATGTCCGACGTTCGAGTTCACAACCTGTCCATCTCGCTCGACGGCTTCGCCACCGGCGCCGGTCAGGCCCCCGACGCCCCGTTCGGTCACGCCGGCGAACGCCTGCACGAGTGGATGTTCGCCACCCGGTTCGGGCACGAGCTGGGCGGCGGCCGGGGTGGTAGCGGCGGCGGCGACAACGCGTTCGCCGCGATGCACAATCACGGCATCGGCGCCGAGATCATGGGCGCCGGCAAGTTCGGCCCGCCCGGCTGGCAGGACGACCTCCACTACAAGGGCCCGTGGGGCGCCAACCCGCCGTTCCACACGCCGGTCTTCGTGCTCACCCACCGGCCGCGGCCTTCGATCGAGATGGAGGGCGGCACCACGTTCCACTTCCTGGACGCCTCCCCCGCCGAGGCGCTGAAGCGGGCGCGCGAGGCGGCCGGCGGCCTGGACGTGCGTCTCGGCGGCGGCCCCTCTGTCGTACGCGACTTCCTCACCGAGGGCCTGGTCGACCACATGCACCTGGTACAGGTCCCGATCGTGCTCGGCCGCGGTGTCCGGCTCTGGGACGGCCTGGAGTCGCTGGAGCGGTCGTACGACATCGAGGCGGTCTCGACGCCCTCCGGCGTCACCCACCTGACGTTCACCGCCAAGAACCGGTGACGCCGTGAACGCGGCCGGGCCGGTGGCCGTCTCGCCGCCTGCCGCCGAACTAGCCGAGTCCCGTGGGGAAGTGCGGGTTCGCGGGAGGCTCGTGCTCGGGGGCGGGCCATGCGATGTCGTCGACGGCCAGGAAGGGCTCGGCGGCTACGGTCGCGGGGGTCACGCCGGTGAAGGCCATGACGTCTCGATGAAGGTGCGACTGGTCGGCGTAGCCGGCGTCGGCCGCCACGCGGGCGGTGGCCTCGCCGGCGACCAGGCGGTGGGCGGCGTGGTCGAAGCGCACCAGCTTCGTGGCGTGCTTGGGCCGCAGGCCGAGCTGCGAGCGGAACCGGGACCACAGGCGCTTACGGCTCCAGCCGACCTCGGCCGCCAGCCCGTCGACCCGGGCCAGGCCGCGGCTGGCGATGATCCGGGACCAGGCGCGGGCCACCTCCGGGTCCACCGGCGGCCCCGCCTCATGGCGGCGGGCGAGCAGCGCGTCCGTCAACGCGAACCGATCGTGCCACGACGAGGCCTCGCCCAGCCGCTCGCGGATGCGTGACGCCTCCCGGCCCCACAGGTCGTCCAGGGCCACCACGGCGCCGTCGAGGTCGGCCGGGGAGACGCCCAGAACCGCGCGTGCGATCATCGGGGACAGGCGCACCTGCAGGCACTCGACGTTCTCACCCCGCGCCCAGACCGCGCCTCCGGACCCGGCGCCGGGCCCGGCGACGACACTCCCCCGCTGCTGCCGCCCGGTCGCATCGTCCAGGACGGGCGAACCGGGGCCGAAATCCACAAGCAGCGTCACGGCCGGGTGCGGGACCATGCGGAGCGCGTCCAGCGCGCCGACCCGGAACCCGGCCATGGCGACCCCGGGCACCCGGCTGGGCCACCGCGGGCGCGAGACCTCCCACACAGCCGCACCGTGCACGAACGTCCGCACCGTCCCATGCTAGCGAGCCGAGGGCCGGGAACATTCGTCCAATCCGCCGGCGCGTACCGGCGGCGACAGTGGGCTCATGACTGTTTCCGACGGCCGTCCGCACGTGGACGGCGACACCGAGGCCACCGAGGAATCGACCCTGTCCCTGGACGACGGCGACATCCACGTGTGCCAGGACGGCCCACGCGACGCCCCCGCGCTCCTGCTCATCCACGGGTCCGCGTCCTCGGTCCGATCGTGGGACCCGATGGTGCCGCTGCTGACCGCATCCCACCACGTCATCCGGATCGACCTGCTCGGGCACGGCCGGTCGGGCAAGCCGGCCGGCCCCAGCTACGCGCTCCCGGACCAGGCAGGCAGGGCCGCCGCGGCGCTGGACCGGCTCGGCGTCGGGCAGGCCGTGGTCGCCGGCCACTCCAGCGGCGGCGCTGTCGCCACCGCCCTCGCCGAACGGCGTCCCGACCTGGTGAGCGCCCTCGTGCTCGTCAACACCGGGCCCAGCCTGGACGCCTTCATCGGCCCGGAGTACGCCGCGATCGGCCCCTCGCAGTGGCCGCCGGACGACAAGCGGCTCCGCCAGTTCGCGAGCACCGGTTTCAGCGCGGGCTACCAGATCCCACGAGAGCTCCTGAACGAGGTGCGCGCCATGACCTACCACACGCTCACCATGACGATGGGGGCCACCCGCGACTACCTGGCGCAGCGGGCGCTCCCGGACCGGCTGACGGCCCTGGGCAAGCCGCTACTGGTGATCTTCGGCGAGGACGACCGCAGATGGCGATCCTCGTCCGCCGCCGACTACCACGCCGTTCCGGGCGCGACGGTAGAGCTGCTGCCCGGTCTCGGGCACACCCCCATACTCGAGGATCCGCCGCGGACCGCCGCCGCCCTCCTGGCCTTCACCACGCCCCACGCCGCGCGAGCGGACTGAAGCGGGGCCGGTGAGGCCTCGGCCGCGGGCGGTGTCAGCGGGTCGGGGGTCGGGGGCGGTTCCACCAGAGGGTGAGGGAGAGGGCCGTGACGATGAGGAGGGCGCCGGCGGCGGCGAAGGCGGGGGCCGTGTCTATTCGGCGCTGGATGACGGTGAAGGTGCTGGGGAGGGCGTCGAGGGCGGTCTGGAGCTGGTCGGCGTTCTCGGCGCGGTGGTAGGAGCCGCCGGTGGTCTGGGCTATCCGTTTGAGCGCGGGCTCCTCGATGGTGCGGCGGAAGCCGCCCCTGTCGAACCCGCCGCGGCCGGAGCCGCCGCCGAAACCGCCGCCGCCGAAACCGCCGAACTGTGAGTTCTCGCAGACCATCGGGGCCGGGTTCGTGGTGCCGAAGCCGATGGTGAAGACACGGACGCGGCGCAGGGCCGCCTCCTGCGCCGCGGTCTGCGGTTCGACGCCCTGGGTGTTGGCGCCGTCGGTGAGCACGACGATCGCGGCGCTGGCGTAGCCTTCCCCGCCACCGGGGGCGGGGTCGGCCCCGGTGGGGGCGACGGACGGGTCGACCTCCGCGATCGCGTCGAGCGAGGCGAGCATCGCCTGCCCGATCGCGGTGCCGCGGGAGACCGTGAGGCCGTCCAGCGCCTCGATCAGCGAGTCGGTGTCGTCGGTGGGCGGGACGAGCAGGCCCGCGTTGCCCGCGAAGGTGACCAGGCCGATTCGCGGCCCGCCCCGCTGCGACTCGATGAACTCCGCGGCGGCCTTCCTGGCGGCGGTGAGGCGGTTGGGGTCGACGTCCGTGGAGCACATGGATCCGGAGGTGTCGAGTGCGAGCAGGATCGTCGCCGACGTCCTCGGCACCGGCACCGACGCCTGCGGGCGCGCGGCGCCGACCGCGAGCAGCGCGAGCCCGGCGACGAACAGGGCAGCGGGGATCTTCCGCGTCCAGCGCGTACGGCCGGGCAGGGCGCTCCGCACGAGCGCGATCGAGGTGACACGCACGGCGGCACGCCGCCGGCGGCGCCGCGCCCACTCGCGGATGGCGAAGATCAGCGGGATGACCAGGACCGACAGCAGCGCCCACGGCCAGGAGAACACCATTCAGATCACCCGTCCAGACCGCGGCACGGTGAGCGCCGCTCGCGGGGCCAGGGGGAACGACATCAGATCACCCGTCCAGACCGGAGCACGGTGAGCGCCGCCCCCGCGGTGAGCAGCGCCAGGGCGAGCCCGATCAGCCCGCCGGCGAGGGGCAGCGGCTCGTCGGAGACGGTGAGCCGCAGGTCGATCGTGTCGGCGATCCCGGCGAGCCGCGCGGCGTCCGACGCGGGGTGGTAGGCGCCGCCGGTGGTCTGCGCGATCAGGGTGAGGGTGTCCTCCTCAAGGGAGGTCTGCAGGTGGTAGCCGTCGACCTTCACCGTCGTCCCGGCCTCGGTGCCGACCCCGACGGTGTGGATGTGGACGCCCGCCCGCTGGGCGACGGCGGCGGCCTGCTCGACGTCCGTGCCCTGGTTCTGGCCGTCGGAGAACATCACGATCGTCGCCGACGGCCAGTAGCCGATGTCGGGCGCGGCGTCGTCGGGGCCGAGGGCCACCGGCTTGCCGGTGATCGCCGACAGCGAGGCCATGACGGCCGGCCCCAGCGAGGTGCCGCCGGTGACCTTCAGCCGGTCGATGGCCTTGAGCGCGATGGAGTGGTCGGCGTCGGGCCGTGCGGTGGTGAGCGCGCCCCGCTCGAACGCGACGACCCCGATGTCGACGCTGCCGGGCTGCGCCGCCACGAACGCGCGGGCCGCCCGCTGCGCGGCCGCCAGCCGGGTGGGCGCGACGTCGTCGGCGCCCATGCTGTTGGAGACGTCGATGGCGAGGATGACGGTGCCCGCTGCCCGCGGGACCGGCACCATGGCCGCCGGCCCGGCCATGGCGACCGCGAGCACCCCGACGCCGGCGATCGTCAGGCCGGTGCCGAGGTACGCCCGCCGGCCACCCGGCACGGCGACGCCGGCCGCGGCGAGCGCGGCCGTCCGGCGGCGCGCCCACACGACGGTCACCCAGGCGAGCGCCGCCGTGACGAGCAGCCCGACGGCCAGCAGCAGCGGGGAGGACAGGGTCATGAGGCCCCCTCCGCCGGCCTCGTGACCACGGTGACGAGCTCGACGGGTTCGGTCATGCCGACCGGCCCCGGGTCCGGGCGACGACCTCGACGAGCGCCTCGGCCAGGTCGCGGTCGGTGTCGACGCGGTGGACGGGCACCCCGGCCCGGCGCATGCCCGCCGCGAGCCGGGCGTCGCGGGCGTCGACGGCGGCGCGGAAGCGGACCCGCAGCAGCGGGTCGGCGGAGTCGACGACGAGCTGCTCGCCGGTCTCGGCGTCCTCGACCACGATCAGCCCGGCTTCGGGCAGCACGTCGTCGGCGGTGTCCACGATCCGCAGGGCGACGACCTCGTGCCGCCGGGCCAGGCGCTGGAGCGAGCGCTCCCAGTCGCCGTCGCCGATGAAGTCCGACAGCACGACGATGAGCGCGCGGCGGCGCGCGAGCCGTCCGGCCGCGTCGAGCATCTCCGCCAGGTCGGTGGTGGCGCCGCCGCCGCGCGCCGCGGAGGTGCGTTCCAGCTCGGCGCCGATCCGCAGCGCGTGCCGGCGGGAGGTGCCGGGCGGCACGACGCGCAGCATCCCGGTGTCGAACAGCAGGGCGCCGACGCGGTTGCCGCCCCGGCCGAACATCCGGGCGAGCACGAACGTGAGCTCGGCGAGCACGTCGTGCTTGCCGCGCCCCGGCCGCCCGGCCGCCATCGACGCCGAGCGGTCGAGCACGAGCCACACCGTCAGCTCGCGGTCCTCGGTGAACAGCCGCAGGTGCGGCTCGTCCAGCCGTGCGGTCACGTTCCAGTCGATGTGCCGGGCGTCGTCGCCGTCGCTGTAGGCGCGCAGCCCGGTGAAGTCGATCCCGGAGCCGCGGTGCGCGGTGCGGTGGGCGCCCTGCAGCCGGCCGTCCAGTCGGCGGACGACCTTCCACTCCAGGCGGAGCAGGAGCCTCTCCGGGGCGGTGGCCATCAGCGGTTCTGCAGGACGACGTCGGGCGCCCGGACGGCCCCGAGCACCCTGCTGATGATCGTGTCGGGGTCGACGTCGTCGGCGAGGGCCTCGTACGACAGCACGAGGCGGTGGCGCAGCACGTCGAGCGCGAGCTCCGCCAGGTCGTGCGGCAAGGCGTAATCGCGGCCGCGCAGGAACGCCAGCGCCCGGGCGCCCGTGACGAGCGCGATGGACGCCCGCGGGCTCGCCCCGTACGTGACGTACCGTTCCAGCTCGCCGAGCCCGGCCGTCGCCGGGGAGCGGGTCACCGAGACCAGCCGTACCGCGTACTCGATGATCGCCGGATCGACGTACACCTCCTGGGCGCGGGCCCGCATCGCGATCAGGTCCGCGGCCGTCACCATCGGCTGCGGCGGCTCCGGCGGGCGCAGCGCCCGGCCGACGATCGCGTGCTCCTCGGCCTGCGTCGGGTAGTCGACGACCACCTTCATCATGAAGCGGTCGACCTGCGCCTCCGGCAGCGGGTAGGTGCCCTCCGACTCGATCGGGTTCTCCGTCGCCATGACCAGGAACGGCTCGGGCACCCGGAACGTCTCGCGGCCGATCGTCACCTGGTGCTCCTGCATCACCTCCAGCAGGGCGCTCTGCACCTTGGCGGGGGCGCGGTTGATCTCGTCGGCCAGCAGCAGGTTCGCGAACACCGGGCCCAGCTCGGTGCGGAACTCCCCGGAGTGCTGGTGGTAGACCCGCGTGCCCACGAGGTCGGCGGGCACCAGGTCGGGGGTGAACTGGACGCGTTGGAAGCTGCCGTCGATCGCGGCGGCCAGCGACCTCACCGCGAGCGTCTTGGCCAGGCCGGGCACGCCCTCGACGAGCAGGTGGCCGTCGGCGACCAGCGCGACGGCCATGCGCTCCAGCAGGGTGTCCTGCCCGACGATGGTGCGTTTGACCTCGAACAGCACATGCTCGAGCGGATGGGCCGACTCGGGGGGATGGGTCGAAGTCATTGGCGTTCCTTCTCGTGACGCTTCGGTCAGATCTGGGGCCCGTCGCCTGGCGAGCCGTCACCCTCGCTTCCCAGGGCCGCGCCGATCGGCACCGCGAACGCGATGCCGGCGAACGCCTCGTCGCCTCCCGGGTCGGCGATCGAGACGACGATCCCGATCACCAGGCCGCGGGCGTCCAGGAGCGGGCCGCCGGAGCTGCCCGGGTTGACGGACGCGTCGAACTGGATGAGACCGCTCACATCGCTGTCTTGTGCGGTCCGGTTCAGGCCCGACACGACGCCGGTCGAGACGCTGTAGGTCAGGCCGAGCGGGTTGCCGATCGCCACGACGGGCCCGCCGACGGCCACGGCGCCGCCGAGCGTCGCCGGGACGACGATCTCCGGCAGCTCCGCGGGCTTGAGGGTCGCGACGTCGCGCCGGGGATTCGACGACGCGACGACGGCCTTGGCCTTGGTGCCGTCGGCGAACGTCACGGTGACGTCCTCGGCGCCCTTGACGACGTGGTACGCCGTCAGAACCGTCCCGTCGTCGGCCGCGATCACCCCCGTTCCGAGCGACCGCCCGGCCCGGATGACCACCACCGACGGCCCGACCCTCTTGAAGACGTCGGCCACCGTGAGCGACGCACTCGGCGTCGGCGACGGACTCGGCCTCGGCGCGGCCCTTTCCCCGTTCCCACCGCCCCCGCCCAGCCAGTACGCCAGCACCGCCACCACGACAAGCGCGACCCCGCCGGCGACGAACCACCGAGCCCTCCCGACCACGGCCCCCTGAGCCCCGGCCGCACCAGCCTCCTGCGGCGCGTGCTCCATCGCCCCATAGTCGTTAAAAATGGTTAAAAGTGCTAGAAAGTCCGCCGAAGAACATTTCGGGACGACCGGTTCCGCCGGCCCCCGTGCCGCAGCTCCCGTTCACCCTCAGGATCCGAGACGATGACCGGTTCGCACACCCCCGTCCGAGCGGTCGTGTTCGACCTCGACGGCACGCTGGTCGACTCCATGGCCGTGGTGCCGCAGGTCTACGTCGACACGATCCGCTCCCTCGGCGGGCCCCTGGTCTCGCCCAAGCAGGTCGTCGCGGCCTGGCATGCCGGGCCCACCCGGACGGTGCTGGCGCACTTCCTCGGCAGGACGGTCACCGACGACGACCTCGCCCGCTACTACGAGCGCCTGGAGGCCGTCACGGCCACCGTCCAGGTCTTTCCCGGAGTGGTCGAGATGCTCCGGGCGCTGCGCCGCGAGGGCTACCCGCTCGGGGTGTTCACCGCGGCGACGCGACGGGGCGCGAGCCGGGTGCTCGCGACGACGGGGCTCGGCGAGTACCTTCCCGTCCTGGTCGGCGGGGACGAGACCGCGCTCCCCAAGCCCGCGCCCGAGGGGCTGGAGCTGGCCTGCCGTCGCATGGGCGTCCCCGTCGCCGACGTGGCCTACGTCGGCGACGCCGACGTGGACCACCGGTGCGCGACCGCCGCCGGCGCGGTGAGCATCCAGGCCTCCTGGGCCGGTTCCGGCGTCACCGGCACGCCGTCCCCCCTCGTCGCGCGGCACCCCGGCGAGGTCGTCGAGCTGCTCCGGCGAGCGTCCCGCTGATCGCCCGGCGGTGGGTCAGGCGCGGGCGAGGGAGGGTTCGGGTGGGGCGGTGGAGGCGCGGGAGACCAGTTCGGTGGCCAGCTCCACGTGGTGGGAGTCGACGCGTTCGCCGGCCGCGAGGCGCAGGGCGGTGCGGACGGCGACGCCGCCCATCTCGCGCAGGGGCTGGCGGACGGTGGTGAGCGGCGGGGACGCCATGCGGGCCACCTGGGTGTCGTCGAAGCCGACGATGCTGACGTCCTCGGGCACGCGTAAGCCTCGCGCCCGGGCGGCCTCCAGCACGCCGAGGGCGATGTCGTCGCAGCCGGTGAAGATGGCCGTGGGCGGCTCGGGCAGGTCGAACAGGGCGGCGCCGCCGGCCACGCCGTCCTGGTAGAGGAAGTGGCCCATGCGTATGTGGCTCGGCGGGACCGGCGCGCCCACGGCCTCCATGGCGGCGCGGTAGCCGTGCAGGCGGGCCTGGTTGCACGCGGCGGTGGGCGGGCCGCCGAGGTAGGCGATGCGCCGGTGCCCGAGCGTGAGCAGGTGCTGCGTCGCGGCCAGGCCCCCGGCGAAGTTCGTCGAGCCGACGCTGGTGACGCCCCTGGTCTGCGGCAGGTTCAACGGGTCGATCACGACCAGCGGCAGCCGCGCGCGCGACAGGGCGGTGAGCTGCCCGGCGGTCAGCTCGCTGGTGACGGCGATCAGGGCCCGCCGCCCGGCCATGACCAGGCCGCGCGCCCAGGCCCCGCCGCGGTCGGCGTTGGTGCGGATGCTCACCACGATCGCCACGTCGAGCTCGGCCCCGGCACGCACCGCGCCCTGGACGATCTCGGTCGAGTACGCGTTGAGGTCGGCGTCGAGCTCGACCTCGATGGTGTCCAGCACGGCGCCGTCGCCGCGGCGGCGCTGCGGCAGCGCGACGTAGTCGTGCTGCTCCAGCAGCGACTCCACCAGGGAGCGGGTTGCCGCGGAGACGTCGCCCCGCCCGTTCAGCACCTTCGACACGGTCGCGACCGACACTCCCGCCGAGGCCGCGACCGTGGCCAGCGTGGCCCGTCTAGGACGTGCCGGCATCTGTTCCTCCCGGAGATGTGGCGGAAGAGCCTGGTTCCACGTCGACGCGGGTGACCAGCCGGCGTCCTTGTCCGACGTGGCGCAGCGGGCCGGTCAGTCGCAGGTCGCCCCGGCACGGGAGATCGGACGCCGACGCGCCCACGAACACCTCGAGGTCTCCCGGTTCGACGACGCGCCGCAGGTCGCGCCCGGTGAACGCCGTGCGGTCGGCGGGCACGGTGAAGGTGGCCCGCGCGCTCTCGCCGGGCTCCAGCCGCACCCGGGTGAACCCGGTGAGCTGCAGCACCGGCCGGGTGACCTGGGCGACGACGTCGTGCAGGTAGAGCTGGACGACCTCCTCGCCCGCCCGGCCGCCGGTGTTGCTCACCCGCACCGACACGCTGAACTCGCCGTCGGTGGGCACCTCGGCGTCGCTGATCCGCAGGTCGTCGATGGAGAAGGTGGTGTACGAGGCGCCGTGGCCGAACGGGAACAGCGGGGTGGGGTCGAGGTTGCTGATGCCGTGGCTGTTGGAGCCCAGCGGCGGCTGCAGGTAGGTGCCCGGCTGCCCGCCGGGGCCGCGCGGGACCTGCACCGGCAGCTTCCCGCTGGGCTGCACCCGGCCGGACAGGACCCCGGCGATGGCCGCGCCGCCCTCCTCGCCGGGCATGAAGGCCTGGACGAGCGCGGCGGCCGTGCCGGACACGGCGCCCAGCGCGTACGGGCGGCCCGAGACGACGACCACCACGACCGGCGTGCCGGTGGCGGCCAGCTCGGTCAGCAGGTCCTCCTGCACGCCGGGCAGCCGCAGGTCCTCGGCGTCGCAGCCCTCCCCCGACGTCCCCAGGCCGAACATCCCGGCGAGGTCGCCGACGACGGCCACGCACAGGTCGGCCTCGCGGGCCGCCTGAAGCGCGGCGGCGAAGCCGGAGCGGTCGTCGCCCCGCACGCCGCAGCCCTGCTCGTGGGTGATCTCGGCGCCGGGCAGCTCGGCGCGCAGCGCGTCGAGCAGGCTGGGCGCGTCCACGCCGAGCCCGAGGCCCGGATGACGCGGCAGCACGTGGTTGGGGAAGGCGTAGCAGCCCATGAACGTGTGCGGGTCGTCGGCGCACGGGCCGACCACGGCGACCCGGCGCGGCTCCGGACGTCCCTCGCCGAGCAGCGGCAGCGCGGTGCCCGCGTCGAGCAGCACGATCGAGCGCTCGGCCAGTTCGCGGGCGAGCGCCCGGTTGTCCGGCGAGTCCAGGTCGACGTCCCGCGCCCCGGCCACCGACTTCTCGGGCGTCCAGTCGGGGTCGAGCAGCCCGAGCTCCACCTTCTGCGTCAGCAGGCGCCGGGCGGCGCGGTCGACGAGGGATTCCGGCAGCTCGCCCCGGCGCACCCGCTCGGCCAGGTGCTGGCCGAAGCCGAGCGTGTCGGGCAGTTCGACGTCGATGCCGGCGGTGAGCGCCAGCACGCCGGCGTCCTCGGTGTCCGCGGCGACCTGGTGCATCGTGGTGAGGAACGGGATCGCCCAGTAGTCGGACACGACGGTGCCCGTGAACCCCCACTCGTCGCGCAGCAGTTCGGTGAGCAGCCACGGGTCGGCCGCGGCGGGGACGCCGTCGACGTCGGAGTAGGAGTTCATGACCGAACGCGCGCCGCCCTCGACGATGGCGGTCTCGAACGTCGGCAGGATCATGTCCATCAGCTCGCGCCGGCCCATCGGCACCGGGCCGTGGTTGCGTGCCGCCCGGGAGGCGGAGTACCCGGCGAAGTGCTTGAGCGTGGCGATGACGCCGGCCTTCTCCAGGCCGCGCACGTAGGCGGCGCCGAGCATGGCGACGAGGTACGGGTCTTCGCCCATGGTCTCCTCGACCCGGCCCCAGCGGTAGTCGCGCACGACGTCCAGCACCGGCGACAGGCCCTGGTGGACGCCGACGGCGCGCATGTCGCGCCCGATGGCGGCGGCCATGCGCTCCACCAGCTCGGGGTCGAACGTGGCGCCCCACGCGATGGCCGCCGGGTAGATGGTCGCGCCATAGGTGGTGAAACCGGTCAGGCACTCCTCGTGGACGAGCGCCGGGATGCCGAGCCGGGAGTGCTTGACCACCTCGGACTGCAGCCGCACGACCTCAGCGGCGCCCTCGGCCGCGCTGATCGGAACACTGCCGAACACCCTCGTCAGGTGGCCGAGCCCGTGCCGGGCCGCGTCCCGCAGGGGCACCGTTCCCGAGGCCGCGAAGACGTCCTGCATCGGGGCCACGTTGGCCGTGCCGTCGGCCGCCTCCTCGGACTCCCCGTCCTGGTCGGCCCGCATGTCGTTGCCGATCCACCGGCTGCCGAGCTGGCCGACCTTCTCCTCCAGCGTCAGCTCCCCGAGGAGGGCCTCGACCCTGTCGGCCACGGGAAGTGCCGGGTCCTGCCACGGACGGAGGATCCGGTCCGCCGCGGAGGTCCCATCTAGCGCCGTCATCTGCTCTCCTCAGGAAAACCCGTTCCGCAACACTCCGAAACTTTTCGGAATGTTACCGCAACTCTGCTGGATATCCTGGCGCATGCGAGATGCCCAGGAAAATGCCCAGATGAGAGTACCTTACATACCCATGGCATCCCGTTGGGAAGGCCTGGAGGCACCCCTTGACAGGGGCGTGGCTGAAATCTACATTGACGTGCCACGCGGCCTGTTTCGGAAATGTTTCGACAAAGCCGAGCTCAAGGAGAAGCGGAGGCGTGCACCGGAGGTGCTCACCACGACCGACGGCCACCACTGACGTTTCACATGAAGCCGCGAGCCAAGCCTCGGCATTCGACATACGGAGATCAGCGTGGAGCCCAGGACACCATCTCGCCGCAACTTCCTCGCCCTCTCGGTGGGCGTTCCCCTCGGTGCCGCGCTAGCGGCCTGCGGCACCTCCGGCCCCGCCCCCGCGGGCGGCGGCGCGACCAGCGGGGGCGCCGGTGGCGGCGGGGCCAAGGCCACCTACTGGTTCCTGTCGACCCAGCCGCAGGAGGGCGTGCGCACCCGGGCCGTGGAGCGCTTCAACAAGGCCAACCCGAACACGCCGATCACCCCCACCGCCATGCAGAACGACGCCTACAAGACGAAGATCAAGTCGGCGATCGGCGCCGGCCAGGCCCCCACCATCATCTGGGGCTGGGGCGGCGGAACCCTGCGCACGTACGTGCAGGCCGGGCAGGTCGAGGACCTCACCTCGTGGTTCGAGCAGAACGCCGCCGTGAAGGACCGGCTGCTGGAGTCCTCCTTCGGCGCGGCCACGATCGACGGCAAGATCTACGCGATGCCCGCCGAGACCATGCAGCCCATCGTCCTGTACTACAACAAGAAGGTCTTCGAGCAGGTCGGGGCGACGCCGCCGCAGTCGTGGGGCGACATCATGGCCCTGGTCAAGAAGTTCAACGACGCCGACATCGCCCCGTTCGCGCTCGGCGGCCAGTCGCGCTGGACGAGCATGATGTGGCTGGAGTTCCTCTTCGACCGCATCGGCGGCCCCGAGGTGTTCCAGGCCGTGTTCGACGGCCAGAAGGACGCCTGGTCGAATCCCGCCGCCATCGACGCCCTCACCAAGCTGCAGGACCTCGTCAAGGCGGACGGCTTCATCAAGGGCTTCTCCTCGATCACGGCCGACTCCAACGCCGACCAGGCCCTGCTGTACACCGGTAAGGCCGCGATGATGCTGCACGGCGGCTGGACGTACGGCAGCATGTCGACCGACGGCGGCGACTTCGTCTCCGGCGGCCACCTGGGGTACATGAACTTCCCGCCGGTCGAGGGCGGCAAGGGCGATCCCAGCAACACCGTCGGCAACCCCGGCCAGTACCTGTCGATCTCCTCCAAGGCGACCCCCGAGCAGAAGGAGATCGCCAAGAAGTTCTTCGCCACCACCATCCTCGGCCCCGAGGACGCCAAGGAGTGGGCGGGCACGGGCGCGGTCCCGGTCGTCAAGGGCGCCGACAGCCTGTTCGCCGGCTCCAAGGACGCCGACTTCCTGCAGTTCGTCTCCGGCATCGCCAACAACGCCAAGTCGTTCGCCCAGTCGTGGGACCAGGCGCTTCCCCCCGCCGCGGCCACGGTGCTGCTGGACAACATCGCCAAGCTGTTCCAGCTCTCGATCACGCCGCAGCAGTTCGCCACCAACATGAACGCGGTCATCGGCAGTTGAGCGCGATCGCCTCCCCCTCCCGGAGAGGGACGACGCCGGCCGCCGCGGGAGGGAGCCGCAACCACGTCCTCCCGTGGCTGGCCGTGCCGGCCCTGGCGGTGTTCATCGCCTTCGGGGTGATTCCGCTGTTCGGGGTCCTGTTCCTCAGTTTCACGTCCTGGGACGGGCTCGGCGAGATCCACCTGTCGGGGTTCACGAGCTGGAAGGCCGTGCTCGCGGACCCCGGGCTGGTGCACGCGCTGTGGGTGACGTTGCTGGTGATGGTCGCCTCCTGGGCGGTCCAGACGCCGGCCAGCATCCTGATCGGGGTGTTCCTCGCCGGGAAGCAGCGCTACCGCGAGTTCCTGGCGATCCTGTACTTCATCCCGCTGCTGCTGAGTTCGGCCGCCATCGCCATCGCCTACAAGGCGCTGCTCGACCCGAACTTCGGGCTCGGCGCGGGGCTGGGCCTCGACCTGCTCGCGCAGGACTGGCTCGGCGAGCCCATCCTCGCGTTCAGCACCGTCATCTTCGTGGTGTCCTGGCAGTTCATCCCGTTCCACTCGCTGATCTACCAGGGCGGCGTACGGCAGATCCCGCGCTCCATGTACGAGGCCGCCGAGATCGACGGCGCGGGACGCATCCGCAAGTTCTTCAGCATCACGCTGCCGCAACTGAAGTACACGATCATCACGTCGTCCACGCTCATGGTCGTCGGCTCGCTGACCTTCTTCGACCTGATCTTCGTGCTCACCGAGGGCGGCCCCGCGGACGCCACCCGGGTGCTCGCCCTGGACATGTACCGGCGCGGGTGGAACGCCAGCCTCATGGGACCGGCCAGCGCCATCGCCGTCATCCTCGTCCTCGTGGGCCTGGCCCTGGCGCTGTTCCTGCGCCGGCTCGGCGGCCGCGACGCCACCGCGAGCCAGATGGAAGGGGCCTGACGATGGGCTTGACCCGCACACCGGGGTTGGAGCGGCCCCCGGCGGCCAAGACGGAGGCGCGCCGTCCGCGGGCGGGCGGCGGGCGGCCGCGGCGTACGGGCGGCGAAGGCCGCAACTGGCTCGGCGGGATCACGGGCTGGCTGTGGCTGGCGATCGTGATCGTGCCGATCTACTGGATCTTCATCACCAGCTTCAAGGCGCAGAGCAGCTACTACGCGACCAACCCGCTGGTGCCGCCGGCCGAACCGACGTTCGACAACTACAAGCTGGTCGTGGAGTCCGACTTCCCGCTGTACTTCCTGAACAGCCTCATCGTGACCGTGGGGGCCGTCGTCCCGGCGGTCCTGATCTCCTTCATGGCGGCGTACGCGATCGTCCGGGGCGGCGGCGCGTTCCGCTTCCTTCGCGGGGTGAACGCGCTCTTCCTCATGGGCCTGGCCATCCCGTTGCAGGCGACCATCATCCCGATCTATCTGATCATCATCCGGATGCGCCTCTACGACTCGCTGACGGGGCTGATCCTCCCGTCGATCGCCTTCGCGATCCCGCTGTCGGTGCTGGTGCTGACCAACTTCATCCGCGACGTGCCGAAAGAGCTGTTCGAGTCGATGCGGATCGACGGCGCGAGCGAGTTCATGACGCTGTGGCGGCTGGCCTGGCCGCTCACGCTGCCCGCCGTGGTGACGGTCACCATCTACAACGCGCTGACGATCTGGAACGGGTTCCTGCTGCCGCTGATCCTCACCCAGAGCGCCGACAAGCGCACCCTGCCGCTCGCGCTGTGGACCTTCCAGGGCCAGTACAGCGTGAACGTGCCGGCCGTACTGGCCTCCGTCGTGCTGACCGCGCTGCCCATCCTGTTCCTGTACGTGGTCGGCCGCCGTCAGCTGCTCAGCGGCCTGACGGCGGGCTTCGGCAAGTGACCGCGGCGCCGTCGCCGGCTCGCCGTCACCGGAAGCCGAAGCCCGGGGGAAGGGGCTCGTCCCTGAACAGGCGGGCCGGGACGGCGTCGGCGAGGGCCCTGTACCCCGCCGGGTTCAGGTGCAGGTGGTCGCCGGTGTCGTAGGCGGGCAGCAGCCGCCGGGGGTCGGCCGGGTCGCGTACCGCCCGGTCGAAGTCGATCACGGCGTCGAACCGGCGGCCGGCGCGGACCCATTCGTTCACCGCCTGCCGCGCCGCCTCCCGGTGCCCCCGGGCGTCGTCGTAGGCCTCGTTGCCCCCCAGCGGCGTCAGCGTCGCGCCGTACACGCGGATGCCCTGCGCGTGAGCCCGGACGACCATCTGGTCATAGGCGGCTACCAGGTCGGCCGCGACCCGCTTCTGCGCGGTCTCGGTGGCCGGGGCCGTGCCGAGGTCGTTGACGCCCTCGAAGACGATCTGCCACCTCACCCCGCTCTGTGAGAAGACGTCGCGGTCGAGGCGCGACAGGGCGTTCGGGCCCAGGCCGTCGTCGAGCACCCGGTTGCCGCCGGCCCCCTGGTTCAGGACGGCGATGCCGCCGGTGCCGGGGCGGGAGCGCAGGCGGTCGAAGAGCTGGTCGGGCCAGCGGTCGTTGCCGTCGGTGGTGGAACCTCTGCCGTCGGTGAGCGAGTCGCCGACGACGACGACCGCCGAGGTGGCGGGCCCGGACCACACCTCAAGCCCGCTGAGGAAGTACCAGTGGGCGGTGGGGGCCGCCCCGGGCAGGTCGTCGGCCTCGACGTGGTCGCCGGCGAGCAGGTGGGAGGTGGTCCTGGAGCCGGGGTGGGAGGTGATGGAGGCCGATCTCTGCCCGTCCGCCAGGTAGGTCGTCACGGTGAGGTTCGACCCGGGCGCCAGCTCGAAGTCCAGCGGATCGGAGACGGCCGGCGCGCCGGCCGGGACGACCACGGACGGCCGCCCGTGGAACGTCACCGGCCGGGAGGTGCCGGCCTCGACGGCGCCGACCCCGGCCCGCCCGCCCGCCGGGAGCGCCACCGAGACCCGCGTGATCGGCAGCGCCGCGCCGCCGAAGGCGTTGGAGAAGCGCAGCCGCACCCGCCGCCCCCCGACGGTGGCGCGAACGGTCTGCCGCAGCGTGCTGCCGGCGAACACCACGTCGCCGTCGGCGAACGGTGGCGGCGGCATGTCGCCCGGCTCGGTCAGCTGCGGCATCGCCACCCACGTGGTGACCCAGTGCCCGTTCATCGTCGGGGCCCACCCTAACCGCCGAGAGGCCCGGCGTGCCCCGGCTTCGTCCCGCGCTCCCGTCGTCCCGGCCTCACACGGTGATGACGACCTTGGCGCGGGCGTGCTCGGTCTCGAGGTAGCGGATCGCGTCGGGCACCTCGGCCAGCGGGTAGGTGCGGTCGATGACCGGGGTGAGCTGTCCCGCGTCGGCGAGCTCGCCGAGCGTCGCCAGGTTCTCCCTGCCGGGCTTCGTCGTAAGGACGAGCAGGCGCCGGCGGTCGAAGCGGGCTGCCAGCCTCCCCCTGAGGATGAGCCCGATCGGGCCCAGCAGGCTGCCGCCCTCGAACACGCCGCCACCGGACAGGACGAGCGTCCCCTCGGGGGTCAGCACGCGGCGGTGATCGGCCAGCGAACGGTTGCCCACCAGGTCGAAGACGACGTCGTAGCGCCTGTCCTCGCGGGTGAAGTCGGTCTTGGCGTAGTCGACGACGTGGTCCGCGCCGAGCGAGTGGACGAGGTCCACGTTCCTGCCGCTGCACACGCCGGTCACGTCCGCGCCGAACGCCTTGGCGAGCTGTACGGCGAACGTTCCCACGCCGCCGGAGGCGCCGTTGATCAACACCCTGTGTCCCGGCCGCACCCGCCCCGCGTCGCGCAGGCCCATGAGGGCGGTGATGCCGGCCAGCGGCACGGCGGCCGCCTGCTCAAGCGACAGGCCGGCCGGTTTCGGCTCCACGAGCGCGTCGGGAACGCACACGTACTCGGCGAACGCGCCGTTGGCGTCGCCGAGGTCGCCGTAGACCTCGTCACCGGGACGGAACCGCTTCACGTCCGCGCCCACCGCCTCGACCCGGCCGGCGAAGTCCCTGCCCCGGATCCTCGCCTTGGGCCGGCGGAGCCCCATCGCCGCGCGGGCGACGCGCGGGTCGCCCCGCATCGCGTGCCAGTCGTAGGCGTTGAGCGCGGCCGCGTGGACCCGCACCAGCACCTCGCCGGCGGCGGCCACCGGGGTGTCCACCTCGCGTAACTCCAGGACGTCTGGCGAGCCGTACCGGTCTTGGACGATCGCTTTCATCGGGGCCTCCTCCGCGACGGACAGGTGTACGACGTACACCTCACATGACGGACACTAGGTGTACGTCGTACACCTGTCAAGGGCGATATCGTTCAACAGCCGTTCGAAGAGAGGTGGTCGAGGTGGCCGAGCAGGTGGACACCGCGCGCCGCGCCCCCCTGAGCAGGGACCGCGTGCTGCGCGCCGCCGTCGCGCTAGCCGACGAGGCCGGCATCGACTCCCTCAGCATGCGCAAGCTCGCTCAGGAGCTGGGCGTCGTGCCGATGGCCCTCTACAAGCACGTCGCCAACAAGGAAGAGCTGCTGGACGGCATGGTCGACGTCGTCGTCGACGAGATCGGCCCCCCGGCCGGCGACGCCGACTGGAAGAGCGCGGTGCGCAAGCGGATCCTCTCCGCGCGGCAGGCGCTCCTGCGCCACCCGTGGGCGTCCCGGGTGATCGAGACCCGCACCACGCCCACCCCGGTGGTGCTGACCTACATGGACTCACTCATCGGAATGTTCCGGACCGGCGGTTTCTCCGCCGATCTCACCCATCACGTGATGCACGCAATGGGCAGCCGCATTCTGGGCTTCACCCAGGAGATGTTCGACGACTCCCCAAGCGTCGACCCCGCGACACAGGCGGTCATATTCCAGGAAATGGCGACAAAGTACCCATACGTCACCGAGATAGCCATGGCCGCTGCCCACGAGGACGACTCGATCGTCGGCCAGGGCTGCGACGACCAGTTCGAGTTCGAGTTCGCCCTCGACCTCCTCCTGGACGGCTTCGAAAGACTCCGCGAGACTTGGCCGTCCGGCCCTCGCCCCCGGGCCACGTGACGGGCCGGGCTCCACAGGCTTCGGCGGGTCAGCTCACGATGCTGATGCCGGGGATGGGGCAGAGCATCTGCCGCTTCGCCGCGAAGTGCTTCTCGGCGCTCCACCGCACCGTCTTGCCCGGCGGCACGGTGACGCGGGTCTGGGCGTAGTCGAGCGTCGTCGCCTTGGTGGTGGTGAAGTGCACGATGATCTTGTACGTGACCGGGTTCTCCCCGGGGTTCTTCGCGGTCCCCTTCGCGCCCCAGCCGCCGGGTATGGCCTCGCATTCGGTGCGCACGACGTTCGCCCGGACGTCGGGGTCGTTGGGGATCTTCGTCGGGAGCGGGTTCGCGCCCGCGTCCTGCGGCGCGGACGAGGCGGAAGGCGACTTCGGCGCCCCCGCCGCGGTGCGCGGAGTGTCGTCATCCCACAGGCATCCGGCGGCCAGCATGGAGGTCGCCGCCGCCAGTACGGCGATTCTCGCCGCCGAGAGCGGCGCGCATCCTGTCTTCACTGAACGTCTCCCGCTATATCGGTTTATCTTCGTCGATATTCAAGCTTCTTCTCCGCGATCCTATGACTACTGTGGGTAGCGACGATTCTTCGCCACCCGTCGATTACCTCAATTTGATCGACGTCCGCCCTGACGGAACGACGTGGCGTGGGGCCGGCGAACCACCTGCCCGTGGGCGCGGTGACGCGCCGGCGGACGGCTCCACCACTTCATCCGGCGGGGCCGCCAGAGGCCGCACGAACACCCGGCCTGGTACACCGCCGCGCCGGGCGCGATCGTGACCGACGCGGTCGAGGGGTCCGACGTGACGACCCCGCCCGCCGGGGTCGCGCCCCACGCGACCGCCGTGTTGATGATCGACCCCGCCCGGACGTCGGCCGGCGTCACCACATACGAGGCCGTGCACGTGGTCGACGCCCCCGGCGCCAGCGTCGTGACCGGGCACACCGCCGTCGGCGGCGTCCCCGACCCCGAGAAGTAGGTCTCTCTCACACCGACCGCCGTCACCGTCACGTTCCCGAGGTTGGCGACCCGGTAGCTGTAGGTGATCGTCTGGCCGGCCGACGGCACCGTACCGGGGGACGCGGTCTTCACCAGCGACAGCAGCGGAGCCGTGACTCCGCTGACCACCGCCGTCGACGGGACGGAGCTCACCGGCGGCCCCGAAGGCGGGGTGCCCGACGCCACCGCCGTGTTCACCACCGTCGCGGCGTCGGCGTCGGCCTGCGTCACCACGTAAGTGCTCGTGCAGGTCGCGGACGCCTGCGGGGCCAGCGTGGTCACCGGGCACGTCACCACGGGCGGCGTCCCCGTGCCGGAGAACGCGGTGTCCACCACGCCGACCCCGGTGAGCGGCACGGCGCCCGAGTTGGTGATCAGGTACCGGTAGGTGACCGTCTGGCCGGCCGCCGTCACCGCGTCCGGGGACGCCGTCTTGACGAGCGTCAACGAGGCGCCGGCGTCGGCCACGACCGCGACCGACGCGGTGGAGATGTTGGTCGTGGTGAGCGCGCCGGAGGAGTCCGTGCCGGACGCCGACGCCGTGTTCACGATCGATCCCGCGACGATGTCCGCCTGCGTCACCACGTAGGTTCCGGTGCAGGTCGTCGACTCCTGGGGCGCCAGCGTCGCCACCGCGCACGTGATCACGGGAGGCACGCCCGAGCCCGAGAAGGACGTGTCGGCGGCGCTCACGCCGCTGACGGTCAGGTTCCCGGAGTTGGTGACCAGATACAGGTAGGTGACCGTCTGACCGGCCGCCGTCACCGTGTTCGGAGACGCCGTCTTCAGCAACGACAGACCGGGGTCCGGCACGACGGCGACCGTCGCCGTCGCCGGGCCGGAGTCGGCCGCGGGCCCCGCCGGCGGGGTGCCCGACGCGACCGCGGTGTTCACCACCGCCCCGGCGTCCACGTCGGCCTGCGTCACCGCGTAGGTGCCCGTGCAGGTCGTGGCCGCCTGCGGGGCCAGGGTCGTCGCGGGACACGTGATCACCGGAGGCGGCCCCGTGCCGGAGAACGCGGTGTCCACCACGCCGACGCCGGTCAGCGTCTTGTTCCCGGTGTTCACCACCGCGAACGCGTACGTGATCGCCTGACCCGCCGACGTCACCGTGACCGGGAACGCCCTCTTCGACAGCGACAGGCCGGGTGCCGACTCGAAGGTGACCGTGGCCGTCGACGGGGCGGAGCTCACGGCGGGGCCCGTAGGCGAGGTGCCCGAGGCGACCGCGGTGTTCACGATCACCCCGACGTCCGCGTCCGCCTGGGTCGTCACGTACGTGCCGGTGCAGGTCGTGGACGCCTGGGGAGCCAGGGTCGTCACCGGGCACGTGACCACCGGAGGCGTCCCGGTGCCGGAGAACACGGTGTCCGCCGCGCTCACCCCGGTCAGGGTCGTGTTCCCGGTGTTCACCACCGTGTACGAGTAGGTGATCGTCTGACCCGCCAGCGACGCGACCGACGGGGACGCGGTCTTCAGAAGCGACACGCTCGGCGCCGCCTCGATGGTCACCGTCGCCGTCGAGGGGCCGGAGCTCACCGCCGGGCCCGCCGGCGGCGTCCCCGAGGCGACCGCGGTGTTGACGATCGAGCCGGCGTCGACGTCGGCCTGCGTCGTCACATACGTGCCCGTACACGTCGTGGCCGCCTGCGGGGCCAGCGACGTCACCGGGCACGTGATCACCGGCGGCGTGCCGGTGCCGGAGAACGAGGTGTCCACCGCGCCGACCCCGGTCAGCGTCTCGTTCCCCGTGTTCACCACCGCGAACGAGTAGGTGATCGTCCGACCGGCCGCCGTCACCGTAGACGGGGACGCGGTCTTCAGCAGCGACAGGCTCACGGCCGAGTCGATGGTGACCGTCGCGGTCGACGGGGCGGCGGTCACCGGCGGGCCCGTCGGCGGCCTCCCCGCGGCGACCGCGGTGTTGACGATGGACCCGGCGTCGACGTCGGCCTGGGTCACCACGTAGGTGCCCGTGCAGGTGGTGGAGGCCTGCGGCGCCAGGGTGGTCGCCGGGCAGGTGATCGCCGGAGCCGGCGCCGAACCCGAGAAGGTCGTGTCGGTCGCCCCGACGTCGGCCAGCGTCGTGTTGCCGGTGTTCACGATGGTGTACGAGTACGTGATCGTGCGACCGGCGGCGGACACCGTACCGGGGGACGCCGTCTTCAGCAACGACAGGGCCGGAGCCGTCTCGATGGTCACCGTCACGGTGGAGGCCGCGGAGGTCACCGCCTGCCCCGACGGCGCCGTGCCGGCCGCGACGGCGGTGTTGACGATCGAACCGGCGTCCAGGTCGGCCTGCGTCGTCACGTACGTACCCGTGCACGTCGTCGAGGCCTGCGGGGCCAGCGTCGTCACCGGGCACGTCACCACCGGAGGGGCGCCCGAACCGGAGAACGCGGTGTCGGTCGCCCCGACCTGGGCCAGCGTCGCGTTACCTGTGTTGACCACCAGGTACGAGTAGACGATCGTCCGCCCGGCCGCCGCCACCGTGTTCGGGAACGCCGTCTTCAGCAACGACACGCTCGGGGCGGAGACGACCGTCACCGTCGCCGTCGACGGGGCGGAGCTCACCGCGGGACCGGTCGGCGGCGTCCCGGTCGCCACGGCGGTGTTGACGATCGAACCGGCGTCCACGTCCGCCTGGGTCGTCACGTACGTACCCGTGCACGTCGTGGACGCCCCGGGCGCCAAGGTCGCCACGGGGCAGGAGATCACCGCGGGGGTCCCGGAACCGGAGAACGCGGTGTCCGTCGCGGTCACCGCGGTCAGCGTCGCGTTCCCGTTGTTCACCACCAGGTAGGAGTACGTGATCGTCACACCGGCCGCGGCCACGGTGGCCGGGAACGCCGTCTTCAGCAACGACAGGGCCGGGGCGAGCACGATGGTGACCGTCGCCGTCGACGGGTTGGAGCTCACGGCGGGCCCCGCCGGCGGCGTACCCGACGCGACCGCCGTGTTCACGATCGAACCGGCGTCGACGTCGGCCTGCGTCGTCACATACGTGCCCGTGCACGTCGTGGACGCCTGCGGGGCCAGCGTCGTCACCGGGCACGTCACCACCGGAGGGGCGCCCGAGCCGGAGAACGCGGTGTCCGCGGCGGTCACCCCGGTCAAGGTCGCGTTCCCGGTGTTCACCACCAGGTACGAGTACGTGATCGTCGCACCGGCCACCGCCACCGTGCCCGGGAAGGCCGTCTTCAGCAGCGACAGGGCCGGGGTGGACAGGAGCGTGACGGTCGCGGTCGACGGGCTGGAGCTCACGGCGGGACCGGTCGGCGGCGTCCCCGCCGCCACCGCGGTGTTGACGATCGAACCGGCGTCCAGGTCGGCCTGCGTCGTCACGTACGTGCCCGTGCAGGTCGTGGACGCCTGCGGGGCCAGCGTCGTCACCGGGCACGTCACCACCGGAGCGGGCCCGGAACCGGAGAACGCGGTGTCGGTCGCGCCGACGTCGGTCAGTGTGGCGTTCCCGGTGTTCACCACCAAGTAGGAGTACGTGATCGTCGCACCGGCCACCGCCACCGTGCTCGGAGACGCCGTCTTCAGCAACGACAGCGCCGGTGCCGGCTCGATGGCGACCGTCACGGAGGACGGGGCGGAGGCCACCGCCCGCCCCGACGGCGAGGTCCCGGACGCCACGGCGGTGTTGACGATCGAACCGGCGTCCACGTCGGCCTGCGTCACCACATACGTGCCCGTGCACGTCGTGGACGCCGCCGGCGCCAGCGTCGTCACCGGGCACGTCGCCACCGGAGGAACGCCCGAGCCGGAGAACGCGGTGTCGGTCGCCCCGACGTCGGTCAGCGTCTCATTGCCGGTGTTGACCACCAGGTACGAGTACGTGATCGTCCGACCGGCCGCCGTGGTCGTGTTCGGGGACGCCGTCTTCAGCAACGACACGCTCGGGGCGGAGACGACCGTCACCGTCGCCGTCGACGGGGCGGAGCTCACCGCGGGACCGGTCGGCGGGGTGCCGGACGCGACCGCGGTGTTCACGATGAACCCCGCGTCCACGTCGGCCTGCGTCGTCACGTAGGTGCCCGTGCACGTCGTGGACGCCTGCGGGGCCAGCGTCGTCACCGAGCACGTCACCACCGGAGGGGGACCCGAGCCGGAGAACGAGGTGTCCGCGGCGGTCACCCCGGTCAAGGTCGCGTTCCCGGTGTTCACCACCAGGTACGAGTACGTGATCGTCCGACCGGCGACCGCCACCGCGCTCGGGAAGGCCGTCTTCAGCAGCGACAGGGCCGGGGCGGTCACGATGGTCACAGTCGTGGTCGACGGGGCGGAGCTGACCAGCGCCCCCGCCGGCGAGGTGCCCGCCGCGACCGCCGTGTTCACGATCGAACCCGCGTCCACGTCGGCCTGCGTCACCACATACGTTCCGGTACACGTCGTGGACGCCTGCGGCGCCAGCGTCGTCACCGGACACGAGATCACCGGCTGGGCCGCCGAACCCGAGAACGCGACGTCCGTCGCGCCGACGTTGGTCAGCGTCGCGTTCCCCGTGTTCACGACCGTGTACGAGTACGTGATCGTCACACCGGCCGCCGCCACCGCGCTCGGGGACGCCGTCTTCAGCAACGACAGGCTAGGGGCGGACACGACCGTCACGGTCGCCGTCGACGGGACGGCGGTCACCAGCGCCCCCGACGGCGAGGTGCCCGCCGCGACCGCCGTGTTCACGATCGAACCCGCGTCCACGTCGGCCTGCGTCACCACATACGTTCCGGTACACGTCGTGGACGCCTGCGGCGCCAGCGTCGTCACCGGACACGAGATCACCGGCTGGGCGGCCGAACCCGAGAACGCGACGTCCGTCGCGCCGACGTTGGTCAGCGTCGCGTTCCCCGTGTTCACGACCGTGTACGAGTACGTGATCGTCACACCGGCCGCCGTCACCGCGCTCGGGGTGACCGTCTTCAGCAGCGACAGGCTCGGCGCCGACACGATCGTCACCGTCGTGGTCGACGTGGCCGAGCTGACCAGCCCCCCCGACGGCGAGGTGCCCGCGGCGATCGCGGTGTTCACGATCGAGCCCGCGTCCACGTCGGCCTGCGTCGTCACGTAGGTGCCCGTGCACGTCGTGGACGCCTGCGGCGCGAGCGTCGTCACCGGGCACGTGATCACCGGAGCGGACCCCGAGCCCGAGAAGGCGGTGTCGGTCGTCCCGACGTTGGTCAGCGTCGCGTTCCCGGTGTTCACGACCGTGTACGAGTACGTGATCGTCAGACCGGCGGCCGCAGCCGTGCTCGGGGACGCCGTCTTCAGCAGCGACAGGCTCGGCGCCGACACGATCGCCACCGTCGCCGTCGCGCTCGCGGAGCTCACGGCGGGCCCCACCGGCGGGGTGCCCGAGGCGACCGCGGTGTTCACGATCGAACCCGCGTCCACGTCGGCCTGCGTCACCACGTACGTGCCCGTGCACGTCGTGGACGCCTGGGGGACCAGCGTCGTCACCGGGCACGTCACCACCGGAGGAGGCCCGGAGCCGGAGAACGCCGTATCGGCCGCGCCGACACCGGTCAGCGTCGCGTTCCCGGTGTTCACGATCGTGTACGAGTAGGTGATCGAACGACCGGCGGCCGTCGCCGTGCTCGGGGAGGCGGTCTTCTGCAGCGACAGGCTCGGGGCCGGATCACCGGTGACCGTGGCCGTCGAGGGGGCGGAGCTCACCGGGGGGCCCGTCGGCGGGGTGCCGGACGCCACCGCGGTGTTCACGACGGAGCCCGCGTCGATGTCGAGCTGGGTCGCCACGTACGTGCCGGTGCAGATCGTGGACTCCTGTGGCGCCAGGGTCGTCGCCGGGCATGTGATCACCGGAGCGGGCCCGGAGCCGGAGAACGCGGTGTCGGTCGCGCCGACGCCGGTCAGCGTCGCGTTCCCGGTGTTCACGATCGTGTACGTGTAGGTGACCGACTGGCCGGCCGCCGTCACCGTGCCGGGAGTCGCGGTCTTCAGCAGCGACAGGCTGGGAGTCGCCACGATCGTGACGGTCGCGGCCGACGTGGCCGAGCTCACCAGGTCCCCCGACGGCGACGTGCCCGCCGCCACGGCGGTGTTCACGACGGAGCCCGCGTCCACGTCGGCCTGCGTCGTGACGTACGTGCCGGTGCAGATCGTGGACGCCTGCGGCGCCAGGGTCGTCGCCGGGCACGAGACCACGGGGACGGGTCCCGAACCGGAGAACGCGGTGTCGGTCGCCCCGACGTTGGTCAGCGTCGCGTTCCCGGTGTTGACCACCAGGTACGAGTAGGTGATCGTCGCACCGGTCGCCGTCGCCGCGCTCGGGGAGGCGGTCTTGAGCAGCGACAGGCTCGGCACCGCCTGGGCGGTCACCGTCGCCGTCGACAGGGCCGAGCTCACCAGGAGCCCCGACGGCGAGGTGCCCGCCGCGACCGCCGTGTTCACGATCGACCCGGCGTCGATGTCCGCCTGCCTCACCACGTACGTGCCCGTGCACGTCGTGGACGCCTGCGGCGCCAGCGTCGTCACCGGGCAGGAGACCACCGGAGCGGGCCCGGAGCCCGAGAACGCCGTGTCGGTCGCCCCGACGTTGGTCAGCGTCGCGTTCCCGGTGTTCACCACCAGGTACGAGTACGTGATCGTCGCACCGGCCGCCGACACCGCGCCCGGAGACGCGGTCTTGAGCAGCGACAGGCTCGGCACCGCCTGGGCGGTCACCGTCGCCGTCGACGGCGCGGTGCTCACCGCCGGCCCCGTCGGCGGGGTGCCCGCCGCCACGGCGGTGTTGACGATGGACCCCGCGTCGATGTCGGCCTGCGTCACCACATAGGTGCCCGTGCAGGTCGTGGACGCCTGCGGCGCCAGCGTCGTCACGGGACACGTCACCACCGGAGGCGTCCCCGAACCGGAGAACGCGGTGTCGGTCGCGCCGACGCCGGTCAGCGTCGCGTTCCCGGTGTTCACCACCAGGTACGAATAGGTGATCGCCGCACCGGCCGCCGTCACCGCGCTCGGGGAGGCGGTCTTCAGCAGTGACAGGCTCGGCGTGAGCGCGATCGTCACGGTCGTGGCCGACGGGGCGGCGCTCACCAGCGCCCCCGCCGGCGAGGTGCCCGCCGCGACCGCGGTGTTCACGATCGAGCCCGCGTCCACGTCGGCCTGCGTCACCACATAGGTGCCCGTGCACGTCGTGGACGCCTGTGGCGCCAGCGTCGTCACCGGGCACGTGATCACCGGAGCGGGCCCGGAACCGGAGAACGCGGTGTCGGTCGCGCCGACGCCGGTCAGCGTCGTGTTCCCGGTGTTCACCACCAGGTACGAATAGGTGATCGCCGCACCGGCGGTCGTCACCGCGTTCGGGGTGGCCGTCTTCAGCAGCGACAGGCTCGGCGCCGACACGATCGTGACGGTCGTGGTCGACGGGGCGGCGCTCACCAGCGCCCCCGCCGGCGAGGTGCCCGCCGCGACCGCGGTGTTCACGATCGACCCGGCGTCCAGGTCGGCCTGCGTCACCACATAGGTGCCCGTGCACGTCGTGGACGCCTGTGGCGCCAGCGTCGTCACCGGACACGAGATCACCGGAGCGGGCCCGGAACCGGAGAACGCGGTGTCGGTCGCCCCGACGCCGGTCAGCGTCTCGTTCCCGGTGTTCACCACCAGGTACGAGTACGTGAGCGTCACCCCGACCACCGCCACCGTGCTCAGGGACGCCGTCTTCAGCAGCGACAGGCTCGGCGTCGCCTCGGCGGGCACCGTCACGGTCGACGGGGCGGAGGTCACCGCGGGACCGGTCGGCGGCGTCCCGGCGGCCACCGCGGTGTTGACGATCGACTCGGCGTCGATGTCGGCCTGGGTCACCACGTACGTGCCGGTGCAGGTCGTGGACGCCTGCGGCGCCAAAGTCGTCACCGGGCACGTCACGACCGGAGGCCCCCCCGAACCCGAGAACGCGATGTCGGTCGCGCCGACGTCGGTCAGCGTCGTGCTACCGCTGTTGACCACCAGGTAGGAGTACGTGATCGTCTCACCGGCCACCGTCACCGTGGTCGGCGACGCCGTCTTCAGCAGCGACAGGCCGGACACCGCCTCGACGGTCACCGTCACGGTCGACGGGGCGGAGGTCACCGCAGGGCCCGTCGGCGGGGTGCCCGCGGCCACCGCGGTGTTGACGATCGAACCGGCGTCGATGTCGGCCTGGGTCACCACGTACGTGCCGGTGCAGGTCGTGGACGCCTGCGGCGCCAAGCTCGTCACCGGGCACGTCACCACCGGCTGAGCCGCCGAACCCGAGAACGCGATGTCGGTCGCGCCGACGTCGGTCAGCGTGGCGTTCCCGGTGTTCACCACCAGGTAGGAGTACATGATCGTGGCACCGGCCGCCGTCACCGTGGTCGGCGACGCCGTCTTCAGCAGCGACAGGCCGTTCGCCGACTCGACGGTCACCGTCGCCGTCGAGGGGGCGGAGCTCACCGCCGGCCCCACCGGCGGGGTGCCCGAGGCGACGGCGGTGTTCACGATGGACCCGGCGTCGATGTCGGCCTGGGTCACCGCGTACGTGCCGGTGCAGGTCGTGGACTCCTGTGGCGCCAAGGTCGTCACCGAGCACGAGACCACCGGCGGCGTACCGGTGCCCGAGAACGACGTGTCCGCCGCGCCCACCCCGGTCAGGGTCGAGTTCCCGTTGTTGACCACCAGATACGAATAGGTGATCACTCGGCCGGCTGCCACCACCGTGCTCGGGGAGGCCGTCTTCAACAGTGACAGCGCGGGAGCCGGGACTCCGGTGATCGTCACCGTGGACGGGGCGGAGGTCACGGCGGGCCCCGTCGGCGGGGTGCCCGAGGCGACCGCCGTGTTGACGATGGACCCGGCGTCGATGTCGGCCTGCGTCACCACGTACGTACCGGTGCAGGTGGTGGAGGCCTGCGGGGCCAGCGTCGTCACCGGGCACGTGACCACCGGCGGCGTACCGGTGCCCGAGAACGCGGTGTCGACCGCGTTCACCCCGGTCAGGGTCGTGTTCCCGGTGTTCACGACCGTGTAGGAGTAGGTGATCGTCTGACCCGCCACCGTCGCCGCCGAAGGGAACGCCGTCTTCAGCAGCGACAGGCTCGGCGCCGCCACGATCGTCACCGTCGCCGTCGACGGGCCGGAGCTCACCGCAGGCCCCGTCGGCGGAGTACCCGACGCCACCGCCGTGTTCACGATCGAACCGGCGTCCACGTCGGCCTGCGTCGTCACATACGTGCCCGTACAGGTCGTGGACGCCTGCGGCGCCAGGGTCGTCACCGGGCACGAGACCACCGGCGGCGTCCCGGTGCCCGAGAACGACGTGTCCGCCGCACTCACCCCGGTCAGCGTCGTGTTCCCGCTGTTCACCACCACATACGAGTAGGTGATCGTCGCATTGGCCGCCGTCGCGGCCGACGGGGACGCGGTCTTCAGCAACGACAGACCCGGGTCGGACCCGATCGTCACCGTCGCGGTGGACGGATCCGAACTCACCGCAGGCCCCGTCGGCGGAGTACCCGAGGCCACCGCCGTGTTCACCACCGAACCCGCGTC
>NZ_JARWAC010000034.1 GCF_029846175.1 Sphaerisporangium sp. TRM90804 | reverse complement strand
AAGTTAAGCTTTCCAGCGCCGATGGTACTGCACCGGGGACGGTGTGGGAGAGTAGGACACCGCCGGACAAAATTTTGTGAATACAGATGACGCGAGGGAGCCATCCACGGATTGTGGGTGGCTCCCTCGCGTTGTTCCTGTTTGCTGGTGTGTGTGTTGGGGGCCGTCCACGGTGTGGGCGGCCCTTTTCGCGTTCAGACGTGTAGTTCGCCGCTCCAGATCGTCACGGCGTCGCCGGCCAGGAGCGTCCTGTCGCCGCGGACGGTGGTGTGCACGACGCCTCCGCGCTCGGAGAGCTGCGCGCCCACCAGGGAGGCCGCACCGAGCTTCGCTGCCCAGTACGGGGCAAGCATGCAGTGCGCGGAACCCGTCACCGGATCCTCGTCGACGCCGGCGTTCGGCGCGAAGAACCTCGACACGTAGTCGGCGCCCGGTGAGGACTCCCCGGCGCGGGCGGTGACGCACACCGCCCTGGCGTCGACGGCCGCCACCGAGGCCATGTCGGGGGCCAGCTCGCGTACGGCCCGCTCGGACTCGACCTCCACCAGAAGGTCGAGCCGGCCCCTGCCCACCCACACCGGGGAGGTGCCGAGCGCCTTGGCCAGGGCCTCCGGAGCCGGCGTCTCCACGGGCGGGTGCGACGGGAAATCCATCGAAATACGGCCGTGATCAAGAAGTTCGGTGGTCAGGATTCCGCTCTTTGTAGAAAACTCGATCGAACCCGAGGCGGCGCCCAGCGAATACAGGATGTGCGCCGCGGCGAGCGTCGCGTGCCCGCACAATGTCACCTCCACCGCCGGGGTGAACCACCGCAGCGAGTAGGGGCGCCCCTCTCCCGCCTCCTGGACGAAGGCCGTCTCGGAGTGCCGCATCTCTCTGGCCAGGGCTTGCATCCACCCGTCGGATCTCGGGGAGTCCAGCAGGCAGACCGCCGCCGGGTTACCCTTGAAGGGCTCTTCGGTGAAGGAATCGACGGTGTAGACGCGCATGCCGTCGATCCTATCGACCCCCAGATATTGAGTCGAAACGCCCCTGATTTCCCGGCAAAATCAAAAGTACTCGGGCGTGTCGCGCCGTCCGGGCCGACACGTCCGTTACGGTCATTTGTGTCGGGGCACGGCGAAAGTGGCCGGTTCTCGCGGAAAGGACAGCCGATGGGGGCAGTGCGCAGGGTGGTGAGTTACCTTGGCCTGGACGATGGGGATCAGTACGACGAGGCATACGACGAGTACGAGTACGAGGATGAGTGGATGCCCGCGTCGGAACGGGCCGCCAGGCGCTGGGGGTCGGGTGGGGATCCCGCACGGATCGTGATGGTCCGCCCGCGGAAGTACTCCGACGCCCTCATCGTGGGCCAGCACTTCCGTGAGGGGCAGGCCGTGATCATGGACGTCGCCGGGATGTCCCTGGCCGAGGCCACCCGCATGGTCGACTTCGCCGCCGGCCTCACCTACGGCTGCGAGGGCCGCATCGAGCGCATCGCCGACAAGGTCTTCCTCCTGGCCCCCGCCGACGTCGAGATCACGACGACGTAGCCGGGTGACCCTCCGTTTCACGCGGAGGGTCACCCGGCCGCGCCCGGGTCAGGCGACGGCGGGGCCCCGGCGGAGCAGGCGGCCGAGGGTCGCCAGGTGTTCGGTGGCGGTCTCGGCGCGTTCGGTGGACTCGCGGGCGTAGTCGTGCAGGGCCCAGACCGCGCCGTCGGCCAGCTCGCGCAGCTCGGCCTTCTCCCGTTCGACCCGGCCGGCCTCGGCCTGCTCACGCACCGTGCGACGCCACAGGACGTATCCGGCCACGCCTCCCAGCACCAGGCTGGCCACCGCGAACCACTCGGAGACCGTGAAGGCCAGCACCAGGGCGACGATCGGCAGCATCGCCGGCAGGTAGGCGAGCCAGCGACCGGAGACGCGGCTGGCGCCGTCCGCGGCGATCTTCGCCTCGGCGGCGGCCAGCGAGTCGGCGTCCGGCCCTTCCGGGCGGAGCGTGACCTGGTGGCCGTTGATCGGCACGGTGATCTCGGACGGCGGCGCCGCCTGCGCCGCCTCGGCGAACTCCTCGGCGGCGGCGCGCAGGGCGGGCGCCGCGACGTGGAACGCGATGGCCGACAGCGCGGGGTCGGCCCCGGCGCGTACGTCGTCCAGCAGGTGCTCGGTCAGAGAGCGCGACGCCGCCGGCTGCTCGTCGGCGCCGGCCAGCGAACGCAGCACGCTCAGCGGTTCCTCCGCCGTGGACGGCGGCTGTGCCGCCTCGGGGCGGCGCGGGGCGGTGATCTGCCTGCACCGCTCCAGCAGGTGCGACAGCCGCGACGCCGCCTCGATGGACTCGGCCAGCTGCGGGACGCCGCCCAGGGCGGGCAGCGCGGCCAGCGCGGGGGACTCCGCGGCCGGGGACTCGCCGGACAGCAGGGCGCCCACCCAGCGGTCGGGCTCCACCGCCGTCGCCGCGGCCGCGGCGTCGAGCCTGCGCATCACGAAGATCTTGCCCGCCGGGCCGTAAGCCCCGCGCGCCGCGACCGTCCACAACGCCCGCTGACCCGGCGTGACGGGCCGGTCGGTCGCGAGGTCGCCGAAGGCGGTGCCGAGCCAGGAGGCGTGGATGCGGTCGCCGTGCCCGCTGATCGCCAGGCCCAGGCAGAGGAACAGCGCCGTGCGGGTCTCGTCGAGCGTGGCCGCGCGGCTGAGCGGCTCCAGGGCGTCCTGGCCGGTCAGGAGGAGCAGCAGCGCCTCGGCCGCGGGCGCCAGCCAGTCGTCGGGCGCCTCCAGCGCGCCCGGCGGCGGTTGCGGGGGCGTGTCGCCGGCGGCGAGGCCGGCGAGCAGCGTCTCCACGAACCGTCGCAGCTCGGCGGAGTGCCGCGATTGAGGAGGCGAGGCCTCCGTCGTGTCCGGGACACCGGGGTCGGCGGCTCCGTGGGTGCCGGGGTCGGCGGTCAGATCCATGCTCAAAGCGGGCAGCTCCCCGAAGGCGTGTGGAAGGCCCCCGCGGGTGAGGGGTCGGCGGGCACTCCCATGACCGCGCCCAGGTTAGACCTTCCGGCGCGGCCGTGTACGACGGCACGCCGAGCTGCGCCACCAACTTGATGGACCGAAGGCACGACCCGTGCCCGATGCTGACGGATCCCCCGCTCGCCGGGACGGTTCCGTGAAGGTGCGCCGGGGACGGCGGTGGTTCGGCCCGGATCGCGGGAAAGGCGCCGGGCCCCGCGCGGGCGGAGGCGGACGCACCGATGGCGGGCCGTTGACCTCACGGGGCCCTCGGCGGCGCCGCGGGGCTACATGCGGTCGGGGATGGGGACGCCCAGCAGGGTGAGGCCGGTCTCCAGGACGCGGAGCGTCAGGGCGCACAGGGCGAGCCGGGACTCGCGGGTGGCGGGCGGGACGTCGTCGCGCAGCACGGGGCACTTCTCGTAGAACGTGGTGAAGGCGCTGGCGGTCTCGAACAGGTAGCCGCTCAGGCGGTGCGGCTCCGCGGTCTCCCCTGCGGTCTCGACGACGGTGCCGAAGCCGAGCAGCTGCAGGGCCAGGGCCCGCTCGGCGGGCTCGCCGAGGTCGATGGCGCCGGTGGCGGCGGACGGCGCGATGCCGGCCTTGCGGAAGATCGAGCGGATGCGGGCCGTGGCGTACTGCATGTAGGGGCCGGTGTTGCCGGTGAAGGCCAGCATGCGGTCGAAGTCGAAGATGTACTCGCTGTCGTGGCTCACCGAAAGGTCGGCGTACTTCACAGCGCCCATGCCCACCATGTGGGCGATCTCGGCGCGGGTGGCCTCGTCGTACCCACGGTCGGCGATCGCGGCGGACGCGCGCTGCACTGCCTCGTCGAGCAGCGCGGAGAGCTTGACGGTCTCGCCGCTGCGGGTGCGGAACCGGCGGCCGTCGGAGCCGAGCATCATGCCGATCTGGATGTGCTCGGCGGAGACGTCGTCGTTCAGCCAGCCGGCCTGCCGGGCGGCCGCGAAGATCATCTGGAAGTGGAGCGACTGCTCGGCGCCCACCACGTACAGGATGCGGTCGACCTTGAGGTCGCGCACCCGGTAGCGGATGGCCGCGAGGTCGGTGGTGGCGTAGCCGTACCCGCCGTCGGACTTGCGGATGATCAGGGGCAGCGGACGGTCGTCGCTGCCCTTGAAGCCGGGCGGGAACACGCACAGCGCGCCCTCGCTGACGACCGCGGTGCCGGCGGCCTCAAGGTCGTCGCAGGTCTCGGCGAGCATGCGGTTGTACATGCTCTCGCCGGCGATGTCGGCGTCGGTCAGGGTGACGCCCAGCGTGCCGTACACCCGGTTGAAGTAGCGGATGGTGGCGTCCATGAACAGGTGCCACAGCCGGATGGTCTCGGGCTCCTCGGCCTGCAGCGTGGACACCCGGGTGCGCGAACGCTGCTTGAACGCCTCGTCGGAGTCGAACTTGGCGCGGGCCTCCTGGTAGAACTCGCTGCCCCCGCCGGCCTCCAGGCGGGCGAGCGCCGGGCCCTCGCCGATGTCGAGGAGGTGCTCGATCAGCATGCCGAAGGGCGTGCCCCAGTCGCCGAGGTGGTTCTGCCGGATGACGCGGTTGCCGAGGTACTCGTGGACGCGGGCCAGCGAGTCGCCGACGATGGTGGTGCGCAGGTGGCCGACGTGCATCTCTTTGGCGGCGTTGGGCGCGGAGTAGTCGATGACGACGGTCTGCGGCGGGGCGGTGAGCCCCACGCCGGTGCGCGGGTCGTGCAGGGTGCGGGACGCCTGGTCGGCGATCCAGGCGTCGTCGAGCGTGATGTTGAGGAAGCCCGGCCCGCTGATCTCGACGCCGGCGAACACCCCGGACGCGTCGAGGGCCTCGGCCAGGGCCTGGGCGACCTCCCGCGGCGCGCGGCGCAGCCGCTTGGCCAGGCTCAACGCCACGTTCGCCTGGTAGTCGGCGAACTGGGACGGCCGGATCAGCGGATCGGCGCCTGCGTACTCGGCGCCGAAGGCGGTGCCCAGCGCCTGCTGGACGCGTTCGGCGAGCACGATCTGCGGGTCGGTCATGCACCAAGGATATCCGCTGATCATCACCCCTCCGAGAGGGTTTCCCCCGGCCGCGGCGAGCGGGGCGTCACGGGACGGTCAACGCCGGGCCGGGGCGGCGTCCGCGCCTGACCTGCCGGAACGCGCACAGGCCTCGCGGGCGGTCACCAGAGGCGGTGTGACCTGTGGGCGGCGGCGATGCGCTCGCCGACGCGGGTGGCGGTGCCCTGGTGGGCCAGCGCCGAGGCGAGGGCGCAGGCGGCGGCGATGCCCTTGGCCGTGGACGAGCCGTGCGCGATGACCACCGTGCCGTTGAGGCCGAGCAGCGCCGCCCCGCCGTACGCCTCGGGGTCGAGCCGCTGGCGCAGGTCGCGGAGCCGGCCGCGCTGGAGGGTGGCGCCGAGCCGCGAGAGCCTGCCCGTCTCGATGGTGTCGCGCAGCTCGCTGAAGGCGTACCGGACGGAGCCCTCCATGGTCTTGAGCGCGACGTTGCCCGTGAAGCCGTCGGTGACGATGACGTCGACGGCGCCGGTCAGCAGGTCGTGGCCCTCGATGTTGCCCGCGAAGTTCAGCCCCGGAAGGGCAGTGATGAGCTCGTGGGCGCGTTTGGTCAGCTTGTTGCCCTTCCCGGCCTCCTCGCCGATCGTGAGCAGGCCGACCTTGGGGGAGGCGATGCCGAGGGCGGTCTCGGCGTACGCGACGCCCAGGTGGGCGAACTGTACGAGGTTCTCGGGCTTGGCGTCGGCGGTCGCGCCGGCGTCGAGCAGCACGGTGGGCTGGGGACGGGTGGGCAGCTGCACGGCGATGGCCGGCCGCAGCACGCCCTGCTGGGCCTTCAGCCGGAGCCGGCCCGTGGCGACCACGCCCGCCGTGGAGCCCGCCGAGACCACCGCGGCGGCGTCCCCCCTGCGCACGAGGTGACAGGCGACGGCGATGCTGGAACGGGGCCTGCGCAGGCTGGCCAGGGCGCCCTCGTCCATCGCCAGGGCCTCCTCGGCCCGCACGATCGGGATCTCGTCGACGGCGTCGTGCTCGGCGAGCGCCTCGGCGACCGCCCGCGGCGCGCCGACGAGCACGACGGGAACCCCGTGCTCCCGTACGGCGCGCACCGCTCCGGCCACGATCTCGCCGGGGGCGTTGTCGCCTCCCATGGCGTCAAGGGCTACGGGCGTAATGCCGTCCAAGCGGTCACCTCGTGCGGAATCAGGTTGTGTCCCGCATCGTAGGTGGACGAGGAGACTGCTGTGAGCGCCGCGGCGGGCTCAGCGGCGGACGACGATCTTGCCGAACATGGCTCGCCCCGTGACGCGGATGAGCGGGGTGTTGGGGTCGTTCGTATCGGCTCCGCCGGAGATGTCGCGCTTGGAGAACAGCGCGCTGCCGCCCTCGTCGAGGATGCGGGCGTTCTTGGGAACCCGGATGATGAGCTTGCCGCAGAAGGAGTCGGCCTGCAGGGTGATCTCGCGCCCCGGCATGACGGCGTCGGTGAGGTCGACGATCAGCGCTCCGAACCAGGAGCGCAGCAGCGTGTGCCGCCCGGTCACCCAGCGCCCGCGGCGGATCACCTTGCTGAAGATCGCGGAGACCTCCTGGCGGCCGGTGCCCGGCGCCTGGGAGGCGGTGCCGGTGGTCTCGGGCAGGTCGCGGACGATCGGGGCCAGCTCGCCCAGGGTGACGGCGGAGTACGCGGCCTCCAGCCGGTCGGCGTGCTCGACGCTGGTGAGGCGGCCGGTGGCGAGCGCCTCGCCGATGACGGCGGCGACGCGGTCGCGGTCGGCGTCGGAGGCCCGCTGGGCGCCGTCGCCTTCGAAGCTCATAAGGGAACCCACCCGCTCAGAGTAGCCCAACTCAAGATATGTCGCGATAAGGAATGGTGTTTGTCATCGACCATTCCGGCCCTCGCATGACCGAAGGCCGGCGCCGGGGGGCGCCGGCCTTCGGAGTGAAGGGCGGGATCGGTGGTGGGCTGGAGTGCGGGCGTCTCAGCCGCCCGGACCCCTGACGTAGGTGCGGCGGGCGATCTGGGCCTGCAGGCGGGCCATCTGCCAGTGCAGCTCGATGACCTGCTGGGCGAGCAGGCCCCGTGGAATGTCCGACGGGTCTTCCGCGGACAGTTGATCGATCGCGTTCGTGAGCTCTCGCACCCCGCACCCCCACTCCATAGCGGCTTCCCTCTGGTTCGAATGTTCGTTCGAATCATAGTGGACCGCCGCCCGCAGTGTCAGCAGTTTCACGTGCGGTGTCGGAGTTCTGTACGGTCTAGTGAGGCGTACGGCGACGCGGCTGTCAGATCTCGTACACCGGGGCGACGTAGCCGCGCGCCAGGGTGTTGGCGGTGATGTTGAAGCCCACCACCGCGGGCGGCGTGTCCGGGTCGAGGCCCAGCGCGTCGACGCCGAGTGCGTGCACGGCGAACAGGTAGCGGTGCGGTGACCCGGGCGGCGGGGCGGCGCCGCCGTACTGCTTGATGGAGTAGTCGTTGCGGCTGTGGACGGCCCCGTCGGGCAGTCCCTTCAGCTCTCCCGAGCCCGCGCCGGTGGGCAGTTCGGTCACCTCGGCGGGGATGTCGAACAGGACCCAGTGCCAGAAGCCGCTGCCGGTCGGCGCGTCGGGGTCGAAGCACGTCACCGCGTAGCTCCGGGTGCCCTCGGGCGCCCCCGACCAGCGCAGGTGCGGGGAGACGTTACCCCCGCTCATCCCCCAGTCGTCGAACACGTGATCGTCTGAGAGGCGCTCGCCGTCGCGGACGTCGTCACTCTCGACGGTCAGCCACGGAACCTCGGGAAGGAAGTCGTACGGAATCGGCGGCTGCTTGGGCATGGTGACCTCCGATGGAAGGGCGTTGCCGGACGCACCCCATCTTGCCCCGTCGCGCGAGGGTCAGGCGTTGTAGGCCGCGAGCACCGTCGCGGGGTCTCCGTCCATCTTGATCTGCCCCTTGTGCAGCCAGATGACCCGGTTGCAGGTCTCCTCGATGACGTCGAGGTTGTGGGCGACGAGGAACACCGTGCCCGCCTCGCCGCGCATCTGCTGGATGCGCTCCTGGCTCTTGCGCCGGAAGTCGCGGTCGCCGGTGGCCAGCGCCTCGTCGATGAGCAGCACGTCGTGGGTCTTGGCCGAGGCGATCGCGAAGCGCAGGCGGGCGCCCATGCCCGAGGAGTAGGTGGACATGGGGAACTGGACGAACTCCCCGATGCCGGAGAACTCCACGATCTCGTCGTAGCGCTCCTTGACCTGGGCGGGGGTCATGCCCATGGCATAGCAGCCGAGCACGATGTTGCGCTCGCCGGTGAGCTCCCGCATCAGGGCGGCGTTGACGCCGAGCAGCGACGGCTGGCCGTCGGTGTAGACCGAGCCGCTGTGCGGGGGGAGCAGGCCGGCGATGGCGCGCAGCAGGGTGGACTTGCCCGAGCCGTTGCGGCCGACGATGCCGATGGCGTCGCCGTGGTGGGCGACGAAGGAGATGCCCTTGATGGCATGCACCTCCTTCATCTGCGGCCGGCCCTGCCGCCGCAGGAGGCGGATCAGCGCGTTGGCGGCGTTGCCCTTCTCGGCGGCGCTCGCCGCGCCGTACACGCGGTAGATGATGTGCAGGTCGTCGACGATCACCGTGGGGGTGCCCGAGGGGGCGGCGACGCCCTCGGCGGCTTCCTTGACGGGTTGGTGCTGCTCTTGCGGGTGGGCCATCCGGGACGGCTCCTTGGTCAGCTCAGCCACGGCCATACCTCTCCTCGGCCCGCCAGAAGTACCAGAAGCCGCCGATCAGCGCCACGGCGGCCCAGAAGCCAGCGTATAGCCACAGTTGCGGCAGGCTGCTGTGGGGAAACCCCTTCTGTACCAGGTCGTCCGAGTAGGACTTCATCAGCAGGTGTCGCATGAGGTCGATGAAGACCGACGGGGGGTTGAACTCCAGCAGGAACCGCGCCCAGGCCGGCTGGTCGGCCATGCGGGCGTGGATGCTGAAGAACACGCCGGAGGTGTAGAGCCAGGTGCGCAGGATGAACGGCAGGAGCTGGTTCATGTCGCGTGCGAACGACCCGATGCGGGCGATCAGCAGGCTGGCCCCGAGGTTGAAGATCGTCTGAAGGATCAGCGCGAAGGGGATGAGCAGCCATGCCCAGGTCAGCGGCTCATGGGTGAGCAGCACGATGCCGAACAGGACGCCCATCGAGATGGCGAGCTGCTGGAACTCCTGGATGACGTACGCCAGGGGCAGCGCGGCCCGGGGGAAGTGCAGCGCGCGGATCAGCGAGAGGTTGCCGGAGATCGACTTGGCGCCGCCGGTGATCGAGCGCTGGGTGTAGGAGTAGACGAACACGCCCGTGATGAGGAAGGCGGTGTAGTTCGTCAGGTCGTCCTTCTGCCCCAGGATCAGGCCGAACATCAGGTAGTAGACCGCGGCGTTCAGCAGCGGGGTCAGTACCTGCCAGAGCTGGCCGAGCGCCGCCTGGGAGTACCGCGAGACGTTGCGCGACGTCGCGTACGTCAGGACGAAGTGGCGCCTGTCCCACAGTTGGCGCAGGTAGACGGGCAGACTTGGACGCGCGATGGCGCGTCGCAACCCGTGGCGCTCGGCGAGCGCGGACAGCGAATCCTTCCCGTTGGGGGAGGAGCCGCCCGCCCGGTCGCCCGCCCGGGAGTCCGCGACAGCGGATTCCGGCTGACTCATGGCATGGACTCTAGAGGATGCGGATGAATGACATGCCTGCGGCGGTCCTCGTCCGGCGGCGTCGCGGCGGCCCCGATGCCCGTCCAGAAGCCTTCGGCGCCGTCGACGCAGGTCGGCGACACGGGGGAGTCGGCGGTGGCGGACGCAACCCATGATGCGATCTATGGAGGGCCTGTGTACCTTAGTGAGGACTTTATGCCGTATCAAGGCATTATTAACGGCCTAGTTGGTATGCGTGTGACGTCCGGACAGGGACACGTGTGACCGAACTGCAACGCGCCAGAGACTCGCTGGTGAGAAGTAGTGAGGGATGCTCACGGTCGACTGGCAGGGCGTCGTCTGATTTGACCGTGTCCGCGAATCCCGGGGTCAGATCCCCTGGGACCGCCCCGACATGAGCGGTTCAGTGCGCTACGCCCACCTTAGAGGGAGGAATAATCCACGATGCGTGTGACCAAGGGCGCACAGATCGTCGCCGGCACCGCGCTGCTCGCACTCGCGGTCGCGGCGTGTGGTGGTGGCGGTGAGTCGTCGGGCACCGGTTCCACCGCCGGTGCCGGCGGAGCCGCTGGAGCGGTACGGGTTGAGATCGCAGAACCCCAGCACGACCTCATTCCGGGCAACACCACCGAGACCAGCGGCGCGGAGGTGCTGAACGCACTCTTCGTCGGTCTCGTGGACTACGACGCGGAGAAGAAGCCCTACAACCGTGTCGCGGAGTCCATCGAGTCGCCCGATGCCACGACGTGGACGATCAAGCTGAAGGACGGGTACAAGTGGCACAACGGTGAGCCCGTCGTCGCCCAGAACTTCGTCGACTCCTGGAACTACACGGCCAACGGCGCCAACGCCCAGGAGGGCAACTACTTCTTCGGAAGCGTCAAGGGCTACGACGAGATGAACCCGGGCGAGGGCAAGACGCCGACGGCCACGACCCTGGCGGGTCTGAAGGTCGTCGACGACAAGACCTTCACGGTCGAGCTCAAGAACCCGTTCTCGGGCTTCCCGACCATGCTCGGCTACACCGCGTTCTACGGGCTGCCCAAGGCCGCCTTCGAGTCCGAGGGCAAGCTCAAGGCCGACTTCGGCGGCAACCCGGTCGGCAACGGCCCCTTCAAGATCTCCAAGCCGTGGAAGCGCGGCACGGACCAGACCATCTCGACGGTCCGCAACGAGGAGTTCATGGAGGGCAAGGCCAAGATCGAGGCGGTCGACTTCAAGATCTACACCGACCTCAACACGGCCTACAACGACCTGCGCGCCGGCAACCTGGACATCATGGACCAGCTGCCCGCCGAGCAGATCGCCTCCGCCAAGCAGGAGTTCGGCGAGCGGTACATCGAGCAGCCGTCCTCGGGCATCGGCTACATCGGCTTCCCGATCAAGAGCGGCGCCGACTACGCCAAGAACAAGGACATCCGCAAGGCCGTCTCCATGGCGATCGACCGCAAGACGATCACCGAGACCGTCTTCTCGGGCACCCGTGTCCCGGCCGACGACTTCATCAGCCCGGTCGTCCCCGGCTACCGGCAGGGCGCCTGTGGCGAGACCTGCAACTACGACCCCGCCAAGGCCAAGGAGCTGTTCACCTCGGCCGGTGGTCCCAGCATGGGCGCCATCGAGCTGGGTTACAACGCGGACGGCGGCCACAAGGAGTGGATCGAGGCGGTCGCGAACAACCTGCGCACCAACCTCGGCGTCGAGGTGACCCCCAAGCCGGTGGAGAAGTTCGCCACCATCCTCGACGACCTGGGCGCCAAGAAGTGGCAGGGCGCCTTCCGCATGGCGTGGATCATGGACTACCCGTCGCCGGAGAACTACCTCCGCCCGCAGTTCGGGACCGGCGGGAGCTCCAACTATTCCGGGTTCGAGAGCAAGGAATTCGACGACCTGGTCACGCAGGGCGACGCGGCCAAGACCCTCGACGAGGGCCTGCCCTTCTACCAGAAGGCTGACGACCTGGTGCTGGAGGAGCTGCCGTACATTCCGGTGTACTTCTACCAGACCAATGGTGCGTACTCGGCCAACGTGAAGAACGTGAAGATCGACCCGTTCGAGCGGATCGACCTGTTCAACGTAGAGAAGGCCTGACGTCGACCACTCCGGGTGACCCGGTACATTCGAGTCACCCGGAGTGGGAGACAACCCCACGAGGGCGGCCCAGTTGGTTGCGGCGGGCCGCCCTTTGTAATGATCGGGAGAATCAATGGGCCGCTTCGTCATCAGGCGCCTGCTCCAGGCGATCCCTGTGCTGCTGGGCACCACCTTTCTCATCTTCGCCATCGTGTACGCGCTTCCCGGAGACCCCATCCAGGCGCTGGCCGGCGAGAGGCGTGTCGACCCCATCCTCGCGGCGACGCTGAGAGAGCAGTTCCACCTGAACGACCCGCTCATCGTGCGGTACGGCTACTACCTCCGTGACATCGTGAGCGGCAACTTCGGCACCACCTTCCGCGGCCTGCCGGTTTCGACGATCTTCGAGGGTAAGTTCGCGGTCACCTTGAAGCTCGCCACGACCGCCCTGTTGTTCGAGGCCGTCATCGGCATCGGGCTCGGGCTCTGGGCCGCCCTGCGCCGTGGCCGATGGGAGGACAAGGCCATCCTGGCCTTCACGCTCCTGCTGGTGTCGATCCCCACCCTGGTCAGCGGCTTCGTTCTCCAGCTCGTGCTCGGCGTGCAGCTCAAGACGAGCCTGGGCATCGCCTTCTTCCCCGTCGCGGGAGTGCAGGACGGAATCCGCAGTTATCTGCTGCCCGGCTTCGTCCTCGCCACCGTCTCGATCGCCTACCTCACGCGGCTCACCCGCACGAGCCTGATGGAGACGCTGCGCGCCGACTACGTCCGCACGGCCGTCGCCAAGGGCATGCCCCGAAGCCGCGTGCTCGGACGGCACGCGCTGCGCAACTCGCTCATCCCCCTGGTCACGTACCTGGGCGCGGACCTCGGCGCCCTTATGGGCGGCGCGGTCATCACCGAGACGATCTTCAACCTGCCCGGCATCGGCCAGCAGCTCTTCACCTCGGTCTACCTGCGGGAGAACCCCGTGGTGGTCGGCATCGTGACGGTCCTCGTGCTGATCTACATCGTCGCCAACCTCGTCGTCGACCTGCTGTACGCCGTCCTCGATCCCAGGATCCGCTATGAGTAACGACACTCTGCCGGCTGAGTCCGCCGCGCCGTCGGCGCAGCCCGCCAAGCAGGAGAAGCCCGCCAGCCTGTGGTCGGACGCGTGGTACGACCTCCGGCACAACAAGGTCTTCATCATCGCGTCGATCATGGTGTCGCTCTTCGTCGCCGTCTCGGCGTTCCCGGGCCTGTTCGACACCGTGGGCGTCGCCCCCGTCACCTGCCAGCTCGCCGAGTCCCGGCAGGGCATCAGCGCGGCGCACTGGTTCGGCACCGACAACCTCGGCTGCGACGTGTACTCGCGGGTCATGCACGGCGCGCGCGTCTCGATCGTCGTGGGCTTCGTCAGCGCCGTGGTGACCGGGCTCGTCGGTGGCGCGCTCGGTCTGCTGGCCGGCTTCTACGGGCGCTGGGTCGACGTGATCCTCTCCCGCGTCGCCGAGATCTTCTTCGCCATCCCCTCCATCCTGGGCGCGCTGCTCATCCTGTCGATCATCGGCCGCGACAACGCCGGCATCACCAGCGTGGTGCTGGCCCTGGCGATCCTGGCCTGGCCGATGATCCTGCGCATCATGCGCGCCGCGGTCATCACCGCCAAGCACCAGGACTACGTGGTCGCGGCCCGCGCGCTCGGCGCGAGTCCCGGGCGCATCATGGTCCGGCACATCCTTCCCAACGCGGTCGCGCCGGTCATCGTGGTCTCCACGATCAACCTGGGAGCGTTCATCGCGGGCGAGGCGGCGCTGTCCTTCCTCGGCGTGGGCATCCAGTCTCCGCAGATCTCCTGGGGGCTGATGATCGCGGACGCGCGCAACCGCTTCCTGGAGGCGCCGCTGCCGCTGCTGTTCCCCGCGCTGTTCCTGAGCCTGACCATCCTCAGCGTCGTCATGCTGGGTGACGCGGTTCGTGACGCGCTTGACCCCAAGCTGCGGTAGGAGAGGGCACCGAAGGTGAAGAACCCGTCAATCGACACGCATCCGCCGGCCGACGAGGTCGCGCAGGAGCCGCTCCTCGTGGTGGACAACCTCCACGTGGAGTTCGCCACCCGCCAGGGTGTGGTCCGGGCGGTGAACGGTGTCAGCTACACCGTGAACGCCGGCGAGTCCCTCGCGGTGCTGGGCGAGTCCGGCTCGGGCAAGTCGGTCACCGCGCAGGCGATCATGGGCATCCTCGACATGCCGCCCGCCCGCATCCCCAAGGGTGAGGTGCGCTTCCGCGGCACCGACGTGCTCCAGTTGTCGGAGCAGGCTCGCGGCCAGATCCGCGGCCAGCGCATCGCCATGATCTTCCAGGACGCCCTCTCGGCGCTCAACCCGGTGTTCACCGTGGGCTGGCAGATCGGCGAGATGTTCCGCGTGCACCGCGGCATGTCGCGGCGCGACGCCAACAACAAGGCCGTCGAGCTGATGGACCGTGTGCGCATCCCGGCCGCCAGACAGCGGGTCAACGACTACCCGCACCAGTTCTCCGGCGGCATGCGGCAGCGCATCATGATCGCGATGGCGATCGCGCTCGACCCGGAGGTCCTGATCGCCGACGAGCCCACCACGGCGCTCGACGTGACCGTCCAGGCCCAGATCATGGACCTGCTCGCCGAGCTGCAGCGCGAGAGCAACATGGGCCTCATCCTGATCACCCACGACCTCGGCGTGGTGGCGGACGTCGCCGACAAGATCGCGGTCATGTACGCCGGGCGGATCGTCGAGCACGCGCTCGTCCATGACATCTACAAGAACCCGGCGCACCCGTACTCCAAGGGCCTGCTCGACTCCATCCCGCGGGTCGACATGAAGGGCCAGGAGCTCTACGCCATCAAGGGCCTGCCGCCCAACCTGCTCAACATGCCCCCGGGCTGTGCCTTCCACCCCCGATGCCCGTACGGCCGCCCCAACTGCGTCACCGACGTGCCGCCGCTCTACGAGATCAGCGGGACGCGCGGAAGCGCCTGCCACTACTACCGGGAGGTCCTCGATGGCACCGTCCAGTGAGCGGATCCTGGAGGTCCGCGACCTGGTCAAGCACTTCGCGCTGACCCAGGGCATCGTGCTGAAGCGCCAGATCGGCGCGATCAAGGCGGTCGACGGCGTGTCGTTCGACCTGCACCGTGGCGAGACGCTCGGCATCGTGGGCGAGTCGGGGTGCGGCAAGTCCACGCTGGCGAAGCTGCTGATGGCGCTGGAGCGGCCGACCTCGGGCGAGGTGAAGATCAACGGGATCGACATGGCCAAGGCGCACGGCGGCGAGCTGAAGCGGATGCGCCGCAACATCCAGATGGTCATGCAGGACCCGTACACCTCGCTGAACCCGCGCATGACCGTCGGCGACATCATCGGCGAGCCGTACGAGATCCACTCCGAGGTCGCGCCCAAGGGCGACCGGCGCAAGAAGGTGCAGGAGCTGCTGGAGGTGGTCGGCCTCAACCCCGAGCACATCAACCGCTACCCGCACCAGTTCTCCGGCGGCCAGCGCCAGCGCATCGGCATCGCCCGGGGGCTCGCGCTCCAGCCCGAGATCATCATCTGCGACGAGCCGGTGTCGGCGCTGGACGTGTCGATCCAGGCCCAGGTCATGAACCTGCTGGAGAAGCTGCAGAACGAGTTCAACCTGGCCTACATCTTCATCGCCCACGACCTGTCGGTCGTCCGGCACATCTCCGACCGGGTCGCGGTGATGTACCTGGGCAAGATCGTCGAGCTGGGGCAGGACGCCGCGATCTACGAGCGCTCCAGCCACCCGTACACCCAGGCGCTCCTGTCGGCCGTGCCGGTCCCCGACCCCGAGGGCCGCGAGCAGCGCGAGCGGATCATCCTGCAGGGTGACCCGCCCTCGCCGGCCGACCCGCCTTCGGGCTGCCGGTTCCGCACCCGCTGCTGGAAGGCGCAGGACATCTGCGCGCAGCAGGAGCCGCTGCTGGAGATCCGCGCGGGCGGCCACTACAGCGCCTGCCACTTCGCGGAGGAGCACGACGTCCTGCACGTGTGACCGCCGCCCGCGACGTGACACACGCCGCGAGAGGCCGGTGGAGGGCGCCATGGCGGGGGAGGCGATGGCGCGCCGCGCACGGATCACGGCGAACCCCCCGCGGGCCCTGCCCGCGGGGGGTTCGCCGTTGGATGCTCAGATCTCGGGGCCGCGGGCCAGCCTGACGTGCGCGCCGGGCGGCAGGCCGAGGCGCTGCGCGGCGTCGCCGGAGTTGACCGCGAACGCGACCAGCCCGGCGGAGTCGGTGAACACGACCAGCGTGCCGGGCGGCACGGCGGCGTAGGTGTCGCGGAACGGCATGGTGACCTGCCGCCGCCCCATGGAGACCGCGACGGTGCCGCCCACCCTGATGCCGAGCGCGGCGAGGTCGTCGGCGGTCACCGACAGCTGCACGTTGCCGTAGCGGTCGAGCGAGAGCACCTCGCCCTCCACGGCGTCCTCCCCGCGCCGCGCGGTGGGCGCCGGCAGGGACAGCAGGCGGTCGAGCGGGATCTCCGGGCCGAGGTCGGCCGGCTTGCGCCCCCCGCACAGGTGCGCGGCCACCGGGGCGTAGATGTCGCGCCCGTGGAACGTCGGCGACACCGGTGACAGGAACAGCTCGGTGTTGGCGATCTCGTACGCGGTGCGCGCGCCGCCCGCGGCGAGCAGCGCCCACGACAGCAGCCCGTTGTCGGGGCCGATGAAAAGCCTGTTCCCCGCCTCGACGGCGACCGAGCGGCGGGCCCCTGCGGCGGAGGGGTCGACGGCGGCGACGTGCACGCCCGCCGGCAGGTACGGCAGGGTCTGCGCGAGGATCGCGGCGCCGCGCCTGATGTCGCCGGCCGGGACCAGGTGGCAGACGTCGATGATCCGCGTCTGCGGGGCGATGCTGATGATCACCCCGTGGCATGAGGCCACGAACCCGTCTTCCAGGCCGTAGTCGGTGAGAAGCGTGATGACAGAGGTCACATCTGGTGACTGTACGGCGTGAAGTCGCGGTGTCATAGGGGCGCATCCGGAGAGATCGTGAACGCGGCGATCCGCTGTTCCGGCCGGTCGGCCCGCCGCGCGCCCGGGGCGGGCGGGCGCGTCGCGGACGCGGCGCGGCGCCTTCCTCGTGTCAGCGCGGCCCGGGCGGTGTGACGTTCGACGACCACACCGAACGTCATTCCCCTCCAGGGCGGGCCTATCGCAGTGGTACGAGACGTTTGCCGGTCTCCTCCGAGATGTGGGCGATATGCGGGTCTGCTGAAGTGTCATGAACGGCCCTGGATTCCCGACTACCATGGCCACGGGCCGCATCCGCGGGTCGTGGCCATGGGTCGCTCGTCGGGGCGTTCACGCCCGTCTCCCGCTCCCCCGTGCCCGCTCGCCGTCCCGCGTCTCCCGCGTGCCCGATCGAGGAGGACAGCATGGACACCGCTCCGGAACACGGTGACGCCGACCCCGAGGATCTGCCGGCCCCCCACGCCTCCGGAGAGCTGACCGCACGCGAGCGTGAGCTCCTCGCCTTCGAGCGTCAGTGGTGGCGCCACGCGGGCGCCAAGGAGCAGGCCATCCGCGAGACCTTCGGCATCTCCGCCACGCGTTACTACCAGTTGCTCGGCCGGCTCGTCGAACGGCCCGAGGCGCTGGCCCACGATCCGATGACGGTCAAGCGGCTGCGCCGCCTGCGCGCCTCGCGCCGGCGCGAGCGCGCCGCGCGCCGCCTGGGTATGCGCCCCTGATCACGGGGTACTGCTTCACGCGTGACTAACGATGTTTTGCCGGACATAGCCGGTTTGTCAGCTATCAGGAGCGACCCGGCCTCGGCGGTGATCGGGCTCGACTTCGACGGCACGCTGGCGCCCATCGTCCCCGACCCCGCCGACGCGCGGGTCGCACCGGACGCCGCCGCGGCGCTGGTCAGGCTGGGCGCGCTGGTCGGGGCCGTCGTGATCGTCACCGGCCGCCCCGCCGCCACCGCCATCGCCTACGGTCACGTGCCGGGCGGCCCCGGGCTCGCCGACGTGCCCGGCCTCGTGGTGCTCGGCCAGTACGGCCTGGAGCGCTGGGAGTCGGGGCTGGTGACCTCGCCGCCGCCACCGCCGGGCGTCGACCGCGTGCGCGCCGAGCTGCCCGCCCTGCTGACCGCGCTCGGCCTGCCCCCCGGCGACGGCGAGGCGCCGGGGGTGACCGTCGAGGACAAGGGCCGTGCCGTCGCCGTGCACACCCGGCGCGCCGCCGACCCCGAAGGCGCGCTCCGCACGCTGCGCGAGCCGCTGGCCGCGCTGGCCGCCGCCCACGGGCTGGTCGTCGAGCCGGGCCGCCTGGTGCTGGAGCTGCGCCCCTCGGGCATGGACAAGGGGCAGGCCCTGCTGGCCTTCCTCGCCGAGCGGGGCGCCGGGTCCGTCCTGTTCGGCGGGGACGACCTGGGCGACCTCGCCGCGTTCGAGGCGGTGCGCGACTCGGGACTGCCGGGCGTGACCGTGTGCAGCGCGTCCGCGGAGGTCAGCGAGCTGGCGGCCCTGGCCGACGTCGTCGTGGACGGGCCCAGGGGGGTGGCCTCCCTGCTGTCGGCGCTCGCCGACGCGCTGAGCGGGCGGTGAGCGCCCTCGCGACCGGCCGGTGAGGCCGGTCGCGACCCTCGGTTCTCAGCCTTCGGCGGGGCGGGGAAGCCGCGCGCGGCCGCCCGAGCTGAGGGCGATGCCCACGATCGCGGCCGTGATGAGCAGCGGGACCATGAGGAACGCCGTGTGGGTTCCGTAGCCGTCGGCGAGCGCGCCGAGCGTGAACGGGCCGACGCCGACCGCCACCCCGGCCCAGATCGACCCCGCGGCGCCCGCCTGGTCGGCACGGCCGCCGGAGGCCGCGATCAGCCGCGACAGGGCGAGCGGGAACTGCACCGCGACACCGAGCCCGCTGACCGCCAGCCCCGAGTACGCGAGCAGCGGCTCGGTGCTCAGCCACAGGAGCGCCCACCCGGCGAGCGTCACCACCAGCCCCGCGGTGAGCAGCAGCGCCGGGCTGAACCGCAGCGCCAGGCCGCCGCCGGCGAACCGGCCCACGGCGAGCCCCACGGTGAACGCCGTGAGCCCGGTGGCCGCGGCGGCGGCGGTCATGCCCGTCTGGTCGGCCAGCAGCTTGGCGGCCCAGACGTTGAACAGGAACTCCATGGCCACCAGGCAGAACAGCACCGCCCCGGCCGCGTGGAAGCGCCAGCCGAAGGGCGTACCCGCCGGCCGGGCGGCCGGACCGGCCGCCGGGCCCGGGACGGGGGGCACGTGCGGGGAGGCGGGCGCGTCCTGCGGTGGGGCGAGGGACGGCACCCACACCCGGCCCATCAGCGCCAGCAGCAGCAAGGCGGCGACGGGGGTGAGCAGGATGGCCGACCGCCAGCCGAGCGAGGTCTGGGCCAGCACGCTGACCAGGTAGGACACGCCGATGCCGACGGTGACGCCCACGGCGTTCGCCTCGTTGATCGCCGCGGGCCCGGCCGGGCCGTGGTGGTCGCTCAGCACCGACATGCCGACGTAGAGCGTGATCGAGCCGCCGCCGCTGGCCAGGCCGAAGCCGAGCAGGGTCACCGGCAGCGCCGTGGTGGCCGCGACGCACAGGGTGCCCGCCGCCATCACGAACAGCCCTAGCCAGGTCGCCCCCCGCCTGCCGAACCGGGAGGTGAGCCGGGGGATGGCCAGGCCGCTGATGACGCTGCCGACGGCCATGACCGTGCCGTGCAGCCCCGCCACCGCCTGGGAGACCCCCTGGTCGATGCGCAGCAGGGGAAGCGCGGCCGACAGGCCGTACAGGTAGGTGGAGAAGGTGGAGAGCTGGAGGTAGATCAGCCAGGTGGGGCGGTCTCTGACGAGCCTGGCGCGCGACCCGCCGGACGTGGTCGAGCTCAATGATCCCCCGGTGCCTCGAACCGCTCGAACTCGCAGAAAGGTATCACCGACCTGTTCATCACCGCATGACCGGAATGACGGTTGATGCGCCGGCAGCCGTCCAAGCGTGCGTGCGCGGGTCAGCGCTCCAGGGCGGCGAGCTGGTCGGAGAACCACCGGGTCGGGGGCAGGGCGGTCGCGGCGGCGCGCAGACGGACCCCGCGCTTGGCCCGCTCGTCCTCCGGCAGCAGCAGCGCGTCGTACAGCGCCTGCGCCGTGCCGGAGACGTCGTAGGGATTGACGACCAGAGAGTCGGCCCCCAGCTCGGCCGCCGCGCCCGCCTCCCTGGACAGCACCAGCGCGCAGTGCGGGGCCAGGATCGGCCCCTCCTTGGCGACGAGGTTCATGCCGTCGCGGATGGGGTTGACCAGCAGCACGTCGGCCATGCGGTACGCGGCCAGCGAACGGGCGTAGTCGTCGTGCACGTTGAGGATCAGCGGGTCCCACTCCTCGCTGCCGAACTCGTCCTCGATCTCCTTGGCGCAGCGCTGGACGGCGGCGGTGTACTCGCGGTACTCGGGCAGGTCGTGCCGGGAGGGGTAGGCGAACGCCAGGTGCACGACCCTGCCGTGCCACTCGGGATGGTCGGTGAGGAACTGCCGGTAGGCGAACAGGCCCCGCACGATGTTCTTGGACAGCTCCGTGCGGTCGATGCGGACGATCAGCTTGCGGTCGCCGACGCGGTCGCGCAGGGCGGTCATGTGCGACTCGACGTCCGGCTCCAGGGCTCTGGCCCACAGCGCGTCGCCGTCCACGCCCAGCGCGTGCACGCCGATGCGTGTCGTCCTGCCCTCGTACGTCACCGTGCGCTCCACGCGGTCGACCACCGCGCCGAGCAGGGCCTCGCAGCAGTCCATGAACGCCGACGCCCAGCGGGTGGCCAGGAATCCGGCGTGGTCGGCGCCGAGGATGCCCGACAGAAGTTCGCTGGCGATGTCGTCGGGCAGCAGGGAGAAGTACTCGGGCGGGGCCCAGGGGGTGTGGGAGAAGTGGCCGATGCGCAGATCGGGGCGCTCGACGCGGAGCATGGCCGGGGCGAGGGTCAGGTGGTAGTCCTGGATCATCACCCGGGCGCCGTGCGCGGCCTCCTCGGCCAATGCCAGCGCGAACGCGGCGTTGTAGTCCTGGTAGGACTCCCACTCGCGCCGGAACCGCATGTCGAAGTGCGGGGAGTTGGGGATGTTGTAGAGCAGGTGGTTGACGAACCACAGCGTGGAGTTGGCCACCGCGTTGTAGGCGCGGTGGAACGTCGCCGGCGGGATCTCCAGCATGCGCACCGCGCCGGTGTCGTAGCCCGCCTGGTCGAGGCGCCCGCCCGGCGCGAGACGCACGGCGCTGCGGTCGCCGTCGGACAGCGCGGCGCACACCCACAGCATGTCGGACGCCTTGGCGATCTCCGACAGGCCGGAGACCATGCCGCCGCCGCCGCGGCGCATGGAAAGCGTGCCGTCGTCCGCCAGCGTGAACGACACGGGGCCCCGATTGGAGGCCAGCAGAACTGTGTTCATCCGCCCATCACCACTCCTCGCCCGCCGCCGTGGCGGTCATCCCTCGCCGTACCTCTCCGCTGTGATGCGCACGTGGGCCGCGGTCACTAAAATTTACGCCCTCAATAAGATGTGCTCGTGGGCAGGCGGGCGGCAACGCATGGACGGTCGGAGGGGGCTCGGACATGGCGCTTGACGAGACGACCGAAGAGCTGGCCCACGCCGCCGCCCGAGGCGACCACCGATCGCTTGGAGAGCTCCTCCGCCGCGTCGAACCGGACGTCCTACGCCATTGCGGGCGGCTTCTGCCCTACCACCAGGACGCGGAGGAGGCTTGCCAGGATACGTTGCTCGCCGTCGCGCGCAACATCGGCAGGTTCGAGGGCAGGGCACGATTCTCCACCTGGTTGCACATCGTCACCACCAACTGCGCCAGGACGACCTACCGCACGCTCAAGCGGCGGTCGGCCGAGCAGGCCGACGAGCACCTTCCCGAGCTGCGGGCCGACCCGCGCCGGGTGAGCGTCATCGCCGGGTCGCGGCTCGACCTGCTGGACGCCATGGAGGCGCTGGAGTCCCAGCGGCCCGACCTGGCGCAGGCGCTCGTGCTGCGCGACATCTGCGAGCTCGACTACAACGAGGTCGCCGAGCAGCTCGGCATACCGCTGGGCACGGTGAAGTCGCGCATCCACCAGGCCAGGAAGTACATCAAGGCGGCGCTGGGCGACGCCTACGACCTTCGCGCCTGAGCGCCGGGCACGCCGCGCCTACGCGGCCGTCCCGCACGGCGTGGGCACCGGCGGGACCGCCGGCCGGGCCGAGGGCCGGGGTGCCCCGGCGCGCGGGCGCCGCGACCGGAGAGCGCGGGGGGCCGCCCTGGGGTTGGCGAGGTGTCCGGGCCGGGGTCGCACGGTCACGGGTCCCGGGTGGTGAGGTCTGGGGTCACACGGGTGGAGAAACGAGGTATGGTTCTATTGGCCTGCGTCGGCAGGCCGACAACTGAATATTTGCTCATCCAGAGGGGTGGAGGGACCGGCCCTGCGAAGCCCCGGCAACCCTCCCGGCTGTGGTCGATCGCGTCTCCGAATGGCGCCTCGCGACCAGTGAGACCGGCCGGGACAGGTGCCAATTCCGGCCCGTGACCAAGGTGGTCGCGGGCGAAGATGAGGGGAAAGGCCTCGCTTCATGGCGCTCGCAACCGCTGAGACTAAGACTTCGCTCGACTTCGGACCCGCCGTGGCACTCGCGTGCCGCGAATGCGGAACCCGCTACGACCTCGGCCCGCTCTTCGCCTGCGCGGAGTGTTTCGGGCCACTCGAAGTGGCCTACACCTGGAACTCCCCCGAGGGCGACGCCGCCCCGGTGACCCGCCGGCAGATCGAGGCCGGGCCGGCCGACATCTGGCGCTACCGGGCCCTGCTGCCGGTGCCCGCCGACGTCGCCTCCAAGCCCAACCTCGCGCCGGGGTGGACCAAGCTGGTCCCGGCGCGCAACCTGGCCCGAGAGCTGGGCATGCGCAGCCTGCACGTCAAGGACGACTCCGGCAACCCCACCCACTCCTTCAAGGACCGGGTGGTGGCCATCGCGCTGGAGGCCGCACGCAACTTCGGCTTCCACACCCTTTCGTGCTCCTCCACGGGCAACCTGGCGGGGGCGGTGACCGCCGCCGCGGCCCGCGCGGGGCTCGACGCCTGCGTCTTCATCCCGTCGAACCTCGAAGAGGCCAAGATCGTCATGGCCTCGGTGTTCGGCGGGCGGCTGGTCGGCATCGAGGGCAGCTACGACGACGTCAACCGCTTCTGCTCGGAGCTCATCGGCGACCCGATGAGCGACCGCTGGGGCTTCGTCAACGTCAACCTGCGGCCCTACTACGCGGAGGGGTCCAAGACCCTCTCCTACGAGATCGCCGAGCAGCTCGGCTGGCGCATCCCCGACCAGATCGTCGTGCCGGTGGCGTCCGGGTCACAGCTCACGAAGATCGACAAGGGCTTCAAGGAGCTGATCAGGCTCGGTCTGGTCGACGACAAGCCGTACAAGATCTTCGGCGCCCAGGCGGAGGGCTGCTCGCCGGTCTCGACCGCGTACAAGGCCGGCCACGACACCGTGCGGCCGGTGAAGCCGAACACCATCGCCAAGTCGCTCGCCATCGGCAACCCCGCCGACGGGCCGTACGTGCTCGACATCGCCCGCCGCACGGGCGGAGCCGTGGAGGACGTCACCGACGCCGAGGTGGTGGACGCCATCCGGCTGCTGGCGCGCACCGAGGGCATCTTCGCCGAGACCGCGGGCGGCGTCACCGTCGGCGTGCTGCGCAAGCTGCTCGTCGGCGGCGCGCTCGACCCCGACGCCGAGACGGTCGTGCTCAACACCGGCGACGGTCTGAAGACCCTCGACGCGGTGTCCTCCGAGGCACGCCCCACCGCCGTCATTCGGCCTTCGCTCTCCGCATTCCGTGCGGCCGTCGCGGAAAACTCCTGAAAGGGCACGACAAATGAGTGTTTCAGTGCGGATTCCGACGATTCTTCGCACCTACACCGATGGCGCCTCTGAGGTGAACGGCGAAGGGGCCACGCTGCGGGAGGTGTTCCAGAAGCTCGAGTCGGACTACCCCGGAATCGGTGCCCGTATTCTGGACGAAACGGGCAAGATCCGCCGTTTTGTCAACGTCTATGTCGGGGAAGAGGACGTCCGTTTCGCCGAGGGACTGGACACCCCTACGCCCGACGGGGCCCAGATCTCCGTCATCCCGGCTGTGGCCGGAGGCTGACTCTCCGCGACCTCGCGACGCCCGCATGTCCCTGGACATGCGGGCGTTCGTGCGTCTACGGGCCCTGGATCTGGTGATCTATCATAATAGAAGTTCTTACTGGGCCCCTTGTAGTGCAATTCTCAACTAACTAAACAGGTGCCGAAATTCGGGCACCTACCGCCGGCGGCGATCGTCAAGAACGAGTTTGGTCATTGACTCTGTTGCGCCAAGCCTTGCCACAGGTATGGTCGAGAACGATCGACGTGGCCGAGGAGTTCGCATGTCTCTCGGCTGAGAAGGTCACGGGCCTCGCGGAGGAGTGGGCGGGGTCCAGAGCCCAGCAAGAGGAGTCGGAAAGTGGCGCAGGGCACCGTCAAATGGTTTAACGCGGACAAGGGCTACGGCTTCATCGCGGTAGACGGTGGTAAGGACGTGTTTGTCCACTACTCAGCGATCCTGTCGGAGGGGTACCGTTCGCTCGAACAGGGTCAGCGGGTGGAGTTCGAGATCACACAGGGCCAGAAGGGTCCGCAGGCGGAGGCGGTCCGTACGGTGTGACGCCGGTCGGCGTCGGCCGGCCGTCGAAGGAACCCACTGGTTCTCCCGATCAGTAGTCGGAGGGTTCGGTCCGTCATGCTCGGTGGCGGGCCGAGCCTTCCGTTATGTCCGGTCGGGGGGCGGCATGTGAAGAACCGCCCAATATTTGGTATCCGGCCCTGCGAATTCGTGTGCCGCCCAGGTCATAGGGGTTGCCGCTTGCACTCGACCGGGTAGAGTGCTAAACAGTTCGTTGGCACTCTCACGTAGAGAGTGACAACCACGGATCGAGGCGATGGGGCCCGGCGATCCACGGCGACAGGTGCCGTGGGGGTGCGGGTCTACATGCCGTCGCGGGCTTCGGCTCGGTCCGCTGCAAGCCACCCTGTATCTGGGAGGTCTAGCCGTATGGCAGCCAAGATGATCGCGTTCAACGAAGAAGCCCGGCGCGGTCTCGAGCGCGGTATGAACCAGCTCGCCGACGCCGTCAAGGTGACCTTGGGTCCCAAGGGCCGCAACGTCGTGCTGGAGAAGAAGTGGGGCGCCCCCACGATCACCAATGACGGTGTCTCCATCGCCAAGGAGATCGAGCTCGAGGACCCGTGGGAGAAGATCGGGGCCGAGCTCGTCAAGGAAGTCGCGAAGAAGACCGACGACGTCGCGGGTGACGGCACCACCACCGCCACCGTGCTCGCCCAGGCTCTGGTACGCGAGGGCCTTCGCAACGTCGCCGCCGGCGCCAACCCGATGGGCCTGAAGAAGGGCATCGAGGCCGCGGTCGAGCGCGTGAGCGAGGAACTGTCCAAGATCGCCAAGGATGTGGAGACCAAGGAGCAGATCGCTTCGACGGCCTCCATCTCCGCCGGCGACCCGCAGATCGGCGAGATGATCGCCGAAGCGATGGACAAGGTCGGCAAGGAAGGCGTCATCACCGTCGAGGAGAGCAACGCCTTCGGCCTCGAGCTCGAGCTCACCGAGGGCATGCGCTTCGACAAGGGGTACATCTCCGGTTACTTCGTGACCGACACCGAGCGCATGGAGGCCGTCCTCGACGACCCCTACGTGCTCATCGTCAACTCGAAGGTCTCCGCCAACAAGGACCTGCTTCCCCTGCTCGACAAGGTCGTGCAGGCCGGCAAGCCCCTGGTGATCATCGCTGAGGACGTCGAGGGCGAGGCCCTGGCCACCCTGGTCGTCAACAAGATCCGCGGCCTGTTCAAGTCCGTGGCCGTCAAGGCCCCCGGCTTCGGCGACCGCCGCAAGGCCATGCTGACCGACATCGCCGTCCTCACCGGCGGCCAGGTCGTCAGCGAGGACGTCGGCCTCAAGCTGGAGACCGCGACCCTCGACCTGCTGGGCCGCGCCCGTCAGGTGATCATCACCAAGGACGAGACGACCATCGTCGACGGTGCGGGCGACCCCGAGCAGATCTCCGGCCGGGTCAACCAGATCCGCGCCGAGATCGAGAACACCGACTCCGACTACGACCGCGAGAAGCTCCAGGAGCGTCTCGCCAAGCTGGCCGGCGGCGTCGCCGTCATCAAGGCCGGCGCGGCGACCGAGGTCGAGCTCAAGGAGCGCAAGCACCGCATCGAGGACGCCGTTCGCAACGCGAAGGCGGCCGTCGAGGAGGGCATCGTCCCCGGCGGCGGCGTGGCGCTGCTGCAGGCGGGCGCCAAGGCGTTCGACAAGCTGGAGCTGTTCAACGACGAGGCCACCGGTGCGGCGATCGTCCGCAAGGCCCTCGAAGAGCCGCTGAAGCAGATCGCGGTCAACGCCGGCCTCGAAGGCGGCGTCGTGGTCGAGCGGGTCCGCAACCTCGAGCAGGGTGTGGGCCTCAACGCCGCGACCGGCGAGTACGTCAACATGCTCGAGGCGGGCATCATCGACCCCGCCAAGGTGACCCGTTCCGCGCTGCAGAACGCCGCCTCCATCGCGGCGCTGTTCCTCACCACCGAGGCCGTCATCGCCGAGAAGCCCGAGAAGAACCCGGCCGCTCCCGCCATGCCCGGCGGCGGCGACATGGACTTCTGAGCCCCGGCTCATCGCCTCACCGAAAGGGCCATCCCCGGACCGCACCGGGGGTGGCCCTTTGGCGTCGCCCGGCCGTTCAGGGGGCCTCCCAGACGGGGCGCACCTCGACGCCCGCGCCCATCGGGCAGTGCCGGGCGATCTCCAGGGCCTCGTCCAGGCCGGCGCAGTCGATCAGGTAGTAGCCCGCGAAGTCGGTCTTGAGCTCGACGAACGGCTCCTTGACGACCTGCGGGCCGTTGGCGGAGGGCCGCACGGTGACGGCTTCCTGCCCGGGGTGCACCGCCTGCCCGGAGAACTCGACGCCCCGCTCGCGCAGGTAGCGCGCGAACTCCTGGTGCTCGGTCAGCGCGGTGGTCATCTCCTCCTCCGACACCGACTCCCAGTAGTTCTCCGGGTCGAACAGCAGCAGCATGTACTTCATGGGTGCCTCTCGCGTCGGTGACGGCCCTCACCCCCATCGTGGCCGACCGGGCGGTCTGACGCGCCGGTCGCTTCGCCGCCCGGGATGCGGGCGCACTCTCGCGTGCGCCCGCGGGCGGGCCCGGCCGCACGCCGGCTCGGGGGTCAGGAGCCGGCGTTCAACCGCTTGACCCAGCGGGCCACCCCGGGCTGTGAGGTGTAGCCCAGGGCCGTCCACGCCTGGTGGGCCTGCTCGTTGGCCTCCTCCACCATGGCGTCGACGCGTGCCGCCGAGCCGGGCGAAGCGTGCCTCGGCGGCCGCCAGCAGGGTGCGCGCGACGCCCCTGCGGCGGTGTCCGGCGTCGACCGCCAGCCGGTAGAGGTGGCACCGCCAGCCGTCCCAGCCGGCGACCAGCGTGCCCACCGTCCGCCCGTCGATCTCGGCGATCAGCAGGGCCTCGGGATCGCGGCTGACCAGGCGCTCCACCGCGTCGAGCGTGTCGTTCCGCCCGGCGGTGTTGTACCCGGCCTCCCGCCAGAAGGCGAGCACCGCCTCCACGTCGCCGGGCACGGCGGTTCTCACGGTCACATCGGTGGTCTCAGGCGCGCTCATGAACGACGAAGCTACCGCCGCCGCCGCGCCCGAGCCAATGGGGGCGGGCCGCGGAGGGTGGCAGCAAGGTGCCAGCGGCGGGCAGCTTGCTGCCGTCCATTCATCTGGTTCCGAAGCCTCGAAAAGCGGAGAGTTGGTTGTGCGAGAAGAAAACAAAACAACCACCGGAAAGAGGAAAAAGAAATGAACTCCACGACCTCCCTCACCGCCAAGATCTCCGCCGGCTTCGTCTCCGCCGCCGTCTCCCTCACCGCCGCGATCGGCCTCTACGCCGCCACGAGCCAGGCCGCCGAGTACGCCCCAAGCACCCACGTCGTGGCCGGCACCACCTGGGACACCCCCGCCGACAAGGACGGCACCACCTGGGACTCCGCCTCCACCAGCGACGACGACGGCACGACCTGGGACTCCGCCAAGCTGCTGGCCGAGGGCGAGATCCCCGCCGACGACAACGGCACCACCTGGGACTGACAGCGGAAATCGAAAAGGCGAATTCAATACCAACGACACGGCAGAACAACTGAACCAGTAAAACCGATACACCGGCCGACCGGCCCGCCGGCATCGCGGACGAGACCCGTCCCCGCCGAAGCCCCCGCGAACCGGCCACAGCTAAGAAAACCGCTCCGCCGAAACACCCCGGCCCGCTGAACCACCGGCCGCTCTCCCCGGATCCAGGCGTGACACCGACCGCCCCGGGAAACCGCGCCCCAGCCCTCGGCCCCCGCACCACCGCTCCCCCCACCGCCCCCGCAGTGCCGCGGCTCGCCTTCGCGAGCCCCCGATCACATCGCGACGGTCCCCACGCCTCCCCGGGAGCCTTTACCGCCGGCCCGGAGACCGGACCCCTGGTGCTGTTCGGCCCGTCGGGCTGAGCGCGCCACGCTGAGAGCGAAGGTGCGGGCGGGAGCGCGCTGGTGTGTGAGGATCTGTCGTCATGACGGACGACACCCGCACCGCCGAGTTGCGCTCGGCCGAGCGCAGGCTGCAGGCGGCCCAGCTCGCTTCGGACGTGAACGCGCTGGACGAGCTGCTCGACGATCGGCTGATCTTCACCGGCCCCGACGGCGACCTGTTCGACAAGCAGGACGACCTGCGGGTGCACCGCACCGGCGAGCAGAGGCTGACGCAGGTCGTCGAGGACGAGCTGACCGTGCTCGTCGTCGGCCGCACCGGCGTCACGTGGTTCCTGGGCAGGCTGTCCGGCGAGTTGTCGGGCACGCGGTTCTCCGCGCGCGTGCGGTACACCCGCACCTGGATCCACGACGACGACCACGGGTGGCGGCTCCTCGCGGCGCACGTCGGCCGGCTCGACCGGTGACGCGCACCGCGAGCGCGGGCCCCGGGCGGCCTAACCGTGGCCGGCCCGCCGCATGAAGACGTTGGCCTCACCGAGGTCCAGGAACGTCTCCGAGCGCTCCTGGGGCGCGTGCTTCCACGCGGGGGCTCCGCCGCCGAGGTTCATGTAGGCCAGCCACTGCTTGTAGACGACGGCGTCGTTGTTGATGGCCGCGGTGAACTGCACCCAGTAGTTGGTGTCCAGCCGCATCCGCTTGGCGGTCTCCGCGAATCGGCGCCCCGCGACCTTCACCTCCGGGGCCTGGCGGCCGTCCCAGCCCGAGAGGCCGCCGGTGATCGAGGGCATGCTCAGGGTGAGCTGGGCGTGCAGCGACCAGTCGACGCGCAGCTCGACCTCGATCACCCGAAGCCCGGTGTGGTCGCATCCGAAGAGCCCGATCGACTCGACGGCCTTCAGGCTCACTCCCTGCACCACCTGGTCGATGTACGCCTCGGCGATGTCGCCGTAGGTGAGCAGGAAGCGGAACTGGTCCTGGATCGACTCTAGCCGGGTCTGTGTCCAGGTGTAGGTGTAGGTCTGCACGCTCATCTCGGCCGCCCTCCGTGATGGTTGTCCGCCAGGAAGTCCTCTTGGGCGGCGTCGCGCTCCGCCCGCACCCGTTCGGCGACCGCGATCAGACCGGTGCCGGTGATCCGGCGCCTGCCCAGGTCGCCGCCGAAGGAGGCGCCGTTCGCGCGCAGGAAGGCGCGCATGTCGTGGCCGACGAGCTTCAGGAGCTCGGTCAGCTCGGCGGTGGTGAGCGCCTGCCGCACCCCGGCGAAGAACGACAGCGGCTCGCCGGGGAACTCCTCGGCCAGCCGGTCGAGGCTCGCGGCGTCGCAGACGTCCATGAACATGCCGTACAGCACCTCGCGGACCTCCTGCGGCCTCGGCCGCCAGGCGAAGGCGTCCATGCGCCCGTGCCGGCGCAGCGGCGGGTAGAGCCGCGACAGGTTGTTGCCGGTGACGAACACCGGGACGCGCCGGGGGAAGTTGCGCGCGGGGTCGACCGGCCGGTCGGCCAGGTGCATGAGCTCGGCGAGCACCTGCTGGTGGTTCACCGTGCCGGTGTTCTGCTCCCACTCGCCCACGGTGGTGTCGACGTCGTCCAGCACGAGCGCCGTCGGGACGCCCTTGGCCAGGGCGAGTGACGCGGTGGCGTACGTGCGGGCGATGTGCTTCCCCGGCTCGCCCGCCAGCCCGCTCTCCAGGTCGGCGGCGTTCAGCCGCAGGGGCTCCACGCTGCAACGTTCCAGGGCCGCCGAGAGCTGGATCGACTTGCCGTCGCCGGCCCGGCCGAAGACGCCCATGATGACGGGCCACCGCCCGGTGTCGCCGTAGGTGGCGACCAGGTGCAGGTGAACGCGTGTGAAGAACCGGTCGAGCAGTACCACATCGGTCATTCAGCGCTCCTGGCCGCGTCTGGCTCGCATGATCTCTTCCTCGAACCCGTCGAAGAAGCTGTTCAGCGCCTCCGCGGAGTCGGCGGCCGACACCGGTGCCGCCGCCGGTGCCCGCGCGGGCACGTGCGGCGGGCCGGACGCGGCCCGCCGCGTGTGCAGGCGCTGCTCCACCGAGGAGCTGAAGCGCTCGATGACGGGGCCCACGCCGCTTCCCGGCTCCTGGCCGGCGAGCAGCTCCAGGCGGTCTCCGTGCAGGACGAACGTCTGCCCCTGCGTCCTGACCAGATGGCGGGTGAGGGCCAGGACGGTGACGCGGGCGTCCGCCAGCTCGGTCTCGACGGCGCGCTGGCTCGCCATCAGGCGGACGACCTGCTCCTGGATCTCGGCGATGTCGACGCCTTTGCGCCGCCTGTTCAGAAAGTCTTCGGTGAGCTTGCCGACGAATGGATAGAGGACTGCCAGGACAAGTTCGGCGACCATCGCGCTACCCCCGCGCCCGTTGCTATATAGCGTTCACTATAGCCAGTGATCACGATAAAGCGTAGCTATCGGTAATGAGGTGATGACGGGTTATTATCGGTCGCCGAATATCGGTATTCGGGCGCTCCCGAATATCCGGGTCAGTGAAGCTGGTCGGGCAGGTCGCGCGCGTGGAGAACGGTGAGCGTGGTGACGGCGCGGGTGAGGACGACGTAGAGGCGGGCCAGGCCGCGCGGCTCGGCGTCGACGATGTCGGCCGGCTCGACGGCCACGACGTGGTCGTACTCCAGGCCCTTGGCGAGCGAGGCCGGGACGACCGAGACCCGGTGCCCGCCGGGCGACTCCGGGCCGAGCACCTCGTGCGCCACCCCGGCAGCGGTGAGCGCGGCCGCGAGGGCGGGCACCGCGTCGTCGGCGGCGATGACGCCGACCGACCCCTCGTGGAGGGCGGCCCGTTCGACGGCCTCGGCGACGGCGCCGGGCGGGCTCTGCGTCCGCCGCACCGTGAGCGAGCCCGCGCCGGGACGCAGTGACCGGGGCGCCGCCAGGCCGGGTGCCACGGAGGGGAGCAGGCGGGCGGCGAAGTCGAGCACCTCGCGCGGCACGCGGAAACCGAGCGTCAGCTCGGTGACCGACCCCTCGGTGAAGCCGAGGTGCGACAGCACCTCCTCCCACGACCGGGCCGACCACGGGGTCGTGCCCTGGGCGAGGTCGCCGAGCACGGTGGCCGAGCCGGTGCGGCACCGCCTGCCGAGCGCGCGAAGCTGCATGGCGGACAGGTCCTGCGCCTCGTCCACGACCACGTGGCCGAGGGTGGGCGTGCGCTCCATCAGGTCGGCGAGCTCGTCGAGCAGCGCGGCGTCGGCGGCGGACCACCTGGCCGACTTCCACGACCGCGGGGGCTTGGGCCACACCAGGAGCGCGCACTCCTCGGGCGTCAGGTCGCCCTTCGCGGCGGCGGTGAGGGCCTCGCCGCCGGACAGCAGGCGGTACAGCACCTGCTGCGGCGTCACGCGGGGCCAGACCTGCTCGACGAGCTGCTTGACCTGCTTGGAGCGGGCGACGGCGTCCTGCACGCGGTCGTCGGGCGACTCGCCGCGCTGCTCCATGCGCACGAGCACCGCGTGGGCGAGCCGCTGGGCTACGGCGGCGCGGCCGGGGCCGTACCGGGTGGTGCCGCGCAGGGAGGCGACGATCTCGCGCACCTCGTGGTCGGGGACCCGGAAGCGGTTCACGCCGCGCGTGATCAGCAAACCCTCCTCCGGCTTGCTGATGTGCTGCCACAGCGCGCGGTACAGGACGGGAGCCATGCGGGCGTCGCCCTTGAGCGTGGCGACGGCGGGCGCTTCGGGGGCTGCGTGGTCGCCCAGGATGCCGGCGACGGTGGTCTGGTCGACCTTCACCTCGCCGAGGGCGGGCAGCACCGAGGAGATGTAGGACAGGAAGGCGCGGTTCGGCCCGACGATCATCACGCCCGACCGCGCCAGCTTCTCGCGGTGGGTGAACAGCAGGTAGGCGGCCCTGTGCAGGCCGACGGCGGTCTTCCCGGTGCCGGGCGCGCCCTGGACGCACACGGTGTGGCCGAGGTCGGCGCGGACGATCTCGTCCTGGTCGGGCTGGATGGTCGCGACGATGTCGCGCATGGGCCCGGTGCGGGGCCGCTCGATCTCCTGCGTCAGGATGCGCGACTCGTGCACCGCGCCGCTCTGGTCGAGCGGCTCGTCCTCGTAGGCGGTCAGCTCGCCGCCGTGGAAGCCGAAACGCCGGCGCAGCCGCACGCCCATCGGGTCGGACGGGCGCGCCTGGTAGAACGCCCGGGACACCGGCGCCCGCCAGTCGATCACCAGGGGGTGGCTGGCGTCGTCGTGCACGTGGCGCCGCCCGACGTGGATGGTGCGGGGGAGGTCGTCGTCGGCGAACCTGTCGAGGCGGCCGAAGAACAGCGGGGCGTCGGGATGGTCGGCGAGGGCGGCCACGCGCTTGTCGAGCAGGCCCTGCAGCACCTGCTGTGACACCCAGTCGCCCGCGGCGTCGGCGGACAGCGACTCGGCGTGCCGGCGCATCGCCTTCAGCGCGGCGCGGGAGACGGCGAGGTGGGTGCGCTCGGCGTCCAGCACTTCGGTGGGATCGTCATGCCGTGTTGGGTTCTCGTCGGGTATGTCGGGGGCCAGCTGGTGTCCCGGCATGCTGGTGGGCTCCTTCGGAAGTCGGGATGATGGCGAGGGCAGGGCGGCGGCGTCGCGGGCATGGTTGGGCGACACCGGCCGTCGGAGACGACGTGACGGGCGGCGGGGGCATGGACAGACGTGCGGGACGACCGGCGGCGACGGGCGGACGGTTGGGCGTGAGCGGACGGCGGGACGCGAGCGGGCGGGCAGGCGAAGGCGGCACGGAACGCGTGACAGGGTGGGCGAACCCACAAGCTTATACGTTCGGCCTCCGGCGGGGGCTGCCTGTGACGCGGGTCCGGCGGGCCGGGCGATCTACCAGTTGTCCGGAGTTTGCCGAGACTTGGCCTTTGGGTACTTCGTGAGGGTGACGACGCGAACCGAGGTGGCGGTGTCCCCGGTCATCCCCGCCATGGCGAACCTGCTGCTCGGCGGGCTCTGGACGTTGTCCGTCTTCGCGGGGTGGGGGCTGGAGGCGTTCTGCGGGGAAGGTGAGACGCCTGAGTCGTGCGTGGACCGGCTGACCGTCGTCTCGACGCTGTCGGGCATGTTCGCGATCGTGGCGGCGTGCTGCACCCTTGGTGGACTATTGCCACCAGTAATGCATAGATATCCGCAAAAGTCCCTGATACTGGTTGGGGCCGCCACGGCCTCGTGGATATTCGCCCTAGGCGTGCTTTACGTCGGCGGGATGGTCGGTCGGTGATGTCACCGACACGGTGCGTTGTTGTATACCAAAATCCCCAAAAAGCGGGACAAACCTTGTGATTTCGTTAGATCATAGGGTATGCCGAACTTGGCGCAGAAGGGGCCAATACGCAGGGGGGGTGACGCGGTGTACAGGGCCGACGGAATTTCGTGGACCTGAATGCCGGCTCCTAGGCACGTATACCTGGGGGTAGGTGGGGGAAGCCCGACGACGTGCCGCTCAGCGCCTTATTCGCTGGCGAGCACGTCGTCCGCGTCGATGATCTGATACGCGTACCCCTGCTCCGCGAGGAACCGCTGGCGATGCGCCGCGAAATCCTGGTCGACGGTGTCCCTGCTGACCACCGAGTAGAACCGCGCGCCGCCGCCGTCCGCCTTCGGGCGCAGCACCCGGCCGAGCCGCTGGGCCTCCTCCTGGCGCGAGCCGAAGGTGCCCGACACCTGGATCGCCACCGACGCCTCGGGCAGGTCGATCGAGAAGTTGGCGACCTTCGACACCACCAGCACCTGGATCTCCTTGTCGCGGAAGGCCTGGAACAGCCGCTCCCGCTCCTTGACACGCGTCTCGCCCTTGATGACGGGCGCGTTCAGGTGCTCGGCCAGCTCGTCGAGCTGGTCGATGTACTGCCCGATGACCAGCACCTGCTCGCCCGCGTGCCGCCGCACGAGCGTCTCGGTGACGCGGGTCTTGGAGGGCGTCGTGGCGCAGTAGCGGTAGCGCTCCTCAGACTCGGCCATCGCGTACGCCAGCCGCTCGGCGTCGGTGAGCGTGACCCGCACCTCGACGCAGTCGGCGGGCGCGATCCACCCCTGGTTCTCCATCTCCTTCCACGGCGCGTCGTACCGCTTCGGGCCGATGAGGGAGAACACGTCACCCTCGCGGCCGTCCTCGCGCACCAGCGTCGCCGTCAGCCCGACCCGGCGCCGCGCCTGGAGGTCGGCGGTCATGCGGAAGATCGGCGCGGGCAGCAGGTGGACCTCGTCGTAGATGACCAGCCCCCAGTCGCGCGCGTCGAAGAGCTCCAGGTGGCGGTACACGCCCTGCCGTCGCGTCGTCATCACCTGGTAGGTGGCGATGGTGACCGGGCGGATCTCCTTGCGGGTGCCGGTGTACTCGCCGATCTCGTCCTCGGTGAGCGAGGTGCGCTTGAGCAGCTCCTGCTTCCACTGGTGGGCCGAGACGGTGTTGGTGACCAGGATGAGCGTCGTCGCCTGCGCGTGCGCCATGGCGGCCGCGCCCACGATGGTCTTGCCGGCGCCGCAGGGCAGCACGACGACGCCCGAGCCGCCGTGCCAGAACGCGTCGGCGGCCTCGCGCTGGTAAGGGCGCAGGCCCCAGGTGTCCTCGGTGAGCGTGATGTCGTGGTACTCGCCGTCGACGTACCCGGCGAGGTCCTCGGCCGGCCAGCCCACCTTGAGCAGCGCCTGCTTGATGTTGCCGCGCTCGCTCGGGTGCACGGCCACGGCGTCGTCGCCCAGGCGCGCGCCGAGCATCGGCTGGATCTTCCGCGACCGCAGCACCTCCTCGAGCACCGCCTTGTCGGTGCTGGTCAGGGTGAGGCCGTGCTCCTCGGACTTCTCCAGCCGGAGCCTGCCGTACCGCGACATGGTCTCGGCGATGTCGACGAGCAGCGCGTGCGGGACGGGGTAGCGGCTGAAGCCGATCAGCGCGTCGACGACCTGCTCGGCGTCGTGCCCGGCCGCACGGGCGTTCCACAGCGCGAGCGGCGTCACCCGGTAGGTGTGGACGTGTTCGGGAGCGCGCTCCAGCTCGGCGAAGGGCGCGATCGCCTTGCGGCACTCGTCCGCCCGCGCGTGTTCGACCTCCAGCAGCAGCGTCTTGTCCGACTGGACGATCAACGGACCATCAGACACGGTGTTCCTCTTCCGATCGGGGTCGCGCACGGCCACCGCCCGGTGGTCCGTCCGCCTATCCAACAAGGCGGGAGCCCGGATCAGTCCCGCTTTCCCGTCGCTTGACGAGCCCCGCGCGCCGGGCCCGCGGGTGGTGCGGCTAGCCGACGTCGGCCACGCCGGTGATGCGGTGCAGCGCGAAGCGGTGGATGGCCGCCCGTGTCTCGTCGTAGGCGGTGAGGTAGCCGCCCTCCATGCGGGCGGGCTCCAGGATGCGGCTGGTGGCGTGGCCCTGGGAGTCGAGGTAGCCGATCCAGACGCGCGCCCCCTGGCGGATGGCCTCCTGCAGCACGGTGATCGTGCCCGTCGACGGCGAGCGCGGCACCTGCCCGTCAGGGGCCGCCACCGGCTGCCTGCGCTCCTGGTGGGCGGCGTCGCCGGCCCGCAGCGCGCGCACGGCCGCCGCCACCACGTCGGTGTCCGGGCCGGAGTGCACCTGGAACGACCGGGCCGACGGCGGCCGCTCCGTGCGCCTGGCGTCCGCCCTGCTCACCACCACGTCGCCCTCGGACGACTCGGCGACCGGGGCGTAGCCGAGCGCGCGCAGCGAGTCGACCACCACCACACGGGAGCTGCGCGAGGCCACCACGGTGGGGGCGAGCCGGCGCAGGCGCAGCGGCACCGCGCGTTTGTCGGCCATCACCTCGTCCAGGACGCCGGGGTCGTCGCAGCGGACGTAGGCGCCGGCCGTGCCGACCCGGACGCGGCCGTGCCGGCGGGCGACGTCGGTCACCAGGTAGCGCAGCGGCTGCGGGACCGGCGTCGTGGAGTGCTTCTCGAGCATGGCCAGCACGTCCTCGGCGCTGAAGCCGGCGTCCAGCGCGCGCCGGACCGACTGCTCGCCGAACCGGTAGACGGTGGCGACGCCCTTGGACTCGATGTCGGCGACCAGGGCCAGCCAGCGGCCCAGCTCGCTGACGAGCGGCCCGGGCGCGACGGCCGTGAGGTCGGCCTGCAGCAGCAGGTGGTCGAGCGGTTCGGGCAGCAGCGGCGCCAGCAGCTCGGCGGCGGTGCCGGCCGCGCTCTTGCGCGCCGCTCCCTTACCGGCGGGCTTGGCCGGGGCGGGCGCCTGGCGCGCGGAGGCGGGCAGCAGCCTGCGGCCGAACGCCGGCATGGCGCCGAGGCCGATGACGCCGATCTGCTCGGCCTCGCGCAGGGTGAACTCCACGAGCTGGTCGCGGTAGGCGCCCCGGCGGCGGGGCTGCTCGAAGGCCAGCCGTTCTCGCACCGACTGGCTCGACGGCGCGAGGCCGGGGCCGGCCGAGGCCAGCACCGCCAGCGTGCGCAGCCGCACCTCCGCCGCCGCGGGGCGGCGCAGCTCGGGATGCAGGACGTTGAGCAGGCGGTCGCGGTCGTCCCGCTCGCCCACCAGGCCGGGAACCCGGTCGCCCGCGAGCCAGGCGCCGGCCAGCGCCTCCCAGCGGTCTTCGGTGGCCTTCACGCGCCAGCCGTCGTACGCCGTCGTGGGGACCCACTCGCCGTCGGCCGGGGAGGTCGCGGCGACGAGCCCCGCCGCGTGCGCGACCTCCACCACCAGGGCGGCCGTCCACTCGGGCAGGTCGAGGATCTGGGCGGTGCGCTTGAGGTCGCGCACGGACAGCCCGCCGGCCCGCAGCGTGCCGGGCGGGTCGACGCTCCAGCGCTCGCACAGCTCCTCCACCGTGCGGGTGAACGCGAACGCCTGGCTCGCGGCCGTGCGCCCGGCCAGCTCGGCGTCGCGCGCGGTGCCGGTCAGCGGCGGCGGGGTGGGGCACAGGTCGCGATGGACGCGGCCCCCGCGCAGCACCAGCCCGACCTCGCGCGGCAGCACCACGCTGTCGTCGCTGTTGGCGGCCAGCAGGCCGCGGGCGAGGAGCTGCTCGATCGGCGACTGGGCGGTCTCCAGGGTGACCTGGCGGCGGGCGTTGGGCACGCGGCCGGTGGGCGGCCCCCACGCCAGCTCCTCCAGGGCGGCCCGGGCCTGGGGGCCGACGTCGCGCAGCAGGCGCTCGACGATGCCGCCCTCGGCGAGCAGGCCCGCGAGCCGGTCGACCACCGAGCCGCCGCGGGCGGTCTGGCCGCGGTGGACGGCCTCGGCCAGCTCTTCCAGGCGCTCGGGGGGGTGGTGCCGGAACACCTCGGCGGCCGGAGGGCCGAGCCCGGCCGGGTGCTCGGAGACCTCGCGCACGCCCGGCGCGGGCCGCAGGGCGTCGTCGGGGCCGTAGATCAGGGCGGCCGCGCGCAGGTGGTCGACGGCTTCGCGCAGCGGGGTGCCGAGACCCGCGGCGACGTCTCGCGAGGGTGCCTTGCGCGACGGGCGCGGGGCGCTCGCCTCGGCGGGCCGCGGCGGGGAGGCGTCCTGGGAGGGGACGGACCGGGCGAGGGCGCGGTGGAGCTCGTCGTAGGGCAGCCCGGGGCCGTCCTCGGCCGTCATGACGACGAGGGTCTCCACCACCGCCAGCGTGAAGCGGTTGAGCCGGTCGAGCGCGCGGCCCGTGACCGACGGGCTGGCCGCGCGGATCGCCAGCCCTTCGATGTGGGCGGGGACCGGGGTGATCAGCTCGGGGCGCGCGGCGACGAGCGCGCGCAGCCCGGTGTCGGACAGGTCGCGGAGCCATTCGGTGAACTCGGCGTTCGTCACGGTCGGCCGAACCCCCTGTCCACCCTCGTGCTGTACGCCCGCTCCCAGCGCGGGAACGTCCCTCCATCGTAGGAGCCCATGGGCCATAGCACGCCAATCGGTTCGATCACGCGGTGCCGCGGTCTCCCGGGCGGGGGTCGTCCGTCCTCGGCGCCGGGCGGTCATTTCGGGGAAACGGCACGGGCGTCGGCGGGCCTGGGGCAGTATGGCGAGGGTGATCGAGCGCGCCGACCAGCTCGTCCTGGAGTATGTCAGCAAGGTCGCCGACCTCGCCCACGGCGTGCTGCGCACCGAGGAGCGGCTCGACTTCGTCCGGCGCCTGCGCTCGCGCATCGAGGAGGAGCGCCGCGGCGCCGAAGACCTCGGCACGGTGCGCAAGGTGCTCGCCCGGTTCGGCGACCCGGCGGCGCTGCTCCAGCGCGAGCTCCAGCGGCTCGACGCCGCCGACCAGCAGTCCGTCCGCCGTGACGCCGCCGGCCGGCCCGCCTCCGAGAGCCGCCTTCCCCCGCCCTCGACCGGGCGCCGTCTTCCCTCCGGCGGGCGCGTGCAGCCGTCGGCGGGCGGGCGTCCCGCGGCGGGCTCGGCTGCCCGCGCGGCGCCGTCCGCGGGTGGCCGCCCCGTCCCCTCGCCGGGCGGCGGGCGGCTCCCGTCCTCCGGCGGCGGCCGTCCGAGCCCGTTCTCGGGCGGGCGCCCGGGCCGGTCCGCGGGCCGGCCGGCCCCGTTCGCCGGGGGCGGTCGCGTGGTCCCCGGCTCCTCGCGGGGCCGCTCCCTCCCGCCGCCGGGGGCCGACCGTCGACGGCCGTGGGTTCCGGAGACGCCCAAGACCCCGGCACCCGGCGCGGACGACTTCGGGGACTCCGCGACGGAGGTCCTGCCGGCCGTGGTGGACGACGCCCCCACGGCCGTGGTCGGCGACGGCCGGCCTGTCGTGGCCGAGGAGACCGTCCTGGTGGAGGGCGTCCGCCCCCTGGGCCCCGAGGGCCTCAAGGCCGCCGCCGGGGGCGCGCGTCCCGGCGCCGGTCCCTCCGTGGTGCGCGAGGCAGGCTCCGGCCGGCCGCCGCTCTCTCGGCCGGCCCGCAGGCCGAGTGGGACGTCCGTCCCGTCGTCCGGCACGCGTGTGCCGATGGGCGCGCACCTGCGCGACCCGGTGTCCGCCGACGGGCGCGACGCCGCGACGATCCTGCGCGACGACCGCCGCGAGGTGGCCGGCATGGCCCTGCTGGTGCTGGCGGCGCTGCTCATTCCGCTGCCGTTGCCGTATCTCGCGATCTTCCCGGTGCCGGTGCTCGTGTGGGCGGCCGGGGCGGTCACGGTGCTCGCGGGGGAGGCCTGGGCCTTCAGAGACCGCGTGGCCGGGGCCACGGCGCCCGTGGTGGCCTATTCGGCCGGGGGCGTGGTGCTGGGCGCCCTTCGGTCCTCGGAGGAGCCGGGGGAGGGGTTCCAGGCGTTCGTGGCCTCGTTCTGGCACGTCAGCGGGCTGATGTTCATGATCGGTACGGCGGGCGGCGTGCTGTGGCTCGGCTACCGGCTGCTCCGTCCGCCCCCACCGCCGCCTCGGCGGCCGATGCTGACGATGACCCGCTGAACAGGAGTAATACCCCTATATCCGGCTGAATGTGGCTGTGAGGGCTATCAATACCCCTTTGTCGCGCGGTTCGCAGAGGTTTGGCATGCTTTAACGATGTATTCGGTGGGTTTCGACCTCGACCTGACATTGGCGGACACACGCGCGGGGATCGCGGCGGCGTTCGACGAACTGTCCCAGCGGCTGGGCGTGGTGATCGACAGCGACCTCGTGATCAGCCGCCTCGGCCCTCCGCTGGAGCACGAGCTCACCTACTGGCTGCCGCCCGAGGAGATCGCGGCGGCGGCCGACCTCTACCGCTCCCTCTACGCGGTCACCGCGGTTCCGCTGACCACGCTGATGGCCGGCGCGGCGGAGGCCGTCGCGGAGGTGCGGCGGCACGGCGGCCGGGTCATCGTGGTGACCGCCAAGAACACCCGCGACGCCCGCAGCACCGTGGAGGCCCTCGGCCTGGAGGTCGACGAGGTGGCCGGCCTGGTGTTCGGCGCGGGCAAGGGGATGGCCATCGCCGACTTCGGCGCGGCCGTCTACGTGGGGGACCACGTGGCCGACATCGAGGCGGCCCGGGCGGGCGGCGCGCTGAGCGTCGCCGTGGCGACCGGCCCGTACACCGAGCAGGCTCTGCGAGATCACGGAGCCGACGTGGTGCTGCCCGACCTGACCGGCTTCGCCGCCTGGTTCGAGGCGTGGCGGGCCCGGGAAATCGGGGGCGTTTCGACGGTCATCTGACGCCCCGGGTGGGCATAACCTACATTCCATCTACCATTCATGACAGTCTGAACGAGGTCACCCCTGTGCCTACTGGCAAGGTCAAGTGGTACGACGCTGACAAGGGCTTCGGTTTCCTCACCCGCGACGACGGCGGCGAGGTATTCGTCCATTCGTCAGCGCTCCCCAAGGGCGTTGAAGCGCTCAAGCCGGGTCAGAAGGTCGAGTTCGGTGTAGCCGAGGGCCGCCGTGGCCAACAGGCGCTTTCGGTCCGCGTGCTCGAACAGCCGCCGGTGCTGGCCAAGGCCGCCAAGCCGAAGGGCAAGCGCAAGAAGCCGGACGAACTCGTCGTGATCGTTGAGGACCTGATCAAACTGCTCGACGATGTGTCCGATTCCTACCAGCGCGGCAAGCACCCCGACCCGTCGCACGCGAAGAAGATCGCGACCGTGCTGCGCGCCGTCGCCGACGACATCGACGCCTGACCCGGACGGCCGGCGCTCCCGCGCGCCGCGCCGGCCCGGCGTCCCCATGGCCACCGCACCACCGCCCCCGCGCCGGCGAGGGGCGGCGGTCAGCCGTGCGGGTTGGTCAGCGGCTTGGTCGTCTGCGCGGGCTGCGGATAGCCGTCGGGCTCGCTCGGCGCGGGGTGCGGCTCGCCGTGCTCGGCCCGCACCCGCGCCTTCGCGGCGCGCAGGCGGCGCCGCCGGGAGGTGACCAGCCAGGCGAGCGCGGCCAGCAGGCCCGCCGTGACCACCGCCAGCCCGATCGGCCCGGCGGTGCGGCCCGACAGCAGCGAGAGCAGCAGGCCGGCCAGCCCGCCGCCGACCCAGGCGATCTGCAGCAGGGCCTCCACCACGCCGAACGTCGACGAGCGCACCTCCTCGCCGATCTCGCGCTGGACGATCGCGTCCAGCGCCAGCTTGCCGACCTCCTGGGTGAACCCGGCCACCGCCGCCACCACGACGGCCGCCCAGAGCCCGAAGAAGACCGCGCCCACGGCGGCGGCGGCCGTCGCCAGCCCCACGGCGAAGAGCACGATGAGCTGCGGGGAACGGCCGCGGATCCACGACGCGACCACCGCGCCGAGCAGGCCGCCCGCCCCGGCGCCGCCCGCCAGGACGGCGATCGTCAGCTCCTTGGACAGGCCGCCGCCGCGCAGGTGACCCTCCTGGACGAGGAAGAGCAGGAAGAACAGCAGGAACCCCGAGAGCACGCGGACCGCGGCGTTGGCCCACATGGCCTCGGTGACCACCGGGCCCAGGCTCAGCAGCGTGCGCCACCGCCGTGCCCGGCCGCCCGCCTCGCGGACGCCGCCCGCGCCGGACCCCGTTGCGGCCGAGGGGGTATGGCCAGAGCCGTCCAGGCTCCGCTCGCCGGTGAGCGCGCCGTCGTCGAGCTCGATGTCGGGGGCGTCGACGTGGCGCGGCAGCCGCATGGTGCCCACGCCGGCCGCGAGGAAGACGACCATGGTGCCGCGCAGCACCCAGTCGGCGCCGAGCCAGCTCGTCAGGCCCACGGCGACCGGCGCGGCGACCCCCGCCGCGACCAGGGAGAACAGCGCGACCCTGGCGTTCGCCGTCACCAGGCTGATGTCGGCGGGCAGCACGCTGGGCATGGTCGCCGCCCGCGAGACGCTGTAGGCCTTGGACAGCACCAGCACGGCGAGCGCGGCCGGGAAGAGCGTGACCGCGTCCGACGGGCCGATCGCGGCGGCCATGGCCCAGCAGAGCAGGCCGCGCGCGAACAGCGTCCCGGCCATGACGTAGCGGCGGCCCGACCGGAACCGGTCGAGGACCGGGCCCACGAACGGCGCCACCACGGCGAAGGGCAGCATCGTGATCAGCAGGTACAGGGCCACCTGGCCGCGGGCCTGGTCGACCGGCAGCCCGAACAGCAGGGTGCCGGCCAGCGCGACCGTGATGAGGGTGTCGCCGGCACCGTGGACGGCGGTCAGCTCGATGAGGCGCCCGAGCCCCGTGCGGTCGGCGCCCTGGGCGTGGGTGAGCCGGCGGGTGGCCCTGCCGACGCCGCGCCCGGCGCGCGCCGCTCCCGTCGCCGCGGCCCGGCCGGCGCTCCCGGTCTTCCGGGTGGCGGCGCGGCCCGCTCGTGCAGTGCGGCGCCCGGCGCCCGCGGCGGCGCTTCCCGCGCGCGACAGCCCCGACCTGGTTCGCTCCCAGGCTCCGGCCATCAGACCCGCGCGGACGGCACGCCACCGTCCCGGCGACACACGCGCCCCGCCGTCGGCGACCCTCCGGTGATCCGGCCCTCCACGCTCACTCCCTTCCCCGGACGCGAACCGGCTTGCCGCTCACCCCGCGGCGGCGGCTCCCGCCGCTCCCTGAAGAGCTTGCCTGCATTCGCCCGCCGCCAACCCCCACCACGGCACCGACCCGCTCTCCCGTTCGCGGCGGCCCCCGCCGCCCCACCCGGCCGAGACCGGATTCTTTGTTGTTGATCTTCCACTTCCAGACCCGCGCTTTGGTTTACAGTCTTACCCGACCCATAAGCGTGATGTCCGCTCCCTGCATGGGTGAGAATTGACGTGTGAGTCGCACTCGTTCCCGCACCTTTGCCGTCGACCAAGCCAGCGCCGCCGCGGTGGAGCTCGCCCGTGCCGCGGCCGAGGAGATCGCCCGCCCCGGCGAGGTGGGGGAGCATCTCGGTTACGAGAGCGAGGGTGAGCGCGTCCTCACCCACTACTTCGCGTGCCTCGACCGCGCCTACCGGGGGTGGCGCTGGGCGATCACGCTGACCCGCGCCTCCCGCGCGCGCAACGTCACCGTCAGCGAGACCGTCATGCTGCCCGGCAAGGGCGCGCTGATGCCTCCGGCGTGGGTGCCGTGGAGCGAGCGGCTGCGCCCGGGTGATCTCGGCGTCGGCGACCTGCTGCCCACCTCCGACGACGACGACCGTCTGGCCCCGGGGTTCACCCAGACCGACGACGACGACGCCGACACCCAGATGATCTTCGAGTACGGCCTCGGCCGGGCGCGGGTCCTGTCGGCCATCGGGCGCGACCGCGCCGTCGACCGCTGGCACGCGGGCGACTCCGGGCCGCACACCCCGCTCGCGCACGCCGCGCCCGCGCAGTGCTCCACCTGTGGGTTCTTCTGGCCGCTGGCCGGCTCGCTGCGCCTGGGCTTCGGGGTCTGCGCCAACGAGTACGCCCCTGACGACGGCAAGGTCGTGGCCGCCGACCACGGCTGCGGCGCGCACTCCGAGGCCGCCGTGGTGCCGGTCCCCGGCGCCGAGGCGGCCGTGCCGATCCTCGACGACCTCGGCTACGACCTCATGGAGGAGACCGTCTCCGACGGCGCCTCCGAGCCCGGCTCCGTCGAGGACGACGAGTCCGAACCGCTCGGCCACTCCTGACCTCTGGGCCCAGCGGCCGTGCCTCCCGTGCCGGGTCCGTCCGCCGGGGCGCTCTTCCGGCCGGGCGGGCCTAGGCCGGCATCGACATCCCCGGCCGCGGGCAGCCGGGCCACCTCCTCCACCTCTGGGACTGACGGGTGACTGACATCTTTGGCACCGAACGCATGCGCGCGACCGTTCTCGCCGCCTGGGCGGCCTCGCCCGCGCGCTTCCGCGAGGACGCCAACGCCGAGGAGGACTTCGCCCTCGGCGGCTACCGCGACCGCCTCATCGTCGAACTGGCGCAGAACGCCGCCGACGCCGCCCTGCGCGCCGGAGTCCCCGGGCGGCTGCGGCTGAGCCTGGAGAACGGCGTGCTCAGCGCCGCCAACACCGGCGCGCCGCTGGACGCCACGGGCGTCGAGGGGCTCGCCACGCTCCGCGTGTCGGGCAAGCGCGGCGAGGCCGGCGCGATCGGCCGGTTCGGCGTGGGGTTCGCGGCGGTCGTGTCGGTGTGCGACGAGCCGCTGATCGCCTCGCGCGCCACCGGGGCCGTCCGCTGGTCCAGGGCCGAGACCGTCGCGCTGGTCGAGGCCGAGCCCGCGCTCGCGCCCGAGCTGAAGGGCCGCTCCGGGCACGTCCCCCTGCTGCGCCTGCCCTTCGAGGCGGGCCCGGCCGACGTCCCCGGCGGGTTCGACACCGTCGTCCGGCTGCCGCTGCGCGACACCTCCGTCGAGCAGGCCGTCCGCCGGATGCTCGACGAGACCGGGCCGGCGCTGCCGCTCGCCATGCCGGCCCTGTCGTCGATCGAGATCGAGGTCGACGGCAAGGTCCGCACGGTCTCCGCCGACGGCTGGCGGGTGGTCGAGGAGTCCGGCCGGTTCACCGACGCGCAGGTGGCCGAGCTGTTCGCCGACCGTCCCACCGAGGAGCGCGCGCGGCCGCACTGGCTGGTCCGCTGGGCCGTGCCCGCCGAGCACGGGCGCCTGCCCGGGGACGTCGCGCCCGTCGTGCACGCGCCGACGCCCAGCGACGAGCCGCTCGACCTGCCCGCGCTGCTCATCGCCACCTTCCCGCTGGCCACCGACCGCCGGCACGTCGCCGCGGGCCCGCTCACCGACTTCCTGGTGGAGCGCGCCGCCGAGGCGTATCTGCGGCTCCTGGGCGAGCTGCCGAAGACGACGCGCCTGCTCGACCTCGTGCCCGGCCTCATGGGCAAGGGCGAGCTGGACGCCGCCGTCCGGCGGGCCATCCTGCGCCGCCTCCCCGGCGCGCCGCTGCTCCCGGCCCTCTCGCCGCCCGCCGACCCCGACTGCCGGCGCGACGCCGAACCCGGCGCGGGGCAGGCCGGCGGGTACGTCGTCGCGGGCCGTGAGGCGTCGGCGGTCGCCGGCTCGGCCGAGTTCCTCGACCTGATCGCCGACATCGTCCCCGGGCTGCTGCCCGCCGGCTGGGCCTCGCGGCACCCCGCGCTCACCACGCTCGGCGTCAACCGCGTGGAGCCGGCCGACCTGGTCGACATGCTGTCCGGCGAGGCCGTCGAGCACCGCTCCCCGGCCTGGTGGCGCTCGCTGTACGAGGTGATTCCCGCCGACGACCGCGAGGCCCTCGGCGCCATCGCCGTTCCGCTCGCCGACGGCCGCCTCGTCCGCGGCCCGCGCGGCACGCTCGTCCTCACCGACGGCTCCTCGCTCGACCCGTCGCTGCTCGGCCCGCTCGGCCTGCGTGTGGTGCACCCGGAGGCGGCGCACCCGGTGCTGCTCCGTCTCGGCGCCGCCGAGGCGACCCCGCGAAGCGTCCTGGAGGACCCGCTCACGCGCGCCACCGTCGCCGAGTCCCTCGACAGCGCCGACCCCGAACCGGTGGCGCAGGCCGTCCTGGCGCTGGTGGACGCCGCCGGGCTGACCCCGGGCGAGGCGCCCTGGCTGGGCGCGCTGGCGCTGCGCGGATCCGACGGCGAGCTGTACCCGGCGGGCGAGCTGCTGCTGGGCGACGGCTCGCTGGCCAAGCTGATCGACCAGGAGGTGCCGTTCGGCGTCGCCGCGCCCGACCTGGTGGAGCGGTACGGATCCCGCGTGCTGGAGGCCGCGGGCGTGCTCGACGGGTTCGCGGTGGTGAACGACACCGACGTCCTGCTCGACCCCGAGGAGTGCGACCACGATCTCGACGCCGAGGACGAATGGCTGGAGACCGTCCTCGACACGCTGCCCGAGGCCGAGGTGCCGCCGGTCGCCCGCGAGTTCGCCGCCGTCCGCGACCTTGAGTACGTGGCCGACTGGCCGTCGGCGCTGGCGCTGCTGTCGCGCCCGCCGCTGCGGGCCGCCCTGCAGCCGCTGCGCGCGCTGGTCGCAGGCGAGGTGGCCGAGGCGCCGTCGTACACCGCCTGGTGGCTGTCGCGCCATCCCGTGCTCGACGGCAGGCGGCCCACGTCGCTGCGCGTCCCCGGCGGAGACCCGCTTCTGTACGGGCTCTACGGCGACGCCCCGGCGGGCATGGACGCCGCCGCGCTGGCGATGATCGGGGTGCGTACGACGCTCGCCGACCTGCTGGCGGCGCACGGCGGGCCCGACGAACTGCTCGACCTGCTGGCCGACCCCACCTTGGAGGTCGACCGGCCTCAGTTGCGGTCGCTGTGGATGGCGCTGGCCGGGGTGGAGCCGTCGCGGGTCGCGCCGCCCACGGCGGTGCGGGCGATCCTGGACGGCGAGATCGTCGTCGCCGACGCCGAGGACGGGCACCCGGTCGGCGGCAACGGCGGCCCCGTCCGCGAGGGGCTGGTCGCGGCGGGCGGCCCGGTGGTCGTCGAGGCGCCCGACCTGCTGGCGCTGGTCGCGTCGCGCCCGCTGGTGCTGGCCCCGTTCGACCTCGCCGAGGCGCTGTCGGAGCTGCTCGACCTGCCGGTGGCGGGCGAGGCGGTGACGGGCGAGGTCACCTCGTCCGGGGCGCGGCGGCCGGTGCCCGCGCAGGTGCGCTCGCTGCTGCCGTCGGCGCCCGCGGCCTACGTCGAGCATGATCGGCTGCTGGTCGACGGGGTGCCCGTCTCCTGGCGGTTCTTCGAGGGCGCCGTGCACGCCACCGGGGTCGAGGGCCTGGCCCGGGGGCTGGCGTGGGCGAGCGGCCAGTGGGGCGACCGCCTGGCGGTGGCCGCCCTGCTGCGCGACCCGGACGCCGTCCCCCTGCTGCTCGCCGAGGCCGACCTCGACACCTGAGCCCCACCTCGGCCCCCCGGGGGCCGGCCGCACGAGCCCTTCTAGGGATGTCCGAGGGGCCGGGGGCGCTCTGGGCGGGGGGATGGGCTCAATACATGCGACCCGCACGGGCCCTCAGGGGATTCCAGGCCGGGGCGGCTCTGGGAGTCGGATGCGCTCAGGAGGTGCGGCCGGGTACCGGCCGGTCCTCCTGGTCCCCTGTGACGGCCTGCTCCCGCGGCACGGCGCCGGTCTGCGCCGGGCCCGCGGTGGCGTCCGGGAGCGCCGGTGCGCCCGTGGGGTCGCCGGCCGCCGGGACGCGTTCATGGCGGTCGCGGCGCCAGACGTACCAGTAGCCGAAGATGCCCAGGCCGATGCCGGCGACGCACGTCCAGATCCACCACCGCTGGTCGGGGTCGAGGCCGGCGAACAGCAGCACGACCAGAGCGACCGCCCACAGGCCTATGCCCGAGAGGATCACCTTGGCGTCGTCCGTCTCCAGCGGTCCGGGGTCGGGGGGGCGAGGCGCGTTCACGCATTCCAGCCTAGGCGAGAACACTTCGCTCATCGCGGTGCGGGGGCGTACAACCTGCCGGGGATCGAACCGCGCACAAGTTGGTCTCGATCGCACGACGAGAGACGTCGGGGTCTTTTCGGCCGTGGTAGCGCCTGCCACTCTGCCCGCGTGAGCGACATAACGACCCCCACGTCCCCGTCCACCGGCTTCGCCGGCCGGCTTGATCGTTACTTCCACATCTCCGAGCGCCGGTCGACGTTCGGCCGTGAGATCCGCGGCGGGCTGGCGACCTTCTTCACGATGGCGTACATCGTCGTCCTCAACCCGCTGATCATGGGCTCGGTGAAGGACGCCGACGGCCAGGTGCTCGGCGACGGCACCGTCGCGAACTTCGCCATGATCGCGGCGGCGACCGCGTTCACGGCGGGCGTTCTGACGATCCTCATGGGCGTGGTCGCCAAGGTGCCCTTCGCACTGGCGGCCGGCCTCGGGCTCAACGCCTTCGTGGCGTTCGGCATCGCGTCCTCCATGTCGTGGGAGGACGCGATGGGGCTGGTCGTCCTGGAGGGCATCGTCATCGTGATCCTGGTGCTGACCGGATTCCGGACGGCGGTGTTCCACGCGATCCCGAACCAGATGAAGACGGCGATCAGCGTCGGCATCGGCCTGTTCATCGCCCTGATCGGCTTCGTGGACTCCGGCTTCGTCCGCAAGGCGGAGGGCACCCCGCTCGAACTGGGCATCGGCGGCTCGCTGACGAGCTGGCCCCTCTTCGTGTTCATCGTCGGCCTGCTGCTCACCGTGGTGCTGGTGGCCCGCAAGGTCAAGGGAGCCATCCTGATCGGCATCGTCGGCACGACGATCATCGCGATCATCGTCCAGGCGATCGCCGGCGCGGGCAAGCTGGGCTGGAGCCTCGTCGTGCCCGAGCTGCCCGAGAGGATCGTAGGCGTGCCCGACCTGAGCCTGCTCGGCCAGTTCAGCCTGTTCGGGTCGTTCACCAAGGTCAGCGCGGTCCTGGCCGTGTTGCTGGTGTTCACCCTGCTCATCACCGACTTCTTCGACACGATGGGCACGGTCGTCGGCGTCGGCCGCCAGGCCGACCTGGTGGACGAGGACGGCACCCTCCCGCGCACCCGCGAGATCCTGCTCGTCGACTCCGTCGCCGCGGCCGCCGGCGGCGCCGCGTCCACCTCGTCCAACACGACGTACATCGAGTCGGCCGCCGGCGTCGGGGAGGGCGCCCGCACCGGCTTCGCCAGTGTCGTCACCGGCATCCTGTTCCTGCTGGCGGTCTTCCTCTCCCCGCTGGTCGACGTCGTCCCCTACGAGGCCGCCGCCCCCGCCCTGGTCGTCGTCGGCTTCCTCATGATGACCGCCATCAGGGACATCGACTTCACCGACTACGAGATCGCCATCCCCGCCTTCCTGACGATCGTCCTCATGCCCTTCACCTACTCCATCTCCAACGGGATAGGCGCCGGCTTCATCACCTACGTCCTCATCAAGGCCATCAAGGGCAAGACCCGCGAGGTCCACCCCCTCCTGTGGGTGGTGACGGCCCTCTTCGTCATCTACTTCGCCATCGGCCCCATCAAAATCCTGCTCGGCCTCAGCTGATCCCCGGCCGTTCCGGGCTCACCACCCCCCGGAACGGCCGTTCCGTCCGCGGTCAGCGCCGGTGTCTGGTCCCTCCTCCGGGGGCTCATGGTCGGTGAACACGTCCGGCCCGTCGGTCCGTTGTCCTCACGCGGCCGCTGCGGGGTGGCGGAACGTGTATTCGTGGTGGTCGAAGTCGAGGGTCCACGCGTACTCGTTGAGGAAGGAGTGGGACAGCAGGGCGTCGATGCGCACGCCGCCGAAGGATGACCAGGGCACGCGGCGGGTCGGGGTGGTGGCGGCGAACTGGTCGTCCTGGCGTAGCGGGCCCAGGTGGACGGGGGCCTGGAGGGTGAAGTGAGGGCGGGCGGCGCGGTCTCGGGGGACGCCCCAGGAGCGGTAGTGGCGGGCGGTCGTGTAGAGGCATGCCTGGCGGGGCGGTGAGCCGTCCTCCTGGCCGACGTAGACCAGGCCGGAGTCGATGAAGAAGTTGAGGTCCCGGCGGGGGCCGAAGCCTCCCCGGGCGAACATGTAGTGGTCGCCCCACAGGTAGAAGGGGATCCGGGCGAGCTCTCGCCGGCCGTCGAGCAGCGCGAGGTGGTCGGCCGTGTGCCGTGGGTCGCGCCGCTTCGACAGGATCAGGCGGTCACCGGGATGGTCGACGGTGGCGAGGAACCGCTGCAGGACGTTGGTGCCGATGATGACGAGGTCCTGGTCGTCGCGCAGGGTCGGCAGGGCGTTCACCGGCACGTTCTTCAAGGCGGCGCCGCCGAGCGTCAGCTCCCTGGCCATCCCGGTGTAGAGGTCGGTGCGGGTCGTGCCGTGGTGGTCCTTTCCATGGCGGGTCAGCCGGATGCCCAGCGCTTCGGCGCGCCGGGTTCCCATGGCGAGGAACGCGCCGCCGGTGTCGATGTGGGCGTGCACGGGGTGGCCGTCGAGCGTGGCGTCCACCGCGGGCAGGTAGGGCGCCAGCGGGTGGTCGGCGAAGGGGAGGACGGCCGTGTGATCGAGTTCGACCCTCAGCGGGTGGTCCATGCGAGACACCAGGTCGGGAGGCATCGGCCGTCGCCCCCGGCGCCGCTGTACGTGCGCGTGGGCCTCGGCCGGCCGGTCAAGGTGCAGCAGGGCGTGCGCGACGGGTTCGTCCAGTTCCGTCCAGGCCGGATACCGGTGGCGGACGGCCTCGTAGTGGGCGAGCGCCTGCTCGTAGCCGCCGCGCACGTAACTCGTCAGGAACCGCAGGCGCGCCCGCTGCCGTGGGCCGCTGTGGGCGGCCAGGCGCTCGGCTTCGTCGACGTCCCCACGCACCCAGGCCCGCCACGCGGCCCGGGCGGGCGCTGCTCGTAAGTCCCAGCGGTGGGAGACCAGGCTCATTCCCCGCTCTCCCCGGCCGCGTGATCGTGTGCCCTGCCCCGCCATGCGGCGTAGGCGGGTGCGCGTTGTGAGCGCCGGCGACGGGAGGCCGGGCTCATTGTCCGGACTCCTCGACCGGGTGGCCGCTTCCGGTGGTCAGGTCCAGGGTGGCGGCGATGATGGTGAGCAGAGGGACCACCGCGTGGGCGGCGAGTTCGTACTCGCCTCGCCTCGGCTGGATGAGCAGGCCCACCGCCTGTAGACCGCGCAGGTGGTGGTAGAGGTGCCCCGTGGAGGTCGTCTCACCGAGGGCCTCCTGGAGCTGTGTGCGGGTGCGTGAGGTTCCGACCAGCGCGGTGAGCAGCGCCAGGCGGGCAGGACTGCCGAGGCACTCCAGCAGGGCGGCGGTACCCGATCGCTCCGCGCCGGTGAGCTCCTGGACGGGTCGCTGTTTGGCCCACATGTACTCACGACCGTCGCGGCCGACGGCTCCCGCGTACGCGATCGCGCCGGTCGCCTCCGACGGTCCCGGCTGCTGGCCGTCGTCGGGTCCTTCGATGTGCTCGCGCAGCCGGTCGAGCAGCCGCAGGGGCGCGTCGCCGGACGAGCGCCCGCCCACCCGGTCTTTCGGCTGGGCGACCGCCCCCGCCTCCAGCCGTCCCACCCGCCCCTCCAGGGCGGCGAGCCGCTGCTCCATCGCGTCCATTCTCCCCCAGATCACCATCGAGAGATTTTTCCGTAATTCCGGACTAGCGTACATAGGCGTGTTCGGAGGGTCAACGACCCATAGCGGCTCGCCGACGTCGCGTGCGGATGCTCAATGCGGACTGAGTACGGAGACTCATGCGGAGATGATCTGAAGGCGGCATTGTTCAGTCATGCGCGGAGATGTGCGGTGCCCTGACTGCGGTGCGGACTTGGGCGGAGGCGGGGCCCCGGGAACGGGGGCGGGGGCCGAGTGCCCGCGGTGCGCGTTGCCGTTGGGGGGACCCGTCGCGTTCGAGCTGTGGCAGGTGGACGGAGCGCTGGCCGGGCTGCGGGTCGAGGAGAGGCGACTGCTGGGCCGCCGGGAGGAGTTGCTGGGCATCCTGCGGCACGGGCGCGCGCGGGTGGCCGAGGATCCGGCCGCGGAGCAGGCCCGGCGTCCGGGGTCCTCGGGGGAGCAGGTCCGGGGTCCGGGGTCCCCGGGGGAGCAGGTCCCGGGTCCGGGGGAGCCTGTCGGGCGGCCGGGGGAGCGGGTCCGGGGGCCGGAGGTGCCGGGGGAGCCGGTTCAGCGGCGGGAGGTGTCGGCGGGGGCGGTACAGAACCTGCTGCTCATCCTCGGGGGCCTGCTGCTGACGGTGGCGGCGGTGGTGTTCACCGTCGTGAGCTGGGGGCGGATGGGCATCGGCGGGCGGGCGGTCGTGCTGGCGGGGTTCACCGCGCTGGCCATGCTGGTGCCGGTGGTGCTGGTGCGCCGTCGGCTGACCGCGACGGCCGAGGCCGTGGCGGGCCTCGCCGTCGCGCTTCTGCTGCTCGACGGGTACGCGGCCAGACGGGTGGGATTCCTCGGGGCCGACGCCGTCGAGGCGCTGGACTACACGGCGGCGGTGTTCGGCGTCATCGCGCTGATCCTGGTGGCTTACGCGCGGTTCGTTCCGCTTCGTGGTCCCGTCCCGGTCGCGGTGGTGCTGGCACAGCCGATCCTTCCGCTGCTGGCCGAGGGCGCGTCGGCGACCTGGGTGGTCGCCGCGCTGGTGGCCACGGCGGCGCTGGACGTCGCGCTGGTGCGCTACGGCCGGGCGCGGACGACGTCCGTGATCTGCGGCAGCGTGGTGGCGGTTCTGGCGCTGCTGGGCGGCGGGGCCCTCGCGCTCGACGGCGGCTCCCTCGGGCGGGCGCTGGGCGGGTCCGCGTCGCTGGCCGCGCTCGCCCTGCTCGGGGCGTTCGCGGTGTGGAGCCTCGTCCGGTCGCGCGTGGCGGAGTGGGAGACCTGGGCGTCGCTGATCACGGTGGGCGCGGCGCTGGCGCTGATCGCCGCCCTGGCCGCGCCGGGGGAGTGGGCGCTGGACGGGCCGAGCCCGGACTGGCGCCCGTTGGCCTACCTCCTCCCGGCGCTCGTGGTCGTGCTCGCCGCCACCTGGCTGCCCTGGCGCGGGATACGGCTGGCGGGCATGGCCACCGGTGGCCTGGTGGCGCTGTCGACCGCGCTGACGGCGCTGCCCCGGCTCGTGTTCACCCTGGCGGCACCGCTGGAACGGCTCGAAACCCTCTGGACGGGCAGGTGGGAACGCGGAGCATGGCCCGCCGAGGTGACGTCACCGGTGGAGGTGGTGGTGCTCGGCGTGCTGACGGCCGGCTTCCTGGCGCTCGCCGCGCGCGGCGCCGGTGCGCGGCCGATGGCGGGCGGTCCCGCCGCGTCGGACGTACCTGGCGCCGGTGGGCGGCGAGTGGAGGATGATCCCCCGGCGTCGGACGTGGGCGGTACTGGTGGGCGGCCGGTGGAGAGCGACCCCCCGGCGTCGGACACGGGCGGTGCCGGCGGGCGGCCGGTACGGGGGGATTCCCCGGCGTCGGACGGTGGCGGTACCAGGGGGTGGGCGGTTCGGGGGGCGTTGGTTGGTGCGCTGACTTCCGGGGTGCTCGGGGTCGCGGGGGTTCCGGCGGCCTTCGCGATGGCCTATCCGGCGGCGGTGGCCCTGTATGTGGCGCTGGCCTGTGTGCCGGCGGTGGCCGCCACGCTGAGCCGGGCGCGTTGGTGGGCGGTGGCCTGCGCGCTCGTCGCGGGCCCGGCGTCGGTGGAGGCGGCGGCGTACGCGTTCGGCAGCGAGGCGGCCACCCTGATCGTGCTGCCGATCCTGGCGGTCGCGGCCGCCGCCGTGGCGTTCGCCGCCAGGGTGACGGCCCTGCGGGCATGGGGGCTGGGCGCCGCCGTGCTGTTCCTCGGCCTGGAAGCGCTGGCGACGGGACTGGCGGTGGGGCTTCAGCCGACGGTGGCGGCGAGTGTCGGGTACGCGGTCGCCGGGGTGCTCGTGCTGGTCGGCTCGCTGTGGGCCGGCGTGTCCGATCGAGGCTGGGGGAGACCGGAGTGGCTGCGGTACACGGGCACCGTCCTGCTGCTGGCCGCCACGTGGCTGCGGCTGTGGGCAGGCGAGGTCGCCGTCGTGGAGGCGTACACGGTGCCGTGCTCGCTGGCGCTGCTGGGGTTCGGCTGGTGGTGGCGGCGGAGCGGGAACCTCTCGTCGTGGGCGGCCTACGGCGCCGGGCTCTCCTTCACGATGCTGCCGAGCCTGGTGGCGGTGTACGCGGACGAGGAGTGGCGGCGTTCGCTGGCGCTGGGCGTGGTGGCGCTGGCGGTGCTGCTCGCCGGAGCCCGGTTCCGGCTCCAGGCCCCCACGGTGATCGGCGGCATCACGCTCTTCGGCGTGGTGGTGCGGGAGATGGCCCCGTACGTGTCGGAGTTCTGGGTCGCGGTGCCGCGCTGGGTGCCGATCGCGGTGGGCGGGCTCCTGCTCGTGGTGATCGGCGCGACGTACGAAGGACGCGCCCGCGACCTGCGGCGGCTTCGGAACACCCTGGCGACGATGGACTGACGCTCCCCGCGCTCCGCCTCCCGCGTTCCCGTCTGACGGGCTCAGCGGGCCGCGCGGGCGTGGGTGAGGAGTTCTTCGGTCGACCACTGGTCGTCGGCGTGGGCGCCGTACTTGCGGGCCAGGACGTGGCCGCCGGGGGCTATGAGGAAGTCGGCGGGCAGGCCGGTGCGGCCGCCGTGGGGGAGGAGCGACGGGGCGGGGCGGCGTCGGCGCAGGACCGGGACGAGGTCGCGCGCGACGCCCCGGAGGATCGCTCCCCACGCGCGCGGGTCGAGCAGGGCCCGGGGGGCGGACTCCACGCCGAACTCGGCGTAGAGCCGCTTGCCGGGGTCGGCGACGACGGCGAACGGCAGGTCGGCGGCGTGCGGGCGCAGTTCGTCGGCGGATGAGTGGAAGACGACGACCTCACGGACGCCCGCCGAGACGATCTCGTCGTGCCGCGTCACGAACGACCGCAGATGCAGGTTGCAGACCGGGCAGCCCGCGAAACGCCGGAACTGCAGGTGGACGAGGTGCTCCGGGTGGGGGACGGACACCGTGGCGCCGGCGATCGTCTCCAGATCACGGGGGGTGATCACCTGCCCCACCGTGATCCGCTTCTTCTCCGCGAGCTTGGGCGTCATGTCGATCTCTCCTCCGTAGGCGTGCGATGTACGCTAACGCTGAACGGTATGAGCGTAGGCTGTACGCTGTCAATCCGTGCCGCGTCCTCGCTCCCTCACGCATACGGACATCGCCTCCGCCGCGCTCGCGGTCATCGACCGCGACGGCCTGGCCGCCCTCTCCATGCGCGCGGTCGCGGTCGAGCTGGGCATGGCGACGATGTCGCTGTACCGCTATGTCACCGACCGCGAGCAGCTCGAAGGGCTGGTCGTCGACCTCGTGCTCTCGGACGCCGACCTCACGCCGCCCCGGGGAGGCTCGTGGAGCGAGCGCGTGACGGTACTCGCCGAACGGGTCCGCGACGTCATCGGCGCGCACCCGAACGTCGTCCCGCTGACGCTCACCCACCGCCACAGCTCCGCCGCCGTGCTCCGCTGGGCCGAGGTGGTCCTCGCCGTCCTCACCGAGGCTGGCTTCACCGGGGAGAAGAGGGTCGTCGCCCTGCGCGGCGTGCTGGCCTACCTGATCGGCTCCATCCAGCTGGAACACCTCGGCCCCCTGTCGGGCCCGGCCACCGCCACCATGGCCGGCCTGCCCCGCGCGCAGTTCCCGCTCCTGGCCCAGACGGCCCGCCAGGCCCGGGACGTCACCCCGCCCGAGGAGTTCCGCCGCGGCCTGGCCGCCCTTCTGCGCGGTCTCGGGTCCTGCCTGGACGAGTGACCGGTCGCCGCCGCGGCTCGCGGGCCGGCCCCTTCGAGCCGGGCGTGGTCCAGGTCCGCGCGGCGCACGTCGGTGCGGGACAGAGCCGGGGCGCGGGGCCGGGACGCGCCCGGCGGGCGGGCGTGGACCGTCAGCGCCGACCGGGTGTGCGGGGCCGGAGAAAAGGCTTTGTCAGGGCGCGGAAGTCGTGACTAAGGTCGATCGGCCGTTTTCCCGCTACGAAGGGACGTGGTCATGCTCGGGCCCGCTCTGATCCGCCGCTTTCCGGTCCTGGGCATCCGCGACTTCCGGCTGCTGCTGGCCGACCGCCTGCTCGCGCCGGCGGCGGTCGCGTTCTCGATCGTCGGGGTGTCGTTCGCGGTCCTCGACCTGACGGGCTCGACCGCCGACCTGTCGTACGTGCTGGCGGCCCAGATCGCGCCGTCGCTGGTGTTCACGCTGCTCAGCGGGGTCGTCGCCGACCGCATCCCCCCGCAGCGGGTGATCGTCGCGGCGAACGTGCTGATCGCGGTGTCCGAGGGCGGCCTCGGGCTGCTCGTGCTCACCGGCGAGGTCGAGCTCTGGCACATGATCGTGCTGGAGACGCTGACCGGGGTGGGCATGGCCGTCTTCTGGCCGGCGTCCCAGGCGCTGCTGCCGAAGATCGTGCCCGACGGGCTGCTCCAGGAGGCGAACGCCATCAGCCGCCTGGCGATGAACGGCGCGCAGATGGGCGGGGCCGCCGTCGCGGGGGTGGTGGTCGCGGTCATCGGGCCCGGGTGGGCGCTGTCGATCTGCGGCGTCGGGCTGCTGGGCACGATTCCGATGCTGCTGTCGATCAGGGTCACCGGGCACGCGCGGGTGCCGGGCGCGAGCATGCTCGGCGACCTGCGTGAGGGCTGGTCGGAGTTCGTCAGCCACACCTGGCTGTGGGCGATCGTGCTGCAGTTCTGCGTCACGCTCATGGCCTGGTACGGCGGGTTCCAGGTGCTCGGCCCGGTCGTCGCCAAGTCCGACCTCGGCGGGCCGGCGGCGTGGGGGGTGATCACCGCGGCCGAGGCGCTGGGGCTGCTGCTCGGCGGCCTGCTGTCCCTGCGCTTCGCCCCGAGAAGGCCCATCCTGTTCGTGGCGTGCATCGGCGCGGTCATGGCCATCTCGCCGCTGTCGCTGGCGATGCGGTGGCCGCTGCTGGGCATCTGCGGGGCCGCGGTGCTGCTCGGCGTCGCGATGGAGATCATGATGGTGCAGTGGAGCGTCGCGCTGGCCCGCAACATCCCCTCGGAGAAGCTGGCCCGCGTCTCGGCGTACGACGCGCTCGGCTCGGTCATGGCGATGCCGGTCGGCGCGCTGGTGGCCGGCCCGCTGGCGCACAACATCGGCACCTCGGCCACCCAGTACGGCGCCGCCGCGGTGATCGTCGCCGCCGCGGCGCTCACCCTGCTGTCCCGTCAGGTCCGCACCATGCGGGCGCACGTCCCTCGGCCGGACTCCGACGACGACGAATCGGGCCTGCCTGGAATCACCGCGAGCCCGATATAGTTAGCAAAGGTAATGACTTATGCTAACGAACCTCCAGAAGATGGGCCCCGTGTCGGACCTTCGAAGCGACCCAGGCCTGGCTTCCGCGCTACGCGTGTCGCTGGCCCGGTTGACCCGGCGGCTGCGGCGTCAGGCCGGGGCCCATACGCTGACCCCCACCCAGCTCGCGGTGCTCAGCGCCGTCGAAGCGCATTCGGGGATAACCCCTGGCGAGCTCGCCGAGCTCGAAAAGATGCAGCCGCCTTCGATGACGCGGGTGATCGCCGGGTTGGAGGAGCGGGGGCTGGCCGCCCGCACCCCGCACCCGGGCGATCGGCGCCAGGTGACCGTGAGCGTGACGGAGCCCGGCCGGGAGCTGCTGAAGTCCGAGCGCCGGGGCAAGGAGGCGTGGCTCGCCCAGCGGCTGACGGAGCTGACCCCCGAGGAGCGCGCGACGCTGCGAGCGGCGGCGCCGATCCTGGAGAAGCTCTCCCAGATGTGAGCCGTCCACAGGCTGTGGACGACGCCCGGCGGCCGGTCCCGCTCGACGAGCCGGCTCCGGCGCCGTTCCAGCGGCGGTGGGACCCGCGGGTGCCCGCCGTCCCGGGGCCTGTCCAGGATGGGACCGGCGAAGAGGTGGCGGGAGCGCCGGTCGCGGGAACACCTTCATCGGAGGCGCCGGTGGGGGAAGCGGAGGCCGTCAGCCGTTCGGGCGGCGGCATGTTCCGGTCGTTGCGCAACCACAACTACCGCCTGTTCGTGTCGGGCAGCGTGGTGTCGAACGTCGGCACGTGGATGCAGCGCACGGCCCAGGACTGGCTGGTCCTGGAGCTCACGCACGGCAGCTCGGCCGCGCTCGGCATCACCACGGCCCTGCAGTTCCTGCCGGTCGTGCTGTTCGGCCTGTTCGGCGGCGTGCTCGCCGACCGTTACGCCAAGCGGCCCCTGCTCATGATGGCTCAGGCGCTGATGGGCGTGCTCTCGCTCACCATGGGCCTGCTCACGCTGACCGGCCACGCCCAGGTGTGGCACGTCTACGTCATGGCCTTCCTGCTCGGCACGGTCTCCTGCGTCGAGGTGCCCACGCGGCAGTCGTTCGTGGTCGAGATGGTCGGGCGGTCCGACCTGTCCAACGCCATCGCGCTGAACAGCTCGACCTTCAACCTCGCCAGGGTCGTCGGCCCCGCCGTCGCGGGCCTGCTGATCTACGCCCTGGGCGGCACCGGCCCGATCTTCATCATCAACGCCGTCTCGTTCGCCGCGGTGATCGCGGGCCTGATGCTGATGCGCGCGACGGAGCTGCACACGCCCCTGCCGGTGGCCCGGGCCAAGGGGCAGCTCCGCGAGGGCCTGCGGCACGTGTGGCAGCGCCCTGAGCTGCTGATGCCGATCCTGCTGGTGGCGTTCGTGGCGATGTTCGCGACCAGCTTCACCATGAGCATCGCGCTGATGGCCAAGCAGGTGTTCGGCCAGGACGCGTCGTCGTTCGGCGTGGCGTCCAGCGTGTTCGCCGTCGGGGCCCTCGGCGGGGCGCTGCTGGCCGCGCGGCGGGCCCGCCCGTCCCCGCGCCTGCTGATCGGCGGGGCCGTCCTGTTCGGCGTCTTCGCGATCGCGGCCGGGCTGGCGCCGGTCTACCCGGTGTTCCTGCTGCTCCTGGTGCCCGCGGGCATGGCGATGATCACGACGAACACCGCCGCCAACTCCTCGGTGCAGCTCGCGGCCTCACCCGAGATGCGGGGCCGTGTCATGGGCATCTACGTGCTGGTGTTCACCGGCGGCGCCCCGCTCGGCGCGCCGCTGATCGGCTGGGTCGGCGAGCTGGCCGGCCCCCGTCTGGGCATGATGATCTGCGGTGTGATGTGCCTGGCCGGTGTCGGCCTGGCGATCCTGCTGACCAGGTTCGCTGCCGGAAGGACACGCGGTGCGGTTGTTCGTGGCGTTGTCGCCTCCTCCCGAAGCGCTCGCTGAGATAGCGGAGGCCGTCGGCTCGGTGCGGGAGCGATGGCCCGAGCTGCGCTGGGTGGCGCCCGAGACCTGGCACGTGACGCTGGCGTTCCTCGGGGAGGTCCCCGACCGGGTGGTGCCGTCCCTGGAGGTGCGGCTGGCGCGGGCGGCCGGGCGCTACGCGCCTATGACCATGGAGTTCGCCGGGGCGGGCGCCTTCCCGTCCCCCGGGCGGGCGCGGGTGTTCTGGCTGGGCCTGCGCGGCGGCGGCCCGTCGATCTCGCGGCTGGCGGCCTCGATGGTCGCGGGCGCGCGCCGGGCCGGGGCCGAACAGGCCGACAGGAAGCCCTTCCACCCCCACCTGACGCTCGCCCGATCGCGGGGCGGCGCCGACCTCGGGCCGCTGACCGACGCGCTCGCGTCGTTCGCGGGCACGCCGTGGCGGGCCGAGGCCGTGCACCTGAAGCGCAGCCACCTCGGCCCGTCGGTGCGTTACGAGACCGTCGGGTCATGGCCATTGGCCGGGCGCGGCTAGGCTCCACTGCGTGGACCGTCCCCGACGCTGGCTGCTGCCCGCGGTGCTCGCGCTGCTCGTGGTCATCGTGGTGATCGGCGCGCTCCTGTCGTAACCCGCCTCAGCCTGTCACCAGGCGTAGGCCTCGGGCGCCTCGCCGCCGGGGCCGGGGAAGACCTCGTCGAGCTGGGCCAGCGCCTTGTCGTCCAGCTTGATCTCCAGAGCGCGCAGCGTGCCGTTGAGCTGCTCGATCGTGCGGGGGCCGATGATCGGCCCCGTCACGGCCTTCTGCGCCAGCAGCCACGCCAGGGCGACGTTCGCGGGCTCCTCGCCGCGCTCGTCGCAGAACGCCTCGTAGCGCTCGATCTGGTCGCGGTGCTTCTCCAGCTCGCGCAGCATGTGCTCCGAGGCCGAGCGGCCCTTGTCGATCTTCCGCAGGACGCCGCCCAGCAGGCCGCCGCCCAGCGGGCTCCACGGGATCACGCCGAGCCCGTAGTCGTCGCAGGCCGGGAGCACCTCCAGCTCCACGGTGCGGGTGAGCAGGTTGTAGTGCGACTGCTCCGACACCAGGCCGGTGAAGCCGCGGCGGGCGGCGCCCTCCTGCGCCTTGGCGATCTGCCATCCGGCGAAGTTGGACGACCCCGTGTAGATGATCTTGCCCTGCTGGCGCAGGACCTCCATCGCCTCCCAGATCTCGTCGACCGGGGTGTTCCTGTCGACGTGGTGCATCTGGTAGATGTCGATGTAGTCGGTCTGCATCCTCTTGAGCGAGGCGTCGCAGGCCCGGCGGATGTTCAGGGCCGACAGGCCCTCGTCGTTCGGCCAGTCGCCCATCGAGCCGTACAGCTTGGTGGCGATGACCGTCTTCTCGCGGCGGCCGCCTCCCTTGGCGAACCAGCGCCCGAGAATGTTCTCGGTGATCCCCTCTCCCTTCTTCCAGCCATACACGTTGGCCGTGTCGAAGAAGTTGATGCCCAGTTCGTGAGCTCTGTCCATGATGGCGAACGAGTCGTCTTCGGAGGTCTCAGGTCCGAAGTTCATCGTGCCCAGGCAGAGGCGGCTCACGGAAAGACCGGTGCGTCCGAGGCGTGTGTATTCCATGCTCCTCACCCTAAGCACCTTGAGTGCACTCAAGCCCAGCCCCCGACCGCGACGAACTGGCCCGGGTTTCCCCAAGCCGCGCCGGGACGCCGCGCCGGTGCGACGCGGCGCGGGCGGCGCGGGGCATGATGAGCTGATGGGGAGCGAACGGGTGGCCATGACGATTCGAGTCCTCGCCGCGGTGGGGCTGCTGCTCGGCGTCCCCGCGGCGGCCTGCGCCGCGACAGGTGCGGCCGCCGCGGCGGTCGATCCCGGCGCAGGCGAGGCGTCCGGCGGGCGGGGGGACGAGAAGCTGCTGTTCCGGTTCAAGGACCCCCGCATCGGGGAGTCCAGCGGCCTGGCCGTGTCCCTCACCCGAAAGAACGTGATCTACACCCACAACGACAGCGGCTCCAGCGCGCAGTTCTTCGCCGTCGGCCCGACCGGCGCCACCCTGGCGACGTTCACGGTGGCCGGGGCGGCGGCCCGCGACTGGGAGGCCATGGCCACGTCCATCGACCCGGCCACCGGCCGGGCGGTGCTCTGGTTCGCCGACATCGGCGACAACCTCAACGGCGCCTGGCCCGACTACTCGATCTACAAGGTGCCCGAGCCCACGACCATGCGGGACGCGACCGTCCAGGCCACCCGCTACCGCTTCCGGTACAAGGACGGCGGGCGCAACGCCGAGGGCATCATGGTCAACCCGAGGACGGGGCGGCTCTACGTCGTCAGCAAGGAGTTCGCCGGGTCGGTCTACCAGGCCCCGGCCAAGCTGCGCACCGACCGGGTGAACATCCTGCGCCGCGTCGGGCCGGCGCCGCTCATGGCCACCGACGCCGCCTACTCGCCCGACGGCTCCATGTTCGTGATCCGCACGTACATCTCCGCGTCGCTGTACCGGGCGCCGGACGACCTGGTCAGCCGGGTCTCCATGCCCGCCCTGCGGCAGGCCGAGTCGATCGCCTTCACCCGCGACGGCAAGTCCCTGCTCGTCGGCTCCGAGGGGGAGAACAGCCCGGTGTACGCGGTGCGCCTCCCGGCGGCGGCCACCGCCGGCCAGGCGTCCGCCTCCCCCCGCCGCGAGGGCGCGAGCCCCCCCGCGTCCCGCTCGGCCGCCCCCTCGGTGGCCCCGTCGGCCGCCTCCGCCGAGGAGGAGGCCGAAGCGACGAAGCACGACACCGGCGTCCCAGGCGGCATGGTCGCCCTCTGGGTAGGCATGGCCGTAGGCGCCACCGGCCTCATAGCCGCGGTGGCCCGCCGCTTCAGCTGACCCTTCCCGTCGGCGGGTGACGCTCGGCCCCCCACTCCGTCCGCGCTCCGATCAACGGCCGCCCCCCGAAACGGCGCCTTCGGCACCGCCTCCTCAGGGCGACCCTCATCCGCCCCCCACCCAACGTCGCGCACGCTCCCCGCAGCCGGACGGAAAGCAGTACAGCCTCGGTCGAGGTCCGGCAACCCGGGTGTCGTTGACTGCTCGCTGTCCGGTCGGCCTCCACGGTCGGCTCGGTCGCTGTGGTCGGCTTCGGCCGTGGTTTGGTCGGCTCGGTCGCTGTGGTCGGCTTCGGCCGTGGTTTGGTCGGC
>NZ_JARWAC010000033.1 GCF_029846175.1 Sphaerisporangium sp. TRM90804 | reverse complement strand
GGTCGGCTCGGTCGCTGTGGTCGGCTTCGGCCGTGGTTTGGTCGGCTCGGTCGCTGTGGTCGGCTTCGGCCGTGGCTTGGTCGGCCCGGTCGCTGTCCGGTCGGCCTCGGCCGTTTCTCGGTAGGCGCTCGCTCTCCGGTCGCCTCGACTCCCTGGTTGGAGTCGGCGCAGCACGCCCCGGGGGCGGCTCCCCCTTCCGCCTGTGACCTGCCTACTTCCGGCGCCGCGTCGGTGAGAAGCGGTGCGGCGATGTCGGCGCCGCTTACGGTGGGGAACCCGGTAAATGTTCGTACAAGCCGCACTGGGGCACACACGGGCATCGAACACTCATTCGATACACTTTCTGGCATGTACGTTCCGCCGGCGTGGCCGGAAGAGGTGCTTCCACCCGGGGACCCCGAGTGGGAGTCCTCGGCGGTCACCTGGCTGCTCGACGCGGTGCCGCCGGACTACCGCGCCTACGGCGTGCTGCGGCGGCACCCCGTCGCGCTCGCCCGTATGGCGCGCCACCACGTCAACGCCATGGTGGAGGCCGCACGCACCGGCTACCGGGGCGCGGCCGTCGACCTCAAGGACCACCTGCCGCCCCACGCCATCGAGGCGGTGCTGGAGACCTACCGCCGCGAGGGCCCTCGCCTTGTACGGCTGGCGGGCGCCGTCGAGGTCGTCGAACAAGCCCTGCGCGGTCAGACGTTCGTCCCTCGGATGAACACCTTCGGGCAGAAGCGCCCGTCCAGGTGAGGCCTGGGTGATCTCGACCGGGCAGCTTCCCTTCCACCATGGCTGATCTCTGTTGAGTCACCGGGTGACCCGCCGTACGGGGCGCCGACTTCGCCGTCCCACCCCTCGCCGACGCGGCGCCGGAAGTAGGCAGTCGCCGGCGGAAGGTGACCTGCCCCAGCGGGGCAGGGCGATCGGCGGGGGTCAGAACTCACGGGCGTGCGGGTGGTGGGCTGGCGTGGTGTTGGTGGTCACCTTTCCTGGGGCGGGGTGGTGGGCCGTGTGGCGGTGGCTGACTGGTGGGGGGTGGTGGGGCTGGGGTGGTGTTGGTGGTCACCTTTCCTGGGGCGGGGTGGTGGGCCGCGTGAGGGTGGCTGACTGGTGGGGGGTGGGGCCGGCGTGGTGTGGGTGGTCACCGTCTCTGGGGCAGGGGGGTTGCCCGGGCGGTGTTGGAGGGCGGGCTGGGCGAGGGCGCCCTCTCGGAAGGCGCGACGAAGGCACCACGTGGGGGCGGATCGCCTGAAGGAAGGCAACCGGGAGGGGGCTCGTCAGGGCTGGTTGGTCAGGGTGTGTCCGGGCGCGGGCTGGCGCGGCCATGGGTAACCGAGGAAGATGGCGCTTTGTGAGTGGGCGGATCGGGGTGGTCGGGGCGGGCATCCTGGGGCTGGCGGTGGCCCGGGAGCTCGCTCTGCGGGGTGCCTCGGTGACCGTGCTCGACAAGGAGGACCGTGTCGCCGCCCACCAGACCGGGCGCAACAGCGGGGTCGTGCACGCCGGGGTCTACTACGCGCCGGGCTCGCTCAAGGCGCGGCTGTGCCGGGACGGCGTCGCGTTGCTGCGCGAGTACTGCGCCGAGCACCACATCCCGTACGAGGAGGTCGGCAAGCTGGTCGTCGCCGCCACGCTGGCCGAACGGCCCGGGCTGCGGCGCATCGCCGAGCGGGCTCGTGAGAACGGCGTTCCCGGGATCGCCGAGCTCGACGGGCTGGCCCTGCGTGACGTCGAGCCGAACGCCGTCGGCGTCGGGGCCGTCCACTCCCCGCACACGGCGGTCGTCGACTTCGCCGCCGTCGCCCGCCGCCTGGCCCTCGACGTCGAGACGCTCGGCGGGTCGGTCTGCCTGGGGCACCCGGTACACGGGGTGCGGCAGACGCCGGACGGGGTCGAGGTGCGGGCGGGCACGGCCCGGTTCGTCTTCGACCGGCTGGTCTGCTGCGCGGGCCTCGGTTCCGACGCCGTCGCGGCGATGGCGGGGCGGCCGGGGGACGTGCGCATCGTCCCGTTCCGCGGGGAGTACTACAAGCTGGCCGGTACGGCCAGAGACCTGGTGCGCGGGCTCGTCTACCCGGTGCCCGACCCTCGGTACCCGTTCCTCGGCGTCCACCTGACCCGGCGGGTCGACGGCGAGGTGCTGGCGGGGCCGAACGCCGTCCTGGCCCTGGCCCGCGAGGGGTACACCTGGACGCGGGTGTCGCCGCGCGACCTGTGGGAGATCGCCGCCTGGCCGGGAACCCGCCGCATGGCCGCCCGCCACTGGCGCACGGGCGCCGCCGAGGTGTACGGCTCGCTGGCCAAGGAGGTCTTCGCCCGCGGCGTGCGCCGCTACGTGCCCGCGATCACCGCCGCCGACCTGGTGCGCGCGGGCGGCGGCGTGCGGGCGCAGGCCGTCGCGCGCGACGGCGGCCTCGTCGACGACTTCGTGCTGGACGTGCACGGCAGGATCGTCCTGGTGCGCAACGCGCCGTCGCCGGGGGCGACGTCCAGCCTGGCCATCGCGCGGCACATCATGGCGTTCATCTCCTCCTGAGGAGCGACGCACTGCCGTCTCGGATGGGCTCCAAGGTGTCCGTCGTCCGGCAGGGGGAGCGACGCACTGTGGTTTCCGGGCGGGGCTCCAAGGTGTCCGTCGCACGGTATGGGGAGCGACGCACTGTGGTTCCGGGCGGGGCTGCGGAGTGTCCGTCGCCCGGCATATCGCAGCTTTTATCTCCTCCTGAGCTGATCAGGGTCACTATGGGGGGCGTGAGTGATGTGCCGGAAGCGCGGCTGCTGGTGGTCGAGGACGACCCGAACATTCTGGAGCTGCTGGCTGCCAGTCTGCGGTTCGCCGGGTTCGAGGTCGCCGTGGCCGGGAGGGGCGCCGACGCCGTGGCGGCGGCGCAGCGCCGTCGGCCCGACCTCATCGTCCTGGACGTCATGCTGCCCGACATGGACGGCTTCGACGTCGTGCGGCGCCTGCGCGGCGGCGGCGCGCACACGCCGGTCGTGTTCCTCACCGCCAGGGACGCCACCGAGGACAAGATCCGCGGGCTGACGCTCGGCGGCGACGACTACGTGACCAAGCCGTTCAGCCTGGAGGAGGTCGTCGCCCGCATCCGGGCCGTGCTGCGCCGCACCGCGGGCGGGCCCGCCGTCCCCCCGCCGCGGATGATCTTCGCCGACATCGAGCTGGACGAGGAGAGCCACGAGGTGTGGCGGGGCGGGGCCGTCATCCCGCTGTCGCCCACCGAGTTCAAGCTGCTGCGCTACTTCATGGCCAACGCCGGGCGGGTGCTTTCCAAGGCTCAGATCCTGGACCACGTGTGGGACTACGACTTCCGCGGCGACGCGGGCATCGTCGAGTCGTACGTGTCCGTCCTGCGCCGGAAGATCGACCACACGACTCCCCGGCTGATCCACACGCTGCGCGGCGTCGGCTACGTCCTACGCGTACCGCCCTCTTGAACCCGCCCCCCATCCCGGGGCCCGCCCCTGGACCTTCCCCGCGCCCCGTCCCCGTATCCGCCCCGGGACCTGCCCCACACCCCGCGCCGGGATCCGTGCCGGGATCCGTGCCGGGATCCGCGCCGCACCTCGCCTCGCAACCTGCGCCGGGACCGGCATCCTCATCGGGGCCCGCCCCGGGATCCGCCCCGCATCCCGCCTCGGGTTCGGCCCCGAATCCGGCCTCGGGGCCTGGGTCGCGCCCTGACCAGTGGTTCGGCTCTCGTGGCACGGGTCGGCGGGCGTCGTTGTTCGCGCGGACGCCGCTGCGGATCAAGCTGATAGCGACGATGCTGGGGCTGGTGGCGATCGCGCTGGCGGGCATCGGCGTGAGCAGTGTGTCGGTCCTGCGCGGCTACCTGGTCGACCGGGTGGACCAGCAGCTGGGCCAGTTCACCCGGGACGTGGGGCGCACGCTGATCGGCGGCCCGGCCATCGGGGCCCGCGTGCCGACCACCGGGCTGCTGCAGGTGCGTGACCGCGACGGGAAGGTCGTGGCCAGACGCGCCGGGCCGGACGCCGAGGCCCGGCCCGGGCCCGTCCTGCCGGCCGTCGTCGCCGGGGCGGCTCCGATGCCGACGCCGGCGGCGCCGTCCGGCCCGCCTGGTCCGCCCAGGGCGCCCGGGACGGGGACGGCGCCCGGGTGGGAGCCGATGACGGTGCCCGCCGAGTCCGGCGGCGGGGAGTGGCGTGTCCGCGTGCTGACCGTCGCGGGGGAGGGCAGCGTCGTCATCGCGATCGACCTGTCCTCGGTCGAGCAGATCACCACCCGGCTCGCGGTGACCGAGTTGCTCGGCGGCGGCGTCGTCATGGTGATCCTCGCCGTGCTGGGCGTGGTGATCATCCGCAGGAGCCTGCGGCCGCTGGAGGAGATGGAGCACACCGCCGCCGCCATCGCCGCCGGAGACCTCGGCCGCCGGGTGCCCGACCTGGACCCCGGCACCGAGGTGGGCAGCCTCGCCGCGTCCCTGAACGGCATGCTCGCCCAGATCGAGGCCGCCTTCCGCGCTCGCGAGGTCTCCGAGGCGGCGGCCCGCACGTCCGAGGAGCGCATGCGGCGTTTCGTCGCCGACGCCTCGCACGAGCTGCGCACGCCGCTCACCTCGATCCGCGGGTTCGCCGAGTTCTACCGGCAGAACCCGGCGGGCGACCCGGCCTGGCTCATGCGGCGGGTGGAGGACGCCGCCGCCCGCATGGGCGTCCTCGTGGAGGACATGCTGCTGCTCGCCCGCCTCGACCAGCAACGGCCCCTGGACCACGGGCCCGTCGACCTGCTCGCCCTGGCCGCCGACGCCGTGCACGACGCGCGCATCCTTGCCCCCGGCCGGGACATCACGCTGGAGGTGACCGGCGACGCGGCTCCGATCGTCTCCGGCGACGAGGTGCGGCTCCGCCAGATCGTCGGCAACCTGATGAGCAACGCGCTGCGCCACACCCCTCCGAGCACGCCGGTCACCGTCCGGGCCGGCGCAGGCGGGGTCACCGCGTTCCTCGAAGTGATCGACAAGGGCCCGGGGCTCACGCCCGACCAGGCCGAACGGGTCTTCGAGCGCTTCTACCGCGCCGACCCGTCCAGGTCCCGCGCCCCGACGCCGGGGGAGTCCGCCTCCGGCACGGTGCCGCCCGCGGGCGGAAGCGGGCTGGGCCTGGCCATCGTCGCGGGCCTGGTCGCCGCCCACGGCGGCACCGTCACGGTCGACACCACCCCGGGCGAGGGCGCCACCTTCCGCATCGTCCTCCCCCTCTCCCCCGACGCCCTTCCCCCCTCGGCCCCGTGACACTCACTCCTCGGGGCTCGCCGGACGTGGTCAGGAGGGTTGAGGGGCGGGGGTGAGGGTGGGGAAGGTGGCGTCGGGGAAGTCGTCCGCGGTGGGGTCGGTCGGTAGCTGGATGCGGTCTCCCTCGGAGAGGCCGGAGCGGATCTCGACGTATCGGTCGCCGTGGACGCCGGTCTCCACGGGGCGGCGGACGCCGCCGACCAGGACGGTCGCCACGCCGTCCGCCCTGTCGAGCAGGGCCTCGGCGGGGACGTAGACGGCGTTCTCGGCCTCGTCGATCGTCACCTGGACGGTCGCCGTCTGGCCGAGGAGGAGGTTCGGGGGGCTTCGGTCGAACGCGATCATGACGCCGTACTGGACCAGGCGGCCGGTGGTCGTCGCGGTGACGTCGATGTGGGCGACCTCGGCGGCGTACTGCTCGCCGGGGCGGGTGGCCAGGGTGACGGCGGCCGTCTGGCCCACCTTCAGGCGGCCCACGTCGGTCTCGGAGAACATCGCCTTGACCTGGAGTTCGTCCAGGTTCCCGAGGGTGAGGAACGCTGATCCGGCGGTGGCTCGCGAGCCGGTCGTGCCGGACACGCTCAGGATCGTGCCCGCCACCGGAGCCTCGATCGTGACGCCGTCCAGCGCCTCCTCCGCCTCGCTCAGGGCCGTCCGCGCCTTGGCGACCTCCGCCTCGGCCTGCGCCACCGTCGTGATCGCCTGGCCGCCCCGGGCGCCCTGCCCGGCTCCACCGGCCCGCCCTCCGCCGCCGCCCTGCCCGAACCCGCCGCCTCGCGCACCCGGCGGAACCTGCCCGGACGGCGCACCTCCCCGCGGCCCGCCCTCGGGCTTGGCGGTCGGCGCGCCCGAGGGGATCCCGTCACCGCCGTCCGGCCCTTCACAGCCGGGGCCCGGCGTGCTCGGCCGCGCGGAGGGCTCCGGAGAGGTGCTGGGACCCCACGTCACGCTGGGTTCGGGGGTGCCACCGGGCTTCGGTGTGACGGTCGGCTTCGGCGTGACCGTGGGGCGGGGAACGCCGGGAGGCCCGGTGGGCGTCCCGGTCGGGCCGGTGGTCGCGGTGGCGGTGGCGGTCGGGCCGGTGGTCGCGGTGGCGGTGGCGGTCGGAGCCGCCGTCGGGCTGGTGGGGGTGGCGGTCGGCGTCACCTTCGGGGCGGGGATGCGACTCGGAGCGGGTTTCCGGTCACGGGACGGCGCGTCACCGGAACCGCGGGTACCCGACGGCGCCGGGCCGGAGCCGCGGGTTCTGCTCGGTGCCTCGTCCGGTGTGCGGGAGGGGGTCGGGTCCGTGGCGCGGGCCGGCGCTCTCTTCGGGGTCGGTGTGTGGGATGGGGTCGGGTCCGGGGCGCGGGGCGGCGCCTTCTCGCGGTTCTGTGTGCGGGAGGGCGTCGGGTCCGCGGTGCGGGTCCGCGCCTCCTTGGGAGTGGGGGTGCGGGAGGGCGTCGGGCTGGGGGTGGGGGACGCCGTGGTGGGCTTCGGGGACGGGGACGGGGTGGGGGAATCCGATGTGGGGGACGGTGATGTGGGGGCGGACAGCGGGACCTGCGCGGCCGCCAGCAGGGCTGAGCCGGGATGGATGGTGAAGACGACGGAGGGAGGGGTGCCGTCCTCCGGCGCGGGCGCGGTGGGTGACGGCGAGCCTTCCGGCGGCGCCGTGGGAGGGCAGGTCCGGGGGTCGATCGGCCCGCCGGAGGGACGGCCGTCCGGCGGCGAGGCGGTCGGCTGACCGGGCGGCTCGGCTGTGGGCGAGGTGGTCGGCTGACCGGGCGGCTTGGGCGTGGACGAGGTGGGGGGCTTCTGCGGGGACGGGGGGCGGGAGGGTTGGGCTCGGGGGGCCGCGAGGGGGGCCTGGCGGGAGGTGAGGGTGGTGGCGGGGGTGGTCTGGAGGTGGTCGCGGGTCTCCTCGGCGGCGGCGAAGGCGGCCTTGGCGGCGGCGAGGTCCTCCCGGGCCGCGGTGTCGTCGATTCGGGCCAGCAACTGGCCCTCCCTGACCTTCCGGCCCACCGCGACGGCGACCTCCTCCACGGTGCCCGAGGCGCCGAAGGCCAGGTCGCGGGTGGCGGCGTCCACCGTAGTCCCCGCCGCTGAGACCGCGCTCACCACCGTGCCGCGCCCTGCGGCGAGCGTGACGGGCTCGGGGGGCGAGGCGCCTCCGCCCGCCGCGTACATCATCCCGGCGCCGGCCAGGACGACGGCCGCGAGGGCCAGACCGCCGGCGCGCATGGCGGTGGGCGGAGTGCTCGATCTCATGCGAGCCATCCTGTTGCCCGCACGTCACCCGCAGCTCAGCCCTGCCTGAGAGTTTCCTGATAATCCGCGCCTAAGCGGCCACATCCGGCGGACGGTCGTCAGACTGGAACGCGTCGGCCGCCCCGGCGGCCGGCACCACCACTCAACCGCCGAGGTCTTCTCCCGCGACGTCACCACCCCCGGCCCTCGGGCTCCCGCGGACCCGCCCGGCGGGGATGTTGTCAGCAAACCTTCAGGGACGGCGCAGGTTCGTCCAAGCGGCGTGGCCCAGGCTCAGGAGGCGTGAAGCTGTCGACCAAGCGCAGAGCGCTGATCCTTAACGGCGCCCTGGGGGTGTTGTTGCTGGGCGGTGCGGGCGTCGCCTACGCCTCCCTGAACTCCGGCCCGCCGGCCGACGCCGCGCCGCTGACCGCGCGGGTCACCCGGGGGACCGTCCTGTCCTCGGTGTCCGCGTCCGGCTCGGTGACGAGCGCCCGCTCCCGCTCGCTGGACTTCGGCGCCACCGGCACGGTGGAGAAGATCTACGTGGAGGCCGGTGACGAGGTCACCAAGGGCCAGACCCTCGCCCGGCTCGACGACACCTCCGCGCGGGAGGCCGTCGACGCCGCGCGCGCCGCCCTGGACGCCGCCGAGGACGCCGACACCTCCACCGCCTCGGGCTACTCGCAGTACGTGCAGGCCAGGAACGCCTACCGCGAGGCCGGACGCACCCTCGACGGCACGGTGATCAAGGCGCCGTTCGGCGGCACCGTCACCGCCGTGAACGGCACGGTCGGCGGCGCCTCCTCGGGCACCGGGTCGTCGGGCACCGGGTCGTCGGGCTCGGGCACGGGGTCGAGCGGTTTGGACGGGACGGGCTCGGGCGCCGGGGCGTCCGGGTCGGGCTCGTCCGGCGACTCGTCCGGAGGCTTCGTCGAGCTCGCCGACACCCGGCGCCTGGAGATCGCCGGAGACTTCACCGAGTCCGACGTGACCAAGCTGAAGATCGGCCAGCCCGCCACCGTCACGTTCGACGCGTTGCCCGGTGTGACGGCGAGCGGCAAGGTCACGCTGATAAACCCGGTGGCGAAGACCAGCGACAACGTGGTGCAGTACTCCGTCACGATCTCGCTGAGCGACGTGCCCGACGAGGTCAGGCTGGGCCAGACCGCGACCGCCCAGGTGGTGGTCGCGAAGGCGGACGACGCGCTCACCGTCCCGACGGCGGCGGTGCGGACCGCCGGCGGCCAGAGCACCGTGACCGTCCTGCGCGACGGCCGCCAGGTGACCACCCGCGTGGAGGTCGGCGTCAAGGGCGACTCCACCACCGAGATCAGGTCAGGCCTCGCCGAGGGCGACCAGGTCGTGCGCGGCACGCCCGGCACCGGAGGCCAGTTGCAGGGCGGCTTCCCGGGCGGCGGCTTCCCCGGCGGCGGCGTGCGCATCGGCGGCGGGGGCGGTGGCGGCCGATGACCGCGGCGCCGGTGCTCGATGTGCGGGCGGTCGGCAAGGTCTACGGGGCCGGGGACGCTCAGGTGCGGGCGTTGCGGGAGGTGTCGCTCTCGGTCGAGCACGGGGACTTCGTGGCGATCATGGGGGCGTCGGGGTCCGGGAAGTCGACGCTGATGAACATCCTCGGCTGCCTCGACGTGCCCACCAGCGGGCGGTACCTGGTCGACGGCACCGACGTCGGCCGGCTCGACGAGCGGCGGCTCGCCGTCCTGCGCAACCGGAAGATCGGTTTCGTGTTCCAGTCGTTCAACCTCGTCCCGCGCATGTCGGCCCTGGCCAACGTGGAGCTTCCCCTGGCCTACGGCGGCGTGGCGGCGGGCGTCCGGCGCGCCCGGGCGCTCGCGGCGCTGGAGCGGGTCGGGCTGGCCGACCGCGTGCGCCACGACCCCAACGAGCTGTCCGGCGGCCAGCAGCAGCGGGTGGCGGTCGCCCGCGCGCTGGTCACCGCGCCGTCGCTGCTGCTCGCCGACGAGCCGACCGGCAACCTCGACACCGCCTCGACCGCCGACGTGCTGAGCATCCTGGACGGGCTGAACGACGCCGGCCGCACGATCGTGATGATCACCCACGAGGACGACGTGGCGACGCACGCCAAGCGGATCGTCCGCCTGGTCGACGGCCGCATCGTCGAGGACCGCCGCCAGGCCGCCCTGGACGGCCCCCCGCCCAGGCTCGCCCCGGCGGTGCCGCGATGAACGCGCTGGAGGTCGTGCGCTTCGCCGTACGCGGGCTGGCGGCCAACAAGATGCGCAGCGCGCTCACCACGCTCGGCATCCTGATCGGCGTGGCGGCGGTGATCCTGCTGGTCGCGGTGGGCGAGGGCACCTCGCAGTCGATCCAGCAGAACATCCAGCGCCTCGGGTCCAACACGCTCACCGTGTCGCAGTCGTTCGCCGGCGGCGGCCGGGGAGGGGGCATGGGAGGCCAGGCGGTCCCGGCCGGCGGGGGCGGCGGAGCCGTGGCCCGGGCGCCGCAGGCCGCCACGGGGCCGCGCACCCAGGCCCGCGAGCTGACCCTCGACGACGCCCGCGCGCTGGCCGACGCCGCGGCCGCGCCGTCGGTGAAGAGCGTCTCCCCGGTGGTCACCGCGGCGTCCCAGGCGGCGACGTACGAGGGGACCAGCCACACCATCTCGCAGCTCGTCGGCACCTACCCCAGCTACTTCGAGGCGTCGAACAAGCCGGTCGCCGAGGGCTCGTACTTCTTCAACGACGACGTGCTCGCCGCCAGGAAGATCATCGTGATCGGCCGGACCGTCGCGGAGAACCTGTTCGGCTCGGTGGACCCGCTCGGCAAGCGCATCACGGTCGCCGGAGTGCCGTTCACCGTGGTCGGCGTGCTCAAGGAGTCGGGGTCGTCGGGGTTCCAGGACGCGGACGACATCGCGGTGGCGCCGTTGCCCGCCGTCCAGCAGAGCCTCACCGGGTTCGGGTCCCTCGGGCAGATCGTGGTGCAGGCCAGGAGCGCGGCGTCGGTGGACGCGGCGCAGACGGAGATCAGCCAGATCCTCGACCAGCGCCACGGCATCACCGGCACCGCCACGGCCGACTACCGGATCCTCAACCAGGCGGCGCTGCAGGAGACGGTCAGCGCGGCCACCGCGACGTTCACGGTGCTGCTCGGCGCGGTCGCCGCGATCAGCCTGCTGGTCGGCGGCATCGGCATCACCAACATCATGCTGGTCACCGTCACCGAGCGCACCCGGGAGATCGGCATCCGCAAGGCGATAGGGGCGCCGCGCGGCGCGATCCTCGGGCAGTTCCTTGCCGAGGCCACGATGCTCAGCCTCGTCGGCGGCCTGCTGGGAGCCGCCGTCGGGGTGCTCGGCGCCCAGTTCACGATCGCGGGCGTGCGGCCGGTCGTCGTGCCCGCCTCGATCGCGCTGGCGCTCGGGGTGTCGGTGGCGATCGGCCTGTTCTTCGGCAGCTACCCGGCGAACCGCGCCGCGAAGCTGCGCCCCATCGAGGCGCTGCGCCATGAGTGACACGGCGACGTACGGCGAACCGGGCCGAGAGACCGCGCCCCACCGAGGCCGCGCCATGAGCGACACGGCGACGTACGGCGAACCGCACCGAGGAGAGACATGAGTACGAGCAGGCGCAGGTCGCACCCGGCGGCGCCCCTGCCGGAGGCCGGGCATCCGCCGGCGGGCGGGGAGTCACCGGCGGGGAAGGGGGCGCCGGTGGGCGATGAGCCGCTGGCCGTCTCGCCGTTCGACGGCGACCTGGAGGCCGAGCTCGCGCCCCGGCCCCAGGAGCGCCGGACGTCCAGGCTGACCATGGCGCTCGGCGCGGGCGTGCTGCTCGTGGCGGGCATGATCGCCGGTATCCAGGCGCAGAAGCTGTGGGGCGAGGACGGCGGCCGTCAGGGTCTCGGCCAGTCCGTGCTCGCGGGCGGCGGCCTGCGAGCCGGCGGCGCCGCCGGGGCGCCGGGAGCCGGAACCGGCATGCCCGGCGCGGGACAGGGCCGTGGACAGGGCGCAGGACCGGGGCAGGGCGCGGGAGCCGGGCAGGGCGGCGGTGCCTTCGGTGGCGTGACGGTCGGGACGGTGAAGCTCGTGGACGGCCGGAAGATCTACCTGGAGACGGCCGGAGGCGCCGTCGTCACCGTCACCACGTCGGACGACACCTCGGTGCAGGTCAGCAGAGAGGGCCGGGTCAAGGACCTGAAACCCGGCGGCACGCTGGTCATCCGAGGCGAGCGCGCCGAGGACGGCTCGCTCACCGCCACCACGATCACCCAGGGCGGCACCACCCGGACCGGCGGCTGATGCGCCCGCCGCGCGGTGTGAGGAGGGGAGGCCGGCGTGGGTGACGCGACGTTGCTGGTGGTGGATGACGAGCCTGATATCCGGGAGCTGCTGTCCGCCACGCTGCGGTACGCCGGGTTCGACGTGCTGACGGCGGCGGACGGCGGGGAGGCGGTGCAGATCGCCGAGCGGATTAGACCCGATCTTGTGGTGTTGGACGTGATGCTGCCCGACATGGACGGGTTCGCGGTGGCCGGGCGGCTGCGCGCCTCCGGGAGGCGTACGCCCGTCCTGTTCCTCACGGCGCGGGACGAGGCCGAGCAGAAGCTGCGGGGCCTGGAGGTGGGGGACGACTACGTCACCAAGCCGTTCAGCCTGAACGAGGTGGTCGCGCGCATCCGGGCCGTGCTGCGCCGCACCCGGATGGATTTGGACCTGCCGTCCCGGCTCAAGGTGGCCGATCTGGAGATGGACGAGGAGGGTCACGAGGTGTGGCGGGCGGGACGTCAGGTCAGCCTGTCGCCCACCGAGTACAAGCTGCTGCACTACTTCATGGTCAACGCGGGCCGGGTCGTCTCGAAGGCCCAGATCCTCGACCACGTGTGGAACTACGACTTCGGCGGCGACCGGGGCGTGGTGGAGTCCTACGTCTCCTACCTCCGCCGCAAGGTCGACACCGTGGAGCCCCGCCTCATCCACACGTTGCGCGGGGTGGGCTACGTCCTGCGCCCCCCTCGCTCCTGAGCGGGTTGCCAGCGGAGTCTCAGCTTCGCCGGATGTCCCCCTGAGGTTGGTGGCCTGGAATGGGAGGGCCGTAATCCTCAGTCTCCGATGGAGTCGCCTCATGTCCTCGCTGCCCCGTCTACTCGCCCTCGCCTCCGCGTCCGTCGTGGTGCTGACGTCCGGCTGCGGTGCCGGGGTTCAGGCCTCCGCGGCCGCGATCGGCGCCATCCCGACCGCGTCCGGCGCGACTCCACAGTCACCTGGCGCGACCCCGCTGCCGTCCGGTGCCACGCCCGGATCACCCCCTGACGGGATGGCGGCGTTCGCCGCCTGCATGCGCGAACACGGCGTCCAGGTCCCCACCGCCCACCCCGCCCGCCCCGGCCGCCCCGGCCACCCGCCGGGCGCGCCCCCAAGCGATGCCCCAGCGGCCCGCCCACCCGAAGCCCCGAAGGCCGTCCCGCCCGGTGCCACTCCGGCCCTCCCTCCCAGCGCCCCGACGCCTTCGCCGGGCGATACCCCGAAGGCCGTTTCGCCTGATGCCCCGAAGGTTGTCCCGCCCGATGCCCCCGAGGCCGTTCCGAGTGGTGCGCCGACGGCCGGGCCGTGGGGGCGGCGCGGGGACCGGCCCGGCGGACCCCCGTCCGAGCACTGGGGTGAGAAGCGTGGCGGCGGGCCCTGGGGCTTCGGCGCCATGGCACCGGAGATGCGCGAGGCGCTGGAGGCGTGCCGTTCGCTGATGCCCGGCGGTGCCGCCGGACCCGACTCCCCGGGACGGCCGGACCCGTCTGCGGCGGAGGCGTTCCGCTCGTGCATGAAGGACAACGGCGTCGACCTGTCGCCCACAGGTGACGGGCGCCGCCTGAAGCCCGACGACCCGGTCGTGGCCAAGGCCCTCAAGGTCTGCCGCCCCCTCCTGCCGACCCGCCCCCCACACCCCACTGACAGCCCGTCCCCGTCGGCGAGCTAGGAGTGGATCAACATTCGGATCATGTGGCGTCACGCCCGGATACGGTGCGGAACGCCACAGGATCCCGGCGACGGCCTCCCGTCAGCGACACGTGCTTCGGCCTCCGTGCAGCCGGCGACGTCCCGGGACCGCCGCTGCTCCCGACGAGGGCAAGCAACCTGCCGCTTTGATGTGGTTTGTTGCTAATAGAGGGAATGGAGTGACGAGCACGGATTGCGGCGAAGCACGCCATCAACCGATTCGCAGCGGGGGAGTGTCCGGTGAGGAGAGTGATTCGCACCGAGGATCTGTCGGTGGACGAGCGGTTCGACACCTGGCGTGATCACATGTCTAGGCACGTGATGGCTCCCATGGTGATCACTTGTGACGATCCCGCGAGCTTCCGGGGAAGCATCGAGTCGATGGATCTGGGTGCCGTCCATGTGTCCGCGGTGGAGGCTTCTCCCTGCGCGGGATACAGGACCTCTCACATGATCCGTCAGTCCGATCCCGAACTGGTGCAGATCGCGTTCAGCCTGCGCGGAGAGATCGCGATAACGCAGGACCGCAGATGCGCCCTGTCGCAGCCGTCGAACCTGGTGCTCTACCACACCTCGCGCCCCCACCAGGCACAGTCCGGGTTCAGCGAGGACACCACCTATGGAGTGATGGTGGTGTTTCCCGTCAAGCTGCTACCGCTGCCCTCGCACAAAGTGGAACGGCTGACCGCCACGCCGCTGTCAGGCCGGGAGGGGATCGGCGCGTTGGTCTCCGACTTCCTCATCCGTCTGGTCAACGGCGCCGACCAGTACGGGGCATCTGATCGCTCACGCCTCGGGGTCGTCCTGACCGACCTGCTCACCGCACTGCTCGCCCACCGCCTCGACGCCGATACGGCTCTGCGGCCCACCACCCGCCGGCGTGTCCTCCTGCTGCAGGTGCAGACCTTCATCCAGCAGCACCTGACCGACCCACGCCTGTCTCCGGCCATGATCGCCGCAGCCCAGGGCATCTCCCTCCGCACCCTGCACCGGCTCTTCCAGACCGAGGACGCCACCGTCGCCGAATGGATCCGCGCGCAACGACTGGAGCGCTGCCGACGAGACCTCTCCGACCCCGCTCTCGGCGACCGGCCGATCCATGCCATCGCGACTCGCTGGAGTTTCCCCGTCCCCGCGCACTTCACCCGCGCCTTCAGCGCCGCCTACGGAGTCACCCCCCAGGAGTACCGGCGCCGGCACCAGCCCGATCACGTCCTCGATTGGCACGCATAGTCAACGGGTTGGCGCTCCGATGAAACGACACCCGCCCGGACGTCTGTGATCCTCATGGAGGAGATCGCATGCGAGCGATTGAGGGGAAACAGGGTTGAGCACGTGGGGGCATCGCCGGAGTTCGGCCGGGGCGGTCTTCTCGCCGCGGGCCGATGAGGGGCATCGGCACCGGTAGACGGCACTTCACGCGGGTGAGCGCTCACCGCCGAGTCTGCCGAGCGGCAGATCGACGTATCGCCGGACGAGAACAACGCCGATGTGATCTTCATGTCGTTCACGTGACCGCATGAGGAGATGCTCGCGTCACGGCCGTCGTCGGCGCCCGCCATCGCGTTGAGCGGCCGTCACGCCGGATCGTCGATCGCCGGCGATGACCGCGGGAGCCGGCGGGGGCACCTGGCCCGGCCGACCTCCCGGGAACACGCCCCGCTCTCAACCGATGGGTCCGCTCAGCGATGAGGAGGTACGCACGTGTTGCGCAGGATTGTCACAACGATCGCCTCGGCCCTGGTCCTGACGGGGTCGCTGCTGAGCGCACCGCAGGTCCAGTCCGCTTGGGCGCAGTCCCAGGACAGAGTCATCATCTCAGGCGACTGGAACGGCGACGGCCTGGACACGTACGGCATCGTGGACACCTCCACGAACCCGATGACGTGGTACCTGACAGACGGGTCCTTCAACTACTGGATCGCCAACCTCGAACCCCACACCGTCTTCACCTACGGCGCCCGTGGCGCGCAACCGATCGTGGGCGACTGGAACGACGACGACTACGACACGCCGGGGGTCTTCGTACGCACCGGCGGAACGCCGTCGTGGCAACTGCGCAACAGCAACTCGTCGGGATCCGCCAACGTGACCTTCGGCTATGGCGCGCCCTCGGACACCCAGCCCCTGGTCGGCGACTGGGACAAGGACGGCGACGACACCCCCGGCCTGTTCCGGCCCGGCAGCCCCAACTCCTACCTGCTGCGCAACAGCAACACCCAGGGAAGCGCCGACCTCACCTTCACCTACAGCAGCGGGGCGGGCAAGCCCATCGCGGGCGACTGGAACGACGACGGCCGCGACACCATCGGGTTCATCAGCACCGGCAGCAACCCTTTCACCTGGTACCTGCGTAACAGCAACTCCCAGGGAGTGGCCGACGTGACGTTCACCTACGGCAGCGGCAGCGCGTCGTCGGTGTTCTTCGCCACGGGTGACTGGGACGGCGACGGCGCTGACACCCCGGGGGTCGCGCTGCCTCTCACCGACGGGCCCTTCCAGTGGCATCTGCGTAACAGCAACACCAGCGGCGTCGCCGATGGCGGCGTGCGTTACAACCCCGTCACGCCGTTGAATCTGATGCACTTCAACATGGCGGGCGGCGCGCTGAACGGGGGAGACTATCCGATCGTCCACCGGATCCTGACGGAGGTGCAGACGCGCCGACCCGACGTGATCTCCCTCAACGAGGTCTGCGAGCGCCAGTACGACCACCTGGTGGAACAGCTGGAGGCGGCCGACTATGCGATGGAGGGCTATTTCCAGGAGTCGCGCCTGGTCGTCCCGGACTGCGTCCACCTCGGGGACACCCGCGCCAGGGCCGGTAACGCCATCCTCGTGCGCGCCGACGTGACCGAGGAGAAGGGATACATGTTCACCACCGATCACCGGCTGGAGGAGCGCGACGTGCCGACGTTGCTGGAGGAACGCAGCGTCGCCTGCGTCACCGCGGTCTTCCCGACCACCAGTCAGCCGGTGAAGGCATGCTCGACCCATCTGTCCGACGGTGATTCCGCCGGTGCGCAGGCCGAGACCCGCGAGCTGTTCCGGGTGTTCGGGCCGCACGCGAACTCCAGGCCGTTCATCTTGATGGGCGACCTCAACCTCACCCCTGACGACCCCGTGGTCGGCGCGCTCTACTACCCGAGCGGAAACGGGTATTTCTGGGAGACCGACACCTTCTGGGACAGCTGCATCGGCGAGGACGGGATGTGCGAACCCGTGCAGGGCGGCCGGCCTACACGGGTCGGCGGCAACCGTAAGATCGACTACACCTTCATCAGCCGTGACCACTTCGCCATAACGCCCGGCGGCGTCGACATCGTCAACGCCGGCACCTGCGACGACCACCTCTGCTCCGACCATCTGATCATGCACAGTGCCGTCGGCCTGTATCTCCCGAGGAAGGCGCCCTGACCTCCCGGGGGTCGTCGTAGCAGGTGAGAGATGTCCTCACTTCGCGGGGTCCCGCAGGTGAGGACATCTCGGGCCGGCGGCGAGTCGGGGCTCGGGCCGGCGCGTCGGAGGGGTCCGGGGGCCGCCGTCCGGAGCGGGTTTCCGCTGGATCGGGGCGGGCGGCGGATACCTTGCCTCTTCTGGGGCATGACCGTCCGTATGGCGGGGAACAACGGGCTGCTGACGGCCCTCCAGACCCTGCGGCGTGAGCTCGGCCACGATCTGTTCCCCCTCGTGATCGGCGACGTCGCAGCGCACCGTCGCGATCTCAAGGAGCTGATCGGCCAGCTCGACGACTATCTGCTGCCGCGCGTCGCGGCCATGGACGCGCCGCTGCTCGCGGTCGTCGGCGGGTCCACGGGGGCGGGCAAGTCGACGCTCGTCAACTCCCTGGCCCGCGCCGACGTCACCGAGCCGGGGGTGCTGCGGCCGACGACGCTGGCGCCGACGCTCGTGGCCAACCCCGCCGACGAGGCCTGGTTCACCGAGCAGCACGTGCTGCCGGGGCTGGCCAGGACGACCGGCGGCGGGCGGGGCGAGCCGGGCACGCTGCGCATCGTCACGGCCGGCACCCTGCCCGAGGGGCTCGCGCTGCTCGACGCCCCCGACATCGACTCCGTGGTGACCGCGAACCGTGAGATGGCGGCCCAGCTCCTGGCCGCCGCCGACCTGTGGCTGTTCGTCACCACCGCCTCCCGCTACGCCGACGAGGTCCCGTGGGGGTTCCTGCGGAACGCCCGCGAGCGCAGCATGGCCCTGGCCGTGGTGCTCGACCGGGTGCCGGTCGAGGCGCGGGACGCCGTCTCCGCCCACCTGCACCGCCTGCTGGACGCCAACGGTCTGGCGGGCACGCCGGTGTTCAGCGTCCCGGAGGTGCTGCTCCCGCAGGAGAACGGCCGCCTGCCCGACGACGTCGTGCGCGCGATCCGCGCGTGGCTGGCCGATCTCGCCGACGACGCGCAGGCGCGCGCCGACGTGGTGCGCCGGACGCTGTCCGGTGCCCTGGAGAGCCTGACGCTGCGGGTGCCCGCGCTGGCCGAGGAGGTCGACCGGCAGCGGGCCGGCATCGCCGACCTGCGCAGGTCCGTCGACGGGGCATACGGCGCGGCGATGGCGACGTTCGACGACGGCATCCGCGACGGCTCGCTGCTGCGCGGCGAGGTGCTGACCCGCTGGCAGGACTTCATCGGCACAGGCGACTTCATGCGTTCGCTGGAGTCGCGCATCGGCTGGCTGCGCGAGCGCATCGTCTCGGCGTTCACCGGCCGTCCGGCGCCGGACGCCCAGCTCAGGGTGGCGCTGGAGACCGGGGTGGAGTCGCTGATCCGCTCGGCGGCCGACGCCGCCGCGGAGCGGGCGCTGGAGGCGTGGACGGGCACGCCCGCGGGCCGCGACGTGCTGGAGCGGGCGGGCGTGGTCACGGCGGGCCGCCTGGGCCGCGCGTCGGCCACCCTCAACGACCGGGCCGCCGCGGCGGTGCGGGCGTGGCAGGGGTACGTGCTCCAGCTCGTGGCCAAGGAGGGCGCCGAGAAGCGCACCACCGCCCGTGTGGCGTCCTTCAGCGTCAACGGGGCGGGGCTGCTGCTCATGCTGATGGTGTTCGCCTCGACCGGCGGCCTCACCGGGCTGGAGGTGGGCATCGCCGGAGGCACCAGCGTGCTCAGCCAGAAGATCCTCGAAGCCGTGTTCGGCGACCAGGCCGTGCGCACCCTCACCCAGGCGGCCCGCGAGGACCTGCTCAGGCGGGTGCGCGAGGTGCTCGACGAGGAGTCGGCCCGCTTCACCGCGCTGGTGGAGACCGTCGGCCCCTCGGAGGAGACGTCGGCCGCCCTGCGCCAGGCCGCGCAGGGCGTACGCGACCACAGCCGCGAGATCGGCGCCCTGGGCACCCAGCTCGCCGGCCCCGTCACCGCCCCCACCCCTGTCCAGGACGCCCCACAGGACGCCCCACAGGCCACTGCGCCCGTCGCCGAGGCGCCTCATGGCGACGCCCCGGCCGGCGCCCAGGGCTCGCGCACGCGCCCCCTGGAGGCCCCGCCGGGTGCCCGTGACGCCCCGGCCGCCCCGCAGGGGCCTCGTGATCCGGTGGGTGAGGCCGGGGTGGAGCGGCGGTGAAGGTGTTGCGGCGGAGCAAGGCCGTGTCGCTGGACGACAGGCTCGACGCGCTGGCCCGGGCGGCCGAGTTGGCCGGCGGGCGGCTTGATCCCGGTGCGATCGCCGAGGTGCGGGCCGTGGTCGACCGGGCGGGGGCGCGGCGCAGGCTTTCGGTCGAGCACACGGTGGCGGCGCTCGCCGGGGCCACCGGCAGCGGGAAGTCCTCGCTGTTCAACGCGCTGTCCGGCACCTCGCTGGCGCAGGTGGGCGTGACCCGGCCCACGACGTCCGCCGCCCAGGCCGCGATGTGGGAGGCCGAGGGCTCGGGCGGGCTGCTCGACTGGCTGGAGATCCCGCGCCGCCACACGGTGGACGGCGGGGACGGCACGCTGTCCGGGCTGATCCTGCTCGACCTGCCCGACCACGACTCCATCGAGCAGGCCCACCGCCTGGAGGTCGACCGCCTGGTCGCGGTCGTCGATCTGCTGGTGTGGGTGCTCGACCCGCAGAAGTACGCGGACGCCGCCGTCCATGAGCGCTATCTCCGCAGGCTGAGCCGCTACCAGGACGTCATGGTGGTCGTGCTGAACCAGATCGACCGCCTCACTCCGGCGGCGGCCGACCGCTGTGTCGCCGACCTTCGCCGCCTGCTGGACGAGGACGGCCTCTCCGGCGTGCCGATCATCCCCACGTCGGTGCCCAAGGGTGTGGGCGTCCCCGACCTCCGTTCGACGCTGGCCAAGCGCGTGGCCGACCGCCGTGCCTGGGCGGCCCGCCTGGAGGCGGACGTGGCCACGGCGGCCGACGCCCTGGCGGCGGCGTCCTGCGGCCATCCGGGCGAGGCGTCCTCCAGCGCGGGCACCGGAACGTCCTCGATCGAGGAGCTGCGCGAGCGGGCGAAGGCCGCCGAGTCGGCGCTGTCGGGCGAGCTGGCCCGGCCGCTGACGGCGGCGCTGGCCGAGGCGGCCGGAGTGCCTTTGGTCGTGGCGGCGGTCGCCAAGGCGCACCGGCACCGTTCGATCACCGCCACCGGCTGGCCGGTCACCCGCTGGGTGCGCCGGTTCCGCCCCGACCCGCTGCGGCGCCTGCACCTGGGCGTCCCGGCCGGGCGGCGCCACCTGGTCACCACCTCGGTCGCGGTCCCCCGTGTCGCCGGCTCGGCCAGTGCAGCGGTCGACGACGCCGCGTCCGCCGACGGCCACACGCGGGACGGCGATCGCGCCGGGCTGGACAAGGCGAGCGCCGGGCGGCAGGACAAGGCGACCGGACGGCGAGACAAGGCGAAGTCCGGGGCGACCGGCGGCGATCTGGTGTCGGCCCCGGTGGGGCGCACGTCGATCCCGTCGGCCGGGGCCGTGCAGCGGTCGCGCATGGGGACGGCCGTCCGCGACGTCGGCTCGGCGGCGGCCTCCGGCCTGCCGGAGCCGTGGGCGGCGTCCGTACGCCGGGCGGCGCGCTCGCACACCGACGACCTGGTCGACCGTCTCGACCAGGCGGTCGCGGTGACGTCCACCGGCGCCGGTCGGCGTCCCCGGTGGTGGCGGGCCGTGGGCCTGCTCCAGTGGCTGCTGTTCGCCGCCATGCTGTCCGGCGCCCTGTGGCTGACCGGCATGTTCGCCCTCGACTACCTCCGCCTGCCCGAGCCGCCCATGCCCACGGTCGGTACCGTCCCCTGGCCCACCGTCCTGCTGATCGGCGGTGCGCTGGCGGGCCTGCTGCTGGCCCTGCTGTCCCGCGTCGCCGCCGCCCTGGGCGGCAGGCGCCGGGCGCGCAAGGCGCGCAAGGCCCTGTACGCGAGCGTCGACGTCGTCGGCCGCGAGCTGGTGCTCGACCCGGTCCGCGACGAACTGGCCCAGGCCCGCGCCTTCGCCGAGAAGGTCACCACCGCCCGAGGCTGACCCGCCCCCGGCTCACCCCGGGTGCGGTCGATCGTTCGTGGGGGCTGAAAGTTTCAGTCCGCGCCGAGGTCGGGGTGCTCCCGGCGGTGACCATTGTTGACATAGTTTGACCTCCAAACTTACCCTCCCGAGCACATCGAGGTCGGGCTTCGTCGCGCACAGCGCCGGGGGCGGTCCTCTGAGCGAGCTGCTTTCGAGGAGTGTCATGGCGGACAGGCAAGGCATGTCGCGGCGCCGATGGTGGGTGGGGCTGATCACCGGCATCGTGTCCGCCGTTCTGGTGGCCACCGGGCTGGTGTCCGCGCCCGGCGCCAGCGCGGCGGCGGGCTGCCGGGTGTCGTACACGGTCGCGAACCAGTGGCAGGGGGGCTTCACGGCGAACGTCGAGGTGACCAACCTCGGCGACGCGGTCAACGGCTGGCGGCTGGTGTGGACGTTCCCGTCCGGGCAGCGGGCGACGGACGCGTGGAACGCCACGATCACCTCCTCGGGGAGCCAGGTCACCGCCGCCAACGTGGGCTACAACGCCGCGATCGCGACCAACGGCAAGGTCTCGTTCGGCTTCAACGGGTCGTGGTCGGGGACCAACACCTCCCCGTCGTCGTTCGCGCTCAACGGGACAACCTGCGACGGCGGCGTCGGCACGCCGACGCCCACGGTGACCCCGACCCCCACGGTGACCCCGACGCCGACCACGAGCCCCAGGCCGGGGGACGCGATGGCGCAGGTCGCCGCCATGCAGCCCGGCTGGAACCTGGGGAACACCTTCGACGCCACCGGCAGCGACGAGACCTCCTGGGGCAACCCGCGCGTCACGCAGGCGCTCCTGGACAACCTGCGGGCGCAGGGCTTCAACAGCATCCGCATCCCGGTCACCTGGGGCCAGCACCACGGCGCCGCCCCGACCTACACGATCGACCCGGCGTGGCTGAGCCGCGTCCGCGAGGTGGTCGACTGGGCGCTGGCCGACGGGTTCTACGTGATGATCAACATCCATCACGACTCCTGGCAGTGGATCGCCAACATGCCCGGTGACCGCACCAACGTGCTCAACCGCTACAACGCCCTGTGGACGCAACTGGCGACGGCCTTCCGGGACGCCCCGGCCAAGCTCGTCCTGGAGAGCGTCAACGAGCCGCAGTTCACCGGCGGCTCCGGCGACGCCCAGAACGCGCAGCTGCTGCACGAGCTGAACACCTCGTTCCACCGCATCGTGCGCCAGTCGGGCGGCGGCAACGCGACCCGCCTGCTGGTGCTGCCCACGTTGCACACCTCGTCCGACCAGCCCCGCCTGGACGAGCTGACGACCACGTTCACCCAGCTCAACGACCCCAACCTCGCGGCGACGGTGCACTACTACGGCTACTGGCCGTTCAGCGTGAACGTCGCGGGCGGCACCCGGTTCGACGCGACCGTCCAGCAGGACCTGGTCTCCGCGTTCGACCGCGTGTACAACGCCTTCATCGCGCGCGGCATCCCGGTCATCCTCGGCGAGTACGGCCTGCTCGGCTTCGACCGGCACACCGGCACGATCGAGCAGGGCGAGAAGCTGAAGTTCTTCGAGTTCTTCGGCTACTACGCGCGCACGAAGCGGATCACCACCATGCTGTGGGACAACGGCCAGCACTTCGGCCGCACCACGTACCAGTGGAGTGATCCCGAGCTGTGGGCGCAGATCAAGTCGAGCTGGACGACCCGCTCGGGCACCGCGTCCTCCGACCAGGTGTACGTCGCGAAGTCGAGCGCGATCACCGGAAAGACGCTCACGCTGAACCTGAACGGCACCACGTTCCAGGGGCTGCGCCAGGGCAGCACGAACCTGGTGAACGGTACCGACTACACCGTCTCGGGCAGCACGCTCACGCTCACCGCCGCCGCCCTCACCCGGCTCACCGGGTCACGGGCGTACGGCGTCAACGCGACCCTGCACGCGCGGTTCTCCCAGGGCGTCCCGTGGCGGATCGACGTGATCACCTACGACAGGCCGGTGCTGTCGAACGCGACGGGGACGACCGCCTCGTTCACCGTTCCCACCCAGTTCCGCGGTGACCAGCTCGCCACGATGGAGGCCAAGTACGCCGACGGCTCAGGCGCAGGCCCGCACAACTGGACCACCTTCAAGGAGTTCGACGTCACCTTCGCCCCGAACTACACCGGCAACGTCATCACCCTGAAGCCGGAGTTCTTCGCCGAGGTCAACGACGGCGCGCGGGTGACGCTCACCTTCCACTTCTGGAGCGGAACGACCGTCACCTACTACGTCACCAGGACGGGAAGCTCGGTCACCGGCACGACGTCCTGATCCGCGCCGCGTGCGGCCTCCCTGCCGGCCGGGCACGCGGCACATGGAAGGGGCCGGGCTTGGAAGCCCGGCCCCTTCCTCATGGCCGTTCCGTCACATCGGCCGTTCCCTCACCGGGACGAGCCCCGGCGGCGCGCCTCAGGGGCTGGCGGGGCGGGCCGGGTCGTGGGCGTTGGCCGGGTTGGACTGCAGGCCCGCCAGCGGGTCGGCCACCGGGGAGGCGGAGCCGAGCTGGCGGGGGCCGGCGTTCTTCTCGGCGTCGGCGATCGCCTCCTCGGCGGCCTTCTGGGCGTCGGCCGCCTCCGAGCGGGCTGAGGTGCTGGGCGCGGTGACCTCGCGGATCGCGTCCGACTTGGGCAGCGCCTCGGTGAACGCCTTGGACACGCCCTGCAGGGCCGAGGTGACCTCGCTGGGGATGACCCAGAACGTGTTGCCGGGGCCCTGGGCGAGCTGCGGCAGCATCTGCAGGTACTGGTAGGCGAGCAGCTTGGGGTCGGGGTCGTTGCGGTGGACGGCCTGGAACACCTCGTCGATCGCCTGCGACTGGCCCTCGGCCTTGAGGATCGCCGCCGTGCGGTCGCCTTCGGCGCGCAGGATCGCGCTCTGCTTCTCGCCCTCGGCCGTGAGGATCTGCGACTGCCGGAAGCCCTCGGCGGTGAGGATCGCGGCGCGCTTGTCACGCTCGGCGCGCATCTGCTTCTCCATCGCCTCCTTGATGCTCCTCGGCGGGTCGATGGCCTTGATCTCCACCCGGTTGACCCGGATGCCCCACTTGCCGGTCGCCTCGTCGAGCACGCCGCGTAGCTGGCTGTTGATGGTGTCACGCGAGGTGAGCGTCTTCTCCAGGTCCATGCCGCCGACGACGTTACGCAGGGTCGTCACGGTGAGCTGCTCGACGCCCTGGATGAAGTTGGCGATCTCGTACGACGCCGCGCGCGGGTCGGTGACCTGGAAGTACAGCACGGTGTCGATGTCGACGACGAGGTTGTCCTCGGTGATCACCGGCTGCGGCTTGAAGGACACCACCTGCTCACGCAGGTCGATCAGCGGGCGGACGCGGTCGATGTAGGGGATGACGAAGTTGAGGCCGGGCCCGAGCGTCCTGGAGAAGCGCCCAAGGCGCTCCACGTTGCCCGCCCGGGCCTGTGGAACGATGCGGACGGCGCGCAGAACGGTGAACACCGCCAGCAGCACGATGATTATTCCGGCGATGAGTGCGGCGTCCATGCTTACTCCCGTGGATAGACGACTGCGGTGGCCCCTTCGATCTCGATCACGTCCACGGTCGCGCCGGCCGGGATCACGAGCGTCTCGTCGTAGGCGCGGGCCGACCATTCCTCCCCGCCTATACGCACCCGGCCGTCGAGGCCGGTGATCTCACTGGTGACGTAGGCGGGCTTGCCCACGATGGCCGAGATGCCGAAGCGGTGAACGGGAGGCTGGGTCAGGTGACGCCGGGCCACGGGCCGAAGGAGCACGAGGCCGGCCCCGGAGGCCAGGATGAAGGTGGCGATCTGGATTCCCACGGGCAGGCCGATCGCCGCGACGCCCACCGTGAGCAGGGCGGCGACCCCGAGCAGCCCGAGCGCGGCGGTCAGCGTGACGATCTCGGCCGCGCCGAGCACCGCCGCCAGTATCAGCCAGAAGATCCATGAGTCCATATGCCCCGGCCCTCCTGCTCTGTAAAACGCGAATCAGGTGCCGATGGTTCCTTGTTTCCCAAGCTAGACCGAAATATGGACGACCGGCAGGGTGTGAGGGCCCCGGTGTGTCAGGGGGCGCCGGCGTTCGGTGAGTCCAGCGTCTCGCGGGTGGGCAGGACGGTGCCGGCGACCTCGCCGAGCGTGACGCGGGTGCCGCCGGGGCCGGGAGCGGTGGCGGTGATGCGCACGGTGTCGCCGTCCTCCAGGAACGCGCGGGTGCGGCCGTCGGAGAGCTTGAGCGGGTCGGTGCCGTTCCAGCTCATCTCGATCAGCGACCCGCGCTGCGCGGGCTCGGCGCCCGAGACGGTGCCGCTGGCGAACAGGTCGCCCGTGCGCAGCGAGGCGCCGTTGACGGTCATGTGCGCGAGCATCTGGTCGGGCGTCCAGTACATCTCCCGGTACGGCGGGCTGGAGACGCGTTCGCCGTCCAGCTCGACCTCCATGGTGATGTCCAGGCCCCACGGCTCGCGCCTGCGCAGGTACGGCAGCGGCTCGGGGTCCTGGGCGCGCCCGGGCAGGCGGGCGTGTTCGAGGGCCTCCAGGGGCGTGACCCACGCGGACATCGACGTGGCGAACGACTTGCCGAGGAAGGGACCGAGCGGCACGTACTCCCACGCCTGGATGTCGCGGGCGCTCCAGTCGTTGACCAGCGCGACCCCGAAGACGTGGTCGGCGAAGTCGCCGGCGCGGTCGCCCATGCCGGTGGGCACGCCGACGACGAACCCCAGCTCGGCCTCGATGTCGAGCTTGCGGGACGCCCCGAACGCCGGGACCGGCACGGCCGTGGACGTCTCGCCCGGGGCTGGCGGGCGCTGGCCCCGGGGGCGGGTGATCGGGGTGCCGGAGACCACGATCGTGCCCGACCGGCCGTGGTAGCCGACCGGCAGGTGCCGCCAGTTGGGCTTGAGCGGCGGCTCGTCGGGGCGGAACATGCGCCCGAGGTTGGTCGCGTGCTCCAGGGAGCAGTAGAAGTCGACGTAGTCGGCGACCTCGATCGGGCGGTGCAGCGCCACGCGGTTGAGGGGAAGCAGGTGCGGCTCGGTGACCGAGCGGTTGGCGGGCGCCTCAGAGGCGCTCGCCGAGAGCAGCCGCTGGATGAGGCGCCTGGTGTCGGCCCAGGCCCGGCGGCCGCGCGCCATGAAGGCGTTCAGGCTGGCGGCGGCGAAGACCTCGTCGTGCAGGACGGGCGCCAGGTCGAGGACGTGGTCGCCGATGCGCACCCCGACGCGGGCGGGCTCGCCCTCGCGGGAGAACACCCCGTAGGGCAGGTTCGCCAGCCCGAAGCCGGAGGCGTCGGCGCCGGGCACCCAGCTCGACGTGGCGGGCTCCTCCCTGTCGCGCACGGTGAACCCGCCGCCGGAGCCCTGCTCGCCGCCGGCCGCCCCGTTCGAGGCGCTTCGCACGCCCTGGCGGCCGTCGCCACGGGCGGCGCCGTCCCCGCCGCGCTCACCTTGGGCGGCTGTCGCGCCGGGACGGCCTCGTGCGGCGCCGCCTTGCACACCTGTCGCGCCGTGCCGGTCTTCAGTAGTGCCCGTCGCGCCGCGCTCGCCTCGCGGGGCGCCGGGCTGGGCGGGGGGTTCCACGAGGCCGAGGGAGCGCAGGTCGTCCACGGGGGTGTGGGTGTTGCACGAGCCGTAGGAGACCAGCAGCTCCCTGGCCCGGCGCGCGACGTCGTGCGGGACGGCGCGGGCACGCTCGACCAGCTCGTGCCGGTCCATGAGCTCCAGCATGCGCAGCGGATCACGGCCCTCCACGGCGGCGCACACGGCCAGCAGGAGGTTGAGGAAGCCGTGCCGGTAGGCGCCCAGGCACGGGTCGGGGTGGCGGACGGCGTGGTGCAGGCCCGCGGTGGCCTTGAACGGGATGCCACGCTCCACGCAGGTGGCGACGAACGCCGCCAGCTCGTGCGTGCTCGGCGTCAGCTCGGGCGTCTCCCCGCCGCAGCGCACCTTCAGCCCGACGCCCTCGGGCACCTGGTGCAGGCCGGTGGGCGGCACCTCGACGAACAGCCGCGGCGCGGCCGACCGGTCGAGGCGGGCGAGCAGTTCCCCGATCGTGGAGCCGGGCGGCAGCCGCACCTCGGCCAGGTCGATCGTGATCTCGGGTGTGCCCTCCAGCGCGGACGGGCCGGGCAGGTCGGCCGTATCGACGATGAGCCCGACCCTGATCGGCCGGGTGACCGACGCGCGAAGCTCCTCCAGGCGGCTCGCCTGGCAGAGGAAGCGGTGCGACAGCACGGGGTCGCCGGTGTCCTCGTCGGCGTAGTGGCGCGACAGGGCCGCCGACATCGGCAGCCTGGTGGGTGGGAACATGCCGGCGTCGTCGACCAGCGCGGCGAGCAGCGTGCCGAGGGCGGTCGTGGCACCCGGAGCGATCATCGCGCCCACGTCCACGCGTATCCGGGGTCCTCGCAGGCCAGCGCGGCCTCACCGAGGTCGAGCGGGCGGAAGGTGTCGACCATGACCGCCAGCTCGCTGGTCACCGTGACGCCCCGGCCGACGGCGTCCACCGCGGCCTCGACCGCGCCCGGCTGCGGCCCGTGGGTGAACCCGGCCGGGTGCAGCGAGATCGAGCCGACGTCGATGCCCGAGCCCTTGCGCGCGGTGTAGTCGCCTCCGGCGTAGAACATGAACTCGTCGGAGTCGACGTTGTGGTGGTTGTACGGGATCGGCACGGCGTCGGGGTGGAAGTCCAGCGGACGCGGGCAGAACGAGCAGATCACGAAGCCGGGCCCCTCGAACGTCTGGTGGACGGGCGGCGGCGCGTGCGTGCGTTTCACGATCGGCTCGAAGTCGTTGATGTTGAACGCGTAGGGATAGAGGTGGCCGTCCCAGCCGACGACGTCGAACGGGTGGTGGGCGTAGGTCAGCCGGGTCAGGCCGCCGCGAGTGCGAACCAGCACCGGCGTGTCGGTGCCCTCGACGATCAGCGGCTCCTCGGGCGCCCGCAGGTCGCGCTCGCAGTACGGGGCGTGCTCCAGGAACTGGCCGTGCTGCGACAGGTAGCGCTTGGGCGGCCGGATGTGCCCGGACGCCTCGATGACCAGCGCGGTGACCGTCGTGCCGCCGAGCGGCACCCAGCGGTGGATCGTCCCGGTCGGGACGACCACGTAGTCACCCTCGCCCGCCTCGATCACGCCGTAGGTCGACTCGAAGCGCACCCTGCCACTGGCGACGTAGACGCACTCGTCGCCCTTGGAGTCGCGGTACAGCTCGCTGGGCCGGTCGGCGGCGGCGTACGACATGCGGACGTCGCCGTTCCCGGCCAGCGGCTTGCGGCCGGTGATCAGGTCGCCGCCGGTGGGGAGATCCTGGGTGCGGAAGTGACGCGGGGACAGCGGGAGGTTTGGCGACAGCGCGACGCCGGTGCCCTCGGTGACCGCCTCGGCCTTGACGATGGCCGTCGGCAGGTACCGGTGGTACAGCAGTGACGAGTCGGACGAGAAGCCCTCCTCGCCCATCAACTCCTCGGCGTACAGCCCACCGTCGGGCCGCCGGAACTGGATGTGCCGCTTGCGGGGCACATCGCCGACTCTGCGGTAGTACGGCATCGGGCCTCCCGGTGTACGTATATCGGACGACCTTGTCCTCTATACGTACGACGATCCGCCATCCTGGCGACGATGTCAACGCGAGCGCCTGCCCGAGGGGCTGGTCAGCGCCATCAGTCGTCAGGTTCGGATATCGGTGCTCACGGCCTTGCGGTAGTCGCCGAGGGCGGGCAGGGCGCGTCGTTCTTCTAGGGGCACCGCGTTGAGCACCAGACGGGCGGTGTACAGCATGGGATACGTGCGATAGGCCGAGCCGAGGTCGGACATCACCTCTGTCGCGATGTTCAGTGCCTCGTTGTAGCCGCCGCCGGCGCCGACGCACAGGGCCTCGTGCAGTTGTACGTTCACCTGGCTCTGGTAGCGAGGGGCGCAGGCGAGCACGTTGTCGCGAGCCTCCCGTGCCTTCTCGGCCTCGGCGCCGTACGAGTAGACCCAGGACGCCGTGAACCAGACCGCGTCGTCCGTCCAGCTGAACTCCTCTGCGGCGACGGCTTGACCAGCCAGGTCGAGCAGGTGGTTGAGGCGGTTCTCGGCTTCTCGCTGTCGGCCCATGACGGCCAGTACCTGAGCCTCGGCCGCCACGGCGCGCAGGAGCCCGGGAGTCACCCGGTCGCCCGCCAGGGACTGCGCCTGTTCGGCGAGAGTCAGCGTGGTTGTGAGTGGAAGCGGAGAGTAGAGCGCGAACACGGCCGCCGTTCCGCGAACCCACACCTGCATGTCGAGGTCTCTTGAGAGGTCCGCCGCGCGTCTCGCTGTGGCCAACCATCGGTGGGAAGGCCCGTACTCACCGAGCCGCATGAGCACGTTCGCATACATCACGGACATCCACGCGGTGATCCGTTGTAGGTCGGCGGCCTTGTCGGGGCTGGTTCCAATGAGCTTCTGCCGGACGCTCAGGAGATCGACGTAGAGGGCCTCGCGCACGATCGTCGGCTGCTGGTTGAGGATGGCGTACATGTGGTTGGCGCACCTGGCCTCCCAGTCGTCCGCAGTGAACTCCTCAGCCGTACCAAGGGCTTGTTCGAGCATCTGCCTGATGTGCTCGCCGTTGCTGAAGATCGGAGATTGGGCGAGAAGTCCCCATGCGGCCAATTGGAACAAATGGCGACGTTCCATGTCGTCTCCTCCGGTGAGGGCGCAGGGTACTTTTTCACGGTAGCCCGGATTAAGCGTGTTTGTCGCGGCGCTGAGTTCGTCCATTGGACGGTGACCAAGACGTTGCACCAGTGGCCACAGCGTTTTCAGTTGGCCCTGTGCCTGGAGGGCGTCGTCCAGTGCCGCCACACGGGCGCCCGTCTCGGGAAGGCTCTCGCCGCGTTCGATCTGGCCGATCATCGAGGGTGAGTAGCCCGTGCGGGACGCCAGCAGGGACACCGTCAGCGGCTCGCCGACCCGCAGTTCGTGGGAATCGCGAAGGTCGCGAATAAGGGCCCCGAAATAGGTGGCCATCGACCGGTATCGGTCACTGCTCTTGCGAAGTGCGGGCATGCTCTTTCTCCCTCCGGGGTGGCCGGAAACGACAGTTGATCGCTGCTGTCGATCAGCTCTTGCCCGGCCTCGGGGCGGCGTACGAATCTCCTGGTAACTCTAAATGACGAGTCGGATACAGAACGCCAGTTCCCAAACTTGCCCCGAAGTCGACCAGGAGTACGACAGATGTTCGACCGTGGATCCCCCTGGACGGACGGCACGACGCACGAGAGGCCGCCTCCCCGGCCCTGCTCCCGGCCGTCCCGCTTCCCGTTCACGCGCCGACCGGCCGCCGGCCGCCACCGCCGGGGGACGGCCGCCCAGCCCGAACACCGGGGGCCGGAGGGGCGGCGGAAGGTCTGGGACGCGAGACAGCGGGCTCGGGCCGAGCAACTCGGCCTGCTTGAGCCCGGCTGGCTGGTGATGTACGGGGCCTACTCCCGCCGCTTCTACGCCATCGCCCGCATCTCCGAGGTCTGCGAACCGCTCCTCCAAGCGGCCACCCCGGAAGAGCTCCGCACCCTCATGCGCGGGTCCGAACTCGCTGGCCTCGCCCCCGCGCGCCGGTCGCGGACGGGGCGCCCGGCCGGAGACGGCCTCGTCCGGCCGGGGTCGCGGCCGTGAGCGACCTGGTGATGTTCGGGATGCCGGAGGAGGCCGCCGAGGAGCACCGCCGGGCGCTCGGCGATCTGCGGAAGGAATTGGAGTCGCACGGCCTGCGCTGCCGTCCCGTCGAGCGCATCCACCTCTCCATGCGGCGGGGCTACTACCCGCCCGTCCTGCGCCCCCCGGAGATGGACGTCTACGCCGACGCCCGGCTGATCGTCACCGTCACCGTGGTCGACGTGCCGAACGGCGGAGCCTGGCACCTCGTCAAACAGCCCGACGGCCTGCCCGTGGAGGCCCACAGCGCCGACGACCCGTCATCGGCCGCCACCGCCATCGCCGCGCGTGCCTGCCCGCCGTGATCCGGCCGAAGGGCGCCGACACGGGATCACGCAAGGCCCGGGGAATCACGCCAACGGCTGGAGGAGGGTCACGCCAGGGCCTCGCCCAGTTCGGCCGCCGCCTGGACGACGCGGGGGCCGAGGGTGGCGGTGTCGAGGGCGCCGAAGGTCACGATGCCGACGGACGCCTCCAGCCAGGGCACGCTCGGCAGCGGAGCGGCGACGCCGCGCGCGCCCTCCTGGAGCTGGCCCTCGGTGACCTGGAACCCGGTGCGCCCGGCGCGGTGCGCCAGGATCGCCAGGCCGGCCGCGCCGCGCGCAAGCGGGTGGCGCGAGCCCTCCCGGTAGGCCACGTGCAGGTCGGTCCAGGTCGGCTCGACGACGGCGATGGCCAGACCCTCGTCGCCCTCGGCGGCCGTCAGGTGGGCGGTGGCCCCGGTGTCCTCGGCGAGGCGCCGCAGCGCGGGCAGCGCGGCGGCGCGCAACAACGGCTGGACGGCGCGCGCCAGGGCCAGCACGCCGAAGCCCAGGTGGGCGCGGCCCTCGGCGTCCCTGCGGGCGAAGCCCTCGTTCTGCAGCGTGGTGAGCAGCCGGTAGACGATGGGGCGGCTCAGGCCCAGCTCCTGCGCCAGCTCGGTCGGCGTGCGCCCGCGATGGCCGTCGGCGAGCAGGCGCAGCAGCCGGAGCCCTCGCTCCAGGGTCTGCGCCGACTCGGGGCCGGCCTTGCCTTCGCGCACCTGTCGATTATGCGAGGTCGGGCCGCATCTGCGGGGCGCGAAGGGAGGGAACGGCGCGGCGCCGGGCGTGCCCGTGTGATTCCTGTTAGCTAGGTGAATTCCGTGCGATGCACTGGTCGAGTAGATCTGTCCCCGATACAGTCGTTTCGATCGTTTTAGGTGATCACTAGGATGCCCCCCGCCCAAGGAGACGCTTGATGCGCATCAGGAGAGCCATCGCCCTCAGCGCGGTCCTGACCGGCCTCGCGGTGAGCCTTCCTGCCGCCTCGGCGTTCTCCGAGGACGGCGCGGACGACTGCAAGAACTACAGCAACGGCGGCCCGCAGTCGGGCCCGCAGTGCTTCTGGATGGCCCCGACGCCCCAGGACGCGCTGGACATCGTGCGTTTCTGGGCCAAGGACGACAGCGCCAACCTCAGGGGCGCGGAAGAGTACCCGATCGGCTGGATCGACTGCACCGTCGAGCAGTGCAGCACCGAGGGCGAGGGCGACGGCGAGGCCCGCGGCGAGGGCGACCCCGCCCCCGAGGGCTTCGTCGAGGACACCGCCCCGCCCACCTGCCCGACGGCGGGCGAGCAGTGCTCGGTGTCGCCGGAGGAGATCGCCGCCGCCGCGCGGACCGCCGCCGGCCAGGCCGTCGCCGCCGCGGCCGCGAGCGGCATGCGGGTGTGGATCGACACCGAGCTGCTCGACGACTACAAGGGCGGCGCCGCCGCGTTCGCCGCCGCCGTCAAGCAGGTCGCCGCGCTGGCCGCGCAGCCGGGCGTCGTCGGCGTCCGCTACACCTCCCAGCTCGGCTACAACGGCGCCGTCAAGACGCCCGAGGAGATGACGGCGTTCGCCACGGCCGCCGCCTCCGCGCTGCGCCAGGCCGCCCCCGGCAAGAAGCTCGGCGTGCACACCGTCGTCCCGGCCTTCGGCTGCGGGGCGAGCGACGCCTGCACCGCCGAGATGGACAAGAAGTACCCGCTGCTCACCCCGCAGCACATCGAGCCGCTGCTCACCACCGGCGCCGTCGACCAGCTCGTGCTCGACAGCGGCCTGCTGCAGACCGCGTACTCGCCCTGGAAGATCACGCTCCAGCAGGCGCAGCGCAACCAGTGGAGCAAGGTCAAGGCGCTGGCGTGGGACACGCTCGTGCAGATCGGCGCCGAGGACGCCGGCCTGGCCGGCAAGGACGCCTCCCCGCTGACCGCCGCGCAGGCCGCCACGGTGACCCAGCAGCGCATCGCGAGCCCGCTGAAGGACGGCGCCGCCACCGTCAACCTCTGGACCCGCTGGCAGGACGGCCAGGGCGCCACCTACCGGGTCATGAAGTCGGGCCTGGCCGCCACGCCCACCTGGGAGCAGCTCGACAAGCTGGAGCCGCTCCAGCGGCGCCTGTCGACCATCTTCGACCCGGCGAGCCCCGAGGTCGGCATCGCCCAGGACGTGAAGAAGCTGTCGGAGGTCTTCAGCCAGATCTACGTCACCGGCTGACGTCACCAGCCGCACACGAAGACGGTCCGCCGCGCCGCCCCCCGAGGGCCGCGCGGCGGACCGTTCTCCGGGTCCCTCCGGTCAGCCGCTCGGCGTCGCCGCCGGCTGCTGGCGCGAGAGGTCCTCGCACGAGCCGTCGCTGCCGGCGCCCTGGGCCGAGGGGAGCTCGCCGGCCACCGCCACCCGGGTCTGCGCCGTCAGGGCCAGCACGCTGCCCGCGGGCGCGCCCGTGACGGCCGCGTCGACCACCGTGCCGCGCTCGCCGAGGAAGTCGCGGGTCTCGGGGGCGAAGACGAGCTGCGTCAGCAGGCCGTGCTCCACCCGCCCGAGCGCGACGCCCTCGCGTCCGGCCGCGTCCTCGACGCCCTCGGCGACCTCCACGCCTGGGATCGTCTTGCCCGCCTCGAACAGCGCCTCCCGCTGGGCGCGCGGCAGGTAGTTCTCGCGCAGCAGGTCGCCGATCCTGGTCCAGGCGGCGTCGTCGGGGGTGTTCTTGCCGTGGTCCTCTTGGGCGTAGAGATGCTCGCGCATCCCGGCCGCGTCCGCCGGCAGCGTGCTGAGGTAGGCGAAGTCGGTCCGCAGGCTGTCGGGCGTGCTCGGACAGTGCCCGTCGATCTCGTGTAGGGCGGAGCCCTCGTTCTCCAGCCCTTCCTGCGGGAGGGGCTGGCCGGGGAAGGCCTTCGGCTCAAGGTGGTCGATGCGCAGCAGGCCGGCCTGGCTCCCGTCGACCGACTTCCAGATCTGCCGCTTGGTGCGGTACAGGTGCCGGATCGGCGGCTCGCCCTCCTTGGTGTACCTCTCCGACGGGTACATCGTCTCCGACTCCACCATGATGAACTGGCCCGGCTTCGGGTCCAGCTCGGCGACGTCGGCCGGTGGCGCCACCGACACCGACTGGGGGCCGTTCCCCCCGGACGCCGGCCCCGGCGCGGGCGGCGACGACAGCGCCACGCCCACCCCGCCCACCAGCGCCACCGTCAGCCCGAAGGCCCCCACGGCTTGCCACCCCATCCACGGCACGCGGAACCGGCGCGGCCTGGCCGCCTCGTCCAGCAGGAGGCGGCGCGCCGCCTCGCGGGCCTCGGCCGGGTACGGGGGCGCGGCCGGCCGGCCTTCGGCGAACAGTCTGATCTCGTCATCCATCGCGGTTCTCCAGGGAAAGGGGGTCGGCGCCGCCGAGGGACCTGCGCACCTTCGCGCGCACGCGGTGCAGGCGCGATCGCACCGTGCCGATGGGGACGCCCAGCGCCTGGGCGACGTCCTCGTAGCTCAGGTCGGTCCACGCCACCAGCAACAGCAGGTCGCGCTCGCCCGGCGAGAGCCGCGACAGCACGCGGGCGAGCCGCGGCTGCAGCTGCTCGGCGGTGACCCGCTCGGCGCTGCGGTCGTCGAAAGAGCCGGGCCGGTCGGCCGCGACCCGGGACATCGCCCTGATGCGCCGCCGCTCGGCCCTGCGGTGCTGCGACGTGAGGTTCGTCGCCATGCCGTACAGCCAGGGCCGGGCGTCCGGCCGGGCGCGGTCGTACCGCGCCCGGGAGCGGAACGCGACCAGGAAGACCTCCGCCACGACGTCCTCGGCGGGCCCGGGCCCGAGCCGCCTCGCCACGTACTGGAAGATCTCGCCGGCGTGCCGGTCGAACACCGTCGCGAACAGCTCGGGCTGGTCGACCGATCGCCCGATCACGGTCGCGTCGTCCAGGTGTGAGCCGTCGAGCAGTGCCTGCGCACTCACCACGCGCTGTCCTCTCGGGATTCCGGTGCGGTCACCCCGTACTTGGCCGCACCCGGCACCCCGGTTCCCACTTCCCGCGAAAAGCTAGGACTCCAATTTGCGGGCCAGCGTCTCGCGCCTCGCCTCAAGGGCGTCCGCCAGCGCCTCCTGCTCCTCGGCCATGGTGATCAGCGTGGCGGTCTCCGCGGCGTCGGTGGGGGAGTCGGCGTTCTCCCCGACGCTGCGCCGCAGCTCCGCGGCGGTCTCGCGCAGCCGGGCCAGATCCTCCTCCACGACGCGGAGCTCCTCACGGATGGCGGCCTCGTCCTCGGCCATCGGCACTCGCCCCTCTCGCAACGGGCCCGCCTTCCGAAGGCGGGCCGTCCTCCCCCGGGGCTCAGGCGCCCCGGGCGTCCCTGGCATCTTCCCCGGTCTCGCGACGCATCACTTCCTCCCGCCGGGTAGAAGCCCCGGGCGCGGCTAACACGGAATGCCGCGAATGCCGACAAGAACCTACTAAGGTGCTGGGCGACCGAGCACGCGAGGAGAGCGATGAGCGAGTACGCGGTGACCTTCGATCTGGTCGACGCCGACAAGGACGGGCTCATTTCGGCCGGGGAGCTGCTGCACCTCATGGAGGTGCTGGGCCAGCCGGTCTCGACCGAGGCCGCCGACGCGGCGATCAAGAAGCTCGACCTGGACGGCGACGGCCGCATCTCCCTGGAGGAGTTCTCGCGGTACCTGGCGGCCACCACCGGCTGACGGGCGGCGGTCCTAGGCTCGCGCGTACGCCGGCCGCCGGTGCCGCGCACGCGCCGACGGCCCACCCGCCGCCGTGCCCGGCAGCTCGGACGGCATGCCGTTCAGCGTCATCACCAGGGTCGTCCCGTACACCACGTGCGCGGCGGCCATGACGGCCTGGCGTCCGGGCCGGTCGCGGTGGGCGGGCGGCAGAATGCCCATGGCGGGCACCCAGCCCTGGTAGCTGGCGGCCCAGATGGCCATGCCGTAGACGGCGCCCAGCTGCGGCCGCGCCCTGCGGCCGTCCACGACGACCGCGAACAGGGCGCCGGCGGCGGCGCCGAACGCGAAGTGGGCGATCGCGCCGAGCATGCCCTCGCCCGGCTTGGGCCGCCGCTTGTGACCGGGCAGGAAGGCCCGCATGATGCGTTTCGGCGGCTGGTCGCGCATCAGCCCGGCACGGTCGCCGGCGATCATCAGCGCGCTCATGCAGGCGGTCGCGACCACGCCGCCGGCGGCGCCCCGCTTGAGATCACGGATCATGCGGGCTACGTCCCCTGGCCTCGATACGGGGAAACCGGCGGCCATTCCATACTTTGACGTGGAAACCACGCCGGTCGTCAGGGGACCGCTGAGTCGGCGTCCTGGGCGGACACCGCCTCGACGCCCTCGATCCGCATCAGCTCCCCGGCCAGCTCGGTGACCCGGTGCGGCCCGTGCACGGTGAGCCACACCGAGACGGCCCGCGGGTTGTCGTGCGGGGCGCGCTTGTCGACGGTCATCTCGTCCACGCCGAACCCGACCTCGGTGCACCTCGCCAGCACGTTCCGCAGCACGCCGTGGTGGCCGAGGTAGCGCAGGTGCAGCCGCGAGGGCGCGTGCTTGGAGTGCGGGAGCCAACCGGCCACCGGGGTCAGCAGGAAGATCGTCGCGAAGTGGCCGGCGGTGGCGACCAGGGCCAGCAGCCACAGCCCCGCCCCGGCGGTCAGCCCGACGGCGCACGTCAGCCAGATCGACGCCGCGGTGGTCAGGCCCCGGACGCTGTCGCGGCGCACGAAGATCAGGCCGGCGCCGATGAAGCCGATGCCCGAGACGACCTGGGCGGCCACCCGGGAGGGGTCCAGGAGCACGTGCTGGGAGAGCACGTCGCCGAAGCCGTACTTCGACACCAGCATCATCAGCGCGGAGGCGAAGCCGACCAGGGTGTGGGTGCGCAGGCCCGCGCTCTTGGCGCGGATCTCCCGCTCCAGGCCGATCGCGGCCGAGAGCACGAACGCCAGGCCGAGGCAGCCGAGCTGAGGCCACCCCTGCCCGGCGAGGTCTCCGAGGCCCGCCAGCGTCATCGATCCAGATTAGACCAGGTCAGCGGCATGATCAGGTGGCGGCCCGCGCTTACCCGATGGCGGCCGTGAGCACCCGGGGGGCCTCGGCCAGCGACGGGCCGTACCAGGTGAGGTGACGCCCGCTGACCAGCGCGGCCTGGACGCCCGGGAAGAAGCCGGGGCCGTCGTCGGCGGTGAAGCGGTAGGGCTCGTCGGGCAGCACCACCAGGTCGGGGCCGGCGGCCAGCAGCTCGGGCAGCGGGACGCGGGGGTAGCGCTCCGCATGGCTCCCGTAGAGGTTGCGGACGCCCAGGCGCAGCAGCAGGTCGCCGGCGAAGGTGTCACGCCCCACCACCATCCACGGCTTGCGCCACACCGGGATGACCGCCCGGCGGTCGTACCGCGCGAGGTCGTCGCCCCACGCCCGCTCGGCGTCCCGCAGCCAGCCGGGCTCGGGCAGGCCCATGGCGGTGCCGAGCATGCGGCGCAGCGACGCGAACGCGTCGTCCAGGGTGCGGACGACCGTCACCCAGACGGGGATCCCGGCGGCGCGCAGCGCGTCCAGGTCGGGGACGCGGTTCTCCTCCTCGTTGGCGAGCACCAGGTCGGGGGCGAGCGCGATGATCGCCTCGACGTCGGGGTTCTTCGTGCCCCGCACGCGCGCCACGTCGAGACCGGCCGGGTGGGAGCACCAGTCGGTGGCTCCGGCGAGCAGCCCGGGGGCGGTGGCCGCCACCGACTCGGTCAGCGAGGGGACCAGCGAGACCACCCGGCGCACGGCTCCCGGGATCGGGACGGGCAGCCCCAGGTCGTCGTGCACGATCGGCATCCGGCCGCGCTCCTCCGGGATCGGGGTCACTCTCGCGAGAACTGTACGGCCCGCTCCCACTGGGCGGAGCGCTCATGCGGGGGCAGCAGCGCGCAGTCGTCGCACAGGCCGCCGCCGGGGACGCGGTAGTACAGGCAGCAGCTCCTCCTGACGAAGAAGTGCACGCCCGGGGCCGGTTCGGCGGGGTGCCCCGTGTCGGCGAGCACCCCGAGGGCGAGCAGCTCGGTGATCAGCCGCGCCGCCCGGGGCGCGAGGTCGGGCCGGGCGGGGGGAAGGGTGCGCAGCGTCGCGGCCAGGGCCGAGGCGGCGTTGCCCCACAGCATCGCGGGCGCCGCCTTCGAGACCTCGTGGAACGCCGCCACGAGTGGGCCGAGCAGCTCGGTCGCCACCGCGCGGTACACCGCGCCGGCCTGCTCGGCGTCGCCGTCGACCCTGGCCCAGCCCGCCGCCGTACCGGCCGTCCACAGGGGGAGCGGGCCGGTGGCGGCGGGCAGCCAGTGGACGTGCGTGGCGGGGGCCACGGCGACGAGCCCGTGCGCCACGGCGGCGCCGACCATCGGCGACCAGAGGCGCGCGGCCAGGCCCTGGAACAGGATCGACGCGGCGACCCGCGTCTCGGACGTCCCCAGCCGCCGCCCGTAGTCGGTGATCTTGGCTCGGAGCGCGGCGGTGTCGGCGTGCAGGTCGCCCAGCGGGCGCCAGGACGGATCGTCCTGCTCGGACGCGTCCGTGGAGATCGCGAAGTACGGCCCGATGGCCGACACGTGTGCCAGAGCGTTGACGATGTCCACGCCGCGCGCAGCCTCCGGGGTCCGGTCCGAACGGCGCACCCGTCCGCCGCCGCACCCGCCAGCCTGCCACACCAGCACCGGGCCCGCCCCTTCGCGGGCCACGGCCTTCCCGGGCCGTCCGGCCCTCGGCGCGCTGCCCGGCCCTTCGCACGCCGCCAGGCTTTCGAACGCCGGCCGGCCGGGGTCAGGCCGGTGCGCCGGTGGCCGGGTGGGGGTCGTCGGGGTCCTCGGGGAGCAGGCCGGTGGGGACGGCGGCGATGGCCTCGATCTCGACGTGCAGTTCGGGCGTGCCCAGGGCGGCGATGATCGCCAGCGAGTTGGCCGGGTAGTCGCCGTCCGGGTACCAGCGGTCGAAGACCTCCCGCCGCGCCAACCGCTGGCCCTCCAGGTGCTCCAGGCCGGTGATCATCGTGAAGAGCTTCACCAGGTGCTGGGGGCCCGCGCCCAGGGTGCCGAGCAGCTGTTCCAGGTTCACGTAGATCTGCCGGGTCTGCGCTCCGGCGTCGACGCCCGCGAGCGTGCCGTCGGGCAGGATTCCGAACTGCCCGGCGATCCACACCAGGTCGTGGTCGTGCGGCACGCGCACCAGGTGGCTGTACTGGGCGATCGGCGGGGCCACGACGGCGGGGCTCCAGCGACGGATCATCGATCTCTCCCGTCCCGGCGGTTCCTAGCTCGATGATCTTATTCGGACGGATCGCCGATCTCCGGGCAGCGGATCGCCCGCCGCGTGGCGTGCCATTCCATTTCCCTCTGCGACCACCATTGACGCGTGCTATACCCGCTGCTCACGAGGCTTCTGCGGCGCACGTTGCGGCTCGGGCCGTATGTTACTCACAGGTAAGTAAATCGTAATGTGAGCTTGTCAAAGCGGCAAAGCGGACCCACATTCTGAGCATCAGCCGATCGGGGAAGAGTCTCTGGAGACCCGCTTGGACATCCGCCGCCGCACCCTCGTCATCCTCGCCGCAGTCGCCCTCGCGTTCGTGCCCGCCGCGTTCGTCCCGGCGGCCGCGCAAGCCCCGCCGGTCCCCGGCTCGATCGCGTCCATGGGCGACTCGATCACCCGCGGCTTCAACGCCTGCGGGTTCTACATCGACTGCACGTCCCGATCGTGGTCCACCGGTTCCAGCTCCAGCGTCAACAGCCACTACCTGCGCATCCGCGCCGTCAACCCGTCCCTCGTGGCCTACAACGACGCCCGCTCCGGCGCCAAGGTCGCGGACATGCCGGGCCAGGCCCAGCAGGCCGTCTCCCAGGGCGCCGACTACGTCACCGTCCTCATCGGCGCCAACGACGCCTGCACCTCGTCGGAGTCCTCGATGACGTCGACCGCCGACTTCGAGGCCCGCTTCCGTACCGCTCTGCAGACCCTGAGCGCCGGGATCCCCGACGTGGCGATCTTCGTTTCCAGCATCCCCGACATCAAGCGCCTCTGGGACGTCGGCCGGAACAGCAGCTCAGCCCGCACCGCCTGGGCGGCTCTCAGCATCTGCCAGTCGATGCTCGCCCGCCCCCGCTCCACCGACCAGGCCGACGTGGACCGCCGCGACCGCGTCCGCCAGCGCGTGGCCGACTACAACGCCATCATGTCCCGCGTCTGCGCCGAGCAGCCCCAGTGCCGCTACGACGGCGGCGCCGTCTTCTCCTACCCCTTCCAGCTCAGCCACCTGAGCACCTGGGACTACTTCCACCCCAACACCACCGGCCAGCGCCTCCTCGCGGAGATCACCTACCCCACCGGCTACGGCTGGTAGCCGGCTCCACCCCTCCCACGGGCCCCGCCCCCAAGGCGGGGCCCGTGGCCTTTCGCAGCGGATTGGCGATGTCGCACGAGGGGCGGTGGTCATCGACAGATCAGGGGATGAGGTAGGCGCTGTCGCGGGCGTCGGTCAGGGCCATGTGGCCGGGGGCGTGGCCGATGGCGAAGGGTGGGCGGGAGGTCATCACGGCTGCCTGGGGGGTGACGCCGCAGGCCCAGAAGACCGGGGTCTCGCCGGGGAGGATCTCCACCGGGTCGCCGAAGTCGGGCTTCGCCAGGTCGGCGATGCCGAGGGCGGCGGGGTCGCCCACGTGCACGGGGGCGCCGTGGACGGCGGGGTATCTGGCCGTCACGCGGACGGCCTCGGCGACCAGGCCGGCGGGGATCGGGCGCATGGAGACCACCAGCGGGCCCGACAGGCCGCCGGCCGGGCGGCAGGCGCGGTCGGTGCGGTACATGGGGACGTTCTTGCCGGCGGCGATGTGGCGCACCGGGACCCCGGCCTCCAGCAACGCGCCCTCAAAGGTGAAGCTGCACCCGATCAGGAAGCACACCAGGTCGTCACGCCAGTACGAGACGACGTCGGTGACCTCGGCGACCTGCTCGCCGTCCTCGTACACCCGGTACGCGGGCAGGTCGGTGCGCAGGTCGCCGCCGAAGATCGACGCGGACGTCTCGCCGGGCTCGGTCACGTCGAGCACCGGGCACGAGCGGGGGTTGCGCTGCGCGAACAGCAGGAAGTCGTACGCGCGGTCGCGGGGCAGCGCGAGCAGGTTCGCCTGCGCCCACCCGGCCGCCCATCCGGCCGTCGGCGTCACCAGCCCTTCGCGGAACCTCGCCCGCGCCTCCTCGGGGGTCAGCCGTGCCACGTCGGTCGCGGACCGGTTCATGAGGGTTCTCCTCTCGACAGGCGGAAGCGGACTCGCTGGCCGGGGCGGATCTGGGCGGCCTGGTCGACGTCGCGCTCGCGGACGACCGCGATCACCGGGTAGCCGCCCGTCACCGGGTGGTCGGCGAGGAACAGCGTGGGCTGACCCGACGGGGGCACCTGCAGGGCGCCCGGCACCATGCCCTCCGGCGGCAGCTCGCCCTCGCGCGAGCGTTCGAGCGGACGGCCGCGCAGCCGCATGCCCACCCGGTTGCTCTCCATCGTCACCTCGTACGGCTCCGCGCACAGCGCCTCCAGGGCGCCGGGGCGGAACCAGTCGTCACGCGGCCCGGGCACCACGCGCAGCACGGGCTCGCCGGGCGGCGCCTCGGCCGCCGGCGCCAGCTCGACCATGGGGAACGCCGCCGGCGGCGGCCCCACCGGCAGCAGCGAGCCCGCCTCTGGCCGGTCGGGGCCGAGGCCGGCGAGCACGTCCGTCGCCCGCGACCCCAGAACCTCCTCCACCGCCAGCCCGCCGCGCACCGCGACGTACGTGCGCAGGCCCCGCCGCGGCATGCCGAGCCGCAGCGTGGCCCCGTCGGGCAGGCGCTCGACCGACTGGTGGCCGATCGGCCGCGCCCGCCCGGCGGCGTCGACGACCGAGGCCGGGCACGCCGCGCCGGTCAGCGTGATCAGCAGGTCGCCGCGGGCCCGCGCCGCGAGCCCGCCCAGCGTCACCTCCAGCGCCGCCGCGCCCTCGGGGTTGGCCAGCAGCCGGTTGGCCAGGCGCAGCGCGCCGCGGTCGGCGGCGCCCGAACGCCCCACGCCGAGATGTCCCCGGCCCGGCCGGCCGAGGTCCTGCACGGTGGTCATCGGCCCGGTGGCCAGCACCTCCAGGGCCGGGCAGCCGTCGTGGAGCGCGTCAGCCACGCGGGGCCTCGGTGAAGCGGACCCGGGTGCCCGGACGCAGCAGCGCCGGCGGTTCGGCGGCGACGTCCCACACCCGCAGGCCGGTGCGGCCGATGAGCTGCCAGCCGCCGGGGGACTCGCGCGGGTAGACCGCGCTGAACTCGGCCGCCAGCGCCACCGAACCGGCGGGGACGCGGACCCGGGACTCGGTGCGGCGCGGGACGGCCAACCGGGGATCGCCGCCGACGAGGTACCCGAAACCAGGCGCGAAGCCGCAGAACGCGACGGTCCACGGCGACCCGGTGTGCGCCTGCACCACCTCACGCTCGGTCAGCCCGGTCAGCTCGGCCACGGCCGCGAGGTCGGCGCCGTCGTACACCACGGGCACCGTCACCTCGCCCCCGGCGCCCGGACGCCCGCCGGCGGGCCGCGCCCCCAGGACGGCCGACTCCACCGCGCCCTTGCGCGACGACGGCTCGAACCGGACCAGCAGCGTGCGCGCCGCCGGCAGCAGTTCGGTCACCCCCGGCGGCGGGTCGGCCACGAGCGCGTCGTACAGCGCGACGACCTCGTCCACGCCTTCCAGCTCCACCAGCAGCGCGCCGTCGCCGCACCGCCGCAGCCGCGGCCTCACCGCGACCCGCCCGCGAACGGGGCCAGGCTGATGCCGTGCCCGGTGAGCGCCGCCCGGACCTCGCGGGCCATCGCCACGGCGTCCGGGCTGTCGCCGTGGACACAGATCGAGCGGGCCCGGACGGTCAGCGGCGTGCCGTCGATGGAGGTGATCGGCTCGCCGAGGGCCATGCGCAGCGCGCGCGCCGCCACCTCGGCCGCGTCGTGCAGCACGGCGCCCGGACGGCCGCGCGGCACCAGCGTGCCCTCGGGCGTGTAGGCGCGGTCGGCGAAGCACTCGGTGACGACGGGCAGCCCGGCCGCCTCGGCCCGGCGCAGGAACACCGAGCCCGGCAGGCCCAGCACGGGCAGCCTGGGATCGTAGGCCCGGACGGCCGCCACGACGGCGTCCGCCTGGACCTGGTGGTGCACGATCGCATTGTAGAGCGCGCCGTGCGGCTTGACGTAGGTCACGCGGGTGCCCGCCAGCCGCGCGAACGCGTCCAGGGCGCCGATCTGGTAGACGACGTCGTCGGCCAGGTCGGCGGGCGGAACCTCGATGAAGCGCCGCCCGAAGCCCGCCAGGTCGCGGTAGCCGACCTGCGCGCCGACCGCCACGCCGCGCTCGGCCGCCGTGCGGCACGTGCGCCGCATGATCGACGGGTCGCCGGCGTGGAAGCCGCACGCCACGTTGGCGCTGGTGACCACCGCCAGCAGGGCCTCGTCGTCGCCGAGCTCCCAGCGGCCGAGCCCCTCCCCGAGATCGGAGTTGAGGTCGATGCTCACGAGTCGGTCGGGCACGGTGCGCTCCTCGTCGTCCAAGCCGAAGTCCCCTCCTAGGACAGTTCCCTGGCGCGGGTCTCCGGCAGCCCCAGCAGGGCCACGATGGCCAGCCCGTACGCCAGGGCGCCGAAGGCCATCGCGCCGCCGACGCTGTACGTCGTCGCCAGGTACCCGATGACGGTCGGGAAGAACGCGCCGACGCCGCGGCCCACGTTGTACGTGAACCCCTGCCCGGTGCCGCGCACACCGCTCGGGTACAGCTCCGACAGGAACGCGCCGAACCCGGAGAAGATCGCCGAGGAGGTGAAGCCGAGCGGGAAGCCGAGGAACATCACGTACCCGTCGGCGCTCGCGGGCAGCTGCGTGTACAGCAGGATGAGCACCCCGCTGAGCAGCGAGAAGATCGCGAACGTCTTCTTACGGCCGATCTTGTCGGTGAAGTACCCGCCGGTGAGGTAGCCGGAGAACGCGCCGGCGATGAGGAACGTCAGGTACCCGCCCGTGCCGATCACCGACAGGCCGCGCTCGGTCTTCAGGTAGGTCGGCACCCAGGTGGCGAGCGTGTAGTACCCGCCCTGCACGCCCGTGGCGAGCACCGTCGCGAAGAACGTCGTGCGCGCCAGGCCGCCGCGGAAGATGGCCGTGGTGGAGGCGCGCCCGGTCTCCTCGCGCATCTGCGTGAAGATCGGCGCGTCGGTGACGTTGCGCCGGACGTAGATGACCAGCAGCGCGGGCAGCGCGCCGGTCCAGAACAGCACGCGCCACGCCAGGTCCTGGTCGACGAACTGGAACAGCAGCGTGTAGACGACGACCGCCAGCCCCCAGCCGATGGCCCACGAGCTCTGGATCATCGCGACCGCCCGGCCGCGGTGGCGCGCCTTGGCGTACTCGGCGACCAGGATCGCCCCGGCCGCCCACTCGCCGCCGAAGCCGAGCCCCTGGAGCGCCCGGAAGACCAGCAGGGTCTCGTAGTTGGGCGCCAGCCCGCACAGGGCGGTGAACACCGCGTAGGTGACGACGGTGACCATCAGCGTCCTGGCCCGGCCGATGCGGTCGGCCAGGATGCCCGCCGCGATGCCGCCGAGCGCGGAGAAGACGAGCGTGGCGGTGGCCAGCAGGCCGGTCTGCGCGGTGCCGAGGTTGAAGGTCGCGGCGATCGCGACCAGGCTCAGCGGCAGGACCCAGAAGTCGTAGGAGTCGAGGCTGTAGCCGAGGAACGCTCCCTTGAAGGCCCGCCGGCCCTTGAGGCTGAGCGTGGTGTACCAGGCGAAGGCGGTGCCCTCGCGGTCCTCAAGCGTGTCGACGGCTGGTTGCGGCGTGGACGATGTGGTCATTCGCGCACCTCGTTGCCATGGCTACCGGCTGGGGACGCGGCCTCCGGCGGTGCCGGCGGCGCCCCTGCTTTCGCGTCCCTTGGCTCTCGACCGAGCCAACGCATTCAACATAAGAATCGTTCAACGATATGACAATAGTTTTGTGTTAACATTTCGTCACTCCGCTGCCGGGCGCCCGTCCACACGACCGGACGGCCGTGCTCGCGGCGGTGCGCGACCGGGCTCGTCCTGGTGCGACGGGGGTCCGGCGGGAGCGGGAGAAAGGCCATGGGAACGTGATGGACGGTACGGGGCAGGCTGCCGAACGTCTCGCGGCCGACCGGTCGCTGCTCGGGCGCGCCAGCACCGCCGAGCTCGTGGCGGCCATCCTGCGCGACCACATCATCGAGGGGCTGTTCGAGCCCGGCACCCGGCTGTCGGAGGAGTCCATCGGCACGATCCTGCGCGTGTCCCGCAACACCCTGCGCGAGGCCTTCCGGCTGCTGTCCCACGAGCGGCTGCTCGTGCACGAGCTCAACCGCGGCGTCTTCGTCCGCAGGCTCACCGCCGCCGACGTCGCCGACCTCTACCGGGTGCGCCGCCTCGTCGAGTGCGCCGCGCTGCGCCGCGCGCTCGACGCGCCCGAGCAGGCCCTCGCCCATCTGCGCGACGCCGTCCGCGGCGCCGAACAGGCCGCCGCCGAGCAGCGCTGGGGCGACGTCGGCACGGCCAACATGCGCTTCCACCAGGCCGTCGTCGAGCTGGCCGGCAGCTCCAGGCTGGACGAGATGATGCGCCAGGTGCTCGCCGAGCTGCGGCTGAGCTTCCACGCGATGAAGAACCCGCGCGCCTTCCACGAGCCCTACCTCAACCGCAACCGCGACATCCTCCAGCTCATCGAGGCGAAGGACACCGAGGGCGCCGAGCGGCTGCTGGAGGCCTACCTCACCGACGCCGAGCGCCAGCTCGTCCACGCCCACGCCTGAGCGCCCAGGTGTCATACGGGCAGGCCCGGGGAACGCGAGCTACGTGAACGCATGGGGCAAGAGGGACGACATGGTCGTCCACAACGATCATCCTTTCAACGCCGAGCCGCCGCCGGCCGCGCTGGCGGGCCGGCCGATCACGCCGGTCGACACCTTCTACGCCCGCAACCACGGCCCCGTGCCCGAGTCCGACCCCGAGGGCTGGTGCCTGGTGGTGGACGGCCTGGTCGAGCGCCCGCTGACGCTGTCGGTGGCCCACCTCCGCGCCCTGTTCCCCGAGCAGACCGTCGTGGCGACGCTCCAGTGCGCGGGCAACCGCCGCGCCGGGCTCGCCGGCGTGCGCGACATCCCCGGCGAGCCGTGGGGCCGGGGGGCCACCTCGACGGCGTCGTGGACCGGCGTCGGCCTGGCCGGCGTCCTGGAACACGCCGGCCTGCGGCCCGAGGCGGCGCACATCGCGTTCGAGGCGCCCGACGTCTCCCAGGAGCCGTCCCCGCCCCAGGCGTACGGCGGCTCCATCCCGGTCGCCAAGGCGATGGCCGGCGAGGTGCTGCTCGCGTGGGCGATGAACGGCGAGCCGCTGCCGCCCGCGCACGGCGCCCCGCTGCGGGTGGTCGTCCCGGGCTGGATCGGCGCCCGCAGCGTCAAGTGGCTGCGGCGGGTGACCGCGCAGAGCGGCCCGTCCGGCAACTACTACCAGGCCGTCGCCTACCGCATCCTGCCGCCCGGCGTCGATCCCGACCACGCCGGGCCGGGGGAGGGCATCTCCCTGGGGCCGGTCGCGCTCAGCTCCGCCATCCTCAGCCCGGCGGACGGCGCACGCCTGGCCCCCGGCCCCGCCGAGGTCACCGGCTACGCCTACGCGGGCGACGGCCGCGCGGTGGCCCGCGTGGACGTCTCGCTCGACGACGGCGCCACCTGGGCGCAGGCCGCCCTCGACCCGCAGGACGACGGGCCGTGGGCCTGGCAGCACTGGCGGCTGACGGTCGACCTGCCCGAGGGCGACAGCGTGATCGCCGTCCGGGCCTGGGACGACGCCGCCGAGACCCAGCCGGAGTCGCCCGCCCAGGTGTGGAACCCCAAGGGCTACGCCAACACCTCCTGGGACCGGGTCGCCGTCACCTGCGACGCCTAGGCCGGGCCGCACGGGGGAGGGGGCGGGCATGAGAGTCGTGGCGCTGTCGGACACGCACGCCCCGCGGTACTGGAAGTCCTGCCCGCCGCGGGTGGCCGAGCAGCTGCGCGGGGCCGACGCCATCCTGCACGCGGGCGACGTCTGCACCGCCGGCGTCCTGGAGGAGCTGGCGGCCTTCGCTCCGGTGCACGCCGTGAAGGGCAACAACGACGGCCCGGACGTGACCGCGCCGGAGACGCTGGAGCTGGACCTCGACGGCCTCAGGGTGGCGATGATCCATGACAGCGGCGCGTCGGCGGGCCGGTGGGCGCGCATGCGCCGCCGCTTCCCCGACGCCGGCCTGGTCGTCTTCGGCCACTCGCACATCCCGCTGGACCACGAGGAGCCGGGGTTGAGGATCTTCAACCCCGGCTCGCCGACCGACCGCCGCCGCCAGCCGCACGGCACGCTCGGTGTGCTGGAGATCGAGCGCGGACGCCTGGTGGCGGCGCGCATCGTGCCCGTCACCTGACCGTCGCGGCGGCGGCCAGGTGACGGAGACCGGTGCCTAGCGGACGACCTCCATCTGGGCCATCATCCCGATGGACGAGTGCTCCAGGTAGTGGCAGTGGTACATGTACCGCCCGAGGTGGGTGGTGAAGTGGGCCTTGACCCGCACGCGCTCGTCCTGCGCCAGGTGGATGGTGTCCTTGAGGCCCAGGTCCTGCGGCAGCGGCGCGCCGCCGTTGCGGCTCAGCACCTGGAACTGCACCAGGTGCATGTGGAAGGTGTGGTCGAGCGGGAACGCCTCGGCGTTGTGGATCTCCCAGATCTCCGTGGTGCCGCGCTTGATCGTCATGTCGACGCGGTTCGGGTCGAACGGCTTGCCGTCCATCAGGCCGACCGGTATCTCACCGGAGATGTCGAAGCTCATCGCCACCTTCCGCTCGACCACCGGAGCGGGCAGCACCGGCAGCGGGCGCAGCACGGACGGCACGCGGCTGGTGTCGCGCGAGGTGGCCGGGGTGACGTCGAAGCGCAGGATCGGCGTGTCCCCGTCGTACAGGTAGATCGGGGTGCGCGTCCTCTGCAGCTGGGCGAAGTCGACCACGATCTCGACCCGCTCGGCGGAGGCCACCACCAGCTCCGTGTACTGCACCGGCGCGGGCAGCAGCCCGCCGTCCGAGCCGATCTTCGTGATCGGCCGGCCGCCCATGTTGAGCCGGAACACGCGCTCGTTGGAGGCGTTGAGCAGCCGGAACCGGTACCTGCGGGCCTGCACGGGGAAGTACGGCTGCGGCCTGCCGTTGGCCAGGATGGTGGTGCGCTCGTCCGGGTGGCCCCAGATCAGGTTGCCCACCTCGTCGAACTGGGAGTTGCGCAGCATGATCGGCACGTCGAACTGGCCGGACGGCAGCCCGAGGTACTGCTCGGACGGGTCCTCGACGATGTAGAAGCCGTGCAGGCCGCGGTAGACGTGCTCGGCCTCGCTGCCGTGGCTGTGGTCGTGGTACCACAGCGTCGCGCCCTGCTGGGTGTTCGGGTAGTCGTACACCCGCATGCCCGCGGGGTTGATGAGGTCCATCGGGTGGCCGTCGCTGACGGCCGGCACGTGCCCGCCGTGCAGGTGGACGTTGACCGGCCGGTCGAGCTCGTTCACGTACGTGACCTTGACCGGGCGGCCGGTCTTCGCGCGGATCGTCGGCCCGACGAACTGGCCGGCGTAGGTCAGCGCCGGGGTGACCAGGCCGGGGATGATCTCCAGCTTCGCGGCCTGCACCGGCACCTTGTACACGTCCACGCCCGACGACGTCAGGCTCGGCCGGAGCACCGAAGGTATCGGCATCTTCGTCGTGAACGGGGTGAAGCCCCCGTGCACGGTGCCCTTGCGGGTGGTGGTGAGGAACTCCTTGCGGCGCGCGCCTGGGTCGCTGGCCGCTTCGGAACTGGTCCGGGTGAAGGGCAGCAGCGCTGCACCGCCCACCGTCGCGCCAAGAGCCAGTAATCGCCGTCTGTTAAGCATGTGACCCCTATCGGGTGAACGGCCGGGCGCGTGCCTCCCCCGCCGCACCACGACACCGGCGTCGGATCCGCCACCACAAAACTCCCACCGCGCCCCCCGCCCTGGCATCCTCCAACGTGCTCCACCGCTCGCGACGACCGCGCCGGCGGCCGGGGAGTTGATGAGCCGGGGAGTTAATGAGTGGCGGCCGCGCACGGGCTGTGGACACAGTGGGTCTGTGGTGGAGAACTACTTCGACGAATGGATCGCGGCGACGTACGAGGCCAAGTGGCCCGAACTGTTCGACCCCGCCGTCGTCGACCCCGCCGTCGGCTTCCTCGCCGAACTGGCCGGATCCGGCGCCGCTCTGGAACTCGGCATCGGCACCGGCCGCATCGCCCTGCCGCTCAGCCGGCGAGGCGTCCGCCTGCACGGCATCGAGCTGTCGCCGGCCATGGTGGCCCAGCTCAGGACGAAGCCGGGAGCCGAGGAGATCGGCGTGACCATCGGCGACTTCGCGGACACCGGGCCGGGCGGCACCTTCGGCCTCGCCTACCTGGTACGCAACACGATCACGAACCTGACCACGCAGGACGAGCAGGTCGCGTGCTTCCGCAACGTGGCGGCGCATCTCGAGCCCGGCGGCAGCTTCGTCATCGAGGTGTACGTCCCGGAGCTTCGGCGGCTGCCGCCAGGCCAGACCATCCACCCGTTCACCGTGACCCCGGCGCACCTCGGTTTCGAGGAGTACGACGTCGCGTCGCAGATCGCGTACTCCCACCACTACTGGGTGGTGGACGGTCGCCTGGAGACCCGCACGTCCCCGCACCGCTACGTATGGCCGTCGGAGCTGGACCTCATGGCCAGGCTCGCCGGAATGACCTTGCGTGAGCGCTGGGCCGACTGGCACCGCCGGCCGTTCACCCACGAGAGCACGACGCACATCTCGGTCTGGCAGAAACCGTACGGCGACGGCTCTTAGCCGCACAACGGTCAGCGGGCGGGGGCGCGGACGGCGGGCGCGCCAAGGCGGCGCGGCAGACGCCGGTGCCGGCGGGCGGACCCACGCCCCGGGATCCTCCAACGTGCTCGAACGGGGCTCAGGGCCCTTCTCGCGGCGGAGGCGAGAACGGGGCCAGGAGAAGCTCGGTGAGGCGGCGTGTCGCTTCTTCGCCGCCGTCGAGGCGCAGAAGGCCGTCCCGGGTGGCGTCCGCCACGCTGACCAGGTTGCCGCACACGGCGCGCAGGGTGCCCAGGTCGGTGGTGAGCGTGGCGCAGGGGCGCGCCGCGGCCGTCCCGCGGCTGATCTGGACCGAGCCGCCGGTGACCTCCACGAGGTAGGTGTCGGCGTCGACGCGGAGCTCGTACGCGGCGGGCGGCTCGCCGGACCGCGCGGGGTCGAATGCCGTCTTGACGCTCAGGAGCAGCGAGTCGATGCCGATCTCGGCGTCGGGCGGCATCGGGGCCCGGCTTCCCCAGCGCCCGAACCGGAGCAGCAACGGCTCCAGCTCGCGGCCCCATTCGGTCAGCTCGTAGAGGTGGACCCGCGCCGGGGCGCCCAGGTCGCGGCGGCGGACGACGCCGTGCTCGACCAGGTCGCGCAACCGCTGGCTCAGCACGTTCGGGCTCACGCCGCGCAGGCCGCCCAGCAGGTCGTTGAAACGCTTGGGGCCGAGCAGCAGGTCGCGCACCACCAGCAACGCCCACCGCTCGCCGACGATGTCCAGCCCACGGGCCACGCCGCACGCGTCCCCATAGCTTCGCCTGTCGCTCATGGACTCAGGTTACCAATTCGATCCTTGTTTAGGAGTGCCACTTGTTTTCTAGGAGTTTGATCCTCTAGGTTCTGGGCCATGAGCCTCTCGAACGGTGAACCGGAGAGCCCGCCGCAGGGCGACGTGAGACTGCTGGACACCCCCGTGGCCCGGCGCCTGCTCGCCGCGCCGCTGGTGGCGCGGCTGGCCTACACCGGCAAGGACGGCACGCCGCGGCTGATCCCGGTCGACTTCCTGTGGACCGGCGACGAACTGGTCGTCGGCGCGTTCGCCGGCACGTACAAGATCCGCGACCTGCGCGCCCGCCCCGACGTCGCGGTCACCATCGACACCGCCGACGGGCCGCCCCAGGTGCTCATGCTGCGCGGCAGGGTCACGCTCGCCGAGGCGGACGGCGTCCTGCCCGAATACGCGGCCATGCAGCGCCGGGGCATGGGCGAGCGGGCCGCGACCGCCTACCTGGAGGCCATCGACCGCCCCGGCCTGCGAATGGTCCGCATCGGCCTGCGCCCCGCCTGGGTCGGCGTGCTGGACTTCCAGCGGCGTTTCCCGAGCCGGACCCCCCAACCGGTCCTGGCGGCCCTCGGCGGCGGCCGGTAGCACCACCTGTAGAGCCACTGGACCGAAGGAGCCTGCCATGCGGAAGATCGTCGTCTCGATGTGGATCACCCTCGACGGGTTCGTCGCCGGCCCGGGGGACGAGATGGACTGGCTGCTGGCCGACGACCGGCTGCAGCGCTACGAACGGGAACTGGTGGAAAGCGCCGGCAGCCTGCTGCTGGGTCGCATCACCCACGCCGACTTCGCCGGCTACTGGCCGAAGACCGCCCGGAACCCGGACGAACCAGAGGTGGTACGCGGTTACGCTCACCGGGTCGACGTCATGGAGAAGATCGTCGTCTCCGCCTCCGGGGACACCGCGCCATGGCCGAACACGCGGCGTCTGGCACGCGTCGACCGGGACGAGATCAACGACCTGAAGCAGGGGCCCGGCGGGGACGTCCTGGTCTACGGCAGCCTCGGAGTGGTCCGGTCCCTGGTCGACCTCGACCTCGTCGACGAGCTCCACCTCCTGGTGCATCCGGTGTTCCTCCGCCAGGGCAAGGCCCTGTTCACCGGGGACCGCCGGCCCGTCCGGCTGGGCCTGCTCTCGGCCGAGCCGTTCGCGTCGGGAGTCGTCCTGATGAGGTACGGCCCCATCGGCGAAGCCCGGGGTGACTCGCCTTCCTGAACCGGCCGCCCTCGAACGCCAGACGCCGCCGAGACCGCGTCCGCGCCGGTCGGTGTCAGCGGGCCGGGGCGCGGCCGGTCCGGTGTTCCTGGGGGCTGACGCCGTAGACCCGCTTGAAGGCGGTGCTGAGGGCGAACGAGCTGCCGTAACCGGCCTGGTGCGCCACGGCGCCGACGGTGGCGTCGGTCTCGCGGAGCAGGTCGGCGGCCAGGGCCAGCCGCCAGCCGGTGAGGTACGCCATGGGCGGCTCGCCGACCAGCTCGGTGAAGCGGCGCGCCAGGGCGGCGCGGGAGACGCCGGTGCCGGCGGCCAGCTCGGCCACCGTCCAGGGGTGGGCCGGGTTGTTGTGGATCAACCGCAGGGCCTTGCCCACCACCGGGTCGCCGTAGGCGCGGTACCAGGTGGGCGCCCGGGCCTCGGGCCGGGAGAACCAGACGCGCAGCACGGCGATGAGCAGCAGGTCGAGCAGCCGGTCGAGCACGGCCTCCTGGCCGGGGTCGTCCTTGACGATCTCCTGCGCGAGCAGCGTGACGAGCGGGGAGTCCAGGGCGCCGTCCGGGAGCGTCAGCAGCGGCGGCAGCGCCGCGAGCAACCGCCTGCTCACCTCGCCGCGCATCTGGTAGGTGCCGGTGAGCACGATCACCGGCCCGTCGAGGCTGTCACCCCAGGTGCGCACTCCCAGGCTCATCGACTGCTTCAGCGACTCCCCCTCCGGGGACGCGCACCGCCCCCCGGGGTGGATGATCACCTGCGGCGGCGTGCCCGGATCGTCGGCGACGGTGTACGGGTTGGGGTCGGTGACCACCGCGACGTCCCCCACGCGCAGCCGCGCCGGCTCGCGGCCGTCGGGTATCACCCAGGCGTCCCCGCGCAGCATGGCGACCACGGTGAGCGGCGCCTCGTCCTGAATGCGCAGCGACCACGGCGGGGTGAGAATCGAGCGCATCAGGAACGCGCCCCGAGCCCTCGGACCGTCGAGCAGGCCCGCCAATGCGTCCACGCCCAACACCCTAAGCCCCGCCCCCCGCGCCCGTGGGGCCTCTGGTGGACGCCGGCGCATGCCCGCGCGCTTCTCGGCCATGGCGGGTGCCGGCCCGCGGCGGTTCACTGGACGGAAGCGACGACCCGACCACCCCCGCCACCGGAAAGGCGACCCTGATGGACCTGCTGAGAGGCGTCTCCCTCGTCCTGGCCGTGATCACCATGGGCCTGTCGGCCGGGTTGTTCACCACCTTCTCCTACGCCGTCATGCCGGGCCTGCGCCGCACCGACGACCGCGCCTTCGTCGCCGCGATGAGCAACATCAACAGGGCGATGCTCAACGGCCGCTTCGCCGCCGTCTTCGCCGGAGCCCTGGTGTGGACGGCCCTCGCCGTGCTGCTCCACCTGGGAGCCCCCGGCGTCCTGCTGTGGGCGGGCGCCGCCCTCGTCCTGTACGTGGCCGTGTTGATCATCACCTTCGCGGTGAACGTCCCCCTGAACAACCGCCTGGACGCCGCCCAGCCCGGAGACGACGCCGCCACCCGCCGCGACTTCGAGCGGAAGTGGGTCCGCTGGAACGACGTCCGCTCCCTCGTGGTGATCGCCGCCAGCGCCTGCGTCACCTGGTCCCTCGTCCTGTACGGCCAGGGCCTCGCCTGACGCCGCGCGGCGCCGCCGCCCGGAGGGCGCGGGGAGCTCGCCCCGCTGCGCGCTCTCGCGGCCGAGCGGGGGCGCATGGGGCACCGAGCGGCAACGGCCCAGGTGGGGGCAGGTGGGCGGGGCGGGAATAGTCACCACGTCCGTGGGGTTCTCGGTGGCAGAATATTTGACGCAACAACATTCCACGCGTAAGTTGTTGCACCGCCAACCATTTGGCCGCCCGGCGCCGGAAGCCGCGCCGGAGCGGACGGATGCCCACCGGCTGTGGCCCGACCAGGCCGGCCGGTGTGCCGGCGCCGAACCCCGCACGACAAGGAGTCACCCCATGGCCAAGATCGCCATCATCCTCGGCAGCACCCGCCCGGGCCGTAACGGCGAGGCCGTCGCCAACTGGGTCCTCGACATCGCCAAGCAGCGCGGCGACGCCGAGTACGAGCTGGTCGACATCGCCGACTACAACCTGCCCCACCTGGACGAGGCGATCCCCCCGAGCCTGGGCCAGTACGCCCACGCGCACACGCTGGCATGGGCCGAGAAGATCCGCTCGTTCGACGGCTTCGTGTTCGTGACTCCGGAGTACAACCACTCCACCTCCGGTGCACTGAAGAACGCCATCGACTTCCTCTACGCCGAGTGGAACAACAAGGCGGCCGGTTTCGTCAGCTACGGCAGCGCCGGCGGCACCCGCGCCGTCGAGCACCTCCGCCTGGTGATGGGCGAGCTGCAGGTCGCCGACGTCCGCGCCCAGGTCGCGCTGTCGCTGCACACCGACTTCAAGAACTACAGCGAGTTCACCCCGGGCCCGCACCAGGCCGAGATCGTCGGCACCGTGCTCGACCAGGTCCTGTCCTGGAGCACCGCGCTCGCCACCCTGCGCGCCGCCTGACCGGGAACAGCCCCCGTAGAACGTGCCCGGTGCCCGGGCCGGCCGACCGCTGCACCCAGCCGTCCGGCCCGATCGCCGCTGTACCCAGCGGGCCTTCTCGGGCACCGGGCCGACGGCCGCCGCGGCGGCCGTCAGATCCATGTCAGTTAACCGTCATCACCCGCTGCCATACTGAAATAGCACCGTAAAACCGATTGATGGATATCAATTCCGACGGCTTCTGCCACGGAAACAGGTAACTCCTACGGTTTGCGAGGACCCCCCATGGCAACGAGACGGTACGACGGCGCCGATTCACCCGGCGAGACGGTGAGTCGCGCGACACGCGGCGCGGAGTGTTAGGGCCATGGCGCCGATACTGACGCGCGAGAACGTCCTGACCACGCTCGACCCCCAGCCGTCGGGCGCCTGGGCGGGCCGCCTGCGCGTCGACGAGCGCAACACGTTCTTCTTCGACCACACCCTCGACCACATCCCGGGAATGCTCCTGTTCGAAGGGCTCCTGCGGGCCGCCGAGCACGTGGCCGTAGCCGGTCACGGGTCGCCACCGGGCTTCCGGCTCTCCTCGGCGCGCCTGCGCATGACCAAGATGTGCGAGAAGGACCAGCCCGTCGACGTGGAGATCCTCGCGCCCGCCCCCGTCCACGGCGGCGTCCAGCACTGCGAGGTCGTGGTGCGGCAGGGTGACGCCACCCCCTGCGCCGGCACCCTCTCGCTCACGCCCGCCACCGACGGCGAGCACGGCTGCTCCCCGCCGGGCGGCGGCCGTCCGATCGACCCGGCCCTGGTGCACAAGCGCGACCGGGAGGCCGTGCTGATCGGCGCCTTCCACGTGGACCCGCCCGGCTACCGGGCCGAGGTGCTGCCGCCGACGAACGACGACGACCTGGCCGTGCACCCCGACACACTCCTGCTGGAGATGTGCCGGCAGTTCGCCACCTCCTCCATGCACGTCTTCGAAGGACTCCCCTTCGACGGGCTGCTGCTGCTCACCACGATCGACGTGGACATGCGCGCCCCGGTGCCGCCTGGGCGGCCGATCCACCTGTGGAGCGGGTACCGGCCGCGCGGCGGGCGCAAGTACTCGTTCTCCGCCGAGATCCGCACCGACACCGAGACCCTCGGCGTGGTCACCATGGCCGCCAACGGCCTGCCGAAGAAGGTGTACGCCCAGCTCCGCGACTCCGGCCGCATCTGACCCCCACCCGGGCCGTCCCAAGCGCGCCGCCCCACACCGGGTGCCCGGAAGTCCCGCCTCCAAGCGCCCGTCCGCGGAGACCGAGCACGCCGCCGCCCACCGGAGCCTCAGCCGGCGACGGCGGGCCCCGCGGGCCCCGGCCGGACGGCCGTCCGCGCCGGGCGCCGAGTGTGGCCTTCGGGCCGTGACCAGAGAGGGTCCCGACATGCAGTCCGCCCGGCAACGGTCGTCCACGCCTCCCGTGCCGCGCACCACGTCGTGGCGCACGGGGCTGCTCCTGGCGGCCCCCCGGCTGCTGTTCGCGCTCTGGCTCGTCGTCCTGGCGGTCGGGCTGTGGCGGCACGCCCCCCACCTGCAACGGCCGCTGGACCTCGCCGCCACGGTCATGTTCGGGGGCTACCTGGCATGGGGGCTGGCGGAGGTCCCCGTCACGTTCCGCCGCACCGGCGCCGCGCCCGCCGAGTCCGCGACCCTGCTGATGTACGCGATCGCCCGGCTGGCGCTGGTCACCACGGCGGCCGTGTGGCCGCCCGTCTGGACGGAGTGGTCACCCTGGCTGGCGCTGCCGATGGCGGTGTTCGCCGGCGGCATCGCGCTGCGGCAGGTGGCGATCTGGACGCTGGGCCGGTTCTACTCCCACCACGTGGTCAGGCAGCGGGACCACTCCGTGGTCTCCCACGGCGTCTACCGCTTCCTCCGCCACCCCGCGTACGCGGGCATGGTCACCGCTCACATCGGCTTCACCGCGTTCTTCCTGAGCCCGCTGAGCGCGATCTGCCTGATCGCCCTGGTCGCGGCCGTGGTCCGGCGGATCCTGATCGAGGAGGGCGTCCTGTACGGACTGCCCGGCTACGCCGACTACGCCCGAGGCAGGGCCCGGCTGTGCACGGGGCTCTGGTGACCGGCCTCGCGGGCGCCGACCAGGTGACCGGCCTCGACGAGCTGCTCGTCACCACGCGCGCCGTCCGCCGCCGGCTCGACCTGACGCGCCCGGTCGACGTCGAGCTGGTGCGCGAGTGCCTGCGGGTGGCGCTCCAGGCGCCGAACGGGGCCAACGGCCAGCGCTGGAGATGGCTGGTGGTCACCGAGCCCGGCCTGCGGCGGGACATCGGCCAGGTGTACCGGCGGGCGTTCGAGAACCGCTACCCGCCGGCCGTACAGGCGAACGGCGCCACCGCCCGGCAGCTCGCCGGCGCCCGGTATCTCGCCGAGAACCTGGCCCGAGTGCCGGTCCTGGTCATCCCCTGCCTGGAGCTCAGCGGCCCTCGGCTTCCGGACGGCAACCAGGCGGGGGTGTGGGGCTCCCTGCTGCCCGCCGTCTGGAGCTACATGCTCGCCGCGCGGGCGCGCGGGCTGGGCACCGTGTGGACGACCGTCCACCTGGACGCCGAAGCCGACGTGGCCCGGCTGCTCGGCCTGCCCGCCACCGTCCACCAGGGCGCCCTCATCCCCACCGCCCACACCCTCGGCGACACCTTCGCCCCCGCCCCCCGGCACGAACTGGACACCGTCCTGCACCTGAACGGCTGGCACGACAAGCCCCCCGCCGAGAAGAGGAATCCCGCGATGCCGACCATGTCAGCTCACCCGCCCGCGGCCGCGCCCGGGCCGGGCACCACCGCCGTCGGCGACTGGCTCGCCCGGTTCGTCGACGGCTGGCGGGCCGGCGACCCGCGGGCCATCGGGGCGCTGTTCACCCCCGACGCCACCTACTACCGGGGCCCCTTCGAACCCCGCCGTCGCGGTACGCGAGAGATCGTCGACCACTGGACCGAGGTGGTGTCCAAGTGGCCCGCCCCGGAGGTCCGGCTCGGCGCGCCGCTGGTCCAGGGGGAGCGTGCCTCGGTCGAGTTCTGGTGCGTGGTGCGCGACCCGGCCACCGGCACTCCCCGGACGACCGCGGGCAGCCTCGTGCTGCGGTTCGCGCCCGACGGCCGGTGCGCGCGGTGGCACGAGTACTTCTCCCTCCGGCCCGACGGCGCGGCGCTGGAACCGGCGCCGGACTGGCTCGGCTGAGGCGCGGGGCGGACATACCCATGCGAACCGCGCTGCACGCCACCCCGCCCACCCTGTCCGTCGAAGGCCCCGCTCTGGCGGACCCCGCCCAGGTGGGTAACAAGTTCGCCCGCCTGGAGACGATGCGCCGGGCCGCCCTGCCCGTTCCCAGCTTCTTCTGCCTGACCGTGGCCGGCTTCGACGCCGCGATGGACGTCATCAGGCGGGACATGCCGCCCGTTCCGACCGGCGACGAGGCGCTCGCGCGCTGGTGCAAGCGGGCGGAGGAGGCCCTGCGGCGGACCGCCGTACCGCCGCCGCTCGCGGTGCGCATCCTCGCGGCGTACGACGAACGGATCGGCGCCAACCAGCTCGCCGCCGTGCGCGCGTGCGCCGTCCCGGCCGAGGACGGCACCGGCGAGGACGGCGCCGGCGACCCGTTCGCCGGGATGAGCGACAGCTTCCTCTACGTGCCGCGCGGCCAGGTGCTACGGCGGGTCGTCGAGTGCTGGGCGTCGGCGTTCACCGAGCGCGCCGTGCGCTACCGGCTGTGGCGCGGCATGGACCCCACCCGCGCCCGGATCGCCGTCGGCGTCCAGCGCATGGTGCCGGGCGCGCGGTCGTTCGTCGCCTTCACCCGCGACCCGCAGGACGGCGCCGACCGCACGGTCATCGCAGCCGCGCACGGCATCGGCGAGGGGGTGGTCGCCGAGAAGGCGGACGTGGACCACTTCTTCGTCCAGGACGGCACGGTGCGCGCCGAGACCGTGTTCAAGCGGCACATGGTCGCCCTCTCACCCGGCGGCGGCGGCCCCGCCGTCGTCCCCGTCCCACGCGGGCTGGCCCGGCCCCCGGTGCTGCTCGACCCCGAGGCCCTGGAGATCACCCGCCTCACCGCTCGCGTGGAGCGCCTCTTCGGCGGCCCCCAGGACGTCGAGGGCGTGATCACCACCGACGGCGCCCTCCACCTCGTCCAGGCCCGCCCCGCCGTCATCGCGCCCCCCGCACCCGCCGGCCGAGCCCCCGACGACCCGCCCCGCTTCGCGCGGGACCCCTCCACCCCCCGCCCGACCGCCGAGCCGGCCCGCGAGAGCGGTCATGGCTCCGCGGCGGCCGGGAAGACTCTTGTGCTCCAAGCTCGTCCCGAGGTGGCGGAACCGCCCGGCGAGCGCAGGTACTGGAGCAACCACAACATCACCGAGAGCTACCCGGGGGTCTCGGCGGCGCTCACCTTCTCGCAGGCCCGCGAGTTCTACCGGCGCGCCTTCGGCGACCTGTACCACCGCATGGGCGTCCCCCGGAAGCGCCTGGCCCGCAACCGTCACCACCTTGAGCAGATGGTGGCGTACCTGGACGGACGCGTCTACTACCGGCTGGAAGCCTGGCAGGCGCTGCACGGGATGCTCCCGGCGTTCGAGCTGGTCCGCACGCAGTGGGAACGGTCGATGGGCGTCAGCGGCGAGGCGCGGCATCCCCGCGTCTGGAGCCGGGCCCGCGCGGCGCTCGCCCTGCCCGGCCTGCTCGCCCGCATGGTGCCGCACCCGCTCGACGTCCGGCGTTTCCTGCGCTGGTGGGACGACCTGTACGACGACGCCGGCGACCTGTCCGACCGCACCCCCGAGGAACTGGTCACCTTCTACCGGATGATGTGGAGCCAGGTCGGCGAACGCTGGGGCGTCACGCTGGTCAACACGGTGTACGTCCTGCTGTTCAGCGGCCTGACCACCTCCCTCGCCCGCCGCTGGACCGGCGCGGGCGACGGCCTGCTCGCCGGCCTGCTGATCGGCGGCCCGGAGAACCGCTCCCTCAAGGCGGTGCGCTCGGCCGTCGCCCTGGCCGAGAGCGTCTCGAAGACGCCCCGCCTGGAGCAGGCCGTCCTGCGGGCGAGGGGGGCCGACACCGGACGCCTGTGGGACGACATCACGGGCGGCGCGTACGGTCGCTCGGTGGCCCGCGCCGCGACCGAGCACCTGCGCCGCTACGGCGACCGCGCCCCGCACGACCTCAAGCTGGAGGAGCCCACCCCTCGCCAGCGCCCTGAGCTGGTGCTCGACGTGGTCCGGCCGTTCGTCGAGCAGGGGCTCACGGTCGAGCGGAACCGTGCCGCCGAACGCCGGGCCGCGAAGCGCGCCGCCGCCCTGCTGAAGGAGACGTGCCCGAACCCCGTGCGCCGTGCCGTGCTGCGGCTGCTGGCCGCCGGAGCCCGCGCGTCGGTGCGGGCCAGGGAGGACACGCGCTTCTGCCGCACCCAGCTCTACGGTCTGTCCCGCCAGGTCATGTGGCGGCTCGGCGCCGAGCTCGCCGCCTCGGGCCTGCTGGACGACGCCGCCGACGTCCAGGACCTCACCGTCGAAGAGGTGCTCGGCGCCTTCGACGGCACGCTCCCCGGCACCGACCTGCGCGCCCTGGCCACCCACCGCCGCGCCGAACGCGCCCGCTACGCCGCCACCCCACCCCCCCACTACCTCCTGACCACCCCGACCGGCACCCCCCTCGCCACCGCGCTCCCCAGGGCGACCGCCGTCCCGGACGGCCCCACCGGCACGCCCCCGCAGCTCACCACGCCCGACCCGGGCGGCCCCACCCCCTCGCCGTCCCCCATCCCCTCGCCGTCGCCCGCCACCGGCCAGAACGCCGCCCACCCGACCGCCCCGGCCCCCGATCGCCTCACCACGTCCTCCACCGGCCCGGACCCCGGCCCCTCGGGCCCGGCCACCACGCTGCGCGGGCTCGGGTCGTCCAGTGGAGTGGTGCGCGGCCGGGCCAGGGTCGTGGCGGACCCGGGCGTGGACCCCGCCTCCTGCCGGGACGCCATTCTCATCGCCCGGGAGACCGACCCCGGCTGGCTGTACCTGATGATGATCGCGAAGGGCCTGGTGGTGGAGCGGGGCACGATGCTCTCGCACACGGCGATCACCGGCCGGCTGCTGGGCATCCCCACCGTCGTCGCGGTGGACGGAGCCGCCACCCGCATCCCCGACGGCTCGTGGATCGAGATCGACGGCGGCGCCGGCACCGTCCGCCTCCTGGAAGGACCGCCACAGTGACCCCGAACAGCGAGCCGACCCCGTTCCCCTTCCCCGACCTGCCCGGCGTCGCCGTGCCAGAGGAGCGCCTGCGCGAGTACCGCGACCGGCCCCTCATGCCGGTGACCCTGCCCAACGGCCGGGAGGCGCTGCTGGTCACCGAGTACGACGACGTGCGGACCGTGCTCGCCGACCCGCGCTTCAGCCGCGAGGCCTACGCCCAGCACCCCCTGTTCGCCCGCTCCAGCAAGAACCTGTCGTTGGCGACCAGCGACCCCCCGACCCACACCCGCCGCCGCCGAGCGGTCACCGCCCCCTTCACCTCCCGCCGCGCCGAACGCGACCGCGCGATGGTGGAGAAGACCGCTGAACGCGTCCTGGACCGGGCCGAGGCGGCGGGATCGCCGGTGGACCTGGTGGCGGAGTTCTGCGTCCCTTACGCCTACGCCATCGTGCTGGACATGCTCGGCCTGCCGGAGAGCGACCTGCCGACCCTGCACTCGTACGCGGAGGTGCTCAACTCGGCCGGTCGCCACCCCCGCCCGAAGATCGACGAAGCCCAAGCCAGGATCAAGGACTACTTCGTCCGCCACCTGCGGCTACGCCAGGAGGCCATCGACGCCGGCAACCCGGGAGAGGACGTCCTCACCCACCTGCTGACCCTGGACGGCCACCCCCTGGCCCCCGACGAGATCGTCACGCTGGCCGCCGGAACCCTGCTCGCCGGCGGCGACACCACCGCCGTCCACCTGGCCCTCTGCCTGTACCACCTGGTCACCGACCAGGATCTGGCGGACCGGCTCCACGCCGACCCCACCCAGGTCGTCCCCGCCGTGGAGGAACTGCTGCGCTGGGCCTGGCTGGGCCACACAGGCGGCCAGCCCCACGTAGCCCTCACGGACGTCCTCCTGACCGCCGGCCTCATCAAGGAGGGCCAGACCGTCATCCCCCTCCCCGAAGCCGCCAACCGCGACCCCAAGGCCTTCCCCGACCCCGACCACTTCGACCCGGCCCGCACGCCCAACCCCCACACGGGCTTCGGCCACGGCCGCCACATGTGCCTGGGCGCCCCCCTGGCGCGCATAGAGCTCCAGACAGCCCTGACCGCCATCACCACCCGCCACCCCCGCCTCCACCTGGCCGTCCCGGAGACCGAGATCACCTGGCGGGACGACATGTTCCTCCGCGGCCCCTGGACCCTCCCGGTCCACTGGAGCAGGTGAGCGAGGAGGGCCGCAGGAGCCCTCAAGACCTCGGAGGCGCGATCACCCGCCGGCGCCTCCCCGGCCCCACGCTCGCCCGGCCACGCCGGCCGCGCACCCCCGGGAGCCGGAGCCTCGTGGGCCGGGACGGCCGCGGCGGGCGCAGGCGCCGGTGGAGCAGGTAGGTCGCCAGCACGAAGAAGACCAGCGACAGCACGCCCAGCCAGACCAGGTCCTGGAACCACTGGGCCTGGGTGTGCCGCCAGAGCGCGTCCTGGTTCATCCGAGGCCCGTTGACGCCGCGCAGGTCCGTCGCCGCGGCGGCCGCCGCGAGCCCCCACCGGTCCGGCAGGAGGAGGGACGGCAGGCCGACCAGGTTGTTCTGCGAGAGGTCGGAGCTGGCGCCGTTGAAGGCGATCTGGGTGATCGTCACGATCGTCACGATCGGGACGGCCTGCTCCAGACTCCTGACCAGCGTGGAGATGACCAGTCCCAGGCTCATCGCGGCGACGGTGAGCGCGCTCAGCGAGATCATGAGGTCGACCACGGGCGTGAACAGCAGCCCCCGGCTCGGCGCCCGATCGGGGACGGCGCAGAACAGCCAGGTGATGACGACGGCCTGCGCCACCGCGACCACCGCGTACACCAGCCACTTGGCCAGCGTGACCGCCAGCGGCGACACGCCGGTCCGGTGCTCGCGGCGAACGATGGGGCCTTCGCTGATCAGGTCACTGTAGGTCAGGGCCTGGCCGCTGAGGATGCAGAGCGTGGTCAGCAGGTTCAGCGCGACGAGCCCGGAGTTCGGCCCCGGCTCTCCCAGCCCGGGAGCCTCGGGCACGGCGGCCGCGACGAGCGCCGAGACGGCCGCGATGAGCAGCGGCATCGCGGCGACCAGCCACACCCTGAGCCGGTCGAGCGGGTTCGGGTGGCGTCTGTTCCGGGTCCGGCCGCGTGCCATGAGCAGCGACCACTGTCGCAGGACGAGCGTGGTGAGCTGCCGTCTGAACGGCTTGACGGGCGGCAGGCGCGTCCACCCGGCCACCGCGCCGCCGCCGCGCGGCGACCGCCCCCGCCGCCGCTCCAGCTCGTCGGCCTGCTCTATCGCCTCTCCGGCGCGGCTGCGCTGGTAGCGGTCGGCGTCGGAGCTGGCGTCCTCGGCCAAGGCGAGCATCATGGACGCGTGATCAGGCCGGCCCAGGGTGCCGAGCAGGAACTCCGGCTCGCCGGAGTAGACCGGTCTGCCGTCCTCCACCACGACGAGCACCTGCTGGGCGTTGTGCAGGTGTTCCAGCGAGTGGGTGACGATGATCGCCGTGTTGCCGTCGAGGGCGTACTCCCTCAGGAACTCCATCACCTCGCGGTCGAGACCGGTGTCCAGGCCGGTCGTCGGCTCGTCCAGCATGAGGAGCTTGGGGTCGGTCAGAAGCTCGATGGCGAGCGACACCCGCCGTTTCTGCCCGCCCGACAGCGTGCTGACGATCTGCGGCAACTGGTCGGTGAGCTGGAGGCGGTCGCAGATCGCCGCGATCTGGCGCTCGAAGGTCGCGACGGTTCCCGGGCTGCGCAGCCGGAAGGCGTATTCGAGCACCTTCCGCACGGTGAGCGACTGGTGGAGCAGCACCTCCTGCGGAACGAACCCGAGCAGCTCCCTGATCTGCGACGCCTGCCCTTCGAGCGGCATCTCCTGGAAGAACAGCCGCCCGCTCTGCAACGGCAACTCCCCGAGCAGCGCCTCGAACAGGGAGCTCTTGCCCGCCCCGGACGGGCCGAGCACCGCGAGCAGCGTCTTCTCCCGCTGCACGAACGACATCGCCGTCATGCGCGCCTTGTCACCGGTGACGGCGTAGGCGTCCGCGACGACGAGGTCGCATCGGCCGAGCGGGTTGTCCCGCAGAAGGCCGGTGCCGATCACCGTGTAACGGCGGTCGGCGAAGTCGAAGAAGTCACCGGCGCCGAGGTGCGCGGTCACCACCTCCCGGCCGTTGACGTACGGGCCGCGGCCGGGGCGGCTCGAACGCAGGACCAGCACGTCGCCGCTCTTGGTGAGGTCGAAGTGGTGAACGGCCGCGACGGGCGCGTCCAGGACGACGTGCCCCTTCCCGTGATCCTTGGACCCGAAGATCGTGGTCGTGAGGGTGAGCGGGATCTCCCTCCCGTCACGCGGCGGCCGGGAGGGCGGAGGCGGCGGCGCCGCCGTCACCGGCACCGCCTCCTCCGGATCGAACGCGCCGGCCTGCGCCCACGAGGGCAGGCCGGGGTGCGCGGGGCTGAGCGCCGCGTTGACCCAGGCCCCCTGGGGGTGCGACCGCACCAGGCTTCGCCGGTAGGCCGCGAGCCTGCGGTGCGTGTGGGCGTGGAAACGCCGCACGCGCGCCGCCGCCGCCATGTGGTGCTGCTCGGCTTCGAGCAGCGCGGCGGCCAGGCGCGCCTCGGCGGACTCGACGGCCACCTGCGCCCTGGTCACCGCGCCCCGCGCCTTCCACAGGTCGCGGGTGTGCTCGCGGAGCCGCCGCTCGGCGATCACCTCCTCCGGGTGGCCCTCCTCGCCGAGACGGCGGCGTCGCAACTCGGCGGTGGAGGGCCGCTCCGACACCACCGCGACCTCCGCCTCGGCCCAGGCCAGGCTCGCCTTGCACGCGGCGAGCTCCGCGCGCGCGGAGACGATCCGCCGATGCGGCTCCGCGACCGCCTCCAGGTAGTGGAGGAATTCGGCGTCGAAGACGTCCTCGGCCTTGCGGATCAGCGCCTCACGGTGCGGAGTGGTCACCGGCCTGCGGTCGCCGCGTCGCGTCCTGCCGGGGATCGCGGCACGCGCGTCCCTGCGTCCCTGCAACCAGTCGTAGTACCTGGTCTTCCTGGGGTAGGGGATCGCCTCCCGCGCTACCTCGGACATCGCTTGCCGCTCAGCTCGACGACGACCTTCCGGTTCAGCACCGCCTTGGCCAGGTTCAGCCTGCCGCCCGGCCCGGTGTCGTCGACGCGCCCGGGCAGGAACTCCCCGGCTCCGCTCGTGGTGATGCGCCCCCTCGGAACCCCCGACTCGATCAGGACGTCCCTCACCGCTTCGGCTCGCCGCTCCGACAGCTCCTGGTTGCGTCCCGTCGGGCCCTCCGAGGAGGTCGCGCCGGTCAACCGGGCGGTCTGGTCCTCCGCCTTCATCACGTCGGCGATCTTCTTGATCGTGGCTCTGGCGCCGTCCGGGTTCCGGAACTCCGCGGAGTTCACCAGGAAGCCGACGTCGTCACGCTCCCCGAGGGAGGTCTCGGCGCACGCGCCGGGCGGGGGAGGCGGGGGCGGGATCGGCACCGTGCTCACCGTGGCCCGGACGGCCGGGGCCGGGCTGGTGGGGGTGGAGGTGTCGACGTGGACGCAGCTCGAACCGGAGACCTGCACGATCTTGGTCCAGAGGTCGATGATCCGCCGGTCGAGCCGGTTGTCCAGGTCCTGCTGCGGCGCGGCGGTCGAGCCGAGGCCGCCCAGGTAGACGTGCCGGTCCTTGAGGTCCGGCAGGAGGTCGTTGTCCCGCAGGTACTCGACGATCGTGTCCGGCGGGACCGTGAGCAGGTTGCCGTCCCGGAAGTCGAGCGGGCTGGTGGTCTGCAGCCCGGAGTCGATGAGCACCACGTTGCCGCCCGGGCCCGCGGCGTTTCCCGCGATCGTCAGGGCCTCCAGGAGGTTCACCTCGTCAGCCTGCGCGCTGATACCGGTGGCCTCGTCGCCGCCGCTGAACACGGCGTTGAGGGCGTTGGTGAAGGCGTTGCGCGCCTCCTTCTCGGCCTGGCTGCTGCCGCTCGGTGGGCTGAACCGCTGGTCGAAGATCTTTACCGGGTCGCCGTCCACGCGTACCACGGTGATCTGCTTCCGCGCGGGGATGGCGGCGCCGATCACATTCCAGACGTCCTCGGGGAGGTCGGCCGCGGGGGCGTTGGCCCGGACGGCGGCGGCGACGGCCGTCGCCTCGCCGGCGACGAGGCAGGGCATGCCGGGCGGTGGTCGTTCATCGCCGCAGGCGGTGAGCGGGAACAACGTCAACGCGGCCAGGAAGACCGAGGTGTTTCGCCTCATGGCTGGGGGACTCCAGGATCGGTGTCGGTGAAAGGGGGGCGGCCGGGGCCCGTGGCGGGCCCGTGGCCGTTGGAGGGACGGCCGTCCACGCCGTCACCGTCGCCGGACGCGCCGGAAGATCGGCGGGGGCCCACGCAGGGCCCGCCGCCGGCGTAGGGCCGGTCGTCCTCACGGAAGATCGCGTCGGTCACGGCCGGGTCCTGGGCCGCGCCGGCCATGGCCACCCGCGCGGTCTGCTTCAGCCGCTCGGCGAGGGCGCAGAGCTCACGTTCGGTCTGGTCACGGAGCCGGTCGGCCGATCCGATCTCGACGGCCTGGCTGTTGCGCACCGCCTCGGCGCGGGTGAGCTGGTACGCCGAGGCCGCGGCCCGCTCGACGGCCTTCCGGTGCGCTCGGACGGCCGCCATGTACCGCAGGCGCAGCGGATGGTGGGTGAGGTAGGCGCCGACCGCGGCCACGACCCCGGTCGCCGCGTAGAGCGCGAGGAACAGGGCCGCGGCCTGCTCTTCGTACAGGTCGCGCCCCGTCCCCCGCGACGGCGGCACGCCGCCGCCCAGAGAGACCGATCCGCCGCCCAGCGGGCCCGAGCCGCCGAGCGTCACCTCCTGGACCGGAGGCACCGTCAGCCGCACCCAGTACGCGACCAGGCCCAGCCCCACCCACACGGCCATGCACAGGTACGCGCCCACCCGCCGGGAGACCCACCCGCCGGCCCGCCTGAGGACCCCGTCGGAACCGCGCCGCACCCGGGCGTTGCGCAGCAGGACACCGGTGTTGTGCGCCAGGTAGAGCACCACGGCGGTGAAGCCGAAGACCACCAGCCAGATCAGCCAGTCGTCCTGGTCGCGCATCACGAGCCCGATCACCTGCGTGAAGGCCCCGACGTCGGCGCCCGCGGCGACGAGCAGCGCCAGCCAGTGCAGGAAGAGCGCCCTGGAGGAGCCCACGAGCATCGCCGGGTCGCCGTGGGAGGGGTGGTTCCAGTCGGGCGCCCTGCCGCCCCCGGTGGACAGGATCCGGGCCAGGTTCACCGGACGCATCCGGTCCTCGCTCATCGTCCCCGCTCCCCGTGCGTTTCGGTGACCTGACTCAGCACGGTCTCCAGCGCCCTCTCCACCTCGTCCAGACGCCGCCGGTCGTAGGAGTGGAGGACCGAGTACTGCTCGGAGACGGCCTGCGCCTCCCCGAGCCGGAGGGTCGCCTCGGACCGGAACCGGGAGTACTGCTCGTCGACGTCCAGCAGCCAGAGGTCGGCCATGGCGTTGATGAGGTTGTCGAGCGGGTACCCGGTCGCCTCGTCCACCGCCTCGGGCATGAGACGGGCGACGTACTGCTCGATCATCGCCACCCGCTCCTCCTCGCGAAGGGAGGGAACGTAGCCGGTGACCTTCACCGGCTCGCTCGAGTACGGCAGACCACCCAGGGCGGCGACCCGCCGGTCGCGCCGCCGTGTGCGTAACCCCCGGAGCCGCGTCATCTTGTCCCGGATCGGTAGGACCAGCTTTCTCACTCTTCACTCGCTCTCGGTCACCCATGCGGGCAGCGAGGGCCCGACGGGATGGCGCAGCAGTACCAGGTTGAGTTCCGGTCCCCGCTTGTGCTTGCGGACGAGCTGCTGCAGATAGGTCGCGATCCGCCGGTTTCCGTGCTGGTGGAGCCGGTGGGCCGCCGCACGCGCGACCGCGGTCCGGTGCGCGATGATCTCGTTCAGCATTTCCTCGGACCGGATGGCGTGCGCCAGCTCCCGGCTCCGCTCCAGGTAGGCGTTCTCCGCCTTCCTCACCCGCCTGCGGTGGTCGCCCGTCCGGCGGAGCCGGATGAGCTCGTCCGGTCGCCGGGCGGTGTTCTGCTCGGCGGTGCGCCGGCAGGTGAGCGACTGCGGGGTGGGCGGCGTCCAGGCGGCGTCGACCTCCCGCTCGGCCAGGTCGATCGCGCGGGGCATGACGTCCCGGTCTTCCCTCGCCCTGGCCACCATCTTGCGCAGGACGGCCACCGACTCCTCCAACCGCCGCTCCTCGTCCGCGATCTCCGCCAGCGTCTGGCTCTTGATCGCCTCGATCCGCGGTGTGGAGAGCGTCTCTTCGGACGTCGCCTCCCAGACGGCCGCGTACCGCTCGTACTCGCCGGCCTCCTCCCGCGGGCCGGGGGCCGACGGCCTCCGGTGCCACCACCGAGGCTTGCGGCTCGGCTCGGGAGGACCGGCGAGGACGGCGTCGGCTCTGTCGGCCGGAAGAAGCTCCCAGGGCTCGGGGAGCGCCGCCCCCTTCCCGCCGCCGGAGGCGACGGTGGTCGCGCCTTTGGGAGAAGGGGCGGGGGGAGGGAGCATGGGCACGCCGTTGCGACCGTCGACCCAGCCCGCGTACATGTCGCCGATCCGCTCGCGAAGGAGGTACGGGGTGGGGTCAGGCGGTGGAGCGGTCCAAGGCACGGTCACGGCGCGGCTCCCCCGGCGAGGTGACGGCCGATGTGGACCGTCCAGTGGGCCACCGACAGGCGGTGGCGGATCCCGGCTTCGGTCAGGGGGCGGACCTGGGCGAGGAGTTCCCGGTGGAAGACCCGTCCCGGGAAGCCCTCGGGAACGGGCAGGTGAAGCCCGGCCAGGATGCGGACCGCCCGCACGGGTTCGTCCGCCGAGACCAGGTCGCCCGCGATGTCCAATACTTCGCCCGCCGCGTCCAGGGCCACCTGGATGCCCCCCAGGTCGATCGCGTGGCGAGGGGTGCGGGGGATCGGCAGCGTGGAGGCGATCTTCGCCAGGATGCCTGGGCGGACCTTCAGGAGGGCTTCGGCCTGGTCGTGCAGCAGGGTCGCCAGGTGGATCTGGCGGCGGGTGAGCTCGTCCAGGGCCTTGGCCGCCGTCTGCATGTCACCCCCGTTCAGGCGTGGCGCGGGCCTCGCGGCCACGGCCTCGCCGCCTGTGCCGAGGCCGTGGACGACGATCGCCGTCGCGACCGGCCGTGCCGAGCCTTCGGCGGCGAGGTCGTGCAGCCGCTCGTCGCCGATCACCTCGCGAGCGGCCCGGCGTACGGCGTCGCCGGTGAAGGCGACGAGGGCCGCGGGGTCGGAATGGCAGGCGTGCCCACCGAGGAAGCGCGCGAGCGGCTCGGTGGGCTCCTCGGACGCGTTGAACCGGGAGAACAGGCCCTCGATCTCCGCCGCCCGCCCGGGCGGCAGCCGGCGGATGTCCGATTCGAGGCCGGCCGCGGCCTCGTCCTGGGCGACCAGCATCGCGGCGACCTGACTGAGCAACACCCGCTGGGGCAGGGCCTCCGCCCGCAGCCGGTCGCTCATGCCGGAGGCGGCGGAGAGGATCGTGCGCCGGTGCCGGCGGGTACGCAGCCGAAGAACCACCGCGAAGGCCGTTCCGGCCGCCGCGATTGCGGCAGCGGCGATCGAACTCAACATGACAGCATTCATCTCGTGCCCTTTTGCTGCGACATATAGCAATGAGACGTATTGCCACCCGAAATGGTGTGCATGCTGCGGAAGAGGATCTTCCTTAAACGCTTAACCTCGGATTGCACGCGATTCGGTGCGCGGCACGCCTCGCAGGGATGTCATACGAAAGCGGAGAATTCCGACTCCCATGACTTTCCGTGACGGGGATCCAACGGTGCAAGATATCCGGACCTAAGTGGATGAACATGACTCCAATGGCTATCGCGTCGGTCCACAGAAGACGGGCGTGTCCATGACGAACCACATTGCTCTTCTTCAAGCCGCTCACATTCGAGCTTGAGCACGCTTATGGGAGACGGCCCTTCCGTGGGCGACTCCAGATACGGTGCCGCCGGTGGAGTCGGCGGTTCGAGACCGCCGACCCGCCCCTGTGGCACCGTCCGACAGTTCGGGTAGCCGTGACTATAAGTCATCGGCCAACTTCTGGTCAATAGGACGATTAACTAGGATGGTTGGGTGAACATGTCTGATGGGCGGCCTGCGGGGGTTTCACCTGTTTCGGTGACCGTTGACCTGGTGATACTGACCGTCCGGGCCGGCCGGCTGCAGGCGCTGCTCATCCAGCGCGGCAAGATCCCGTTCAAGGGGGACCTGGCGCTCCCCGGGGGCTACGTGCGCGACGGCGAGGGACTCGACGCGGCGGCGGCCCGCGAGCTGTTCGAGGAGACCACCATCGACGCCGCCCACCTCCATCTCGAACAGCTCCGCACGTACGGCGACCCCGACCGCGACCCCCGGGGGAGGGTCTTCACCGTCGCCTACCTCGCACTGGGGCCGAACCTCCCGCTCCCCGTCGCGGGCACCGACGCGGCCGAAGCCCGCTGGTGCCCCGTGGACGAGGCGCTGGAGTCCGACCTGGCATTCGACCACGGGCGCATCCTCGCCGACGGCGTCGAACGCGCCCGCGCGAAACTCGAGTACACGACGGTGGCGGCGGCGTTCTGCCCCGAGCCGTTCACCGTCGCCGACCTGCGCCACATCTACGAGGTCGTGTGGGGCGCGAAGCTCGACCCCAGCAACTTCCACCGCAAGGTCACCCGCGCCCAGGACTTCCTCGTACCCACAGGCGACCACCGCCTCCCCGACCTAGGCCGCCCCGCCGCCCTCTACCGCCGCGGCCCCGCCACCACCCTGACCCCGGCCATCCTCCGCTGAACCGGTTCGTCGTTCATCCCGCCGCGTCGGTGCCGCTCAACGAGGAGGCTCGTCCAAGCCGCCCCTGCTGATCATGCGGATGACGAACTCGGCCGAAGACTTGGCCGCGTCCTTCTGGTACTTGTCGGTCTTCTTCATCCCCCAGTCGCAGATCGCCTTGATCGCGATCCAGTCGACGCCGGCCTTGGTGGCCGCCGCGTAGACGCCACCGGCCTCCATATCCCCGCCGATCGCGTCCGGGTTGGTGCGCTGCAGGTGGGCGATGAGCTCCTCGTCATTAACCAGGGTGTTCATCGCGAGCATCGGGCCGAAATGAACGGGCGGCCCCGTCCAGCTCGTCGCCGTCGCATCCGCCCTGCTCCGCAGGGTGACCGAGGTTGCCCCCCGATCCCCCGTCACAAACTCCTCGCCGTCCCGCACTCTCTTCTGGTCCATGATCCGCACCTGCGTGGCGACCATGATGTCGCAGGGACTCTGCTCACCCTTCTTGAGGCCGTATGCGATGCCGGTGAGAATGACATAGGCGGGCCGTATCTGTTCGATGAGCGACTGGGCGGTGAGCATGGCGGCGCTGGGACCCAGGGCACCCTGCTCACATCGGTGAACATAGACCTCTGCCGAGCTGAGGATTCCGAGCTTGTGCACCGTGTGATGTTCCATGTGCCAGTCCTGCAGCTCTTCGCCGTCCTTGGCGGCGGCGGCGATGACCGCCGTGACCTCGCGTCTCGTGGCCACCATGATCAGGACTCTCGTGTGTGACGTCACTCCATGCCTCCGGTCGCGCTCCAGTTTCTCTCTTCTCTGAGCTGTGACCAATTGCCTGATCGACAAGGCGGTCACCGGTACCAACAGGAGCCCCACGAGGCTCGTCAGCCACCCGAGCGTCCAGGCCTGGTAGCTCTGTGGGCTCAGTCCCTCCGGATCGCTCAGCAACAGCCGTTGCAGCAGCCACCGCACGGCTGACATGTAGTCGTCGGGTCTTCCCGCGCAGGCCACCGCGCCACAGGCCGCCCGCTCCCACCCCGGCACCAGAGCCGCCTCGGCGAGAACCACGGCCACCATGCCCGCTACGTAGACCAGTAGGAATCCCCCCGACTCGGTGAACCTCCGCCGCGGCTTCTCCGGCGTCGGTGAGCTGGCTATCAGGGCGATGCGCTCGCTCGCGGGCACCTCCGTCGACCTCGCGATGGCCTCGCGCACCTCCGCGCTGGTCGCCCCGTCGAGCAGACAGACGAGCACCTCGGTGACCGGCGCCCTATCCGCCCTCCCTCCCCGCAGGGCAGCCGCGTCCTCGACCTCGCGGCGGATGAGCCGGCTCAGCCTGAGCCGGATCTGCTGGGGAAACCCGTCGACCCGAGCCGGACGAGCTTGATGGCAGAGCGGCATCCACCAGTGCTCGAACGGCAGGTTCCCCACTGCGTTCTCCTCGGCGCTCTGACGTCCGAGAAAGCTTCTGACCAGGCTGAACCCCTGCCGCAGCACCACGCCGGCCATCACGGTGGTCACATAGACCATCGCGAGGACGCCCAGGCTGATCGCCGCTGGATACGCCCTGAGAGGTGAAAGCGCCAGCGTCAGCGCCGCCAGCGACATGCACCCGGGCGGCACCGCCAACATAAGCAGCTCCCACCGGCGGTCGATCAGACGCAGCGTCGAGATCAGAACCCCGCCCCCACGCGCCCTGTCCACGAGCGGCCGTTCTAACAGAGCGAACCCATCAACGTCCTGCCAGACCAGCCGGCTTTCCTTCCCGGCAACCCAGAGAATCACCCACAGGGGAGCCCGAGCCCGACAGACCCCATTCAGCCCCCGCGGCCGCACAGTGGAATAGGCCTTCTTCCCCCCAGGCGCCCTCCGCACCACCCGAGAAGCCCGTAACGCCTCACGCACCGAAATTCCAGTCCGTCCGTCGCTCACCGCTCCATACTTGCGGAACTCCGCCCGAGGGGAAACTCATTAGCCATGTCAGGTCTGTAGAAAACCATCACTTTCATCGGTCAAACGCCATCGCCGATCAGAGAAAAGATCACCCTGCGATGGCTGGAAAGGAGCGACCGACCACTCGGAGCCGCCCGAAAAGACGTCCCGACGGATTATCGGGGCTCGCATGCACCTGAGCCGCCGTCACCGGTCTCGAGGTGGCTGCGAGGGCGCGGGCGCCCTTGGGCTTGAATGGTGTCGGCGGGCGTCCGATATACAGTTCGGACGGATCTTGGTGGATGCATGGGGAAGAATCGTCGGGTCTCGTCGCGGACGTCTGGCATCCGAGCCACTTCCATCCGTCCGTGGACCATTGGAAGCGAGGGCGCAGGTGACCGATGTGGTGGAAGCTCAGAGTGAGCCACTCTCGTGGGCGGCCAACGAAGGCGTGCGACGCAGCATGCAGTCCAACAAGGGACGCGACACGCGACCCGAGTTGGCTCTTCGGCGGGCGGTTCATGCACTGGGCCTGCGATTCAGGGTCTCCACCCGTCCGCTTCCCGCCGTGAGGCGGACCGCGGACATCGTCTTCACGAGAGCTCGACTCGCGGTGTTCATGGACGGATGCTTCTGGCACGGCTGCCCGAAACATCACACGGTGGCCAAGAGGAACGCCGACTACTGGGCCACCAAGGTCCAGACGAATCGAGAGCGTGATCGAACGACCGACCGCGTGCTGCAGGAGGCCGGTTGGCAGGTCGTGCGTGTCTGGGAACATGAGGATCCGGTCGAAGCCGCGACGCGAGTGCGGGAGGCGTATCGCCGGTGTCTCCACGGCGGGGACGACTCGCCTGGGGTCGACTAGCTCCGACCACCGGGCCGCGCCCGGCACGGTGTCACACCCAAGCGCAGGGCCCGTGTCCAGCACCCACAGTGGAAGGTGCTCGACACGGGCCCATGGCGGCTACTCAGCTCGGGTGGTTCTCGTCGTTGGAGGTCACTCCGCCGGGGGGATGTTCTGGTTCAGGCGGAAGAGGTTGCTCGGGTCGTACTCGGACTTGATCTCGCGCAGGCGGGTCCAGGTGTCGCCGGGGTAGGCGGCGCGGACGCGCTCCTCGCTTTCGTTGCCGAGGAAGTTGACGTAGGCGCCCTGGTCGCTCTGGAGGAGGGCGCCGGCGAGGTCGGCCACCCACGCTTCGCGGATGGGGCGATCGTCCGGGCCGTCCCAGAAGCAGGCGACGTTCGTCATGATCTTGCTGTTGCGGTGGGCGAACGCGGTGGCGTCGGCGGGGACGCGGGCCATGGCACCGCCGAGGACGCGGAGTTGGACGGCGCGCAGGGACGCGTCGGAGTTCTCGAGGTGCTGGACGATCGTGGCGGCCACGTCAAGGTCGACGTGGTCGATGAACATGGTCTCCGCCGCGGCGGTCGGCTGGCCGGCGTCCTCCTCGGGGAACATCCCCGAGTAGGGCATGGGCTGGACGAAGTCGGCGTAGGGCGTCGCCAGCGCGCGGAACGGCGCCAGGGCCTCCTCGCCGGCCTCGATGTCGCCCGACCAGGCGACGAGGGCCAGGACGACGACCTTGCCGTGCTGCTCCTCCGGGAGGAACGGCATCGGGGGGGCCGGCATGATGTTGATGATCGTGGAGAGCTCCTCCGGGGCCGCGTCGGCCGCGGCGACGAAGCCGGCGATGACCTCTGGCGTGCCGGGGAGGACCAGCAGCCCGCCGATGATCTGCTCCAGCGGGTGCAGCTTGTACTTCAGCCGGGTGACGACGCCGAAGTTGCCGCCACCGCCGCGGATGGCCCAGAACAGGTCGGGGTAGGTGTCGGCGTCGACGCGCCGCAGCTCGCCGTCCGCGGTCACGATCTCGGCGGCCAGCAGGTTGTCGATGGTGAGGCCGTGCTTGCGCACGAGGAAGCCGATGCCGCCTCCGAGCGTGATCCCGCCGAGGCCCACGGAACCGGTGTCGCCGAAGCCGGTGGCGAGGCCGTGCTCGCCGACCGCTGCGGTGTACGCGCCGGCGGTGGTGCCGCCGCCGGCCCACGCGGTGCGTCCCTCGACGTCGATCTCGATCTCGGACAGGTTCCTGACGTCCAGGACAATGCCGCCCTCGGTGATGCTGTGGCCGGCGTTGCTGTGGCCACCGCCGCGGACGGCCAGTTCGATTCCGTTGTCACGGGCGAACGCGATGACCTTCGCCACGTCGTCGGCGTCGGCGACCTGGATGACGGCCGCCGGCCGGAGGTCGAACCCACCGGAGATGACCTGGCGAACCTCGTCGTACCCGTCGTCGTGCGGCTCGATCACCTTGCCACTGAGCGCAGTCCGGAGGCGCGAAAGCGTGTCGGGCGAGACATTCACGGGCATAAGGAAACTCCTTCGCGGCGGTGTGGTGGCCTGCCGCTGGTCGCTGACAGAGAATGTCGTGCTCATGTTCCGCGATGACCGAGTCATCAAGCAGGGTTTCACCTTCTATGAATGATCCCCTTCGGTCCAACTGGTTTTCAACCCGGTAGGGGTGGCGTAGGGGGCGCGGCGGTCAGGTCTGATGGGCCCGTCATCTGCGCATTCTTGCGCGAAGCTCGCCACACCCGTCCAGAGTGGCCGCGTACTAGGACACGGATTCGTGTGGGCGGACTCCACCGGCCAAGTGCGCGAAGAAGCCCAGATCAGGTTGATCCGGTGTGCCGATCAGGAGGGCCCTGTCGAGGAGGGTGTTGAACTCCTCGCAGCTTGTCTCGGGCAGCAGGACACAGGCGTGACACGCGGCGCGGTTGAGGTTCTCGGTCCCGCTCATGTCCGACTCGACACACAGAGGGTCCGCCGAACACCAGGACACGCGATCCATGGCCACATGGATGGATGTGAGGAGGTTGCCGGATTCCACTTGGGCGATGATTCCGCCGAGGCTGCCGGCGGAGTCGCTGGTGGCCGTGTAGATCAGGAAGCCGGCCATCCCATCCGACACGTAGAGCCGTTCGCGCAAAGACGCCGCCGGGTATCCGGAGTCGAGGCTCCACTCATTGATGATCGCGTGAGCCAGGGTGTGGATCATGACCAGGCGCGGTGTGACATCCCTGTCCGGGGTCAGACCGAATCGGGCGAAGCGTTCTCGGTAGGCGGCGTCGATCGGGACGACGCGGGCCTGGACGTCTGCCCTTGATTCCCATTCCGTCAGCCGAGAACCATCCAGCCGGAGGAACACTCCTTCGCCGATGACCTCGATCGCGGGGAGCCAGTCGGGCTTCTCCGCGGCGTATAGCGGGGCCCGCTGGTTCGGGTTGATCGAGCTGGGCGCCGCAAGGCGGGTGAAGCTCTTGAGAACCCGGACCTCACGTAGCCGCTTGACCCGCATCACCTGATCGATGGCGAGCTCCGAGGTGATCGCGTCGTCCTCCCAGGGAACACAGACGAAGTCCTGGTCTCGTGATCTCTCTTCGGTCGGTCTGGTCAACGCCTGATACTCGTCGAACTTCAACGCCGCCTCTGAGGTGTCCGTATGGCCGGCCTCGTCTTGGCGGCGTCTCTCGACGGCTTGGATGATCTCGTCGATGCTGAACTGGCGGTTCGCCAGACCCATCTCCTCGATACGACCTCGAAGGTCGTGTGCCTTTCGCAGCGACCTCCAGTCTCGCTCCACCAGCTTCTGGACGCCTTCGGACCACGGGGGGATGGAGAGGGCGGAACGCACGTCGGAGAACCAGACGCCCGATGCGCCGCGCTGCATCGCTCGTGGAGGTTCTTCGCACTCTTCAGACGCATCGCCCAACCAGGGACGTCTTCCCGTACAGGAGCTGATGCCCTTCAGAGCCCCCTTGCGAAGGGCACCCTCCATGGTGACGGGTCGTACACCGCAGGAGCACGAGATCTCGATGTCTCCCAACGACGCGCTGCGACCCGTCGCCTTGAGCTTCAAGTCGTGCTTGTCGGATCCGGGGGAGTCGCCGCCTTTGTGGAGCCAACGAAAATAAGGGAAGTCGTCTATGTGACCTGCGGCGCAGCAGACGACGAACCTGGATGGCACCAGCTCACGGTCGCATTCCCTGCACTTGGCCGGGCTCCTGGCAGCCCCGAAGAACCGTGTTTTCGCGAGGCGGTTGCATCCTGGACACGACTGGACGTCCGGGAAGCGGATGACGGGAATGTCTCCGTACTTGTCGCTGTCGGAAGCGGGCGGGAGGCGGAAGCACTGAACGCCGAGTTCCTTCTCGAGCCGGCGCTCGTGGATGGTGTGATCGTAAGGACCCAGTTCAGACCAACGATCAAGTCCCGCGACCATGAACGATTCGCTGCCGACGGCGATCAGCGAGCCCACTCCGTATGTGGTGATGAGCTGGGCGCGCCTTACGCCACCGATGGGCTTCCCCTTCACCGGGCTCCCCTGTCCAGGTAGATGGTGGACTCCACGTCGACGTCGCGCAGACTCCATAGAGTTGCGAAAGAATTACTCATCTCATCATCCGACTCGTCGTAGCGGCCCGCATCGACCAGGAGACCCGTCTGTCGGTAGGTGCCGTATACGAGTGCCGGATTCGCCTCAGCGGCATCTCGCCACTGTTGGATGATCTCGTCGATCTGTTTGCCGGTCATGTCCCGTTCAGCCCGTCCGGCCACTCTCTCCACGCGGGCCAACACCTGGTCGCAGATGGCACGGAGTTCGTTCTCGAACTCCGCGATTGACGCGGCGCCCTCTTTCGGACGAGCCACGTCGATCATCACCCGAGCAAGTCCGACGATGGCGGCATGCAGCCCGCGATCTCGCGCCCTCGCAGAGAAGGGCGTCACGCTGGTGGCCTCCACCTGCCGGTACAGAGCTGAGTGGTAGGTGGTGAAGTTCTCGTAATGCGAGCGGTCTCTGGATCGGGCCGCGTTGAACAACGTGACCACGAGCCCCGGCCATTTCCGACCTACACGGCTGGTCGCCTGGATGTACTCGGAGGTGGACTGGGGCTGCCCCATCACGACCATGAGACCTAGTCGGTCCACGTCGACGCCGACGGAGACCATGTTCGTGGCGAGGATCACGCCCAGCGCATCCGGGAGAGGGATGGCCATGTCCTGAAGGTGCCCGGGGATGGCGCTGGACGGTTCGCGGCTGGTGAGTTCGATCTCGCGGCCGATGTCGCGTCTCTTCTGCCTCAGGCTCTCGCTCAGGAGGTCGAGACGGTCGTTGACGTCGTCCTGGACCTGCAGTTTGGCGCCGCCGAGGAGTCGCAGGCTGTTGAAGTACCCCAGCAGAGTCCAGTACGCATCGCGGACCGCGTCGTCTCCTTCGATCGCCTGGGCATGGTGGAGGAGTGCCGCGTACGTTCGCACCATGAGGCTCGTCTGGCTGATCGCAGGTGCCATCAGGCCCACATAACGTCTGCTGGCCTTCCTGGACGGCGGCGTCTCGATGGAGAAGTAGGAGTCGCGGGCATCCAACCCCGGCGGTGGGAACTGTTCCACCCGCCGGTCGAACAGGGCGCGTCCCTGGTGTACGGCTCTGCGGATGGTGGCCGTCGACGCCACCACTTTGGGCCGCTCGCCGATCAGATCGACGGCCGTCTCGTAGAGTCCGGCCAAGGTCCCCAACGGGCCGGAGATGAGGTGAAGCTCGTCCTGAATGATCAGCTCGGGCGGGGGCTCGGGGCTGAAGTAGTTGAAGAGTTTGCCGACGTCGGGTTTCCAGGGAAGCCCGGCGAGCTTGTCGGAGGTGGCGATGACCAAGGTGGGGCGGACGGAATAGATGGTCTCGTCGACCACGTGGACGGGAAGCCCGCTTGCGAAGTCGCAGGCCGCCGCCTCGCAGGCTATGACCAGTCGGTCACCGTGGATCTTGTAGTTGTAGTGGTCGAGAGCCGTTCCGCACCAGCAGCAGGCCCGGATCTGGACCGGATTCTCCTCCTGGACCTCTTCCCCCTTGGCCAGCTTGCGTAGTGAGCGCTTGGCCTCGTCCAGGGTGTTCGGCGTGGATCCACGTCCTACCCACATGCCGATGGAGATCTCGGTCCGGCCGAGCGCGCCGGCCTGAGCTTGGCGCAGTCTCTCCATGCAACACACCAGGAGAGCGGCGCGTTCGAACTGCTGAACCGTCAGCAGGCGGAGCGTGTAGCGCATGAGTACGGTCACCCCGCCGCCGTCGCGCGGGTCGCGGAGCCGCCTCAGGAAGGTGGAGAAGGCGATCAGGCCGAGATATGCCTCGGTCTTGCCGCCGCCGGTCGGGAACCACAGCACATCCGCGACGGCGCGATCGTCGGATTCTCGATCGGATAGGCCGCGTAGAGAGATGAGCACGAAGGCGATCTGAAACGGTCGCCAGACGCCCGCGGTCTCATCCGGAACCGTGGATTCTCGATCAGGTGATCTCAACCACTCGGTTCGGGCGCGCTGCATGGCCATGGCTCGATTCGCGAGCCGGAACGCCTCCATGGGCGCCGGGTCGGCGGGGTCTGCCAGCAGGTCGATTCCCGCCTCCATACGATCGCAGGCCGTATCACACCTGGCGAGATGTTCGACTGCGGTTCTTCGCGCGCTGGGGACGATGATGCGCTGAATCTGCTCCCTTCTCAGTGCGATCCACTCCCGGTAGCCCGAGGTGAGTGCCCTGAGCGCCGATACGATCTCGCCGTCGGATGCCGTGGCCAGATGATGCATCCCGAGTCGGCCTACGTCGATCGCCGGATTGGAGTCGGCCAATCGAAGATCATGAGTAGGGACGAACGTCGTTCGGATCCAGCTGACGGACGGCGTCGCCTCCACGTCGTTGATCTCTACCTCGATCGGCTCCCACTCGACCGCGCAGCCGTGACCTGTGGCGAAGGCGGGCGCGTGCCGATAGAGCAGCCGGTAGGAGTTGAGCTCCTCGTCTGTATCGGCGGAACCGACTGACGGACGCTCCACGAAGGGGGCCGATCCATCCACACCCTTGACCGTGATGCGTGGCTGGAAGAACGCCATCGCGTCACGGTCGGTGTCCTCTGATGACTGGAATTCGTTCAGAAGGGCCAGGGTGACGGCCGATATCCCGTCGGCGTCGGCTGCACGTACTCGATAGAACAGCTGCAGGCCGTCAGTGAGCGCTATCCGATCCTGATCGGGTACTGCGACCTCGACGGTGATGGGGACCATCGCGATGGCCTGGCGTCGCCAGGTCTCGACGGCGACCGCGCTGGTCCGGCTGCGCCGCCCTTCGGTGACGGCCTCAGGCAGATACTGTGCGGCCTCCACCTCGACGACGATCGCGTCTGCAATGGTGAGGTCGACGGAGAAGGTCATCCCCATGGAGGAGGGATAACGGACGTTGGCCATGGTCACGGCGGGGTCCGGGATATCACCAGGGTGTCTGTCCTCCGGCTCCTCGTCCGGGGCGTTGGCGTCGGCCACGCGATCATGGGACTGTGGGAAGAGGATGCCCGCCGCGTACTTCGTGATCGGCGGGTCGGTGATCGTCTCTTCGGACGAGCCCGCGGGACCGACCAGGTCGCGTTCCAGCTGAGCGACCAGTTCGTCGCGGAACGCGTAGTGCTTACCGAAACTCACGCTAGCTCCCCATCCCAGGTGAAACGGCCTAATCCCATGACCCGAGGTCGCAACCACACGCCCGACCAGCCGAGACCGGCGTTGACGCCGGCGGCCTCGCGGCCGACGACGGTCTCCACACAGTCGACCCGAAGGTCTCCGATGCCGGGGGGGAACCTTCGGTCGCGACCGGGCAGAAGCGTCCGCAGTGCTCCGGCGAAGGAATCGGTCGTCACGCCGATGCCGTTGCCCTCATGCCGCACGACGTACATGAGGGGCTCTGCCGATGAGGATTGCGGAAGTCGGGTGAGGGTGACCGCATCACCGCTTCTCACCTTGCTCGCCAGGTACCGCTGGACCTTTTCTGGATCCTCCCGAAATCCGGCTGTGCCCGCAGGTTCTTCCCGGTTCACGTCTTCGGCACGGACCTCCACGCCGAATCGACGTCCCGCCTGGAAACCCAGCTCGGCCCAGCGTCCGTCACTCTGCTTCCTGAGATGACCCGAGGAGAGCCTGTCCACCGACTTCACGTGGATCAGCAGGTCTCGGGGTCGGGTCATCGCCACATACATCAGCCGGGCCCGCTCGGCCCGTTCGATGGGATCGTCGTCCGGCGCGTCACCGGGGTCGACGACGACGACTTGATCGAACTCCAACCCCTTGACGCGGTGGATCGTCGAGACGACCAGCAACTCCGGAGACGGCTGCGTGAGTTCGTCGGGGAGGTCTGCGCGGACCAGCCGTCTGCGAACGGCCGTGAGGTCGAGCACCTCACCGCGTCGGTTCCGGTCCATGCGCCGCAGGAGGTTCCAGGCTTCCTCGGCGTCGGCGCCGGCCCTATAAAGGACGTCCATGACGGCGGCTTTCGTCGGCTGTTTGGAGTCGAGTTCGCGAAAGAGCGCGGCCACCCATACGGGAATCACTCGATCCTGGGCGGCTCGCTGCAGGCGATGTCGTACGCCGAGCGCGTGAAGCCGCCGAGAGATCAGAAGCGCCTCGTCGTTCGCTCGGCACAGCAACGCGGTCGGTACGGCCAGACGAGACAAGACGGGTACGGCCTGGTCGAGTGTGCCGAGGGAGTCGCCGGCCAGGAGCGTGGTGCGCAGGTCACGCTGAATGTCGCCGAAGGCGGCGTCCACCGCGCCGAGGGCGGTGCCGAAGGAGAGGGCGACCATCGCTTCGGGCTCGCGGGCACGGAAGTTGTCCGACAACGAAGCCTCGACGAGATCGTCGCGGAATCGGTCACGCACCCATTCATAGAGTCGTGCCGCGCCTGCCAGGCGCTCCCGAGGGTCGTCCAGTTGGAAGCCGTAGATGCCTTGAGCGGGATCACCCAGGAGTGTGAACCCCTCGAGGTCGGTCTCCAGGAGAGCCTTCACGAGTTCGGCGCGGTCGCCCACCAGATCCTGCACCTCGTCCACGACGAGATGTCGTGTCTCGCCGAGAAGCTCCTGGGCGTCCGGATTCTCCTTGATCGCTCTGGTAGCCTCGCGGATCCGTCCGTCGAAGCTCTGACGTCGCCATGGACCGTCGGGTGCGACCTCGGACAGGACCCACGTGGCGTACGAGTCGAACGTCCGTACTTCGACCTGTGCGGCGGCGGTTCCGTGCTCGAGGAGTCGGTTCCGCACCTCGCGCACCGCCGCGCGAGAGAAGCTCAGTACCAGTAGGTCAGCGGGATCGAGCCCCTCCTCCTCGATGAGATGGACGAGGCGCCGGATCAACGAGAGCGTCTTTCCGGTACCGGCCGCCGCCGTCACCAACAGGCGGGCCGTCGCCGGCTCTTCGACGAGCCGTTCCTGTTCCTCCGTCAACTGGACCAGGTTCGTCATCGGTTCTTCCACAGGTACTCGAACTGACGGAACGCGAGCTCCTCGCCGTACTGAGCGATGTTGTCGGCCACATTGACGATGAGGCACTCCTCTTTGCCGCCGTTCCTGGGCCCCCGAAGGCCTCGGCCGATCATCTGCTGGTAGACGTTGGGGCTGTACGTGGGGCGGGCGACGATCACGGCCCGGGTGGCGGGCGCGTCGAACCCCTGCGACAGGACGCCGTAATTTGCCAGAACGCGAGTCTTACCTTGCCTGAACTGCTCGATCGCGTGTCGGCGCTGACCCAGGTCAGAATCGCTCGACACCGCGGCTGCGGAGATTCCCCGGCGGGTGAGGAGCGCAGCCATGGTCTGGGCGTGATTGACCGAGGCGGCGAAGAGCAGCACCGGCCAGTCGTCCGGCAACGCCTGGATCTTGTCGACCAAGATGCGGTTACGGACGGTGTCGTGGCCCAGACGCTCCTCGGCTGACGCGGGCAGGCGGCGCATCTGTTCGAGGGCATCCCGCTCCCGGCGGTTCAGGTCCAGCGTGACGCCGGGAAGCTCCTCATGCCTGACCTCGGCCAGTACGCCGAGTTCCTGCAGGTGGCGGTATGGGTTCTCACCGAGGATCCCTCTGCCGTCGCGGTGATGGTCGAGCCGGTTTCTTCCGTAGCGAGCGGCGAGGCGGTCCGTCTCCTCTGTGCTCGTCCCTCGAAAGGGCGTCGCACTCAGTCCGATGAGCGGGCATCGTGAGCGATGAGGTGTCAGGCCCAGGGCGGCCAGGACCCGGGTGTACCGGGGACTGATCGACGCGTGCGCTTCGTCGATGACGACCGCCTGCGCTTCGCGAAGCCACGCATAGCTCTCGGCCTCGATGACCCTCTCCAGTTTCGCGTCGGTGGTGATGACGAGGTGGTACCCGTCCTCCACCGGGTCGGCCTCGTTCACGTTCCACAGCCTGCTGATCGTGAGCCGTCGAGCCGGGCCGGTGTTTCGCCACACCAGCTGCCAGGTCTGTACGGCCTGTTCGCAGAGCTCCTCCGTCTGCGCCACCCAGAGAATCGGAGTGGACGTCGCATCAGGCGGGAGCGATCTCAGCCGGCGGATGACCGCGTCCACGGCGACTCGCGTCTTGCCCGCGCCGGTGGGCAGGCTGAGCATCCCACGCTGAGCAGGTCGGCTCTGGAGGACCTCCAAGATCCGTCCGACCATGAGCTCCTGGTACTCGTGCAGGGGCGGGAAGTCCACCGGCCCATGGACCGTCAGCACCGGCTCGAGACCGGGCTGCCGAAAGCCCGCGTATTCGGCCGGGAAACCGAGATCGGATACGAATGCCTTCGCCTGATGGCTGCCGGCCAGCTGGGTCGGCACGGGAAAGCCCCGGTCCTCCAGCTCTTGCCGGAACTCCCGCAGGACACCGGGGCCGTACACGGCCAGTGCCAGTCCCGCGATGGTCTGATCGTCGACCGGGCCTTCCTCCGCCTCGACGGCGTCGACCAGACCGAAGGGGAGCCTCTCGCGGAGGGCGTCGCCCCCGAGCATGGCCACCAACTTGTCACAGACGTCCGGCAGCTCGCGAACCCGCACGATCTGCCGGTCTCGCTGGACGTCCTCCCGGTGTCGGAGCACCTCACGACAGCGCTCCTCCGAGAGACCGAGCTTCAGCAGAGGATTCAGCTCCCGCAGCAGAGCCAGGTCATCGCCGCGATCGTGCCAGTAGACCGTCTCGTCGCGTCGGGCGATGTCGATCGGTTCCGAGGTCTGCCCCGCGGGGGTGCGCACGAGTTGTTCCAACGCGTCGCATCGCGCGAGGAACAAACCACGCAGGGGGCGTCTGGGTTCGAATTTGAGCTGAGGAAACACGTCTTCCAAGGGGGTCGGCCGGCCCTGGGACGTCGCTCGGAGCTCGGTGACGTAGACCTCGTCGAACGCCTTCATCCCCCATTCGGAGATGAGACGTGCGGCGTCGTCGGTGTCAGGAACGAGGATCACGGGAACATCGTTGACCTGCAGGCGTCTGTACTGATCGGGATATGACGTTGCTACCGCGTCCGACGGCGGGCAGGAGACCCAGTCCTCCCCCCGCCTGCAGCGGATCGTCGACGGAGCACTCAACTGCGTGGCCGCGACCGCGTAGAGCATGCCCAGTTCCACATGGCTCTCGCTCTCATCGGCCTCCTTGAGGAGCGAGAGCCACAGGGACCCCTTGATCGCTTCCAGGGTGTCGGGAAGCCTCAGAGCGCGTGTGAGCTTCGGGTCGAGGTCGGCGACGGGAAGGACTCGTGAGTACTCCGCGAGGCCCGGCCCGACGCATTCCCGCACGGGGCGAAGTCCCATCGAGGTCGCGAGCCGGCCTGTCTGCTCCAGCACCCACACCAAAGGCGAGGGAACGGAGAGTGGCAGATCATCGGGGCGGGTCTGTGCGTGTACGGTCCACTCCGTCACCAAGCCCTCGACCGGGATGTTCTGAATGAAGCGCGACCGGGCGGAGGGCGTCAGGTCGCGCAGGAGCCCGAGGGGCCCGGCCGGCTCGGCACCGTCCACGACGATCTTGCCCTGCTGTGGTCGTCGGGCACCCGGCGGTAGCACCGCGTAGTACCTGTCGATCATCCTCGACCGGTAGTCCTCGAACCAAGGGGCGGACCGAGGATCCATGTCGAGACGGGGGCCGTCCGACATGCCCAGCGAGTGGAGCATCTCCACATCACCGAGATGGAAGTCGTCATCCACCACGAAGTCCTCGTCATCCGGACTACCTGAGGGGATGACGGCGCCGGGGAGCAGACATTCCTCCAGGGGCTTGTAACAGCCTTTGCGGGTACGCACCCTGAGGTTGGGCTTCACCCCTCTCCGGGTCAGATGTTCGACGGCCCGCGTGGCTCCGGTCTGTCGGGCCAGCAGCCAGAATCGCTCCCAATCCCTGTCGCTGTAGGAGGCGAAACCCTCCTCGACGGCCGCGGCGAGGCGGCCGAAGGCGTCGGCCTCCCTGATACCCAGGATGTCGAGGAATCTGGAGGTGGCCGGGTCGTTCTCCAGTTCAGGGTCGACATAGACCGTTTCCTCGGTCGACAGGTCCATCGAGGTCCGCCGGAAGACGCTCTTCCCTTGCGGTGGCACGAGTCGTCCGTTGCTTGTTCGCAGCACGGCAGCCTCTACAGCCTCCGATGCGAACGGATGTGCCTCGTCGACCATCTCGGCCACGATCGACAGGGCGATCGCAGAGGCCTCGGCCGTTCCATCCGATACCAGTGCCTCCAGCCACTCACGCAAGCTGCTCGGCCTACTGCCCGCGAGTTCCATGATCCTGTCGGCCCGAGATCGAGGAGTCGTCTCCTCTACGGAGTGATGACACCAGTCGATCGGTCGGCCCGGATATCCGGCCCACCTCTCTACCCACGCCTTCCACCTGTCGTCAGTCGCCCGAGGCGCCCGGGGGTGGATCTTGAGTTCGTCGGGATTCCGATAACACCCGGTTTGGTCTGGCAGGGAGGGGCTGCGGGCGGCTTCGTCGTATACACGCTCGGTGAGCATGTCGTCCGCCCAGTTCCTCGGCTCTCGCCCTCGAGCAGTGATCAAGGAAAGGGGATGTGCAGGGTCGTCCGGTGTGGACAGGGCTGGAAGGGCTGACACGATCAGACGAGCAGCCTGCTCTATCAACGCAGTGTTGAAGGCGTTGTTCTGTAGGAGATGCTGACGATCCTCATTCGTCTTCCATGGAGCGTTCAAGACTCCCCGAAGCGTCGTCTTGTACGTGGTCGGGAAGAATGCCCAGAACTCGCCGATCTCCTGCTTGCCGGTGACCGGGACCGCCCACGCGAGTGGAACTTCCAGCCGGTTTCGATATTCTCCGGCGTCCTTCCAGGCGTCGTCGCTCGGATGATATCTGGTCTCGAAGATCGCCCATTCTTCTGGGGTTCCATCGCGGCCGTTCTCTACGACGTGGAGCCATCGCCGGTTGCTGTTACCACGAATGGTGATCTCTTTGTACCATACCTCCTCCCGACGCTCCTCCAGGGTCACGTGAGCCGCGTGAGGAGAGAAGACGACGAACACCGCAGGAAATTTTCGGAGGTCCGTTGCGAGACGGATGCTGTGCTCTTCGCCGGTCAGAGGAAGCTTCACCACGGTGGTGGCCCACGACATCAGTTCGTCGAGCGTCTCATCTGAGTCCCGTTCGCGCTGCGCGTCGAGCAGGTGGGCGAGACGCAGCACAGGAGTAGGGCCCTCCCCGGGGACGCGTTCCCGGATGCGTACTCGAGATTCTTCGGCAGACCATCCGAAAGAACCGCTGTGGCTGAAGAACTGCGGCCGGTCGGAGATGCTCAGAACGGACTTGAAGCCGAGGCCGAAGCGGCCGATCTCTGCGCCCCTCTTACGCGACAGATGTGAGGCCAGGATGGTCTCCGCTCCCTGAGGGGTGACGGGCCTTCCACGGTTCGCGCAGTACAGGGTGTTCGGTGTCAGAACCACGTGGATGCGTCCGTCGGACGCTCCCTGCATCTCGTCGGCGCCGTTCTGGATCAGCTCGAACAACTGCCGGTGGCCGTATCCGCCCTCCGTGACCGAACGCTCGATGTTGGCGTGCTCTTCGATCAGGGAGGGGTTGGCCTGATAGGACTGGATGCAGCGCTGTGACTGCTCGAGCACGACCTGCGAGACCGCACTCTCTGCTCCCGCCCATCCGGAGAGGCCGGCGTGCCCGGCCCCGCTTGAATCAACCACTGAGACCTGATCTCCCTCACGGACTACGCGCCCTCATCGAGATGGAAGGCTACGTCGGCGGTATGACAATTACGCAGAAACGGAATGCGGCGCTGCGGTCAGGCTTCGAGGTTCGCCAGCCGATAGTGGCCGGGCGGAATCTCGGGATCGTCGTCGTGCGACTGGATCAGCCACCCCTGGTCGATCAGCTCTCGAATGTCCTGTCGCCACGTGGGTGACTTGGCTACGCGTTCGAGCTGCTGCGGACTTGCCGGCCAGGGACTGATGTGGAGGAGGTACTCGATCAGTCTTTCGACAGGGCTCGAGCCGCCGATGGACTCGAGGGTCTCCTCGCTCGAGGCGACGGCCTCATCCAGGTGATCCACCGCGAGGCGGTATGGAGACCCGGCGCCTGCGCCGAGCGTGTCGATGTCCCAACCGACCTCACGCAGCTCCCTGATTCGCCGAGCCCATGCACGGATGGCGGCGACCCCCTCCAACTGATGCGGAGACAGCGATTCCCCGGGGTGGCTGCGGAAGTACAGAAGGAGTGCCGTTCGGGCGCCTCCGAGGACGTCTTGGCGCACTTCGGCCAGGGCGTCACGCGATTCGGCGAGGTGGGTGCCGACTCGGGCCGCCGTCTCCAGCCAGTCCTGGGGCTTCAGGTTCCCGCGCGGAGTGGCCTGCACAACTGCGAGAGCATCCTTGAGCGACTGCTCCAGCTTTGCCAACTCCACGTCGTGCCGACCATAGCCACTTGAAGACGTTGTCACTGACCCACCCAAACCCTTCGTCCGGGATGAAGTCTTGCTTGAAGGACGACTGCAGAAACCGCCGAAACAGCTCTGCGGAAAACAGCTCGCGGCACGCTCACGCCGAGCCATGTACCTGGGCTTTCATCCCTCGGTAAGGCCCGTCGTCGCGTTAGGCGTAACTGTTCTGCTGTAAGACCCGCCTTCAGGCTGGAGAGCTCATCCGGGCAGGGAATGGCTAGGCGACCCAGGAGCGATCACCTAGCCGGAGGGTAGGCCGTTATCGGTGGACATGTCAAGAGAGGCCAAATTCTTCCCCGAACTCGAGAACGACTCCGACGAATCAGGCATAAACCAGCAAATGACGCAGACCGTATCTTATGCGTTCATGTCTAGAGTCGGGGGTAGATTGGTGATCCCCCCTTGCGCTGGGATGCCGCTATAGGTGAGGCTCATGCCACTCCACCTCGACCAGTGGGCGAATGAGCCGACAGGGCGCACGACGATGTTTGGTATGGCGTCAGCCGAAAGCGTCAGTTCGTGCGCAGGGTCGTCATTTCGTCGTGCCCGGTCGGCGATGTGGGAGACGCTGCAGGTCTCGGCCAATGAAAGTGCTGGTGTCAAAGACCGTGAGAATCTTGTGTCGGACGTAAGCCGTCAGTCCAGAGTGCGGCGTGGGGCCGCCCGGGTGGCTAAAAGGACGGCTTCCGTTCCAGTGGGAGTCGGAGCCGGAGCCGGATACTCTGTCACTGCATTGCTAAATGGGCACGCGCCATCCGTGTGGTTGCTTCTAGCCGTCTGTGTGATCTGTGCGGTTCCGGCAGTCGTGGACAGGACCGCGGATTTCCTGCTGAAGCGCTCGATCATCGAGGGTTACAAGGAGAATTCTCGACGAGGTGATGCCGCGGGCTTCGTCGAGATGCTTCGTGAGGTCAATCAGAGATGATCGCGCCACAGGTCTCTGCTTTTTGACCTATTCTGGCACTTCACGCGCAGGCGTGCTGCTCAGGGAGTCGGAGTCCACCTCGGAGTGTTCGGAGGCGAAGGCCAGATCGTATATGAAGCGAGCGAGTTTTTCGCCGAGTAGGGGTGGCACCGCGTTGCCGATCTGGCGCGCAACCTCGATCTTCGAGCCTACGAAGACGAACTCGTCAGGAAAACTCTGAATTCTGGCCGCTTCCCGGTGGGTGATCGGGCGATCGTGAACGGGGTGTAGGTAGCGCCCCTTCTCCGGCTTGTAGAACTCCGTGCGGATCGTCACGCTGGGTCGATCCCACCACAGCCGGCCCATCACGTCCGTCGTGCCGGTGGGCTTGTTCGCCCAGCACCGCGGTTCGAGGTCTGGGCGATTGCGTCGGAGGTCGAAGCGATTCCCACCCGGAGGGATCGCTCGGTAACGATCCAGGGATTGCTGTGTGGGCGTTCGCCGGATGTGCAGGTCCTGCCTGCCGGCGTCGTCGACCGCTATCTCCGTGTGCTTGGGAAACTCGGGAAGATCCGCAATGGTGTCATGCAGGGTGACATACGGCCTGCCGTCAGGCGAGTCGGGGCCGTGAGTCGGCTTGGGCGGCCAGGGAACCTCGTCGACGCCCCGCACCGCGACGAAGATCCCCCGCTTTCTGTTCTGCGGAACCCCGTAGTCGGCGGCGTTGAGCACGCCATAGCCGAACCTGTAGGCCCTGAGCTCCTCGTCGGTCTCCATGAGCTCGAGGAGGCGTGCGAACTGGGCCGACTTCTGGAACTCCGGCACGTTCTCGATCACGAACGCCTTCGGCCGCACCAGGCGCACGGCTCTGAGGTACTGCTGCCAGAGTTCGTTGATCTCGGCTCGACTGGCGTCGTCGCGATCGCGTCCGAGGGGACTGAACCCCTGACACGGGGGTCCTCCGATGATCACCTCTGCCTGCGGGTAGTCCTCGTCGAGGACCTCCTCGATGGGGCCGTCGTAGACCGGACACCCGAAGTTCTGCTTGAAGGTGCGTGCCGCAGCCGGGTCGATCTCGACTGCGAACACGGTCTCGTAACCAAGCCCGGACTGTCTGAATCCCTGGGCTAGCCCGCCCGCACCTGCGAACAGATCGATCGTGCGGATCGTCCCAGTCATCGACACATCCTCCCCGAGAACTACAGCCCTGTCACTATAGGGGCGCTTGTTCCCTGGCTTCCCGGTGATGCGACGGTGCGGCGAGCGACCTGTGACCGCGCAGGTCACTCGGGAGACAGTAAACACCTCCTGCGGCACAAAATCGAGCACCTGTTCGCAGCGATGTCGGGAACGTCCAGCATCCAGGCGCTTCGTGGCGATCCTCCCGCGGGACCCAGGGGGAGACTCGCGAAGAAGACCGATGCCCTGGAGGTGAGAGCCTGCTCCGGTCCCGTCCACCGTGCGACCGCGACGTCGCGACTCTCGTGTGCCGGTCTGACGCTGGGGTGGACTGCCAGGGCGTTATTGAATTCGCTAGCTCCAAGTGCCGGACGTGGTAACCCCCGAGTGCAAGTCGGGATTCATATACCACGGGGGATATAGCCTTAGAATTCAGTCGTTGCGGTGAGGGCGGTAATAGGTTCGGGGATGGTGTTGGGACGATGTTTCGCGTTCATGGGAAGTGGTAACTCCATAGACGTCCGTCAAGATCATGGCGGGATAGAGGAGTAAACCCCCCGTTGATGGATTCGACGTTCTTTGTCGAACTCTGGCGGGGGGTAGGTTTTGTCGGCCATAGCGTTCGAGCGTGCAAGCCTCGGCAGAAGCGTGTTGTCGGGATTCGTCGCTTGTGCGGTTGCCGTGGGGGCGATGGGGCACAGCTCTTCCGCTGAGGTGCGCGGTGGAAGTCGTGGTGAGTCGTTTGTCGTCACCTGTGGGCCAGGGCGAACCGGCCCCTCGTTGCGCCTGACCCGGACGGTGTGGCCTGACGGCGATCGTGCGATCGTCACCGTCCTCGTCGCCAACAAGAGTCGCTTCGCGGCGAAGGCGGCCAGCTTCGCCGAGGACGTCGTCGCTCCGGCTGACGGGACCGTGGACGGCCGGGCGACCGTCGGCGCGGTGAGCTACCGCGCGCCCCTGCTCACGTGGACGGGCGACCTGGCGGCCGGTGGACGCGCCACCGTCCGTTACGCCGTTCGGACCCCCACCGAGCGGACGTCCACCTCGACGATCAAGGCGACGGCGGGGGAGACCTGCCGGGATATCGCGGCACGTCCGGAGGGTGATGGCGCGCCGGCCGCTGAGGAGGGTGCGGCGGCGGGAGACGAGGTGGCGGGGGACCAGGCGGCGGGAGGCGAGGTAGCGGGGGACCAGGCCGCGGGAGACGAGGTGGCGGGGGACCAGGCGGCGCCGGCGGACGGTCCGCGTCCTGGTCATGAGGCTTCGGATGCGACGAGGCCGGGTTCGAGTCCTGCGGTTTCGGATGGGACGAGTCCAGGTCCGAGTCCTCCGGCCTCGGAGGCGACGGGACCGAGCTTGAGTCGTGACGCCTCCGGCCGGGCGAGTCCGGGTCCCGGGGTGGGGCGTGGTCGGCGGTTCTCCGGTGGGGGGCAGGCCGAGGCGGTCGTGCCTCGGGCGGGGGAGATCTCGGGTGCGAGACGGGTGGGGGCCAGGGCGCCCATCACGTTCTCCCAGAGGTACGTGAACAATTTCCGGGGGGCGGTGACCCGGGCGGGGAACACGCTGCTGACGTGTTACCCGCCGGCCGTGCCGGATTGCGCGACGCGTCGGAACGGCTCGGGGAACAACAACGTCGCCGCCACGTTCGTCGACGTGGACGCCGATGCCACGACGTTCAACTCCAGTACCGCCAACCTCGTGATGACGACCGGAGCGCAGGTGGCCTACGCGCGGCTGTACTGGGGGGCGCGGAGCCAGACCACCACCGACACGCCGGGCCTGCCGGCCGGTAACCGGCTTTCTCCTAATATCGGGCTGCGCGGGCGGATACTCATCAGGGCGCCGGGAGCGGCCGGCTACGTGACGGTTACCGCTTCGGCCGGTGACATCGGTGACACCCCGGACGAGGTCACCACGGGTGGAATCGTCTACGGGGCTTCCGCGGACGTCACCTCCCTGGTGGCCTCGGCGGGCGCCGGCACCTACACGGCGGCGAACCTGCAAGCGGGCCGGGGCTTCGACGCCCTCGGCGCGTTCGGTGGCTGGTCGCTCGTGGTGGCCTACCGGGACGCGTCGCTGCCGTTGCGGAACATCACCCTGTTCGACGGCTTCCTGCAGCAGGAGAACGGCGCGCCGAGCACCACGATCACCGTCTCGGGCTTCCAGACCCCGGTCACCGGAACCGTGCGAGCCCAACTGGGCGAGATCGCCTACGACGGCGACAACGCCATCGTCGGGGACTCCATGAGCATCAAAACCCCCAACGGGCCGCTGACGGTGCTCAGCGACAGCCTCCACCCGGCCAACAACTTCTTCAACTCCACCATCGCCACCCTCGGTGCCCAGGTCACCAACCGGAATCCCGCCTACACGAACACCTTGGGGTACGACTCCAACATCCTCGACGCGTCCTCGGCCTTCCGGAACAACGACACCTCCGCGGCGATCACCTTCAGCACCGTGGGGGACGCCTACTGGCCTCAATCCGTCTACACGCAGATCGACCTCCACCAGGCGAACGTCCAGTTGACCAAGTCGGCCACGGTGGTGAGCGGCACGGACCTCGCGCCCGGATCGGTGATCGAGTACACCGTCACCGCGACCAACGTGGGCGACGACAACGCCATCGGGGTGGTGCTCACCGACCCCATCCCCGCCGGCGCCATCTACGTCCCGGGAAGCATCTCCGTGGCCTCGGGGCCCAACGCCGGCCCTAAGACGGACGCCGTCGGCGACGACCAGGCCGAGTTCGTCAACAACCAGGTCGTCGCGCAGTTGGGAACCGGAGCCGGACCGTTCGCCGGGGGCACGCTGGGCGTGGGCCAATCCTCCTCCGTGAAGTTCCGCGTCACGCTCGGGCCGACCTCGCCGGGCACGACGGTGACCAACACCGCGAGCGTCAGGTACGCCAGCGCCGACACGCCGGCCCAGCAGGGAACCGGCACCGGGGCCGTGTCGACGGTGGTTCCCGTACAGGTCTCGTCGCTGGCGTTGCTGAAGACGGCATCGCCGACCACGACCACGGCGGCGGGGCGCTCGATCAGCTATTCGTACCGGATCACGAACACCGGCCAGACGACCCTCACCGGGGTCGGTGTGGTGGACACGGTGTTCTCGGGTTCGGGGCCCGCTCCGGTGATCTCGTGTCCGGTGACGACGTTGGTGCCGCAGGCGTCGACGACGTGTACGGGCACGTATGTGACGACGCAGGCCGATGTGGACGCGGGTTCGATCGTGAACACGGCGGTCGC
>NZ_JARWAC010000032.1 GCF_029846175.1 Sphaerisporangium sp. TRM90804 | reverse complement strand
ACCGGGGTCGGTGTGGTGGACACGGTGTTCTCGGGTTCGGGGCCCGCTCCGGTGATCTCGTGTCCGGTGACGACGTTGGTGCCGCAGGCGTCGACGACGTGTACGGGCACGTATGTGACGACGCAGGCCGATGTGGACGCGGGTTCGATCGTGAACACGGCGGTCGCCTCGGGCACTCCACCCACGGGTCCCGCCGTGAGTTCGGATCCGTCGACGGCGACGGTGACCATCGAGACCGCGCCGAGCCTGTCGTTGCTGAAGACGGCGTCCCCCGGCGTGGTGACGGCCGCCGGCCGAGTGATCACGTACTCGTTCCTGGTGGTGAACACGGGCAACACGACGCTGACCAACGTCGGCGCGGCGGACACGGCGTTCACCGGAACGGGGACGCCACCGGTGATCACGTGTCCGGTGACGACGCTGCTCCCCCAGGCTTCCACGACCTGTACGGGCACGTATGTGGTGACCCAGGTCGACGTGGACACCGGGTCGGTCACGAACACGGCGGTCGCGACGGGCACTCCGCCCACGGGACCGCCGGTGAGCTCCGCCCCGTCGTCGACGACGGTCACCGGATCGCCGGCCACGGACATCTCGTTGCTCAAGACGGCCTCGCCGAGCACGGTGGTGGCGGTCGGCCGAGTGATCACGTACTCCTTCGCCGTCGTGAACACCGGTACCGCGACGCTGAACAGTGTCGGCGTGACGGACACCGCGTTCTCCGGTTCGGGGCCCGATCCGGTGATCACATGCCCGGTCACGACGCTGGCTCCCCAGGCGTCGACGACCTGTACGGGTACGTATGTGACGACGCAGGCCGACGTGGACGCCGGTTCGATCGTCAACACGGCGGTCGCGAGGGGCACTCCACCGTCGGGGCCGGCGGTGAACTCGGATCCGTCGACGGCGACCGTGACGATCGTGTCGGCGCCGAGCCTGTCGCTGCTGAAGACGGCCTCGCCGAGCACGGTGGCGGCGGCCGGCCCTTCGGTCACGTACTCGTACACGGTCGTGAACACCGGTAACACGACGCTGACCGATGTCGGCGCGGCGGACACCGCGTTCTCGGGTTCCGGCCCGCGGCCGGTGATCTCGTGTCCGGTGACGACGCTGGTCCCCCAGGCGTCCACGACCTGTACGGGCACGTACGTGGTGACGCAGGCCGACGTGGACGCCGGTTCGATCGTGAACACGGCCGTGGCGTCGGGGACCCCGCCGACGGGGCCCGCGGTGAGTTCGGATCCGTCGACGGCGACGGTGACCATCGAGACGGCGCCGAGCCTGTCGTTGCTGAAGACGGCCTCCCCGACCACGGTCACGGCGGCCGGCCGGACGATCACGTACTCGTACACGGTCGTGAACACCGGTAACACGACGCTGACCGATGTCGGCGCGGCGGACACCGCGTTCTCGGGTTCCGGCCCGCGGCCGGTGATCTCGTGTCCGGTGACGACGCTGGTCCCCCAGGCGTCGACGACCTGTACGGGCACGTACGTGACGACGCAGGCCGACGTGGACGCCGGTTCGATCGTGAACACGGCCGTGGCGTCGGGGACCCCGCCGACGGGGCCCGCGGTGAGTTCGGATCCGTCGACGGCGACCGTGACCATCGAGACCGCGCCGAGCCTGTCACTGCTGAAGACGGCGTCTCCCGGCACGACGACGGCGGCCGGGCGGACGATCGTCTACTCGTACCTGCTGGTCAACACCGGTAACACGACCCTGACCGGTGTCGGGGCGACCGACACCGCGTTCTCGGGCTCGGGGCCCGCTCCGGTGGTGACGTGCCCGGTGACGACGTTGCCCCCCCAGGCGTCCACGACCTGCACTAGCACCTACGTGACGACGCAGGCCGACGTGGACGCCGGTTCGATCGTGAACACGGCGGTCGCGACGGGCACCCCGCCGACGGGACCGGCGGTGAGCTCCGCTCCCTCGACGGCGACGGTGAACATCGTGTCCACCCCGAGCCTGTCGCTGCTGAAGACGGTGTTTCCCACGACGACGGTGGCGGCCGGGCGGACGATCACGTACTCGTACACGGTCGTGAACACCGGTAACACGACGCTGACCGACGTCGGGGCGACCGACATCGAGTTCTCCGGCTCGTCGGTTCCGCCGGTGGTCACGTGCCCGGTGACGAACCTGGCGCCGCAGGCCTCCACGACGTGTACGGGCACGTATGTGACGACGCAGGCCGACGTGGACGCCGGGTCCATCGTGAACACGGCCGTGGCGTCGGGGACCCCGCCGACGGGGCCTGCGGTGAGCTCGGACCCGTCGACGGCGACGGTGACCATCGAGGCGGTGCCGAGCCTGTCGCTCCTGAAGACGGCCTCCCCGACCACGGTCACGGCGGCCGGCCGGACGATCACGTACTCGTACCTGGTGGTCAACACCGGCAACACGACGCTGACCGACGTCGGCGCGAGCGATACGGCGTTCTCCGGCTCCGGTACGCCGCCGGTGGTCACGTGCCCGGTGACGATCCTGGCCCCCCAGGACTCCACGACCTGCACCGGCACGTATGTGACCACGCAGGCCGACGCGGACGCCGGTTCGGTGGTGAACACGGCCGTGGCCCTGGGATCGCCGCCGTTCGGGGGCGCGGTGAGTTCAGACCCGTCGACGGCGACGGTGACGATCGAGGCGGCGCCCAGCCTGTCACTGCTGAAGACCGCGTCCCCGAGTTCGGCGACGGCGGCCGGGCGGACTGTCACGTACTCGTTCCTGGTGGTGAACACCGGTAACACGACGTTGACCGGGGTCGAGGCGGTGGACACGTCGTTCTCGGGTTCGGGTCCCGCTCCGGTGGTCACGTGTCCGGTGACGACGTTGGTGCCGCAGGCGTCCACCACGTGTACGGGCACGTATGTGACGACGCAGGCCGACGTGGACGCCGGTTCGATCGTGAACACGGCGGTCGCGTCGGGTACTCCGCCGACGGGGCCTGCGGTGAGTTCGGATCCGTCGACGGCGACGGTGACGATCGAGGCGGCGCCGAGCCTGTCGCTGCTGAAGACCGCGTCCCCGAACACGGCCGCGGCGACGGGACGCTTGATCACGTATTCGTTCTCGATCGTGAACAGCGGGAACACGACGTTGACCGGGGTCGGGGCGGTGGACACGTCGTTCTCGGGTTCGGGTCCCGCTCCGGTCATCACGTGTCCGGTGACGACGCTGGTGCCGCAGGCGTCCACCACGTGTACGGGCTCGTACGTGGTGACGCAGGCCGACGTGGACGCCGGTTCGATCGTGAACACGGCGGTCGCGTCGGGTACTCCGCCGACGGGGCCGGCGGTGAGTTCGGATCCGTCTACGGCGACGGTGACGATCGTGTCCGCGCCGAGCCTGTCGCTGTTGAAGACGCCCTCGCCGTCGGCCGCGTCGCAGGCGGGTCAGACGATCTCCTACTCCTACCGGGTGGTGAACACCGGCAACACCACGTTGACCGGGGTGGACGCGGTGGACACGTCGTTCTCGGGTTCGGGTCCCGCTCCGGTCATCACGTGTCCGGTGACGACGCTGGTGCCGCAGGCGTCCACCACGTGTACGGGCTCGTACGTGGTGACGCAGGCCGACGTGGACGCCGGGTCCATCGTGAACACGGCGGTCGCGTCGGGTACTCCGCCGACGGGGCCTGCGGTGAGCTCGGACCCGTCGACGGCGACGGTGACGATCGAGGCGGCGCCCAGCCTGTCGCTGCTGAAGACCGCGTCCCCGAACACGGCCGCGGCGACGGGACGCTTGATCACGTATTCGTTCTCGATCGTGAACAGCGGGAACACGACGTTGACCGGGGTCGGGGCGGTGGACACGTCGTTCTCGGGTTCGGGTCCCGCTCCGGTCATCACGTGTCCGGTGACGACGCTGGCGCCGCAGGCGTCCACCACGTGTACGGGCACGTATGTGACGACGCAGGCCGACGTGGACGCCGGGTCCATCGTGAACACGGCGGTCGCGTCGGGTACTCCGCCGACGGGGCCTGCGGTGAGTTCGGATCCGTCGACGGCGACGGTGACGATCGTGTCCGCGCCGAGCCTGTCGCTGTTGAAGACGGCGTCGCCGTCGGCGGCGTCGGTGGCGGGTCAGGTGATCTCCTACTCGTATGTGGTGGTGAACAGCGGTAACACGACGTTGACCGGGGTGGGCGCGGTGGACACGTCGTTCTCGGGTTCGGGGCCCCCTCCGGTCATCACGTGCCCGGTGACGACGTTGGTGCCGCAGGCGTCGACGACGTGTACGGGCTCGTACGTGACGACGCAGGTTGATGTGGACGCGGGTTCGGTGGTGAACACGGCGGTGGCCTCGGGTACTCCGCCGGCGGGGCCTGCGG
>NZ_JARWAC010000031.1 GCF_029846175.1 Sphaerisporangium sp. TRM90804 | reverse complement strand
ATTGTGGGTGGCTCCCTCGCGTTGTTCCTGTTCGCTGGTCGTGTGTTGAGGGCCGTCCACGGTGTGGGCGGCCCTTTCGCGTTCACCGGCCCTTTCCCGCCGGAGCCTAGGTCGCCGGCCATTCCTCCTGCTCAGCTGGGACGTCTCGGCGGCTTCGCAGCCTTGCTAGGCTGATGGTGCCGGGCCACCCCACCACGGGTGGCCTTCGTCGCGAAAGGCGCCAAGAGCGCGCCGGCGACCGGCGGGAGGCTGTGCCCCGCGGCCGCGCGACCATCCCTCCGCACACGTCGGCGTGATGGATCAACGCGGAACACGGCGGACGCGGTGAGCTAGCAACGAAGGACAGAAGTGAACAGAGATAACGGACGTGAGGATTCGGACCGCCCCGAGCAGGGTGGCGCCCCCTCGGCTGGTGACTCCGGCCGGTCTCGGGGAGACCGCCCCGAGCGCGGTCGCGGAGATCGGGCGGGCGGTGACGCCGCCCCTGAGCGCGCCGGCGGCGGGCGTTCCCCCGGCGACGGCCCGAGGTACGGCGAGCGCCGCGACGGGCGCCCTTCGGGCGCGTACGGATCCCGCGACCGTGACTCTCGGGGAGGTCGCCCGTTCCAGCGTGACGACCGCGGAGACAGGCCGGGCCGAGACTCTGGCCGTCCCGCCGGCGGCGGCTCGTACGGTGCGCGTGATGATCGTCCGTCCGGCGGCGGTGGTTCCTACGGTGCGCGCGGTGACCGCCCCTCTGGTGGCGGTTCCTACGGTGCCCGTGGTGACCGCCCGTCCGGCGGCGGTGGTGGTTCCTACGGTGCGCGCGGTGACCGCCCCTCCCCCGGCGGTTCCTATGGCGCCCGTGGCGATCGCCCGTCTGGTGCTGGTTCCTACGGCGCCCGTGGTGACCGCCCCTCTGGTGGCGGTTCCTACGGTGCGCGCGGTGACCGTCCTCCCTATCGGGACGGCGGCCGGCCCGAAGGCGGGTATGCCGACCGGCGTGAGGGCCGCCCGAGCGGCTCCTACGGATCACGCGACCGTGACGACCGCGGCGGACGCCCGTTCCAGCGTGACGATCGGCCCGGCCAGGGGCCGCGTCCCTACAACCGTGAAGGCGCGGGCCGTGACGACCGCGGCTACCGTGGCGACGCGGGCGGCGGCCGTCCGGCGGGCCGTGACGACCGCTCCTTCGACCGCGGTGACCGCGGCGGCCAGGGCGGGCGCCCTTACGACCGCGACCGCCCCGCGCGGGGCGGAAGCGGTTCCTACGGCGACCGCCCCCCCTACCGCGACGGCGGCCGGCCCGATCCCCGTCCGGATGACCGCCGCGAGGGTCGTCCCTCCGGCGCTCCCGCATGGCGCGACCGCGGCGAAGGCGACCGGCGTCCTCCGGACCGCGGCGGGTACCGCAGCGGCGGGGGCCGCCCTGACGACCGTGGCGGCTCCTCCTTCCGGCGCGACGACCGCCGTGGCCCGGCCCCGCGTTCGTTCGATCGCGGGGACGACCGTGGCCGCCCCGGCGACTCCGGCGACCGCGGCGGGTACCGAGGCGGCCCCCGTTCCGGAGACCGCCCCGACCGCGCCGACCGCCCTGGTTACGGCGACCGCGGCGACCGCGGCGGATACAACCGTCGTGACGATCGCCCCGACCATGGGTCCCGCTCCTTCGGCTCCGAGGGACGCGCCGACCGGCCCGGGCGCGCCTACGACCGCGACGACCGCGGCGGGCGAGACGACCGCGGCGGCCGCGAGAGCCGTCCGTTCCAGCGCGACGATCAGCGCGGCCCCAGGCCGTTCAGCCGCGACGACCGCGCGCCCCGCGACGACCGTGGCCCCCGCGACGACCGTGGGGCCCGTGAGAACCGCCCGTACGGCGGCGACCGGGCACCCGGGCAGCGCGACGGGTACACGTCCGGGCCCCGGGCGAGAGACGAGCAGGGCGCCCGCCCCTTCCGTGACGGCGGGTCCCGCCCGAGTGGCGAGGGCACCCGAGGCAGGTACGGCCGCGAGCAGGACCGCCCGTACGGCCGCGACGACGACGCCCGGCGCGAGCAGCGTCCCGAGATGCCCGAGCTGGCGGCGGACATCACGCCCGACGAGCTGGAGAAGGAGATCCGGGACGAGTTGCGCTCGCTCCCGAACGACCTCGCCGACCTGATCGCCTGCCACCTCGTGGCCGCGGAACGCGCTCTCGGCGACGACGACGCCCCGCTCGCCTACGAGCACGCCAAGGTGGCGCGCCGGTTCGCCGCCCGCATCGGGGTGGTGCGCGAGGCCGTCGGCATCGCCGCCTACCGGGCCGGGCAGTACGCCGAAGCCCTCAGCGACCTGCGGGCCGCACGCAGGCTCACGGGGTCCGACGAGTACCTCCCGATCCTGGCCGACTGCGAGCGCGGCCTCGGTCGCCCCGAGCGCGCGCTCGACCTGGTGCGCTCTCCGGAGTCCGAGCGGCTCGACCGCGTGGGACGGGTCGAGCTGGCCATCGTCGAGTCCGGCGCCCGGCGCGACCTTGGGCAGAAGGACGCCGCGGTGATCACGCTGCAGCGGCTGCCCGAGCTTCGCGGACTGGAGCCCCGCCCGTGGTCGGCCCGCCTCGCGTTCGCCTACGCGGACGCACTGGCCGACGCCGGTCACGAGAGCGCCGCGGCCGACTGGTTCGAGCGCGCCATGACGTTCGACGAGGACGGCGAGACCGACGCCGCGGAGCGCTACGCCGAGCTCACCGGCATCGCCATCGATGACGTGGAGGACGACGCCGAGGGCCTCGACATCCTGGACGACGAGGAGGCTCCCGTCGCCGGCGTCCGCCTGGACCCCGCGCCGGCGGAGGTGGACGACGCCGTCCACGACCTCGGCGAGCGACCCGCGGAGACGGGCGCGGTGGATGCCGGCCAGGCCGTCGAGGAAGCGTCCGCCGAGGGCGAGATCGACACGGCCGGGCGGGACGACGTCGTCGAAACCGACCTCCATGAGGTCGAGGACGACGAGGACGACGAGGACGACCTCGGCACGGCGGGCTCGGACGTGCTGGACGACGACGAGGACGCACCCGAGCCGGTCGTGGCCGAGCCGGCAGTGGCCGAGGCGGAGCCCGAGGGGGGCGAATCCGGCGAGTGGTCCGACGCCCCCGCTGAGGGGGCGGAGGAGTCACCCGCGGCGACCTCCGGAGCGAAGGCCACGAGGCCGGAGCCCGGCATGGCACCCGCGTTCATCGAGCCCGATTTCGGGGTTTCGGCCGGGGGTGTCGCGGGGGATGTTCTCGACGACGACTTCGAGGACGTGAAGCCCGACAGGCGTGACATGTGACACCCGAAGCCCCACGGACATAGATCGCAGGGCGAGGGGTGGTGGGCGCCGCCTAGCGTGAAGGCGTGCGGCGCCCGCCATTCATCGTTCCCCTGTGGGCCGGAAGTAAGCCTGCCCGCGCGAATCCGGCCCCGAAGGCTTCCCGTCCGGGGAGTTCAGGGCGTGTCCGGGTGCTCCCGGCCGAGCCAGTGCAGGATGCCCGCCACGTTCGACGGCGCGCCGCTGAGCAGCTCGAAACGCGCCGCCGTCTCCTCGTCCTCGGCCGCGGAGGCGAGCGCGGCGTACCGGTCGCGTGTCCGCTCGTGGACCATCGCGACGGCGTGGTCGAGGTCCAGCCCTTCCGCGTGCGCCTGACGGGTCGCGTCCACCCACACGCGCAGTTCCTCGGCGCTGCGCTCCAGCGTGGGGCCGACGTCCGCCACGGGGCCGTAATGGCTGAACAGCAGCCGCTGAGGGCCCAGGGCGCCGAACAGCGCGACCGAGTCGAGCGCCGTCCGCAGGTCGAAGTCCGGGGGAGGCGTCGCGGGACGCAGGTCGCCCGTCTCCGGGAGGTACACCCCCGCCGCGTCACCCACGTACAGGTCGCCGGTGGCCGAGTCGAGCAGGCCGACGTGGTGCTTGGCGTGCCCCGGCGAATAGTGGCTGGAGAGCACGCGGCCGTTTCCGAGCTCCACCGAGCCCACGTCGCCGAGCGCCCGGATGCGGGCCGGGTCGGTCGGGAGCAGGGAGCCGAAGAGGACGTCCAGCTTGTCGCCCCAGACCTTCTGCGCGCTGGCCATGAGACGGGAGGGGTCGGCCAGGTGGCGTGCCCCCTTCTCGTGCACCACGATCTCGGCGGAGGGGTAGAAGCCGGCGATGTCGCCGACGCCCCCGGCGTGGTCGAGGTGGATGTGCGTGACCACCACGGTGGCGAGATCGTCCGGGCCGACGCCGAGCGAGGTCAGCGCGTCGCGCACCACGGGGGCCGACGTGGAGGTGCCGGTCTCCACCAGGCAGGGCCGGTCGCCGAGGATCAGGTATCCGGCGGTGATGCCGGAGTAGCCCGCCATGCGCGTGTCGATCTCGTAGACGTCGCCGCCTAGCGGTGTGACGTTGTCCACTGTGCACTCCCTCGGTTCTCCGTCGAACCCTCCGGCCGGCGCTTACGCAGACGAGCGTAGGGCACGGGCCGCCGGCGGTCAGGAGCCCTCGCTTCGGTCCGCGGGCGCGGTTATCCACAGAACGGCGATCGGCCCGTCGCGCCGCCGCCGGCCGGCCCGACACTGATCCCGTCCAGAACCACGAGAGGGGATCCCATGCATCGCAACGAGGTGACGCTGGTCGGCCGTGTCTCCCGGCCGCCGGCGGGCAAGGAGCTGCCGAGCGGCGACCACATGATCAGCTGGGGCCTCGCGGTCCGCCGGCCGTCCGGTCATCCGAGCGGCAAGAAGGCCGACGGCATCGCCTGCGTCGCGTTCGATCCGGAGGTCAACGCCCTGGTGGCCCAGTGGCTCGTCGACGACGTCGTCAGCGTCGAGGGCGCGTTGCACCAGAGGTTCCGGGCCACCCGCGGCGCCGGAGCCAGCACGTACGAGGTGGAGGTCCACCGGGCGGAGAGGCTCCTTCCCGGCCGTCGCACTCCGCGCGCCGCGACCGTCGACCAGCCCGCCGGCCCCGACTCTGAAGAAGCCGGGCCCCGTGACGCCGGCCACAGGCAGGCTTCTCAAGAGCCCGGCCGCGAGGACGGCGGCCCGGTCGCCGGGCCGGGCGACATGGCCGGAGCCGGGCGGGGCGTGCCCGGGGTGCCGGCGTGAGGCCGGCGGGGTGGCGCCCGGGCCGGTGGGCTGAGAGACGGCCGGGTGTCGCGGGCGAGGCCGCCGCGTTGCGGCGGTCAGTCGTCGGCGAAGGTGCGCAGCAGCAGGCCTGTGCGGGGTTTCGGCCCGAACGAGGTCGACTTGCGCGGCACCCGTTCGCCCTCCGCCGCCACCGCGAGCACGTCCTGCACGGCCAGGGGCGGCACGATCACCGCGGTGCCCGACTGGGCGCGGGCTCGGCGTATGGCGAGCCGGGCGTCGTGGTGCACGATCTGCACGGTCTGCTCGTCGTCGTGCATCCCCCACACCTTGGGCAGCAGGAACTCCGAGAGGATCGACGTGGCGAGCGAGTTCCACCGCTCCGACCGCGACGTGGGCATCGCGTGGTTGACCTGCACGGGGTCGGGGTCGGTGAGCAGATGGCTCGGGCCCTCGCCGGCCAGCACGAACGCCGGGCCCGTCGCCTCGGCGAGCGCGGCCAGGGCCGCCTCCTCCTCCGGGTACTCGTGCACCCGCCAGGCGCCCTTCGACCTGGCCACCGCCTCCTCCAGCGAGAGGCCGGGAATCACCCGGTGGATGGCCTTCAGATCCGGGGGGTAGGCCGTCGAGTCCACCAGCAGGGCCAGTCCGTAGTCCCACGGGCCGGGGCCGCGCCCCTCGGCGTGGTACTCCCGCTGCAAGGCCAGGTAGGTGGCGTAGCGGTGATGCCCGTCGGCGATCAGTGCCCGCCGCTCGCGCAGCTCTCCGGCGATCATGTCCTGCTCGGCGGGCTCGGTGAGCGCCCACAGGCGGTGGCCGATGCCGTCGCCCGTGCGCACGTCGACCAGCGGCGAGCGGTTCGACGCCACCTCCTCGATGAGGCGGGCGATGCCCCCGGCGCCCTCGTACAGCAGGAAGATCGGTTCGAGATTGCTCTCGGTCGTGCGCATCAACGCCAGGCGGTCGGCCACCGTGGCCGGCATCACGTCCTCGTGCGGCATGATCACGCCGTCACGAGGATCTGAGAGGCCGAGATCGCCGATGAGACCCCGGATCAGGATGCCGGGGCCGCGCTGCTCGTAGACGTACAGGGCCGGGAGCTCGTCGGTGGCCAGCACGCCCTCGCTCCGCCACGACAGCAGCGTCTCGCGCGCCTGCGCGTAGTGCCGCCGGTCGGCCCCTGGAAGGATCAGCCGCACCACGTTGTTGGGATGGGCGTCCAGCAGGGCTTGGACGTCCTCCGGCGCGATGAGGTCGTACGGTGGGGAGGTGACCGCAGCTCGGTCGTCCACTGTGAAGCGCACAGCGTGGAAAGGTCGCAGTACCAGCCCGTCTGGCGACGGCAGTTCAGGAATCGCCATACCGGGCATGGTGCCATAAAAGCCTGAGTCGCTCAGAGACAGCCCCGACGTTCCCAAGAACTGCCCGGCTCGGCAGGAAGCCGGGACTACCTGTCGTCTGAAGGAGATCTCGAACGATGATGCAGGCCCAGAACGGCCCTTTTGACAGCAACAGCCCTGATTCCCCTGGCCCGGTGGGAGACGTCTACGAGTGGTTTCAAAGGGGCATGAAACTGCTGAAAGATGGCAGCCCAGCCGCGGCTGCGGCGATACTGGCGCGGGCCGCCGACGCGGAGCCGGAATCCCGCAGTATCCGCGAAGCCCTGGCCAGGGCGCAGTTCAACTCCCGCCGTTACGAGGACGCCGCCGACAACTTCCGGTGGATCGTCAAGGCCAACCCGACCGAGGACTACGCCTACTTCGGCCTCGGCATGGCGTTGTGGCGCACCGGCGACATGGAGGCGGCCCAGGAGCCCCTCACCATCGCGGTCGCGATGCGCCCCGACCTGCGCGACTACGTCTCCGCGCTGAAACAGGTCAGAGCCACCCTGCAAGCGAGACAGGCCTGAGATGATCCGAGGGGGAGACGACAAGCCCGGCGCGGGTGCGCCGGCCGAAAGTGAGTCGAAGTCGCCTGCCGGGCGTGTCGGGCCTGAGACGGGCCGAGTTCGGAACGAGGAGCCCGGTACGGGTGCGGTTGGTGACGGTGAGCCGGAGTCGGCCGTCGGGCGTGTCGTGGCCGAGACGGGTCGAGATCGGAACGCTGGGAAGGGCGCGGACGTGGTGGACGACGGGGTGCCGGGGAACACGCTGATCGAGGGGTACGACGTGCTCCTGCTCGATCTCGACGGAGTCGTCTACCTTGGTCGCGAGGCTGTGAAGGGCGCGCCGGAAGCCCTCGCCGAGGCCCGCGAGTCGGGGGTGCGGCTCGCCTACGTCACGAACAACGCATCGCGCACTCCTGGGGCCATCGCCGAGCATCTGGTCTCCATCGGGGTTCCGGCCACGCCAGACGACGTCGTGACCTCCGCGCAGGCGGCGGCACGGCTGATCGCCGAGCGCGTCCCGGCCGGCTCGGCCGTGCTGGTGGTCGGCGGCATGGGGTTGCGCCGGGCGCTGCGCGACCACGGCCTGCGCCCGGTCACGGTGGCGTCCGAGGAACCCGCGGCCGTCGTCGAGGGCATCGCGCCCGACATCTCCTACGGTCTCCTGTGCCAGGGGGCGCTGGCCGTCCGTCAGGGAGCCTGGTTCGTCGCGGCCAACGCCGACACGACCATGCCCACCGATCGCGGCGTGCTGCCCGGCAACGGGTCGATGACCCGCGTGATCACCACGGCGACCGGGGTGGAGCCCGTCGTGGCCGGCAAGCCCGAGCCCCCGCTGCACCGGGAGTCCGTGCTGCGCACCGGGGCCCGGAGGCCGCTGATCGTCGGGGATCGGCTGGACACCGACATCGAGGCGGCGACCCGGGCGCAAGTCGACAGCCTGCTGGTCCTCAGCGGCGTCACCGGCCCCCTCGACCTGCTCACCGCGCCTCCCGAGCACCGCCCCACCTACATCGCCGCGGACGTCTCCGGCCTGCACGCCCCTCCAGCGCGCCCCGAACGCCATGGTGACGCGTGGACCCTCGGCGGTTGGGAGGCCCGCTGGGACTCCACCGGCCTCCGTCTCACCGGCAGCGGCGCCCCCCTGGACGCCCTGCGCGCCGCCTGCGCCGCCGCGTGGTCCCACGCCGGCCCGGCCCGCGCCGAGGAGGACTCCCTCAAGGAGGCCCTGGAAATCCTGAACGCCGCCACGACCGCCAATGACCACCGCTGAAGGACCGCGCGACGACGCCCCCATGGACTCTGCCAGCCCGAAGCCGGACCTTGCGCCAGCCGGAAGAGCCTGGGGGCGGCGACCACCGGTCGCGCAGGCGTCCGAGCCTGCAGCAGTGATCACACCGGTCCAGGGGCTCGAGAGTCGCCGCAGTCAGCGCCGTCCCGCCGGTGGGCCGTCGCGGCTGCCGCTGTAGACCTGGTGGCAGCCCACCACCGGCCGTAAGGGGCCCGGGCCGGTAATGGTGATCTCATCGGGCTCGGGGTTGTGACGGTCGCCGCCGCGGGAGCCGTCCTTAAGGCGGCCGGCGCCGTCGTCACGGTGATCGTGCGCGGCGGTGCGCTCGTCGATCATGTTGGGGGCGCGCCGGCTTTGGTGGGTGCTGCCGGCTCACGACGTGGTGGTGCCCTGTGGGGGAACCGCGGTGGTGGGGGCGAGAGGGCTGCGCGACCGGCGCGGCGGGGTTACAGGAGTTTGCGCAGGCGGAGCAGGTCTCCGAGGCTGGCGTCGATCTTGACGCGGCCGCCGAACAGGGCCTTGGCCATGTCGAGTTCGCCGTTCACCATGGCCAGCAGGTCGTCGCTGGAGATCTTGATGCGGACCTCGGCCGGGCGCCCGTCCGCCGGAGGGTCCTGCGTGAAGGAGTCCAGGCCGCCCTGGTGGATGCGCCCGTAGAAGGTCACCTCCAGGTCCGTGATCCGGCAGCTCAGCCTTCTGTCCACGACGTGCTTGGAACGGGTCTCCCCGTCAAGCTCGCCGAACTGCTCGCCGAGCTTGTCCAGTGCCGCCCGGCACTCATCGACGCTCGCCATGCGTGGCCCCCTCTCTCATCCGCCGAGGCTCCTCCGACCTAGGGCAAGGTAGCGTTTCCCTTGAGTACTACGCGAAATCCGGCGCGCGGGGGCGCCCGGGCCGAGATGAGCATCGACGGAGTCGCTGCTTCGGATACGGTCGGGGCTGGGCCGTCGCGCGGGCGGCGGCCACCCGGCGCGGCCTCTCCATCATGGCCGTGAACGGCGCCGCGACCAAGGACCACCCCGCGGGCCCGCTCGCGCCGGTCCGCGGCCGGCCGCCTCGTGCGCGCCAGGTGGCAGTGGCATATGGTCAGCCGGCCCGGGCGGCCCCCGTCCCACGCGTGGACGGCGGCGCCATGGCCGGGCAGAGGACGAGGCAGGCGGCTGGAGAGGGCGGATGACGGAGAGCGGCGAGGCTCCCACACGTGTCCCCGAGGCCCGTGACGTGGTTCCCGAGGCCCGGGGCGTGAATCCGGGGGCCCGGGGCATGGTCCCCGAGGCCCGGGGCTCGATCCCCGAGGCCCGTGACATGGTTCCCGGGGCCGGGGGGCGGATGCCTGAAGGCATGGCCCCGGCGCGGGTTCCGGAGGGTCTGGATCGGCTGGCGGGGCTCGGCGGTGTTCCCGTGCGGGAGCACGTGGCGATCTTCGAGGGGGTTCTCACCGGCTTGGAGGCCACCCTGGCCTCGGTCGACGAGGAGCCTCCCCCCGCCGAGAACGGGCGCCGGTGACGGGCGCGCACCCCACCCAGGGCCCGCCGGACAGCGTGCCGCCCCCCGGCACGGGGCGGGTGCCGCGCGGTCGCACGGTGCGGGGAGGGGTTCGTTGAGCCGGCGGATGCGGCTGGACACCGAGTTGGTGCGGCGAGGGCTGGCGCGGTCGCGGGAGCACGCCGCCGATCTCATCACCGGCGGCAGGGTCAGTGTCGGCGGGCGCACCGCGGCCAAGCCGGCGACGCAGGTGGACACCGCTTCGGCGATCGTCGTGGCCGAGCCGGCCGCCGGGCCCGACTACGTCTCCCGGGGCGCGCACAAGCTGCTCGGCGCCCTGGAGGCGTTCGGCCCGCGCGGCCTGTCGGTCACCGGCCGCCGGTGCCTGGACGCCGGCGCGTCCACCGGCGGGTTCACCGACGTGCTGCTGCGCGCCGGCGCCGCCCACGTCCTCGCCGTCGACGTCGGATACGGGCAGCTCGCGTGGTCGCTGCGCACCGATGAGCGGGTCACGGTGATGGAGCGGGTCAACGTCCGCGAGCTGACCGCCGACATGGTGGGCGAGCCGCCCACGCTGGTCGTCGGCGACCTGTCGTTCATCTCGCTGCGCCTGGTGCTGCCCGCCCTGGCGGCGTGCGCGGCGCCGGCCGCCGACCTGGTGATGCTGGTGAAACCGCAGTTCGAGGTGGGCAAGGACCGCGTGGGCGCCGGGGGGGTCGTGCGCGACCCGGCGCTGCGGGAGCAGGCCGTGCGCGACGTCGCCGCCTCGGCCGCCGCGCTGCCGCTGACCGTCCGGGGAGTCACGGCCAGCCCTCTGCCGGGCCCGTCCGGCAACGTCGAGTACCTCATCTGGCTCGGAAAGGGCCCCGGCCCCGCCCCGGTGGCCGACCTCGGGGCCGAGATCACCCGCGCGGTCGCGGAAGGCCCCCGGTAGTGCCCCGACGCGGTGCCCGCCGGGGAGGGTCTTGCATCGGAGGTGAGATCGAATACGGTCGCGGAGGGATCTTGGCGTGGGCGGCAGTAGTGTCTGCCCCCGGGAGCCCGGCGGCTTCCGCCGGGGGCGGGGCGCGCATGTGCGCGACCGGGAACGCCGGCACGGCATCGCCGGGCCGGCCGAGCCTGCCCGGCGGACGAGCGGAGCGAACATGAGTGACACCAAGCGGACGGTGATGATCACCGCACACACCGGTCGCGAACCGGCCGTGGCCAGTGCCCGTCTGGTGATCGACAGGTTCCTGGAGGCAGGCGTCACCGTGCGCGTCATACGGGCCGAGGCCGAGGAGATCGGCGCGACCGGCGTCGAGGTCGTCCCGGCCGACCCGTCGGCCGCCGAGGACGCCGAGGTGCTCATGGTGCTCGGCGGGGACGGCACGCTGCTGCGGGCCGCCGAGCTGGCCAGGCCCGCGCGCACGCCCCTGCTCGGGGTGAACCTCGGACACGTCGGCTTCCTGGCCGAGGCGGAGATGGCCGACCTGGACGAGGCCGTGGACCGTGTCGTGACCGGCCGGTACACCGTCGAGGAGCGGATGACGATCGAGGTCAGGGTCCGCGCGAACGGCGAGCTGCTGGCCTCCACCTGGGCGCTGAACGAGGCCAGCGTCGAAAAGCGCGACCGCATGCTGGAGGTCGTCGCCGAGGTCGACGGCAGGCCGCTGTCCCGGTGGGGTTGCGACGGCGTCATCTGCGCCACGCCCACCGGCTCCACGGCCTACGCGTTCTCCGCCGGCGGCCCGGTGGTGTGGCCGGAGGTGGAGGCCCTGCTCCTGGTGCCGAACAGCGCCCACGCGCTGTTCGCGCGCCCGCTGGTGGTGTCCCCCCGCTCCACCCTGGCGGTGGAGCTCCTGCCCGGCACGCCGGGCGGAGTGCTCTGGTGCGACGGCCGCCGCCGCTTCGACCTGCCACCCGGCGCCCGCGTGGAGGTGCGCCGCGGCGGAGTCCCGGTACGGCTCGCCCGCCTGCACGACATCGCCACCACGGACGCCTCCTTCACCGACCGCCTGGTCGCCAAGTTCGACCTCCCCGTGCAGGGCTGGCGCGGCCGCGTGAGGTCCTGACCACGGGGCCGGGCCGGCGCCGCGGGGTTCGATGGACGATCGTCCCCGTGGATTCGCGGGGCGGTCCGCCGGTGGCGGGCGGCGTGTTCTCCTGTGCCCTGCGAGCACCGTTTCGGTGAGTGTGGCTGAGCTGTTTCCCTAGGGCGGGATGGGCCGGTGGGTGCCCTGGGTACGGTGATCGGCGGTCACGCGCCTCCGCGCCGCGGGGGGCGGCGTGGCTGGTGGGGGAGCGGGCCGCAGGGCTCGGGGCGGTGGGGAACCCGGGACGGCGGTGGGCGCGGTGGTGGTGGTCGGTACGGGGCTTAAGAGGAGGGTGTACGGGGTTGGGCGGTGGGCGCGTACCGGGGCGGTCATCGAAAACTCTGGCGATTTCCGCGTAGGATCGACGCGCACGGATGGGCGACCCGGCCGGGCCTCAGGTGGTCAGGCGGCGTTCGCCCGATCGGAAACAGTGCGCTGAAACGGCGGGAGGGACCCAGTGCGGCCACGGGTCGATGAGGTCCGGATCAAAGGGCTCGGCGTGATCGACGAGGCCGTTCTGGAGCTCTCGTCGGGCTTCACCGTCGTCACCGGAGAGACCGGCGCGGGCAAGACGATGGTCGTCACGGGGCTCGGGCTTCTGTTCGGCGGCCGGGCCGACCCCGCCCGCGTGCGGCCGGGCGCCGAACGCGCCACGGTGGAGGGCACGCTGCTGGTGGAGCCCGCGGGCAAGGTGGCCCAGCAGGTGGAGGATCTCGGGGGCGAGGTCGAGGACGGCCGGCTCATCATCGCCAGGTCGGTCTCGGCCGAGGGCCGGTCACGGGCGTGGCTGGGCGGCAGGTCGGTGCCGGTCGGCACCCTCACCTACCTCGCCGACGACCTCGTCGCCGTGCACGGCCAGATGGACCAGCAGCGGCTGCTCCAGCCGGGCCGCCAGCGCGCCGCCCTCGACCGCTACGCCGGCGAGGAGCTCGTCAAGCCGCTGCGTGCCTACACCCAGGCCTACAAGCGTCACAAGGAGGTCGGCGAGACCCTCCAGGAGCTCACCACCCGGGCCCGTGAACGCGCCCAGGAGGCCGACCACCTGCGCTTCGGCCTGGAGGAGGTCGAGAAGGCCGACCCCCGTCAGGGCGAGGAGGTCGAGCTCAAGCAGGAGGAGGAGCGCCTCGCCCACGCCGACTCCCTGAAGACCGCCGCCGTCTCCGCCCACACCGCCCTGCTCGGCGACCCCATGGCCGTCGCCCAGGGCATGCAGGACGCCGTCTCCCTGCTCGGCCACGCCCGCGCGGCGATCGACGCCGTCCGGCAGTTCGACACCGGCCTGTCGGGCATCGGCGACCGGCTGGCCGAGGCCGGCTACCTGGTGACCGACGTGGCGACCGAGCTGGCCGCCTACGCCGAGTCCGTCGACGCCGACCCCGCCCGGCTCGCCGCCGTGCAGGAGCGCCGCGCCCTGGTGACCGGCCTGATCAGGAAGTACGGCCAGGACACCGCCGGTGTTCTGGCCTGGGCCAGGGAGGCCGCGGCCCGGCTCACCGAGCTGGAGGGCGACGACGACCGCATCTCCGAGCTGACGCGCGAGCACGAGGAGCTGACGGCCCGGCTCACCGAGACGGCGGCGGCGCTCACCGCCATCCGCACGAACGCCGCCGAGCGCTTCGGGCAGGCCGTCACCGCCGAGCTGAGCGCCCTCGCGATGCCGCACGCCCGCGTCCTGGTGGCCGTCTCCCCGAGCGGCCAGTTCGGCCCCGAGGGCGCCGACGAGATCGAGCTGCGCATGACGGCCCACCCCGGCGCCCCGGCGCTGCCGCTGACCAAGGGCGCCTCCGGCGGCGAGCTGAGCCGGGTGATGCTCGCCATCGAGGTCGTCTTCGCCGGTGCCGACCCGGTGCCGACCTTCGTCTTCGACGAGGTCGACGCCGGCGTGGGCGGCAAGGCCGCCGTCGAGATCGGGCGCCGCCTGGCCCGCCTGGCCCGCACCGCCCAGGTGATCGTCGTCACCCACCTGCCCCAGGTGGCCGCGTTCGCCGACCAGCATCTGGTCGTCGAGAAGGCCAGCGACGGCAGGGTGGTGCGCAGCGGCGTCACCGCGCTCGACCGCGAGGCGCGCGCCAGGGAGCTGTCGCGCATGCTCGCCGGCCTGGAGGACTCCGAGCTCGGCCGCGCCCACGCCGAGGAACTGCTCTCGATCGCCGACGCCGACAAGTCCGCCGACCGGCCATGATGTCCCGTTCCCGGCCCTCGCCGGGCGGGAGGCGGCGACAGTGACAAATCTGACACGCCGAAAAGGGCGGCCATCCTGGTCGCACGCTCTGGCAGGATGGTCTGTGATGAAGGTGCCGACCATGAAGGTTCAGCGCCTCCGCCGAAGGAAGGCGTCAGACCTTCCCGGGGTGACGGCAGTGGCGAGGATCGACCGTCGGACCAAGAGCCTGACCAAGCGTCTCAGGCCGGGGGAGATCGCGATCATCGATCACGTCGACGTCGACCGTGTGAGCGCGGAGGCCCTTGTCGCGTGCGGCGTTTCCGCCGTGGTCAACGTCGCCGTGAGCATCAGCGGGCGCTACCCCAACCTCGGGCCGCAGATCCTGGTCGAGGCCGGGGTCACCCTGATCGACAACGCCGGCCCCGAGCTGTTCGACCGCGTGCGCGAGGGTGACGTCGTGCGTGTCCACGAGGGCGTGGTGTACCTCGACGACGAGCCCGCCGGCAAGGGCGAGCCGCTCACGTCCGAGAGCATCTCCGCCGCGATGACCGAGGCGCGGGCGGGGCTGTCGGTGCAGATCGAAGACTTCGCCATGAACACCATGGAGTACATCCGGCGCGAGCGCGACCTGCTGATCGACGGCGTCGGCGTGCCCCCCATCCGCACCTCCATCGAGGGCCGCCACGTCCTCGTCGTCGTGCGTGGCTACCACTACAAAGAGGACATCGCCACCCTGCGCCCCTACATCCGCGAGTTCCGCCCGGTGCTCATCGGCGTGGACGGCGGCGCGGACGCCCTCATGGAGGCGGGCTACGTGCCCGACGTCATCGTGGGCGACTTCGACTCGGTCTCGGAACGCGCCCTGTGCAGCGGCGCCGAGCTGGTCGTGCACGCCTACCGCGACGGCCGGGCGCCCGGCCTGGAGCGCGTCCACCTGCTCGGCCAGGAGGCCGTGGTGTTCCCGGCCACCGGCACCAGCGAGGACATCGCGATGCTGCTCGCCGACGACATGGGCGCGAGCCTCATCGTCGCGGTGGGCACCCACGCCACCCTGGTGGAGTTCCTCGACAAGGGCCGGTCGGGCATGGCCAGCACCTTCCTCACGCGGCTGCGCGTGGGCAGCAAGCTGGTCGACGCCAAAGGGGTGAGCAGGCTCTACCGCAGCCGCATCTCCGTCGGCTCGCTGCTGCTTCTCGTCGCCACCGCCCTCCTCACCGTCGCCGTGGTGCTCTGGTTCTCCCCGATGGGCAAGATCTGGCTCAACGGGCTCCAGGACGCCTGGAACGGCTTCATCTTCTGGTTGGTCGGGCTGTTCTCGTGATCGATTTCCGCTACCACATCGTCTCCATCGTCGCGATCTTCCTCGCGCTGGCCATCGGCATCGTGCTGGGCAGCACCGTGCTGAACGCCCCGCTGGTGAGGCTCACCGAGGAGACCGCCGCGCGCCTGCAGGCCAACAACACCAAGTTGCAGGACGACGTCGCGCGCGCGCGCACCCGGGGCGCCGCCAGCGACGCCTTCCTCACCGAGCGCCTGCCTCAGCTCGTGCAGACGTCGCTGGCGGGGGAGCGCGTCCTGGTGGTCGAGGCCCCCGGCGCCGACTCCCGGCTGCGCGAGCCGCTCCAGCAGGTGCTCCTGGCGGCGGGCGCGACGCTCAGCGGCCAGGTCGTGCTCAACGAGCGGTTCGTCGACGTCAGCCAGTCGGCGGTGATCGACCAGCTCGCCACCACCGCCAAGCCCGCCGACCTCGCCTTCGCCGCCAACGCCACGCCGTACGACAAGGTCGCGGCGGTGCTGGGCAGCGCGGTCATGACCAACGACAAGGCGCAGTCCGGCAAGGAGAACCCGGGGGCGACCGGCGTGCTCGACGCGTTGGAGAGCGACGGCCTGCTCAGCGTGGAGGGCGACCCCGCCAAGCGCGCCACCCTGGCCGTCCTGGTGCCCCCGGCCGTCCCCTTCGAGGGCAAGGACGCCGAGGCGCAGACCACCGCGATCGTCTCGATGGCCGGCGGGCTGGACGAGGCCGGCGAGGGAGCCGTCGTCGCCGGAGTGGTCCCGACCTCCACGGCCGCCGGCGTCATCGCCGCGGTGCGGGAGTCCGGCGACATGTCCACGAGGGTGTCGACCGTCGACAACGTCGATATGGCCTTCGGCCGCGCCGTGGTGGTCTACGCTCTGCGGGAACAGGTGGCCGGGGACTCCGATCAGTACGGTCTCGGCTCGGACGCCGCCTCGGTGGCGCCGATCCCCTCGCCGACCCCCACGCCCACCCCTGACGCCGGCTCGGGCGGCTGATCCGCCCGACCACCCGCACGCGCCCGGCCCGCTCGCCGGGGCGCTCCTGACGAAGAGGCATCTGCTGTGGCCCATCGCTCCTGGCTCGGCGCCCTCGCGGGCGCGGCATTCGGCGCCGTCGCCGCCCGCGCGGCCTACGCCGCCTTCACCCGTCGCCCGCCCATCGGCGACGAGAAGACCTGGACCCGCACCAACCATCGCGGGGAGCCGCTCACCCTGCTCGAAGGTCCCGCGCTGGTGGCCGGCGCCGCCGCGGCGGCAGCCCTCACGCCCGGAGTGCCAGCCCGGGCGCGCGCCGCGGCCGTGCTCGCGGGCCTGGGCGGCGGCGCGCTCGGCGCGTACGACGACCTGTGGGGTGCGACCTCGTCCAAAGGGTTCAAGGGCCACCTGACGGCCCTGGCCAGGGGCGAGGTCACCAGCGGCGCCGTGAAGATCCTCGGCATCGGCGCCTCCGGCGTCGCCGCCGCCGCGCTCCTGTCCGGCCGCACGCGGCACCCCGGCGCCCTGCGGGCCGCCGACGTGCTGCTGGACGGCGCCGTGATCGCCGGGAGCGCCAACCTGGCGAACCTCTTCGACCTGCGTCCCGGGCGCGCGATCAAGGTCGGCGCGCTCGCGGGCGCCCCGTTGCTCGCCGCGTCGCTCGCCAAGGGGGACGCCGCGGGCGCCGCCCTCGCCGCCGTGCCGCTCGGCGCGGGCGCCGCACTGCTGGGGGAGGATCTCGGCGAGCGGGCCATGCTCGGCGACGCCGGGGCCAACGCGCTCGGCGCGATGCTCGGGGTCGCCGCGGTGGCCACCCTCGGCCGCCCGGCGCGGCTGGCCCTGCTGGGCGCCGTGGCCGGGCTGACCGCCGCCTCCGAGAAGATCAGCTTCACCAAGGTCATCGCCGGCAACCCGGTGCTGCATCGGCTCGACATGCTGGGCCGCCGTCCCGCATGAGCAGGCGGCTGGGGCAGGGTCTGGCCACCGCGGCGGTCCTGATCGGGGTCATCACGATCCTGGCGCGGGTCGTCGGCTTCGCCAAACAGCTCGTCCTGGCCCGCACGGTCGGCATGGACTGCCTGGCCACGGCCTACTTCACTGCCAACCAGGTGCCGAACATGGTCTTCGAGGTCGTCGTGGGCGGCGCGCTGGCCGGAATGGTCGTCCCCGTGCTCGCGGGCGCCGCCGCCCGGGGCACGGGGGGCCAGCGGGAGGGCCCGGCCGGCGCGGACGCCGCCGAGGCGCGCGCGAGAGCCGGCTGGATCACCTCGGCGCTGCTCACGTGGGTGCTGGTGGTGCTGGTGCCGCTGAGCGTCCTGACGGCGGTCGCGGCCGGGCCGGTGATCGGCCTGCTGGCCGGCGAGGTCGGCGGGTGTGAGACCGGCGACCTCACGGCCGTGGCCACACGCATGCTGGTCGTCTTCGCCCCCCAGATCCCCCTGTACGGGCTGGCCGTCGTGCTGTACGGCGTCCTGCAGGCGCACCGCCGCTTCGCCGGCCCGGCGGTGGCGCCGCTGGTGTCCAGCCTGGTGGTGATCGTCGCCTACCTGGCGTTCCCGCCGCTCAGCGGCGGGGTGACCGAGCCGCTGTCGGCGGTCCCGCGGCCCGCCGAGCTGGCCCTGTCGGTGGGCACCACGCTGGGCGTCGTCGCGCTGGTGGTCACGGTGATCGGTCCCGCCTCCCGGCTGCGGCTGCCGCTGCGCCCCACCCTGCGGTTCCCCGAGGGCGTGGCCGTCCGGGTCCGCCGGCTGGCGCTGGCCGGGCTGGGCGCCCTGGTCGCGCAGCAGGCGGCCATGGCGCTGGTCGTCTGGCTGGCCAACCACGAGGTCGGGGCGGGTGGCATCGCCGGCTACAACTACGCGTGGGCCGTCTACCAGGTGCCGTACGCCGTGCTCGCCGTCCCCATCGCCACCAGCGCGTTCCCGGCCCTGTCCGCCTCGGCCGAGCGCGCCGACCACGGGGCCTTCGCCGCCCTGTCCGCCCGCACCACCCGGGCCGTCGTGCTGGTGTCCGGGCTGGCGGCGGGCGCGCTGGCGGCCGTGGCGGTCCCGGTCGCGGTGGTCTTCGCCGAGGGCATGGCCGGCGGCGTGCGCGCGGACGAGCTGGCCCGCACGATCGCCCTGTTCGCGCCGGGGCTGGTCGGGTACGGGCTGGTGGCCCACCTCAGCCGCGTCCTGTACGCCCAGGGGCGCGGGAGGGCCGCGTCGGGTGGCACGATATTCGGCTGGCTGGTGGTCATGGTGGCCCAGACCATCCTGGTCATCACCCTTCCCGCCCCGTGGAAGCTGGGCGGCCTGGCCCTCGGCGGCACCGTCGGCATGACCGCCGCGGGGGCGGTGCTCCTGTGGCTGGTGGCCCGATCCAACGGCGCGCGGACGCTCGCCGGGGTCGCCAGGGCGCTGGCGGCCGCCGTGCTGGGCGGCGGGGCGGGCTTCCTCGCCGGGTACCGGCTCAGCGCCCTCCTGGACGCCCGGGGGCCGGTCGCGGGGGCCGGAGTGGCGGCGCTGGCGGGCCTGGCCGCGGTCGCGGCCGGCCTGGCCGTCGCGGCCCTGGCCGACCGGAGGTCCCTGGCGGCGCTGCTGTCGCGGGCCCGCCGCGGGCGTCCGGGCCCGGGCGGCGCCCCGGGCACCGGCGACGGCGAGGGGGGCGACGGGGACGACGGGGGCGGCGGCTCGGGCCACGATCGCGGGGGTGCGGTCGCTGGGAACGAAGATCCTGACGCAGGGGAAGGCATCCCTGGCGGGAGAGACGCCCCCGGCGGGGAAGACGTCCGTGACGGGGAGGACAGCGGCCGGGGGGCCGGCGGGGGAGCACGGGTCAGGGAGAGGACCGACACAGATGCGTGAACCGGGGTCGCGTGTGTTGCTCGTGCTGGGGACGAGCGCCGGAGGGGTCGGGCGGCACGTACGGATGCTGGCCGACGGGCTGTCCCGCGAGGGGCACCCGGTCGTCGTGGCCGGGCCCGCCGGCACCGAGGAGGCGTTCGGGTTCTCCGCCGTCGCCCGGTTCGCGCGGGTGCCGGTCTCCGACCGGCCCCGCCCGCTGAGCGACCTGCGCGCGGTGTGGCGGCTCCGGGCGCTCGCCGCGGGCGCGGACGTCGTGCACGCCCACGGGCTGCGCGCCGGGGCGCTGGCCGCCCTGGCCCTGGCCGGACGCCGCACGTTCCTGGTGGTGACGCTGCACAACGCGCTGACCGCCGGGGGCGCGGTCGGCGCCGTGTACGAGGCCCTGGAGCGCGTCGTCGCGAGAAGGGCCGACCAGGTGCTGGTCGTCGCCCCCGACCTGGGCGAGCGCATGGCCGCCCGGGGCGCCCGGAGCGTCGCGGCGGCCGTCGTCCCCGCGCCTCCGCTGTCCCCGCCCCGCAGAACCCCCGCCGAGGTCCGCGCCGAACTGGCGGGCCTGGAGGCGGCGCAGCCGCAGGCGCGGCACGTCACGTCCGGGCGCCCGGTGGTGCTGACGGTCGCCCGGCTGGCGCAGCAGAAGGGCCTGGAGACGCTACTGGAGGCCGCGGCCGGGCCGTACGACGCCGAGCCGCTGTTCGTGGTGGCGGGCGACGGGCCGCTGCGCGCGGAGTTGCAGGAGCGCGTCGACGCCGGCGGCCTGCCCGTCCTGCTGCTGGGCGACCGGTCCGACGTCGCCGACCTGCTGCAGGTGGCCAGCGCCCTGGTGGTGCCGAGCCGGTGGGAGGGGCAGCCGCTGAGCGTCCAGGAGGCGCTGCGGTCCGGCACGCCGGTCGTCGGCACGGCGGTCGGCGGCGTTCCCGCCATGGTCGGCGACGCCGGCCTGCTCGTGCCGCCGGGGGACGCGGCGGCGCTGCGCCGGGAGATCGCCCGGCTGCTGGCCGACCCGGTGCTGGCCGCCCGGCTGGCGGCGTCGGCCGTCGCCCGCCCGTTGCCGGACGAGCAGGACGCGCTGCGGGCCGTCCTGCGGGCGTACGCCGTCCCGGCGGCCCGGCGCGGCGCCCGCTCCCCGGCCGCCGACGGGGGCCCCGACAGGGGCCCCTTCTGACCTGCGTTGACGCGCGCCGCGCGACGTCTGGCGGCGCCGACGGGCAAAGCCGGATTAGGTGAGGCTTATACGCTCCCCTATACTCCTCCTCTTAGGGGGGGAGTATCCCTTCGCGACAGCCTCGTCATCACGGCGCGTCAATACGGCGCTCCCGGGGTTGCCGGTCCGCACCCAGGCGCGGGCGGGAGAGACCTCCGGCACTTTTGACGCGGGCCGGAGGTTTTTGATTTGGACGTATCCGTGTGGGCTTGGGTAGCCGTCATCGGAGGGCTGCTCCTAGTAATCGCCATCGATCTGTGGATTGTCGACAGAGGCGAGCCACGCGAGTTCTCCCTCCGGCAGGCCGGGTTCTGGGTCAGCCTCTACGTCACACTGGCCGTGTTGTTCGGCGTCAGCATGATCTTCTGGGCCGGGCCGGCCCGCGCCGGAGAGTTCTTCGCCGGATACCTGACCGAATACAGCCTGAGCATCGACAACCTGTTCGTCTTCTACATCATCATGGGCCGCTTCGCCGTTCCCCGCCTGTACCAGCACAAGGTGCTGCTGGTGGGCATCCTGCTCGCCCTGGTGATGCGCGGCATCTTCATCGCCGTCGGCGCCGCCGCCCTGGAGCGCTTCAGCTGGCTGTTCTACGTGTTCGGCGCCTTCCTGATCTACACCGCCGCCAACATGCTGCGCGGGCACGACCAGGAGGAGTTCAAGGAGAACGTGCTCCTGCGCTGGGTGCGCCGGGTCTTCCCCACGACCGACGGCTTCGTGGGCTCCAAGGTCACCGTCAAGGTCGACGGCAGGCGCATGGTCACCCCGATGCTGATCGTCATGATCGCGATCGGCACCACCGACCTGCTGTTCGCCCTCGACTCGATTCCCGCGATCTTCGGGCTCACCAAGGACGCCTTCATCGTCTTCACCGCGAACGCGTTCGCCCTGATGGGACTACGTCAGCTCTACTTCCTGCTGGGTGGTCTGCTGCAGCGGCTGGTGTACATCAGCTATGGTTTGTCGTTCATTCTGGCGTTCATCGGGGTTAAGCTCGTTCTCGAGGCCTTGCACATGCACGGTTTCTCCTGGGCGCCGGCGGTACCGATCTGGGTCTCCCTCTCGATCATCGGCGCCACGATGGTGATCACCACCGTGGCCAGCCTGATCAAGGTGAGGCGTGACAAGCGGGCGGGTGACACCACCACTCCGGCGAAGGTCTCCCAGGGGTAGCGAAATGGTGGACGAGGCGCTTTGCTTGTCTCGTATCGCCGATGTCTGCCTGTATGACGGGTAGCATTCGCCGACAAGTCACGAAGCGTTCGTCCTCTAGCCGCGAATACCACAAAGGTTCCCTGTGTCCAACGATTCGCCTAGTCACGGTCGCCGCCGGATCCGGCTGGCACGTGGCGTCTCACCCTGGCTCGCTCCGGCCGTCGCAGCCTCCGCCGTCTCGGCGGCCATGGCCCGGCGCTCCCGCGGGTGGGCGGTGGCGGCCGTGCCGCTGACCGCCCTCGCCGGGGCCATGGTCTGGTTCTTCCGCGACCCCGACAGGCAGCCCGGCGACGGTCTGGTGCTGAGCCCGGCCGACGGCGTCGTGCAGAGCATCGACCCCCAGCCCGACGGGCGCACGCGCGTGGCCATCTTCATGAGCCCGCTCGACGTGCACGTGAACCGCGCGCCGCTGGACGGCACGGTCACCTCCATCCGGCACGTGGCCGGTGGTTACCGTCCGGCGTTCAACAAGGACAGCGACCAGAACGAGCGCGTGGTGTGGCACTTCGCCACGGCCCTGGGGGACATCGAGCTGGTGCAGATCGCGGGCGCGGTGGCGCGCCGCATCATGCCGTACCTCGGCGAGGGCGCCAAGGTCGAGCAGGGCCAGCGGATCGGCCTGATCCGCTTCGGCTCACGGGTGGACATCTATCTCCCGGCAGGTACGACCCCGGCGGTGACCGTGGGGCAGCGGACGACGGCAGGAGTGACTCGCGTTGACCACGGCTGACGCAGGCTGGTCCATGGAAGAGGTCGACGAGGCGGAGGAGCCGCGGGGCCCGGTGGGCAAGGCCTTCCGCCTGTCGGCCGCCGACTCCCTCTCCCTGGGCAACGCCATGTGCGGGTTCCTGGCGGTCTGCGTGCTCGCCTGGTCGGCGATCTCGCAGCTTCAGGCGGGCGGCGAGTTCCGCCCCGATCCCCGCTACTTCGCGACCGCGGTGGTGCTGCTGCTGATCGGCGCCACCTGCGACCTGTTCGACGGCCTGGTCGCCAGGAAGTTCCGCGCCTCGGCCATGGGCGCCGAGCTCGACAACCTCGCCGACGTCATCAGCTTCGGCTTCGCGCCCGCGTTCATGGTCGTCGCGTGGGCGGGCTTCTCCAACAAGCTCCCGCTGTGGATCGTGCTGTGCGCCGCCGTCTCGCTGCTCGTGGCCGGCGTCGTCCGGCTTGCGCGGTTCGCGTGCGTCAAGACCAAGAGCGGCGACTTCATGGGCCTTCCGATCCCCATGGGCGCGATGACCGTGGTGTCGATCGTCCTGCTGTTCGAGCCGTCTTACGCGACGGTGGTCGGCATCTTCGCGGTGGCCTGGCTCATGGTCAGCCGCATCGAGTACCCCAAGCCGAAGGGCAACCTGGCGGCCGTCGTGCTGGCGTGGATCATGGTCAACGTCGCCTGCCTGATCATCTGGGCCGCCGACCTGTCCGGCGGCGACGCGCTGATCAAGATCGGCGCGTCCATGCAGATCGCCCTGGTCTCGGCGATCCCGCTGCGCGTGCTGATGTTCAAGCGCGAGCAGCGCAAGGAGCGCAAGGAGACCGGCAGCCTCGTCGGCTAGCGGCCACCCGCGCCGTCCCGGGCCCCGCCTTCGCGGAGCCCGGGACGGCGTACGCGTCTCACCAGCCGCGCGACCGCCACTCGGGCAGCGCGGGGCGCTCGGCGCCGAGCGTGGTGTCCTTGCCGTGGCCGGGGTACACCCATGTCTGGTCGGGCAGCCGGTCGAACACGCGCTCGGCCACGTCGGTGTAGAGCTGGTCGAAGCGGGCGGCGTCCCCCTCGGTGTTGCCCACGCCGCCGGGGAACAGCGAGTCGCCGGTGAAGATGTGCGTGTCCTGGTAGAGCAGCGCGATCGACCCCGGGGTGTGGCCGCGCAGGTGGACGACGTCCAGCGTCACGACGCCGACCGTCACCTTGTCGCCGTGCTCCACGGGCTGGGTGACCGGGACCGGCAGCTCGGGGGCGTCCAGGGGATGGGCGACGATCTGCGCGCCGGTCGCCTCGGCCACCTCCGCGAGGGCCAGCCAGTGGTCCTGGTGGCGGTGGGTGGTGACGATCTTGCTGATCGGCTCGCCGCCGATGAGGTCGAGCAGCCGGGGGGCGTCGGCGGCCGCGTCGATGAGCACGCCGTCGCCGGTCTCGCGGCAGCGCACGAGGTAGGCGTTGTTGCCGAAGTCTCCCACCTCCACCTTGCTGATCGTCAGGTCCGGCAGCTCCCGCACATCGGCGGGGCCGCCGGCTGTCACGTCACCGGTGTAAGGCATGGGTACTCCTCAGGTGGTGTCGCCGGGAGGCCCCTGGGGGCCGAGATCGTGAGCCACGGCGGCGCCGCCGGGGGCTCACCCGCCAGCCTAGGCCCCTCCTCGGACGGGTGATCGCCTGACCCGGCGTCCCGCACGACGAGGCCTCCGGCCTCCCCCTCGCCGGCGCCGAGGCGGCCGCAGACCCAGGCGAGGAGCGTCCGGTCGGGCCCATCCACGAGCGGGCCCTCGCCTAGGCCCGTCCAGACGCGGCCCAGGGCGCGGACGGCGCCGACGCGGCTCCGCTCGTGCGGCCAGGTCACCAGCGCGTCGTGCAGCTCGCGCCGGACGAAGCCCTCGGGCCAGTCGGCCCAGGTGTAGCCCACGCCGAGATCGGAGTGGTGGATCTCCACCTCGCGGATGCGGCGGGCGAGCACGTACCAGGCCGGATGCTCCGGAGGCCGCAGGCCGGAGACGGTGGCGGCCCAGGCCTCCGGCGGCATCCGCAGGGCGTAGTCGTCGAAACGGGCGGCGCCGTCGGCGAGGTCGGCGTGCTGCTCCTTCGCGGAGCGTCCGGCGCCTTCGGCTATCTCGGCGTCCCGGGCTTCGGCCGTTGGGTACTGTGGGGTGTACACACCTGTCTTGGCCCAGGTCAGGAGGTTGAGCAGGCTGTCCCCGTTGCGTGCGACGTGCACGAGCACGTGGCCGAGGGTCCAGCCCGGCAGCAGGGAGGGTGCCGCGATGTCGCGGTCGGACAGCGTGGCGGCGGTGGCGAGCAGCCTGTTCGTGGCCGCGGAGAGTTCGGCCTGAAGATCGTCGAGAGCGGTCATGCTAAACATCATCACCGGTAACGTCCGCGCGAAGGAAAACTGTCGGACCCCCTCGTTAGAGTGGCGGCGACTAGTCAGAGGTGGCCCTGTTACGGCTGCCGTGGATCCGAAACCCGACATGAGAGATCTGCTGTGGCCGACCGCTTGATCGTTCGTGGCGCCCGCGAACACAACCTCAAGGACGTCTCGCTCGACCTCCCGCGAGACGCTCTCATCGTCTTCACCGGCCTGTCCGGCTCGGGCAAGTCGAGCCTGGCCTTCGACACCATCTTCGCCGAGGGTCAGCGGCGGTACGTCGAGTCGCTCTCGGCCTACGCCCGCCAGTTCCTCGGCCAGATGGACAAGCCCGACGTCGACTTCATCGAGGGCCTGTCCCCGGCCGTCTCGATCGACCAGAAGTCCACCTCGCGCAACCCCCGGTCGACCGTCGGCACCATCACCGAGGTGTACGACTACCTGCGCCTGCTCTGGGCGCGCATCGGCAAGCCGCACTGCCCCCAGTGCGCGCGCCCCATCGCGCGCCAGACCCCGCAGCAGATCGTCGACCGCGTGCTCGAACTGCCCGAGGGCACGCGCTTCCAGGTGATGGCTCCGGTGATCCGCGGCCGCAAGGGCGAGTACGGCGAGCTGTTCCGCGAGCTGCAGACCAAGGGCTTCGCGCGGGCGCGGGTCGACGGCACGGTGGTCAGGCTGGAGGAGCCGCCCACCCTCAAGAAGTACGAGAAGCACGACATCGAGGTCATCGTCGACCGCCTGTCGGTGAAGGACGGCGCGCGCCGCCGCCTCACCGACTCGGTGGAGACCGCGCTGCAGCTCTCCGGCGGCACGATCACGCTCGACTTCGTCGACCTCCCCGAGGGCGACCCCGGCCGCGAGCGGTTCTACTCCGAGCACCTGTACTGCCCGTACGACGACCTGTCGTTCGAGGAGCTGGAGCCGAGGTCCTTCTCCTTCAACTCCCCGTTCGGCGCCTGCCCCGACTGCACGGGCCTCGGCACCCGCATGGAGGTCGACCCCGAGCTGGTGGTGCCCGATCCCGAGAGATCCCTCGGCGACGGCGCCATCTCCCCGTGGGCCGGCGGGCACACCAGCGACTACTTCGTCCGGCTGGTCGAGGCCCTGGGCCACGCCATCGGGTTCGATCTCGACACCCCGTGGGAGCGGCTGCCCAAGGAGGCGCAGAAGTCGCTCCTGCGCGGCCACGACGAGCAGGTCCACGTCCGCTACAGCAACCGTTACGGGCGCCAGCGCTCCTACTACACGACCTTCGAGGGCGTCATCCCGTGGGTCCAGCGGCGGCACGCCGAGGCCGAGAGCGACTCCTCGCGCGAGCGCTTCGAGGGGTTCATGCGGGAGATCCCCTGCCCCACCTGCAAGGGCGCCCGCCTGAAGCCGGTCTCGCTGGCGGTCACGGTGAGCGAGAGGTCCATCGCCGAGATCTCGGGCATGTCGATCGGCGAGTGCGCCGGGTTCCTCGGGGAGCTCCGCCTGTCCGAGCGCGACATGCAGATCGCCGAGCGCGTGGTCAAGGAGATCAACGCCCGGCTCGGGTTCCTGCTCGACGTCGGCCTCGACTACCTCACCCTCGACCGCGCGGCCGGCACGCTGGCCGGCGGGGAGGCGCAGCGCATCCGCCTGGCCACCCAGATCGGCTCGGGCCTGGTCGGCGTGCTGTACGTCCTGGACGAGCCGTCGATCGGGCTGCACCAGCGTGACAACCAGCGCCTGCTCGACACCCTCATCCGCCTGCGCGACATGGGCAACACGCTGATCGTCGTCGAGCACGACGAGGACACCATCGCCGCCGCCGACTGGGTGGTCGACATCGGGCCCGGCGCGGGCGAGCACGGCGGGCAGGTCGTGGTCTCCGGCACCGTGGAGGAGCTGCTCGCCAGCGAGCACTCCATGACCGGCGCCTACCTGTCGGGCCGCAGGAGCATCGACGTCCCCGCGAGCCGCCGCAAGCGCGACGCCAAGCGCAAGCTGGTGGTCAAGGGCGCCAGGGAGCACAACCTCAAGGGCGTCGACGTCGAGTTCCCGCTCGGCGTGTTCACCGCCGTCACGGGCGTGTCGGGGTCGGGCAAGTCCACGCTGGTCAACGACATCCTGTACAACGCCCTGGCCAAGGAGCTCAACGGCGCCAGGACGGTCCCCGGCCGCCACTCCCGGGTCACCGGCACCGACCAGGTCGACAAGGTGGTCCACGTCGACCAGAGCCCGATCGGCCGCACCCCCCGTTCCAACCCCGCGACCTACACCGGGGTCTTCGACCACGTGCGCAAGCTGTTCGCCTCCACCACCGAGGCGAAGATCCGCGGCTACATGCCCGGCAGGTTCAGCTTCAACGTCAAGGGCGGCCGGTGCGAGGCCTGCTCGGGCGACGGCACCATCAAGATCGAGATGAACTTCCTGCCCGACGTCTACGTCCCCTGCGAGGTCTGCCACGGCGCCCGCTACAACCGGGAGACCCTGGAGGTCCACTACAAGGGCAAGACGATCTCCGAGGTGCTCGACATGCCGATCGAGGAGGCGCTGGAGTTCTTCGACGCCATCCCGCCGATCAAGCGGCACCTGAAGACCCTCAACGACGTCGGCCTGGGGTACGTGCGGCTGGGCCAGCCCGCCACCACGCTGTCCGGCGGTGAGGCCCAGCGCGTCAAGCTCGCCTCCGAGCTGCAGCGCCGCTCCACCGGCCGCACGGTGTACGTCCTGGACGAGCCCACCACCGGCCTGCACTTCGAGGACATCCGCAAGCTGCTCGGCGTGCTCGGCCGCCTGGTCGACGGCGGCAACACGGTGATCGTCATCGAGCACAACCTCGACGTCATCAAGACCGCCGACTGGGTGATCGACATGGGCCCCGAGGGCGGCTCCCGCGGCGGGCTCGTCCTGGCGACGGGCACCCCCGAGCAGGTCGCCCGGGTCGAGGACAGCCACACCGGCCGCTTCCTGAGCAAGGTCCTCGGAGCCTGACCCGCCCGCCGGCGGGCCACTCCGGGCTCGCCTCGCGGGCGGGACAACTTCGCCGCCGGCGGGCCCGGGTCTCGCCCGGCGGGCCCCGGGCCGCGGCCGTGGTGTGGCGGGCCGGGGGTTCGTGCGTGTGGCCGATGCCTGTGCGGCCGACGTGTGACGGTGGGCGCGTGGGTGCGGTCGGGGTACGCCGCGGCCGTCGTGGTGGCCGGGGTTCATGCGTATGGCGCATGCGACCGTGGCCGCCGTGTGGTGGTGGGCACATGGTGCGGCTGGTGCGTCCGCGGCCGGCGCGGGAGGGCGTCCGCCCGCGCCGGATCGGCGACACCTGTTCTCGGCCGGCGGGTGGTGCCGCGTCGGCCGGGGCGGCGGTTGGCCGGTCGGTTGGCGGTTTGATTTCAGCGTTATGTGTAATCGTCCATACTTCCGGAGTTACCTGCGATGGATGCTGAACCATGTCCGGGTATGAGCCGTAGCCAGTGATAACGAACCTTGAGGAAGGCTGATATGACGGAGACGGAAACCACGCGGCGTGCGGCGATGCTGGGCGCCGGCGGCGCCGGGCTGGCCGTGGTGCTCACCGCGTGTAGCGGATACGGCGCGTCGACCACGGCCCAGAGCGGCGAGACGGAGCCCGCGGAACCCGCGCCGCCGGCGTCGGAGGGCGAGACCGGGGAAGACGGCGGCTCCGGCGACTCCGCGAACAAGCTGGCCGCGACGAGTGACATCCCCAAGGGCGGTGGCAAGATCTTCAAGGACAAGGAGGTCGTCGTCGTCCAGACCGACGACGGCCAGTTCAAGGCGTTCAGCGCCATCTGCACCCACCAGGGATGCCCCGTCGGCTCCGTGTCCGGCGGCACCATCAACTGCCCCTGCCACGGCAGCAAGTTCAGCACCAAGGATGGATCGGTGCAAAACGGCCCGGCCACCGAGCCGCTGGCCGAGAAGCAGATCACGGTCGAGGGCGACTCGATCCTGCTCGCCTGACCCGGCGAGCCCGGCCGGCTCGGCGTACGGGCGGCGGCGCGCGGACCTCGCGCGTCGCCGCCCGTACGCGTTCGCGGGCGCCCCGGGGCCGTCGGGCCGTGGCGGGCGGCGCCCCCGCCGGACGGGTGCGTCGCGAGGGGTGAGGGGCGCCGCCCGGGCGCCGTTCGGAAGATCGGCCGGAATCCGTCGCGGGGCCCCCGGCGGGTGGCCGGCCTCCCCCCTGGCCAGTGCCGGATCGCCTCTTCTGTCGGCCGGTCCGGATAGGCTTTCGGTGTGGCAAGACCCGCGAACAGCCCCCTGAGTTTCAGGCCCGAGCCGGGGTCGATCCCCGAGTCCCCAGGTGTCTACCGCTTCCGTGACGCAGGCGGCCGGGTCGTCTACGTCGGCAAGGCCAAGAGCCTCCGGCAGCGGCTCAACTCCTACTTCGCCGACTTCGCCGGGCTCCACCCCCGCACGCAGACCATGCTGGCCACCGCCGCCGCCGTCGACTGGACCGTCGTCGGCACCGAGGTCGAGGCCCTCCAGCTCGAATACTCCTGGATCAAGGAGTTCGACCCCCGCTTCAACGTCAAGTACCGCGACGACAAGTCCTACCCCTTCCTGGCCGTCACCATGGGCGAGAGCTTCCCCCGGGTGCAGGTGCTGCGGGGGGCCAAGCGCAAGGGCACCCGCTACTTCGGCCCCTACTCCCACGCCTGGGCGATCCGCGAGACCGTCGACCTGCTGCTGCGCGTCTTCCCCGTGCGCACCTGCTCGGCCGGGGTGTTCAAGCGCGCCGGGCAGATCGGCCGGCCCTGCCTGCTCGGTTACATCGACAAGTGCTCGGCCCCGTGCGTCGCCCGGGTGAGCGAGCAGGAGCACCGCGCACTCGCCGAGGACTTCTGCGACTTCATGGCCGGCAACACCGGGCGCTTCATCAAGCGGCTGGAGCGCGAGATGCGCGAGGCCGCCGCGGCCGAGGAGTACGAGAGGGCCGCCCGCCTGCGCGACGACGTCCAGGCGCTCCAGCGCGCCCTGGAGAAGCAGGCCGTCGTGCTCGGCGAGGGCACCGACTGCGACGTCGTCGCCCTCGCCGACGACGCGCTGGAGGCCGCCATCCAGGTGTTCTACGTGCGCGGCGGTCGCATCCGCGGCCAGCGCGGCTGGGTGGTCGACAAGGTCGAGGAGGCCTCGCCCGGCGACCTGATGGAGCACTTCCTGCTGCAGACCTACGGCGACGCCGCCCCCGAGGCGATGCCCCGCGAGGTGCTCGTCCCCGCCCTGCCGCCGGAGAACGACGCCGTGGCCGAGCTGCTCAGCGAGCATCGCGGCGCCCGGGTCGAGGTGCGCGTCCCGCAGCGCGGCGACAAGAGGTCGCTGATGGAGACCGTCGAGCGCAACGCCAAGGAGGCGCTCGCCCAGCACAAGCTGCGCCGGGCCAGCGACCTCACCACCCGCAGCCGCGCCCTCCAGGAGATCGCCGACGCGCTCGACCTCGACCAGGCCCCGCTGCGCATCGAGTGTTACGACGTCTCCCACCTCCAGGGCGACGACGTGGTGGCCTCCATGGTCGTGTTCGAGGACGGCCTGGCGCGCAAGAGCGAGTACCGCCGCTTCGCGATCAGGGGCGTGGCCGGCCAGGGCGACGTCGCCTCGATCTACGAGGTCGTCTGCCGCCGGTTCAAGCGCTACCTGGAGGAGCGGTCGACCAGCGGCGAGCTCGACCCCGAGCCGATCGACCCCGAGACCGGCAAGCCCCGCAAGTTCGCCTACCCGCCGAACCTCGTCGTCGTCGACGGCGGCCCCGCGCAGGTGGCGGCGGCCCGGCGGGCGCTCGACGAGCTCGGTGTGGACGACGTCGCGGTCAGCGGGCTGGCCAAGCGGCTGGAGGAGGTCTGGCTGCCCGGCGACGACCAGCCTGTCATCCTGCCCCGCACCAGCGAGGCGCTCTATCTTCTTCAGAGGGTTCGCGATGAGGCGCATCGATTCGCGATCGCCTACCATCGATCAAAACGGGCGAAATCTCTTAAAGAGAGCGCTCTTGACGAGATTCGCGGGCTGGGGGCGGCCCGCAAGCAGGCCCTGCTGCGACATTTCGGGTCGGTCAAGCGGTTGCGGGGAGCGACCGCCGAGGAGATCCGCGAGGTTCCCGGCATCGGGCTTTCAACGGCAGAGGCGATCGTCGCCGCGCTGAAGGGGGAGGGCACGTGACCGAGCACACCGGGGGGAGCGGCGACGGCGCCACCGCGTTCGTGGTGGTCACGGGCATGTCCGGGGCCGGGCGCAGCACGGCGGCCAAGGCCCTGGAGGACCTCGGCTGGTTCGTCATCGACAACCTGCCGCCGGGCATGCTGTTCGCGATGGCGCAGGAGGCCGGGCGGGTCAACCTCGCCACCGACAAGGTCGCCGCGGTGGTCGACGTGCGCAGTCTGGCGTTCACCACCGACCTCAACAGCGCCATCGAGGAGCTGGAGGCCCGCGGCCTCGACGTGCGGGTGGTGTTCCTGGAGGCCAGCGACGAGGAGCTCGTCCGCCGCTTCGAGAACGTCCGGCGCCCGCACCCCCTGCAGGGCGAGGGCCGCCTGGTCGACGGCATCGCCAGGGAGCGCGGCATCCTCAGGGAGGTCCGGGCCAACGCCGACCTCGTCATCGACACCTCCTCGCACAACGTCCACGAGCTGCGCGGCAAGATCGTCTCGTTCTTCGGCGGCGAGAACCGTCCCGGTCTGCGGGTCAACGTGGTGTCGTTCGGCTTCAAGTACGGCCTGCCCGTCGACGCCGACCTGGTGGTCGACTGCCGGTTCCTGCCCAACCCGCACTGGGTGCCCGAGCTGCGCCCGATGAACGGGCTGGAGGCGCCGGTGCGCGAGTACGTGCTCAACCAGCCCGGCGCCAAGGAGTTCCTCGACGCCTACGAGGAGGTGCTGGGCGTCGTGGCGGCCGGCTACGTCCGCGAGGGCAAGGGGTACGCCACGCTGGCCGTGGGCTGCACCGGCGGCAAGCACCGCAGCGTGGCCATGTCCGAGCAGATCGGCGCCCGATTGCGTGATCGGGGCATGGAAGTGCAGGTGAGCCATCGGGATGTGGGCCGGGAGTGAGCGAGGCTGAACGGCCGCCCTCCGGCCCGGCCCGGCGCGTGAGCCCGCCCGGGGTCCCGGAAGGGCGCGTCGGCGACGGCCCGGGCGCGGAGGCGCCGACCGGCGGCGACGGCGAACGGGACGGTGAGGCGCGCCCAGGCGGCGGTGACGCGGACGGTGAGGCGCGCCCCGGTGGCGATGGCGACTGGGACGGTGACGTGCGCCCTGGCGGCGGCGGTGCCCTGGACGGTGAGGCGCGCCCAGGCGGCGGTGACGCGGACGGTGAGGCGCGCCCCGGCGGGGATGGCGACGTGGACGGTGAGGGGCGCCCTTACGGTGATGATTCGGTCCGCGGGGCGCGGTCCGATGGCGTGGGGCGTATGGCGGCCGGGGGAGTGCCGGGCAACGGGTGGAGGGCCGAGCCCTCCGGGTGGGCGGGCTCAGAGGTGGAGAAGGACGTTCCCCGGGTCGTGGCGTTCGGCGGCGGGCACGGCCTGTACGCGTCGCTGTCGGCGTTACGCAGGGTCACCGAGGAGCTGACGGCCGTGGTGACCGTGGCCGACGACGGAGGGTCCAGCGGCCGGCTGCGGCGCGAGTTCGGCGTCCTCCCCCCGGGTGATCTCCGCATGGCGCTCGCCGCGCTGTGCGGTGACGACGACTGGGGCCAGACCTGGAGCCGGGTGGTCCAGCACCGCTTCCGCAGCGAGGGCGGCCTGCACGGCCACGCCGTGGGCAACCTGCTGATCGTGGCCCTGTGGGAGCTGCTCGGCGACCCCGTGGCCGGGCTCGACTGGGTGGGGCGCCTGCTCGGCGCGCACGGCCGCGTGCTGCCGATGGCGTCGGTGCCGATCGACATCGAGGCCGAGGTCGAGCTCGACGGCGTGATCACCGTCGTCAGGGGCCAGGTCGCCTGCGCGAGCACGCCCGGCAACGTCCAGGCGATCTCCCTGGTGCCCGCCGACCCGCCGGCCTGCTCCGAGGCGGTCGACGCCGTCCTTTCGGCCGACTGGCTGGTGTTCGGCCCGGGGTCGTGGTTCACCAGCGTGCTGCCGCACCTGAAGGTGCCCCGCCTGGCCGAGGCGCTGCACGACACCGGAGCCCGGCGGCTGGTCGCGCTCAACATGGCGCCGCAGCCCGGTGAGACCGACGGCTTCTCCGCCGAGAAGCACCTGCAGGTGCTGCGCGACCACGCGCCCGGCCTGACGGTCGACGTCGTGCTGGCCGACCACAGCGTGGTGGGGGAGCGCGCCGAGCTCGAGAAGGCCGCCGACGCGCTCGGCGCGCGCCTGGTCCTGGCCGACGTCGCGGCCCCCGACGGCTCCCCCAGGCACGACGCACGACGGCTTGCCCCGGTCCTGGACGAGATTTTCCGTGGGAAGCGTTGATCCTGGTCAGCGCGCCCACGGTGTGCGAGAGACTTGCCGGGGGCCGATGCACCGGCGGCGAGTGAGCATCACGATCACCGGCACGACGAGGCGGCTTCCGACCATGAGACGGGTCTGAACGGGGGAGGACACACGCACATGGCCATGACGGGTGTGGTGAAGGACGAACTGAGCCGGCTGGCGGTGCTGAAGCCTTGCTGCCGCAAGGCGGAGGTCTCGACGTTGCTGCGGTTCGCGAGCGGGCTGCACCTCGTGGGCGGGCGTATCGTCATCGAGGCGGAGCTGGACACCAACGTCACCGCCCGGCGTCTGATCAAGGATGTCGGCGAGGTGTTCGGGCACAAGGCCGAGGTGATGGTGCTGGCGCCCGCCGGCCTGCGCAAGGGGTCGCGGTACGTCGTGCGGGTGTACCGCGACGGCGAGGCCCTGGCCCGGCAGACCGGTTTGATCGACAACCACGGCCGTCCCGTGCGCGGGCTGCCGCGCCAGGTGGTGTCCGGGGCGACGTGCGACGCCGAGGCGGCCTGGCGGGGCGCCTTCCTGGCCCACGGCTCGCTGACCGAGCCGGGGCGCTCGATGTCGCTGGAGGTCACCTGCCCGGGCCCGGAGGCCGCGCTCGCGCTGGTCGGCGCGGCACGGCGGTTGAAGATCCACGCCAAGGCGCGTGAGGTGCGCGGGGTCGACCGCGTGGTGGTCAGGGACGGCGACGCGATCAGCGCGCTGCTCACCCGCCTCGGCGCCCACGACAGCGTGCTGGCCTGGGAGGAGCGGCGCATGCGCCGTGAGGTGCGCGCGACCGCGCACCGCCTGGCAAACTTCGACGACGCCAACCTGCGCAGGTCGGCCAGGGCCGCGGTGGCCGCGGGGGCGCGGGTCCAGCGGGCGCTGGAGATCCTCGGCGACGAGGCCCCCGAGCACCTGGTGATCGCCGGCCGGCTGCGGGTGGAGCACAAGCAGGCGTCCCTGGAGGAACTGGGGCAGATCGCCGACCCGCCGCTGACCAAGGACGCCATCGCCGGCCGCATCCGGCGGCTGCTCGCCATGGCCGACAAGCGCGCCGCCGACCTCGGCATCGCCACCACTGACGCCAATCTCACCGCCGACATGCTCGCGCCGTGATCGCCGTGATCACGGCCCTGGGCAGGCATGACGCCGGCGCGCCCGCGGCCGCCGGGGTAACGGGAGATCCACGTGGTCTACACCAATCGGCAACCGGTAGGGTTGTGTGAGGTTTAACGCCCGCCACGCCGCCGGCACGAGCCGGCGCACGACCTCCGAGGAGTTCTGGTTCCGTGAGCATCCGCGTAGGCATCAACGGCTTCGGCCGCATCGGCCGCAATTTTCTGCGAGCCGTAGCGGCCAGCGGTAAGGACATCGAGGTCGTCGCGGTTAACGACCTCACCGACAACGCCACGCTGGCCCACCTGCTGAAGTACGACAGCATCCTGGGCCGCCTGCCGTACGAGGTGAAGAGCTCGGCCGACGAGATCACCGTCGACGGCAAGGCGATCAAGGCGTTCGCCGAGCGCGACCCGTCCAAGCTGCCCTGGGGCGACCTCGGCGTCGACGTCGTCGTCGAGTCCACCGGCCTGTTCACCGACGCCGCCAAGGCCCGGGTGCACGCCGAGAACGGCGCCAAGAAGGTGATCATCTCCGCTCCTGCGAAGGGCGAGGACATCACCATCGTCATGGGTGTCAACGACGACAAGTACGACGCGTCGGCCCACACGATCATCTCCAACGCGTCCTGCACCACCAACTGCCTGGCCCCGATGGCGAAGGTGATCAACGACACCTTCGGCATCGAGAAGGGCCTGATGACCACCATCCACGCCTACACCCAGGACCAGAACCTGCAGGACGGCCCGCACAAGGACCTGCGCCGCGCCCGCGCCGCCGCCCTGAACATCGTGCCGACCTCCACCGGCGCCGCCAAGGCGATCGGCCTGGTCCTGCCCGAGCTCAAGGGCCGGCTCGACGGCTTCGCGATGCGGGTGCCGATCCCCACCGGCTCGGTCACCGACCTCACCGTCACCCTCAGCCGTGACACCACGGTCGAGGAGGTCAACGGCGCGATCAAGGCCGCCGCCGAGGGCCCGCTGCGCGGCATCCTGTCCTACACCGAGGACGAGATCGTCTCCTCCGACATCGTCACCGACCCGGCCTCCTGCATCTTCGACTCCGGGCTCACCAAGGTGATCGGCAACCAGGTCAAGGTCGTCGGCTGGTACGACAACGAGTGGGGCTACTCCAACCGCCTCGGCGACCTCATCACGCTGGTGGGTTCGCGGCTCTGATGCGCACCATCGACTCATTGGACGTCACGGGTCGGCGCGTGCTCGTACGCGCCGACCTCAACGTTCCCCTCGACGGGGACGTCATCACCGACGACGGCCGCATCCGCGCCTCGGTCCCCACCATCACCGCGCTCGCCGACCGCGGCGCGCGGGTGATCGTGTGCGCCCACCTGGGCCGGCCCAAGGGCAAGGTGGCGCCGGAGTTCTCGCTGGCCCCGGTGGCCGCCCGCCTGGGCGAGCTGCTCGGGCGGCCGGTCCGGTTCGCCTCCGACGTCGTCGGCGACTCCGCGCGTGAGATCGCGCAGGGTCTCGCCGACGGCGAGGTCGCCCTGCTGGAGAACCTCCGGTTCGAGCCGGGCGAGGAGTCCAAGGACGACGCCGAGCGCGAGGCGTTCGCCGGCAGGCTCGCCGAGCTGGCCGAGCTTTACGTCGGCGACGGCTTCGGCGCCGTGCACCGCAAGCACGCCAGCGTCTACGACGTGCCGAAGCGGCTCCCGCACGCGGCCGGCGGTCTCATCGTGGCCGAGGTCGAGGTGCTGAAGCGGCTCACCGAGGAGCCCGCGCGGCCGTACGCCGTCGTGCTCGGCGGCGCCAAGGTGTCCGACAAGCTCGGCGTGATCGCCAACCTGCTCGGCAAGGTCGACCGCCTGGTCGTCGGCGGCGGCATGGCGTACACCTTCCTGGCGGCCCAGGGCCACGAGGTCGGCAACTCGCTGCTGCAGAAGGACCAGCTCGACCAGGTCCGCGGCTTCATCGCCGAGGCCGACAAGCGCGGCGTGGAGCTCGTGCTGCCGGTCGACGTGCTGGCGGCCACCGAGTTCGCCGAGGACGCCGAGTACGAGGTGGTCGAGGCGACGGCGATCCCGTCCGACCGCGAGGGCCTCGACATCGGCCCCAAGACCCGTGAGCTGTTCGCCGGCAAGCTGGCCGACGCCGCCACCGTCTTCTGGAACGGCCCGATGGGCGTGTTCGAGTTCGACGCCTTCGCCGGCGGCACCCGTGCCGTGGCCGAGGCGCTCATCGCGGCGGACGCCTTCACCGTCGTCGGCGGCGGCGACTCCGCGGCGGCCGTCCGCAAGCTCGGCCTGCCCGAGGACGGCTTCTCCCACATCTCCACCGGCGGCGGCGCCAGCCTGGAATACCTTGAGGGCAAGACCCTCCCCGGACTCGCGGCCCTGAAGGACTGAGCGACTGATGACGACCCTGCAGGTTCCCCCCGCCCCGGCGGAGCGGGTCCGATGAGCGCCGGCCGCAAGCCGCTGATGGCGGGCAACTGGAAGATGAACCTCAACCACCTTGAGGCCATCGCCCTGGTGCAGAAGCTGGCGTTCACGCTCACCGACAAGGACTTCGACCGCGTCGAGGTGGCGGTGATCCCGCCGTTCACCGACCTTCGCAGCGTGCAGACCCTCGTCGACGGCGACAAGCTGCGCATCGTGTACGGCGCGCAGGACGTGTCGGTGCACGACGGCGGCGCCTACACCGGCGAGGTGTCCGGCGCGATGCTCGCCAAGATCGGCTGCACGTTCGTGCTGGCCGGCCACTCCGAGCGGCGGCAGTACCACGCCGAGGACGACCAGCAGGTCAACCTCAAGGTCCAGGCGGCCTTCCGTCACTCGCTCACGCCGATCCTGTGCGTGGGCGAGGGCCTGCCGGTCAGGCAGGCCGGCGAGCAGGTCGCCCACACGCTCTCCCAGCTCGACGCCGCGCTGACCGGCGTGAAGAGCGACCAGGCCAGATCGCTGGTCGTCGCCTACGAGCCGGTATGGGCGATCGGCACCGGCGAGGTGGCCACGCCCGACGACGCCCAGGAGGTCTGCGGGGCGATCCGCGCGCGACTCGCCGAGCTGTACGACGGCGAAGTGGCCGCGGCCGTCCGTATCCTTTACGGTGGATCGGTCAAGGCGGGGAACATCGCCGGCATCATGGCGCAGCCGGATGTCGACGGCGCCCTGGTCGGCGGCGCGAGCCTCGACCCGGCCGAATTCGTTGGAATCTGTCGCTTTGGCGAAAAGTCAGGCTAGCTGAGCTGTTTGGGAGGTACGAGTTGACAGGACGACGTACCCTCAAGAGGCAACTCTGAATCGTCAGCCGACGATGCACGTGCAGGTCAGGTCGCGCTGCGGCGCGTATCACACGGAAACAGGTCAACGGTGATTATCGGAATCTCGGTCGCCCTCATTCTCTCGAGCTTGCTCATGGTGCTGCTCGTGCTGCTGCACAAGGGCAAGGGCGGTGGCCTTTCCGATCTGTTCGGCGGCGGATTCACCTCGTCGTTCGGCGGATCGTCGGTGGTGGAGCGGAACCTCGACCGGCTCACGGTCATCACCGGCGCGCTCTGGCTTGTCTGCATCATCGCGCTGGGGCTGTTGCTCAAGCCGTAGCGCCCTCCGGGCAGACTGACAGAGATTCTTTCCCGCCCCGAGGCGGGCGATCAAGCGAGGAGTTCATCCGTGGGTAGTGGCAACGCCATCCGTGGTAGCCGTGTCGGCGCCGGTCCGATGGGAGAGGCCGAGCGTGGCGAGGCGGCCCCTCGAGTCAGGGTCTCGTTCTGGTGCGCCAACATGCACGAGACACGCCCGAGTTTCGCCAGCGACGCGGCCGTCCCCGAGTACTGGGACTGCCCGCGCTGCGGGCTGCCCGCGGGTCAGGACGAGTCGGCGCCGCCCGCGCCGCCGCGCAACGAGCCGTACAAGACGCACCTGGCCTACGTGAAGGAACGGCGCAGCGACACCGACGGTGCCGCCATCCTCGCCGAAGCGCTCGAAAGACTGCGCAACAACCGCTCGCCCTGGTGAGCGGCGTCCGGGCGGCTCAGCGCCCGAGCACGTGAGCAGGCCCCCGCCGTCGGCGGGGGCCTGCCGGCTTCTCCGGGCGGCTCAGGCCCTCTCGTAGACCGGCTCGCCGCCGACGAGCGTCATGGCCACCCGGGTGGCCCAGATGTCCCCGGCCGGCAGCGTGAACGGGTCGCGGTCGAGCACCACCAGGTCGGCGCGGTTGCCCGCGGCGATGACGCCCGCCTCGTCGTCGTGGTTCACCCAGGCCGAACCTGACGTGTAGGCCGCCATCACCGTGGCCAGGTCGAGGCGCTGCGCGGGCAGGAACGGCGTCTGCGCCGTCGGGTAGCCCGCGTGCACCGACCCCGCGGGCTCGGTGCGGTTGACCGCCACGTGCATGCCCTGCAGGGGGTCGGCGGAGGAAACCGGCCAGTCGCTGCCCGCGCACAGCCGTGCCCCGGTGCGCACGAGGTCGGCGAACGGGTACTGCCACGTGGTGCGCTCCCGCCCGAGGAAGGGGATGCACAGCTCGTCCATCTGCAGGTGGTGGGTGGCCCACAGCGGCTGCAGGTTGGCGGCCACGCCCAGCGCGGCGAAGCGCGGGACGTCGGACGGCTCGACGATCTGCAGGTGGGCGATGTGGTGCCGGTTGGCCGGCGTGCTGCCCTCCAGTGCGTCGAGGCACTCGCGGACGGCGCGCTCGCCGATGGCGTGGAAGTGCACCTGGAACCCGAGCGCGTCCAGCTCGGCGACGTGGCTCTTCAGCAGGGCCGGTTCGACGTACGACAGGCCGCGCTGGTCGGGGCCGCAGCCGCAGTAGGGCTCGATGACGGCGGCCGTGAGGTTCTCGGCGATGCCGTCCTGCATGATCTTCACCGATCCGGCGGAGAAGACCCCCTGGGCCTGGGCGCGGCGATCGACCAGCTCCTCGATCTGCTCGGCGCCGCGGGCCCTGTCCCACCACAGGGCGCCCACCACCCGCGCCCTGAGCCGGCCCGAAGCCGCGGCCGACACGTACGCGGGCAGGTTGTCGTCCGAGCCGGCGTACGAGCCGACGATCGCGTCCTGCCAGCCCGTGATGCCGAGCGAGAACAGGTGCGCCTGGGCGTCCATCAGCGCGGCGTCCAGGTCGGCGGGGGTGGGGCGGGGGGTGAGCAGGCCCACAAGGTCCATCGCGCCCTCGTGCAGCACGCCGGTCGGCGTGCCGTCGGCGTCGCGCTCGATGCGGCCGTCGGCGGGGTCGGGGGTTGCGGCGGTGATCCCGGCCAGCTCCAGGGCGCGGCCGTTCACCCAGGCCGCGTGGTGGTCGCGCTGGATCAGGTAGGCGGGCCGGTCGAGGAAGTCGAGCTGGCGGCGGTGCGGCAGGCCGCCGGGGAAGGCGGACATGTCCCAGCCGCCGCCGTCGATCCACGCACGTCTGGGGTGCGCGGCCGCGTACGCGGCGATCTTCTCGACGTAGGCGGGCAGGCCGTAGACCTCGGCCAGGTCGCATCCGGCCCGTTCGAGTCCCGCCTGGATCGGGTGGATGTGCGCGTCGGTGAACCCGGGGACGAGCAGCCTCCCGGCCAGGTCGACGGTGTCGTGCCCGGGGCGTGCCAGGGGCGCGACGTCGGCCTCGGCCCCGGCGGCGGCGACGCGCCCGTCGCGGACCAGCACGGCCGTCACCTCGCCGTCCGGGCCGGGGCCGCCCGCGGCGGGGGAGCGGGGCGCGCCGGTGAACACGCGGCCGCCCCGGAAGAGCAGATCGGTCATCGGGGATCCGGGCCGTGCCGTCCGGCTCACGCCGCGCGCGGCCCCTCCTCCTGCCTGTGGGTCGTGACGATGGTGATGCCACATCCTGCTACATCGAGGCCGTCGTCCCGGAGAGGCCCTGCGGAAACCGATATTTACGACATAGGGCAGGAAATAATCCTAGAAGCCGCAAAATATCTGAAACGAAACCCCTGGCTCACCGCTGTGTAGCAGTCGCGTAACAGTTCGGCGGCAGTCTGTTGTCAGACGACAGGGAGGCGCCGATGGGTTTTCTGCGGATCCGGACGACGGTCGACGAGCGGCCGGGCAGGCTGGCCTCGCTCACCGCCGCGCTGGCGGCGAAGGGCGGCAACATCCTCGGGCTCAGCGTCCAGCCGGACACCGACGGCACCGTGGACGAGTTCGTGGCCGACATCCCGGCGTCCGCGGAGAGTGTGCGGGCCGCGCTGGAGGAGGCGGGCGGCCGGCGTGTCCAGGTGGTGCCCGCCACGGCGCACGAGCTGACCGACGAGCCCACCCGCGCGCTGCTGCTGGCCGCACGGCTGCGGGCGATGCCCTGGCGGCTGCCGGAGGTGCTGGCCGACCTGCTGCGGGCCGACGACGCCCGCTGGGTGTACGGAACCGACCTGTCGGACCTGCCGGACCCAACGCTGCTGACGGTGCCCGTGGCGCCCCGCCGCGCCATTCGCCTGCGCCGCGGCGGCCTGCCGTTCACGCTGACCGAGTCGGCCCGCGCGGCGGCGCTCGTGCGGCTCGCCCAGCCTCCGGCCGAGGCGACCCCCGCCGAGCGCCCGGTGCTGCTCAACGACGGGGTCGAGGTGCGGGTGCGCCCGCTCACCCCGCTCTACCGCGAGGCCGTCCGCGACCTGCACGACCGCTGCTCGCCCGACTCCCGCCGCTTCCGGTACTTCACCTCCATGCCCGCCCTGCCGCCCCGCGTGTTCGACCGGCTGTGCGACCGCGACCGCGGGCACTCGCTGGTCGCCGGGTACGACGGCCAGGTCGTGGCGCTGGCGACCCTCATGTTCAGCCCTGATCCGGGCATCGCCGAGATGGCGATGCTGGTGGAGGACCGCTGGCAGGGCCTCGGCCTGGGCGCCGCGCTGGCGCGCATGGTGCTGCGCGAGGCGCGTGACCTGGGGTTCGCCGAGGTCAAGGCATCCCTGCTGTCGGACAACACCCGCATGCGCCGCCTGCTGCTGTCGCTCGGCGCCACACTCGTCTACACCGACGACCCGGGGGTGCTGGAGGCGAGGATCGCCGTCGGCGCCGTGGTGCCGGGGCCCCGTCCCTGAAGCTCCCGAGGGGGACGGCCGAGGGCGTCAGCGGGGGCCGGTGCCGGTGGCCGGTGGGGCTTCGGGGGCCTCGGCGGCGCCTGCGGGCGGGTCGGCGGGGGCGCCGAGGGCGTCGAGCCGCCGCTCGATGCGGTCGAGGCTCTCCTGGATGCGTTCCAGGCGGGCCGCGTTGGTGGTGCCCGACGGCACGATGAGCGGCTCGTCGTGCTGCCCGCTGTAGACGCGGACGCGGGGGCTGCGCGCCTGCGCCAGCAGTCGCTCGCGCATGAGCGCCGTGTCCACCTTGTGCCGGTCGAGTATCTGGACGGCGACGCCCTCGCCCTCGCGCAGCATGCCCAGCAGGATGTGCTCGGTGCCGATGTAGTTGCGGCGCAGCGTCAGCGCCTCCCGCAGGGACAGTTCCAGGACCTTCTTGGCGCGGGCGCTGAACGGGATCTGCGCCTCGGGGGTGGTCCGGCCGCGGCCGACCAGCTCCTCGATGCCGGAGCGGACGGCGGCCGGCGTCACGCCGGCGTCCCTCAGCACGCCCGCGGCAAGTCCCCTGCCGTCGCTCAGCAGACCGAGCAGCACGTGCTCGGTGCCGATGTAGCGGTGATTGAGCCGCCTGGCCTCTTCCTGGGCCGCGACCACCACCTGGCGGGCGGAATCGGTGAAGCGCTCGAACACGCGGGCCTCCGAGTGCGTCCGGTGATGTCAGACCGCGCGCCGGGCCGGAAGGCGCGGGGCGCGGTGCTTCTACTATGCGGCAACACGGTGGGAAAGAGCGGTAAGGACGGCGACAAATCCGGCGCGCGGCACTAGCCTGAGTTTGATTGCTGAACTCAACTGGGACCGGAAGGTGAGATGGACACCGAATGGCGGCCCACGGCGTGCGTGCTCTGCGCGTCCAACTGCGGCATCGAGATCCGCCTGGACGGGCGGCGGCTCGCCGGCGTCAGGGGTGACAAGGCCCACCCGTCCTCCCAGGGCTACAGCTGCGAGAAGCCCCTGCGGCTCGACCGCTACCAGAACGGCGTGGACCGCCTGACCCACCCGCTGAGGCGGCGGCCGGACGGCACCTTCGAGCGGGTCGGCTGGGACGTCGCGATCGCCGAGATCGCCGCCCGGTTCTCGGCGGTGCGCGACGCGCACGGCGGAGAGTCGATCTTCTACTACGGCGGCGGCGGGCAGGGCAACCACCTGGGCGGCTCCTACGCGGGCTCGTTCATGCGCGCGCTGGGCGCCCGGTACCGCTCCAACGCGCTCGCGCAGGAGAAGACCGGCCTGTTCTGGGTCTCCGACCGCATGCTCGGCACCATGGCGACCGGCGACTTCGAGCACTGCGAGGTCGCGCTCTTCGTCGGCAAGAACCCCTGGCAGTCCCACGGCCTGCCCCGGGCCAGGCCCACGCTGCGCGAGATCGCGCGCGACCCCGCCCGCAGCCTGATCGTCATCGACCCCCGGCGCACCGAGACCGCGGAACTCGCCGACATCCACCTGCGGGTGCGGCCCGGCAGGGACGCGTGGCTGCTCGCCGCACTGGTCGCCGTGGTGGTCCAGGAAGACCTGATCGCCGGCGAGTGGCTGGCCGAGCACGCCGTCGGCCTGGAGGAGGTGCGCGCGGTCCTGCGTGAGGTGCCCGTGCCGGCGTACTGCGAGACGGCCGGCGTGCCCGAAGAGCTCGTCCGCACCGCCGCGCGCCGGATCGCCGGGGCCGCGAGCGTGGCCGTGTTCGAGGACCTGGGCGTGCAGATGACGCTGCACTCCACGCTCAACAGCTACCTCGACAACCTGCTGTGGCTGCTCACCGGCAACTTCGGGCGTCCGGGCACCAACAACCCGCCGATCCTGCTCGCGCCGTTCATCACCTTCTCCCACCACGGGCCGAGACCGGAGCGGTTCAGCCCCGTCGCCGGGGCCCGCGTCATCTCGGGGCTGGTCCCGTCCAACGTGGTGGCCGAGGAGATCCTCACCGACCATCCGCGCCGCTACCGGGCCATGCTCGTGGAGACCGCCAACCCCGCCCACTCGATCGCCGACTCCAAGCGGATGCGCGAGGCCCTCGCGGCGCTGGACCTGCTGGTGGTGGTCGACGTCGCGATGACGGAGACGGCGCGGCTGGCCGACTACGTGCTGCCCGCGCCCTCGCAGTTCGAGAAGTGGGAGGCGACGTTCTTCAACTTCGAGACGCCCGCGAACTACTTCCACCTGCGGCGGCCCGTGCTGGACCCGCCGCCGGGAGCCGACCTGCTGCCCGAGCCGGAGATCCACGCTCGCCTGTGCGAGGCGATCGGCGCGGTCACCGAGGACCACCTGCGGCCCCTGCGGGAGGCCGCCGGGCGCGGGCGCGCGGCCTTCGGGCAGGCGTTCCTCGCCGCCCTCGCCGACCCGGCCCTGGCGTCGGTCGCGCCCGTCCTGCTCTACCGGACGCTCGGCCCGACCCTGCCGGACGGGGCCGCGGCGGCCGCCTCGCTGTGGGCCCAGGCCGTGCGGGTCGCCATGGCCCACCCCGACGCCGTGCGGCGGGCGGGTGTCAAGGGGGAGGGGATGGAGCTCGGCGACCGGCTGTTCGACGCCCTGCTGGAGAACCCGTCAGGGCTGGTCTTCGCCGTGGACGAGCCGGGCGACGGCTGGAACCGGCTGGGCACCCCGGACGGGAGGATCCACCTGGCCCTGCCCGACCTGCTGGAGGAGCTGGCCGGTCTCGGCGCGGGCCCGCCCGGGCAGCAGGAGTTCCCGTTCGTGCTCTCGGCGGGGGAGCGGCGCGCCTTCACCGCCAACACGATCGTCCGCGACCCGGCGTGGCGCAGGCGCGACGGCGAGGGACTGCTGCGGATGAGCCCGGAGGACGCCGCCGGCCTCGGCCTCTCGGCCGGCTCCCGGGCCCGTCTCACCACCCGGCGCGGGTCGGTGGACGTGACCGTCGAGATCACCGACAGCCTCCAGCCCGGCCACGTGTCGCTGCCCAACGGCCTCGGCCTCACCTACCCGGCGGACGGGGGCCAGGTGACCACCGGGGCGCCGCCCAACGAGCTGACGGATTCGCGGGACCGCGACCCGTACGCGGGCACCCCGTGGCACAAGCACGTCCCCGCCCGGGTGGAGGCGCTGGCCTAGGGCGCTCAGGCACCACCCTCAGCGGCCCCGTGCCGCCCGGGTCGTGGCCGGCCGTGCCGGTGCGGCGCTGCCGGTCAGGGCACCACCGTCAGCAGCCCCATGCGGGCGCTCTGCGGGGGCTCGGCCAGCCGCCCGGTCTCCCGGCCGTCCGGTGCGCGCAGCACCAGCGTGTTGCCGGGGTTGCCGCGCACCCGCACCACCAGCCGCTCGTCGGGCAGGTAGGCGGCGCCGAGCACCTCGCCGTCGGCGGTGACGGGGATCCGCCGGCCGGTGCGCGTGTCCACGATCGACGGCGTGAAGGCGGTGGGCCACGCGCCGTCGCCGCCGGGGGCCGACGGCCGCAGCTCGCGCACGACGACGCGACGGCCGTCGGGCGACAGGCCGCCCACGTGGTTGGCGAGCGGGATGCCGGGCACCCGGCGCGCCCGCCCGGTCGCGGCGTCCAGGAGGAACACCCCGGCGGTGTCGCCGGTGTAGCCCGCCAGCCGGCGCCCGCCCGCCGCCCAGGCCAGATGGCAGACGCCCCGGGTCGTGCCGAGCCGCCGCGCAGGCCCCCCGCCGTCGGCCGGCACCGCGGTGACACGGCGCCCGACCCCGCCGGTGCCCAGCGGCAGGTAGGCCACGCGCCGGGAGTCGGGCGACCACACCGGCGTGGCGCAGGGGAAGCCCGCGGCGGCGTCCCTGGCGACGACCCTCGCCCGCCGCCCGCTCTGGACGAGCAGCCGGCCGGGCTCGCCCAGGTCGCCTCGGGCGCGGATCCACGCCACGCGGCGGCCGTCGGGGGACACCGAGAACTGGCCGGTGAAGCCCGGGTCCGAGGTGAGGTCCTTGAGCACCCTGAGCGGGCGTCCCCGCTCCTTCACCACCACGCGGAAGGCGTCGCCCCCCCGTGTCGAGGAAGACCAGCCTGCGCGGCTCGAGCCCTGTCGCGCGGACGCTCGCCGGTGTCGTGCTCGCCGTGCTCGCGGTGTTCGCCGCGCGCGAGGCGCCTGTTCCCGTGCCGCCCGTGCCGCCCGTTCCGGCGGGCGGCGCCGCCGCGAGGCCCGAGCACGCGGACGTCAGCACGGCCGCGGCGGCCAGCGCCACGCTTGGGCGGGTGAGAGCCGATCGGTTCACCATGACACCTCCTACCGCCGTGAGACGACGGCAGCCGGCGCGGCGACGGTCACCGGAAGGTAAGACTCCTGTCACCCGGCCGGGGCACGTCAGGCGCCGGCGCCCGGCGCGTCGAACAGGGCGGTGTACCGGTCGACCAGCATGGTGCGGCCCTTGATCCCCGACGCCTCGTCCGCGCCGAGGATGCCGTCGTTGCCGGGCAGCTGCCCGGCGCCGCCCTCGGGGCCGAGGGGGACGAGGATCATGACGGGCCCGCGCTGGTAGGCCGCCGGCGCCTCCTCGCCGGTGATCCGGCTCCTGATCGCGGCGCTCACGGTCTCGGCCTGGGCGGTGGCCATGCCGGCCGTGTCGCGGTCGGCGTCGGAGATGTCGCCGACGGCGAAGACCCGCTCCTGGCCCTGGACGCGAAGCTGCTCGTCCACCCGCAGGTAGCCGCGGTCGTCGCGGGCCTCGGCAAGCGTGCCGCGCGCGTACCCGGTCTGGACGGTGACGCCGAAGCAGCGGTACCAGATGTCGGCGGCCACCTCGTCGCCGGCCTCGGTGCTGATCGCGATCGGGGCGGCGATGGCCGGCGGGGCCGAGGGCAGGCCGCGCAGCGGGCTGCCGAGGACCAGCTCGACGCCGAGCTTGTCGAGCTGGCCGCGCAGCTCGTCCCGCAGCTCCTGGGCGTAGGGGCCCGGCAGGATGTCCGGCGCGACGTCGGCGATGGTCACGTGCTTGCCGGGGAAGAACGCCTTGATCTCGCCCGCCAGCTCCAGGCCGGCGGGGCCGGCGCCGACGAGCAGTACCCGCTGTGCGTCCAGCAGGTCGCGGTGCGCGTCCCGGTACTTGGCGCGGGCCGTCTCGGTGTCGGCCACGTCGCTCTTGGCCGGGAAGGGGTAGGCGGAGCCCGTGGCCAGCACCAGGTAGTCCGGTTCCAGCGTGCGGCCCGAGGCGAGGGTGACCCGGGTGCCGTCGACGGCCTCGGCCCGGTCGCGGACGAACGTGCCGCGGGCCAGGAGCTGGTCGTAGGGCATGAAGATCTGGTCCAGCCACTGCGGCTCGACCAGTGCGCGCCAGGCCGCGACGTTGTGCACGAACGCGTCGGAGGGGTCGACGAGCGTCACGTCGGCGACGTCGTCGAGGGCCTTGGCGACCCTGATGCCGCCGTATCCGCCGCCCAGCACCACGACGCTCTGACGGCCACCGCTGTCGTCCATATCGTTCCCTTCGCTTGCAAACTACTAGTGACACCGAAGAGACTAGCAGCTTCGAAAAAGCTAGCAACCCCGGATCGGCTAGTATGGCCACATGGCAGCTCCGAAGACCCCCGACCGCGGTGCGACGGAGCCCTGTCTGCGTGCCGACGCCTCCCTGGCCCGCGCCTTCACCGTGCTCGGCAAACGCTGGAGCGGCGTGGTGCTGGGCGCCCTGGCGCAGCGGCCGGCCGGCTTCCGCGAGATCTCGCGCGTGATCGACGGCGTCAGCGACTCGGTGCTCTCCGACCGCCTGACCGAGCTGGCCGAGGCCGGGCTGGTCGTCCGCACCGTCGAGGAGGGGCCGCCCGTGGCGGTCTCCTACGAGCTGAGCCCGAGCGGCCAGGCCCTCATGCCGGCCCTGAACCAGATCTCGCTGTGGGCCGAGGAACACCTGCCCCCCGGGCAGGTCTGCTGACCACCGGCTACAACCGGCGCACAGGCTCCGTTCACCTCGGCGTCACCATCGTTTCCTATGGTCTGGTCCATGGCATGGAAGAGCAGGGTCAACGCGGCTCTCGAGGGGTTCACCGGCTACAACATCACACGCGTCCGGCCGCAGGTCGTGCCCGTGGCCCCGCCGCCCGAGACGCCCCGGCCCCCGGTGGATCCTCGTAGCGACCGGCTGCTGCGAGAACCGGTCTTCGTGCTCTCGCCGGTGCGCTCGGGCTCGACCCTGTTCCGCGTCCTGCTGAACAGCCACTCGCGCGTCCACGCGCCGCACGAGATGCACGTGCGGCGGCTCGCGGTCAGCATGACCACCGATCCGGTGCGGCAGGCGATGGAGGCGCTCGGCCACTCCACGAGCGACATCGAGCACATCCTGTGGGACCGAATGCTCCACCGGGAGCTGCTCAGGAGCGGCAAGGACGTCATCGTCGACAAGACGCCCAGCAACGTCTTCGCCTACAAGCGGATCCTCACCTGCTGGCCTGACGCGCGGTTCGTCTACCTCATGCGCCACCCCGCCTCGATCGCCCGGTCGTGGCACGAGGCCGACCCCGAGGCGCGGCCCATGGGCGAGGCGGTCCGCCACACCTACCAGTACATGCGCTACCTGCAGGACGCCCGGGGACGGCACGACGGGCTCGACCTGCGGTACGAGGATCTGGTGGAGGACCCCGAGGGCCAGCTCCGCCGGGTCTGCGCGTTCGTCGGCGTCGAGTTCGAGCCCGGGATGCTCAAGTACGGCGAGCACGACCACGGCGCGTTCGTGAAGGGCATCGGCGACTGGCGCGACAAGATCCGCAGCGGTGAGGTGCAGCGCGGCCGGCCGCTTCCCGCCCCGCACGAGGTGCCCGAGGGGCTGCGCGAGACCGCCAGGGCCTGGGGCTACATCTGACCTGCGGCCGGGCGGATCGGGCCGGCGCGGGGAGGCGGGTCAGGGCTTGGGCGCCCGGGCGCGGAACGCGGCGGTCTTGACGCGGTTCTGGCAGGCCGTCGAGCAGAACCGGCGGGTGCCGTTGCGCGAGACGTCGACGTAGACGCGGTCGCAGTGCGGCGCGGTGCAGACGCCGAGCCGGTCGTGCAGCTCGCCGCCGAGCACGATGGCGAGCCCGGTGGCGCACGAGGCCGCCCAGCTGTCGGCGAGCGTGTCGGTGCGGCCGTGGAAGTGCAGGTGCCACGGCTCGCCGTCGTGCCGCTCCAGGTGCGGGCGCGCCTGAGTGCGCTGGAGCAGACGGTTGACCTGCTCGGCCGCGGCGTCGACGTCGCCGGCCTCGGTCGCGTCGAACACGACGCGCAGCTCGCCTGCCACCTTCGACAGCTCGGCGGCCTCGGTGCCGGTCACCTCGCCGGCCTGGCGGCGCCCGCCGGCGCGCAGCGCCTCGGTGGCGGCGGCGCGCAGCCCGGCCCCTCCGGGCGCGGGCGTGTACGGACGGCCGCGCGCCTCGCCGGGCGTCAGCGTGTTCACCAGCGAGGCGGCGACCGCCACCACCGTGTCCGAGTGACTGTTGAAGTTCACTTGACCGGTCACATCCTTGGGTTCTACCGTGTCACTATCGAAATGATAGACAACAGTTACGGGGAGGGCTGCATGTCCATTCTTCCGCGCGAGGTGGCGCAGGGCTGGATCGAGCGATGGGATCGCCAGCAGGAGGGTTACCTGCCCGACCGTGAGGAGCGGTTCACCGCCCTGATCGACGCCGTGGAGGCCGGGGCCGGCCGTCCCGACCCGCTCGTGCTCGACCTCGGCTGCGGTCCCGGGTCGCTGGCCGCCCGTCTGGTCGACCGCGTGCCCGGGGCGAGGGTCGTCGCCATCGACGCCGACCCGCTGCTGCTGGCGCTGGGGCGGGCCTCGCACGCGGGCCGGCCGGAGCTGCGCTTCGAGGATCTCGACCTGCGCACCCCCGGCTGGGCCGCCGCCCTGCGGCTGGACCGCCAGGCGGACGTGGCGGTGAGCACGACCGCGCTCCACTGGCTGCCCGAACCGGCGTTGCGCACGATGTTCGCCGAGCTGCACGGGGTGCTGCGGCCCGGTGGGCTGTTCCTCAACGGCGACCACTTCGACGTCCAGGACGTCTCGCCGGGCCTGGCCCGCCTGGAGGAGGAGATCCGCCGGCGGGCGACCCGGCGGCGCTTCAGCGGGGGCATGCCCGAGAACTGGCGCGAATGGTGGGACGCCGTCACCGCCGACCCCGCCCTCGACGCCGCGCGCTACGAGCGGGAGCGCAGGGTCGCCGGGGCCGACCACCACGGCTCGGAGTCCTCGCACCTGTCCGCGCACGTGGAGGCGCTGCGCGCGGCCGGTTTCTCCGAGATCGGCACCCTGTGGCAGAACGGCGACAACCGTCTGCTCTGCGCCCTTCGGGCGTGATCCCGGCGAAGCTGACGAAGTCGTGTCAGTTTCCCGATAATCGACTTTCCCAGAGGTCGTCCCGGTGCTTAGGGTCATTCGTTATGACCCAGAGCACCACATCGATCGACACGTTCATCACCGCCCTGCCCAAGGCCGAGCTGCACCTTCACCTGGTCGGCTCGGCCTCGGTGCCCACGGTCCTGGAGCTGAGCCGCCGCCACCCGGGCGGCCCGGTGCCGGTCACCGAGGAGGAGATGCGGGCCTTCTACGTGTTCCGCGACTTCCCGCACTTCGCCGAGATCTACGAGGGTGTCAACGCGCTGGTGCGCGACCCCGAGGACATCGCCACGCTGGTCCTGGGAGCGGTGCGCGACCTCGCGCCGCAGAACGTGCGGTACATCGAGCTCACGGTCACCGCCTACTCCCACCACCGCATGGGCATGCCGATGCGCGCCGTCACCGAGGCGCTAGACGTGGCCGCCCGCCAGGCGGCCGAGCAGGGGGTGCGGGTCGCGTACGTGTTCGACATCCCCGGCGAGTACGGGGTCGAGGGCGCGCGGGCCACCCTCGACCACGCGCTGTCGGAGCCGCCGGAGGCGCTGGTCGGCTTCGGGCTCGCGGGCATCGAGCAGCACCGCCCGCCCCACCGCGACGCGTTCAGGGACGCCTTCCGCGCCGCCAGGGCGGCGGGCCTGCACAGCGTGCCGCACGCGGGGGAGATGACCGGCCCGGAGACGATCTGGGAGGTCATCGAAGGGCTGGGCGCCGAGCGCATCGGGCACGGCACCAGCTGTGTGGCCGACCCCAAGCTGCTGGCCCACCTGCGCGAGACGCAGATCCCGATCGAGGTGTGCCCGACGTCCAACGTGCGCACCGGCCAGGTGGCCGACCTCGCCGCCCACCCGCTGCCCCGCATGCTGGCCGAGGGGCTGTACGTCACGATCAACAGCGACGACCCGCCCATGTTCGCCACCACGCTCAACGGCGAGTACGGCGTCGTGGCCCGCACCTTCGGGCTGGGCGCGCGTGAGCTGGCCGACCTGTCGCGTAACGCGGTGCGGGCGTCCTTCATGGACGAGGCGGGCAAGCGCGCGATCCTGGCCGAGATCGACGCGGTCCCGCTGCCCGGCTGACCGCCGCGGCCGGTCGCCGTCCGGCCGGGGCCCGCGCGGCCGGCACGCGGCCGCGCGGGCGTGGGGAGGCGCCGGGTGAGCGGACGGTCAGGGAGAGGCCAGGCGGCCGAGGCTCGGTGGCAGCTTGCTCGCGGCGGCCCGGTCGAGCAGGAACAGCGTGCGCGACCGCCCCCGGGCCCCGGCGGCCGGCACCTGGAAGGTGCCCGACTCCTGGAGCGCCAGGCGTACGGCGCCGGCCTTCTCCTCGCCGGTCGCGAGCACCCACACCTCGCGCGCCGCCCTGATGGTGGCCAGCGTCATCGAGACGCGGGTGGGCGGCGGCTTGGGGGCGCCGTGCACCGCCGCGACGGGGCGCTCGTCGTACAGCGCCGGCATCTCGGGGAACAGCGAGGCCACATGGCCGTCGGGGCCGATGCCGAGCATGAGGACGTCGAACGACGGCACCGGCCCGTGGTCCTCCGGGCGGGCCGCCTTGCGCAGCTCCTCGGCGTAGCGGTGGGCCGCCTCCTCGACGGTGAGGCCGGAGTCGGGGCCCGGCACGGCGCGCACGCGCGCGGGGTCCACGTCCACGTGGTCGAGCAGCGCCTCGCGGGCGCCCGTCTCGTTGCGCTCGGGGTCGCCGGAGGGCAGGAAACGCTCGTCACCCCACCAGAGGTCGAGGCGCGGCCACTCGACGGCGTCACGCGCCGGCGTGGCGGCCACCTCGGCCAGGGTGGCGATGCCGATGCGACCGCCGGTGACCACCAGGTGGGCCGACCCCTTGGCGGCCTGGGCGTCGACGAGCCCGACGATGAGGCGCGCGGCGACGGCCTTGGCCAGCACGTCGGCGTCCCGGTGCACGATGACCGATGGAGCACTCACAACACAGACCGTCCTTCGATGAGCGCAGGTGCCCGGCACCCGCCCGTGAAACCGCGATGGTCGGGGGCGCCGGGCGCAGGAAGCGCCCGGCCCCCCCGAAAGACCGGTGCGTCACCCGGTGACCGCGCCGGGACGCCCTTTCAGGAGCCGTCGGCGGCGGCGTTCCTGATCGCCGACTCGTAGACCTCGTCGGGGTCCAGCCGGCGCAGCTCCTCGGCGAGCAGGTCGGAGGCCGGCCGGCGGGCCAGGGCGACCTGCCGGTCGGGCTCGCCCGTGCGGGTGAGGGTGGCGGTGCGCGAGTCGTAGCGCTCCACCCTGATCTCGCCGTCCCCCAGCCGCAGGCGGACCGCCGTCAGGCCGGGACCCTCGGAGTCGGTCACCCTGATCGGGGCGCCGAGCCGGTCGGACAGCCACACCGCCAGGAGCTCGGCGCTCGGATGGCCGGGCTCGGCCTCCACGTGCCCGTCGAGCACCTTGCCCGCGGGCCGGTCGAACGCGGCGGCCAGCAGGCTCCGCCACGGCGTCAGCCGGGTCCACGCCAGATCGGTGTCACCGGGGGTGTAGCCGTCGGCGCGGCTCCTGATCGCCGCCACGGGGTCGGAGCTGGAGCGGGCGTCGGTGACGCGGCGCTGGCCGAAGGCGCCCACGGGGTCCTTGGCGGGCGCCTCGGGCGCCTCGCCGGGCCACCACACCACCACGGGGATGTCGGGCAGCAGCAGCGGCGACAGCACAGAGTCGGCATGGTCGCGCAGCTCCCCGTACAGGCGCAGCAGCACGACCTCGCCGGTCGTCAGCTCGCCCACCCGGATCTCGGCGTCCAGCCGGGTCGCCTCGTTGCGCTCGCGGGGGATGACCGCCAGGATGCGCGAGGGGTGCTCGCGGGACGCCTCGGACGCCGCGCGCACGGCGTCGTACTGGCGGCTCTCGTCGCACACCACGACCAGCGTGAGCACCATGCCGACGGCCGGCGCGCCCACCTGGTGGCGCAGGCGGGTGAGCTGCGAGGAGATCTCCGAGGCCGTGGTGGACCCCATGAGGAAACTGGTCACAGCGCCTCCCGATGGCTCCGCAGCGCCCCACGGGCGCCGGGCCGCCTCCCGGGCCTGGCCCGGGTGCCCGGCGCGGTCGTCTGCACGTCGATCACAGCCTCCTCCAGGTGCGGCCGTCCCGCGCCATCAGCTCGTCGGCCGACGCCGGCCCGCCCGTGCCGGACGGGTAGCCCTCGGGGCGTTCCTCGCTGTTCGCCCAGAACTTCTCGATCGGGTCGATGATCATCCACGAGAGCTCGACCTCCCGCTGGTGCGGGAACAGCGGCGGGTCGCCGATGAGGACGTCCAGCAGCAGCCGCTCGTAGGCCTCGGGGGAGGACTCCAGGAACGCCTCGCCGTAGGCGAAGTCCATGTTGACGTCCCTGACCTCCATCGCCGTTCCCGGCACCTTGGAGCCGAACCTGACGGTGATGCCCTCGTCGGGCTGGATGCGGATCACCAGCGCGTTCTGCCCGAGGATCTCGGTGTCGGTCTTGCTGAACGGCAGGTGCGGCGCCCGCTGGAACACCACGGCGACCTCGGTCATCCGCCGCCCCAGACGCTTGCCGGCGCGCAGGTAGAACGGCACGCCCGCCCAGCGCCGGTTGGCGATCTCCAGCTTGATGGCGGCGTACGTCTCGGTGTTGGACTCCGGCGGGATGCCCTCCTCCTCCAGGAAGCCGTGGACCGGGACGCCGCCCTGCCACCCGGCGAGGTACTGGCCGCGGGCCGTGGACGTGGAAAGGTCCTCAGGCAGCGTGACGGCCTCCAGGACCTTCTCCTTCTCCCTGCGCAGCTTGGAGGGGCCGAACGCCGTCGGGTCCTCCATGGCCACCAGCGCCAGCAGCTGCAGCAGGTGGTTCTGGATGACGTCCCTGGTGGCGCCGATGCCGTCGTAGTAGCCGGCCCGGCCGCCGACGCCGATGTCCTCGGCCATGGTGATCTGCACGTGGTCGACGTAGCCGCGGTTCCAGATCGGCTCGAACAGGGTGTTGGCGAACCGCAGCGCCAGGATGTTCTGGACGGTCTCCTTGCCCAGGTAGTGGTCGATGCGGAAGACGGAGTCGGGCTTGAACGCCGAGTCGACGACGCGGTTGAGCTCCCGGGCGCTCTGCAGGTCGTGCCCGAACGGCTTCTCGATCACGACCCGCCGCCAGGAGCCCTCCGGCGGCCTGGTCAGGCCGGCGTGCTTGAGCTGCTCGATGATGACCGGGAACGCCCTCGGCGGCGTCGACAGGTAGAAGGCGTAGTTGCCGCCGGTGCCGCGGGTCTCGTCGATCTCCTTGAGCGCCATGGTGAGCGCCTCGAACGCGCCCTCGTCGTCGAACGAGCCGGGGACGAAGTGCAGCCCCTCGCAGATCTGCTTCCACACCTCCTCGCGGAAGGGCGTGCGGGCGTGCTCCTTGACGGCGTCGTGGGTGATCTGCGCGAAGTCCTGGTGTGCCCAGTCGCGCCGGGCGAAGCCGACCAGGGAGAAGCCCGGCGGCAGCAGACCGCGGTTGCCCAGGTCGTAGATCGCGGGCAGAAGCTTGCGGCGGGCGAGGTCGCCCGTCACGCCGAAGATGACCAGCACGCAGGGGCCGGCCACCCGGGGCAGGCGCTTGTCGCGCGGATCGCGCAGGGGATTCGCCTCCACCACCTCCAAGGTCGTCGCGGTGCTCGCGACGGCCTGTGCGGCGGTCACGGAGTCGTCGGGAGCGACCCGTGCCGGCGGCTGGCCGGCGGGCGGGGCGCCGAGATCGGCGGCGCCCGGGGCGTGGATCGGCTCGGGAGGCGGGGGGATGGGCGGGGTCTCGCCCCCGCCGCCGGACTCGCTGTCGTTCATCAGACCTCCCGTGCGGCCGCGAGCAGGTGCCTCACACCGGCCTCGCGATCGGTCAGGTGCAGGCGCACGGCCGGGCGCCCACGCTCGCGCAGCGCGTCGAGGTCGCCGAGCGCCTGGGCGAGCTGGAGCCTGCCCAGCGTGTACGGCTTGCCGGGCACCTGCAGGTCGTCCTGGACGGCGCCGGTGATCTGCAGGAAGACGCCGTTCGGCGGGCCGCCCTTGTGGTACTGGCCGGTGGAGTGCAGGTAGCGCGGGCCCCATCCGAAGGTGACCGGGTGGTCGGTCCGGATGCCGAGCAGCCCCTGCAGGCTCGCGGGGTCGTGCGCGGCCCAGACGTCGGTGATCTCCTCGAACGACGCGCCCTCCGGCACCGGCACGTCGAAGGCCGCCTCGCGGTCGAGGAAGGCGAGGATCGCCAGGTAGCCGCGGTCGGGGATCTCCTCCAGCAGCATGGTGAGCACCCCGGACAGGTCCTTGACGTGCTCGGGGACGTCGCCGTAGACCTCCACCGGGCCGTCGACCAGCGCGGGGGCGCCGGTGGGCAGCGGGCCGTCGCCGGCCTGCTGCAGGATGCGGGAGGTGTTCTCCTTGGACTCGGCGACGTTGGGCTGGTCGAAGGGGTTGATGCCGAGCGCCAGCCCGGCCACGGCGGTGGCGTACTCCCAGATCAGGAACTGCGCCCCGAGCCGGCCGCGCACCTCGGCGTCGCCCTCGGTGTCGATGCCGGCGACGATCTCGTCCTCGGCGCCGTTGGGGTCGGCCCCGACCACGGGCAGGATGCCCTTGCCCTGCTTGCCGGTGGACTCGGCGACGAGCTGCTCGATCCAGTCGGGCAGCCCGTTGATGTCCGACAGGCTGTCCTCGAGCACGAGCTTGTCCCGCCCGGCCTCGGCCGCCGTGCCCAGCGCCGCGCCCAACTCGAGGCCGGGGTTGTCCTCGGGCCCCGCCAGCCGGGCGCTCGCCTCGGCGGCGTCGTCCAGGAGCGGGCGCACGTCGGCGCCGGCCAGCGCGCTCGGCACCAGGCCGAAGGCGGTCAGCGCGCTGTAGCGGCCGCCGACGTTGGGGTCGGCCAGGATGACCGTGTAGCCGGCCTCGATCGCGGTCTGCTCCAGCGGCGAGCCGGGGTCGGTGACCACGACGATGCGGTCGGCGGGGTCGATGCCGGCGTCCCGGAAGGCCTGCTCGTAGATGCGCCGGTGGCTGTCGGTCTCGATGGTGCCGCCGCTCTTGCTCGACACCACCACGATCGTGCGGTCGAGCCGGTCGGCCAGCGCGCGCCGCACCTGGCCGGGGTCGGTGGTGTCCAGGACGGTGAGCGGGACGTCGGCCGTCGCGCAGATGACCTCCGGGGCCAGCGAGGAGCCGCCCATGCCGGCGAGCACGACGTGCTCCAGGCTCTCGGCCCGGGCCCGCTCGACCAGCTTGCCGATCTCGGGAAGCAGCTCCCTGGAGGTGGTGGGCAGGCTCAGCCAGCCGAGCCGCACCCGCGCCTCAGCCTCGGCGTCGGGCCCCCAGAGGGTGGGATCACCACCGGACAGCGCCTGGGGGACGCCCTCCCCGGCGAGCTTCCGTACGGCCTCGGCGCTCTCGGCGGCCAGCGACTCGTCACCGAACGATACCGACATATCCATCCTTAAATTAGTTGCCTCGCGCGGGCCCGCCGGCTCGCCGGCCGGGCTCGCGCGGTGCCCGGCACGGCCGGCCTGATGGGCGCTCCCGCCGGCCGGTGAGCGCCCGGCCGGGCGAACCTCCGCCGGGCCGGCCCGTCGCGCGGGCCGGCCCGAAGGGGGTTCAGTCGACCTTCTTCAACTCCGCCTCGACCGTGCCGAGCAGCTCGTTCCAGGAGGCGACGAACTTCTCCACGCCTTCGTCCTCCAGGGCCTGCACCACGTCGTCGTAGTCGATGCCGGCCTGCTTGAGCGCGGCCATGGTCTCCCACGCCTGCTCGTAGTACGGCCGGACGGTGTCGCCGTCGATCTTGCCATGGTCGGCCACCGCGTCGAGGGTCTTCTCGGGCATGGTGTTGACCGTTCCCGGCGTGACGAGCTGGTCGACGTACATGGTGTCGGAGTAGTCGGGGTTCTTGACGCCGGTGGAGGCCCACAGCGGGCGCTGCGGGTGGGCGCCGGCGGCCTTGAGCGCCTGCCAGCGCGGGCCGTTGACGACCTCCTCGTAGGCCTCGTACGCCAGGCGGGCGTTGGCGACCGCGGCCTTGCCCTTCAGGGCGAGGGCCTCGGGGGTCCCGATGGCGTCGAGGCGCTTGTCGACCTCGGTGTCGACCCGGCTGACGAAGAAGGACGCCACCGACTCGATCGAGGAGAGGTCGACGCCGTTGGCCTTCGCCCGCTCCAGACCCTCCAGCCAGGCGTCCATGACCGCGCGGTAGCGCGCCAGGGAGAAGATCAGCGTGACGTTGACGCTGATGCCCTCCGAGAGCGCCTGGCTGATCGCCGGCAGCCCCTCGACGGTGGCCGGGATCTTGATGAAGAGGTTTGGCCGGTCGACGAGCCACCACAGCGCGCGCGCCTCGGCGATCGTCTTGTCGGTGCTCTTGGACAGGCGCGGGTCGACCTCGATGGACACCCGCCCCTCCACGCCGCCGGTGACGTCGTACACCGGGCGCAGCACGTCGGCGGCCCACCGGATGTCGTAGGTCGTGATGGCGCGCGTGGCCTCCCCGAGGTCGACGCCGCGCGTCATCAGGTCGTGGAGCTGGACGTCGTAGGCATCGCCCTTGCTCAGCGCGGAGGCGAAGATCGTCGGGTTCGAGGTGATCCCGGTGACCGCCTTGTCGCGGATGAGCGCTTCGAGGTTGCCGGTGCGCAGGCGCTCACGGCTGATGTCGTCGAGCCAGATCGCCACGCCCTGCTCGGTGAGGGCCTTCAGGTTTTCGCTCATGACTTTCGTCCTCTGGTATCCGGCTCTAGTTTCCGGTCGTCTGGCCCTTGTCGGCCCCGGTCCTGGCGAGGCTGCCCTTGGCCGCGGCGGCTACACGCTCGGCGGTGAGGCCGAACTGCTCGTACAACGTCCTGTAGGGCGCCGAGGCGCCGAAGTGCTCAAGGCTGACCACCTCGCCCTCCTCACCTACGAACTGCCGCCAGCCCAGAGCGATTCCCGCCTCGACGGCCACCCGCGCGCGGACCGACGGGGGCAGCACCGACTGCTTGTAGGCGTCGTCCTGAGCCTGGAACCACTCGACGCACGGCATGGACACGACACGGGCCGGGATGCCCTGGGCCTCCAGCAGTTCGCGCGCGTCCACGGCCAGCTCGACCTCGCTGCCGGTGCCGATGAGGACCACGGCGGGCTGCCCGTTGGAGGCCTCCCGCAGGATGTAGCCGCCCTTGGAGACCTTTTCGAAGTCGGCCGTCTCCTCGTACACCGGGAGGTTCTGCCGCGTGAGCGCCAGGGCCGCCGGACGGTCGGTGTGCTCCAGCACGGCCCGCCACGCGGCGGCGGTCTCGTTGGCGTCCGCCGGGCGGACGACGTCGAGGCCGGGGATCGCGCGCAGCGCCCACAGGTGCTCGATCGGCTGGTGCGTGGGGCCGTCCTCGCCCAGGCCGATGGAGTCGTGCGTCCACACGTAGGTGACCGGCAGGCCCATGAGGGCCGCCAGCCGCACCGCCGGGCGCATGTAGTCGCTGAACACCAGGAACGTGCCGCCGTAGGGGCGGGTGCCGTCGTGCAGGGCGATGCCGTTCAGGATCGAGCCCATGCCGTGCTCGCGGATGCCGAAGTGCAGCGTGCGGCCGTACCGGTTGCCGGGGAAGCTCTTGGTCTGGTGCTCCTCGGGGATGAAGGACGGCTCGCCCTCCATCGTCGTGTTGTTGGACTCGGCGAGGTCGGCCGAGCCGCCCCACAGCTCGGGCAGCACCGGCGCCAGCGCGTTCAGCACCGTGCCGGAGGCCTTGCGGGTGGCGACGGGCTTGCCGGCCTCGAACTTCGGCAGCGCCTCCTCCCAGCCCGCGGGGAGCTTGCGCGCGCTCATGCGGTCGAACAGCGCGACGCGGTCGGGGTTGGAGGCGCGCCAGGCCTCGAAGCCCTCGGTCCACTCGGCGTGGGCGGCGCGGCCGCGCTCCACGACCTGCCGGGCGTGCTGCAGCAGTTCCTCGGAGACGTCGAAGCTCTTGCCCGGGTCGAGGCCGAGGACCTCCTTGGTGGCGGCCACCTCGTCCCCGCCCAGCGCGGAGCCGTGGATCTTGCCGGTGTTCTGCTTGTTCGGCGCGGGCCAGCCGATGATCGTGCGCAGCTTGATCAGGGTCGGGCGCTCGGTCTCCTCGACCGCGGCCCGGAAGGCGTCGTACAGCGCCTGGACGTTCTCGACGTACTCGCCGGTCTCGGTCCAGTCGACGCTGACCACGTGCCAGCCGTAGGCCTCGTAGCGCTTGGCGACGTCCTCCGACAGCGCGATGGCGGTGTCGTCCTCGATCGAGATGTGGTTAGCGTCGTAGATGACGTTGAGGTGGCCGAGCTTCTGGTGGCCCGCGATGGAGCTCACCTCGTGGCTGATGCCCTCCTCGATGTCGCCGTCGGAGGCGATGCACCAGATGCGGTGGTCGAAGGGGCTCGCTCCGGGCGCGGCGTCGGGGTCGAACAGGCCCCGCTCGCGGCGCGCCGCCATGGCCATGCCGACGGCGTTGCCGAGGCCCTGGCCGAGCGGGCCGGTGGTCGTCTCGACGCCGATGGTGTGGCCGTGCTCGGGGTGGCCCGGGGTCAGGCTGCCCCACTGGCGCAGCCCCTTCAGGTCGTTCAGCGTCAGGCCGTACCCCGACAGGTAGAGCTGGATGTACAGGGTCAGGCTGGAGTGCCCGGCCGACAGCACGAAGCGGTCGCGCCCCGTCCAGGCGGGATCGGAGGGGTCGTGGCGAAGGACGCGCTGGAACAGCAGGTACGCCGCCGGCGCGAGGCTCATCGCGGTGCCGGGATGGCCCGACCCCGCCGCCTCGACCGCGTCCATGGCGAGGGCGCGGACGACGTCGACCGTGCGCCGATCGAGGTCGCCCCATTCAAGGTCTGGCACGAGTTCGCTGCTCAACTGCTCGATCTCCTATAGGTCTCTGGCGCCGGCTGGTGTCTGGTAGCGTCCGGCCTGGTCTTCCCCACCCCGGACCCTAACGGTTGTCCCTTCACCGTAGATGCGTGGTGCGTGCTACCGATGGCCGGGGAATGCGTGCCGCCCGTATGCAGCAACCCTGCCCCCTCGCCACCGTCTGGAACGTGATCGGCCGCATCGCGTGGCCGGCGGGTCACCGGGTGGTTCCGGGGCACGCCGGCGGCGGCGGGCGGACGCTTCGCGAGCCTCCCCGGACGAGCCTTTCGCCCCCGATGCCGGGACCGGCACCGTCCCGCACTACAGTGAGTCTCCAGCGTTGGCTCATGCCCGCAATCACGGATCCGCTCTATAAGAGGTTACGCGTTGACTCCGCACCCGCTGGAAGCGCCTTGACGGTGCTGACGACAAAGCCGCCGACGGTCCCGCTCGCCGGCGCCGGCCGATCGCCGATGGCCACCGTGCGCGCCTACGTCGCGCTGACCAAGCCGCGGATCATCGAGCTGCTGCTGATCACGACGCTCCCGGTGATGTTCCTCGCGGCCGGGGGCCTGCCGCCGCTGTGGACGGCCATCGCCACCCTGGTGTTCGGCACGCTGTCCGCGGGAAGCGCCAACGTGCTGAACTGCTACGTCGACCGTGACATCGACGCGACCATGCGCCGCACCCGCCGGCGTCCCCTCGCCATGGCGACCGTGACCCCGGGCAACGCGCTGATCTTCGGCGTCGTGCTGGGCGCGCTGTCCACCCTCGGCCTCGGCCTGTCGGTCAACTGGCTGGCCGCGGGGCTGTCGCTGGGCGCGATCCTGTTCTACGTCTTCGTCTACTCGATGGTGCTGAAGCGGCGCACCTCGCAGAACGTCGTCTGGGGCGGCATCGCGGGGTGCATGCCCGTGCTCATCGGCTGGGCGGGGATCACCGGACGGCTCGACTGGGCGCCGCTGGTGCTGTTCGGGGTGGTCTTCTTCTGGACGCCCCCGCACACCTGGACCCTGGCCATGCGCTACCGCGAGGACTACGCCGCCGCCGAGGTGCCGATGCTGCCGGTGGTCGCCACCGAGCGCCGGGTCGTGCTGGAGTCGGTGGCCTACACCTGGGCCACGGTGCTGTGCTCGCTGCTGCTGTGGCCGGTGGCCGGCACCACGCCGGTGTACGCCGTCGTGGCCGCCGTCCTCGGGGCCGTGTGCCTGTGGGAGGTCTACCGCCTGCTCGGCCGGGTGAACGCCGGCAAGACGGGTGTCGACCTGCGGCCGATGCGCTTCTTCCACTGGTCGAACGCCTATCTGGCGCTGCTCTTCCTCACCGTGGCCATCGACTCCCTTCTCTGACTTCCTTCGCATTCCCGGCGTTCCGCATATGTGCGGCATGAGCAGCCTCTAGCATGTGTCGCTGATCTCATCGCCGAGCCCTGTCCGGCGCCGGGCACGGGCGCGCGGGCGGGAAGTGGGAGTCATGGCCGCACGCCTCCGCACCACCGCCGCCCTCGCACTGGCGTCGTCCCTCCTGCTGGGCGCCGGAGGGTGCGCCGCCGTGGAGCGAGGCGCGGCGGGCGTCCTCGAAGCGGTCGGCGACCCGTCGGTCATCACGGCCGACAAGCCGTTCGCCGGCTCCCCGGCCGAGAAGTTCGCCGACGGCAAGGCCGGCATGGTGATCCCGCAGGCCGCGAGGGTCGGCCGGTTCACCGCGAAGGAGGTCTCCTACGCGTACCGGAAGACCCGGAACATCCTGGCCGCCGCCTACCTCGACCGGCCCACCCTGCTCGGCGGCCGCGCGGCCGCGTACGCCAGGCAGCTCCACCCCGAGCAGGCCAAGGACTTCCGCGCCAAGCTCGACCGCAAGGACCAGTCGCAGAACAGCCGCGGCTGGGTCATGAGCTTCGCCAAGGGGAAGGCCGAGCTGGTCGGCCAGGTCATCAAGGTCCGGGGCACGATGTCGGCGGCCGAGGGCAAGGACGAGGAGGGCAGGCCGGAGCTGTGGGTGAGGTTCGAGTACCGCTTCGTCTACCCGGTCCGCAAGCCCGGCACCTCGGCCATCGTGCGGGTCATGGCCTACGAGAAGGCCAGGGTGTCCTTCTGGCGCAACCCCGCCACCGGCCGCCTGGACCCCTGGCACGACGACGCCGAGGACAAGTGGACCGCGGGCGTCGAGTGCGAGCCGGAGGACGGCTTCGTCTACCCGGCCTACCCCGACTCCACCAGCGGCGGCGGCCGGGGGACGGCCCCCGCCGAGGATCCCTTCGCCAAGCCCTCGGCGCCGATGAAGGACGGCGACTGCCCCGACGTCGAAGGCGTCTGACGCCGGGCGGCCCCCGGGCCGCGGCGGCGCGGGGAGCGGCCGGACGCCCGTCCGCCCGGCGTGGCGGATCTCACGGAGGCCGCCCGCCGGGCGCGGGTCAGCGTCCGGAGATCAGGTCGGCCAGGCGGGCGTAGGCCGACGTGCGTGCCCGGCCGGCGTTCTCGCGGCGGTCGGCGGCGCGGAACAGCGCGTAGATCGCCTGCACGCCGACCCAGCGCAGCGGCTCCGGCTCCCACTGGCGCACCCGCCGGCCCACCCACGGCAGCGCGGTCAGCTCGGTGTCGCGCCGCAGCACCAGGTCGCGCAGCGTGCGGCCGGCCAGGTTGGCGGTGGTGACGCCGCTGCCGACGTACCCCCCGGCCCACCCGAGGCCTGAGGCGTGGTCGAGGTGGACGGTCGAGCACCAGTCACGGGGCACGCCCAGCACCCCGCACCACGCGTGCTGGATCCTCGCCTCCGCCGTCGCCGGGAACAGCCTGACCATGACGTCCCGCAGCGCGGCCACCGTCTGCGGCTGGGTGGCGCCGCGCTCGTCGGTGCGCGAGCCGTAGCGGTAGGGCACCCCGCGCCCGCCGATCGCGATGCGGCCGTCGGCGGTGCGCTGGGCGTAGCAGTACGCGTGCGCCGCGTCGCCCAGCAGCTCGTTGTCCTGCCAGCCGATCTCCTTCCACACCCGGTCGGGGAGCGGCTCGGTGACGATCATCGAGCTGTTCATCGGCAGCCACTGGCGGTGCTGCCCCTTGATGCCGGCGGTGAAGCCCTCGGTGGCGCGGATCACGTACTCGGCGGTCACCGTGCCCCGGTCGGTCACCGCGGCGGCCTTCTTCTCGCCTCCGCGCGGGCGGATCTCGGTGACCGTGGTGCCCTCGAAGATCTCCACGCCCAGCTCGGCCGCGACGCGGGCCAGCCCGGTGGCCAGCCTCGCCGGCTGGACGCGCGCGCAGTGCGGGCTGTAGGCGGCCGACAGCGCCCCCCGCACCCGGATGCGGTCGTCGCGCTCGCGCGGCCCGAGCATCCGCATGTCCTCCTCGGCGAACCCCCAGTTCCGCAGATCGTCGACCTCGGCCCGCAGCCGGTGGTCCTGGGCGGGGTTGGTCGCGACGTGCACCAGGCCGCCCTTGTGGGCGTCGGCGTGGATGCCCTCGGCCCTGCAGGTCTCGATCACCTCGTCCACCGCGGTGAACATGGCGTGCTGCAGGTCGATCATCGCCTGCCGCCCGCGGGCGGCGGCGTGCCGCTCCCGGGACCCGGCGAACTCCGCCGACAGCCATCCGCCGTTGCGCCCGGAGGCCCCGAACCCGGCGAACTCCCTCTCCAGTACCGCGACCCTCAGGCCGGGCTGGGACTTCTTCAGGTAGTAGGCGGTCCACAGGCCCGTGTAGCCGCCGCCGACGATCGCCACGTCGACGTCGCGGGGGCCCGGCAGCGTCTCCCGGCGCGCGGGGAACCCCGTCTGCCGATACCAGAACGACACCCCCCCGTTGGCGAAGTCCTCCGTCACGGGCACGCCGCTGGAACCGTCCATACCGTCTCCTCCACCCGGCCGCCCGGCCGAGGCGCCGCACTCTCCCCGATGGCCCGTGATGACGGCCACCCCTACCCGTGCCGTTCACGGCGCCGCCGGGGCGCCGTGAACAGACGATGCGGTCACATGCTGGCACAGTCCCGCGGGCGCGGTTGACGCCCCCCGGCCCTCGGCCGAGGTCGCGGAGGGGTTCACCGGGCGGCGCGGAGGCGCCGGGCGAGCGGACGCCCCCGGGCCGCCGGGAACGGGTGGGTCAGGGAGCGGGCGCGGAGCGGGGACGGCCGCGGCCGCGCGAGCCGGCGATGGCCCGCTCGTACAGTTCCAGGTACCTGTCGGCCATCACCGCGGGGGAGAAGCGGGCGCGCGCCTCCCTGCGGCACTCCTCGGGGTCGATCTCGTCGACCCGGAGGACGAACTCGGCCAGCTCCTCCTCGGTGTCGGCCAGGAAGCCGGTGCGGCCGTGGTCGATGATCTCCGGGAGGACGCCGCGCCGCAGGCCGATCGGGGGGACGCCGAGGGCGAGGGCCTCGACGACGGCCGTGCCGCCGGGCTCGTCCCACTGGATGGGGAACAGGGCGGCGCGGGCGGAGGCGTAGAGCCGGTCGCGGGCCTCGCCGCCGACCGAGCCGGCCCAGGTGACCAGGTCGCCGTCCAGGTAGGGGGCCACCTGGTCGACGTGGTAGCGGACGTCGGGGTGTCCGTTGAGCGGGTGGTCGGGGTCCTGGACCACCGCCTCCAGCTCCGCGGCGTTGTTGAGCCCGCTCACCGGGCCGGCCAGCACCAGGGGCAGGCCCAGCTTCTGGCAGATCCGGGCCGCGATGTGCTGGCCCTTGAGCCCGCAGACGCGGCCCAGCACCACCAGGTGGTCGCCGCGCTCGGCGCGAAGGCCGCTGTCGGCGAGCGGGGTGGCCAGGTGGACGGCGCCGAGGGACGCGGCGCGCAGGGCGGCGGGGGCCCGGCGCAGCTGCGACTCCGACACCCCGTTGACGGCGATCGACCGCGGGAAGTCGCCGTAGAAGGCGGCGTGCTTGCGCAGGTCCCAGTGCAGCGTGTGCAGCACCGGCGGTCCGCCGAGCGCGGAGAGCACGGCGGGACCGACCACCTCCAGGTGGTCGTGGACCAGGTCGATGTCGTCGCGGCGGGCCAGCTCGGCCACCACCCGGGCCTGGTGGGCGTGGGCGACGCCCATGACCTGGTTGTACGGCTTCTGCAGGTGGGTGAACTGGCCCTCGTCGAAGACGCTGACCAGCTCGTCGACCTCGATGGTGCTGGTGCCCACCGAGGCGAGCACCACGCGGACGCCCCGCTCGCGCAGCGGCGGGATCAGGGTGGCGACGATGTTCTCGATGCCGCCGTAGTCGGAGGGCGGCACGGGCAGCCAGGGCCCGGCGTTCATCAGCACGTTCATCCGACGTCCTCCTTCACCGACATGCCAGATGATTGTCGCCCGCGGCGGCCCTCGCACCGGCTCGCTGCCGTGCGGCGCGCGGGTGTCACGTGAGGGTCTCCTCAGCTGGAGCGCCGGTGCGGTCCAGGTCCCGGATGGCCGGGGCTCCCGTCACGGTGGGCTCGACGAGATCGGTCAGGCGGCGGCCTCCATCGGCCGCGGCGCGGGTCACGGAGGCGAGGGGCGGGCGCTCGGCGACGCCGACGTCGCTCAGCGTGGCCTGCCCGTCGGCGTCGAACTGCAGGAGCCCGGTGGCGGGCGGCTCGGACGCCACGATGCGGCCCTGGCGTTCGAGCCGGGACCAGGCGGTCAGGATGATCTGCCCGGCCATCCGGCCGAGCGCGGCGGTCGTCTGGTGGCTGTGCTCGCGGCAGCCCAGGTCGACCTGGGCCATCGCGTCCAGGCCGACGCGTTCGAGAAGGTCGACCAGCAGGCCGAACTCCACGCCGTACTCGGTGACGAACGGCACCTGCTCCAGCACCTCGCGCCGGGCGGCGTACTCCCCGCCCAAGGGCTGGATGAACCCGGCCAGTTCGGGCCAGTACAGATTGAGCAGGGGCCGGGCCACCAGTTCGGTGACCCGGCCTCCCGCGCCTCGCTGTGCCACGCCGTCAGGGCCGATGAACGGTCGTTCGTAGGCGCCTTTGACGAACTGGACCCCCGGCCGGGTGAGCAGCGGGCCGAGCAGCCCCGAGATGAAGTGGGCGCCGAAGTTGCGCAGGTCGGAGTCGGCGAACACGACCACGTCGCCCTTCGAGGCGGCCAGGCCCTTCCACAGAGCCTCCCCCTTGCCCGAGAGCGGCGGCAGGTCGGGCAGCACGTCGTCCTGCCGGACGACCGTCGCGCCGGCGGCGGCCGCGCGGACGGCGGTGGCGTCGGTGGACCGCGAGTCGACCACGATGAGCTCGTCGACCAGCGGGATCTTCTCCATCAGCTCTCGGCGGATCACCGAGATGATGTCACCTACGGTGCGTTCTTCGTCACGTGCGGGCAACACCACACTCACCGTGGTGGACCCTTTCGCGGACAGGAGCGCCTCAGCGGGCCAGTCCGCCGCCGTACTGGTGTGCGGCCCGTACCGGACCTGGCCAGGCACCGTCACCCGCGGTGGTCGATTGAAGTGTGCTTCCATGCAGCTTGCCCCGATCTCGTGACATGTCGGACGGCAGACTGCCCCGGAAAGTGCGAATCGAACATCCTTGTTTGCCGAGCCGCAGACGAGGCATATGCCGCTTCGTGACATCAATGACGCGTATTGGCATCATCGGCGCCGGAAACATCGCCGCTCGCCACGCAGACGTTCTCTCCGGCTTCTCGGACGCGACGGTGGTCGCTATCGCCGACACGGACTCCCGCAAGGCCGAGGCCCTGGCTTCGCAGTACGGCGCGCGAGCGTTCGGCAGCCATGCCGCCATGCTCGACGCCGGTGGGCTGGACGCGGTCTACGTATGTGTGCCTCCTTTCGCGCACGGTACGGCAGAACTCGCAGTTCTTGCAGCAAATCTACCCATATTTGTAGAAAAACCGCTCTCCCTGGACCTCGTGACCGCAGAGAAGATCGCCCAAGAGATCGCCGACCGCAAGCTGGTCTCCGCCGTCGGGCACCACTGGCGCTACCTGGACACGGTGCAGAGGGCACGCGAACTGCTCGCCGGGCGGCCGGTGCGGCTCGCGCTCGGCCACTGGCTCGACAAGGTCCCCCCGGTGCCCTGGTGGACCAGGCAGGACATGTCGGGCGGTCAGATCCTGGAGCAGGCGATCCACGTGCTCGACCTGGCCCGCGTGCTGGTCGGGGAGGTCGCGATGGTGCACGCCGTCCCCGCCGCGAGCGACGCCGAGGGCGAGATCGACAGGGCGACCGCCGCGGTGCTGCGCTTCGAGGACGGCGCCGCGGGGCTGCTCGCCGTGACCAGCCTGCTGGAGCACAAGCACCGCGTGGGCCTGGAGGTGCACGCCGAGGGGCTGGCGCTGGACGTGGGGGAGACCCGGCTGGTCGTCAACGGGGAGGTCGAGTTCGAGGACCCCGGCGAGGCCAAGATCAGGGTGGACAGGGAGTTCGTCAACGCCGTGCAGGGCAGGCCGGCCGACGTGCGCGTCCCCTACGGCGAGGCGCTGCGCACCCACCGGCTGGCGTACGCGGTCGCGCGGTCGGCCGCCGAGGGGGGCCCGGTGAGGCTCGATGGCTGAGATCAGGACGCTCAGCGTCGACGCCCCGGGCACCGTGACCCTCGTCGAGGAGAAGGTCGGGGAGATCCCCGAGGGCGGGTTCCAGGTCGAGACGCTCTACAGCGGCGTCTCGGCCGGCACCGAGCTGACCTACGTCAAGGGCGGCAACCCCTACCTGACCTCCTCGTGGAACCCCGAGCTAGGCCTGTTCACGCCGGGCACGCCCTCGGTGGAGTACCCGGTGCGCGGCCTCGGCTACATGCAGGTCGGCAGGGTGGTGGACACCCGCACCCGGGCGGTCGACAAGGGCGCGGTCGTGGCGATGACCTACGGGCACCGCACCGGATACGTCGCCGACCCGATGATCGACCGCTTCGTCGAGCTGCCCGAGGAGCTCGACCCGCTGCTCGGCATCTACGTCGCCCACATGGGCCCGATCTGCGCCAACGGGCTGCTGCACGCGGCGGCCGACCTGTACGGCCCGGCGGTGCGCGGCCTGGGGGACGGCGTCCGGGGGCGGCGGGTCGCGGTCACCGGGGCGGGCGTGGTCGGGCTGCTGGTGGCCGCGTTCGCCATCGAGCACGGCGCCGCCGAGGTCGTGGTGGTCGACGAGACCCCCGAGCGGCTGCGGGTCGCCGAGGCGCTCGGCGCCCGGGTGCTGCACGCCGATGACGACCCCGCCGTCGTGCTCAAGCGGCGCTGGCGCCACGGCGTCAACGACCGGGGCGCCGACGTGGTGTTCCAGTGCCGCGGCCAGGGACGGGCGCTCGCCCTGGCCCTGCGGCTCCTGCGGCCGCAGGGCAGCGTGATCGACCTGGCGTTCTACACCGCCGGCGCCGAGGAGGTGCGCCTGGGCGAGGAGTTCCACCACAACGGCCTGAGCCTGCGCTGCGCCCAGATCGGCAGGGTGCCGCGCGGCCTGGCGCACTCCTGGGACAGAGAGCGGCTCTCGCACGAGACCGTCGCACTGCTGCGCAGGTATGGCCCGCTGCTACGCGAGCACGTGATCACCGATGTCGTGGACTTCGGCGAGGCTCCCGGCCTGCTCCGGGACCTGGCCGCTCGGCGGCGCCACGCCGTCCAGGCCGTGCTGCGCCAGGACGTCGACCACCAGCGAGGCTGACCACGCGAAGTCGTGGCACCCGTGCCCCCGCAGCGTGAAGGGGTCGAAGTACTCGCGGAAGCCCGACTGCGCCACCGCGTCCACCATGGCCTGGGCCAGCGGCTCGGCCAGGGAGGGCCGGTGGCGCCGCAGGCCCTGCCAGACCAGCCAGGTGAGGTTGATCCAGCTCGGCCCGCGCCAGTACCGGGCGCGGTCGAACTCCGGCGTGCCGGGCGCGAAGCTGGGCAGGATGCCCCGGCCGAGGCCGAAGCGGTCGACCGCGGTGGCGACCAGCGACCCGGCGATGTCGGCGGGCAGGCCGGGCAGGATCAGCGGGGTCAGCCCGGCCGCGCTGGCCGAGCGCAGCAGCCGGCCGGTGAGCGCGTCGCGGGAGTGGAACAGGCCGCCCTCGTACAGGTGCCGCACCATGGCCGTGGTCATGCGCGCGGCCTCAAGGCGGTGCGGCTCGGGGTCTCGCCCGCAGACCGCCGCGATGCGGGCCAGCGCCGACTCGGCCGCGCCGTAGGCGGCGTTGAACAGCGGGTCCTGGACGGCGAACGCCCCGGCGCGCCGGTAGCCGGTGTCGCGGTAGGCGCGGGCCAGCGACGTGTAGAGCTGGTAGTCGCGGTCGGTGGGCCGCTCGTCGGCGCTGACGTGCGCGAGGTCGCGGCGCCGCACCCCGGCGGGCTCGGGGTCCACCGCGGCGAGCGGCGCGTCCCACGCCGGGCTGTTGTCCATGCCCGACTCCCACGGGTGCACGATCGACAGCAGCCCCTCGGGGGAGCTGCGGGCGGCGCGCAGGAACTCCTGCTGGGCGACCAGCCGGGGGTAGATGCGGCGCAGGAAGGCGGTGTCGGGCTCTGCCAGGTACACCCGCCAGGCGGCCAGGGCGTGGACCGGCGGCTGCACGATGCCGGAGGTGGCCGAGCCGGAGGGGGCGCGCACGCCCCAGAACGCCGGGCCGGGGAAGTAGGCGCCCTCGGGCACGCCGGGGTTGAACACGATGTGCGGCACCCGGCCGTCGCGCCACTGCGCGCCGAACAGGGCCAGCAGCTCGCACCGCGCCCGGCGCGGCGACCAGCGGGCGTTGCCGATCGCGATGAACGCCGAGTCCCAGCTCCACTGGTGCGGGTACAGCCGCCGCGACGGCACGGTGTGGTCGCCCTCCCAGTTGGCGACCAGGACGCGCACGGCCTCGCGCACGATGGCCTCGGCCCCGCGGCTGCCGGCCGCCGGCACGGAGCCCCGCCGTCCCCCGGCCGCGGCGTCGTGCCGCGGGCCGTTGGCGGCGGCCTCCTCGGCCGGCCGGCCCTGGGTGCCGGCGGCCCGGCGCGCGCCCGCGCCGTCCGGGGCGGTCACAGGAACTTCCTGACGAACGCGGCCGTCTGCGGCAGGACGGACTCCGCCTCGCCGCGCAGTCGGCACTCCAGCGCCAGGTAGCCGTCGAAGCCGATGGCGTCCAGGGTGATGAGCTGCGCCGACCAGTCGAGGTGGCCGGTGCCCGGCTGGTTGCGGTTGGACTCGCTGATCTGCATGTGGGCCAGGTAGGGCGCGACCTCCACCAGCGAGCGGCAGGGGTCGTCCTCCTCGATGTTCATGTGGTAGGTGTCTCCGGCGATCCTGATGGAATCCATGGAGCACAGCTCGGCCGCCTGGGCCAGGGAGTTGACCATGTGGTTCTCGTAGCGGTTGAGCGGCTCCAGCATGATCAGCACGCCCTCGCGGGCGGCGTGCTCCCCGAGCTCGCCGAGGGCCTCGGCGAGCACCTCGTGGTCCTCCTCGGGCGAGCGGGGCGGCTCGAACGGCGGCAGCCTGCGGGAGAACTGGCCCCACGAGGCGGGGGTCATCACGCCGAGACCGCCCAGCTCGCCGATCACGCTGAGCTGCGAGCGGAGCTGGCGGACCGCGTCCTCGCGCTTGGCGGCGTCGAAGTCGCCGATGAAGTGGGCCATGTCCACGCAGACGGTCGGCATGACCACGCCGTCGGCGAGCGCCCGCTTGAGCTCCTCGCGGCGCCCGGCGAAGTGCAGGTCGCCCTTGCCGCGAAGTTCGATGGCGTCCCACCCGGCTTCCAGGGCGAAGTCGAACTTCTCCTGGAGCGTGTCCCCCGGCAGCAGCTGTTCCTGTACGGCGAGCTTCACCGCGGTTCTCCTTCCGGAAACTCGAAGACCACCTGGAGCACGTCGGCCGGGTGCCGGTCGAGCAGGGTGTATGCCTCCGAGGCGTCGGTGACGGGCACGACGTGGCTCACCAGGGCGGCGGTGTCGACCTCGTCGCGCAGGACCAGCTCCATGAACGTGCGCTGCAGCCGCTCGACGTCCCAGCGGTGCGAGAGCCAGGAGGCCACGCCGCCGATCTGGGAGGAGACGATCTGCACCTGGTTGTGGTGGAACTCCTCGCCGAGCCGCAGCCCGACGCCCTCACCCTGGTAGAACCCGGCGGCCACCACCCTGCCGCCGCGGCGGACGGCCCTGATGGCCTCGTGCAGGGCGTGCTGGCTGCCGCTCAGCTCGATGGCGGTGTCGGCGCCCTCGATGCGCTTGCGCACGAACTCCGCGCACGAGCCGGACAGCACGTCGAACGCCTCGGCGGCGCCGAAGCGGCGGGCCAGTTCGAGGCGGGCGGGGATGGCGTCGGCCGCGACGACCCGGGCGCCGCTGAGCACGGCCAGCCGGGTGGCCAGCAGCCCGATGACCCCCTGGCCGAAGACGGTGACCTGGTCGCCGAGATGCACGTCCGCGGCGTGGACGGCGTTCAGCGCGATGGCGCCCACCCGGGCGAACACGCCGGCCAGGGGGTCGACGCCCGGCGGCAGCACATGGCCGGCCAGCCTCTCGGCGGGCAGCACGGCCTCGGCGCGGTGCCCCCAGATGCCCCACACCCGGCTGCCGAGCGGCGGGTCGGTCACGTCGGGCGAGGTCTCGACGACGACGCCGACCTCCTGGTAGCCCCAGCCCGACAGCGGGTAGGCGTGCGTCTGTCCCTCCACGAACAGCCGCCGCTCGGTGTCCCACCGCCGGTTGAGGTAGGGGTTGGTGCCCCGGTAAGCGGTGAGCTCCGTGCCTGCCGAGACCCCTGAGTACAGAGTGCGCACCCGTACGGAGCCTGGCCCCAGGGGGTCTGGAGGCTCCACGCTGATGCTCACAACGCCGGGTTCTTCGATCGTGATGACGTGCATCTTCCCCACTTATACTTTGTGATCAAACAAAAGTCCGGGGATTAGAACTGGTTCGCATACGATAGTCGCACTGAGAACAGGCCTAAGTCTACGACTTGTGTGGAGGCGGCTAATGAAACTGGGGTTCCTGACCGCGTGCCTACCGGAAAGCGATCTGTCCGATATCGCCCACTGGGCTGCGGATGAAGGCTTCGACGCCCTGGAAGTCGCCGCATGGCCGGGGACAGATGCTCGAAATCACATCAGAGCGGACCGATTCGACGAAGCGGAACGTATCCGTGTCCGGAAGATCTTCCAAGACACCGGGTTGACGCTCTCCTCCCTCGCCTACTACGAGAACAACCTTCACCCCGGACACGGCCCCGCGGTCAACGCGCACCTGCGCGACTGCATCGACGCCGCCGCCGAGCTCGGCTGCCCGACCGTGGGCACGTTCATCGGCCGCGACCCCGGCCTGCCGGTCGCCGACAACCTCCGGCGCGCCGAGGAGGTCTTCGCCCCCCTGGTGGAGCACGCGCGGCGCAGGGACGTCACGATCGTCATCGAGAACTGCGTGATGAAGAGCTGGCATCCCGACGGCTACCCGGGCAACCTGGCCTACTCGCCCGAGCTGTGGGAGTGGATGTTCACCCTCGGGCTCAAGCTCAACTACGACCCCTCCCACCTGGTGGCGCTCGGCATCGACCCGGTGGCGGCGGTCGCGCCGTACATCCCGCACATCGCCCACGTGCAGGCGAAGGACACCGAGATCCTGCCCGGCAAGATCGACAGGTACGGGTTCTACGGTCCCGTCGACGGTGAGAAGGGCTGGTACCGCTTCCGGGTGCCCGGCCTGGGGCAGGTCGACTGGACCCGTCTGGTCGACGCTCTGTACGAGGGCGGTTACGACGGGGTGGTGTCGGTCGAGCACGAAGACCCCGTGTGGAGCGGCGACACCGCCAGGACACAGGCCGGTCTCGGTATCGCCTACCGGGCGTTGCGGCCGCTCATCCTGGGGTAGAGCAGGCACAACCCCACCGGAGGAGCGTGCTATGCCAACGAAGGTAACCGCCGTCCTCTCCGTCGCACTGCTGACCGCCGCCCTGGCGGCCTGCGGTGGCGGCACGGAGCAACAACAGGCAGACAACACGATCACCGTCTGGACCGAGGAGAACCTCCCCGACCGGATGGCCGTTCAGCAGACGATCGCCGCCGAGTTCACCAAAGCGACCGGAATCAAGGTCAACCTGGTGGGCGTCGCGGAGAACCAGTTCAGCCAGGTGATCACCTCGGCCGCCGCGGCCGGGGAGCTCCCCGACGTCATAGGCGCCCTGCCGCTGCCCGCGGTGCGCGAGCTGGAGGCCAACGACCTGCTCGACACCGAGACGCCCGGCAAGATCGTCGACGCGCTCGGGCGCGACAGCTTCTCGTCCCGGGCGCTAGAGCTCGACACCGCCGACGGCAAGCTGCTCGCCGTGCCCAGCGACGGATGGGCACAGCTCATCCTCTACCGCAAGGACCTGTTCGAGAAGGCCGGGCTCGAGCCGCCCGACACCTACGAACGGCTGGAGGCCGCGGCCAAGGCGCTCAACACCGGGGGTGTCGCGGGGATCACCCTGGCCGTCGCGCCGAAGGACTCCTTCACGGCGCAGAGCTTCGAGCACGTCGCGCTGGCCAACGGCTGCCAGCTCGTGGACGACTCCGGCAACGTGACCCTGGACTCGCCGCAGTGCGTGCGCGCCTTCGAGTTCTACTCCAACCTGGCCAGGAACTACTCGGTCAAGGGCAAGCAGGACGTCGACTCCACCAGGGCGACCTACTTCGCCGGCAAGGCGGCGATGACGATCTGGTCGTCGTTCATCCTCGACGAGATGGCCGGACTGCGCGCCGACGCGCTGCCGAGCTGCGCCGAGTGCCGCGACGACAAGGCGTGGCTGGCCGAGAACACCGGGGTGGTGACCGCGCTGAAGGGGCCCGACGGGAGCGAGCCCGCGCAGTTCGGTGAGATCGTCTCGTGGACCGTCATGCGCGACTCGGCCAAGGACTCCGCCCAGAAGTTCGTCTCGTTCATGATGAAGGAGGGCTACGAGCGCTGGATCGGCATGGCCCCGGAGGGCAAGTTCCCCACCCGCAAGGGCTTCGCCGACGCGTGGGACAAGATGCCCGCCGGCGTCGACACCAAGAAGCCGCTGTCGGAGGTCTACCCGGCCGAGGTGCTGGACTCCCTGCGCGGCAGCCCCGACACCTTCGCCCGCTGGGGCATCCCGCAGGGCCAGGGCAAGCTGGTCGGCGCCACCATGGGCGAGCTGCCGGTGCCCAAGGCGCTCGGCGACCTCGCCGGCGGATCGCTGACCGCGCAGGCCGCCGCCGCCCAGGCCAAGGCCGACGTCGAGACGATCAAGCGCGGGATCCGCTGATGAGCGGTCCACCCCCGGGCTCGGCGGCGACCATGGAGCGCCCGGCGCCCGCGGCGCCGCCGCCCGGCCCCGGCCGCACGCTGCGCCAGCAGGAAGGCCGGGCCGGGCTCTACCTGATCTCCCCGACCCTCGTCATCACCCTGGTGGTGGTGGTCGTCCCCCTGCTGTGGGCCATCATGCTGGCCTTCCAGGACGCCCGCCTGATCAACATCAGGCAGGTCGGCATCTTCGGCCACTACACGCTGGAGAACTTCACCTACGTGCTGGCCGAGCCGGGCTTCTGGTCCTCGCTGGTCACCACCCTGGTCTACACCGTGGCCGGCACGGCCCTGTCGATCGCGATCGGCCTGGTCGCCGCCCTCGCCCTGCGCGACAGGTTCCGCGGCAGGACGCTGGTCAGGGCCTCGATCCTCGTCCCCTACGTGGCCCCGGTGGTGGCCGTGGCCTTCCTGTGGGACGTGATGCTGAACCCGCAGTACGGCATCGTCAACACCTGGCTGGGGGAGCCGGTCGCCTTCCTCACCCAGGCCGAGGGCACGCTGTTCGGCGTGCAGGTGCCGGTGGCGCTGCTCACGGTGATCGCCTTCGAGGCGTGGCGGTACTTCCCCTTCGCCTTCCTGTTCATCCTGGCCAGGCTCCAGGCGCTGCCCCCCGAGCTCGACGAGGCGGCCGTGGTGGACGGCGCGACGCCCAGCCAACGGTTCCGGTACGTGATCATGCCGCAGCTCTGGCGGGTCGTCGCGCTGCTGTCGGTGCTGCGGTTCGTGTTCACCTTCACCAAGTTCGACGACGTCTACCTGCTCACCGGGGGAGGGGCGGGCACCGAGGTCGTCAGCGTGCGTGTCTACGACTTCCTGACCTCCCGCGACGACATCGGCGCCTCCGCCGCCCAGGCGATCATCATGGCCGTCGTGCTGGTGGTCTTCCTGGTGATCTACCTGCGGTTCTTCGGGGGAGGTGCGGAACGCTCATGAGCCAGGCCGTCACGACCCCGACCCCGATCCCGACGCCGGCCTCGCCGCCCCCGGCCCCCATGTCCAGGGACCGCGTCGAGCGCGCGGTGCTGCGGGTGCTCAAACCGCTGGTCATCACGGTGCTGACCCTCGTCACCGCGTTCCCGTTCTTCTACATGGTCATGCTCTCGCTGCGCGACATCCAGGAGCTGATCCTGGACCCGGGCTCGCTGTGGCCCGACCGGTTCACCCTGTCGACCTACGCCGACGTGCTGGGCAGGCAGGGGTTCCTCACCTTCATCGGCAACAGCGCCATCGTCGCGGTCGCGTCGGTGGCGGTGACGCTGCTGATCGCGGTCCCCGGCGCGTACGCGGTGGCCAGGCTGCGCTTCTTCGGCCGCCGCCAGGTGCACTTCCTGTTCCTCGCGGTGTACCTGTTCCCGGCGATCGTGCTGGCGATCCCGCTGTTCGTGCTGTTCACCATGCTCGGGTTGCGCGGTTCGCTGGTCGGGCTGATCCTCGTGTACATCGCCCAGACGGTCCCGGTGGCGGTGTACATGTTGCGCAACTACTTCGAATCCGTGCCGCAGAGCGTCGAGGAGGCCGCCTCCATCGACGGATGCGGCAGGATGGAGACGATCTGGCGGGTGGTGCTCCCGCTGTCCAAGCCCGCGCTGATGGCGACGGGTCTGTACTCCTTCATGATCGCCTGGAACGAGTTCCTCTTCGCCCTCCTCTTCCTCGTGGAGAGGCGGGACAGCTGGACGGTCTCGCTCGGCCTTTCACAGTTGGCGGGCAGTATCGAGATACCGACGACCGTTCTCATGGCAGGATCGGTTGTTCTGACGCTGCCCATCGTGGTGGTGTTCTTCGCCAGCGAACGGCTTCTGACGGAAGGTCTCACGGTGGGCGCGGAGAAGGGGTAGGGGCACGATGCTGACGGCAGGGCAGGTCCTCCAGTTGATCCGGCAGGGCTCTTGCCGTACCCGGAAGGAACTCATCGAGTTCACCGGGCTCTCCAGGTCGACCATCACCGATCGTGTCGACCGGCTCATCGAGGCCGGCTACATCCACGAGTCGGGCGTCGGGGCGTCCGGGGGCGGGCGGCCGCCCTCGGTGCTCGACGTCGACCCGGCCAACCACCTGCTGCTGGTGGCCGAGCTGGGCGCCAACCACGCCACCGTGGCGCTCACCGACCTGGCGGCCAGGACGATCGCCGAGGAGCACACCGAGATGCGCATCGAGCGCGGGCCCGACGCCGTGCTCTCGTGGGTGCGCCAGACCTTCCACCGGCTGCTGGAGAAGACCGGGCACGGCGCGGAGCGGGTGCGCGGCATCGGGCTGAACCTGCCCGGGTCGGTCGACCACACCTCGGGGCGAATGATCAGGTCCTTCCTGATGCCCGGCTGGGACGACCACCCGATCAGGGAGTCCATCCGCGAGACGTTCGACGTGCCCATCGTGGTGGAGAACGACGCCAAGGCGATGGCGCTGGGCGAGTGGTGGTCGTCCTGGCGGCAGTGCCCGTCGCTGCTGCTCGTCAAGGTCTCCACCGGCATCGGCGCGGGCATCGTCATCGACGGCCGCATCTACCGGGGCATCGAGGAGGCGGCGGGAAGCCTCGGGCACGTGCGCCTGCGCGACACCGACGACCGCGTCTGCACGTGCGGCTCGCGCGGCTGCGTCGCGTCGCTGGCCAGCGGGTTCGCGCTCGCCGAGGATCTCGGCCTGGAGACCAGCCGCGACGTCGTCCGCCTGGTCCAGGCGGGCGACCCCACCGCGGTCGCCCGCACGCAGGAGGCCGGGCGCACGCTGGGCGCGGTGCTCGCCACCGCGGTCAGCCTGCTCAACCCGGGGGTGCTCGTGCTGGGCGGCGACATGGCCGAGACCAGGGAGCACTACCTGACCGGCATCAGGGAGAGCGTCTACCGGCGGAGCCTCCCCTACACCACCAGGAATCTGCGCATCGTCACCAGCACGCTGGGCGACCGGGCGGGCGTCGTGGGCACCTCGGTGATGGTGATGGAGCACGTCCTGTCGCCCGCCGCCGTGGACGCCGCCCTGCGCGGCTGACCACGGGCGCGCCCCTCCGGTCCGGTGTGACGGGTGGGACGCCGATCCGTCGGTCCGCCGGCGGTGCGCCGGGAATCTCGGTCTTGTTGGGGTGTGGGGCCGTTCATCCCGGGGAAGGGTCTTTGCCTCGGGAAGGCGGAGCCGCGGTGACGATGATGGGGGAGCCGTATGGCGGTGGGGGGCGGGGCGGACAGGTCGTGCCCGGTCGATTACGCTCGCGGACATGACGAGCGCTGATCCCCGCTGGGTGCTGAAGGAACGCCCCTCGGGCGGGCTGATCATCGGCCTCGTCGTGGCCGGCATCTGCGCTCTGGTGTCGTTCTCGTTCGACATCTTCAACGGCGAACCGGTGCACTTCTTCATCGCGCTCACCCTCGCGCTCGCCCCGGTGCCGGTGCTGCTCGCCGGCCTGCTCGCGCTCGACCGGCTGGAGCCCGAGCCCCGCAAAGACCTGATCTTCGCGTTCATGTGGGGCGCCGGCATCGCGGTGCTGGTCGCCGGCGTGCTCAACAGCCTCAACCTCAAGTACCTCACGCTCGCGACCCAGCTCGACGCCACCAGCGCCCGCAACCTGGTCGCCACCTTCGGGGCGCCCGTCGTCGAGGAGACGATGAAGGGCCTGGTGCTGCTGGGCCTGCTGCGCTGGCGCCGTCACGAGCTCGACGGACCGACCGACGGCATCATCTACGCGGGCATGGTGGGCCTGGGCTTCGCCATGAGCGAGAACGTCAGCTACTACATCATGGCGCTGGACACCAACGGCGTGCAGGGCCTGGCCGTCACGGTGGTGCTGCGCGGCGTGCTGTCGCCGTTCGCCCACCCCCTGTTCACCTCCATGATCGGCATCGCGGTGGCGTACGCCGCGCAGAGCCGTGGCCCGGTGCGCGGCGGGGTGGTGTTCCTCGGCTGGCTCGGCGCGATCACCCTGCACGGCATCTGGAACGGCTTCACCTCCTACGGCGGCTTCCAGGGCCTGGCGCTGGCCTACCTGCTGCTGATGATCCTGTTCTTCGTCGAGCTCGGGGTGGTCGTCCAGGACCGCAAGCGCATCGTCGGCCTCATCCAGCGCTACCTGCCGCCCTACGGCGGCCTGGGGCTGGTCTCCGACGTCGACCTGTACATGCTGTCGTCCCTGCAGGGACGCAGGCAGGCCCGGCAGTGGGCCAAGGGGTACGGCGGCATGGTGGGCCTGCACGCGATGCGCGACTACCAGCTCGCCGCCACCGAGCTTGGCCTGCTCCACGAGCGCGCCGTGCGCGGGGTGATCGACAGGGACACCTTCGAGAAGCACAGGGAGGCGCTGCTGGCCTGCATGAGCGCGGCCAAGGCGGCCTTCCCCGTCCCCGAGTTGCACGAGACCCGGATCGCCAGGGGCATGGCGCCCCCCGGGTACGCGCCCGGCCACGACACGCGGCACCCGCTCTCGCCCTACCCGCCGCCCGACGGCATCCCGCGCGACCACTACACGGCCCGGGCACAGGGATGGCAGGGCCCGCCGGGCCGGTGGGCGTCCGGCGAGCCGCGCGAGCGTCACGGCGGCGGCTCCCACGCCGGAGGCCCGCCGGCGCCTCCGCCCGGCCCCGCCGGCGACGGCGGCGCCTAGGACGGGCCCGCCCGGGCCCTACGCCGCCGTGCGCGCCGCGGGGCCTTGCCGGTGATCTGACGGCGTGTTTCAATCGCGGTACGCGGATGTAGGTGGCCACTTCCGACGACTTTCCGGGTGGCCGGGCAGGCAGGTCGTGCCGCCGCGCGCCCGGGCTCCGCGGGCGTCCGGCCCGCGCCCCGTGTACAAGGCCGCGCAACGCGCGGGCACGCCGTTCCCGCACGGGCACGTCGTCGCCGTGCGGCGCGCCGCGGGGTGACCGGCACGGCGCCGACCGGCCGATGCCGCCGCCGTGGCCTCGCGATGCCCGTCACTCGGACAACGCGCACGTCCAGGCGCGCCCGCCCTCCGGCGGCATCCGCAACGTGAGAAGGAAGCACTGTGAGAACCAAGGCAAAGGTGGCGATCGTCACCGGGGTCGCGGTCGCGGCCGCCGGGCTGACGACGCTGGCCCTGCAGCGCTCGGCCGTCGCGCAGGGAGCCCTGCAGGCCCCCGCCAGCAGGACGTACGCCTGCTACACCGACGGGCGTACCTCCGGCGACGAGATCAAGCCCAAGAACGCCGCCTGCGCGCGGGCCGTCGCCGCGGGCGGCACTCAGCCGCTGCGCGACTGGTACGGCGTGCTGCGCTCGGACGGCGGCGGCCGCACCCGGGGGTTCATCCCCGACGGCAAGCTGTGCAGCGGCGGGTTCGCCAAGTACGCCGCCTACGACGCGCCGAGCGCCGACTGGCCCGCGACCCTGGTGCGGCCGGGCGCCGAGTACGACTTCGTCTACGGGGCCGGGGCGCCCCACCCCGGGGCGGTCAAGCTGTACGTGACCAAGGACGGCTACAACCCCACCATGCCGCTCACCTGGGCCGACCTGGAGGAGCAGCCCTTCCTGACGGCCGACCCCCGGCCCGCGGCCGGCGACGGCGCCTACCGGTTCTCCGGCTCGCTGCCGGGCAAGTCGGGCCGTCATCTCATCTACTCGGTCTGGCAGGGGTCCGACGGCCGGGAGACCTTCTACGGCTGCTCGGACGTCATCTTCACCGCCTCCGCCCCGCCGCAGGGCAGCGCCGCGCCGAGCGCGCCGTCGTCCGGCTCCCCGTCCCCGTCCCCGTCCCCGGGCACGGCGTCGCCGATCTCCTGCTCCGGCGATGTGAAGCTGGAGAAGTCCTGGCCCGGCGGGTTCCAGGGCTCGGTCACCATCACGAACACCGGAAGCGCGCCCATCAACGAGTGGTTCGTCCAGTGGACGATGATGCCGATGGACGCCAAGCTCACCCAGGCATGGGACGGGACGCACATGCAGAGCGGCCCGATCGCCATGATCCACGCGGAGAAGTGGAACCGCAGGCTGGAGCCGGGGGCCTCGATGAGCGCCGGCTTCCTGGGCAAGATGCCCGGGGCGACGCCGCCGGCCATCTCGGAGGTGAGCTGCGGGTAGCCGGCGCGCGGGAGCCGTGAGGCGGAGTAGGCGGCCGCCTCACGGCCTCGCGGCGTCCCGACTGGACGAGCTACGCGGTTGTGGTGGCACAGGCGAGAGGCGCCACCTCCCTCCGGCGTCGGACCCTGGTTGTTGGGAGCGCTCCCATACACGTGGACGGGACCTTATCCCGTCCTGACATGATCCGCAGCCCGTGCGGCGGGACGGCGGGCGACCGCCGCGTAACCGCAGTTCCGGCCGCCCGTTCCCGGTACCGCCCGATGAAACTTTCGCCCGGCGCGACGGCGTCGCGCCGGGTCGAGGTCGTGCCGTACCGGGCGGCTATCTCACGTAGACGTTGGGCTGGGCCGGGGTGGACATGCCGTTGCCGATGAAGAACCCGGGGTGGGGCGGCTGGTTGTAGGCGGTGTTCTGCCAGGCCAGCGCGACGCGGTACTGCGGGTCGTGCAGCAGGGTGTGGATCTTGGTGGTGGTGACGTGCGGGGTGGAGTAGATCCGCAGCGCCCGGTTGTCGCTGGTGGGCCAGATGACCTCCTCGCGCCAGTCGCCCAGGATGTCGCCCGACAGCGACGGGGTGGCCTTGGTGCCGTTGTTGGAGTGCACCCCCGAGGCGGTCAGCAGCCGGGTGTCGGCGCTGGTGCCGTACTTGTCGATCCGGGTGGCGTCCACCAGCTCACGCACCGGGTCGCCGTCCCACCAGGCCAGGAAGTTCGCCGAGGACGGCTGGCGGCCGACCTGGGCGCCGGAGGCGTTGTAGATCCCCGACATGTTGGTGCCCGACCCCCAGAACTCGGCGCCCGGGCTGCCCGGGTGGATGTCGGCGGCCACGCCGCGGCCGGGGCCCTCGGCGCCGCCGTTGCCGGGCCGCTGGAAGATGACCTGGCCGGTGCGCGCGTCATGCACGTCGGCGGCGGGCTGGTCGCCGGACTCGTGGATGGTGAACACCTCCAGCCCGGGACGGCTGGGGATCAGGTCGCCGGCGTGCAGGGCGTCACCGTGCCCGAACCGGGTGCTGTACAGGCCGGTCCCGTTGTCGTTGACGGTCGCCGCGCCGTAGACGATCTCATCGCGCCCGTCGCCGTCCACGTCGGCGATCGACAGGTTGTGGTTGCCCTGGCCGGCGTAGGCGCTGTTGCCCGAGGCGTTGGAGTCGAAGGTCCAGCGCCGGGTCAACGCGCCGTTGCGGAAGTCCCAGGCGGCGATGACGGCCCGGGTGTAGTACCCGCGCGCCATGATCAGGCTGGGGCGCTGGCCGTCCAGGTAGGCGGTGCCGGCCAGGAACCGGTCGACCCGGTTGCCGTAGTTGTCCCCCCAGGAGGACACCGTGCCGCGCGGCGGCTCGTAGTTGACGGTCGACAGCGCGGCGCCGGTCTGCCCGCTGAACATGGTCAGGAACTCCGGGCCGGTCAGGATGTACCCGCTGGAGTTGACGTAGTTGGCGCTCGCGTTGCCGATCACGCGGCCGGTGCCGTCGACGGTGCCGTCGGCGGTCTTCATCGCCACCTCGGCCCGCCCGTCACCGTCGTAGTCGTACACCTGGAACTGGGTGTAGTGCGCCCCGGCGCGGATGTTGCGCCCCAGGTTGATCCGCCACAGCCGGGTCCCGTCCAGCCGCACCGCGTCCACGTACACCGGAGAGGTCACCCCGGACTGGGAGTTGTCCTTGGCGTCGGCCGGGTCCCACTTCAGCACCACCTCCAGCCGCCCGTCGCCGTCAAGGTCCCCCACACTGGCGTCGTTGGCCGCGTACGTGGAACCGGGCGGAGTGATCGGCACGTCCAGGTACCCGTTGGCCAGCCGCGACGACGCCGGGGAGGCGGGCTGCTCCACCCCGCCCACCACCGCGCGCACCGTGTACGAGGCGTCGGCGGCGGCGCCGGCGTCCAGCCAGTTGGTGGAGTCGGCCACCGTCGCGACCCGGGCGCCACCCCGGTAGACGTTGAACGTCGTGTCCCGGGACTCGGTGCCCAGCAACCGCCACGACACCAGGTTCCCGCTTCCGGACCGCACGCTCACCAGACCCCGATCCAGGTCCTCCACCTGCTTGGCGCCGGGCGGGGGCGCCGTCGGGGTGACCGTCGGCGTGGGAGTGGGCGTCACGGTCGGGGTGACGGTCGGGGTGGCGGTGGGGGTCGCCGTGGGCGTGGCGGTGGGGGTCGGCTCCGCCGCGCCGGTGCACGCGACGCCGTTGAGGGCGAAGGAGGCGGGAGCCGGGTTGGAGCCGGTGAAGGAGGCGTTGAAGCCGAACGCGGCGCTGCCTCCGGACGGGATCGCCGCGTTGTACCCGGCGTCGCTCACGGTCACCGAGCTCCCGGTCTGGGAGTGGGTGCCGTTCCACACCTGGGTGACCTGCTGGCCCGCGTCGAACGACCATGTGAGGCGCCAGCCGTTGACGGCGTCGCCGAGGTTGCGGACCGTGACGTCGGCGTTGAAGCCGCCGCCCCACTGGCTGCTGACGGTGTAGTCGACGTCACAGGCCACCGCGGCGTCGGCCGGCGACCGTAAGGCGATCACTCCGGTGACCGCCAGCGCGAGCGTCCCGATGAGCGCGGTCACGCGGCTCACCGGCAGGGTCGAACGTCTCATGGGGGGTCCCATCTGGGCGTGGGGGATTGAGCACCAGGGGCCCCGAAGCTAGGAATCCGCCGGCGACCATGTCAAACACCGGCGAGCCGTCCACGGGCCGCGCTCACGACGGCCGAGGGCGACGCCGCGAGTCAGGCTCTGGAAGGCCCGCACCCGGCCCGCCGGCCGCACGTGAAAGTTCCACTCACCCCGTGCCGCCGGCCGGCGGCCGGGACGCCGCCGGCGGATCGCCGGGAGAGATCGTCCGCCGTCACGGCGGGCCGGTCGCCGCCGGCACGCGCCACGGCGGCCGGTGGCGCCCCGGGCCGGCGCCGTGCGGGGCCGCCCGTCAGACGACGACGGCGTCCAGGCGGTCGGGGCCGGGGGCCGTCGCGCCGGCCGGGCCCCGCGAGCGCATCAGGAACACCACCCGCAGCGTGGCGATCCAGACCAGGGTGGCGCCGAGCACGTGCACGCCCACCAGGAACGCCGGGACGGCGAGGAAGTACTGGACGTAACCGACGACCCCCTGGGCCAGCTCGACGCCCAGCAGGATCAGCGCGCCGCGCCGCGCCCGCCCCGGGGAGTCGGTGACGTGCAGGGCGAACAGCAGCGCGAACGTGAGGCCGAGCACGATCCACACCGTGTCGGCGTGCAGCCGGGCCATGGTCTCGATGTCGAAGTCGAAGCGCGAGGCGGCCTCGTCGCCGGAGTGCGGGCCGGTGCCGGTGACCACCACCCCCGCCACCAGCAGCACCGCGACGGCCGTGACGAGGACGAAGCCGAGCGTGCGGATGTCGCGGTGGACGAGCCGCCGGGGCGGGGCGTCGCCCTCGCCTGAACGGGCGTACAGCGCGAACGCCACCGCGATCATGCCGATCGTCACCAGGAAGTGGACGCTCACCGTGACCGGGTTGAGCATCGTGCGCACCACGAGGCCGCCCCACAGCGCCTGGAAGGCGACGCCGACGGGCTGGATCCACGCCAGGCGGACCAGCGCGGCCCGCCGGGGCAGCAGGCGCATCGCCGCGATCACGCAGGCGACCGCGACGGCCAGCACCAGGAAGGTCAGGAGCCGGTTGCCGAACTCGATCGCCATGTTGATCGGGGAGTGGTCGTCGTGCGGGACGGGCACGAAGCTCTCGGGCGTGCAGCGGGGCCAGGTGGGGCAGCCGAGCCCCGAGCCGGTGACGCGCACCGCCGCGCCGGTGACCGCGATCAGCGCGTTGACGACCACTCCCGCCAGCGCCCACCGCCGGAACGTGAGCGGGGTCGGCGACCACGCGCTGTGCAGGAACACCAGCGTGTACGCCCGGAGGCGTGAGAGGCGCCCGCGGGGGCCGCCGACGGGGCTTTCCGGCTGGTCTGTTGTGGTCACGGCAAACATGTTAGGCGGCCGTGGAGCCGGTCCCTCCGTGAACCCGTCCTCCCGTGGACATCGGCTCGGCCCTCTCTTCCGTCAGTCCCGCGCCCGGCGCGGTACGGCCGTGCGGCGGCTCGGCCGCCCTGGTACGCGGCCCGCCTCCGGGCCGTACACGCGCGGGAGGTCTGCGCCGGGGCTTCGCGGGTACGGTGACAGCCGCGAAGCGGAGCCGGAGGCGTCGCCGCCACCTTTATCGTGGTTCATGTAGTGGAGTAGGGTCCCGTGTACCGGAATGACAGGACGGTTCCCGTCCAAGGCCGGAAAGGGCGTGCACGATGAGCGTTGTCGAGAGCCGTTCCCCGCAGAGCCCCGCCGACGTGGTGGCGAGCGTGCCGGCGGCCGGCGCGGAGGGCGTCGCGGGCGCGGTGCGGCGCGCCCGGGCCGCCCAGGGCGCGTGGGCCGGGGCGAACGCCGCCGAGCGCGGCGCCGCCCTCGGCAGGGCCGCCGACGCGGTGGCCGGCGCGGCCGGCGAGCTGGCCGCGCTGGTCGTGCGGGAGGTCGGCAAGCCGGTCACCGAGGCCAAGGGCGAGGTCGCCCGGGCGGTGGCCATCCTGCGTTACCACGCCCAGCAGGTCTTCGACCCGGTGGGCGCGGTGCACGAGCCGTCCGTCTCCGGACTGTCCTACACCCGCAGGCGCCCGCGAGGCGTGGCGGGGCTGATCACGCCGTGGAACTTCCCGCTGGCCATCCCGCTGTGGAAGGCGGCGCCGGCGCTGGCGTTCGGCAACGCCGTGGTGCTCAAGCCGGCCCCGCAGGCGGTCGCCTGCGCGCTGCACCTCGCCGAGCTGCTGGCCCTGCCGGACGACCTGTTCCAGGTCGTGCCGGGCGGCGCCGAGGAGGGCACGGCGCTGGTGGACGCCGCCGACGTCGTCTCCTTCACCGGCTCGGCCGCCGTCGGCCGGAAGGTCGCCGTGGCGGCGGCGTCCAGGGGCGTCCAGGCCCAGGCCGAGATGGGCGGGCAGAACGCCGCCATCGTGCTGGACGACGCCAACCTCGAAGCGGCGGCCGCGCAGATCGCCGCCGCCGCCTTCGGCTACGCCGGCCAGAAGTGCACCGCCACCAAGCGTGTCATCACCGTCGGCAACGCGGCCGAGGTCCGCGACGCGCTGGCCGCCGCCGTCTCCAAGCTGGCCGTGGGCGACCCGTCCGACCCGGGGACGGCCGTGGGCCCGCTGATCGGACAGGCCGCGCGCGACCGCGTGCTAAGCGCCGCAGCCGGGGGCCGGGTGCTCGCGGGCGGCGAGGCGCTCGACCGGGACGGCTGGTTCGCCGCCCCCACCCTGGTCGACGGCGTCCCCGGCGACCACGTGCTGGCCTGCGACGAGGTGTTCGGCCCGATCTGCCTGGTGCAGGACGCCGGGTCGGTGGAGGAGGCCCTCGCCCTGGCGAACGGCGTCCGGTACGGGCTGGTCTCCGCCGTCTACACGCGCGACCTGGACCGGGCGCTGGAGGTCTCCGGGCGGCTGGACACCGGCCTGGTGAAGGTCAACAGCCCCACCAGCGGCGTGGACTTCTACCTGCCCTTCGGCGGTGAGAAGGACTCCAGCTACGGTCCGCGCGAACAGGGCAAGGCCGCCCAGGAGTTCTACACCTCCGTCCGCACCGTCACCCTCGCCCCCGCCGGCTCCTGAGCCGGCCGGACACCGCGATGAGCGCGCCGCCCCACCTGGACCGCAGGCCCCCCGATGAGCGCGCCGCCCAGACCGTGGGCCCCTGATGAGCGCGCAGTCCCGCCTGGGCGGGAAGGCCCGATGAGCGGGGGTCCCCCGGCAGCGCAGAGGGCCCCGGTGACAGGGGCGCCCGTCCGCGCGCGGGAGCCCCGGTGAGCGCGCTGCCCTACCTCGACGGGGACACGCTGCGGGCGCTGGTCCCGATGGAGCACGCCGTCCGGGCGCTGGCCGAGGCGCTCGAAGGCGGGCTCGACCCCGAGACCGGGCCGCTCCGGTCGGCGGCCGACGTGCCGGCCGGGCAGTTGCTGCTGATGCCGGCGGCGCACGCAGGCTACGCCGGGGTGAAGGTGGCGAGCGTCGCCCCGGCCAACCCCGCCCGGGGGCTGCCGCGCATCCAGGGCACCTACCTGCTGCTGGACGGCGCCACGCTCACCCCGCTGGCGGCCATGGACGGCGCGGCCCTCACCGCGCTGCGCACCCCGGCGGTCTCGGCCCTGGCCGTCCGGCACCTGGCGCGGCCGGACACGCGTACGCTCGCCGTCTTCGGCACCGGACCCCAGGCGTGGGGCCACGTGGCGGCGCTGCGCGCCGTGCGCCCGCTGGAACGGGTCGCCGTCGTGGGCAGGGACCCCGCCCGGGCGGAGGCCTTCGCCGCGCGCTGCGCCGCCACCGGCCTGCCCGCCGCCGCCGTCACGGCGAAACCCCGCCCGCGGGGCGCCCCGAAGGGCACCGGACGCCCCGGCGCGCGACCGGCTCGGGCGGAGGGCGCCGGTCCCGGCGGGGGTTCCGCCGGGGCCCGGGACGCCAGCGACGAGGTGGCGGAGGTCGTGCGGGCGGCCGGCCTGATCGTGTGCTGCACGTCCGCCCGGGAGCCGCTGTTCGCCGGTGCGCTGGTGGCCGGCGGCGCCACCGTCGTCGCGGTCGGCTCGCACGAGCCCGGGGCGCGGGAGATCGACGGCGAGCTGGTCGCCCGTGCCACGGTGGTGGTCGAGTCCCGGTCGGCCGCGCTCGCGGAGGCGGGGGACCTGATCATCCCCATCCGCGAGGGGCTGATCGGGCCCGGCCACCTGGCGGGCGACCTCGCGGAGCTCGTCACCGGCGCGCTGAAGCCGGGGGACGGCCCCCGGGTGTTCAAGAGCGTCGGCATGGCCTGGGAGGACCTGATCGTGGCGGCCGCCGCCCACGCCGCCTGGGCGGCCCGATGAGCCGTGCGGAGCGCCGCGGACGCGCGTACGCCCTCGGCGTCCAGGCGCGGTCCCGGCACTCGTGGGCGGTTGCGCCGGTTCGCGGCCGGGGTGTCGGCGGCGGGACGGACGGCCGCGTTCCGACGTCGCCCGATCGCGCACGGTTAACCTATTGACTTGGTAGGTATTACGGGTCAAGGCTGTTCTCGTACGCACCGCAGAGCATCGTGGAGGCCCGTGTGAGCGTCACCGACGACCTTCTCGCCAACGCCGAGCGCTACGCGGCGACGTTCGACAAGGGTCACCTGCCGCTTCCGCCCGGCAAGGGCGTCGCCGTGCTGGCCTGCATGGACGCGCGGCTGAACGTGTACGGCCTGCTCGGCCTCACCGAGGGCGACGCCCACGTCATCCGCAACGCCGGAGGCGTGGTGACGGCCGGCGAACGCCGCAGCCTGGCGATCAGCCAGCGCCTGCTCGGCACCCGGGAGATCATCCTGATCCACCACACCGACTGCGGCATGCTCACCTTCACCGACGACGACTTCAAGCGCTCCATCGAGGCCGAGACGGGCATCAGGCCCGACTGGTCCGCCGAGGCGTTCCCCGACCTCGACGAGGACGTCGTCCAGTCGGTCAACCGCATCAGGGCCGACCCGTTCATCCCGTACAAGGACGCGGTCCGGGGCTTCGTCTACGAGGTCGAGACCGGCCGCCTCCGCGAGGTCAAGGCCTGACGCTCTCCGCGGATCGCGGATCCCTGACCGGCGGCTGGTCGGCGCCGCCGGTCAGGGACAGCCGAGGCCGTCCTGACCCGCGTGGACGGGGACCTCGAACCAGACGGACTTGCCCGGGTTCGCGGGCTCCACGCCCCAGCGGCGCGACAGGACCTCCACCAGGTGCAGCCCGCGGCCCGTCTCGTCGTAGGGGTCGGCGTCGGCGGCGGCCAGGGGACGGCCGGAGCCGGTGTCCCGTACCTCGCACCGGAGCCTGCCGCAGGTGTACGTCAGCGTCAGGACGGGCTCCCCGTCGGCGTGGCGCAGGGCGTTGGCGACCAGCTCGGTCACCAGCAGCTCGGTGACCTCGAGCTCCACCCGCAGGCCCCACCCGTCGAGCCGCGCTCGCACCAGCCGCCGCGCCCGGGGGACCGACGCCACGTCCTGCGGCAGGACCCACGACGCCCGCGCGCGACGGCAGCCGGGCGAGGCGACGGCGACCAGCTCGGCGAGCCATCCCACCAGCCCGAGCGCCCGCGGCCGCGGGCCGTCCGGTGAGGCGAGCCGGGCCGGCCCGCGCGGTCGCGGCCACGACCGCCCGCGGCGGCGGCCCGAGGCCCGCGTGGCCGGGAGCACGGCCTCCCGCGCGCCGGGCGGAACGGCCGGCCGGTCGGCGGAGTCCATGCGGATCTGGGCGCCGGCGCGGTCGAGAGCCCTCGAAGGGGCGGTCACCAGGCTCAGCCCGGCGACCGTCGCGAAGGCTCTGGCCGCCGCGCCCGTCCTCCTGGTCATGCCGTTCCCCCGTTCCTCGCTCGCGCGGATCGTGTGCGGATCGTGTGCCGTCCCCCGCCCGGCCGGTCGCGGCCGGTGGGGGTCATGCCACCACGATGCTCCGCGGAACGCCTCCCGTCTTCGACGGCAGCGCCCATCCGCGCGGGAGGCCAGCTGGGCCGGCACCTTCCCGCTAGCTGCAATGCGCCCCGGCCCGCCGGGCTGGGACGCTGGGGGGGTGACGTTGCGCTGCCTCATCGTCGACGACGACCACCAGTTCCTGAGGATCGCCCGCCGCGTGCTGGAGCATGAGGGGGTCGAGGTCGTGGCCGTCTCCTCCACCGGGGCCGACGCCCTCGCCCGCCAGCGGGAGCTCAGGCCCGACGTGGCGCTGGTGGACGTCGACCTCGGCGACGAGGACGGCTTCGACCTGGCCGCCCGGCTCACCGGCGGCGCCCGGTGCGGCCCGTCCCCCGTCATCATGATCTCCGCCCGCGCCGAGTGCGACTTCGCGGACATGGTCGAGGACAGCTCCGCGCTGGCCTTCCTGCCGAAGACCGACCTGTCGGCCTCCGTCATCGCGGCCATCCTGCGCAGGCACTGCGGCGACGGCGAGGCCGCGCTCAGCGGGCCTCCAGGAACGTGATGACGGCCAGGACGCGCCGGTGGTCGTCCGGCGCCTCGGTCAGCCGCAACCGGGACATGATGCTGCGGACGTGCTTCTCCACGGTGCCCTCGGTGATCCACAGGCGGCGGGCGATGCCCGCGTTCGACCGGCCCTCGGCCATCAGGGCGAGCACCTCGCGTTCCCTCTCGGAGAGCTGGTCCAGAGGGTCGTCCCGGTGTCGCGCCGCGACCAGTTCGCGCACCAGGCTGGGGTCGACGACCGCGCCCCCCTGCGCGACCCGCCGGACGCTCTCCATGAAGTCGCCGACGTCCATCACCCGGCTCTTCAGCAGGTAGCCGACCGCGTGGCCGGTGGCCAGCAGCTCCATCGCCTGCTCGACCTCGACGTGCGCCGACAGCAGGAGGATGCCCGTGTCCGGGCACTCCCCGCGGATCACCCGCGCCGCCTCAAGGCCCTCGGTCGTGTGCTCCGGAGGCATCCGGATGTCGACGACGATCACGTCGGGACGCCGCTCGCGGGCGAGCGCGAGAAGCTCCGAGGCGTCGCCCGCCAGGCCCGCGACCTCGAAGCCCGACCGTTCGAGCAGGCTCGCCAGGCCTTCGCGCAGCAGGACGTCGTCGTCGGCCACCGCGACCCGCGTTCGTCCCGAGCCGGCGTTCCCGCCGCCCGTCGTCGTCGGCATCTGCGCATCACCTGCCCCCGCCGTGGGCGTCACCCGGACGCGCCCGGAATGCCGTCATCGCCGGGCCCGAGGCCCACCGCCCCCTCGGGCGGCGGAGCGGCCGGAGCATCGCCCTCACCTGGGGCCCATACCCCGCCCTGACCGGCCGTCCCCGGTGGCGCGGGCGTAAGTTGAGGATGTGTTCCGGTGCCCGCACCTGCTGCTGAGCCCGGCGCGGCCACCCCTGGTGGCGGCGGTGCTGGTCGCGGCCGGGTGCCTGCTGGCCGAGACCGCCGCGGTCCACCTCCTGAAGCCCTACGCCCCCGCCGACTCCCTGGGCGTCGTCTACCTGCTGGGCGTGCTGCTCGTCTCGGTGGTGTGGGGCCTGTGGGCCGGGGTGGTCACCGCCGTGACCAGCGCGCTGTTCTACGGGTACTTCCACCTCCCGTCGGCCGACGACGGGCTGGGTGACGCCCAGGACGGGCTGACCCTCCTGCTCTTCCTCGTCGTCGCGCTGGTGGTCGGTTCGGTCGCGGCGGTGGCCCGTTCCCTGGCGGCCGAGGCCCAGGACGGGCGCCGCGCCGCCGACGAGCGCCGCCGCGCGGCCGAGCGGCACCGGCTGGACGCCGAGGAGCGCCGCGGCGAGGCCGACCTCACCTCCGAGCTGTCCCGGGTGCTTCTGTGCACCGACCACCTGCCGTCGGCGCTGCGCACGGTGGGGCGCCGTCTGGGGCAGCGGCTGGGAGTGGAGGAGCCGGCCATCGTGATCGGCGAGGCCGATCCCGGCCCCGGGCGCATGGCGCTGCCGATCCGCGACGGCTGCAAGCCCGTCGGTACGCTGCTGCTGCCGGCCGATCTGCCCGAGGCCCAGCTGCGCCGGCTGACGGAACGGATCGTCCCCGGGCTGGCCGCGGTGCTGAGCGCCGCCCGCGACCGCGCCGAGGTCGGGCGGGCCCTGCAGGCCAGCCGCGACGACCTGCACCGCGTCGCCGAGGAGCAGGCGGCCCTGCGCCGCGTCGCCACCCTGGTCGCGCGCGGGGTGTCGCCCCAGGAGCTGTTCGACGCGGTCGTGGGCGAGGTGGGGCGCGTCCTGCGGGTGCAGCACACGATGATCGCGCGGTGCGAGCACGACGGCATGCTGCGGGCGCTCAGCTCATGGAGCGTGTACGGGCCGGACTTCCTGGGGGCCCGCGACCGGCGCTGGCGGGTCGACCTGCCGGGCGTCGCCGGGCTGGTGTGCCGCACCGGCCGCGCCGCCTCGATGACCGACTACGCCACCGCCGAGGGCGAGGCCGCGGCCTGGGCCAGGAGGCGGGGGATCAGGTCCGCCATCGGCATCCCCATCACCGTCGAGGGACGGCTGTGGGGGGTGATGGTCGCCCTGTCCCAGGACCCGGAGCCCGCGCCCGGGATGGAGACGCGAATGCGCGAGTTCACCGAACTGCTCGGGACGGCCGTGTCGAACGCGCAGGTGCGCGGGCAGCTCGCCGCGTCCCGCGCCCGGGCCGTGGCGGCGGCCGACGACACCCGCCGCCGTATCGAGCGCGACCTGCATGACGGGACACAGCAGCGCCTGGTGACGCTCGGCATCGAGCTGCGGGCGGTGGAGGCGGGCGTGCCGCCCGAGCAGGCGGAGCTGCGGTCGCGGCTCGCCGACGCCACGGGGCAGCTCTCGGGGGTCATCGCCGACCTGCAGGAGCTGTCGCGCGGCCTGCACCCGGCGATCCTGTCCAGGGGCGGCCTCGGGCCCGCGCTCAAGATGCTCGCCCGCCGCTCCCCGGTGCCGGTCGAGCTGACGCTGGACGCCGACCGGCGCCTGGCCGAGCGGGTCGAGGTCGCCGTCTACTTCATCGTGTCCGAGGCGCTCACGAACATGGCCAAGCACTCCGGCGCGTCCCACGCGCACGTCGGCCTGGAGGTCGGGCCCGCCACCCTGCGGCTGTCGATCCGCGACGACGGCGCGGGGGGCGCCGACCCGGCGGGCGGCTCCGGCCTGGCCGGCCTCTGCGACCGGGTCGAGGTGCTGGGCGGAACGCTGGACCTGGAAAGCCCGCCCGGAGGCGGCACGTCCCTGACGGTCGCCATCCCCTTGGACGAGGAGCGGCCCGCCGGTCCGGGGCGGGCGTCGCGGTCGCCGGAGCCGGGCGTGACCGGCGCGCCGGAGGCCGGCCGCGCTCCGCCGGTCCGGGAGGGGCGCGGCTAGGCGGTTAGGAGGAGCGGGTGGCGCCGACCGAGGCGACGACGACGCAGCAGATCGCGGCCCACTCGCGCGCGTTCAGCAGCTCGCCGAGGATGATCAGCCCCACGAGCGCGGCCGCGGCGGGCTCCAGGCTCATCAGGATGCCGAACACCCGCTTGGGCATCCGGCGCAGCGCCTCCAGCTCCAGGCTGTAGGGGATCACCGAGGACAGCAGGCCGACGCCCACGCCGATCAGGAGGGTCTGCGGGTCGAGCAGGCCGGCGCCGCCGGAGGCGACGCCGAGCGGGGCCACCAGCGCCATCGCGACGATCATGGCCAGCGACAGCCCGGCGGCCCCCGGGAACCGGCTGCCGGCGGCGGCCGACATGACGATGTAGCCCGCCCAGCACAGGCCCGCGAGCGCGGCGAAGCCCATGCCCACCCAGCTCAGCCGGTCGGAGCCGCCCCAGGGCGCGAGCAACAGGATGCCCGCGGCGGCCAGCACCGCCCACAGCAGGTCGACGCGGCGGCGCGAGGCCGCGACCGCGACCCCGAGCGGGCCGATGAACTCGATGGTCACGCAGATGCCGATCGGCATGCGGGCCAGGCTCTCGTAGAAGAAGAGGTTCATCAGCCCCAGCGTCAGGCCGAAGCCGGCGCTCACGAGCAGGTCGTGCCGGGTGAGGCCGCGCAGCCGGGGCCGGGCCACCAGGCCGATGATGATCGCGCCCGCGGCGATCCGCAGGAACACCACGGCGCTCGGCGGCAGCGTCGCGAACAGGTTCTTGGCGAGTCCGGCGCCGACCTGCACCGACAGCACCGCCAGCAGCACCAGCCCGGACGGCGGCACGGCGCCGGCGGCCGCACGCGCCAGGGCGACCGGACGGTGGCGAAAGGGGATGGGGGTCACGTCGACCGGTCCGCCGTCACTCCCAGCGGAAGGTCCGGGAGGCGAGACCGAGGCTGAGGGCGGCCCAGGCCAGCAGGATCAGCAGCGCGGCCGCGGGCGGGCCGCTCTCGCCCCCGAGCACCGACCGCAGGCCGCCGGTCAGCGCGGTGATCGGCAGCAGGTCGGTGACGGCGCGCAGGCCGTCGGGGAAGGCCGTCACCGGGATCACCACCCCGCCGATGCCGAGCAGCACCAGGTAGACCAGGTTGGCCGCGGCCAGGGTGGCCTCGGCGCGCAGCGTGCCCGCCATGAGCAGGGCCAGGCCGCTGAAGGCGGCCGTGCCGGCGAGGATCAGCGCGCCCGCCCACAGCAGGCCCCCGTGAGGGCGCCAGCCCATGGCCAGGGCGACGGCGCCGAGCACCACCACCTGCAGCGCCTCGACGACGATCACCGCGAGCGTCTTGGCCAGCAGCAGCCCCGCCCGCGACAGGGGAGTGGCGCCGAGACGCTTCAGCACGCCGTACCGCCGCTCGAAGCCGGTGCCGATCGCCTGGCCGGTGAAGGCCGTGGACATGACGGCGAGGGCGAGCACGCCGGGGGCGACGAAGTCGACGCGCCGGCCCGGCAGCTCCAGCAGCGGGGCCGCGGAGAAGCCCACGAGCACCAGCACCGGGATGATCAGCGTGAGCAGGAGCTGCTCGCCGTTGCGCAGCACGGCACGGACCTCGGCCCCCGCCTGGGCGAGCACCATGCGGTGCAGCGGCGCGGCCCCGGGGGCCGGGGTGAAGTCGAGCGCGGCGGTCATCGGGGCGGCTCGGGGGCAGTGCGCCGGTACAGGGCGGTCACCGTAGCTCTCTTCCTGTCAGTTCCAGGAACACGTCCTCCAGGGTGCGCCGCTCGACGCTGAGGTCGTCGGCGGTGACGCCCTCGGAGGCGCACCAGGCCGTCACCGTTCCGAGCAGCTCGGGGCCGACGTGCCCCTCGATAACGTAGTGGCCGACCGGCGACTCCTTGGCCGTGCTGCCCATGGGAAGCGCGGTGAGCAGCTCCTCCAGGTCGAGGCCGGGCCGGGCCCGGAAGCGGAGCTGGCGTTCGGCGCCGGTGAGCGACCGGGGGCTGCCCTCGGCGACGACCCCGCCCCTGTCGATGATCACCACCTTGTCGGCCAGCTTCTCGGCCTCGTCCATGTGGTGGGTCGTGAGGACGGTGGACACGCCCCGGGCGCGCAGCTCGCGGACGACCTCCCAGCAGGCGTGCCTGGCCTGCGGGTCGAGGCCGGCGGTGGGCTCGTCGAGGAAGATCAGGTCGGGCCGGCCGATGACGGCGGCGGCCAGCGACAGGCGCTGCTGCTGCCCTCCGGACAGGCGCCGGTACGGTGTGCGGGCGTGCTCGGCCAGCCCGAGCAGCGCGAGCAGGGCCCGCCAGTCGAGGGGATGGGCGTGGAACCGCGACACCGTGCGCAGCCACTCGCCGGCCCGCGCCGCGGGGGGCACGCCGCCGGACTGCAGCATGATGCCCACGCGGGGCCGCAGCCGCGCCGCGTCGCGCACCGGGTCGAGGCCGAGGACGCGCACCGTGCCGGCGTCGGCCCTCCTGAACCCCTCGCAGATCTCGACCGTTGAGGTCTTGCCAGCGCCGTTGGGGCCGAGGATGGCGGTCACGGCGCCCCGTTCGGCCCGCAGCGTGAGGCCGTCGAGAGCGACGGCGCGGCCGTATCGCTTGACCAAGCCGGCGAGCGCGACGGCTGGGGAGTCCATGATGACGAGTCTAGGGACCACGCCGGGCGGTTCATGCGTCGGCCGTGGCCCCGCGTCGCCCGCCGGTAAAGCTTGAGGGCGCCTCCCGCCAAGGGCGCAGGGCCGTCCCGGCCCGGGCCGGGCGCGCCGTGTGACCCTTGGAGCGTCAAGGAGGTCGGCATGCCGACGCGCACCGGTTACCCGCACGGCGTTCCCTGCTGGGTGGATCTGTCGAGCCCCGACGTCGGCGCGTCCGTGGACTTCTACGGCGAGTTGTTCGGGTGGCGCGCGCAGTTCGACCCGCACCCCGACGCCGGCGGGTACGGCCGGTTCACCTCACGGGGCATGCTGGTGGCCGGCATCGGGCCGCGGTTCGCGCGGGGCGCGGCCGAATGGAGCCTCTACGTCGCGACCGGCGACGCCGAGTCCGTCGAGTCCAGGGTCAAGGAGGCCGGGGGCGCCGTCGTGATCGGGCCGGTCCAGGTCTTCGAGGAGGGCGTCACCGCCCTCTTCCACGACCCGGCGGGGGCGGCCTTCATGGTCTGGCAGGCCGGACGGCACCACGGCGCCCGGCTGGTCGGCGAGCCGTGGGCGCTGTGCTGGGCCGAGCTGCGCTCGCCCGACCCCCAGGAGGCCAGGGCGTTCTACCCGCACGTCTTCGGCTGGGCCTCGCGGGGCGCGCGGGGCGCCGAGGGCGTGGAGTGGCTGGTGGACGGCCGCGCCGTCGCGGGGATGCGTCCCGCGGGGGACGCGCGCGCGCCGGCCGGGTGGCTGTCCTTCTTCGCCGTGCGCGACTGCGACGCGGCCGCCGATCTCGCGTCCGGTCGCGGCGGCGCCGTGCTCGCCGCGCCGGAGGATTCCCCGGCGGGACGCCGGGCGGTGCTCGCCGATCCCCAGGGCGCCGCCTTCGGAGTGCTCGCGCCGCTACCCGCCCGCTAGGGCCTGACCGGGCGTTTCCGCAGGTTAGGTAAGCCTTCCCTTCGTGATGAACCCCATTGCTCCATGACTGACTCGGGCTTGTAACGCGGGAAGGAATTACGGCACACTGATGTTGTGAAAAACGTGACTGGGATACCGAACGCCGAGAAGGGCGCGGAGCGTGGCACTCGCGCGCGCGTCGCTCGGCTGATCCTGGAACACGGCCCGATCAACGCCGCCGCGCTCGGCGAGCGGCTCGGGCTGACACCGGCGGCCGTGCGCCGCCACCTGGACGCGTTGCTCGCCGAGGGAATGATAGAGCCTCGTGCGGCGCGCCCGCGCGTGCAGCGTGGCCGGGGTCGTCCCGCCAAGCTGTTCGTGATCACCGACGCGGGCCGCGGTGCCTTCGTCCACGCCTACGATGGGCTGGCCGGGGGCGCGCTGCGTTTCCTGGCCGAGCGGGTGGGCGAGGACGCCGTCGGCGAGTTCGCCAGAGCACAGGTCGGCGGCCTGATCAGGCGGCTCGGCCCGGCGATGCGCGAGGCCTCGGCCGACCAGCGGGTGCGCGTGCTGGCCGAGGCGCTCACGGCCGACGGCTACGCGGCCTCGGCCTCCGAGGCCAAGTCCGGCGGCGAGCAGCTGTGCCAGCACCACTGCCCCGTGGCCCACGTGGCCGCGGAGTTCCCGCAGCTCTGCGAGGCGGAGACCGAGGCGTTCGGGCGGTTGCTCGGCACGCCCGTTCAACGGCTCGCGACCATCGCCCACGGCGACGGGGTCTGCACGACCCATGTGAGCTCCCCCGCGCTGGCATCACAGCGGAACGCGCCGGTGAACCCCCGGCGGAGCGCGACGGACGAACCGCCGGACGACCCCGGCGTGACCACGAGCACTTCGCACAACGCGACTGACACGAGCAAGGAGACCGGAAGGTGACTGTCACCGACCGCCCGGAGCTTGAAGGCCTCGGGAATTACAGGTTCGGCTGGGCCGACACCGACGTGGCCGGCGCTACGGCGCGACGAGGGCTGTCGGAGGAGGTCGTCCGCAACATCTCGGCGCTGAAGAACGAGCCCGAGTGGATGCTGGACCTCCGCCTGAAGGGGCTTCGGCTCTTCAACAAGAAGCCCATGCCCAACTGGGGCTCCGACCTCAGCGGCATCGACTTCGACAACATCAAGTACTTCGTGCGCTCCACAGAGAAGCAGGCCGCTTCCTGGGAGGAACTGCCGGAGGACATCAAGAACACCTACGACAAGCTCGGCATCCCCGAGGCCGAGAAGCAGCGCCTGGTCGCCGGCGTCGCGGCTCAGTACGAGTCCGAGGTCGTCTACCACAAGATCCGTGAGGACCTTGAGGAGAAGGGCGTCATCTTCCTCGACACCGACACCGGTCTGCGGGAGCACCCAGAGCTGTTCAAGGAGTACTTCGGCTCGGTCATCCCGGTCGGCGACAACAAGTTCGCCTCGCTGAACAGCTCGGTGTGGTCGGGGGGCTCGTTCATCTACGTGCCGCCGAACGTCCAGGTGGACATCCCGCTCCAGGCCTACTTCCGGATCAACACCGAGAACATGGGCCAGTTCGAGCGCACGCTGATCATCGTCGACGAGGGCTCCTACGTCCACTACGTCGAGGGCTGCACGGCGCCGGTCTACTCCTCCGACTCGCTGCACAGCGCGGTCGTGGAGATCATCGTGAAGAAGAACGCCCGCTGCCGTTACACGACCATCCAGAACTGGTCGAACAACGTCTACAACCTGGTCACCAAGCGCGCCGTCGCCTACGAGGGCGCGACCATGGAGTGGGTCGACGGCAACATCGGGTCCAAGGTCACGATGAAGTACCCCGCCGTCTACCTCATGGGCGAGCACGCCAAGGGCGAGACGCTGAGCGTCGCGTTCGCCGGCGAGGGCCAGCACCAGGACGCCGGCGCCAAGATGGTCCACCTCGCGCCGAAGACCTCCTCGACGATCATCTCCAAGTCGGTCGCCCGGGGCGGCGGGCGCACGTCCTACCGCGGTCTCGTGCAGATCGAGGAGGGCGCGGCCGGCTCGGCGTCCACCGTCAAGTGCGACGCCCTGCTCATCGACCAGATCAGCCGGTCCGACACCTACCCCTACGTCGACGTCCGCGAGGACGACGTCTCCATGGGGCACGAGGCCACGGTCTCCAAGGTCTCCGACGACCAGCTCTTCTACCTCATGAGCCGTGGCATGAGCGAGGACGAGGCCATGGCGATGATCGTGCGCGGCTTCGTGGAGCCCATCGCGCGCGAGCTGCCCATGGAGTACGCGCTCGAGCTCAACCGGCTCATCGAGCTGCAGATGGAAGGAGCGGTGGGCTGATCATGGGCCTCGACTCCAAGCCCCAGTCCGCGGTGCACGCGGTGTCGTCCTACAACCTGGACGACTTCCCCGTCCCCAGCGGGCGTGAGGAGATGTGGCGGTTCACCCCGCTGTCCCGGCTGCGCGGCCTGCACGACGGCAGCGCCGCCGTGTCGGGCAACGTCGTCGTCGAGGTGCGCCCCGCGCCCGAGGTGACGGTCGAGACCGTCGGCCGCGACGACCCGCGCGTGGGCCGGGCCTACACCCCGACCGACCGCGTGAGCGCCCAGGCGTACTCCTCCTTCGAGAAGGCCACCGTGATCACGGTGCCCAAGGAGGCCGTCGCCTCCGGCGCCACCGTGGTCAGCCTCCGCGGCGACCGGCCCGGAGTCGCCTACGGCCACATCGTGGTCGTGGTCGAGCCCCTGGCCGAGGCCGTGGTCGTGCTCGACCACCAGGGCAGCGCGGTGTACGCCGACAACGTCGAGTTCTCCGTCGGCGACGGCGCGACGCTCAAGGTCGTCAGCCTGCAGGAGTGGGCCGCCGACGCCGTGCACGTCTCGCAGCACCACGCCCGCCTGGGCAAGGACGCCACGTTCAAGAGCTTCGTCGTCACCCTCGGCGGCGACCTCGTGCGCCTGTCGCCCTCGGTGTCCTACGCCGGGCGCGGCGGCGACGCCGACCTGAGCGGCCTGTACTTCGTCGACGCCGGCCAGCACATCGAGCACCGCCTGCTGGTCGACCACTCCGTGCCCGACTGCCGCAGCAACGTCGACTACCGCGGCGCGCTGCAGGGCGACGAGGCGCACGCCGTGTGGATCGGCGACGTGGTCATCCGCGTCGAGGCCACCGGCACCGACACCTACGAGCTCAACCGCAACCTCCTGCTCACCGACGGCGCCCGCGCCGACTCGGTGCCCAACCTGGAGATCCTCACCGGCGAGGTCACCGGCGCGGGCCACGCCTCGGCGTCCGGCCGCCTGGACGACGAGCACACGTTCTACCTGCAGGCCCGGGGCATCCCGTACGACGAGGCGCGCCGCCTGGTCATCCGGGGGTTCTTCGCCCAGCTGATCGAGAAGATCGAGGTCCAGGAGATCCGCGACCGCGTGATGGCGGCGGTGGAGGCGGAGCTCGCGCGATGACGTTCGTGAAAGTCTGCTCCCTGTCAGACATCCCCGACGGCGGCGTCGCCGGCGTGGAGGTCCAGGGACGTCCGGTGGCGATCGTCCGCAGGGACGGCGAGGTGTTCGCCCTGCACGACGTCTGCTCGCACGCCGAGGTGAGGCTGAGCGAGGGCGAGGTGTACGACGACACGCTGGAGTGCTGGCTGCACGGCTCGTGCTTCGACATCCGCACCGGCAAGCCGACCGGGCCTCCGGCGACGAGACCCGTCGCCGTCTACCGAGTGATGCTCGACGGCGACGACGTGCTCGTCTCGCTGGACGGCACTGAGAACGCTGAAAATGGGGAGTCCTAAGTGTCCACCTTGGAAATTCGCGACCTTCACGTCTCCGTAGACACGAAGGAGATCCTGCGCGGCGTCAACCTGACGGTGCGGTCGGGAGAGATCCACGCCATCATGGGGCCCAACGGCTCGGGCAAGTCGACGCTCGCCTACGCCATCGCCGGCCACCCGAAGTACACCATCACCTCGGGCGCGGTCACGCTCGACGGCGAGGACGTGCTGGCGATGACGGTGGACGAGCGCGCGCGCGCCGGGCTGTTCCTGGCCATGCAGTACCCCGTCGAGGTCCCAGGCGTGTCGGTGGCCAACTTCCTGCGCACCGCCGTGACCGCCGTCCGAGGTGAGGCGCCCAAGCTGCGCCTGTTCACCAAGGAGCTCAAGCAGGGCATGGACGCGCTGGCCATCGACGCCTCCTTCGCGCAGCGCAACCTGAACGAGGGGTTCTCCGGCGGCGAGAAGAAGCGCCACGAGATCCTGCAGCTCGAACTGCTCAAGCCGAAGATCGCGATCCTCGACGAGACCGACTCCGGCCTCGACGTCGACGCCCTGCGCGTCGTCTCCGAAGGGGTGAACCGCTTCGGCGCCGCCGGCGACACCGGCGTGCTGCTGATCACCCACTACACCCGGATCCTGCGCTACGTGAAGCCCGACCACGTGCACGTCTTCGCGGGCGGCAGGATCGTCGAAGAGGGCGGCCCGGAGCTGGCCGACAAGCTCGAAGCCGAGGGCTACGAGCGTTACACGAAGGCGAGTGCATGACTGGAAGCATGTTCGACGTGGAGAGGATCAGGAAGGACTTCCCGATCCTCTCCCGCGAGCTGCCCGGCGGCAGGCCGCTGGTCTATCTTGACTCGGGCAACTCCTCCCAGAAGCCCACTCATGTGATCAATACCATGCGTGATCACCTGGAGCAGCACTACAGCAACGTCGGCCGCGCCATGCACGCGCTGGGCAGCGAGTCGACCGAGGCGTACGAGTCGGCGCGCGACAAGATCGCCGCTTTCGTCGGGGCGCCCGAGCGCGACGAGGTCGTCTTCACCAAGAACGCCTCCGAGGCGCTCAACCTGGTGGCGTACGCCTTCGGCAATCCCACCTGCGCCGACGAGCGGTTCCGCATGGGGCCCGGCGACGAGATCGTCATCTCCGAGATGGAGCACCACTCCAACATCGTGCCGTGGCAGCTCCTGGCGCAGCGCACCGGCGCGAAGCTGCGGTGGTTCTCGGTGACCGACGAGGGCCGTCTCGACCTCTCGTCGCTCGACGAGCTGGTCAACGAGCGCACCAAGATCGTGTCGATCGTCCACCAGTCGAACGTCCTCGGGACGATCAACCCGGTCGCCCCCGTGCTCGCGCGGGCGCGCCAGGTCGGCGCGCTGATGATGCTCGACGCCTCCCAGTCGGTGCCGCACCGGCAGGTGGACGTGGCCGCGCTGGGCGTCGACTTCGTGGCGTTCACCGGGCACAAGATGGTCGGCCCGTCCGGCATCGGCGTGCTGTGGGGCCGCCGGGAGCTGCTGGAGGCCATGCCTCCGTTCCTGGGCGGCGGCGAGATGATCGAGGCGGTCTGGATGGACCACTCGACCTTCGCCCCGGTGCCGCACAAGTTCGAGGCCGGCACCCCGCCGATCGTCGAGGCGATCGGGCTGGGCGCGGCCGTCGACTACCTGACGTCGGTCGGCATGGAGGACATCCGCCGCCACGAGCACGACCTCACGGAGTACGGCCTGCGGGCGCTGGGCGAGTTCCCGGGCCTGCGCGTCATCGGGCCGCAGACCGCCGAGGACCGGGGCGGCACGCTGTCGTTCACCATCCCCGGGGTCCACCCGCACGACGTCGGCCAGGTCCTCGACGACCACTTCGGGATCGCCGTCCGGGTGGGGCACCACTGCGCGCGTCCGCTGCATCTGCGCTTCGGAATACCGGCGACCACGCGAGCGTCTATTTACCTGTACAACACCACGGACGAGATCGACGCCTTGGTCCGCGGCCTCCACCACGTCGCCAAGATTTTCGGGTAGATGATGATCGCCGAGTCCATGTACCAGGAGCTGATCCTGGAGCACTACAAGCACCCACAGGGCCGCGGCCTGAGGGCTCCCTATGATGCCGAAGTCCACCACGTGAACCCGACCTGCGGTGACGAGGTCACGATGCGGGTGAAGCTGGGCGACGGCGGCAAGGTGGAGGACGTCTCCTACGACGGCCAGGGCTGTTCGATCAGCCAGGCCGCGGCCTCCGTGCTGCACGAGCTGGCCACGGGCTCGGCCGTCAAGGACACCCTCGTGATCGTCGACGAGTTCACCCGCCTGATGCAGGGCCGGGGGAAGGTCGAGGCCGACGAGGACGTCCTGGGCGACGCCGTGGCCTTCTCGGGTGTGGCCAAGTTCCCCGCCCGGGTCAAGTGCGCACTGCTGGCCTGGATGGCCTACAAGGACGCGGTGGCGCGGAGTTCCGCGTGAGCCGGTACGTTGGGCGTTGGGACGCTGATCCCGCCGCGGACGCGGCGGGTGTGCCCGAAGGTGAGGAGACGGCGTGAGCAAGCCGGTGGAGACCCCTGTCGGATTCGACGGAGACACCAGCCATGAGGAGGTCATGGAGGCGCTCAAGGACGTCGTCGACCCCGAGCTGGGCGTCAACGTGGTCGACCTCGGCCTGGTGTACGGAGTCAACCTCGACGCCGGCGAGCCCGGCGCGGCGCCGGTCGCGACGCTCGACATGACGCTGACCAGCGCGGCGTGCCCGCTGACCGACGTGATCGAGGAGCAGGCCCACTCGGCGCTGGAGGGCATGGTCTCCGACGTCAAGATCAACTGGGTGTGGCTTCCCCCGTGGGGCCCCGACAAGATCAGCGATGACGGTCGCGAGCAGCTGCGCATGCTCGGCTTCAACGTCTGACGCCCGACCCCGCGCGGGACGGCGCCCGCCGCCCGCGGCGCGTGCCGTGCCCGGGGCACGGTCAGCGCCCGTCCCGCGGGCCCTGTGAGGTGCCGTGCGCGCGGCCGGGGCTCCTGGCCGCCCCCGTTCCACCGAGGGCGGGCCCAGGCCCGTGGCGCCCGCACCAGGGCCCGCGCACGCGGTGCGCCGGGCACCTCGCGGCGGCGGGCCGGCCGGCCTGGCCGGCGAGGTCGCCGGGCGGGCGACACCCGCCGTCGTACCCCAGGCCGCGGCCCTGTTCCCGGGCTGTACCCGCCCCGCGTGATCGCGGGAGGGCCGGCTTCCGGTAGACTGTGGGTGACCATTGATGAGTGGTGTTCGCGTAGAGCGACCTGACGCACCGCTCGGAGTGCCCGCGTAGGCACCCGCTTTCCCCCGTACGGCGCCCGCCGTACACCGTCTGGCTCGTCCTTTCGCAGAAGTGACGTGCCGAGTCTCTTCGATCGAAAGGCACGACCAAACGTGACCAGCATTAACGTCGCCATGCCCGCTGACGCCCCGACCGGGCCCGGGTACGACCAGGCGGCGCCGACCGCGCCGCACGGCGAGGCGGTGTCCGACCAGCCGATGCAGGAGTTCCTCCTGCTCGGACTCCCCAAGCCGCTGATCACCGGGCTCGCCCGGCAGGGCATCACCAGCCCGTTCCCCATCCAGCGGGCCACCATCCCCGACATCCTCGCCGGCCGGCACGTGCTCGGCCGCGGGCAGACCGGCTCCGGCAAGACCCTCGCCTTCGGCCTGCCCACCATGGTCAGGGTCGCCGGCGTCAAGGCCGCCCCCGGCCGTCCCCGCGCCCTGGTCCTCGTCCCCACGCGTGAGCTGGCGATGCAGGTGACCGACGCCCTGGAGCCGCTCGGCCGAGGCCTGAACCTCCGCATGAAGACCGTCGTCGGTGGCATGTCGATGGGACGCCAGATCGACGCGCTGCGGCGCGGCGTCGAGATCGTCGTCGCCACCCCCGGGCGGCTCACCGACCTCGTCCAGCAGGGCGAGTGCTCGCTGGACGACATCGAGGTCACCGTCATCGACGAGGCCGACCACATGTGCGACCTCGGCTTCTTCCCCGTGGTGAGCGCGCTGCTCGCCCGCACGCCGGCCGACAGCCAGCGGCTGCTGTTCTCCGCCACGCTCGACGGCGACGTCGACAAGCTCGTCCGCCGGTTCCTCGCCGACCCGGTGACGCACTCGCTGGCGCCGGCCACCTCGTCGGTCGACACGATGGAGCACCACGTGCTCCAGGTCACCCGCGACGACAAGTTCGCCGTCACCGCCGAGATCGCCAACCGCGAGGGCCGCACGATCATCTTCGCGCGCACCCAGCACGGCGTCGACCGCCTGGTCAAGCAGCTCGCCCGGGTCGGCGTCCGCGCCGCGGGCCTGCACGGCGGCAAGCGGCAGAACCAGCGCACGCGCATCCTCGCGGAGTTCAAGGAGGGCGGCATCGGCGTGCTCGTGTGCACCGACGTCGCCGCCCGCGGCATCCACGTCGACGACGTCAGCCTCGTGCTGCACGTCGACCCGCCGATGGACCACAAGAGCTACCTGCACCGCGGCGGCCGCACGGCCCGCGCGGGGGAGCGCGGCACCGTTCTGACCCTGGTGCTGCCCAACGAGCGCCGCTCCACCGAGACGATGACGCGCCGCGCCGGAGTCCGGCCGACCCGCCTCAACGCCACGCCGGGGCACCCCCGCCTCGCCGAGGTCGCCGGCGCCCAGCGGCCGAGCGGCGTCGAGATCCCCGTGTGGGAGCCCGTCGCCCGGGTCGCCAAGCGTCCCGGCCGCGCCGGAGACGGCCACGGCGGCGACCGCCGCCCGCGCCGCTTCCACGACAGGTCGCAGGACGGCGAGCGCCGTGACACGCGCAGGGACGGCGACCTCCCGGGCCGCCGGTCCGACGCCGGCTCGCCCGGCGCCCGCCCCGAGGGCGGCGCCAGGCGCGGCGGCTCCGGCCGCCGCGGCGGCCGTCCGGGCGCCGGCTCCGCCGAGCGCACCGGCGGCCGCGGCTACGCCCGCTGACCGATCTCCCCCCGAACGCCGCGCCGACCCCTCGGCGCGGCGTTCGCCGTTCACGCCCCACCCGGCCCCGCACGCCGTTCCCCTCGTCGCGATCAACCGCCCGCCGTCAATCCGCGCTCCTCGGAGAGGGTGCCTCCGGCGCGCTCCGTGAAGGGCGACCCTCGGCCTCGGTCCGCGCCACGGTGGCGCAGGCGGTCCTCCCAGCCGCCGACGACCGCGTGCGGCGTGGCGAGGCGATCGGCTGCGGTTCCCACCTCACCGACGCGCCGGTCGCAGGCGCTTCGTGGGGCGGGGTGGCGGCCGGTGCGGTCCTGGAGGTTCGCAGGGTGACCCGCCGTACGGCGGCGCCGTCTTCTTCGCACGGCTTGTCGCCGACGCGGCGCCGGTTTGGGGCGAGGCCTGTGCGGGGGTACAGGCACGGAACGGAGGTTGGCGCGGTGCCGGTCGGGTGCGGTGCCGTCCGCGGTGCCGGTCGTCGTGTGCGGTGCCGGTCGGGTGCGGTGTCCGGTCGGGTGTTGTGTCGGCTGTGTGCGGTGTCTGGGGGGTGGGGGTCAGGGGCGGGGTGGGGGAGCGGTGCTGGCGCGGGGGGTCAGGTGGGGGGCACGGTCCTCGTAGCCGGTTACGTGCTCGCCGGCGATCAGGGCCAGCAGGCGCCGGGCGGCGTGGGCGCCGTAGGCCGCGATGTCGCGGCTCAGGGCGGTCAGCGGCGGACGCACCACCCGCGACAGCGCCGAGTCGTCCCAGGCGACGATGGACAGGTCGTCCGGAACGTCCAGGCGCATCTCCCGGGCCGCCGACAGGCCGGCCACGGCCATGATGTCGTTGTCGTACAGGACGGCGGTGGGCCGCCGGGGCGCGCTGAGCAGCCGCCTGGTCGCCCGGGCCCCCTCCTCGCCGGTGTAGTCGGTGTGCACGGTCACGGTGTCCGCACACGCCAGGCCGAGCTCGGCGCAGGCGTGGTCGAAGGCCCGGTCGCGCAGCGCGGTGTGCACCAGCTCCGGCAGGCCCGCCACACGCGCGACGCGGCGGTGGCCCAGCGCGGCCAGATGCGCGACGGTCTCGCGGACGGCCGCGCCGTCGTCGGACCAGACGGGCACGAGCGCGCCGGCCTCCGACGGGTGCCCCAGCACCACGGCGGGCATCCCCAGCGACTCCATCTCGCGCACGCGGGCGTCCGCGAAGTGCAGGTCGACCAGGATCGCGCCGTCGACGCGGGCCTCGCCCCACCAGCGGCGGTACACCGCCATCTCCGCGTCGTGGTCGGCGACCACTTGGAGCATCAGGGCGCAGGAGCGGGCCGACAGCTCGCCTTCGATGCCGCTGACCAGCTCCATGAAGAACGGCTCGACCGCCAGGACGCGTGCGGGACGGCACAGCGCGAGGCCCACGGTGTCGGCCTTGGCGCCGTTCAGGGCGCGCGCCGCGCTGTTCGGCCGCCAGCCGATCTCGCCGGCGATGGCCAGGATGCGCGCCCGTGTGGCGGCCGACACCCCCGGCTGGCCGTTCAGGGCGTACGACACCGCGCCCTTGGAGACGCCCGCCTGCCGCGCGATGTCGGCGATCGTCGGTCGCTTCACAGGCCCCTCGCTTGACAGGTCCAGACCACGCAGGAGCGGTACCCTACTACGCCGTACGGCACCGGGCCGTCGCGCCCTTCGCACGGGCGGGCGGCACGCCGCCGCGCCACGGTGGGCGGCTGGACGTCCGTCCGGGCTGAACCGGGAGCGGTAAAGATCGGCCCGCCCGCCGGCCTGTCGTTGACACGCCGGATGGGCGCGCCGTACTTTCGCACTACTTGACCGGTTCAGTAGGCTCTCGCGCGCGGACTCGTGGCCGGCCGGGGGCCGCCCAGAAGGAGATTCCGTGAGCATGTACCGTCCGCTGCGCGACGGCTGGACCCTCACCGCCGTTTCGGACGAGGTGGACGTCGCCGGCGTCCCGGCCACGGTCCCCGGGTGCGTGCACACCGACCTGCTGGCCGCGGGCCTCATCGACGACCCCTACCTGGACGACAACGAGAAGCGGCTCACCTGGATCGGCCGGACCGCCTGGTCCTACACCACCGAGTTCACCTGGCGGGCCGACGGCGCCGGCGACCGGGCCGACCTGGTCTGCGACGGCCTGGACACCGTGGCCACCGTGCTGCTCAACGGCGCCGAGGTCGCCGCCACGGCCAACATGCACCGCTCCTACCGCTTCCCCGTGCGCCACCTGCTGCGCGAGGGCCGCAACACGCTGGAGGTCGTGTTCGGCTCGCCCTACGCCTACGCCGAGGAGCGGCGGGCCGAGCTCGGCGACCTGCCCGCCTCCTACGACGAGCCGTACCAGTTCATCCGCAAGATGGCCGCCAACTTCGGCTGGGACTGGGGGCCCACCCTCGTCACCTCGGGCATCTGGCGGCCCGTCGGCCTGCACACCTGGAGCGGCGCGCGCCTGGCCGAGGTGCGCCCGCTGGTCACCGTGGACGGCGGCGCGGGACGCGTGGAGGTGCACGTCAGCGTGGAACGCGCGGGGGAGCGGGATCTGCCGCTGACCGTCACCGCCTCGATGGCGGGCGCCTCCGCCGAGGTGCGGCTCGCCCCGGGGGAGCGCGACGCCGTCCTCACGCTCACCGTCCCCGAGCCCGGCCTGTGGTGGCCGCGCGGGTACGGCGACCAGCCGCTGTACCCGCTCACCGTGCGCCTGGGGGCGCGGGCGGCCACTCCGGAGGAGGGCGCCCGGCACGACGGACGGCAGCCCGCCACCCTGGCCCCGGAGGCGGACGCCGGGGCGCTGGACGTGTGGACCCGGCGGATCGGTTTCCGGTCGCTGCGGCTGGACCGGGAGGGCGGCGCGTTCGCGTTCGTCGTCAACGGCGTGCCGGTGTTCACCCGGGGCGCCAACTGGATCCCCGACGACTGCTTCCCCTCCCGCGTCACCCGCGAGCGCCTGGAGCGGCGCGTCGAGCAGGCGTGCGGGGCCAACCTCAACCTGCTGCGCGTCTGGGGCGGCGGCCTGTACGAGAGCGAGGACTTCTACGACCTTTGCGACGAGCGCGGGCTGCTGGTGTGGCAGGACTTCCCCTTCGCCTGCGCCGCCTACCCCGAGGAGGAGCCGTTCGCCTCCGAGGTCGAGGCCGAGGCAAGGGAGAACGTCGCCCGCCTGGCTCCGCACCCCAGCCTGGTGCTGTGGAACGGCAACAACGAGAACCTCGAAGGCTTCGCCGACTGGGGCTGGCGCGAGAAGCTGGAGGGACGCACCTGGGGCGAGGGCTTCTACTTCGGCCTGCTGCCCCGCGTGGTCGCCGAGCTCGACCCGACCCGCCCCTACTGGCCGGGCAGCCCGTACTCCGGCGCGCCCGAGCTGCCGCCCAACGACCCCTCCGCCGGAACCGTCCACATCTGGGACGTCTGGAACCGCGAGGACTACCTGGCCTATGGGGCCTACCGGCCGCGCTACGTGGCGGAGTTCGGTTTCCAGGGCCCGCCCGCCTACGCCACCCTGCGCCGCGCGCTCACCGACGACCCGCTGACGCCCGGCTCGCCCGGGATGGCGCACCACCAGAAAGCGGCCGACGGCTCGGCCAAGCTGCTGCGCGGCCTCGGCGACCACCTTCCGGCCCCGGCTCCGGCCGCCTTCGACGACTGGCACTACCTCACCCAGCTCAACCAGGCGCGCGCCGTCGCCTTCGGCATCGAGCACTTCCGCTCGCAGGCGCCGCACTGCATGGGCACGGTGGTCTGGCAGCTCAACGACTGCTGGCCGGTCGTCTCCTGGGCGGCCGTCGACGGCGACGCGCGCCGCAAGCCCCTGTGGTACGCGCTGCGCCGGGTCTACGCCGACCGGTTGCTGGTCGTTCACGACAAGACGGTCGTCGTGGTCAACGACGGGGCGGCGGAGTGGTCCGGGGAGCTGTCGGTCACCCGCCGTTCGCTGGACGGCGAGCCGCTGGCCGAGGGCGTGTTCCCGGTCGCGGTGCCGGCCCGGGGCACCGTGGCCGTGCCGCTGCCCGAGGCGCTCGCGGTGGCGGGCGAGCGCACCCGGGAGCTGCTGACCGTCCGGCTGGGCGGCGAGAGCGCCCTGCGGTTCTACGCCGAGGACACCGAGGTGGCCTTCCCCGAGGCCCGGTTCGAGGCCTCCGCGGTGCCGGTGCCCGGCGGGGCCGAGGTCACCGTGACCGCGCGTACGGTCGTGCGGGAGCTGGCGCTGTTCCCCGACCGGCTGGACCCGGCGGCGGAGGTGGACGACATGCTCGTCACGCTGCTGCCGGGGGAGGCGGTCACCTTCCGGGTGCGGGCGCCCGAAGGGCTCGACCTCGCCGCGCTGGTCGCGTACCCGGTGCTGCGCTGCGTCAACGAGCCGCGGCGATGACGGCCGGATCCTCCTTTTCCGGCGGCTGGGCGGGGGCGCATGCCGAGCCGACTAGCCGACTTCTGCTCGTTTTAACAAAAGTCATGAAATAGCCGGGCAAAGGGTGGACGAAGCGGGCGAAAGCCCTTACAGTCACGGCAATAGCGGTCCCTGCGTGCGCACACCGTAACCCTTGCGAAACAAATTGTACGAAAGGCGGGCCTGATGGCTCCGTCGGGCGACGATCACCGGCCGGTGCGGCACCGGCCGTCGCGCCCGGTGGACCGTGCGGTCCCGCCCCGGGCGAGCACCTCCCCAGGACGACAGGGGAGGACGAGCAGACGGTGCGGGCACCGGTGTCGCGACGGCACCGGGGCCCGATGGCGCGGCGGCGCGCGCCTTGCCTGGCCGGACGGCCAGGGAAGGAGAACGATCATGTCATCCCCGATACGGCACCATCACGCAGGTTCGGCGACTCCCGCTCACGCACCCCCGTGAGCACCTCACGGCTCTGAGCCGATCACCGCGCCGAGCGGCCCACGCCCCGAGCGGACGGCCGTCCTGAGCGGTCCCCTCGCTTCTTCCACCGGTCCACCGCCCCGAGCGGCCGCGTCGGCGGCCGTCCCCGCGCGGTGACATGCCGCGGGCGGCCCCGCCCCGGTGCCCGCGCGTCGGGCGCCGCCGTGCCGTCCCCGGGTGCCCGCCCGTCCTCCACCATGCCGACCTTCCCCGACCTCGGGCGGCGCCGGCCGCGCCGAGGCGATCACGCGTCCCCCCCTCCGGCCCTTCCCGGGCCGGCAGCCATGCCACGGGCACCAGCGGTGCCGGCGGCATCACCCCCCAAGACGGAGAGGCGGCTTCCCCGCGTGCAGTACAGGACAAGACGAACGCCGAGGGCGGCACTGGCCATCGTCCTCATGGCCTTCGGCGCGGTGTTCGCCGCGGCGCAGGGCCCGGTCGCGGCACAGGCCGCGCCCGTGAACCCGGCGGACTACCAGCAGGTCACCCTGGCGAAGGGCGTGGGCGAGATGGGCGAGCCCATGTCGCTCACCGTGCTCCCCGACCGCTCGGTGCTCCACACCTCGCGCAACGGCACCCTGCGGCGCACCGACGCGGCCGGCACCACCTCGGTGGTGGGGACGATCCCGGTGTACAGCCACGACGAGGAGGGGCTCCAGGGCGTCGCGGCCGACCCCGGGTTCGCCGCCAACCGGTACATCTACCTCTACTACGCGCCCCCGCTGACCACCCCGGCCGGCGACGCCCCGGCGAGCGGGACGAACTGGTCGGCGTGGCAGGGGGTCAACCGGCTCTCCCGGTTCACCCTCACCAGCGGCTGGCAGATCCAGGCCGGCAGCGAGGTCAAGGTGCTGGACGTCCCGGCCGACCGCGGCATGTGCTGCCACGTCGGCGGGGACATCGACTTCGACGCCGCCGGGAACCTGTACCTGAGCACGGGCGACGACACCAACCCGTTCGCCTCCGACGGCTACAGCCCGATCGACGAGCGCGCCGACCGCAACCCCGTCTTCGACGCCCAGCGCAGCTCCGCCAACACCAACGACCTGCGCGGCAAGGTGCTGCGGATCAAGGTGACCGCCGCCGGCGGCTACACGATCCCGGCGGGCAACATGTTCCCGGCCGGCACGGCGAACACCCGGCCCGAGATCTACGCCATGGGCTTCCGCAACCCCTTCCGGATGAGCGTCGACAAGGCCACCGGCGTCGTGTACGTCGGCGACTACGGCCCCGACTCCGGCACCTCCACCGCCGCCCGGGGGCCCTCGGGCCAGGTGGAGTTCAACCGGATCACCGGCCCCGGCTTCTACGGCTGGCCGTACTGCACCGGGAGCAACACCGCCGCCGAGACCTACACCGAGTACGACTTCGCCACCGGCGCCTCCGGCCCCAAGTACGACTGCGCGGGCGGGCCGGCCAACAACTCCTTCCGCAACACCGGCGCGGCGCGCCTCCCGGCCGCCAAGCCCGCCTGGATCAGGTACGGCGGCGACCAGGGCTCCCCGGCGGAGTTCGGCGGGGGCTCGGAGTCCCCGATGGCCGGCCCCGTCTACCGCTACGACGCCGCGCTGAACTCGGCCGTCAAGTTCCCCCAGAGCCTGAACGGCGACTTCTTCGCCGCCGAGTTCGGCCGCGGCTGGATCAAGACGGTCACGGTGAACGCCGACGGCTCGCGCGGCGCCATCGACGGCTTCCCCTTCACCGGCAAGCAGGTCATGGACTCCGCGTTCGGCCCGGACGGCGCGCTGTACGTCCTCGACTACGGCACCGGGTACTTCGGCGGCGACGCCAACTCCGCGCTGTACCGCATCGAGCACATCGGGGGCGGCAACCGGGCGCCGACGGCCAGGGCCGCGGCCGACCCCACCTCCGGCCAGGCGCCGCTCACCGTGGCGTTCTCCTCGGCGGGCTCCTCCGACCCCGAGGGCGGCGCGCTGCGCTACTCGTGGGCGTTCGGCGACGGCGGCACCTCCACGGCGGCCAACCCCTCCCACACCTACACCGCCAACGGCACCTACTCCGCCACGCTCACCGTGACCGACCCCGCGGGCGCGACCGGGACGGCGAACGTCACCGTGACGGTCGGCAACACCGCCCCCCGGGTGACGATCACCACGCCCGTCAACGGGCAGTTGTTCACCTTCGGCGACACCGTCGCGTACACGGTCACCGTCGCCGACCCCGAGGACGGGACGATCGACTGCTCCCGGGTCAAGGTGACCTACCTGCTCGGCCACGACAGCCACGGGCACGCGATCACCTCGCGCAACGGCTGCACCGGCACGATCCCCACCTCCGTCGACGGTGAGCACTCCACCGAGGCGAACACCTTCGGCGTCCTGGACGCCGAGTACACCGACGCCGGAGGCATCACCGGCAGGATCCAGGCCACGCTGCAGCCCCGGCACCGGCAGGCCGAGCACTACGGCACCTCCTCGGGCGTGGACCCGATCACCAAGACCGCGGCCGAGGGCGGCAGGACGGTCGGCAACATCGAGAACAACGACTGGATCGCCTTCCAGCCCTACGCGCTCGGCGCGGTGACCTCGATCACCGCGCGCGTCTCCTCGGGCGGCGTCGGCGGCAGGCTGGAGGTCCGGGCCGGGTCCGCCACCGGAACCCTGCTCGGCACGGCGACGGTGCCGGTGACCGGCGGCTGGGAGACCTTCCAGAACGTCACCGCGCCGCTGTCGGGCGGCCCGGCCGGCGCCACCACGCTGTACCTGGTGGCCAAGGGCGCCGCGGGCGCGCTGTTCGACGTGGACAGCTTCACGCTGGCGTCCGGCGCGGCCACTCCCGGCGGGCAGATCACCGGCCTGGCGGGCAAGTGCCTGGACGTGGCCGGCGGCGCCACCGCCGACGGCACCAAGGTGCAGCTCTACACCTGCAACGGCACCGCCTCGCAGCGGTGGTCGGTGACCGGCCAGACGCTCAGGGCGCTCGGCAAGTGCCTGGACGTCGCGGGCGCGGGCACGGCCAACGGCACCAAGGTGCAGCTCTACACCTGCAACGGGACCGGTGCCCAGAACTGGACGGCGACCGGCGGGACGCTGCGCAACCCCGCCTCCGGCCGCTGCCTGGACGTCGTCGGCGGCAGCTCCGCCGACGGCACCGCCGCGCACCTGTGGGACTGCGTCGGCGTCGCCAGCCAGAACTGGACCCTCTCCTGACCGGCGGGCTCCCACCGCGCCCCGGTGGGAGCCCGCACCCGCAAGGCGCTCCCCGAGCTTCATCCCAAGGAAGGAAGTGCGAGGTGCAGAACCTTCTGCGCCGGGCCCTGGCCCTGGCCGCGGCAGGCGTCGCGATCGTCGCCGGCACGAGCACGGCACACGCGGTCTCCGGCACGAGCACGGGCCCGGCCGCCGGCGCCGGCCTGGTCCAGGCGGCCGCCGCCGACACCCCCTACAAGGTGCTGGTCTTCTCCAAGACCGCCGGGTTCCGGCACGACTCGATCCCCGCGGGTCTGCAGGCCATCCGTGAGCTGGGGGCGGCCAACAGCTTCACCGTCGACGCCACCGAGGACGCCGCGGCGTTCACCACCGCCAACCTCGCCCAGTACGGCGCGGTGGTGTTCCTCAGCACCACCGGCGACGTGCTGAACGCCGCGCAGCAGACCGCGTTCGAGTCCTACGTCGACTCGGGCAAGGGCTTCGTGGGCGTGCACGCCGCCGCCGACACCGAGTACGACTGGCCCTACTACGGCCGGCTCGTCGGCGCGTACTTCGCCTCCCACCCCGCCGTCCAGCAGGCCACCGTGCGGGTCGAGAACCGGGCGCACGCCGCGTCCGCGCACCTGGCCCCCGCCTGGCCGCGCACCGACGAGTGGTACGACTACCGCACCAACCCGCGCTCCAGCGCCCGCGTGCTGGCCACGCTCGACGAGTCGTCCTACTCCGGCGGCTCGATGGGCGGCGACCACCCGATCGCCTGGTGCAAGACCCAGGGGTCCGGGCGCTCCTTCTACACCGGCGGCGGCCACACGGCCTCCTCCTACGCCGAGGCGCCCTTCCGCGCCCACCTGCTGGGCGGCATCCGGTACGCGGCCGGCAAGACCAAGGCCGACTGCCGCGCCGAGACCGGGTACACCACCCTCTACAACGGCTCGGCGACCGGCTGGTCGCAGGCGGGGCCCGGCGGCTTCACCAACGCCGACGGCACGCTGACCTCCTTCGGCGGTCTCGGCCTGTACTGGTACGACGCCAAGGAGTACGGCTCCTACTCGCTGAAGCTCGACTGGAGGATGGCCGGCGACGACAACTCCGGCGTCTTCATCGGCTTCCCGCCGAGCGCCGACCCGTGGTCGGCGGTGAACCAGGGATACGAGATCCAGATCGACGCCACCGACGCCGCCGACCGCACCACCGGCGCGATCTACGGCTACAGGTCGGCCGACCTGGCCGCCCGTGACGCCGCGCTGAACCCGCCGGGGGAGTGGAACACCTACGAGCTGCTGGTGGAGGGCGAGCGGGTCCAGCTCCTGCTGAACGGCACGAAGATCAACGACTTCACGAACACCGACCCGGCGCGCAGCCTGCGGCAGGGTCACATCGGCATCCAGAACCACGGTGACGGCGACGACGTGGCCTTCCGCAACATCCGGATCAAGGAGCTCGGGGGCCCGCCGGCCACCGGAGGCACCGGGCCGATCACCGGGCTGGCCGGCAAGTGCCTGGACGTCTCCAACGCCGGCACGGCCGACGGCACGCGGGTGCAGATCTGGACGTGCGCCGGCAACCCGGCGCAGCGATGGACGGTGACCGGCCAGACGCTCCGGGCGCTCGGCAAGTGCCTGGACGTCTCCAACGGCGGCACGGCCAACGGCACCCGGATCCAGCTGTGGACCTGCAACGGCACCGGAGCCCAGAACTGGGTCGCCCAGGCCGACGGGTCGGTGGTCAACCCGCAGTCCGGCAAGTGCCTGGACGTGTCCACCAACAGCTCCGCCGACGGCACCGCCGTGCACCTGTGGGAGTGCTACGGCGGAGCCAACCAGAAGTGGGTGCTTCCGTAGCCGCCGCCCCGCGGTGAGCCGCGGCTGAGAACGGACGGCGGGGTCGCGACGCCGACCGGCCCCGCCTCCGGGCCCCGTCCGCCCAGGGCACCCTCACGTCCGGCCCGCCCGTGGTGACGCCGACTCCACGGGCGGACCGGCGAACCCGGCGGACGGGGCATCATCGGCGTCCGCGCGGCCCGCTGATCGGCGGGCCGCGCGGACGCCGGTCCCGTCTCACGGGCGCACCGCGCCCCTGGCCCGTGTGGTCACGCTCTGTGCGCCTAGCACGTGCTCCGTCCCGGGACGACTAGTCTTGGGGGCAGGCACACCGACGTGAGAGAGACCATGAAGACCTTCGAAGAGCTGTTCTCCGAGCTGTCCGAGAAGGCGCGCACCCGCCCCGCCGGCTCCGGCACGGTCGCCGCCCTGGACGCCGGGGTCCACGCCATCGGCAAGAAGGTCGTGGAGGAGGCCGCCGAGAGCTGGATGGCGGCCGAGCACGAGTCCACCGACCGCGCGGCCGAGGAGATCTCGCAGCTTCTCTACCACGTGCAGGTTCTCATGATCGCCCGCGGCATCGGGCTCGACGAGGTCTACAAGCATCTTTAGGCCGGTCATCCGGCCTTCGCCGACCTCGCCTCGCCCGCAGCCTCTCCGATCCGGAGGATCCACCACGCCATGCTCAAGCTCGCCGTACCCAACAAGGGCGCCCTCACCGAGGCGGCCCAGACCATCCTGAAAGAGGCGGGCTACCGCTCGCGCAAGGACTCCAAGGAGCTCGTGGTCGTCGACCCCGACAACTCCTGTGAGCTGTTCTTCCTGCGCCCGCGCGACATCGCCGTCTACGTCGGCGAGGGCACGCTCGACGTCGGCATCACCGGCCTCGACATGCTCTTCGACTCCGGGGCCCCGGCCGAGGAGCTCATGCCGCTCGGCTTCGGCGTCTCCACGTTCCGCTTCGCCGCCAGGCCCGGGGCGTTCTCCTCGGTCGCCGACCTGCAGGGCATGCGCATCGCCACCTCCTACACCGGCCTGCTCGGCAAGCACCTGGCCGAGACCGGCGTCGAGGCCCGCGTGATCAAGCTCGACGGCGCGGTGGAGACCGCGATCCGCCTGGGCGTCGCCGACGCCGTCGCCGACGTCGTGGAGACCGGCACCACCCTGCGCAACGTCGGCCTGGAGGTCTTCGGCGATCCGATCGCCCACTCCCAGGCGGCTCTGATCAAGCGCGCGGGCGCCGAGGAGACCAGCGGGGTCCGCCAGCTCGTCCGCCGCCTGCAGGGCGTCCTGGTGGCCCGCGACTACGTGATGATCGAGTACGACATCCGCGCCGAGCGCATCGACGAGGCCATCGCGATCACCCCCGGCATGGAGGGCCCCACGATCTCGCCGCTGCACCGCGAGGGCTGGGTCGCCGTCCGGGCCATGGTCGCCCGCAAGGGCCACCAGCAGGTCATGGACCAGCTGGGCGAGATCGGCGCCAAGGCCGTGCTGGCCACCGCCATCTTCGCCTGCCGTCTCTGACCTTCGGCCCACCGATTCGCCGGCGGGTGCGGCGGGGTGGCCTGACGCGGGGGAGTTCCGGCTGTACCGGATCTACTTTGTAAAGGCCCCGGCCCGCCGCGCCGGTCGGCCGCCGCGCCGGTCGGCCGCCGCGCCGGTCGGCCGCCGCGCCGGTCGGCCGACGGTCCGGTGGACGCGCGGCGGTCACCGGTGGTCGTGAGGCCGGTCTCCGTCCGGGCTCTGGTAGACGTCGGGGACGCCGTCACCGTCCGAGTCGGCGGCCTCGGCCTCGGCGACGCGGCGGTAGACGCGGTTCCGCAGGGCGAGGATCACGGCGGCGAGCAGGGCCGCGATCAACGAGCCGGTGACGACCGCCATCTTGACGCCGGCCGCGCGCGGGTCCCCGGCGCCGAAGCTGAGCTCCCCGATGAGCAGCGACACGGTGAAGCCCATTCCGGCCAGCACCGACAGCCCGGCCACGTCCAGCCAGCGCAGCCCCTCGTCCAGTCCGGCCCGGGTGAACCGGGCCACCAGCCAGGTCGCGGCCAGGACGCCCACGGGCTTGCCGACGACGAGCCCCACGACGACGCCCAGCGCCACCGGTTCGGTGAACACGCCCGCCAGCCCCTCCAGCCCGCCGATCACCACCCCCGCCGAAAGGAGCGCGAACACCGGCACGGCGACACCGGCCGACAGGGGCCTGAACCGGTGCTCGAAGTGCTCCGCGAGCCCGCCCTCCTCCTCGCCGGGGCGGTCCGCGACCGAGGCGGCCATGGACGCCGTCGATCCGCCGACCGGCAGGAGGTCCGAGACGCCGCGCCTCGGCTTCGGCGGCACCGGCGCCGGCCCGCCGTCCCGGGACGCGCCGCCGTCGCCCCGGACGAGGCCGCCGATGGCGGGGACGGTCAGGGCCAGCAGCACCCCGGCCACGGTGGCGTGCACGCCGGAGGCGTGGACCAGCGCCCAGGTGACGGCGGCCAGGGGCAGCAGGAGCCACCACGACCGCACCCCCCGGCGCACCAGCGCGGCGAAGGCCCCCAGCGGCGCCAGCGCCACCAGCAGCGGGAGCGGGGAGAGCTGCTCGGTGTAGAAGAGGGCGATGATCACGATCGCGATCAGGTCGTCCACCACGGCCAGGGCGAGCAGGAAGGTGCGCAGCGCCGAGGGCAGGTGACGGCCGATGACCGCCAGCACCGCCAGCGCGAACGCGATGTCGGTGGCGGCCGGGATCGCCCAGCCCGCCGCGGCGCCGTCCCCGCTGCCCGCCGCGATCAGCAGATACAGGGCCGCGGGAACGAGCATGCCGCCGAAGGCCGCCGCGACCGGCACCGCGGCCCGCCACGGGTCGCGCAGGTCGCCGGCCACGAACTCGCGCTTCAGCTCCAGCCCGGCGACGAAGAAGAACACGGCCAGCAGCCCGTCGGCCGCCCAGGTGGCCAGCGTGAGGTCCAGGTGCAGGGAGGCCGGCCCGACGCGGAAGCCGCGCAGCGCCTCATAAGCCCCCGCCCACGGCGAGTTCGCCCAGACCACGGCGATCGACGCGCCGCCCAGCAGCAGCCCCCCGCCGATGGTCTCCCTGCGCAGGACGCCGGCGACCCGCCGGGCCTCGCCCCACGCCCCTCGCTCGAACAGCCTCGGGGTGTACCGGCGAACTTCACTCATGAAAGCCCTTTCGGGGTCGACGAACCAGAGCCGACCAGACTTCCCGGCACACCGCTTTCATCGTACAAGTCCCACCTCAGCCCCCCCGCGCGCCCCACACCACGCCCATGAACCAGACCCGCCCGCCCCCCGACTGGTGCCCACGGGCTGATGTCGCCCACGGCCAAATGGCGCCCACGGGCTGATGTCGCCCACGGCCAAATGGCGCCCACGGGCTGATGTCGCCCACGGGCAAATGGTGCCTACGGCGCGGCCTTCCCAAGGCGCCCCTCCGCCTCCCTCCCACCCGCCGCCGTGCGAGCAACGGCGGAGGGGGCGTGGGGAGGGGTCAGCGAGGGGGCGGGGTGGCGGCGACGTGGCGGATCAGGTCGCTGACGTGGAGGACTCCCATGCAGCGGCCCACCTCGTCGACCACCACCAGGTCGTCGTACACGCGGATCCCGTCCTTGCCGGCCACCCGCATGGCGGCGATCGCGGGGGTGGTCTTCGGGACGATGCGCGGCGGGTCGGCCAGGCGGCGGGCCGGCCGCCTGGCGTGCAGGGCGTGGCCGTACGGGCCGGAGATGGACAGCAGGAAGCGGCCGCGGTCCACGCTGCCGACGGGGCGCTGGTACTCGTCCACCAGGATGACGCTGGTGATCGACGGCTCGCCGCCGAGCGCGTCCACCACGTCCTGCGCGGTGGCGTCCGTGCCGAGGGTCACCGCCGGAAGCAGGAACTCCAGCACCCGCGGCCCCAGGTCGACCACGCCGCTCGCCGGCTCCGCGGCGGGCACCGGGAGGGGGACGTGTACCCGGCCGTGCGAGGGACGCCAGTCAGGCGGTGCCAGCAGCGGGCCCTGAGCGAGCCTGATGCCCCAGCGGCGCAGCGCCGCGAGCTGGGCCTCGTCCCGCACGCCGGGGGCCAGCACGTGGATCCCCAGGCCCTTGGCCAGGTGCGCGACGGCCTCCCCGACGGCGCCGCGCCGGACATCGCGCGCGATCCGCTCCACCAGCTCGGCGGAGAGCACGGCGGCGTACGGCGAGGCGTCGGCGATCAGGTCGAGCGGCAGGTGCGCCGTGCCTATTCCCCCGACGGCCACCAGGTAGCCGATGGTGCGCAGCCCGTCCATCCCGACCAGCAGGGCCCGCCGGTCCCGCGCGTCGAAGTCACCGGAGATCACCAGGATGACCTCGCGCGGACGCCGGCCGGTCGCGCGCATCGCCTCGTGCAGCGGCGCCATGGCGCCGGACCCGCCGATCACCGCGCCGGTGGGCACGGTCAGCACGAGCGGGAGCCTGGCCTGCTCGCGCGCGGCGGCGTGGGCGGCGGCGACGGTGGTGCCCAGCCCGCCCGGCGGGCCGCCGCCCGGTGTCCCGGTGGTCGCCTCTACCGCGATCACGCCGCCGGAGTCGAGGTCGACGATCGGCAGGAAGCTCCCGTGGACGTCCTCGTCCTGGGGAGGGCCGGGCGGGAAGGAGGAGTGCCGGGGCGGCGGGAACGGGGAGGAGGGCACGGAAGGTCCCGGGAATGGAGAGGGCGGTGGGAGATCGTGGCGGGCACCACGGGCGAGGCGGCCGGGAGGTGTGCGGGGACCGTCACATACGGGATTGTCCAGGGGTTTTGTGGCCATTTGATACCGACAGAGGGTGAATTCACCGACATTTCTCCGACTGTTGCGGGAGACGCTGTCTTCACCGGCCGACCGGCACGGCCTCACCGTGAGTGATTGATCAACCAGGGGCGATCACCGCCCGCGATCCGTCCCGGGTGGGCTCCGCCGGGCGCGGGCGGGCGGTCCGGTACTGTGCCGGGGCATGGCGTCACGACCGGCGGCGGGCGGGGGACGGTGGGTGTCGGTCGCCCCCGGCCGCCTCGAAGGATGGCTGCGCGGTTTCACCGAGCGGCACGGGCCCGCGCGGGCCGCCCTGCGCGACGACTTCGTGCGGCTCGAAGCGGAGGACGGGGCCGTCGCCGAGTGTCACGTGCCCTTCCCGCCCCTGCGCGTCCCCCCATCCGCCGTCGGAACCCCGCCCGGCGGCGTCACTCCCGGCGGCGAGCCTCCGTCCGTCCGCGAGAGCGAGTCCGGCGGCGAGCCTTCGTCCGGCGGCCAGCTTCCGTCCGTCCGCGAGAACGCGCGCGGCGGCGAGCTCTCGTCCGGCGGCGGGGATCCGGGCGGTGAGGCGGAGCTCCTGTCAGCGCTGGTGGCGCACGCGGTCGCGGAGCGGCGGGTCGGGGTGCTGCTGGTCCGCCTGGGCGGGCACGCGGCGGGGGTGTTCGAGGGGGATCGGCTGGTGGCGTCCAAGGTCGGCTCCCGGCTGGTGCACGGGCGCAGCGCGGCGGGCGGCTGGTCCCAGCATCGCTTCGCCCGGCGCAGGGAGAAGCAGGCGAACGAGGCCGTGCGCGCCGCGGCCGACGTCGCCGTGCGGGTGCTCGTCCCCCAGCTGAAGGCCCTGGACGCGGTGGTGCTGGGCGGCGACCGCCGGGCCATGGAAGCGCTGCGCGAAGACCGCCGGCTCGCCCCCGTCTTCGCCCTGGAGTGCGCCCCCTTCCTCGACGTCCCCGACCCCAGGCTGTCGATCCTGCAGGACACCCCAAGTCGGTTCCGCGCCGTCCGCGTCCGCCTCCTGGACACCCCCACCCCCTGACCACCCGCGCCGCGCTCCCACAGGCGCTTTCGCCCGGTCCGCGTGGACGCCTCGTGAGTCGCCGCGGGGTGGCGGGTTTCGGGGGTGCGGGGTGGGGGGTTATTCATGAGTTGGCGGGTGGGGGCGGCCGTACACTAGGGGGATGCGCACTCCCGATTGATCGGCGCACCACTGAAAGCGGGCCGGGCCGCCCGGTGATGCGGTTCTGCCCGCCCGCACGTCCTCTTCCTCGTTCCCCGCTCTGGGAGTGTTTCCCTCATCATGATCATCGCGTCCGACATCGAACTGCGCGCCGGTTCCCGCCTGCTCATCGAGGGGGCGTCTTTCCGGGTGAACCCGGGCGACCGCATCGGCCTGGTGGGCCGCAACGGCGCGGGCAAGACCACGCTGTGCAAGGTGCTGGCCGGTGAGGGGCTGCCCGCCGCCGGCACGGTGAGCACCACCGGCAGCGTCGGCTACCTGCCGCAGGATCCCCGCACCGGCGACCTCCAGGTGCTCGCCCGCGACCGCATCCTGTCGGCCCGCGGCCTCGACGAGGTGCTGCGCGAACTGCGCGAGGCCGAGGGCGGCATGGCCTCCGCCGACGACCGCGTCCGCGACCGCGCCGTGCGCGCGTACGGTCGCCTGGAGGACCGGCTGCACGTCCTCGGCGGGTACGCGGCCGAGTCCGAGGCCGCCTCCATCGCCTCCAGCCTCGGGCTGCCCGACCGGGTGCTCGGCCAGCCCCTGGAGACACTGTCCGGAGGGCAGCGCCGCCGGGTGGAACTCGCCCGCATTCTTTTCAGCGGAGCGGAGACTCTCCTGCTTGACGAGCCGACAAACCACCTCGATGCAGACTCAATCGGGTGGCTTCGTGATTTTTTACGATCTCACCAGGGCGGCTTGATCATTATCAGCCACGATGTGGGTCTACTTGAAGCGACGGTCAACAGGGTGCTGCACCTGGACGCCAACCGCTGCGTCGTCGACACCTACAACGTCGGCTGGACCACCTATCTGGGCCAGCGGGAGACCGACGAGCGCCGCAGAAAGCGCGAGCGGGCCAACGCCGAACGCCAGGCCTCCCAGCTGATGTCGCAGGCCGACCGCATGCGCGCCAAGGCCACCAAGGCCAAGGCCGCGCAGGACATGGAGCGCCGGGCCCGGCGCCTGCTGGCGGGCGTCGAGGAGGAGCGCCGCAGCGACAAGGTCGCCAAGCTGCGCTTCCCCGACCCCGCGCCGTGCGGGCGCACGCCGCTGTCGGCGACCGGCCTGTCGAAGTCCTACGGGTCGCTGGAGGTCTTCACCGACGTCGACGCCGCCGTCGACCGGGGGAGCCGCGTGGTCGTCCTCGGGCTCAACGGCGCCGGGAAGACCACGCTGCTGCGCATGCTGGGTGGCCTGGAGAAGCCCGACACCGGCGAGGTCCGCCCCGGTCACGGCCTCAAGCTCGGCTACTACGCCCAGGAGCACGAGACCCTCGATCCCGAACGCAGCGTGCTGGAGAACATGCGCTCGGCCGGGTCCGACGTCGCCGACGTCGTGCTGCGCAAGGTCCTGGGGTCGTTCCTGTTCTCCGGGGACGACGCCGACAAGCCGGCCTCGGTGCTGTCGGGAGGCGAGAAGACGCGCCTGGCCCTGGCCACGCTGGTGTTGTCGAGCGCCAACGTCCTGCTGCTGGACGAGCCCACGAACAACCTCGACCCGGTGAGCCGCGATCAGGTCCTGTCCGCATTGTCGTCGTATTCTGGAGCAATTGTCCTAGTTACGCACGATGAGGGGGCTGTGCATGCCCTACGACCGGATAGGGTGATCTTGCTGCCGGACGGAGTCGAAGACGCGTGGAGTGAGGAATTTTCCGATCTTGTGGCACTTGCCTGATCGTAATTTGAGCGGGTACGGATCTTTTCCCATGGAGTAGGTAGCCGATCCGGCCGAAATGACTGATCATGGCGTGAGTAACGCTGCGGAAGTCTGGCACTACAGGAGGTACTCGTGGCCGAGACTCTGAAGAAGGGCACCCGGGTAACCGGGGCCGACCGTGAAAAACTGGCCGCCGACCTTAAGAAGCGCTATGCCGCGGGCGAGAGCATCCGCGCCCTGGCGGCTTCCACCGGCAGGTCATACGGGTTCATCCACCGCATTCTCAGCGAGTCCGGCGTGACTCTGCGGGGGCGCGGCGGGGCCACCCGAGGTAAGTCGAAGCGCTAGAAACCGCCTCGGAAACGCGCGACCGCAGCCGCTCGTCCCCCGTGTGTCCGGCCCCGTTCCACCCGGCCTCGGTAGAATCCGATTCGGGTACCTCGTCCAGGTGCGGGCGAGAGAACGTGGCGACATACACGGATGGAGCGGGCGATGCCGGAAGCGACGCTGGGGGGGAGTTCGGCGACGACCTCGGTGGCACATGGTGCCGGGCCGGGCGACGACGGTGCGCCGGAAGGCGTGGCCGGAGCGCGCGGCGGGGCGGAGACCCCGCCCGGCGGTGATGAGCTCACGGAGGTCGGTCTGCGCTTCGAGGTGGACGGCGAGATCGCGACGATCACACTCGACCGGCCGGAGAAGCGGAACGCGCAGACGTTCGCCACCTGGTCGGTTCTGGCACGGATCGGCAGAACCCTGCCGCCCGAGGTGCGTGTCGTCGTGGTCCAAGGCGAGGGGCCGTCCTTCTCAGCGGGGATCGACCTGCGGATGTTCACCCCGCAGGGAGTGCCGGGGCAGGGCTCGTTCGCGTCCGCGGCCGCGTTCGGCGACGGAGGGCTGGAGGCGCGCGTCAAGGAGGCCCAGCAGGGCTTCCTGTGGCTGCGCCGGCCTGACATCGTGTCGATCGCGGCGGTTCAGGGACATGCGATCGGGGCCGGATTCCAACTAGCCCTGTCCTGCGATCTGCGCATCCTCGCGGACGACGCCAAGCTGTGCATGAAGGAGCCCGCACTCGGGCTGGTGCCCGACCTCACCGGCACGAAGCCGCTGGTCGAACTGGTCGGGACGGCGAGGGCCGTGGAGATCTGCCTGACGGCCCGCGTGGTGGCGGCCGAGGAGGCGCTGCGCCTCGGGCTGGCCGAACGCGTGGTGCCGCGCGACGGGCTCGGCGCGGCCGTGCGCGAGCTGGCCACCGCCCTGCTGTCCACCGACAGGGACGCGGCCACGGCGACCAAGCGCCTCCTGATGGGCGCGGCCGATCGGACGCTGGAGGAGCAGGCCGCGGCCGAGGGGGTCGAGCAGGCGAAGCGCATCCGCGCGCTGTTCGGCCGAGGGGAGCGGCCGGGCACGGCCTGACCGGCACGGGTACGGCGGGCGGGAAGGGCCGGGGACCCCGCCGGGTTCGCCCGGGGGAAGGCCGCGATGGGGGAATCATCCGCAGCCGTCGCGCAGTGATCGTTCGCCCTGAGCTGACCCGGGAATCCGCGGGCCGCCGTTCGCGCTGCGGCGGAGGGAGAGCCGGAGGCCGATCACTCTGGTCCGGGCGCGGCGGAGGAATGGGCGAGGGGCGACGATGTCGATGTTGGGCGGGGGATACGGGCCCCAGGTGATGCGGTCCCTGAGGCGGGACAGCTCGATCACCAAGGAGCGGCTCACGCCGGGCACGGTGCCGCGCATCGCCAGGTACGCCGGGCCCTACCGCAAGTACATCGCGGCGTTCCTGGCCCTGGTGGTGCTCGACGCGATGATCGTGATCGCCAACCCGCTGCTGCTCAAGGCGATCATCGACGAGGGCATCATGCCCCGCCGCACCGACGTGGTGGTCATGCTGGCCGGGGTGATCGCCGGCCTGGCGGTCGCCGACGCCGGCCTGAGCCTGCTCCAGCGCTGGTTCTCCTCACGCGTCGGCGAAGGCCTGATCTACGACCTGCGCACCGAGGTCTTCGACCACGTGCAGCGCATGCCGGTGGCGTTCTTCATGCGGGCCCAGACCGGCGCGCTGGTCTCCCGCCTCAACAGCGACGTGATCGGCGCCCAGCGCGCGCTGACCAGCACGCTGTCGACCGTGGTGTCCAACGTGGTCAGCCTGGTGATGGTGCTCGGCGCCATGCTGATCCTGTCCTGGCAGGTCACGCTGGTCGCCCTGGTCCTGCTGCCGATCTTCGTCTTCCCCGCACGCTGGGTCGGGCGCCGCATGTCCGGGCTGACCCGCGACCAGATGGTGCTGGACGCCGAGATGAGCTCGGTCATGACCGAGCGCTTCAACGTCGCCGGGGCGATGGTCGCCAAGCTGTACGGCCGGCCGGAGGACGAGGCGTCCCACTTCGCCCAGCGCGCGGGCAAGGTGCGCGACCTCGGCATCACCGTCGGCATGTACGCCACCGTGTTCCGGGTCGCGCTCGGCCTGGTCGCCGCGCTGGCGACCGCGCTGGTGTACGGCGTGGGCGGGGCGCTGGTGGTCGAGGGCACCTTCGAGGTCGGCACCCTGGTGGCGCTCGCGGCGATGCTGATGCGCCTGTACGGCCCGCTGACGAGCCTGTCCAACGTCCACGTGGACGTGATGACCGCGCTGGTCAGCTTCGACCGGGTCTTCGAGGTGCTCGACCTGCCGCCGATGGTCTCCGAGAGCCCCGACGCCAGGCCGCTGCCCGGCGGGCCGGTCACCATCGAGTTCGACGACGTCCGCTTCCGCTACCCGGGCGCCGAGGAGGTGTCGCTGGCCTCGCTGGAGTCGGTGGCCAGACCCGACACCGGCCCCGGGCAGGAGGTGCTGAAGGGCGTGAGCTTCACCGCCGCGCCAGGGGAGCTGATCGCCCTGGTGGGCCACTCCGGCGCGGGCAAGACCACGATCACCTCGCTGGTCTCCCGGCTGTACGACGTCACCGAGGGCGCGGTGCGCATCAACGGACTCGACGTGCGCGAGGCCACCCTGGCGTCGCTGCGCGACACCGTCGGGGTCGTCATGCAGGACGCCCACCTGTACCACGACACGATCGGGGCCAACCTGCGGTACGCCCGGCCGGGGGCGAGCGACGACGACATCTGGGAGGCGCTGCGCGCGGCCCAGATCGGCGAGCTGATCGAGTCGCTGCCCGAGGGGCTCGACACGGTCGTGGGCGACCGCGGCTACCGGCTGTCGGGCGGGGAGAAGCAGCGCATCGCCCTGGCCCGCCTGCTGCTGAAGGCGCCGAGTGTGGTCGTGCTGGACGAGGCCACCGCGCACCTGGACTCGGAGTCCGAGGCCGCCGTCCAGCAGGCGCTGAAGACCGCGCTGGCGGGCAGGACGTCACTGGTGATCGCCCACCGGCTCTCCACGATCCGCGAGGCGGACACCATCCTGGTCGTCCACGACGGCCGCGTGGTCGAACGCGGCGGCCACGAGAAGCTGCTCGCCGCGGGCGGCGCCTACGCCGAGCTCTACCGCACGCAGTTCGAGCACCAGCGGTAGAACGCCGCGCCGCCGGCCACCCGCGGGGCGTCGCACGGCCGGGTCGCGGTCGCCCTCGTGCGAGAGGCGTGAGGTGAGGCGGGATGTCCCGCGGTCAGGGACGCGCGCCGCCGCGGGGGGCAGGGGAGTAGCCGAGGCGGGCGAGCTCCTCCTTGGCGATCCGCTCCACCAGCGCCGCCTCCTCAGGCCTGAGCCGGGTGCGCCACGCGCCCACCTTGGGGGCCGCCGCGCCGTACAGCGCCACCGTGGAGACGCGGGTCTCCAGGAACCCGGAGATCGTGCCCATCGTCTCCTCCGGCGAGGACGCCAGGTCCTCGTAGCGCACGGTCAGGAGCTGGTCGCGCGGCATCTCGCGGCGCAGCGCGGCGCTCAGGCGCACGGCGCTGCGCCAGCGCAGGGCGCACTTGCCCGCCCCGTCCATGTCGGCCCACTTGTCCAGGTGCTCGGCGGCGTTCACGCCGAGGAAGGGGTTGGGGAACTCGGTCTCCTCGCTGATCATTCCGGGCCTGGACCAGCTCATGGAGGCGCGGTCGGCCAGCATGTCGGCCGTGACGTCCCTGCCGTCGCGGATGAGCTGGACCAGGCGGGCGTCGGGGAACGCCTGGAGCAGCACGGGCGCGCTGTACAGGAGGTCGGGGTTGGCGTCGGCGAAGCGCACCACGCCGCCGGGGGCGGCGCACGGGCCGTCGCCGGTGACCGCTCCGGCCTCGCGGCAGGAGGCCGGGCACTCCTCGCAGGCGCCCGGGACGATCTGCCAGGCCTCCGCGAGCGCGTCGCGCAGCACGCGGACGGCTCCGCCGCCCTTGCGCCGCATGATCGAGGGGCGGCGCGCGAAGGCGTAGACCACGTGTGCGACCGCCGCTCTGCCCATGGTGACGTGGAAGCCGGGGGAGCGTTTCAGAGCACGCGCGAGCTGGGCCACGCCGGAGTGCGGGGCGCCGAGCACGAACACGGGCCGCCGGACTTTGATGCCGTTGACCACGAGGATATGGGGCGGGGGTCGCATAACTGAGGACAGTCTGACACCCTTTGCGAGGTGAACGAACCGGCCATGCCCGGCCCGCCGGGGCCGAGGGGCGCCACCTGCGTAAGCATGCTCGCCAGAGGCGGCATTTCCCCACAATACCGGTGTTATACCCACGATAGATCATCGCATTCCGGTCATCCCGTGGGCCGCGCCGCTCGGGCCGGAGCCCGGCGATGACCGCCCGGCTCTGGATCCCCGGACGCCTGCGGCCGGGCGACCGCGTGGCCGTCGTCGCCCCGTCCGGGCCGGTCGACCCGGTCAGGCTGGCGCACGGCCGCCACGTCCTCGCGCAGATCGGCCTGCGGGTGGAGGTCATGCCGCGGGTGCTGAACCGGCGCGGCTACCTGGCCGGCTCCGACGCCGGACGCGCCGCCGACATCCAGGAAGCCTGGTGCGACCCCGAGATCCGGGCCGTGATCTGCGCCCGGGGCGGGTACGGGGCGACCCGCATCCTGGAGCTGTTCGACTGGCCCGCCATGGCGGCCGCCCGGCCCAAGATCCTGCTCGGCTCAAGCGACGTCACCGCCCTGCACCAGGCGTTCGCCGTGCGACTGGGCGTGGCGAGCTGCTTCGGGCCCATGCCGGCGTGCCAGACGCTGGGCGACCCCGAGGGGCCCGACGCCGACTCGCTGTCGCACCTGTACTCCTCGCTGTTCGAGGGGGAGGAGCCCGGCGCGGTGGCCGGCGACCGCGTGATCGTGCCCGGGTACGCCGAAGGGCCGCTCACCGGCGGCAACCTGTCCCTGCTCGCCTCGCTGTGCGGCACCCCGTACAGCCTGCGCTCCGAGGGGCACATCGTGCTGCTGGAGGACGTCGGCGAGGAGCCGTACCGCGTCGACCGCATGCTGACCCAGCTGTTGCAGGCGGGCTGCCTCGACGGCGCCATCGGCTTCGTGCTGGGCTCCTGGGAGAGGTGCGGCGACCCGATACCCGTGCTGATGGACCGGCTCGCGCCGCTGGGCGTGCCGATCATCGCCGGGCTGCCGATCGGCCACGGGGTCCCACAGTTCACCGCGTGGATGGGAGCCGACGCGGTCATTGATACCGAATCGTGCTCTTTGACTTGCCTGTTCCGCGACCCCGCCACGGCACTGTAGTCCCTGGTCCGGGGGTAGACAGCGCACGTTGGGAGCCTGTGTTGGGCTTGTTCAGGCGGCTTGGGGGCCGGCGGGGGGGCGTCCCCGGGCGCCGGGTCGAGGATGTCGATCTCGATTCGCTGCTCGGCCTGGTGGCCGGCAATCTCGGGTACGACTGTGTGTTCGAGCCCGGCGGGGCCTCGCTGGTCCTGTCGGGGCCGCGCCGTGTCACGGTGCGGCTCTCGGGGCTGCGCCGCGAGGCGGCGCGGCGTTCGCGCGAGGACTGGCCGGTGCTGGTGTCGGAGCACCTGGCCCGCGCGGTCGCGCGCAGCGACGACCTGCCCGACGTGTGCGACCTCGCCCAGGTCCGCTCACTGCTGCGCACCCGGGTGGTGCTCGCCGACAGCCTCGGCGACGACCCCGCCCGCGTGATCGGCCGGCACGTCGGCTCCGACCTGGTGGAGATCCTCACGGTGTCGGGGCGCCCGGTGCGGCCGGAGGAGGCGTTCTGCTGGCCGATCACGCCGGCCGAGGCCCTCGACCTGGCCACCGGCAACGTGCTGGCCGACGAGCGGCTGACGGCCGAGCGCCTCGACCTGGACGGCACCGCGGCCTGGCGGCTGACCGGCTCGGCCGGCGGCGCGGCGGCGCACCTGCGCCGCATCGCCGACTACGTGCTGGCCTCGCCCGACGGGGTCATGGTGGCGCTGCCGCACCCGGACGAGATGGTCGTGCACCCGATCGGCGGCATCTCGGTGATGCGCGCGATCGAGCGGCTGTGGCTGTTCGCCCGGCACGAGTACCGCTCCCGCGACGACGGCCTCAGCCCGCACGTCTACTGGTGGAACCACGGCCGGCTGACCCGCATCCAGGCCGACCTGGTCGTCCAGAACGGCCAGCGCCGCCTGGTGGTCGCCCCGCCGCCCGAGTTCGCCCGCCTGCTCGCCGACCTGGCCCGGGGGCGCTAGCCCCGGGGCGCAGAGCCGGCGAGCGCGTGGTCGTCCGCCCCGCTCCTAAGACGTGCCCCGCTAGATCAGCTCGGCGTAGCGGGGGGCGCCGGTGGGCCGTGACAGGGTGTGCGCGGTGTGGATGAGCGGGACGTGGCTGAAGGCCTGGGGGAAGTTGCCGACCAGCCGGCCGTAGCGCGGGTCGTACTCCTCCGCCAGCAGGCCGACGTCGTTGCGCAGCGCAAGCAGCCGCTCGAACAGCTCCACCGCCTCGCGCCGCCTGCCCACCATGGCTTTGGCCTCGGCCAGCCAGAAGCTGCACGCCAGGAACGCCCCCTCGCCGCCGGGCAGGCCGTCGACGGAGTTGGTGTGGGCGATCGGGTAGCGCAGCAGGAAGTCGTCGGACATCAGCTCGCGCTCGACGGCCTCGATGGTGCCCAGGACCCGGGGGTCGTCGACCGGCAGGAACCCGGTGTGCGGGATCAGCAGCAGGGCGGAGTCGAGCTCGCGAGAGCCGTAGGACTGGGTGAAGGTGTTCCTCACGGGGTCGTAGCCCTTCTCCAGCACCTCGGCGTGGATGCGGGCGCGCAGCGCCCGCCAGCGCCTGACCGGGCCGTTCTGGCCGAACCGCTCTACCTGGCGTACCGAGCGGTCGGCCGCCACCCAGGCCATGACCTTGGAGTGCACGAAGTGGCGGCGCGGCCCGCGCACCTCCCACAGCCCCTCGTCGGGCTCGTCCCAGTGCGACTCCAGGAAGTCCATCAGCGAGCGCTGGATCGCCCAGGTGCGCGAGATCGCCGACAGCCCCGACGCCCTCGACACGTACAGGCAGTTCATCACCTCGCCGTAGACGTCGAGCTGGAGCTGGTCGACGGCGGCGTTGCCGATGCGCACCGGCCGGGAGTCCTCGTAGCCCTCCAGCCAGGGGAGCTCCATCTCGGGCAGGCGGCGCTCCCCGGCCACGCCGTACATGATCTGCAGGTCCTGGGGGCGGCCGGCGATGGCGCGCAACAGCCACTCGCGCCAGTCGCGCGCCTCGTCGATGTACCCGGCGTCGATCAGCGCGTCCAGCGTCATCGTGGCGTCGCGCAGCCAGCAGTAGCGGTAGTCCCAGTTGCGCACCCCGCCGAGGTCCTCCGGCAGCGAGGTGGTCGCCGCCGCGACGATGCCGCCGGTGGGGGCGTAGGTGAGCCCCTTCAGGGTGATCAGCGAGCGGACCACCGCGTCACGCCACTGGTCCTCCACCTTGGGGTCGGACCTGCCCACCCACTCGTGCCAGATGGCCTCGGTCTCCTCCAGCTCCTCGACCGGGTCGACCAGCTCGGGCCTGGGTGAGTGGGAGGGGTGCCAGATGAACACGAACGCCAGGCGGTCGCCGGCCGACATCCGCCACGACGCCTTGTGGGCGTAGTCGCCGCCCTGCAGCGGCACGGGGGAGTGCAGCCAGACGGAGTCGGGCCCGCCGACCGCCTGCAGCAGGCCGTCGCTGCGCCGCACCCAGGGCACGATGCGCCCGTAGTCGAACCGGATGCGGATCTGCGTGGCCATGTCGACGCTGCCCGACACGCACTCGACGATGCGCACCAGGTCGGGGTTGGCCTCCCGGGGCGGCATGAAGTCGGTGACGCGCACCGTGCCGCTCTCGGTGTCCCACTCGGTCTCCAGGATCAGCGTGTTCTCCCGGTAGCGACGCCGGGTGCTGAGCCGCCGCTCGGGGCCGGCCGGGCCGATCCACCAGTGGCCGTTGCGTTCGTCGCCGAGCAGGGAGGCGAAGCAGGCGGGGGAGTCGAAACGGGGCAGGCAGAGCCAGTCGACCGAACCGTCTCGCCCGACGAGGGCGGCCGACTGCATGTCGCCGATGATGGCGTAGTCCTCGATCCGCATGGTGGTCACGCTAGTAGGCTACGGCCGCGTCACGTCCGGTCGAGGACGCATCAGCGGCATGAACATCTGCGTGAGCGGTCCGATGGCCACGGCGAAGACCACCGTGCCGACGCCCACGGTGCCGCCGAGCAGCCATCCGGCCACCAGGACGGTCACCTCGATGAGGGTGCGGGCCACGCGGATCGACAGGCCGAGCCGGTTCAGCCCCGTCATCAGGCCGTCCCGGGGCCCGGGGCCGAGGCCGGCGCCGATGTAGAGGCCGGTGGCGACGGCGATGAACACCACGGCCGACAGCAGGTAGATCCAGCGCACGGCGAGCGGCTCGGGAGTGGGCGACAGCCAGATGGTGAGGTCGGCGAACAGGCCGAGCAGGACGATGTTGCTCACCGTGCCGATTCCGGGACGCTGCCGCAGGGGGATCCAGAACACCATCACCAGCGCGCCGACCAGGATGATCCACGTTCCGATCGACCAGCCGGTCCGCACCGAGAGGCCCTGGTGGAACACGTCCCAGGGGTCGTTGCCAAGTGCGGACTCCACCTGAAGGCCGATGCCCGCCCCGTAGAGCGCGAGACCGGTGTAGAGGCGCAGCAGGCGGTTGGGGAGTGACCCGAGGTGGGGGAGGGATGCTTCGCTCATAGTGGTACCAATGGTCGGGCGGATTGGCTTGTCACTAAAGGGCCAATCAGAGAAAGTGGCCTTATGGAGCGCTATCTCAGCGGGCCACAGCTCGCCCGGCTCGTGGACGTCGACCCCGCCGCCCGGCCGTTCTACCGCGCGCTCGCCGAGTCGGTGCGCGGCCTCATCCTGGACGGGCGGCTGCCGACCAGGGTCCGCATGCCGGCCGAGCGCCACCTGGCGGAGGCGCTCGGCGTGAGCAGGACGACCGTCACCGCGGCCTACGACCGGCTGCGCGAGCGCGGCTACCTGGAGAGCCGGCGGGGGGCGGGAAGCTGGACCACCCTGCCCGACCCCGGGGCCCTGGGCACCGAGAGCCCGTGGATCGCGGGCAACGACGACGGCCTGGTGCCGCTGCACTCCGCGGCCCCGCCCGCCACGGCCCTGCTTCCGGACGCCGTCGCCGCCGCGACCGAGGCCTACCCCCGCCACACCCTCGGCATGGGCTACCACCCCGTCGGCATCCCCGAACTGCGCGAGCGCGTCGCGGCCCGCTACGAGCAGCACGGCCTGGCGACCCGGCCCGACCAGATCATGATCACCGCGGGCGCCCAGCACGCCATCCACCTGCTGACGACGCTGCTGGCCTCCCAGGGCGACCCGGTGCTCGTCGAGTCGCCCACCTACCCGCACGTGCTCGACTCCGCCCGCCTGCGCGGCGCGCGCCTGGTGCCGGTCGGCATCCCCGACGACGGCCGGCACCTCGACCTGATGACCTGCGCCATGCGGCAGTCGGCGGCGCGGCTGGCCTACGTCATCCCCGACTTCCAGAACCCGACGGGATGGCTGATGTCCGACGCCGACCGCGCCGCCCTGGCCGGCGCGGCGCGGCGGTACGACACGACGCTGGTGTCGGACGAGAGCTGGGCGGAGACCGCGATCGACGAGGTGCCGCCCACCTCCCCGCTCGCGGCCTTCGACACCGACGGCCGGGTGATCAGCATCGGCTCGGCGTCCAAGCTGTGGTGGGGCGGGCTGCGTATCGGCTGGATCCGGACCACCGCCGCCCTGGTGCGCCGCCTGGCCGTGCTGCGCGCCTCGGTGGACATCGCCGCGCCGCTGTTCGAGCAGCTCGTGGTGGCGCACCTGTTCGGCCGCATCGAGGAGACCAGGGCCGAGCGACGCCGCCTGCTCGGGGCCTCCCGCTCGGCGCTGGTCGAGGCCCTGCGCGACCGGATGCCCGAGTGGGACTTCACGGTGCCGGCCGGAGGCGGGTCGCTGTGGGTGCGGCTGGAGGCCCCCGTGGCCACGCCGCTGGCCGACGCCGCCGCGGCCCGGGGCGTGCGCCTCGCGCCCGGGCCCTGGTTCGGCGTGGACGGCACGCTGGAGCGCTATCTCAGGCTTCCCTTCACCATGCCGCCCCAGGCGCTCACCGGCGCCGTCCACCGCCTGGCCGCCGCCCGCGCGCAGGGCGCGGACGCCCCGCGTGAGCGCGCCTTCGGCGCGGGGGCGACGCTCACCCCCACGCTGTGAGCGGAGGGCCGGCTCAGGCCGGCCGGGCGGGCCGGACCCTGCGGTCCTCGCCCATGAGGGCGCGCAGCCGGCGGGAGAACCCGAGCAGGACGGCGCCCGCGACCAGGGCCACGGCGGCCAGCGTGAGGAAGTACACCGGCTGGGACACGTGGTCCAGCAGCCGCCCGGTCTGCCCGCCGACGGCGTCGCCGACGGCGAACGAGAGGTACCACACGCCGAGCATCTGGCTCCGGAACGCCCGCGGGGCCAGCTCGACGGTGACCGAGAGCCCGACCGGGCTGAGGGACAGCTCGCCGAACACCTGGATCAGGTAGACCAGGAACAGCCACCACACCGAGATGCGCCCGGACGCGGCCAGGTGGGCGGCCAGCGCCATCACCACGAAGCTGACGCCGATCAGCAGCAGGCCGGCGGCGAACTTGTGGGCGGCGCTCACGCGGTCGCCGAGCCTGACCCACAGGAACGCGAAGACCGGGACGAAGATCAGGATGAGCAGCGGGTTGAACGACTGGGTGGTGGCGGCGGCGATGCGGTGCCCGAACAGCGTGAGGTCGGTCTTCTCGGCGGCGAAGTCGTTGAGGACGGTGGGCGCCAGGTCGTAGATCATCCAGAAGACCGCCGCGGCGGCGAACAACCAGATGTAGGCCTTGGTCCTCGCGCGCTCCTCGGGCGACAGGTCGTGGCTGCCCAGCAGGATGTAGGCGAAGTAGACGGCCGGCACGACGACGGCGACGGCGGTCAGCACCACGGTGAACCGGTCGACGGTCAGCGTGCCGGAAAGCGCCCACAGCAGGAAGGCCGCTCCGGTCGCGAGCGCGCCGGCCAGCGCGATCACGCCGAAGTGCCGGCGCTCGGCGGGCGTCAGCCGGTGCCCGGGTTCCTCGCCGGCGCCGCGCAGGTGGCGCCCGCCGAGGACGTACTGGGTCAGCCCGATCGCCATGCCGACCGCTGCGGCGCCGAAACCCAGGTGCCAGCGGCCCCCCTCGGCGAGCGTCCCCACCACGTACGGGGCGATGAAAGCGCCGATGTTGATGCCCAGGTAGAAGATGGAGAACCCGGCGTCGCGCCGGGCGTTGGCGTCCTGGGGGTACAGGCCGCCGACCATCGTCGCGATGTTCGGCTTGAGCAGCCCGGTGCCCACCATGATCAGCCCGAGGCCCAGCCAGATGAGCGCGGGCCCTCCGAGCGGGAGGGCCATGCAGATGTGGCCGAGCATGATGACGCACCCGCCGGTCAGCACGGCCCTGCGCGCCCCGAGCACCCGGTCGGCGATCCAGCCGCCGGGCAGCGCGAGCAGGTAGATGAGCGCCCCGTAGACGCCCACCACCGCGGTGGCGGTGGGCTTGGGCAGGCCGAGACCGCCGCCGGACACGGTGGCGACGAGGAAGAAGAACAGGATCGCCCGCAGGCCGTAGAAGCTGAACCGCTCCCACATCTCCATGAGGAAGAGCGTGACCAGGCCCCGCGGGTGCCCGAGGACCGTCTTCCCCTCCGTGCCCAAGCCGACCTCCTGGGGCATGCCGGTCCGCCTCTCGTGCCGTCGTGCGCCTCGCCGGCCCGGAGGCCGCCCTGAATACCGGCGAATGTACTAAATGTCCTGATATATAGCTAAACGTCCGTTTCGTTCGGGCCGCATGTCGATCCTAGGGTCACTGCGGGTGATCGATGCGTCCCGGACCGTCAACGGCCCGCGCACCTGGTCGTTCTTCTGGCTTCCGGGCTCTTGTCTCGGGTCGGCCGCTGTGGTGCGATGCATCCCACTCATAGCTAGTGGGCACTTTCTGGAGGCGCTACATGGCCGACCCCCGCGTCCATGCGGAACGTTCCGAGATCGAGCGGCAGATCGCCGGCAACACCATCTGCGAGCAGCTGAGGATCACGGCCGAGCGCCACCCCGACATGCCGGCCTACTCCGACCAGGACGGCGACGGCTGGGCGACGCTGAGCTTCGCGCAGGCCCGCAGGCGGGTGCTCGTGATCGCCGCCGGGCTGCACGCCCTCGGCCTGCGGCGGGGCGAGGCCGTGGCGCTGATGATGGTCAACCGCAGCGAGCACGTGCTCGCCGACCTCGGCGCCGTCCACGCGGGAGGCGTGCCCTGCTCCATCTACGCCACGTTCGCGCCCGACCAGGTCGCCTTCGTGACGCGGGACGTCCAGGCCGCCGTCGCGGTGCTGGGGGGCGCCGCCGACCTCGCGCGCTGGGAGCCGGTGCTCGGCGAGCTCACCGGCCTGCGCAAGGTGATCATGCTGGAGGACGTCCCCGAGGGCGACCTGTTCATGAGCTGGGACGACCTGCTGGCCCTGGGGGAGCGCGAGCTGGCCGCCGACCCCGCCGCGGTGGAGGAGCGCGCCGCCGCCGTCCGCGCCGACGACGTGGTCACGGTCCTGTACACCTCGGGGACCACCGGCAACCCCAAGGGCGTGCCGCTCACGCACGCCAACGTCTTCTACGAGGTGGTCGCCACCGACCGCATGACCACGCTGCCCGACCGCGGCGCCCAGATCTCCTACCTGACCTACGCCCACATCGCCGAGCGAGTGCTCAGCCTGTACCTGCCGCTGTTCAAGGTCTCGCACGTCCACTTCTGCCGCGACCTGGCGCAGCTGGGCACGGTGCTCGGCCAGGTGAAGCCGACGCTGTTCTTCGGCGTGCCGCGGGTCTGGGAGAAGATGATGGCCCGGCTGCAGGCGCTGCTCGCCACCCAGCCGCCCGAGCAGCAGGAAGGCGTCCGCGTCGCCATGGCCGCCGGGCTCGCCTTCGTCGAGGGCTCCCAGCACGGCCGCACCCCGTCCCCGGAGGTCGCCGCCGCCTACGAGGAGGCCGACGCCGCGCTGCTGTCGCTCATCCGCTCCCTGGTCGGGTTCGACAACGCCCTGTGGCTCGGCACCGCCGCCGCCCCCATGCCGCTGGAGGTGCAGCGCTTCTTCGCCGGGCTCGGCCTGCGGGTGCTGGACGTCTACGGCATGACCGAGACGACCGGCGCGTTCACGGCCAACAGCAACGAGGCCTTCAAGCTGGGCACGGTCGGCCGCCCGGCGCCGGGCATGGAGGTGCGCATCGCCGAGGACGGCGAGATCCTCACCCGCAGCCCCGCCAACACCGCGGGCTACCTCAACCGCCCCGAGGCGACCGCCGACCTGCTGGACGCCGACGGCTGGCTGCACACCGGCGACGTCGGCTCCCTCGACGAGGACGGGTTCGTCAGCGTCGTCGACCGCAAGAAGGAGCTCATCATCACCTCCGGCGGCGAGAACATCTCGCCCGCCAACACCGAGAACCACCTCAAGGAGCACCCGCTCGTCGGCCAGGCCCTGGCGTACGGCGACCGCAGGCCGTACGTCGTGGCGGTCCTCACGCTGGACGGCGAGGTCGCCCCGGTGTGGGCGCGCGGGCGCGGCATCGAGTTCGGCTCGCTCGCCGAGCTGGCCGAGCACCCCGACGTGGTAAAGGAGATCGAGGCGGCGATCGGCGCGGCCAACGAGAAGCTGGCCCGGGTGCAGCAGGTCAAGAAGTGGCGGGTGCTGCCGGTCGAGTGGACCGCCGAGACCGAGGAGCTGACGCCGAGCCTGAAGCTCAAGCGCCGTGTCATCCACGCCAAGTACGCCGACGTGATCGACTCCATGTACGAGGGGTAGCCGCGGGGCCGGGCCGACTTTGCCGGGCCGGGCGCGTGTCGGCCCACGGGCGTTTGCCCGCGAGTGCCTACCGTCCTTGGCCATGACTACGAGAGGTCTGCTCACGCCGTCCGCGGTCGCGATGGCCGCGCTCACGGTCCTGGCCGAGACGTCCCTTTCCCCGGTCGCGCACGCCGGGGACGACGCCCGCTCCGCGCGGGCGGCCGTCCCCGGGCCGCGGGTCCCCGGGACGGCGCACACGCCCCCGGCACCCGGCGCGACCGGCTCCGGGCCGTCCTTCGCGGCCCTCGTCGCCGGGCCGCGGGAGCCGGAGCCGCCCGCGATCCGTTCGGTGCGCGTGCGCCCGCGCGCACCGGTCGCCGGCGCCCGGCAGACCGTCCGCCTGGTGGTGGACGTGGTCGCGCGCGGCGCGGCCGGCCGCGACGGGGTCACGCTGAAGGTCGAGCACGGCGGCGCGCCGCGCCGCGCCGAGGCGGTGACGCCCGAGGGGGACGCCGGCGGGGGGTGGGAGCTGTGGCGGTTCACCCCGCCGATCCGCCTGAACCGGTGGTACCCCTCGGGCAGATGGCGGGCGGTCGCGACGGCCAGGAACGCCGAGGGGGCGACGGCGCGCGCGTCCTCGTCCTTCCTGTTCAGGAAGGCCACGAGGGTGACCGGCCTGCGGGCCGCCCGTACGGGCGGCCGGTCGGGGGCGGTGCGGATCACCGGGACGCTCATGCGCGTGGACCCACGGGGCAGGTCCGGGTACTGGCCCTACCGCGGGCAGGCGGTCACGCTGCAGTTCAGGAGGCACGGCACGAGCACGTGGCGCGACGCCGCCCGGGTCGTGAGCGACCGCAACGGCTACTTCGCCGGGCGCGGGAAGGCCGCGCGCGGGGCCTGGCGCGCCGTCTACCGCGGCACGCCGCACTACGCCGCCACGGTCAGCCCCATTGGACATGTGGCTACGAAACGGATTAAGGCTACGAAATAGGATTTTCCGCGCAGGCGCGCGTTCTCTGCCGCCAACAAAACGGAGTTTTCCGGATATGCGCAACTTTTCTGCCCGAAGTGGCGTCTAGGAGGGAAGGCGGCCCCCCTGGGTCGCCTTCTCACGGGGAGAGGAAGTTCGCATGAGGAAACGCATCGCCGCCTCTTTGGCCGCGGCGGCCATGGGCGCCTCGACGCTCGTGGGGACGGCGCCGGCTTTCGCCGAGCCGGCCCCCGTCACGACGCCGAGCCCTTCGCCGAGCCCCACCCCGACGCCGAGCCCGCCGAAGGTCGACGTCACGTCCGTCAAGGTCAGCCCCGGCCACGTGGTCATCCGCGGCCGCGCCCGCGTCGCCGTCACCGCCACCGTGGAGACGGTCGCCGCCGAGCACGTCAAGATCGCCTTCGAGCCGCTGGACGAGCGCGGGCCCTCTCCCGCGAAGGCGGGCGACGCGGGCAAGGGCGTGTGGAAGAGGACCATCGTGCTCGACCGCGGCGACCCCGACGGCCGATGGCTGGTGCACGTCGAGGCGACCGGTGCGAACGGGGTCGTCGCCAAGGCCACCTCGCGCTTCTACGTGAAGCACGTGCGCGCGCACCAGGGCCCCCGCGCGACGCGGCTCGGGTTCGACGCCAGCCCCGAACCGGTCAAGAAGGGCCGCAAGCTGACGCTCGCGGGCAAGCTGGAGGCCGCCCGCTGCTACAGCGACTGGTGGTGGGACGGCGACGCCTACGTCATCGGCGGCGACCGCTGCCGTGACGCCGGCGGCTGGCACAAGTGGCGGTACGTCGGCCGGCAGGACGTCGACCTGTACTTCCACCGCAGCGGGGGCAAGTGGAAGTACGTCGGCACGGTCGAGACCGAGCGCGACGGGTCCTTCGCCACCAAGATCCGGGCCTACGGGTCGGGCACGTGGAAGGCGGTGTTCACCGGCGCCCGCGGCCTGCGCGGATCGTCGGACGCCGACTACGTGAAGGTCGTCCGCTGACCGCCGGAGGCTGACACCGAAGGCCCTCGCCGGTGCGCGCCGGTGAGCGAGCGGAACGCCTGGCCCCCCTCGTCGGGGGCCGGGCGTTCTGTACGTCGCGGGGCGCGCGGCGGGCGCGCCCGGCGGTTCAGGACTCTTCCGCGAGCTCCAGGGCGGTCAAGTCGACGGCGCTCAACGTGAGGATGTTGGCGATGCGCTCCAGGGGCATCCCGCGGTCGCCGAGCTGCGTCATGGTGACGGCGGTGCGCAGGAAGACCCGGCCGATGATCACCTCGTCCACGTCGGGCATGTCCCGGCGGAAGAAGTCGGCGAGCTGCTGTGCCACCTCGCGGTCGGCGTGGACTCGGGGATCGTTGAGCTCCGGGCTGGCCAGGATGGCCGCCAGATCCCCTCGCTCGTCGTCCGTGAGCTTGCTCAAAGGTCGCCTCCGGGAGCCGGTGTGGTCACACCCGGGAGACTATGCGCTTGGGACGGCCGGGGAAACGCCTCCGGGGGCCGCGGCGCCGGCGCGCCTCGACGGGCGACGGGCGACTAGGAGAGCGCCTCGACCAGCTTGCGGCGCTGCTGCACGCCGAGGCCGCCGATGCGCCGCTTGTCGTCCACGCCGGCGCGCTGCATGAGAGCCGCCGCCTTGGTGGGCCCGATTCCCGACAGCGCGCGCAGCGCCTGGGAGACCTTGATCCTTTTCACCGTCTCGTCGTCACGCTTGAGGAGCTCGGCGAGGGTGAGGTCGCCCTTCTTGAGCTGGGCGAGGAGTGCGGCGCGCGCCTGCCGTGCCTCGGTGGCCTTGACGAGGGCCGCCTGACGCTGCTCGGGGGTGAGGACGGGGAGTGCCATGGGGTTTCTCCTTGGCGGATCGAAAGTGGTCATGGGCCGCATGTCGGCCGCTGGCGTGGTCCGCAAGTGTGTTACCCCTACTACGGGCGTTAATCATGGTTTCGCCGCGATGATGGCTACCCGTCGCACGGCCGCTCTCCCCGGAGCCTGTCGCACAAGTCGTGAAATTTGGGCCTTCAAAGTTCGGACCGTTGACCTGACTCTCAGTGGAGGCGCGTGACAACCCAGAGCGCGCGCCCAAGGAGGAACAGTGAGACGTCGACTGATCGTCGGGCTCGCGATCCTGGCGCTGCTCTGCGTCAGCGGGATCACCGGGGTGGGGGCCTCGGCGGAACCGCCGCCCGGCTACCAGTACCGGGTCCAGGGACCGAACACCGCACAACAGCGCACCGCCGTCGCGGCCACCGGCGCCGCGATCGACGAGGTGGCGGACGGATCGGTGGTGGTCACCGCGTCGGACGCCGAGATCGCCGAGATCAAGAAGCTCGGGTTCACCGTCACCCGCATCCCCCGGCCGATGGCCCCGTCGCTTCCCACTCCGCAGGACTTCCCGTCCGCCGACTCCGGCTACCACAACTACGCCGAGATGACAGCGGTGATCAACCAGCTCGTCGGCAGCTACCCGTCGATCGCCAGGAAGTACAGCTACGGCACCTCCTACGGCGGCCGCGACCTGATCGCCGTGAAGATCAGCGACAACGCCGCGACCGACGAGGGCGAGCCGGAGGTGCTGTTCACCCACCACCAGCACGCCCGCGAGCACCTCACCGTCGAGATGGCGATCTACCTGCTGAGGCTGTTCACGACCGGCTACGGCTCCGACAGCAGGATCACCGGCCTGGTGAACTCCAGGGAGATCTGGATCCTGCCCGACCTCAACCCCGACGGCGGCGAGTACGACATCGCCACCGGCGCCTACCGGTCCTGGCGCAAGAACCGGCAGCCGAACTCCGGCTCCTCCTCGGTCGGCACCGACCTGAACCGCAACTGGGCCTACCGCTGGGGCTGCTGCGGCGGCTCCTCCGGCTCCACCGGCAGCGACACCTACCGCGGCCCCTCCGCCGAGTCCGCCCCCGAGGTGCGCGCGGTCGCCAACTTCGTCCGCGGCAGGGTCGTCGGCGGCGTCCAGCAGATCAAGAGCCACATCGACTGGCACACCTACAGCGAGCTGATCCTGTGGCCGTACGGCTACACCTACGCCGACACCGCGGCCGGTCTCACCCAGGACGACCACGACGCGCTGGAGACGCTCGGCCGGAACATGGCCTCCACCAACGGATACACCCCGCAGCAGGCCAGCGACCTCTACATCACCGACGGCAGCATCGACGACTGGCTGTGGGGCACCTACAAGATCTTCACCTACACCTTCGAGATGTACCCCCGAGGGTCCTCGCCGGGCTTCTACCCGCCCGACGAGCAGATCGTGACCCAGACCACCCGCAACAGGGAGGCCGTGCTGCGCTTCCTGGAGTACTCCGACTGCGTGTACCGCATCATCGGCAAGGCCGCCCAGTACTGCTAGCGGCCCGAGCCCTCGGGCACCGCGGCGGCCGGTTCACGCCCGCCGCCGCGGCCCGACCCTGACGTCCGCCGGCCGGGCCGCCCTTCCCGGCCGGCGGACCCCGTCCGCCGGCGTGTCGCCTCCGCCGGACGCCGGTGGAACCGGTGAAAGGTTTGACATGCGCTTTGGCGGGCGTTTTGCCGGGCAGCACCAGAGGTGGTGGCGCGGACGCGGGCGAGGCGCGAAGATCGTGCATAGGGGGGAACAAGCGGCCGTCACCCTCCGCACAGGGACGGACCGTCGATATATCGACATGGGGAGTACAGCGATGCGGCAGCGAAAGCTCGGCGGCCAAGGCCTTCTCGTCTCCGCCGAGGGGCTCGGCTGCATGGGCATGAGCACCGCCTACGGCCCCGCCGACGAGCGCGAGGCCGTCGCGACCGTCCACCGCGCCCTCGACCTCGGCATCACCTTCCTCGACACCGCCGACATGTACGGGCCATGGGCCAACGAGAGCCTGGTCGGCCGGGCCGTCGCCGGGCGCCGCGACGAGGTCGTGCTGGCCACCAAGTTCGGCAACGAGGTCGACGACGGCCGCCTGACCGGCCGCGTCAACGGCCGCCCCGGCTACCTGCGCCAGGCCCTCGACGGGTCGCTGCGGCGCCTGGGCGTCGACCACGTCGACCTGTACTACCAGCACCGGGTCGATCCCGACGTCCCCGTGGAGGAGACCTTCGGCGCGCTGGCCGACCTGGTCGCCGCCGGCAAGGTGCGCCACCTCGGCATCTCCGAGGCCGCACCGGCCACCATCCGCCGGGCCCACGCGGTCCACCCGCTGACCGCCGTGCAGACCGAGTACTCCCTGTTCACCCGGGACGTCGAGGAGAACGGCGTCCTGGACGCCGTCCGTGAGCTGGGCATCGGCTTCGTCGCCTACAGCCCGCTGGGCCGGGGCTTCCTCACCGGCACCATCCGCAGCGTCGACGACCTGGCCGACGACGACCGGCGCCGCGTCACCCCTCGCTTCCAGGGCGGCAACTTCGCCAGGAACCTCGCGGTGGTCGACCGGATCCGGGTGCTGGCCGAGGCCAAGGGCGTCACCTCCTCGCAGCTCGCCCTGGCCTGGGTGCTGGCGCAGGGGCACGACGTCGTCGCCATCCCCGGCACCAAGCGCCGCGCCTACCTGGAGGCCAACGCGGCCGCCGTCGAGATCACCCTCACCCCCGACGACCTCGCGGCCGTGGACGCCGTCGCCCCGCGCGGCGTCGCCTCGGGCGACCGCTACCCGGCCGCCCAGATGCACGCCCTGCACCGCTGAGCGGCACCGCCCGCGGGGCACGCCCACGCCGGCCGGGCGGCCGTCGCCGGGCTCGGGACGCCCCGGCGCGGGCGCCGCGGTCCGCGGGGTTGGGTAAGCTTTCCTGTCCCGCGAGCGTGAAGGATCTCCCGTCCAACGGGCGGCCTTCGCACCCCGAGGGAACCGTGCCCGGGCGCCTCAAGGCGCCGGTGCGGAGCCCCGGCGGTCGGCGAGCACGCCGGGGCAGTGGAACATGGAGTCGACAGCGACTCACGCGCACCGTCAACGAGGAGCCCGACAATGACCCCCGACGACATCGAAGAAGCGACAGGCTTCGCCGACCTGGGGTTGAGGCCCGAGCTCCTCCGCGCGCTCGCCGGCCTCGGCTACGAGGAGCCCACGCCCATCCAGCGCGAGGCGATCCCGCCCCTGCTCGAGGGCCGCGATCTGCTCGGCCAGGCCGCCACGGGCACCGGCAAGACCGCCGCGTTCGCCCTGCCCATCCTCCAGCGCATGGCCGAGATCGGCGCCGGCGGCGAGCGGCCGAAGGCCCTCGTGCTCGTCCCCACGCGTGAGCTCGCCGTCCAGGTGTCGGAGGCCGTCCACCGCTACGGCCGCGACCTCGGCGCGCGGGTGCTGCCGATCTACGGCGGGCAGCCGATCGGCCGCCAGCTCAGGGAGCTCCAGCGCGGCATCGACGTCGTGGTGGCCACTCCGGGCCGCGCGCTCGACCACATCGGCCGCAAGACGCTCCTGCTCGACGACCTCGCCATGGTCGTCCTGGACGAGGCCGACGAGATGCTCGACATGGGCTTCGCCGACGACATCGAGTCGATCCTCCAGGAGACGCCCGAGGGCCGCCAGACGGTGCTGTTCTCCGCCACCATGCCGCCGCGCATCAACTCGATCGCCCGCCAGCACCTGCGCGAGCCGGTGCGCATCGAGATCGGCCGCGAGCCCACCGTCCCCGGCGAGGGGCCGCTGGTGCGGCAGAGCGCCTACGTCGTGCCGCGTGCCCACAAGCCCGCCGCCCTCGGCCGGGTGCTCGACGTCGAGGCGCCCGAGGCCACCATCGTGTTCTGCCGCACGCGCGAGGAGGTCGACACGCTCACCGAGACCATGAACGGCCGCGGCTACCGTGCCGAGGCCCTGCACGGCGGCATGGGCCAGGAGCAGCGTGACCGCGTGATGGCGCGCCTGCGCAGCGGCACCGCCGACCTCCTCGTGGCCACCGACGTCGCGGCCCGCGGCCTGGACATCGAGCACCTGACCCATGTGGTCAACTACAACGTCCCCTCGGCCCCCGAGTCGTACGTGCACCGCATCGGCAGGGTCGGCCGCGCCGGTCGCGAGGGCGTCGCCATCACGCTCGCCGAGCCGCGCGAGCACCGCATGCTCAAGACCATCGAGCGGGTCACCAAGAGCCGCATCACGGTCGAGAAGGTTCCCACCGTCGCCGACCTCCGCGCCCGCCGCCTGGAGCTGACCCGCTCGGCCCTGGAGGAGAGCATCCTGGAGGACGACCTGGAGCACTTCCGGGTCGTGGTGGACACCCTCGCCGACGAGTTCGACGTCATGGAGATCGCCATGGCGGCCGTCAAGCTGGCCCACGAGGCCAGCGGCGCCGCCGCCGACGAGGAGGAGATCCCCGAGGCCCCCCTGCGCACCGAACGCGACGGGCGCACCCGCCGCGAGGGCGCCGGCCGCGACGAGCGCCGCCCGCCCCGCACGCCCACCCGCGGCATGACCCGCATCTTCATCGGCGCAGGCCGCAGCGCGGGCATCCGCCCGCAGGACCTGGTGGGCGCCATCGCCAACGAGTCCAGCCTCAGCGGCCGCGACATCGGGGCCATCGAGATAGCCGACCGCTTCTCCCTGGTGGAGGTGCCCGACCCCGCCGCCGAGGACGTCATCGCGGCCCTGCGCCAGAGCACCATCAAGGGCAGGAAGCCCACCGTCCGCCGCGAGCGCTTCCAGGCGCGCTGACGGCGCACCGGCCGGTCGCGGCGCTCCTCCCGCGAGGGGGTCGGTCGCTGCGAAAGCGCACCGGCCGGTCGCACGTCGTCCCGAGAGCGTTTCCCGGCGCGTTGACCGGTCACGGGACGGCCGCTCGTCCCGCGTGCGCTTCAGGCGCGTCGAACGCGCACCGGCCGCCGCCCGTCGTCCCGGGAGCGCCGTCACGCCAGGACGGCGCCGGGGCCGGCCGGAGGCCTTCGCCGGCGAGGGCCGTCACGCCAGGGCGTTGACGGCGGCGGTGAAGGCCGGCGGCAGCCGGCGGGCGGCTGGGACGATCATGGTCGCGGTGGCGGGGTGGCGGCGCGCGGCCAGCAGGGCCCCGGTCAGCACGCGGTGGCGCAGGGACAGGCGGCCCCAAGCGCGCTCGTAGGCCTCCGGGCGTCCGGCCCGCAGGCAGTCGACCAGCGCGCGGGCCGACAACAGCGCCAGCGAGACCCCCTCGCCGGTCAGCGCGTCCATGTACCCGGCGGCGTCCCCCACCAGGAGCACCCGCCCGGCGACCCTGCCGCGGACGCGCTGGCGCAGCGGGCCCGCCCCCCGCACCGAGGTCGCGGGCGGGCCGTCCAGGCGGGCGAGCAGGGCGGGGAACGCCGCCAGGTGCTCGTCGTAGCCGCGCCGCTCCGAGCTCAGCACCGCGACGCCCACCAGGTCGGGCGCGACCGGCGTCACGTACGCCTCGCCCCGGCCCGCCCAGTGCACCTCCACGAAACCGGTCCACGGGGCCACCCGGTAGTGCCGGCGAAGGCCGTACCTGCGCGGCACGGCGCCCGGGACCTCCAGGCCCAGGCGGCGGCGCAGCGGGGAGCGCAGGCCGTCGGCGGCGACCAGCCAGCGGGCCCGCATCCCCGCCGCCTCGACGGCGTCCGGAGCCTGCCGCACGTCCTCCACCCTGCCGGACACGGTCTTGACCCCGAGCGCGGCCGCGCGGGCCGCCAGGGCGGCGTGCAGGGTCGTGCGGCGCACCCCCAGGCCCGTGCCCCTGCGGAACGCGGCCTGCGCCGAGCGGCGCCCGTCGAGGTAGCGGATCCCGCGCAGCGGCCACCCCTCCACCTCGACGCCGAGCGCGCCCAGGGCGGCCACGCCGGTCGGCATCAGCCCCTCGCCGCACGCCTTGTCGACCGGGGTGGGTCTCGGCTCCACCACCACCGCCTCCATCCCGGCCAGCGCGGCGTGGATGGCGGTGGCCAGCCCCGCGGGCCCGCCCCCCGCGACCAGGACGTCGATCATCCAGCGCCCTCGCCCGGCGCCGCCGTCTCAGGGGCCGGCTCCGCGCGCCCCGGCCCCGCCGGTGCCGGTGCGGTGCGCGCCCGGCCGCCGTCCGCCGTCGCGTCCGGGGCCGGCGCGCCGGCCGGGCCGGACAGGGACGCCAGGGCGTCGTTCTCGCACCGGATGCGCACGACCATCAGCGCGGCGTTCAGCACGGTGAACACCAGGGCGGTCACCCACGCCCCGTGCACGAGCGGCAGGGCCGCGCCCTCCACGGCCACCGCGACGTAGTTGGGATGCCGCAGCCAGCGCAGCCGGTAGGGCCCGCGCCGCACCAGGGACAGACCCGGGACCACGATGACCTCGGTGTTCCACTGCGGCCCCAGGGCGGTGATGCACCACCAGCGCAGGCCCTGCGCCGCGACGACCAGCGCCACCATCGGCCAGCCCAGCGCCGGCGTGAACGGCCGGTCGGCGAGGCCCACCTCCAGGAGGCAGCCGGCGAGCAGGCCCGTGTGCAGCGCGACCATGAAGGGGTAGTGGCCCCGGCCGAACACCCGGCCGCCCCGCGCGAGGCTCCAGCGCGCGTTGCGGCGTGCGACCACGAGCTCGGCCAGGCGTTCCGCGCCGACGAGCAGGACGAGTACCAAGTACCAGTACGACATGCCCTGAGACGATACGGGCTCGGCGAGCAGGAGATCGAGGGACCGCGGCGGCGACACCGGCCCTACCAGCGCAGCAGCACGAGTTCGGAGCAGAAGCCCGGCCCCATGGCGATGAGCACCCCGGGCGTGCCGGGCGGCGGCGGGCGCAGGGCGAGGGTGTCGCGCAGCACGTACAGCACCGACGACGACGACAGGTTGCCGTTGTCGGCCAGCGAGCTCCAGGTGAGGTCGAGCGCGCCGTCGGGGAGGTCGAGCGTCTCGGCGACCGCCTGGAGCACCTTGGGGCCGCCCGGGTGGCAGACCCAGGCCGTCACGTCGCGGGTGGTCAGGCCGTGGTCGCGCAGGAAGTCGTGCACGTCGTCGGCCAGGTAGGTCTGCACCACCTGCGGCACGCTGGTGTCCAGCACCACCCGGAAGCCGTTGTCGGTCACGTCCCAGCCCATCACGCCCTCGGAGTCGGGGTACAGGTGGCTGCGCGAGGCGACCACGGCCGGCCCGGCCGGCACGTCCGTGCGGTCGGCGCCGCAGGCGACCACGGCGGCGGCGCCGTCGCCGAACAGGCCGCTGGCGACGAGGTTGACCGTCGAGGAGTCGTCGCGCTGCAGGGTCAGCGAGCACAGCTCCACCGACAGCAGGACGGCCACGTGGTCGGGCCATCCCCGCAGGTAGTCGTGCAGACGGGCGATGCCCGCCGCCCCCGCGACGCAGCCGAGGCCGAATATCGGCACCCGCTTGACGTCCGGGCGCATGCCCAGGCGGCCGACCAGCCTGGCGTCGATCGACGGCGCGGCGATGCCGGTCACGGACGTGAACATGATCATGTCGACGTCCTCGGGGGCGAGCCCCGCCGCGGCCAGCGCGGCGCCGACCGCTTCGGCGCCCAGCTCGACGGCGGTCTCGACGAAAGCGCGGTTGGACGCGCCGAAGCCGTCGAGCTTGGCGTACTGGTCGAGCGGGAGCGCGAGGTTGCGGTGGTCCACCCGCACCGAGGAGTGCAGGCGGCGCAGGAGCCGCTGGTCGGCACCCTCGGGGAGACATATCTGGGCGAACGCGTCGGTGATCTCACTCTGGGGGTGACGGTTCGGGGGAACGGCACCGCGGACAGCGGCAATTCGGGTCATAGGATTCCCGCTTCGCTGACAGTGGGGGACACCTCTGTCTTGCCCACAGGCCGGGCAGCGTACCCCGCTCGCCCCGTCGGCGTGGCCGCGACACGCCCGCGCCGGCTCCGCCGACGTGAAAGGGGCGCCCGGCGAGCCGGGCGCCCCTCCCTCATGCCGCGGATCCGGCTAGCGGCGGACCCTGATGTCGGGCAGGGCCGGCGCCGAGCGGGTGGTGACGCCGTCGGACGGCACCGGGTCGGGCAGCGGGGCGCACGTGGCGTCCACGCCGCGCCTCTGGGCGGGCACCGTTCCGTCGGTCAGGTACGCCGAGAGGTGGGCGTCCAGGCACTCGTTGCCGCTGAGGCTGATGCCGTGGTTGCCGCCGCCGTTCTCGACGATGAGACGCGACGAGGGCAGCAGCTTGTGCATCTCCACCGCGCCGGGGTACGGCGTGGCGGCGTCCTTGGTGGCCTGGAAGAGCAGGACGGGCGGCAGGCCCTTGCCGGAGATCGGCAGCGGGGTGCCCGCCTTGGCGGGCCAGGTGATGCACGGCGCGTTGAACCAGGCGTTGCCCCACGTCAGGAACGGCGCGGTGCGGTAGGTGGCCCAGTTGTCGCGGCGCCACCTGTCCCAGTTCTTCGGCCACCTGGCGTCGGTGCACGACGTCGCCAGGTACAGCGCGTGGCCGCTGTCGTCGTCGCTGGCGGCGAAGGCGTCGTACAGCGTGACGAGGAAGTCGTCGCTGCCCTGCGCGGCCTGCGACAGGCCGGTGGCGAGCGGGATCCACACCGAGTTGGTGTAGCCGCCGACCAGGTAGGTGTCGTCCAGCTCGGACGGGCCGACCCTGTCCTGCGCCGGGGACGCCTTCAGCTTGGCGCGGAGCTCGTAGTACTTCTTCTCGACGGCGGCGCCGGTGGTCCCCAGGTGGTAGACCGAGTCGTACTTGGCCGTCCAGGCGAAGAAGTCCTTGGCCCGCACCTCGAAGGCGCGGTCCTGGTCGAGGTTGGCCTCGTACCACACGCCGCTGGGCCGCACTACGCTGTCCAGCACGAAGCGCCGCACCTTGTTCGGGAACAGCGTGGCGTAGGTGGCGCCGAGGTAGGTGCCCCACGAGTAACCGAAGTAGTTGATCTTCCGCTGGCCGAGCGCCTGGCGGATCGTGTCCAGGTCGCGGGCGGAGTCGACGGTCTTCATGTGCTTCAGCAGCCGGCCGAAGGCCGCGCCGCACTTGGCGGAGAAGTCCTTGGCGCGGGCCAGCCAGGCCCGCTCCTCGGCGGCGTTCGCCGGCACGTAGTCCGGGCGGACCGGCTGGCCGTAGGAGGAGCCGCAGACCAGGCGGGGCTCGCTCTGGCCGACGCCGCGCGGGTCGAAGCCGATCAGGTCGTAGGCGCCGGAGGCCTCCTGCGCGACGCTGCCCTCGAACCAGCCCGGCGCCGACAGCCCGCTGCCGCCGGGGCCGCCCGGGTTCATCAGCAGGATGCCCTGGTAGTCGGCCTCGCTGACGGTGTGCTTCTTACGGCTGACCGCGATGCTGATCTTCTGGCCCGTCGGCTTGGAGTAGTCCAGCGGCACGGGGATCTTCGCGCACTCCAGACCCTCGAGGCCGCCGGTGCACGGCGCCCAGGTGACGGTGGAGGGCGCGGCGGTCACCGCCGGCTTGGCCGCGACCCGGGCCTGGGCGGCGTTGGCGGGAAGAGCGCCCGTCAGGACGCTCAGACCGACGCCGGCAATGGCCAGCGTGGCGACGGTCCTTCTCATATCAGCCCCTTCGGTGCCGGCGGCCCGTCCGTGGGAACCGACTTACGGCACACCAGGGGCTGATTTTTCTGCTAAATCACCCGATAAGTAGCGTTTTCCGGCGACCGTTGCCAAACCGACGCCGTTCCGCGCTCCACGCGTTCGCCGCTCCCGCCGTGCGCGTGGTGGAGCCCGGCCGGGCGGCTGGAGGGCGGTAAGGGGTCAGAGGGCGGCCGGGATGCGGACGCCGTGGATCTGGGAGGACTGGCCGACGAGCAGGCCCGCCTCGTCCCAGACGTGCGTCGTCTGGTCCATGCGGTCGTTGCTCACGTCCATGGTGCGCCAGGCGGCCCGCACCGGGCCCGGCGCGGGAAGCCTGCGGATGGACGCGCTGAACTGGATGGTCGGGACCCACCCGCCCAGGCCGAGCTCGAAGGAGACCGGGGGAGCGGGGTCCAGGGCCACCAGCAGGGACGCCGGGTCCCAGTCGCTGCCGTCGGCCAGCCGCCACCAGCCGGAGAGCCGCCCCTCGCGGGCGGGGGCGCCGAACGCGAAGCCGAGCTGCGCGGGGTCGAGGCGCAGCTCGACCACCTCCATCAGCGGCACCCGGAAGTCCGCGCCGGGCGCCTCGGGAGGCGCGCGGAGGCAGTCCCGCTCGGCGGGGAGCTCCACCGGCGGCCCGCTGGACCACCAGGAGCCGGCCGTCTCCAGCCGTCCCAGCGTGATCAGCGCCTCGACGCACGGGCGCCCGTCCTGCGAGAGCCGGGCCCTCACCTGGGTGGCGCCGCGCCCCTCGCGCAGGATCTCCACCCGCACATCGGCGGGGCCGGCGGCGGGAGCCTCCAGGAAGGACCCGCCGATCGCCGTCAGGTGCGGATGGCGCTCACCGGCGGCCTCGGACGCGGCCCGGCTGAGCACCGAGAGCAGGTATCCGCCGTGCGGTTTGTCGCCGATGGCCCACTGCGGGTCGAGCGTCGCGCCGAATTCGCGCCGGTCCGTCGTCCCCTCGCGCGCCACCAGCCGTGTCGCCTCGCTGAACGTCCCCATGTGCCCCCCTTGGCTCGACTCATGTTGACAGCGTCAAGCTGACGGCGTCAACTAAGACGCATGGCTGACAGACGGGTACGCGCCAGGCCCGGAGAGGGCGCCCTGCTCCGGGAGGAGATCCTGCGGGCCGCCGAGGCGCTGCTGGCCGAGGCGGGGAGCGAGGAGGCGCTCACGCTGCGCGCCGTCGCCGCGCGCACGGGCGTCTCCACACCGTCGGTGTACCTGCACTTCGCCGACAAGGAGGCCCTCGTCGAGGCGGTCTGCCTGCGCGTGTGGGACGAGCTCGCCCGGCGGGTGGGCGACGTCTCCGGCGCGCCGGAGCCGTTCGCCGCGCTCGGGCGCTGCGCCCGCGCCTATGTCTGGTTCGCCCTGGACCACCCGGTGCAGTACCGGCTGGTGATGATGCGGCCGTGCACCGCCGAACCCGTCGCGCGGGCCGGCCGGCGGTGCTTCGACGTCCTCGCCGGCGCGACGGCCGCCTGCGTCGAGGCCGGGGTGATGCGCGGCGACCCCCGCCATCTCGCCCTCGGGCTGTGGGCGGGCGTCCACGGCCTGGTGTCGCTGCTCATCGCCCAGCCGGCGTTCCCCTGGCCGGACGACCTGGAGGCCCTGGTCGACCACACGGTGCGCGCCTCGGGCCTCGGCGCCGCCCTGGCGTCCCGCCTGCCCCGCCACGGCCTGCCGCCGATCCCCGCGCTGGTCGACGGCCTGGACGCCGCCGCGGCCCGGCTGGCCCCCCTCATGGACGACGACCGCGGCGCGCCGGTCAGCCCCGCCGGCCCCGCGCCGCGGCCAGGAGGTACGCCTCGCGCAGGCCGTCCATGAGCATCCGGGAGTCGTAGCCCGCCGCGGCCCGCGAGGCGCGCTCGCCCCACTCGGCGCGCGCGCCGGCGTCCTCCAGCTCCCGCAGCAGCGCGACGTGCTCCTCGACGGTCCGGCCGTGCAGGTAGGAGTCCTTGAGCCACTCGCGGTAACAGGGCAGGTCGGTGAGGACGAGCGGCATCCCGGCCGTCGCCGCCTCCAGCGTGGCCAGGCCGAACGTCTCGTGCCGGGACGGCAGGAAGAACACGTCGGCCGCCGCGCAGTACGCGAAGACCTCCTCGCGCGGGACGAGCCCGGTGAAGGTCACGTTGCCGGGCGCCTCGGCGCGCAGCCGGGTCAGGGCGTCGCGGGAGTCCGACAGCATCCCGAACTGCATGCCGCCCACCCAGACGAACCGCACGTGCGGCATGCTCCTGGCGCAGGCGACGAACTCCTCGACGCCCTTCCTCGGCTGGATCTGCCCGACGCCGAGCACGACCATGCGGTCGTCCCATCCGAACCCCCGGCGCAGCTCCTCGCGCCGCTCGGCGAGCGGGCGGATGCGACGCTCGTCGATCGCGTTGCTCATCGGGAGGATCGGGCCGCGCACGCCCAGCTCCTCCAGCTCGGCGGTCGTGGCCTTGCTCACCGACAGCACCAGGGTCGCCATGTCGAAGACGGCCCTCATGTACCGGCGGACGAGCCCGCGCACCACATGGGCGCCCCGGATGCTGCCGGCCAGCGTGCCGGGCGTGACGTGCGCGCTCACCAGGATGGGGCCGCGGTGCGCCAGCATCCGGATCGCCGCGAAAGGACCCATCGTGTGGACGTGCAGGATCACGTCCGCGCCGTACGCGCGGCATCCGGAGGCGATTTCGAGATCGGGCATCCGCTTTATCGCGCGGACGCTTTCCTCGTAAACGCTGTGCACCCCGTGGCCGCGTACGGTGAAACTCGACTCCGAAACCACGCTGACCTGCAGCGGCGCGTGCGGAGTATGTTCATCAGAACTGTTCGGATGCGCGGCCGCGCCGGCGCGCGCCGGCGGGGCGATTCCGTGCGGCGGCCCGCCGCGTTCACGGCTGCGCCGAATTCTTTCCCTCATCAAGGCCACATTCCCACATGCTAGGGGAAGGCGCCGGAAATCACTATGGCGAGTTATTTCGCGTGGAATTAGTGAATGGCCACTTCGCCGTAAACGGAAATCGTCTTTCTATTAACCGCATCCGGTTAACGGCGGGCGCCCGGAGCCGCCCGGGCCGGCTCCGGGAGGGCGGAGCCGGCGGCCGGCCCCGGGCGCCGGCTCGCCGGCTCCGCCGCCGGAAACGGGCCGTGACGCCCGCGCTCAGGCCCGCGCGCTCACAGGCTCTTGAGGTAGGCGAGGGACGGCGTGAAGAAGTACTCCCCGCCCTTCATCGTCACCGTCTGGGGCACCTCGGACTGCGGCGCGCTCAGCTTGTCGCTGCCCCAGGCCTTCGGCAGCCTGATCTTGGTGTCCCGCGACCCCTGCCCGGTGATCGGGTCGTTGCCGGTGCCCTCCCGCGGGAAGCCGGAGTTGTCGGCCCAGGACTGCTGGGTGAACTCGAACTGCGACTGGATGCTGGAGTTGAACGCCATGAACAGCAGCCCGACGCCGCCGGTCGGGCGGGTCTCCGGCGGCGCGTCGTCCCACGGGGCGTCGGTGCGCGTGCCGTAGGTCTGGCCGCGCCGGGCCATCATCACGCCGAGCACGCGCTCCAGTCCGCCGTCGCGGGAGTCGCGGGGGTTGGCCTTGCGGATGTGCGCGCCGACCGGGCACTTGGAGCCGGGGTCGTCGCGGTAGCTGAAGTCGTTCTGCACCGGATGCCCGTCCGAGCTGGGCTTGCCGTGCAGCCGCAGCGGCGTCCCGTTGCGGAACCGGCCGACCAGCATGGCGCCGGCGAGCGCCCGGTCCTTGCCCGTCAGGCCGAGCCCGTCGGCGAGCTGCTCCTCGGCCTCGCGGAAGGCCCGGACGTTCTGCTCCAGCTTGCGGAAGACGAGGTAGCTGCCGAAGTGCCGCTCGGGCCTGGGCGCGAGCGGGTCGGCCACCAGCACGTGGCTGAGCGGGAAGAACGGCTCCCAGTTCACGCCGCGCTCGGCGGCCACCTGGTCGGCCAGGAAGAGCGGCTGGCTGCGGCCGTCGATGTAGCCGAAGTGCTCGATGCCGTTGCCGGCGGGGTTGCGCTGCCCGAGCCCGGTCTCCTCGCCCACGACCTTGACGGTCGCCGGCAGCAGCGCCAGCACGCGCTCACGGGTGGCGGCGACCGGCTCGGCGGTGGCGTCGCCGACGAGCACGACGGCGTGGATCTCCTCCTGGTACGGCTTCTCCCACGCGCTCACGAAGGGGTCGTTGAGCGTGTCCTTGCGCCGCTTGAGCCCCGACTTGAAGGCGTCGTCGGTGAAGCTCGTCGTGGAGTGCCCCAGCTTGAGGTAGCCGAGCTTGCTGATGCCGACCCCGACGTAAGGCGTGCCCGGCGCCTTCGAGGTGTTGAACTCGCGCACCTCCTCCAGGTGCCGCCTGGCCGACTTCATCAGCGGCACCAGCCCCCGCAGGAGCCGCTTGCCGTCCGCCGCGTTCCCGAAGTGCAGGAACAGCACCGAAAGGTGCTCGCGGACGTGCCCCTGCAGGATGTTCGGCTGCAGGTTGTCGAGCATCGCCTTGGTGTCGGCGTTCAGGTTCGCCGAATCCCAGGCCAGCGGTTTGGTGTTGGACAGATTGACCGGCATGTCAGATCTTCCCCGTTTCGTAGGCGTATGGGCCCCCACCCATAAGAGTCTTCTCTCACGAGAAAGGTTCACCGGCCAGCCCGGACGCGTCACGAATCGGCGCCATTGCGGGCCCGGCGAACCCCGCCCGCCCCACCCACGGCGCGCCGTCGCCGTGGCCACTCGCGGCGGCCCGCCGGCCCCCGTCCCACGCGTACGGGGGCGCCGCGCACGATGCCCGTGACGGGTGGCGAAAGGCCGCGCCGGGCGTGCCCAGGTGATCGTAATCCGGTTGCGGCGCGTCCCGCCGTCTGGCGTCATTGAGGCCGGAGCAGAGCACGGCGGGAGGAGGCGATACGTGATGGCGTACAACGAGGTGACCGGTGGACGGGCGCCCGTCCGCATGTGGGCGGCCCCGGGGGAGGTCGAGCCGCAGGCCATGCAGCAGCTGCGGAACGTGGCGAACCTTCCCTGGACCCACGGCGTCGCCGTGATGCCCGACGTGCACTACGGCAAGGGCGCCACCGTCGGGTCGGTGATCGCCATGCGCGACGCCGTGTCGCCGGCGGCGGTGGGCGTCGACATCGGCTGCGGGATGACCGCGGTCAAGACCTCCCTGACGACCGGCGACCTTCCCGACAACCTGCCCTACCTGCGGTCGCGGCTGGAGCAGGCGATCCCGGTGGGCTTCAGCGCGCACAAGCGCCCGGTGGACCCCGCCAGGCTGCACGGCGTCGCCGGCGCCGGCTGGGCCGGCTTCTGGAAGGCGTTCGAGAACCTGGCGCCGGCGGTTCGGTCCAGGCGCGACAAGGCCGAGGTCCAGATGGGCACGCTCGGCGGCGGCAACCACTTCCTGGAGCTGTGCGCCGACGACGCGAGCGCCGTCTGGGTGGTGCTGCACTCCGGGTCGCGCAACATCGGCAAGGAGCTGGCCGAGCACCACATCTCACAGGCCCGCGACCTGCCGCACAACCAGGACCTGCCCGACCGCGACCTCGCGGTCTTCGTGTCCGGGACGCCGGAGATGGCGGCCTACCGGCGCGACCTGTTCTGGGCCCAGGACTACGCCCGCCGCAACCGCGCCGTCATGACGGCCCTGGTCTGCGACGTCCTGCGCAAGCACTTCGCCGGCGTCACCTTCCACGAGCCGATCTCCTGCCACCACAACTACGTGTCGGAGGAGACCTACGACGGGGTGGGCCTGCTCGTCACCCGCAAGGGGGCGATCCGGGCCGGCGCGGGCGACCTGGGGATCATCCCCGGCTCCATGGCGACCGGCACCTACATCGTCGAGGGCCTCGGCAACGCCTCCGCGTTCAACTCGGCCTCCCACGGGGCCGGCCGGAGGATGAGCCGGACGAAGGCCAAGAAGACCTTCACCGTCGGCGACCTGAAGGCGCAGACCAGCGGGGTCGAGTGCCGCAAGGACGCCGGGGTGCTGGACGAGATCCCGGGCGCCTACAAGGACCTGGAGTCGGTCATGGCCGCCCAGACCGATCTGGTGCGGGTGGTGGCCCGGCTCCGCCAGGTCATCTGCGTCAAGGGCTGACGGCCGCGCTCCGGCGGGGGCCCGCGCCCCCTGACCCGCCGCCCGGCGGGTCAGGGGGCGCGGAAGTGCAGGGTCCTGGCGCGGGGGCGGAAGCCCAGGGTGCGGTAGAGGTGGGACGGGGTGGGGTGGGCGGCGTCGCCGCGGGGGGAGACGGTGGCTCGGGTGGCGCCCTGGGCGCGGGCCGCGGTGAGGGCGGCCAGGCAGACCGCCCGGGCCAGGCCCAGGCGGCGGTGGGCGGGGGCGGTGCCCGTGGGCTCGATCAGGGCGGCGCCCGTGGCCTCGTCCAGCCACACCAGGCAGAACGCGGCGGCGGTGCCGTCCGGGGCCTCGGCGATCCAGTCGAGCCCCGGGCGGTACGGCCGGGCGGCGCGCACGGCTCGGTAGCTCTCCTCGGTCACCCGCGAGGGATGGTAGGCCGCGCGGTGGACGGCGACCCGCCGGGGGACGTCCGCGCCGGCGACGGCGCGGAGCCGGAAACCGGCGGGCGGCGAGGCGGCCGGGAGGCGGTCGAGGTCGCGCGTCATGGTGACGAAGAACGGGCCGTCGTCGCGGGCCGCGTAGCCGTGACGCGCCAGCGCGGGCAGCAGATGGACGTCGGCCTCCGACACGACGACCGTCCGCTCGCCGTCGCCGTCGCCGTCGCCGTCGGTGCCGGCGGTGGTGTCTTCGGCGGTGAGGCCGGTCGGGGTGGTGGTGGCGCCGGTCGTGGGAGCACCGGTCGTGCCGCCGCCGGTGGTGGCGGTGGTCGTGGTGGCGCCGATCGTGGTGGTGGCGGGCTTGGTGGTCTCGGCGAACCAGGTGAGCACCTCGTCGGCCAGGTGCGGGTGGGCGGGGTCGACCATCAGGTCGAGGTGGCCGGGGAGCTCGATCCAGCCCCAGGCGAGCGTGCGGCCGCCGGCGTGCCAGCGCGCGGTGGGCCACTCCCGCTCCCGGCCCGCGTGCTGGAAGCGGCCCCACGCCAGGTCGCCGGGGTGCCACCGCGCCGACGGCGACCAGAGGCGGGTCGCGAGGTCCTGCATCGCGCGCAGGTCGTGCGGGCCGGTGTACGGGGACACGGTGATGCGGCCGGGAGAGAACGTCACGGCGCGCATCCTGCCCGAGGGACGTCGCCGCCCGCACGTCATTTCGTCGCCGCCGCGCGGTCCGTCGACGGGCCCGCCGGTCCCCGCGCGGGCCCGCGGGACGGCCGTGGGCCTGGAATCGCGCGCGGCATCGCGCCGCGGGCGGGCGGGGCCCTCGGCACGGCCCTGTCATGCCGTGATGGCCGGCCCTCGCGCCGCGGGCGGGCGGGGTCCTCGGCGCGGACCTGTCATGCCGTGATGGCCGGCCGTCGCGCCGCGGGCGCGGGCCCCTCGCTGGGGGGTGGGTGGGGGCCGTCCGGGGGCGGGGGGTGATCAACCGGGGGGGTGGCGGGGCGAAGGGGAGAAGTGGCCTGTGGGCGGGGGTTGAGCGGAATCAGGTGGTGTCGGCGGGAGTTGTCGGTATAAGGGTCTACTGTATTCACTATTCCGTCGACGGGTGCCTGTGAGGTGCGGAGGGCGCGTGGAAGGGTTCCCACCTGCGAGAACGGTGGCGGGCACCGGCACCGTCCCCGATCGCGGGCCGTGCCGCCGGGGAACGCCGTGATCGGCGGTTCGGTGCGGACCGTAGGCTGACAGTCGAGCGACAACGCCTTCCGGGGCGACAGGAGGAACTCGGTGCTAGTCGACACCTTCGGGCGCGTGGCGACGGACCTGCGGGTCTCGTTGACAGACCGGTGCAACCTGCGCTGCTCATACTGCATGCCGCCGGAAGGGCTCGACTGGCTTCCCAAGCCCGACCTGCTCACCGCCGACGAGATCGCACGCCTCGTCGCCGTCGCCGTCGAGCGGCTCGGCGTCACCGAGGTGCGCTACACCGGCGGCGAGCCGCTGCTGCGGCGCGAGGTCGTCGACATCGTGGCGCGCACGACGGCGCTCACCCCCCGGCCGCAGGTGTCGATCACCTCCAACGGCATCGGGCTGGCCCGGCTCGCCGAGCCGCTGGCGGCCGCGGGCCTCGACCGCGTCAACATCTCCCTGGACACCCTCGACCGCGACGTCTTCGTCAAGCTGGCCCACCGCGACCGGCTGGCGGACGTCCTGGCCGGCCTCGCCGCCGCGGCGGCGGCGGGCCTGCGCCCGGTCAAGGTGAACGCCGTCCTCATGCGCGGCGTCAACGACCACGAGGCGCCCGGCCTGCTCAGGTTCTGCCTGGAGCACGGCTACGAGCTGCGGTTCATCGAGCAGATGCCGCTGGACGCCCAGCACGGCTGGCGGCGCGAGGACATGATCACCGCTGACGAGATCCTGCGCATCCTGGAGCCGGAGTTCACGCTCACGCCCGACGACCCCGCCGAGCGGGGCAGCGCCCCCGCCGAGGTCTTCGAGGTGGACGGCGGCCCGGCACGGGTCGGCGTCATCGGCTCGGTCACCCGCCCGTTCTGCGGGTCCTGCGACCGCGTGCGGCTCACCGCCGACGGCCAGATCCGCAACTGCCTGTTCGCCACCGAGGAGTCCGACCTGCGCGCGGCCATGCGCGCCGGCGCCTCCGACTCAGAGCTGGCCGAGCGCTGGCTCGCGGCCGTCCGGCGCAAGCGGGCCGGCCACGGCATCGACGACCCCAGCTTCCTGCAGCCGGTGCGACCGATGTCGGCCATCGGCGGCTGAGGTGCCGCACGACGGGCCGTCCGGCCGGGCCGGTCCCGGCCCGGCGGCGCCGTACGACGCGGTGGTGCTGGCCGGGGGAGGGGCGCGGCGGCTCGGCGGCGCCGACAAGCCGGGGGTGGACGTCGGCGGGCTGACGCTGATCGAGCGGGTGGTGGCGGCGGTGCCGGACGCCGCCCGCCTCGTCGTGGTCGCCCCCCGCCGGGCGGGGCTGCCGCGCGCCAGGTTCGTCCAGGAACGGCCGCCGGGCGGCGGCCCGGTGCCCGCGCTGCGGGCCGGGCTGGCGGCCACCTCGGCGCCGTGGGTGGCGCTGCTGGCCGCCGATCTTCCGTTCCTGCTGCCGGCGCACATCGCCGCGCTCCTCGCGGCCGCCGCCGGCTCCCCCGGGCCCGCGGGGGCCGTCCTGGTGGACGAACGCGGGCGGGAGCAGTGGCTCACCGGGGTGTGGCGCGCGGACGCCCTGACGCCCGCTCTGGCCGCCTACGAGGGCAGGTCCCTCTACGGGCTGCTGGGGCCGCTCGACCCGGTGCGGCTCAGCCTCGCGGTGGAGGACGACGGGCGGGTTCCGTGGTTCGATTGCGACACCGTCGACGACGTGACGGTCGCGAGGGAGAAACTCTCCGTGGTAACCGATGAATACGAAAACTAGGGCGCAATCGAGAAAGCGGCCCGTGCCGCTCTCACCAGGTGAAAGGGACCGCGATGAACGTGCTGGCCGAGTGGACCGCGCTGGTGTGCAAGGAGCTGGGCATCGACCAGGAGCAAGTCGACCGCGACGCCGTTCTCGACCTGACCAGGGACGTCGCCCACGGGGTGGCCCGGCCCGCGGCGCCGCTGACCGCCTACCTCCTCGGCCTCGCCCAGGGCGGGGGAACGGCCTCGCCGGACGCGCTGGAGCGGCTGTCGGCGATGGCGAAGAACTGGGGACAGGCGACGGCGGAGACTTTGGGCGACCGCTGAACCGTTCGAAAGCGACAGGCGCCAAAAAGTTCCGGGAATGGGCGACGCCGGGTGGTTACGGGGGCAAACCACCCGGCGTCGCTTCATCGGCGTTCCGACGGGGGCCCGGAACGCCGGCACGAGCGCTCCGACGGGGGACCAGAGCGCTTGTCTAAAGCGTACACCTACAACCCATGGGGTGCGTCAAGAGTTAGTCACGACCCGATCTCGCGTCGGTGCCTTGGTATCTCGGTTTGGTTAGGTTTCTCATAGTCAAAGCCCGAGCTCATGCCACGGTTCGGCTGGTTGGCCCCGATCACCGCGAAGTACGGCAAAAAGATCGCGCCGGCGACGAGGAGCGCCCTGACCGGCCACGGCACGGTGAGCACGACGGCCAGGATGAGGCACATGGTGCGGATGCCCATCTGGATGAAGTACCGCTTCTCGCGCTTCCCGATGTCGGATGACAGGGATGGCTGGGCGTCGGTGACCTGATGTACGACCGTTCGGCCGTGCCAGACCTTCACACCTTCCACGGTAGACCCACCGGTGGCCGGGGTGGACGGCGGCCGCCGCGGGCCGCCCGGCATACGATCAAGATCGAGCGAAGGAGAATGGGATGTCGGACCGTACCTACCGCGTGACCGAGATCGTCGGCACGTCCACCGAGAGCGTCGACCAGGCGATCCGCAACGGGATCCGCCGCGCGTCGGAGACCCTGCGGCACCTCGACTGGTTCGAGGTCACCGAGGTTCGAGGGCACATCGAGGGCGGGGAGGTCGGCCACTTCCAGGTGGGCATGAAGGTGGGCTTCCGCCTGGAGGACTCCTGACCACGGCGCGCGGCGCCGTCCCGGCGGCCGTGCCCCGGGCGCGAGACAGGGGCCCGGGGCGGGTGGCGGGCGGGGGGCGGCGGCCCGCCGGTAGGGGGCCGCGGGGTCAGCTCGCCTGGCTCACCGTGGACATGTTGAAGTCGGGCACCCGGATGGCCGGCATGATCGCGCGGGTGAAGTAGTCGCTCCACTCGCGGGGGAGGGTCTGCCGCGCCGCGCCGATCTCGGTCAGCCGGCCCAGCAGGTCGACCGGGCTCTCGTTGAACCGGAAGTTGTTGACCTCACCGACGATCTCCCCCTTCTCGACCAGGTAGACGCCGTCGCGGGTCAGGCCGGTGAGCAGCAGCGACTGCGGGTCGACCTCGCGGATGTACCACAGGCAGGTGAGCAGCAGGCCGCGGTCGGTCGCGGCGACCATCTCCTCCAGGGAGCGCCCGCCCTCCGGGCCCGACATCACGAGGTTGTCGATCGCCGGGGTGACCGGCCCGCCGAGCAGCTCGGCGGAGTGCCGGGTGTGCAGCAGCGCCTCCAGCGTGCCGTCGCGGATCCAGTCGGTCCGCGACAGCGGCAGGCCGTTGTCGAAGACCGAGCTCTCGCGGCTGCCCGCGTGGGCGATGACGAACGGCGGGGACGCGATGCCCGTGACGCCGGGGTCGCTCGACAGCGTGACAGGGGACGTGCTCAGCGACTCGCCCAGCCGGGTGCCGCCGCCGGGCTTGGAGAAGACCGTGCGCCCGTCGGCGGCGTCGCGGGCGCCCATCGACCAGTACAGGTAGATCATGAGGTCGCCGACCGCCGAGGGCGGGATCAGCGTCTCGTACCGGCCCGCGGGCAGGTCGACGCGGCGCCTGCCCCAGTCGAGGCGGTGGGCGAGCGCGGCGTCCAGCGCGGCGACGTCGACGTCGGTGAAGTCGCGGGTCGCCACGCCCGTCCAGGCCGAGCGGGCCATGTCGGGCGACTTGGCGTTGAGCTCCAGGCGCCCGGTCGGCTGGTCGTGCCGCAGCCGCAGCCCCGTGGAGGAGCCGAGGAAGGTCGAGGTGAGGACGTGCTCGGCGAAGCCGTACAGCTTGCGGCCGGCCGACTCGGCCAGCGCGAACGCCTCGCCGAGCGCCGGGGCGAAGGAGCCGAACACTCCGATGGAGGTCGGCTCGGCCGGAAGGTCCCAGCCGGGCGACTCGGCCGCGGGCAGCAGCGGGCGGGCGTCCTCGGCGGGCGGCGCCTCGTGCGAGGCGAGGTCGGCGGCGGTCACGACGTCGGGCAGTTCGTCGGGGCGCACGGCCGAGCGTGACACCACGCCCACGCCCTGGCCGGTCACCGAGATCACCGTCAGCCGGGACGAGCGGGCCACGCCGTTGGTGGTCAGGGTGTTGCCGGCGAAGCGGAGGTTCGCGGAGGACCCCTCGTCGACGATGACGACGCAGTCGTCGGCCTTGCTGAGCGCAAGGGCACGCTCGACGGTCTCCTGAGGAGTCACTTTCCACCCTCCTGAACGGTGTTGAGGATCTTGACACCGCGGAACAGCGCGGACGGGCAGCCGTGGCTCACCGGCGCCACCTGCCCGGGCTGGCCCTTGCCGCAGTTGAACGCGCCGCCCAGCACGTAGGTGTTCGGGCCGCCGACCGCCTCCATGGACCGCCAGAAGTCGGTCGTGGTGGCCTGGTAGGCGACGTCGCGCAGCTGGCCGGTGAGCCGGCCGTTCTCGATGAGGTAGAACCGCTGGCCGGTGAACTGGAAGTTGTACCGCTGCATGTCGATGGACCAGCTCTTGTCGCCCATGACGTAGATGCCGCGCTCGACGCCGGCGATCAGCTCGTCGGTGGAGGGGCCGTCGAGGGCCGGCAGCAGGGAGACGTTGGCCATGCGCTGCAGGGGGACGTGCCCGGAGGAGTCGGCGTAGGCGCAGCCGTTGGAGGTGCCGAGGCCCTTCATCAGCGCCATGCGCCGGTCGAGCTGGTAGCCCACCAGCCTGCCCTTGCGCACGATGTCGAACTGCCGGGTGGCCACGCCCTCGTCGTCGTAACCGATCGAGGCGAGGCCGTACTCGGCCGTGCGGTCGCCGGTGACGTTCATGATCGGCGAGCCGTACTCGAGGGTGCCCAGCTTGTCGAACGTGGCGAAGCTCGTGCCGGCGTACGCGGCCTCGTAGCCGAGCGCCCGGTCGAGCTCGGTGGCGTGCCCGATCGACTCGTGGATGGTCAGCCACAGGTTGGAGGGGTGCACCACCAGGTCGTAGACGCCGGCCTCCACCGAGGGCGCCTTGAGCTTCTCCTCCAGCAGCACCGGCAGGGCGGCCAGCTCGGCGGGGAAGTCCCACCCGGTGCCCGACAGGTACTCGTAGCCGCGGCCCACGGGCGGGGCCAGCGTGCGCATGTCGTCGAACAGGCCGCCGGCCGCCCGCATCACCGTGAGCGAGGGGTGGACGCGGACCCGCTGCTGGGTGGTCTCGGTGCCCGCCGTGTCGGCGTAGAACTTCTGCTCCTTGACCTGCATCAGCGAGGCGGAGACGTGGTCGACCGCCGGGTGGGCCATCAGCCCGCCCGACCACTCGGCCAGCAGCCCCACCTTGTCCTTCAGCGCCACCTCGAAAGGGTCGACGTCGTAGGAGGACACCCAGGTGACGCCCGCGTGGACCGGCTCGGCGGCCAGCTCCACCGGCTCGCGGTTCACCGGCCGGGCCACCCTCGCCACCTCGACGGCCTGCTCGGCGACCGCCGCCGCTGCGTCGGGCGTCAGATCGATGCCCGCGGCGAAGCCCCACGTGCCGTCGAGGATGACGCGGACGGCGTAGCCGAGGTCGTCGGCGTCCATGGAGCCCTCAAGCCGGGTGTCGAAGAGGCGCAAGGTCTCGCCGCGCGCCCGTTCGAGCCTGAAGTCGGCGTGCTCGGCGCCCAGCTCGCGCGCGCGCTGGAGCGCGGCGTCCGCCAGTCGCCGCAGCGGCAGGGCGAGGAAGTCGGGATCGATCTGTCGCATGTCCACGATCCTAGCCCTGTGATCTTGTACGGAGCGGATGAGGGTTTACCTGCGAGTAAGCGATACCGTCGAGCCATGGCTCGATCAGTACTCGTAACCGGTGGCAACCGCGGAATCGGTCTCTCGATCGCCCGCGAGCTGGCCGCGGCCGGCGACGCCGTCGCGGTCACCTACCGCACGGGCGAGCCCCCAGAGGGGCTCTTCGGCGTCAAGTGCGACGTCACCAGCGTGGACGACGTCGACACCGCCTTCTCCAAGGCCGAGGCGGAGCACGGCCCGGTCGAGGTCGTGGTCGCCAACGCCGGCATCACCAAGGACACGCTGCTGCCGCTGATGAAGGAGGAGACCTTCACCGACGTCATCGACGTCAACCTCACCGGCGCCTACCGGGTCGCCCGGCGGGCGAGCCGCGGCATGCTGAGGATGCGGCGCGGCCGCATCATCCTGATCTCCTCCGTCGTGGCCATGCTCGGCTCGGCGGGCCAGACCAACTACGCCGCCTCCAAGGCCGGCATGATCGGCTTCGCCCGGTCGCTGGCGCGCGAGCTGGGGTCGCGCGGCATCACCGTCAACGTCGTCGCGCCGGGCTTCGTCGACACCGAGATGACCGGCGTGCTCGAGCCCGAGCAGCAGGCGATGATCCTCAAGAACATCCCGCTCGGACGCATCGCGGCTCCGGCCGACGTCGCGCGCGCGGTGCGGTTCCTGGCCGGAGAAGACGCCGCCTACATCACCGGGGCGGTCCTCCCGGTCGACGGCGGCCTGGGGATGGGGCACTGACATGGGAATCCTCGACGGCAAGCGCATTCTGGTCAGCGGGGTGCTCACCGAGTCCTCGATCGCGTTCTCGGTGGCCCGGCTCGCCCAGCAGGAGGGCGCCCAGGTCGTCCTCACCGGCTTCGGCCGGGTCAGCCTGGTCGAGCGCATCGCCAAGCGTCTCCCCGAGACGCCCCCGGTGATCGAGCTCGACGTGCAGAACACCGATCACCTCGACACCCTCGCCGACCGCGTCGGCGAGCACCTCGACGGCCTCGACGGCGTCGTGCACTCCATCGGCTTCGCGCCCCAGACGGCCCTCGGCGGCAACTTCCTCAACACCGCCTGGGAGGACGTCGCCACGGCCGTGCACATCTCCACGTTCTCCTTCAAGTCGCTGGCGGTCGCCTGCCTGCCGCTGATGAAGGAGGGCGGCGCGGTCGTCGGCCTCGACTTCGACGCCTCCAAGGCCTGGCCCGTCTACGACTGGATGGGCGTCGCCAAGGCCGGCCTGGAGTCCTGCTCGCGTTACCTGGCCCGTGATCTCGGCAAGCACGGCATCCGGGTGAACCTCGTCGCGGCGGGCCCGCTGCGCACCATGGCGGCCCGGAACATCCCCGGCTTCCAGGAGTTCGAGGAGAGCTGGCCGGCCAAGGCGCCCATCGGGTGGGATCTCGGCGACCCGCTGCCCGCCGCCAAGGCGTGCGTGGCGCTGATGTCCGACTGGTTCCCCGCCACCACCGGCGAGATCGTCCACGTGGACGGCGGCGTCCACGCGATGGGCGCCTGAGCACGAGAGCCCGCACGCCCCCGGCCGCCCGGCCGGGGGCGTTCTCACAGGTCAGGCCAGGCGTTCGCGGCGCGGGTCGGAGCGGCGCAGCCCCTCGAACGGCATCGAGCCCTGGCCCTCGGTCCTCCTGCGGGCGTGCACGAGGCGTGCCGCCAGGATCGCCGAGGCGAGCAGCACCGCGGTCAGCACGGTTCCCACGGCGTCGTTGTGCCTGCCGGGCACGACCTGCCGGGCCCGCAGGCGGTCGTCGGCGAGCGCGGGCAGCGGGTGGCCCGGCCACAGCGGCGTCAGCGGCGGCGCCTCCGCGTCGGCCACGGGCGAGGCGGGGGAGGACGGCCGGGAACGCTCCATGCCGTGCCCGCCTGCCGCGCCCCGCGGGCGGTCCCCGCCGGTGACGGCGGGATGGCCCGGGGTCGGGCCGGGCGCGGACGGCCCGTCGGCGTCGCCGGGGCGGCGGGGCGCGCCGGGCGCCGGGGCGAGGGTGGAACGATCCTGGGGGCTGGAAGGCGCGGGGGTGGCCGTGTCCTCCTCGCACGGGGCGACGACGGGCAGGCAGCGGGCGTCCAGCGGCACGGGCGGGTCGAGAAGGCCGGCGCCGGCGTCCGGCTCGGCCGGGGGCGTGGGAGTCGGGCTCGAGAGCGGCCCGGGGGCGGTGGGCTCCGCGACGGGCGGCGGGTCGCCGCCCCCGCCGAGGAGGCGGTCGGCGGTCTCGTCGAGGGTGGTGATGATCCGGTCGATCTCGTCGCCGGCGTGCCGCGTCACCGTCTCGGCGGCGGGCGCGCCCACGCCCCCGGCGAGGTCGTCCACCGCCTCGGTCACCGGGGCGAGGTGGCCGCCGGTGAGGTCGTCCACGGTCTCGCCCACGGGCCCGGGGCGAGCGCCGGTGAGGTCGTCCACGGTCTCGGTCACGTGGTCGGGACGGCCTTCCGCACGGTCCTCCACGGTCTCGGTCGCGGGCTCCGGGCGGCCGCCGGCGAGGTCGTCCAGCGTGCCGATGAGAGGGGCTGGCGGGCCGGCTGGGGCGTCGTCCCGGGCGGCCGGGGTGCACGGGCCGGTGAGCACGGACAGCGGCCCCGCCGGGTCGCAGGCGCTCGGACGCTGGGCCGACGCGGAGGCCGGCACGCTGACCAGCAGCGTCGCCCCCCCGCTCAGGGCGAGCGCCAGCGCCCCTGCCGAAAGGGCGGTAGTGCCCTTGCGCATGGTTCCCCTCCATCGTCGTGCAGGTCGGAGACCGGGCTCCCCTCCACGGTCTCCACGGACAATCGTGTGCCACCCAGCCGGTCATTCCCCGACAAGTAGCGATTCGGTATCGACTAGTGATACGTGAACAAGACTCCTGTTCGGCGGCCATGGAGGACACGGCGGGCCGTTTCCGGCGAAATGCGCGGGCTTCGCGACCGGCGGGCGGCGGGGCGGGGCGGGCGGCGTCGGCCGGGTGCCCGCCGAGGCTAGTCGGGGGCCGACACGTCGTCGAGGGCCTCGCGTATCTCCACCGGCAACGTCAGCTCTTCGGCCTGCAGGGCGCCTTTGAGCTGGACGTGGGTGCGGGCGCCGACGACGGCGGCCGAGACGCCGGGCTGGTCGCGCACCCAGGCCAGGGCGACGGCCAGCGGGGAGGCCCCCAGCCCCTCGGCAGCCGTGGTGACCGACTCGACCACGCGGCGGGAACGCTCGTCGAGGTAGGGGGCGACGAAGTCGGAGAAGTGCGGGCTGGCGGCGCGGGAGTCGGCGGGGATGCCGGTGCGGTACTTGCCGGTGAGGACGCCGCGCCCCAGGGGGGACCACGCCAGCACGCCGGCGCCGACGTGCTCGGCGGCGGCCAGGACCTCGCGCTCGGCGTCGCGGGCGAGCAGGGAGTACTCCACCTGCGCCGACACGATGGGCACCCGCCCGGGAGCCGACCGCTGCCAGACGCCCGCCGCCGCGAGCTGCCACGCCGCGTAGTTGCAGACGCCCGCGTAGACGGCGCGACCCGAGCAGACGGCGGTGTCGACCGCCGCGAGGGTCTCCTCCAGGGGCACGTCGAAGTCGAACGCGTGCAACTGCCACAGGTCGACCTCGTCGAGCCCGAGGCGGTGCAGCGAGGCGTCCAGCGCCGAGATGAGGCTGCGCCGGGAGGCGTTCCTTGACCGGGGGCCGTGCGGCGTGAGCACGGCCTTGGTGGCGACGACCATCTCCGGGCGCGACACGGTGTCCCTGAGCAGGCGCCCGAGCAGCCGCTCGGCGTCGCCGCCGGCGTAGACGTCGGCGGTGTCGACGAGGGTTCCGCCGGCGTCGGCGAAGGCGGCGAGCTGGGCGGCGGCCTCGTCGGCCCCGGTGTCCCTGCCCCAGGTCATGGTGCCCAGCCCCAGCCGCGACACCGAGAGACCGCTACGGCCCACCAATCGCTGATCCATGATCCGGCCAGGTTACCGCCTTGGAACGCGTTACCCTCGCGACGGCGCGGGACCGGCCTGTCCCCTCGCCCCCGTGGCGGGCGGCCCGGGCGCGGCGGCTCCCGCCCGCCGCGCGTGGATTGCGGGGCTTCCTCCCGGGTGCCGGCCCGGCACGTCCCCACAGACACCGGACACGGCCGGTCGAGAGCGGGAGGCTGCCCTAGGCTGGCGCGCACTATGGACGCACTGCAAGCCATCGTGCTCGGCGTCGTGCAGGGCCTGACCGAGTTCCTGCCGATCTCCAGCTCCGCCCACCTGCTCATCATCCCCAGAATGTTCGGCTGGTCGGACCCCGGAGCCGCCTTCACCGCGGTGATCCAGCTCGGCACCATGCTGGCCGTGGTCATCTACTTCCGGCGCGACATCACGCGCATCCTGTGGACGTGGCTGCGCAGTCTGTGGACCCCGGCGCTACGCGGCGACATGGACGCCCGCATGGGCTGGTACATCGGCCTGGGCACGATCCCGCTCGCCGTGCTCGGCCTGCTGTTCCAGGACGCCATCGGGGGGCCGGCGCGCAACCTGTGGCTGAACGCGACCGTGCTGATCGTCTTCGGCCTGCTCCTGCTGCTGGCGGAGCAGGTGGGCCGGCAGCGCACCCCGATCACCGAGCTCACCCTCAGGGACGGCCTGATCATCGGCGGCTTCCAGGCGCTCGCCCTGGTGCCCGGCGCGTCCCGCTCCGGCTCGACGATCACCGGCGGCCTGTTCCTCGGGTTCACCCGGGAGGCGGCGGCCCGCTACTCCTTCCTGCTGTCGATCCCCGCGGTGGTGCTCTCGGGCGTGTTCGAGCTGCGCCACCTGGGGGCGGGCGGCGGGCCCGGCACCGTACCCACCGTGATCGCGACCGTCGTCTCGTTCGCCGTGGGATACGCCTCGATCGCCTGGCTCCTGAGATACATCACCAGGCATTCCATGATGGTCTTCGTCGCCTACCGGGTCTTCGCCGGCGCCTTCCTGCTGACCCTGCTGTCGCTCGGAGTGATCACCGCGCAATAGGCTGTGTTTGTGACCACTTTGCTTCTGGTGCGGCACGGGCTGACCGACATGACAGGGCCGGTGCTCGCCGGCTGGACCCCCGGGGTCCATCTCAGCGAGCGCGGCAGGGAGCAGGCCGGCGCCCTGGCGGCGCGGCTGGCGCCCCTGCGTCTGGACGCGATCGTCTCCAGCCCGCTGGAACGCTGCCAGGAGACCGCTCAGGCGGTGCTGGCGGGGCGCGAGGGCCTCTCGGTCCAGTCCGACGAGCGGTTCGGCGAGTGCGGCTACGGCGAGTGGACCGGCCGGCCGCTGAAGGAGCTGGCCGAGGAGCCCATGTGGCGGGTGGTGCAGTACCACCCGAGCGCGGCGGTCTTCCCCGGCGGCGAGTCGCTCGCGGGCGTCCAGCGCCGGGCGGTGGCCGGTGTGCGTCACTGGAACGCCAAGCTGGGCGAGGACGCCGTCTACCTGGTGTGCAGCCACGGCGACGTGATCAAGGCCATCGTGGCCGACGCGCTCGGCGCCCATCTGGACCACTTCCAGCGCGTCACGGCGGACCCCGCGTCCTTGACAGTCATCCGCTACACCGAGCTGCGCCCGTTCGTCATACGAGTGAACGACGTGGGCGGCGGGGTGGATAATTTGCTACCCCCGCCCCCTCCACCTGAGAGTACGGAGGAGCAGGACGGGGGAGAAAACCTCACCGGGAGCGACGCCGCTGTCGGCGGCGGAGCCGGGACCACGTAAGGTCGGGCTATGCCGGTGTTCGATTACGATCCGCCAGAGAGGTTCGTGGCCGGTGCCGTCGGGCAGCCGGGTTCCCGCGCCTTCTTTCTCCAGGCGCGGGGTCATGGACGCATGACGACCGTCGGCCTGGAGAAGTTCCAGGTCGCGGTGCTGGCCGACCGGCTCGACGAGCTGCTGGACGAAGTGCTGCGCCGCAGCGGCGGAACCGCCCCCGTGCCCGCGATGGCCCCCGTCGAGCTGTCCGACAAGGCTCCCCTCGACCAGCCCATCGACGAGGACTTCCGCGTGGGCACCATGGCGCTCGCCTGGGACCCCGAGACCGCGCAGGTCGTCATCGAGGCGCAGGAGATCACCGGCGAGGAGGGCGAGGAGGACGAGCCGGAGGTCCTGGTCGACAGGCCCGACTCCGCCGTCCTGCGGGTGCACATCAGCGCCGCGGAGGCCCGCGCGTTCACCAAGCGCGCCCTGGAGGTCGTCTCCGCGGGCCGCCCGCCGTGCCCGCTGTGCGGGCAGCCGCTCGACGCCGAGGGCCACATCTGCGTCCGCCTGAACGGCCACCGGGGGGACCCTACGTGAGTGCAGAGAGCGACCCCCGGCTCAGCAGCATCCCCGGCGCCTCCGGGCTCGACGACGCCACCGCTCTGCGCCTGCTGCGCGAGGGCACCCTGGAGGTCGCGGGCCGTCTCGTCGAGGCCACGAACATGACCCTGTACTGCTCGGTCCGCCTCGACGGCGTGGTGGCCGAGTGCGTGTACAAGCCGGTGCGGGGCGAGCGCCCGCTGTGGGACTTCCCCGACGGCACGCTGGCCGCCCGCGAGGTGGCCGCCTTCGAGGTATCGGCCGCCACGGGCTGGCGCATCGTGCCGCCGAGCGTGTACCGCGACGGCCCCTTCGGCCCGGGCATGTGCCAGCTGTGGATCGACACCGACCCCGAGGTCGACCTGCTGGCCCTGATGCGCAGCCGCGACCCGGCGCTGCGCCGCATGGCCATCTTCGACGCGGTGGTCAACAACGCCGACCGCAAGGGCGGCCACCTGCTGCCGCTGCCCGACGGCCACATCTACGGCGTCGACCACGGCGTCTGCTTCTCCGCCGAGGACAAGCTGCGCACGGTGCTGTGGCAGTGGCGGGGCAAGCCGCTTCCCCGCGAGGCGGTCAACGTCCTGGCCCGGCTGGAGCGCGAGATCGAACGCGGCAGGCTGGGCCGCCGGCTGCGCGAGCTGCTCACCCTCTCGGAGGTCGAGGCCACATGGGATCGCGTGCGGCGCCTGCTGAGCACCGGCGTGCATCCGTTCCCCTCCGAAGACTGGCCCGCCATCCCCTGGCCGCCCATCTGACCACCGGCTCGTCCGACCGCTCCGCCCGTCCGACCCGCTTCGCCCCCTCCGGCCGAGAGCCGTCCACCACGCCGGGTCCTCGCCGTCGTGCCCCGGCCCCCTCCCGGCGTGCCGCGCCCGTCCCCGGCCACCGGCGGCTGAGGCGTACCCTGCACACGATGTGCCATCTCTACCGATCTGGAGGGAACGGGGTTGTGTACGGTGATTGTCGCTTTCGAGGCCGGGGCCGAGACGCCGGTCGTGCTGGCGGGGGTGCGTGACGAGTTCGCCGCGCGGCCCTGGCAGCCGCCCGCGGCGCACTGGCCCGGCCTTCCCGGCGTGGTCGGCGGGCGCGACGCGCAGGCGGGCGGCACCTGGCTGGCGGCCGATCCCGGCCTGCCCCGCGTGGCCGCGCTGCTGAACGGGATCGGCCCGGAGGCGCCCGCGCCGATCCGCAGGTCCCGCGGCGACCTCCCGTTGCGCGCGGTGCGCGCGGGCGGGCTGCCCGAGGGGTCCCTGGAGTGTTACGACCCGTTCCACCTGCTGGTCGCCGAGCCCGGCGGCGTGCGGCTGTGGAGCTGGGACGGCCGGCGGGTCACCGAGAACAAGCTGCCCGACGGCGTGCACGTCGTGGTCAACTCCGGCTGGGAGCCCGGCGACGGCGATCCCCGCGCCGCCCGCTTCCGGCCGCGCTTCGCCGCCGCCCCCCGGCCCTCCGCGCACGTCGCGGGCGACGACGGGGCGTGGCGGGCGTGGCGCGCGCTCGCGGGGGGAGACGGGTTGCCGGTCACCCACCCGGAGGCGCTGGTGGCGCTCCGCGAGCTGGAGGACGGCCGCGTGTGGGGCACGTCCTCGATCACGCTGGTGGCCCTGGGCGCCGGCGCCATGCGTCACGACTTCTGCCCGCGCCCGCAAGACCAGGCGTCCTGGTACACCGTGCCCCGCCCGCCGGCCCGCTGAGCCTCAGCACAGGACGCCGCCCCAGGCGATCGTCACCGTCTTGCCGCCCCCGTTGGAGGTGAACCGGACGCGAGAGGTGCTGCAGTACGGGGTGCCGTACGCCGTGATCGTGGCCGAGCTGCCCGCGCGGATGCGGCCATGGGTCGAGCTGAGCACGCCGCCCTCGGTGATCGACGCACGCCAGCGTACGGCGCCGCCGGGGGCCCTGAGCTTGATGTTGACGTGGAAGATGTAGTCGGACTTCACGCGCACGCTATTCGGGCTGACCAGCAGCACCGGCCGTGGCGGCGGGGTGCTGGGCGGCCGGGAGGCCGGCGGCGTCCGGGTGGGCTCGGTCTTCTCCGGGCTGGGGGAGGGCACCGGGGTCGGCTCGGTGGTCGGGTCCGCGCCGACGCCCGGGGTGGGCGTGGGGGACGGGGCCGCGGACGTCACGGGCGGGACCGGCACGGGGAGCGGCGCCGCTCCCGGATCCGGTGTGCCCGCCGGGTCGCCCGGGATCACCACCAGGGCGACCGCGACCACGGCGGCGAGCACGATGGCCGCCCCCGCGATGACGACGGCACGGGTGTGACGGCCCCGGTGGCGGTGCCTGGGCGGCTCGGCGCCGGCGAAGGCGGCGGGCCCGGGGGAGAGCGGTTCCCGCCGCCCCGGCTCCCCGCGCCGTTCCTCGGGCCGCCCGGGGCCCGCGGCTCCGCCCGGCCGCCCGGCGACCGGGGTGTCCGGCCGCGGGTTCGCGGGCCCGGACGCCGGGCCGGTCGCCTGGGATCGTTCCCATGAGGCGGCCCCGGCGGCGGGCGCGGCCTCCATGCGCGACGCCGGGGTCGCGGCCGTCGCGGTGAGCGAGGGGGCGACGAGCGGGCCGGCCTGCGGCGACGCGGGCGAGCGCGGCCGGGGCGCGGGCGGCACCGGGCCTTCGTACGGCGGCGGGCCGGCCGCCGGTCGCGCCGGGGGCGCGGCCTGCCAGGCGGCGATGGAGGCCGGGGGCGGCGCGGCGTCCGGCCCCGGCGCCGGGACGGCGGCCGGGCCGCCGGTCGCGCCGCCCTGGAGGATGGCCAGCGCGTCCCGGGCGGACGGCCGCCCGGCGGGGGTCTTGTCCAGGCACGCGGTGACGGCCCGCAGCAGCGTCCCGGAGAGCGCCGACACGTCGGGCAGCCCGTTGAGGATCCGGTTGATCACCGCCGGCACCGAGTCCTGGCCGAACGGGGGGCGCCCGGTGGCCGCGTAGACCATGGTGCCCGCCCACGCGAACATGTCGCTCTCCGGGCCCGGAGCGGTCCCGGCCAGGTGCTCGGGCGCGGTGAACGGGGAGGTGCCGATCACCCGCCCGGCGGCGGGACGGCCGTCGAGGGCGCGCACGACGCCGAAGTCGATCACGCGCGGGCCGTCCGGTCCGAGCAGCACGCACCCGGGCCGGAAGTCGCCGTGCACCGCCCCCGACCCGTGGACGGCCGCCAGCGCCGTCAGCGTGGCGACGGCCAGCCCGGCCATCTCCTGGGCGGGCAGCGGGCCGCGCCGCTCCACCACCTCGCCCAGCGAGGGGCCGTCGACGTACTCGCCCACGTAGTACAGGTGCCGGTCGTGCACGCCGTAGGCCAGGATCCGCGCGACGTGACGGTCGGTCACCCGCTGAGCGCGCCTCAGTTCGACCCCGAACGTGCGCCGGGCGTGCGCGTCCTCGTAGAACCGGGGATGCAGCAGCTTCACGGCCACCGTGGCGCCGGAGCCGGTCTCGCCGGCGTAGACGACGCCCTGCCCGCCCTCACCGATCCGCCCGGTCACCCGGTAGGAGGCGATCTGCTGGGGGTCAGTGGGTTCTAGGGACCTGAAAGCCGGCAAAATGCCCTCTCAAATTGGCGCGTTCCGCGGTGCCGAGCCCCCGACCCGTGAAGGCAGGATTCTTTCACGACGAGGGCCGTTGAAACTCGCATTTGCGGCATTGGCCACGCCGTGCCGTGTCGTCAGCAAAACGGACACCCCGGTGTGATCGGACCACCCCGGGCCATGGATAGGCTCAGGGACATGCGATCGTGGCCCGCCCCGAAGACGTCCCCACTGCCCGGTGCGGGCCCCGCCCTCCGGTTGTACGACACCGCGGCGGGGGAGGTCCGGGACACCGCGCCGGACCCCACGGCGCGGATGTACGTCTGCGGCATCACGCCGTACGACGCCACCCACCTCGGGCACGCCAACACCTACCTGGCGTTCGACCTCGTGAACCGCGTCTGGCGGGACGCCGGCCACCACGTCCACTTCACCCAGAACGCCACCGACGTCGACGACCCCCTGCTGGAGCGCGCCGCGCAGACCGGCGTCGACTGGCGCGACCTCGCCGACGACCAGATCGAGCTGTTCCGCTCCGACATGGAGGCGCTGCGCATCCTGCCCCCCGACGAGTACGTCGGCGTCACCGAGGTCGTCGACCAGGTGGCCGCGCTCGTCGAGGTGCTGCGCGACAAGGGCGCCACCTACCAGGTGGACGGCGACGTGTACTTCTCGGTCGCCACCTCGCCGAAGTTCGGCGCCGTCTCCGGCTACTCCGACGAGCGCATGCTGGAGCTCTTCGCCGAGCGGGGCGGCGACCCGGGCCGGCCCGGCAAGAGGCACCCGCTCGACTGGCTGCTGTGGCGCGCCGAGCGGCCCGGCGAGCCGTCGTGGCCGTCGCCGTTCGGGCCCGGCCGGCCCGGCTGGCACGTCGAGTGCACCGCGATCGCGCTGAACCGCCTGGGCAGCGGCTTCGACGTGTCCGGCGGCGGATCCGACCTGATCTTCCCCCACCACGAGATGGGCGCCAGCGAGGGCCACGTGGCCACGGGGGAGTGGCCGTTCGCCAAGGCGTACGTGCACGTGGGCATGGTGGCGCTCGACGGCGAGAAGATGTCCAAGTCGCGAGGCAACCTGGTGTTCGTCTCCCGGCTCCGCGCCGAGCACGAGCCGATGGCCGTGCGCCTGGCGCTGCTGGCGCACCACTACCGCGCCGACTGGGAGTGGACCGCCGACCAGATCGTCACGGCGGAGGCGCGGCTGGCGCGCTGGCGCGCGGCCGTCGAGGTCGCGTCGGGGCCCGACGGGGCCGAGCTGCTCCGGCGGGTCAGGCGGCACATGAGCGACGACCTGGACACGCCGGGCGCGGTCGCCGCCGTCGACGCCTGGGCCGAGCGGGCCCTCGCCGGCGAGGGCGACGACCGCGGCGCCCCCGCGCTGGTGCGCGCCACCGTCGACACCCTGCTCGGCGTCGCCCTGTAGCCTCGACGGCCCGCCGTCGCGGGGGCCGCGGGCGGTGGCGCGCGGCCTGTGACGGCGGCCCCGGCCGGCCCGTGTCCGCGTCCTGTGTCGCCCGGCCGTCCGTGTCGCCCGGCCGTCCGCGCGGCCCGCGTGCCGGCGGGTCAGTCGGTCGGCAGGAGGGTGCCGAGCGGGCCGAGGTCCAGGTTCAGGTCCGACGGCGACAGACCGAAGCGCTCGCACAGCTCCGTCATCGCCTCTTCCAGGCGCATCAGGGTGAGCCCCAGCGTCTCGATCTGGTCGTCCGACAGGTCGTCCTGGTCCATCCGCCGCACGGCCTGCCGCTCCACGAGCTGCCGCAGGAGCTCGACCAGCGTCAGCACCAGGCGGGTCAGGTCGCGCTCGACCGTCTCGGGATCGGCCCTGATCCGGAAGCGGTCGGCGCGCGCGGTGTCCGGACGGGCCTCCGGCGTGCCGGCGTGCCCGCGGGTTCCGGAGCCGGCCTCCGGCTCCTCGCCGGGGTCCCGGCGCCTCTGGCGGGTCTCGGGACGCGACGCGGCGCCGTTCAGCCTGACGGCGTGGCGGCCGGCGGCCTCAGAGCCGGGACGGTTCATGGCGGACCCCCGTGTCGAGCGGCTGGGACTCGCGGACCGACATCAGCAGCGCGCGCAGCGACACGCGCACCAGGTCGATGTCGGCGATGGACAGCACGATGTCGCCGGTGATCACGACGCCGCCCGCCAGCAGGCGGTCGAGCAGGTCGACCAGGGCCACCCGCTCGGCCGGCAGTCGCCCCTCGGCGGCCAGCGCGGCGCCGCGCGAGGCGGTCTCAGCCGCCATCGCGGTCTCCCCGTTCGTGCGCGGGCGCGTCGGGGGCGGCGAAGGAGTACGGCGCCCAGGGGCCGGTGAGCTCGATCACGATGCCCGGCTCGCTCAGCGCCTCCAGCGTGGCGGCGAACTCCTCGCGGCGGTCGTCGTCGACGAGGTAGGCGCCGTTGAGCAGCATCAGGTCGTCGCGGCCGGAGAGCTGCGGGTCCTGGGGGCGGTGGCGCCTGCTGTCCACCGCGACGGCCGCGAGCGCGGCGTGCAGCTGCTCGGCGCGCTCGGCCGAGATCCGCCACGCGGAGTCGCGGTCGCGCAGGCTGTTCTTGCGGCGCTGGAGGTAGGCCGTGCCGGGCCCCACCCCTCCGCGCCCGCTCGCGCCGTCTTCCGCGCGCACGCCGGACGCCGCCCCGCCGGACGCGCCGCCGCCCTCCCGGGCCCCGGGCTCCCCGGACGGCGCGCCGCGCCCGCCTCCGGAGGCGCCGCGGCCCGCCTCCCCCTCGTCCCGTCCGGCCGCCCCTGCGGCGGCCGGTTCGGCGACGCGCGGCGTGTACGCCTTGACGCCCCACTCGCGCCGCCCGGCCACCCGGGACAGCACGGCCACGAGGTCGTCGTGCCGCCGGTCGAGCATCTCGCGGATCTTGTCCTCGCCGCTGTACACCGTGACCAGGCGCACCGGCGCGGTGGCGGCCGTCGCGGCCACCGTCTCCACGACGTGGTGGTGGGCGCGGGCGGTCGCGCCGACCCAGTCGAGGTCCTCCAGGGACCGCCGCAGCGGCTCCTCGCCGAACTCCTCCAGCGGCACGGTGCTGACGTAGGCGACCAGCCCGCCGTGCGCCACGGCCCGCACCGGCGTCCCCGCCACACCGGTCAGCGCGTCGAGCACGGCGGGCTCCGGGCGGCCGGACTCGCCGGACACCGCGTACAGGTACGTGCCGGTCTCAGCCATCGCGGTCCTCCCGGGCGCGGCGGGCGCGGCGGGGCTCCTCGCGGGGCACGTAGGCGTCGCCGGCCGGCGCGGCGGAGGCGTCGCGGTCAAGGGACCGGGGCTCGGACTCGGCGTCCTCGATGGCGGCCAGCCTGCGGCGCAGGCGGCGGTTCTCCTCGACGACGTCGCGGTCCTTGGAGCTGAGCCACGGGTCGTGCTCCCACCAGTCGATCCCCAGCTCGCGCGCGGTGTCGACCGAGGCGATCAGCAGCCGCAGCTTGATCGTCAGCAGCTCGATGTCCAGGAGGTTCACGCGGATGTCGCCCACGATCACCACGCCCCGGTCGAGCACCCGCTCCAGGATGTCGCCGAGGTTGCCGCCCGAGTCGCGCGACGGCGCCGGCGCCCTGGCGGTGCCGTACGGCTGGGAGGCGCCGCGACCGGCCCACGTCGGGTCCGACATCAGTACGCCCCGCCCGTGTCGCCCTTGGCGCGTTTGTAGCTGCGCACCCGCCGGTAGGAGACCAGGTCGCCGCGCGAGTCGAGGTCGACGGCGTAGACGGCCAGGGTGTCGCCCGAGGACGGGACGCGGTGGTCCTCGACGACCTCGACCTCCACGGCCCAGCCGTCGCCCGACGGCTTCACCAGCGTGACGCCCTCGACGTCCTTGCCGGTCAGCTCGGTCATGTACCCGAGCCCGGCCCGCCCGGCGGTGGCGGCCGTCAGGCGCCCCGCCCCGCCGCCGTCCCGCCGTCCCGGCCGCCGCTCCGGCTCCTCGCCGGCGAGGTCGTCGTCCTCGTACTCCTCCTCGGCGAGGTCGCCCGCCTCGTCCAGGACCTCCTCGCCGGAGTCGTACGCCTCGACGTCCGCGTCGAGCGGCGCGCCGGCCCTCGCCCGGCGGCCCGCGCCGTACACGCGGGGGGCGTCCGGGTCACGCGGTCTCCGACTCGCGGGCACGACATCACTTCCTTCCGGCACCGCCCTCGGCGGGCCGCCGAGGGCCTGGTCAGGTGATCATCTGTCCGAGGATGTCCTCGACGGCCCGAGCCTCCTCCTCCTCGGAGATCAGGCCGGCCGCCCGCGCCTCCTCGACCTCCTCCAGCCGGCGCCTCACCATCGCCGGATCGTGCAGCTGCGCGTCCACCTGCTGCTCGATCAGCTCACCGACCTTGATCAGCAGTCGTACGGGAGCCAGCGGCCAGCCGACGAGCGCCGTGAACAGTCCCATCCGTCAGCCCGCCTCTCACATCTCCTGCCGCGTCTGCACGAAGTCGTAGGGCGCCTGCGGCCCGAGCAGGCGCAGCGTGATCCGGCCGTCCCACCGGACGCCGAACCCGTCCAGCGCCTCCTCGAACTCCGCCTGCCGCTCGGTCTCCACCAGGACGGCCAGGTGCGCGGCGTCCTCCTCGTGGGTGGGCGGCCGGATGGCGATCGCGACCGCGTGCGGCGCCAGCCCTTCGGCGAGCGTCCGCGTGTCGGCGTCCCGCTTGGCCTCGATCGCCTCGTTGACGAGCTCGCCGAGCCTGATGCGCGCGTCCCAGCTCGCGTCCTCGGGCAGGTCGCGGATCTGGTCGCGCATCCGGGCGGCCTCCGGGCGCTCGACGAGCACCTCCCTGAGCACCGTGTGCTCGTCGTAGCGAGCCTTGACGACGAACTGCACCCGGCCCTCCAGCTCCGCCAGTGCGGAGGCGAACTGGTCGTGGTGCGGCGTCAGCAGCTCGCCGACGATCGCCTCGGGGCTCTCCAGGACCGCGCCGAAGCGGAACGGCAGCACCGGCACCTCGGTGGCGACGTCGTCCAGGAGCTGCTGGTGGGCGACCAGGTCCTGGGGCTTGCCGATCGGGCGAGTCACGTGCAGGGGGCTGACCAGCGCCGCGACGTCCCCGTGCCGGACCAGGCCGATCTCGCCCGGCGGCTCCCCGACGCCGCGGGGCTCGGGCGTGAGCTCCACGTCGGCGGGCACGACGCCGTAGACGTAGATCCCGACGGCCCGCGCGGCCGGCGGCGGGGCCTTCCCCCGCTCCGCGTCACCGGAGGCCTCGGCCTGCCCGGCGCCGTCGGGGACCTTGGCCCGGCCGGGGCCGCGCGGGGCCTCGGCAGGGCTCGCGCGGCCCGGCGCCTTCGCCTCGCCCGCGCGCGGCGGGGCCTCGGCGGCGCCGCCGTGGGCCTTCGCCTCCTCCGCCTGGCGCTCGGAGCCCGTCTTGGCGGAAGTCGTGGTCGGACGTGCCATCTCAGTACTCCTCTCGCCCGCGGCGGCGGCGCGGCGCGGGCTGCTCGGCCGGCTCGCCGATGAAGTCGCGGAGCTTGTCGCCCGCCGCCTCCAGGGCGCCCTGGGCGACGCCCTTGGACTTGGACTTGGCCACGCCCTGGGTCATGTCCTGCATGACCTCGGGCAGCCCCTTCTGCTTCTCGCTCAGGTCGAGCCTGTTGACCGCCTGGGCGAAACGGAGATAGGTGTCGACGCTGGCCACGACGATGCGGGCGTTGATGGTCAGCAGCTCGATGCCCACCAGCGCGACGCTGACGTAGGCGTCGATGACGAGGCCCTTGTCGAGGATCGTGTCGATGACGTCGGCGAGCCCGCCGCCCGACGACGACGGACCGCCGCCCGCCGCTCCGCCCCCTGAGGGCTGCACGATGGTCATTCGCTCACTCCTTGGTGTCGATCCAGGGGACGCCCCCTCGGCCGTCCCGTGAAGGCGGGCTCAGCGGCGCGGTCCGCGGGACTCCTCCGGCTCGCCGCCGCGCGCACGTCTCCGGGGCGGTGGCTCCGGGCGCTCGCCCGGCTCCCGGCGCCGTCGCGGCCGCGGCTCCTCGGACTCCTCGTCCGCCGACCGGCTCCGCGCCGGGCGGCGGCCCTCCTCGCCCGCCGCTCCGCGCCGTGCCCGCCGCTCCTCCGGGCTGGACCGCCGGCGCGCGGGCCGTTCCTCCTCCGGCTCCTCGTCCTGTTCGGGCTCCTCGCCGTCGGCGTCGATCCGCTCGGACACCCCGGCCTCGCGCGACCGGCCACGGCGCCCGACGGGCCAGGGACGGCGGCGGCGGCGCGGCTCGTCGGCGGCCTGCTCGCCGTCCTCCTCGTCCTCAGGCTCGGCGCCCTCCTCGGCCTCCTGGTCCTCGGCCTCGGACGCGGCCTCCTCACCCTCCTCGGGCTCCTCGCCTTCCTCGGGCTCCTCGCCCTCTTCCAGGTCCTCTTCCTCATCGCGCTCGGCGTCCTCGGGCTCGCCCTCACGTTCGCGGCGCTCCCGCTCCTCCTGCTCCTCGCGCTCCTCCTCCTCACGCACGGCGGTCTCGTGGTCCTTGACCACCTCGCCCTCGTGGATGACGCCGCGCCAGCCCTCGACCTCGTCGGGGTTGAGCAGGCACACGGTCATGACGTGGCGCCGGAAGTGCTTGAACTCCAGCCGCGCCCGGCGGCCCTGTGCCCGCCAGATGATGCCGATGTGCTCCATCAGGCCCTTGGGGTAGTACTCCAGCGACATCAGCACCCGGGTCATGTCCGGTGTCTGCTCGTGGAAGGTCACGGCGCCGTCGACGTAGCCCTTGGCGCCCTGCGAGCGCCAGATGATCTTCTCGTCCGGCTCCTGCTCGCTGATCGTGGACTGCCAGGTGCGGCGCGACCAGAAGATCTTCGCCTGCCAGGTCAGCTTCTCGTCGCTCTCCTGGACGACCTTCTCGACCTTCTTCATGAAGCTCGGGAAGTCCTGGAACTGGGTCCACTGGTCGTAGACCAGGCGCCTGGGGGCGCCGATGTCCAGGGACTCGATGATGTTGAGGAACTTGAACTTCTTGCCCTTGCCGCCGCCGAACCCCAGCTTCTTCTTGATCCCGCCCCACGCCATCTTGGCCAGGCCCTTGATCCGGCCGGTGCCGCCCTCGGCGCCCGCGAGCTGGCCCATCGTCTTCAGGCCGCCGCCCTCGGCGACGCCGGTGAGCTGCTTGGTCACGCCCTCCACCCGGTGCCGCAGCGCGGAGAGCGCCAGCTTGCCCGCCATCTTCGCGAGCCCCGCTATCTGGTGCTTCAGCGGGTTCCCCGCCTGCTTTCCGTCGTCGGCCATGGACTCACCCCCGGTTCCGGCGGATCGGGCGCGAGCGCCGCGAAGGCTCCTCGCGCTGGACGCGGCCACGGGGCGCGGACTCCTCGTCCTCGTCCTCGTCGTCGTCAGGCTCGTCCAGCGGCTCGCGCGCGGCGCGCGCCCGGCCCTCCTGGGCGGCGGGCCTGCGCGAAGGCCGCGGCTCCTCCTCGTACTCCTCGTCGTCGTCCTCGAACTCGTCGTACTCGCCGGCCTCGTAGGGCTCCTCTTCCTCTTCGGCCGCGGGCCGCCGGCGCATCCGCCCGCGGGCCGCGCGCAGCCGCCCGGTCGCGGTGTCCCGCAGTCCGGAGGCGCCGCCCTTCGCCGCACCCGCGGCGCCGGCGGCGGCGTCCGTGGTGGCCTCCTCCAGCCCGGCGGCGACGTTGGCCGCGTGCTGGAGCGCCTCCGCCCGCTCCTGCAACCGGCCGCTCAGCGAGCTGACCTGCCGGCTCGCGGTCGCCTTGGCGGCCGCCTTGCCGGCCTGGAACAGGTCGCCGCGCACGCTGTCGACGATCTTCTCCAGGTCGGGGGAGGAGCCGAGCAGCTTGAACCCCTGTTCCAGGATGTTGCCCCGCGCCCCGCCCAGCTTGCCGGTCGCGCCGGCCACCGCCAGACCGATCAGCAGCTTGAACTTGCGGTGGCGGCCGAGAAGGTAGCCGACGGCCATGGCCAGGGCTACCTGCAGTCCACCTTTCACGGATGCCTCCTTGTCCGGCGTCGCTCGCGACCGCCGCGTCCGCCGGCTCTGCCGGGAAGCGGAGAGGGTCGGGAGCCGAGGCTCAGGCATGTGCCGAAAATCATGGTTTTCTACCCACGGTTGCCTTACCCGCCCATCGGGCTACACAACGCCCACTACAGGAAAAAAGCGACAGAGGGAGCAGTGGGCTATTCGTTTGCCCGGGCGGCGAAATTCACCACGTCGTCGAACGTGTGACCGGCCGGCGCGACGGCCGCCGGGTGCCGGCCGAGGTCAGCCGAGGGCGGCCAGGAACCGCTCCTGCTCGTCGGCGGGGAGCCGGTCGCTGAACAGGACCCCGTCCAGGTGGTCGGCCTCGTGCTGCAGGACGCGGGCCAGCGTGCCCAGCGCCCTGATGGTGACGGGCTTTCCCGACACGTCGCGCCCGCGGGCCAGGGCCGCGTAGGAACGCTCCAGGGGCCACCACAGCCCGGGTGCCGAAAGGCACGCCTCGTCGGCGACGAGCCTGCGCCCGGACGGCTCGACGCGCGGGTTGACCAGGTGCCCCGACCTGCCCTCCACGTCGAAGACGATCACGCGCAGCGGCACGCCGATCTGCGGCGCGGCCAGCCCGGCGCGCCCGGCCCCGGCGCGTGTGGTGGCCTGCAGGGCCTTGACCAGGTCGCGCAAAGAGCGGTCGAACTCCGTCACCGGGGCGGCGACGGCGCGGAGCACGGGATCGGAGTACAGCCTGATCGGCTGGACGCTGGTCATGCGCGCTCCCAGGGTGACGGCTCGGCGGGCGGTTCCTGGAATGAGGTTCCCAGCCGCCCGCGAAGGCAACCGTTGTTAAATCCATGTTGCTTTCGTGAGGCCTATAGATGACGCGTTTCCCAGGTGCGGGCCTCGTAACGGGCATATCTAACAACTGTCTCCGGAATGTGTGATGGGCCCACGTAGCGTCGGAACCTCTTGATCGACCGCAGAGCAGGAGGAACCGTGACGGTGACCGAAGCCCCACAGGCCGCGCCACGGAAAGGCCGCTGGATAACCCACTGGAACCCGGACGACTCCGCATTCTGGGAAGGCGGGGGCAAGGGCGTCGCCCGACGGAACCTGGTCTTCTCGATCCTCGCCGAGCACCTCGGTTTCACCCTGTGGACGGTCTGGAGCATCGTCGCCGTCAAGCTCGGCGCCTACCGCTTCTCCACCGACCAGCTCTTCTGGCTGGTGTCGCTGCCGAACCTCGTCGGATCGGCCCTGCGGCTGCCCTACACCTTCGCGCCCGCGCGGTTCGGCGGCAGGAACTGGACCGTGGTCAGCGCGCTGCTGCTGCTGATCCCGGCGGGGCTGCTGGCCGTGGCGGTCAGCGACCCCGGCACGCCCTACTGGATCTTCCTCCTGATCGCCGCCACCGCGGGGCTGGGCGGCGGCAACTTCGCCTCCAGCATGGCCAACATCACCTACTTCTACCCCGAGCGGAAGCAGGGCTGGGCGCTCGGCCTCAACGCCGCGGGCGGCAACATCGGCGTCAGCTCGGTGCAGCTCCTCATGCCCCTGGTGATCGGCGCCTTCGGGCTGGCGGCGGCGGGCCTGTTCTGGGTGCCGCTCATCGTCGCCGCCGCGGCCTGCGCGTACTTCTTCATGGACAACCTGGCCACCGCCAAGGCCAGCCCCCGCCAGCAGCTCAAGATCGCGGGCAGGGCCCAGACCTGGATCATGTCCTTCCTCTACATCGGCACCTTCGGCTCCTTCATCGGATACACCACCGCGTTCCCCCTGCTCATCAAGAGCCAGTTCCCCGACCAGACCGCGATGGTCACCTGGGCCTTCCTCGGCGCCCTGATCGGCTCGGCGACCCGGCCGCTCGGCGGGCGCCTGTCGGACCGCCTGGGCGGGGCCCGGGTGACGCTGTGGAACTTCGCGGTCATGGGAGGGGCCGTCGCGCTGGTCGGCGCCGGGCTGGCCACCCGCTCGTTCGTCCTGTTCTTCTGCGCCTACCTGCTGCTCGTCGGCCTGACCGGCGTGGGCAACGGCTCGACGTACCGCATGATCCCGGCGATCTTCAAGGCGAAGGCCGTCCAGGGCGTGGCTCCGGGAGACGACGTGGCGCACGCCGAGGCCGTGGCGAGGGGCAGGCGCGACAGCGCGGCCGCCGTCGGGCTCATCTCGGCGGTCGGCGCCTTCGGCGGCTTCTTCATCAACCGCGGGTTCGGCACCTCGATCGGCGCCACCGGCGGCGCGGGCGCCGCGCTGACCGCCTTCGCCGCCTTCTACGTCGCGTGCGCCGCGCTGACCTGGTTCTGCTACCTGCGCACGGCCGGCGTCGGACGCGCGCCCAGCCTCGCGGCGGTGCGCATCTAGCCGACCGACCCCACCACGCCCGTCGTGGCGGCCCGGCGACCACGGGCCGCCACGACGGGCGCGCTCCGGCCCGCGCCGGCCCGGCCCGGGGCGGCGCGCGCCCGTCCCCCGCACCGCCGGGGCGGGCACGAAGTGCGCACAGCGGACCGGGCGCCGAAGTGAACGCCGTTAGTGGCTTGTAGCACAGAGGTAACAGGAGGGACCCCCCGGTGAAACGGCCCGAAAGCACTATCGAACCCATGCCGCTCTCACTTTCCCTACCGGCGCCTGTGATGTCACAGGTCCATCTGGGAGCGGCCACGCACTGCCCGTACTGCGCGCTGCAGTGCGGCATGTACGTGACGCCGGCGCACGAAGGCGGCCCGGTCGTCACCCCGCGGCACGACATCCCGGCCAACGCCGGAGCGCTCTGCCAGAAGGGCTGGACGGCGGGTGAGCTGCTGACCAACGGCGCGCGCCTCACCTCGCCGCTCGCCCGCGCCGACCGCGCGAGCCCGCTCGAACCGGTGAGCTGGGAGGAGGCGCTGGCACGCGTCGCCGGCGCCGTCCGCGCCGTCCAGGCCGCGCACGGCCCGGACGGCGTCGCGGTGTTCGGCGGCGGCGGGCTGACCAACGAGAAGGCCTACCTGCTCGGCAAGTTCGCCCGGGTCGCGCTGGCCACCAGCCAGATCGACTACAACGGCCGGTTCTGCATGTCCTCGGCCGCCGCGGCCTCCACCCGCGCCTTCGGCATGGACCGCGGCCTGCCGTTCCCGGTGACCGACATCGCCGAGGCCGACGTCGTCCTGCTGGCCGGCTGCAACGTCGCCGAGACGATGCCGCCCTTCATGCGGCACCTGCCCGCCGGCCTCATCGTCGCCGACCCCCGCGAGACCCGCACCGCCGCCCGGGCCCGCCTGCACCTGCGGGTCACCCCCGGCACCGACCTCGCCCTCGCACTCGGCCTGCTGCACATCGCCATCACCGAGGGCTACGCCGACCCCGCCTACATCGAGGCCCGGACCACCGGCTTCCAGGAGGTGCGGGCGTCGGTGGCGTCCTGGTGGCCCGAACGCGCCGAACGCGTCACCGGGGTACCGGTGGCCCAGATGCGCGAGGCCGTGCGCCTGCTCGGCACGGCCGGCCGCGCCATGATCATCACCGGGCGGGGCGCCGAGCAGCACGCCAAGGGCACCGACACCGTGACCGCGTTCATCAACCTGGCCCTGGCGCTCGGCCTGCCCGGGCGCGCCGGCTCCGGCTACGGCTGCCTGACCGGCCAGGGCAACGGCCAGGGCGGGCGCGAGCACGGGCAGAAGGCCGACCAGCTCCCCGGCAACCGCAGGATCGACGACCCCGCCGCCCGCGCGCACGTCGCCGCGGTGTGGGGCGTCGACCCCCGCGACCTCCCCGGCCCCGGCCGCTCGGCGTACGAGCTGCTGGACGCGCTGGGCACCGACGGCGGCCCCCGGGCGCTTCTGGTGTTCGGCTCCAACCCGGTGGTGTCGGCGCCGCGCACCGGGCGGGTCGCCGAACGGCTGGCCGCGCTCGACCTGCTGGTCGTCTCCGACATCGTCCTGTCGGAGACCGCCGCGATGGCCGACATCGTGCTGCCCACCACCCAGTGGGCCGAGGAGCACGGCACGATGACCAACCTGGAAGGCAGGGTGCTCCTGCGCCGCCAGGCCGTCGCTCCGCCCTCGGGGGTGCGGAGCGACCTGGCGATCATCTCCGCCCTGGCCGCGCTGCTCGGCCGGGGCGAGGGCTTCCCCGGCGAGGCGCGCGAGGTCTTCGACGAGCTGCGCCGGGCCAGCGCCGGAGGCGTCGCCGACTACTCCGGCATCACCTACGAGCGCGTCGCCGCCGGCGCCATGTACTGGCCCGTCCCCGCCGAGGACCACCCGGGCACCCCGCGGCCGTTCCTCGACCGGTTCGCCACACCCGACGGGCGCGCCCGGTTCCTCCCGGTCGACCACCGGCCGCCCGCCGAGGACGTCGACGAGGAGTACCCCTACTACCTGACCACCGGCCGCGTGCTCGCCCAGTACCAGAGCGGCGCGCAGACCCGGCGGGTCGCCGCGCTCAACGACGCCGCCCCCGAGCCGTTCGTCGAGGTGCACCCCGACCTCGCCGAGCGCCTGCGCGTCGCCCAGGGCGACCTGGTCAGGGTCACCAGCAGGCGCGGCCACGCAGAGGTCGCCGCCCGGCTCAGCCGCGCGATCCGCGCCGACACCGTCTTCATGCCCTTCCACTGGGAGGGCGCCAACCGCCTCACCAACCCGGCACTCGACCCGGTGTCGCGGATGCCGGAGTTCAAGGTCTGCGCCGTCCGCCTGGAGCGCGCCGGCGGGCCACCCGGGGCGCCGCCGGGAGAGCCGCGCGTCGCGCCGGCGCCGGGCGCCCGCGCCGGACGGGGGCGGGAAGCGTGAGGGTCGTCATCGCGGGGGGCGGCATGGCGGGCACGCGCCTGGCCGCCGAGATCCGCCAGAGGGACGCCGACGTCGCCGTCACGGTGTTCGGCACCGAGACCCGCAGGCCCTACAACCGGGTCCTGCTGTCCAACGTCCTGGCCGGCACCGCCAGCGCCGACCAGGTGTGCCTGCCCGCGCCCGGCGGCGGGGTGACCGCCCGTCTCGGCGTCACGGTCACCGCCGTCGACCGCGCCTCCCGCACGGTCCGCACCTCCGCCGGCGACGTCGAACCGTACGACGTCCTGGTGCTGGCCACCGGAAGCGAGCCCGTCGTGCCGCCGATCCCCGGCGCCGCGCGGGCCATCGCGTTCCGCACCATGGACGACTGCGACCGCATCATCGCCGCCGCGGCGAACACGCCCGGCGCGGTGGTCGTCGGCGGCGGCCTGCTCGGCGTCGAGGCCGCCCGCGGCCTGGCCGGGCGAGGGCTGCACGTCACCCTGCTGCACCACGGCGCGCACCTGATGGAACGCCAGCTCGACGCCGAGGCGGGCCTGGTGCTCGAAGAGGCGCTGACCGCCCTCGGCGTGACCGTGCGCACCGGAGTCCGCGTCAGCGCGATCCACCCCCACGGGGCCGAGCTCTCTACCGGGGAGCTGCTGGAGTCCGGCCTGGTGGTGCTGGCCTGCGGCGTGCGGCCGGTGGTCGGGCTGGCCAGGGACGCCGGCCTGCCGGTCGACCGGGGCATCATCGTGGACGACCACATGCGCACCGCCGACCCGGCGATCTACGCGATCGGCGAGTGCGCGCAGCACGACGGCACGGTGTACGGCCTGGTGGCCCCCGCCTGGGAGCAGGCCGCCGTGGTGGCCGACCTGGTCACCGGGGCCGTCCCGGAGGCCCGCTACCGCGGGTCACGCCTGGTCACCCGCCTGAAGGCCAGGAGCATCGAGCTCGCCGCGATGGGCGAGACCCACCTGACCGACGACCCCGGGGACGCCGGCGGCGCCGTGGAGGTCGTCTGCTTCAGCCACCGCGCCCGGGGCATCTACCGCAAGCTCGTGATCAGGAACGACCGCCTGGTCGGCGCGATCCTGCTCGGCGAGGCGCCCACCGTCGGCACGCTCACCCAGCTCTACGACCGCGGCGCCCACCTTCCCGGCGACCCGGCGGGCCTGCTGTTCAACGGCCTGGACGCCGCCACGCCGGCCGACAGCCCGCTGCGCATGCCCGACTCCGCGCGCGTGTGCGAGTGCAACAACGTGACCAAGGGGCGCATCCGCGCCTGCTGGGAGAAGGGAGCCCGCGACGCGGCCGCCGTGGTGGCGGCCACCAGGGCCACGACGGGGTGCGGCACCTGCCGCGACGCCGTCGAGGGGCTCGTGGAATGGCTGTCCCAGCAAGAGGAGGTGCGCGCGTGAACGTCGTCGTCGTAGGGTACGGGCCCACGGCCCATCGTCTTGTCGAGACACTGGCCGCCAAGGGCTTCACCGGGTCGATCACGGTCATCGGCGAGGAGCCGAGGCCGGCCTACGACCGGGTCGCCCTGACGTCCTATCTGTCGGGCACCGGCGCCGAGGCCCTCACCTACCCCGTCCCCGGCGGGATCGCCACCCGGCTCGCCGACCGCGTGACCGCGGTCGACCGCGAGGGCCGCACGGTGACCACCCGGTCCGGCCACGTCCAGCCGTACGACGTCCTGGTGCTGGCCACCGGGTCGGCCCCCTTCGTGCCACCCGTCCCCGGCGCCGAGGGCGCGTTCGTCTACCGCACCATCGAGGACCTTGACGCCATCCGCGACGCCTCCCGGGAGGCCGAAGCCGGCGTGGTCGTCGGCGGCGGGCTGCTCGGCCTGGAGGCCGCGGACGCCCTGCGCGGCCTCGGCCTGGCCACCCACGTCGTCGAGATGGCCGGCCGGCTCATGCCGCGCCAGGTCGACGAGGGCGGCGGCGCGGTGCTGCGCAAGCACGTCGAGGGGCTCGGCATCACCGTGCACACCGGCGTCGGGCTCGACCGGCTGGAGGACGGCCGGGTGCTGCTCGCCGACGGCACGGCGATCGAGGCCGGAGTCGTGGTGTTCTCCGCCGGCGTCCGGCCCCGCGACGAGCTGGCCCGGCAGGCCGGCCTGGAGGTGGGGGCACGCGGCGGCGTCGCCGTCGACGAGGGCATGCGCACCAGCGACCCGTCGATCTACGCCGTGGGGGAGTGCGCCCTGGCCGGCGGCGTGGTCTACGGGCTGGTGGCGCCGTGCAACGCGATGGCCGAGGTGGCCGCCGACCGCATCCTCGGGGGCCGGGCGGTGTTCGCCGGCGCCGACCAGTCGGCCAAGCTGAAGCTGCTCGGCGTCGACGTCGCCAGCTTCGGCGAGCTGTCCGGCGCGCTGGACGTCACCTACATGGACCCGGTGAGCGGCGTCTACAAGAAGCTGTTCGTCAGCGACGACGCCCGCACGCTGCTCGGCGGCATCTGCGTCGGCGACGCCACCCCCTACGCCACGCTGCGCCCCCTGGTCGGCCGCGAGCTGCCGGCCGCGCCCGGCGACCTGCTGTTCGCCGGCACCTCCGTGACGGTGGAGCTGCCCGACGACGCGCCCGTGTGCACCTGCAACAACGTCACCCGGGGGCAGGTGCGCGCCGCGGTCGCCGAGCACGGCTGCACCGACGTCGCCGCCGTCAAGAAGTGCACCCGCGCGGGCACCACCTGCGGCAGCTGCGTGCCGGCGCTGGCGTCCATCCTCGCCTCGGAGGGCGTGGTCCAGAGCAAGGCGCTGTGCGAGCACTTCGACCACAGCAGGCCGGAGCTGTTCGACATCGCCCGCGTGCGCGGCATCAGCACCTTCTCCCGGCTCATCGCCGAGCACGGCAGGGGGCGCGGCTGCGACATCTGCAAGCCGGTCGTCGCCTCCATCCTGGCGTCGCTCAACAACGGGCACGTGCTGGAGGGGGAGCGGGCGGCGCTGCAGGACACCAACGACCACTTCCTGGCCAACATCCAGAAGAACGGCACCTACTCGGTGGTGCCGCGCATCCCCGGCGGCGAGATCACCCCCGAGAAGCTCATCGTGATCGGCGAGGTCGCCCGCGACTTCGGCCTCTACACCAAGATCACCGGTGGTCAGCGGATCGACCTGTTCGGCGCCCGCGTCGAGCAGCTCCCCGACATCTGGAAGCGGCTGGTCGAGGCCGGGTTCGAGTCCGGCCACGCCTACGGCAAGGCGCTGCGCACCGTGAAGTCGTGCGTCGGGTCGGCCTGGTGCCGCTACGGTGTGCAGGACTCGGTCGGCATGGCCATCGCCCTGGAGATGCGCTACCGGGGGCTGCGCTCGCCGCACAAGCTCAAGTCCGCGGTCTCCGGCTGCGCGCGCGAGTGCGCCGAGGCCCGGAGCAAGGACTTCGGGATCATCGCCACCGAGACCGGCTGGAACCTTTACGTCGGCGGCAACGGCGGCTTCACCCCGCGCCACGCCGACCTGCTGGCCAACGACCTGTCCGACGAGGAGCTGGTGCGCGCGATCGACCGTTTCCTCATGTTCTACATCCGCACCGCCGACCGGCTGCAGCGCACCTCCGCCTGGGTGGAGTCCATCGGGCTCGACTACCTGCGCGAGGTGATCCTGCGGGACTCGCTCGGCATCTGCGCCGACCTCGACGCCGCCATGGCGCGGCACGTGGCCACCTACTTCGACGAGTGGCGCGCCACCCTGGACGACCCCGAGAAGCTGCGCCGGTTCGTCAGCTTCGTCAACGCCCCGGGGATCCCCGATCCGTCGATCGTCTTCGAGACCGAGCGCGGCCAGATCAAGCCGGTGCTCGTGGAGGTGGGAAGGTCATGACCGCCGTACAGGGAATCGCCGCCGGGACGCGCACCTGGATCCCGATCTGCCCCTACACCGACCTCATCCCCGAGCGCGGGGCCGCCGCGCTGGTGCGCGGGCGGCAGGTGGCGGTGTTCCGCACCCACGACGACCGCCTGTTCGCCGTCGGCAACCGCGACCCGTTCAGCGGGGCGCACGTGATGTCCCGCGGGATCGCCGGCACCCGCGGCGAGGAGCCCGTGGTGGCCGCCCCGATGCACAAGCAGACGTTCTCCCTGATCACCGGGGTCTGCCTGGACGACCCCACGACAGCATTGCCGACATATCCAACCCGCGTCACCAACGGCACCGTGGAGGTGAGCGTGGAATGACAGCCGCGCTTATGGACAATCCCCTGACGTCCCTCGAAACGGCGCCCGACGCGCTGGCGGGCTTCACGATCGGAGTGACCGCGACCCGCCGGCGCGAGGAGTTCGCCGCCCTGCTGGAGCGGCGGGGCGCCCGGGTCGTGCGCGCCCCGGCCATCCGGCTCGTGCCGCTCGCCGAGGACGCCGACCTGCTGGCGGCCACCCGCGAGAGCCTGGAGGTGCGGGTCGACGACGTCGTCGTCACCACCGGCGTCGGCTTCCGGGGGTGGATGGCCGCCGCCGAAGGGTGGGGGCTGTCCGCAGACCTGGCCGGGCACCTGGCGGGGGCGCGGCTGCTGACGCGCGGCCCCAAGGCGCGCGGGGCGGTGCGCGCGGCCGGGCTCACCGACCACTGGACGCCGCTCACCGAGTCCTGCGACGAGATCAAGAAGTACCTGCTCGACCAGGACCTGCGCGGGCGGCGCATCGTGGTCCAGCTGCACGGCGAGCCGCTCACCGGCTTCGTGGCCGCGCTGCGCGGCGCCGGCGCGACCGTGATCGAGGTGCCGGTCTACCGCTGGCTGCCCTACCGCGACACCTCGCCGCTGCGCCGCCTCATCACCCAGTCGATCTCCGGGTCGGTGGACGCCGTGGCCTTCACCAGCGCGCCCGCCGTGCACGCGATGCTGAACGCCGCCCGCGCCGAGGGCCTGGAGGACACGCTGGTCGAGGCGTTCAAGGGCCCGCTGGTCGCCGCCTGCGTGGGCCCGGTGACCGCCTCCCCGCTGCTGGCCAAGGGCATCCAGGTGATCCAGCCGGAGCGTGCCCGCCTCGGCGCGCTGGCCCGCGCCCTCGCCCGGCACCTGCCCGAGCACAGCGTCACCCGGGTGACGGCCGGCGCCCACGAGCTGGAGATCCGCGGGCACGCCGTCGCCGTCGACGGCGAGCTCAAGCCGCTGCCGCCCGCGCCCATGGCCGTGCTCAAGCGGCTCGCCGAGCGGCCCGGCCACGTCGTCGCCCGCTCCGAGCTGCGCGTGGTGCTGCCCGGCGGGCCTACCAGGGACTCAGCCGAGCACGCGGTCGAGATGGCGATCACCCGGCTCCGCCGCGCCCTGGGCCCGGCCGGCATCGTCGAGACCGTCGTCAAACGCGGTTACCGGCTGGCCTGCCAGCGGGGAGAGGTTCGTTGACCGCTCCCCGCCCGGCGTGGGCCGGGACCGTCGTCCTGGCCGCCCACGGCACGCGCAGCGCCCCGGGCGAGGCCACGCTGGCCGCACTCGCCGCCCGGGTCCGCAGGACGCGGCCGGGCCGCCGGGTGGAGCTCGGGTTCCTGGAGATCAGCTCGCCGCCGCTGGCAGAGGTGCTGGCCCGCGTGCCGGGCCCGGTCGTCGTGGTCCCGCTGCTGCTGGCGGGCGGCTACCACGTGCACATCGACCTGCCGACCATCGTGGCGGCGGCGCGGCCCGACGCCGTGCTCGCCGGCCCGCTCGGGCCGCACCCGCTGCTCACCTCGGTGCTGGCCCGCAGGCTGGCGTCCAGCGGGCTGCGGGCCACCGACACCGTCGTGCTCGGCGCCGCCGGATCCTCCGACCCCGCGGCCCTCGCCGACGTGCGCGCCGCCGCCCGTCTGCTGTCGGTGCGGCTGGCCCGCCCGGCCAGGGCGGCCTTCGCCTCGGCGGGCAGCCCGTCCGTCGCGCAGGTCATGGAGCGGGTGCGATCGGGCCCGGCGCCCCGGGTGGCGATCGCCTCCTACCTGCTCGCCCCCGGCTTCTTCCACGACCGGCTGGAGAGGTGCGGCGCCGACCTGGTCAGCCCGCCGCTGGGCGTCGACGACGACCTGGCCGCGCTGGTCTGGCACCGCGCCGACGAGGCCGCGGCCGCCGCTCCCGCCGCCTGGCGGCGCGCCGGGGGAGCCCTCACGACAGTGCCGGCGCGCGGGGCGTGACCACCTCCAGTCGCAGCTCCCGGACGATCTCGCGGGCGCCGTCGTCGCGGGACAGGCCCATGCCGGGGCCGATGAACATCTCGTAGTAGGCGTGCCGGAAGCACCCCGCCAGCAGCAGCCGGGCGCTGGCCTCCGGCGTCACGTCGGGGGACACGCGCCCGAGCCGCAACTCCAGGGCGAGGTACTCGGCCAGCGGGCCGATCTCGGAGGCGGGCCCGAGCTTGGTCGCGCGCAACGCCTCGCGGTAGCGCACGGTGATCGACGGCGAGATGAACGCGGGCATCGCCACGGCCTGCACCTCGGCGTAGTAGTCGATGCCGGCGCGTGCCACCGGCAGCAGGTTGTCGTTGACCCGGCCCTTCCCGGCCGAGTAGACGAGGTGGTCCAGGGTGCGCAGCCAGACCGGCAGGCGGTCTTGGAGCAGGGCCAGGAACATCTCGATCGCCTGCGCCGGCGTCGTGCCGCGCATCTGCGGGTAGACGGCCGCGTCGCCGCCGTCGTGCCTGATGAGGTCGGCCATCTCCAGGACGCGTCGCCGCGTCTCCTGTGCTCTCTTGTGCGGATCGGAATATGCAGTCGCCATGGGAGTCCCAAGGTGCGCGGTCACATGTACAGAGTCGGCGCACGGGGGGCGTTGGTTTACGATGTTCGTGAGCGTCTTCCGCTCCGTTATCGGATCGTTGCCCCGCGTGACGATGGCGCCCAGGCGTGAGGATTACGGATCGGCGCAGCGGCCAATTATTACCCGGGGGACGGCGGTCGCGCCGCCCATATCACCAACTATGCGAAACGCGACGGTAAGCCGCGGAACGTTCCGCTCAGCCGTCGGTGTCGTGGTCGCGGCGGCGCAGGTAGCGCTCGAACTCCGCGGCGATGGCGTCTCCGCTGGCCTCGGGGAGGTCGGCGGCGTCCTTGCGCTCCTCCAGCTCGCGCACGTACTCGGCCACCTCGGAGTCCTGGGCGGCGAGCTCGTCGACCCCGTGCTCCCACGCCCGGGCCTCGTCGGGCAGCTCGCCCAGCGGCATCGGGATGTCGAGCAGATCCTCCATGCGGCGCAGCAGCGCCAGCGTGGCCTTGGGGTTGGGCGGCTGGGCGACGTAGTGCGGCACCGAGGCCCACAGCGACACCGTCTTGGTGCCCGCGGCCCCCAGAGAATGGCCGAGCACCCCGACGATGCCGGTGGGACCCTCGTAACGGGTCATCTCCAGGTTGAGCGAGCGCGCCAGGCCGGGGTCGCTGACGGTGCCGACGATGGGCACCGGCCGCGTGTGGGGGGAGTCGTTGAGCAGCGCCCCCAGCAGCACGGCGGTCTCCACGCCCAGCTCCAGGCAGATGCCGACGATCTCGGAGCAGAAGGTGCGCCAGCGCATGTTGGGCTCGATGCCGCGCAGCAGCACGACGTCGCGCTCGCTGCCCGGGGGACGCGCGACCAGCAGGCGGGTCGTCGGCCACACGATGGACCGGGTCAGCCCGTCGCCCAGCTCGACCATCGGGCGGGTCACCTGGAAGTCGTAGTAGTCCTCGGGGTCGAGCTCGACCAGCGGGGTGGCCTTCCACTCCGTCTCCAGGTGCGCGAGCGCGCCGCTCGATGCCTCACCCGCGTCGTTCCAGCCTTCGAACGCGGCGATCAACACCGGGTCGACGAGCTCGGGAAGTCCTTCGAGCTCGATCACGCGCCGCCTCCTCCTTGCCCGGCTGAGGGCGCCCGGTGACCGGAACGTCCTCTCGGCCGCCGGCGGCGGCCCTTGTGCCCAACTAAGACTATTCGTTGACAGGCGTTCAGTGTCACGGACGGGGGGAGCCGGATGCGGCCGACCGGCCGGGCCCCGTACCGGCCCCGGCGCGGGTGGTCCACGCCCGCGGGCGAGGGCGACGACGGAGGGGGCCCCGCTAGTCTTAAGCCCATGAACAGCGCGCCCTCCTTCAGAACAGCTATGGCCCAGCGTGTCCTGGTCGCGGATGGGGCCATGGGCACGATGTTGCAGGCGTATGACCCGTCGTTGGATGACTTTGAGGGTCA
>NZ_JARWAC010000030.1 GCF_029846175.1 Sphaerisporangium sp. TRM90804 | reverse complement strand
TCGCGCCGTTACCAGCGCTTGACCTCCGACCCGCCCGATCCGCTACGATGCGGACCACCCCGTCTCCAGGGCAACCCCTCTAACTTACTCACCGACACTCACTTGCGCAAGTCGAAGTGCGTAGATCTTCGGGGTTCGTCGGCTTCGGCGTCCGCCCGCGCGTCATCCACAAGGAGTGGTGTGCGGGGAAGATCGCCGGGCTGTGCCGACGACAGAAGATTAGCAGGACTTCTGGAGCGCTTGGTCCATCGTGGCCCACGACCAGGTGCGACGTTTCGGCGCGCTGGGCATCGGCAGTACAACAGCGGTACGTCTTACCTGTTCTCAACCGATAGAGGCTGACGTGAGCGAACGAGCGGCACCCCGGGCACTGACCCTCCTGCTCGGCATCGCGGCGGCGGTGGTCGTCCTGGCGGGGATCCGAGCCGTGGGCACGATCGTGGGCACCATCGTGCTCGCGCTCGTGCTGACCATCGCGGTCTCCCCGATCAGGAGCTACCTCACGCGCAGGGGGGCGCCCGGCTGGCTGGTCGTGCTCGTGCCGTTCTCCGTGGTCATCGTGGTGCTTGTCGGGATGGTGGCCATCCTCATCACCGCGGTGGTGCAGCTGGCGGTGATCCTGCCGACCTACTCCGACCGGTTCAACCGGCTCCTCGCCGACGCGCAGAGCTGGGCGGCGGCGCGCGGCATCGCGCCACAGGTGAACAAGGCGCTGCAGTCGCTGGATCCGGGCAAGGCGCTGGAGTTCGCCCAAGGGCTGCTGAGCGGCGTGCTCGGCATCCTGTCCGGCCTGCTGCTGGTCGTCGTGCTTCTGCTGGCGATGAGTCTGGACGCGCCGATCATCACACGCGTCATGTCCCGAGCGTCCGCGGAGCGGCCCGCCATGGTGGAGGCGCTGGGGACGTTCGCCCGCAAGACCCGGCGCTACCTGCTGGTCTCCACTTTCTTCGGGCTGATCTGCGCGGTTTTGGACGTGGTGGCGCTGTACGTGCTGAGCGTTCCGCTTCCGCTGCTGTGGGGGGTGCTCGCGCTGATCACCAACTACATTCCGAACATCGGCTTCGTGGTCGGCCTCGTGCCGCCCGCCCTGCTGGGCCTGCTGACCGGCGGGCTGCGCACGATGGTGCTGGTGATCATCGCCTACATGGTCATCAACGTCGTCGTCCAGTCGTTCATCCAGCCCAAGTTCCTCGGTGACGCCGTGGGGCTGACGACGACGGCCACGTTCGTGTCGCTGATCGTCTGGGCGACCGTGCTCGGCCCGCTGGGCGCCCTCCTAGCGATTCCGCTCACCTTGCTGACCCGCGCCCTGTTCATCGACAGCGACCCGAGCGCCAAGTGGTCGGGGGCGCTGATCTCCGGGGACGTCCCCAAAGAGCGGCCACCCGCGTGAGCCGCGCGGGCCCGTCCCCCGATGCCGGGACGGGCCTGCGCACGGTTGCCTACTGGGCGGTGGCCGCGACCGTCGTCCGAGGTCTCCCGGTCTCGGGGTCCAGCGCGGAGGAGTCGCCGCGCCGGGTCGCCCACGGCAGGGCGGCGACCAGGACGGGCAGCAGGATGATCGAGCTCATGGCCCAGGGTCTGTGCAGCATGGCCCAGTCTTGGGCGGTGTACTGGGTCAGGTAGAGGTACCCGACGGCCGCCCAGGTGCTGGTGCCGATGATCGCCGGCCACGCGAAGCGGGTCGGCCGGGCCACGAGGAAGGGCATGAACCACAGGAGGTACTGCGCGCCCAGACGCGGGGTCACCACCATGAACGCCAGCAGGATCGCGATCGTGAAGTCGATCGGGTCGGCCCGTCGCCAGAAGAACCCCACCAGCAGCAGCGTGCCGTAGATCATCCATTGGCCGTAGCGGGCGAGCTCGGCGTTCAGCGTCCAGTCGCCGCCGACCGCGATCGCCGTCCAGCCCCACTCGCCGATGATCGGACGCACGTCGCCGATGGTCCTGATCACCTCGGGCAGTTCGGCGAGCGACGTTCCCGCGCCGATCGGCAGCGTGACCAGGAAGAAGATGGGCGCGACCCCGGTGGCGAAGAAGCCGTACAGGCGCGAGCGCAGGTCGGGCAGGAACAGGAGCATGCCGGGGACCAGCCAGATCGGCCAGCTCTTGGCGCACAGCGCGAGCCCCATCAGCAGGCCGGCGACGATGGCGTTGCGCACCGGGCGCGACGTCCTGGCGTTCCGCGCCACGACGAAGGCGGCCACGCCGAAGACCAGCGACACCGGCTCGACCTGGCCGTGCACCGACGCGACGAGCAGCGCGAGCGGGTTGCAGGCGTACTGGAAGGCCCGCAGGGAGGCGTCCTTGCCGCCGGCCAGCTTGCCGACCAGCGGGATCAGGATGAGGTCGGAGACCACGGTGACCAGACGGCCGGCGATCTCCCACGGGATGCCCACCCACAGCAGCAGCCCGTAGACGTACGGGATCGTCGGGAGGAAGTGCCAGCCGCCGTTGCTCTCCAGCACCGGATCCTGGCGGGCGATGATGGCCTCGCCCGCCGGTTTGAAGCTGTTCACGAAGTCGACCGGCTGCCAGGTGTCGGCCGCGGACGTCGCCATGATGAGCACCCGGAAACCGATGCCCACCGCGAGCGCGACGGCGAGTGACGGCTTCCAGCCCTTCCACTGCGCGAGGACGGCGAGCACGACACCTGTTACGAGGACGCACCCCGTGAGAATTGCGTAGTCCATGGCGTCCCCTAGCCTGCCGGAAGCCAGGCCAAAGCGACCACTCGGGTACGAAAATTGCCGCTAACTATCCGGAGCCGTTCACATAAAGAAACTCTCCGGCCACGTGAGGTGACGATCGGACGGCGGGCGGGCGTCACGGCAGGGCGTTGAGGTACGCGCGGTGGTTGGCGGAGAACTCCGACCCGTTGTACCGGTCCCAGTTGATCGACCAGGTCATGAGGCCGCGCAAGGCCGGGTAGACCCCGCGCGGCCGGTAGGGACCGCAGTCGGTCCCCTTCGCCAGGCAGTCGAAGGCCTTCTGGACCTCGGCCACCGTGGTGAAACCGTTCCCCGCGTACGGCGCGGCGGGCAGGCCGATGGCGACCTGCTCGGGGCGCAGCGCCGGGAAGACGTCGGCGGTGTTTCCCCGCACGGGGAAGCCGGCGAGCAGCATGTCGGTCATCGCGACGTGGAAGTCCGCGACACCCATGGTGTGGTACTGGCCGTCCAGGCCCATGATCGGCCCGGAGTTGTAGTCCTGCACGTGGAGCAGGGTGAGATCGCCGCGCATGGCGTGGATCACCGGCAGGTACGCCCCCGAGCGCGGGTCGGCGCCGCCGCTGCCCGGGCCGTAGAACTGGAGGCCGAGCTGGACGAAGAACGTCTCCGGCGCCATGGTCAGCACGAACCGCGCGCCGTACCTCGCCTTGAGCGTCTTGAGCGCGGAGACGAGGTTCACGATCACCGGGGTGGTGGGGTTCCTGAAGTCGGTGTCCCCGGCGTTGAGCGCGAGCGAGTGGCCCTCGAAGTCGATGTCCAGGCCGTCGAGACCGTACCGGTCGATGATGGCGGCGACCGAGCTGACGAACCTGTCGCGCGCGGCCGTCGTGGTGAGCTGGACCTGGCCGTTCTGGCCGCCGATGGAGATGAGCACCTTCTTGCCCGCCGCCTGCTTGGCGCGGACGGCGGCGGTGAAGTCGGCCTCGCTCTCGACGTTGGGGCACTCGGCGGCCGGGCAGCGGTTGAACCGGATGTCGCCGGAGGTCACCGAGGTCGGCTCGCCGAAGGCGAGGTTGACGACGTCCCAGGAGTCCGGGACGTCGCTCATGCGCACGTACCCCGACCCGTTGGCGAACGAGGCGTGCAGGTAGCCGACGAGCACGCGCTTCGGCAGGCCGCCCGTGGGCGGCGGCCCGCTCGCCGGGATGCCGGTGACCTCGGCCGACCTCGCCGACTCGCCGGCCGTGTTGGACGCGCTCACCGCGAACCGGTAGGCGGTGCCCGAGGTCAGCCCGGTGGCCGTGTAGCTCGTGCCGGTGGGCGAGCCGATCCTCGTCCCGTCCCGGTAGACGGCGTAGCCGGTCGCGCCCGGGGAGGCAGACCAGCTCAGCGAGACGCTCGACGACGTGGTGCCGGTGACGGCCAGGCCCGACGGCACGGAGGGGATCTGCGTGCCGTCGCCGTCGCCGGCGGGGCCGTCCAGCACGACGTCGTCGGCGTGGTAGGCGCCGGTGCCGTACCAGCCGTTGAGGTAGACCGTGACGGACGTGGTGGCGGCGCCGGTGGTGAAGGACGTGCGCAGCTGCGCCCACGCGGCCCCGGGCGAGCCCCAGGTGCTGACGTCGGTGGTGCCCGTGCCCAGCGCGCCCAGGAAGACGTAGCCGCCGCGCACCCAGGCCGACAGCGTGTACGAGGAGGACGGCCGCACCCGCACCGTCTGGGAGCAGCGCGCGAAGTCGCTGCCCGCGGGGGTGGCCTCCAGCGCGGCGGAGCCCGCGTGGACGGGACTGGTCACCGTCCTCGCGGCGGCGGGGCACGACCAGCCGGTCAGCCCGCTCTCGAACCCGGGGTTGGCGGCGATGTTGGCGGCCAGGGCGGGCGCGGCGGGCAGCACCGCCGCCAGGACGGCCAGGACGGTCGCCGCCGTGACGGCCCTCGCCCAGGACCACAGGGCGGCGGCGCTGGACCGGGGCCGGGGGAAGGGCTGTCTCATGGCATGACTCCAGGCTGCTGGGACGGTGCGTGCGCACCGAGGCGCGCGGTGGTGCGTACGGCCCGCACACCCCGTGGGGGGTCGGCGGTGCGCGGGCCGTACGGCTGGTGGGCCCGGCCCCTGGCGGGGCCGTGGGCCGGGGATCAGCCGGTGTAGGCCTTGAGGATCGAGCTGAACTCGTAGGCCGACTGGGCGATCCCGCTGCAGGTGGGCGACAGCGTGCCGTTCGGGCAGCCGCCGTTGTCGCGTCCGATCGACCAGAAGCCGATGCGCCCGACGTGGTTGGCCTGGGCGTACGCGAGCAGCTTGCGGGCGTGCGCCTGCGTGGTGGTCATGCCGGTGTCGTTCCTGCCGATCATGGGTGTCAGGCCGAGCAGGCGCTTGATCTGCGCGTCGGTCTTGGCCGGCCAGATGGCCTTCATCTGGGCCGCCGTCGCGTTGGCGGCCGCGATCATGGCGTCGCCCCAGTCGCCGGTGTAGCCGAAGTTCATCAGCATCGGGTTGACCAGGACGTTCAGCCCCTTGGCCGCCGCGTCCCGCAGGATCTGCACCGAGTACGGGTCCATGCCGTAGTCCTGGCCCTGCACGCGCATCGTGTAGCTGACGACCGTGCCGCGCTGGTCCTGGAGCTGCTTGAGCGCGGAGTTCACCTTGTTCTGGTCGATGGTGGCCTCGATGTCGACGTCCAGGTGGTTGGTGCCGACGACGTCGAGGATCCTCTTGTATGCGGCCAGCAGCTGAGCCGTGCTGCCGCAGGTGTGCTCCAGGTACGGCCCGGCGGCGCCGCCCGTCGCGACGATCACCTGGCCGCCGCGCGCCTGCAGCGCCCGGATGTCGTTGACGATGCGCGCGTCGTCGATCGGGATCGTCCCGCCCCACGCGGGGTTGCAGCCGGTGCTGTCGCCGAGCGCGAAGGCGAGGGTGTAGTTCCGCACCCCGGTCGCGGTGGCGGCGCCGACCAGCGAGGGCGTGGGCATCGTGATGTCGATGTAGGGGGCGACCAGGATGCCGCCCGGCGGCGGCGGGCTCGTGGTCGGCGTGGGAGTCGGCGTGGGCGTGGGAGTCGGGCTGGGGGTGGTGCCGCCGCAGGGGCCGCCGTTGACGCGGCAGTTCAGCGGGGAGCCGGCGCCGCTGACGACGAAGCCGAAGGACGCCGACGCGCCGGGGGCGAGCGAGCCGTTGTACTCGCGGTTCCTGAAGTCGTAGTGGGCGCCGGACCGGGTGAGCAGGGCGTCCCAGTAGGTGCCCGCAGTGGTGCCCGACGGCAGGTCGAACTCGACGTTCCAGCCGTTCAGCGGGCTGGAGGTGCCGTTGGTGACCGTGTACCTGCCCTCGAAGCCGGACCCCCAGTCGGAGGTCTTGACGAACGTGGCGGTCACCGACGCCGCCTGGGCGCTCATGGGGACCAGGACGGCGGTGAGCAGGCTGGCCAGGGCGGTGAGGACGAGCAGGGGGATGGTGCGTCGCACGGTGGCTCCCATGCCGGGGGGAAGCGGGGAACTGCCGCGTCGGGGAGGAAGACGCGGAGACGGGGCGAGCGGGGCGGCTCGCGCACGAGGATGTCGCGCGGCTCGTAGCGGTTCAGGCGGCTTGGGACGGTTCAGAAACGCGGCGAGCGCGGAGGGGGACGCGCCACTGACGGCTCCGGTGGTCATTTCTTTTAGGAAAGTTTCCTAAGAGTTGTCGCGATCGTAGTCCGGCCCGCGCTCCCCCACAAGACCCAAACTCCGGACTTTTCCCCGAGCCAGGGCCGCCCTGACACGCCGTCCCCCGACCCGGCGGGGAAACCCCCCCTCGCCTTGACGGCGGCCTCGACTCCGCCCGAGCCGGACGGCGCCGCCGGCCCGGACGGCCGCCGCCCGTCCGGGCCGGACGCGGTGGCACGCCCTCGGGCGCAGGCAGGCGGGCGGCGGTGTCCGAGACCGGTGAACGGCGGAAATCGGCGCGCCGAAACCCCATGTATAGGGATATAACGTGATGTGTCGTCAGCTAGATGGAGTTCGGCACCATGTTCTTCGGCATCACCAACATCTGGGCCTATGTCATAGGCGCGTTCCTGATCATCCTTCTGCCCGGCCCCAACTCGCTGTACGTGCTGGCCACCGGAGCCCGGCGGGGCGTGCGCGCGGGCTACCGCGCGGCGGCGGGGGTGTTCCTCGGCGACTCGGTGCTCATGGTGCTCTCCGCGGCGGGCGCGGCGTCGCTGCTGCAGTCGACGCCGCTGCTGTTCACCGTGGTCAAGTACGCGGGCGCGGGCTACCTGGCGTGGATCGGCTTCGGCATGATCCTCGGCGCCTGGAGGTCGTGGCGGGCCGACGGCTCGCGTGAGCCCGTCCCCGAGACGGTGGAGGCGGTGGCCGGGGCCACCTCGGGCGCGAGCGCCGATCCGTTCAGGAAGGCCCTGGTGGTCAGCCTGCTCAACCCGAAGGCCATCCTGTTCTTCATCTCGTTCTTCGTGCAGTTCGTGGACCCCGGCTACGGAACGCCGGCGATCTCGTTCCTGATCCTGGGCGCGATCTGCCAGTTCTTCAGCGTGCTGTACCTGTCGATGCTGATCTTCGCGGGGGTCTCGCTGTCGACCCGGTTCCGGCGCCGGCGCGGGCTGTCGGCCGGGCTCACCTCGGGCGTCGGGGTCGTCTTCCTCGGCTTCGGCGCGAAGCTGGCGACCTCCAGCCTGGGCTGAGGGGCGTCCTACCGGGAACGCCTAGTCCTGGTTGACCTTCAGGGCCACGCTGACCAGCGACAGGAACATCTCGGCGCCGGCGCGGTCGTCGATCTCCACCGTGATCCAGCCCACGTTGTGCCCGGCCGTGACGCGGTGGGAGTCGGCGAGGACCCTGGCCCAGCGGTGGATGACCGGTGCGGTGAGCCGCAGCTCGGCGGTGTGGTCGCCGGGCATACGAATGATCTCCCGGCCCGCGGTGCGGAAACGGATGGCCTTGCGGGTATGACTCACCACGAGGTCGGGCCATCGGGCGAGCTCGACGGCGACATCGGCCACACACCCTGCCGACCGGCCATGGGCGCGCGAGTGCACTGCCATGCCCTCATGCTCGCGGGCCGGCCGCCGTCCGGAAACCCTCTGTTCCCGAACCGTTATCGGATGTTCAACCAGCCGGAAAGCCGGCCGACGCCATGGGGGGCGACACGACCATCGACGGGTGACCATTTAGAACATGTCCCTTAGGTAACGCGTTGGGCACTGTGAGCGGTAATGACGGCACTCGGGTATTACGGGCAAGTTTTGGCGATCCGATCCTGGGGTAGTCGCGAGGGCTCTAGCGTCGGTATTCCGCCGTCACGGGGAGAAGCATGAGCCACCCTTCCTTCACCCTTCCCAAGATCACGGCGCTACTGAGGCAGGCCGTCCCCCGGCTGCTGGAAGGCGTCGTCGCGCCGCTCGCCGTCTTCTACGCCGCGTTCGCCGTCCTCGGCCTGAACGGCGCCCTGATCGCGGTGATGACCTGGGTGTACGGCGGCGTGCTGTGGCGGCTGGTCCTGCGCAGGCCGGTGCCGGGGACGATGGTGCTGGCCGCCATCGCCATCACCGCCCGCGCGGCGCTCGGGTGGTGGACGGGCAGCGCCGTCGTCTACTTCCTGCAGCCGGAGCTCGGCACGATCTGCATCAGCGTGGCCTTCCTCGCCTCGGTGCGGCTGAACCGGCCGCTGGTGCAGCGGCTCACGCTGGACTACATCCACCTGCCCTCCGCCGTACTACGGCACGCCCGGGTACGGCGGTTCTTCGCGCGCATCACGCTGCTGTGGGCGTTCGTGCTGCTGATGAACTCGGCGGTCAGCATCTGGCTGCTGCTGCACCAGTCGATCGGCACCTACCTGCTGGTGCGCACGTCGGTGGTCGCGGCGATCAGCGGGGCGGCGGTCGCCGTCTCGATCTACGCCTTCCGCCGCGTGCTGCGCCGCCTGCACACCGACCCCGCCGTCCCGGCCCCGGCCGCCGGCTGACCGAGCCGGCTCACCCGAGCCGGCCGGGGCCTCACCCGGCGTCCGGATCGACCAGCCCCGCCTCGTAGGCGACGATCGCGGCCAGCACCCGGTTGGGCACGCCCAGGCGGCCGAGCGCCGCGCTCACGTGCGACTTCACCGTCCCTTCCACCAGGTGGAGGCGGCGGGCGATCTGGGCGTTGGACAGCCCCGCCCCGACCAGCCCGAGCACCTCACGCTCGCGGGCGGTGAGCGCGGCGACGCGGGTGCGCGCGGCGGACGCGCGGGCCAGCCGGCCGCCCTCCAGCTCGTTGATCACCCGCCTTGCGACCTGCGGCGACAGGTACGCGCCGCCCTCGGCGGCGGCCCGCACCCCGGCCATCAGCTCGCGCGGGTCGCCCGCCTTGAGCAGGAACCCCTGGGCGCCGCCGGACAGGGCCCGCGCGACGTACTCGTCCTCGCCGAAGGTCGTCAGCATCACCACCGCCGTGTCCGGCAACGCCCGGCGGATCTCGGCCCCGGCCGCGAGCCCGTCGAGCCGGGGCATGCGGATGTCCAGCAGTGCCACGTCGGGCCGGTGCAGCAGGGAGAGCTCCACCGCCTCCCGACCGTCGCCCGCCTCGGCCACCACCTCGATGCCGCCGTCCGCGGACAGGATCGCCCGCACGCCCGCGCGGACCATCGCCTCGTCGTCGGCGAGCAGAACACGGATCCGGGTCATGGCCCCTCCCCCGGGACGGGCGGCACGGGGCCGGTAACGCCGTGGGCCGGCACGCGCGCGGTCGTCACGCGTCCTCGCCGTGGGGCAGCCGGGCGGTGACCGTGAAGCCGCCGCCCACGGGCCCGGCGGAGAGCGTCCCGCCGGCCAGCCGTACCCGTTCGGCCAGCCCCACCAGGCCGTGACCCGCGCGGGAGCGGCCCGCCTGCGGGACGCGGGCCTGCGGCGCGGCGTTCGCGACGGCGACCACGGTGTCCCGCGCCGAGTGCGCGAGCCGTACGTCGACCGGGGCGCCCGGCGCGTGCTTGGCGGCGTTGGTCAGCGACTCCTGGACCACCCGGTAGACCGCGCGGGCGACGACGTCGGGCACCCGCGGCCCGGCGCCCCGCACCTCCAGCCGGACCGTCATGCCCGAGTCGCGCGTGCGCCGCACCAGCTCGTCGACGCTCTCGGTCGAGGACGGCCCGGGCGGCCCCGAGTCGTCACGCAGCACGTCCACGATGCGCCTCAGCCGCTCGGTCGTGACGCCCGCCGCCGCCCGCAGCTCCCCGGCGGCGCCGCGGTGCTCCTCCCCCAAGGTGGGCGCCACCTCCAGCGCGCCCGCGCGAAGCGCGATGAGCGCCAGCTCGTGGCCGAGGGAGTCGTGCATGTCCTGGGCGATGCTCGCCCGCTCCCGCAGCCGCGCCTGCTCGGCGATCATGCGGTGCTCGCGGGCGAGCTGCTCGGCCCGCTGGAAGCGGTAGCGGCCGGCCGTCCAGGGGGCGACGGCCGTGAGGAGGAATCCGCTGAGCAGCGGGATCCAGACGGTGTGCTCGAGGCCGGGGCCGCTCCCCAGCGGCCCGCACGTCGACACGGCGGCCAGGACCACGCCGCCGACCAGGGTGAGGGCGATCAGGCCCGACGCGGGCCCGCCCCTGACCGTCCTGCGGCCGGCCAGGTAGAACAGGACGACGATGGCGAGCGAGTAGGCGTTCAGCGGGCCGACCTTGACCGGCGTCGCCGCGTCCAGCGGCCCCATCACCGTGGTGGCGATGGCGTCCGTCGAGTTCCACGGCCCGACGGGCAGCACAATGAGCGTGGCCGCCAGGGGGTGGGCCCGGGCGAGCAGCACGGCGACGCCGACCAGGGCCATCCCGGCGAGCGTGACCACCGGCGCCAGGCCGGCCGGGACGGGCCCCCACGGCCCGGGGTCGCCGGCGAGGACCACCACGGGCACGCAGAGCGCCGCCCAGAGCAGGAGGTCCACGATCGCCTCGCGCCGGGAGCGTCGCAGAACACCCGTCCATCGGTCCACGTCGGCGACGGTACCGTGCCGCGCGCGTCCCGCGACTCCGCCACAAGTACGGGACGAACCCTGACGAAAGTCAGGGATGGGCGAGCACTTGCGGAGGAGGCGCCGGAAACGACCGGCTTCCTACCGTTGATCACATGTCCGATGCCCTGCTCGACCTGTTGAAAGACGTCATGTCCTCGCCGTGGGTCTACGTGGCCCTGTTCGCGCTGGCCGTGATCGACGGCTTCTTCCCCGTCGTGCCCAGCGAGACGGCGGTCATCACCGCCGGCGTGTTCGCTGCCACCGGAGAGCCTGGCCTGGTGCCGGTCATCCTGGTCGCGGCCCTGGGAGCCTTCGTCGGCGACCACGTGTCCTACTTCATCGGCAAGTCGTCGGTGGGCCGGTTCAGGCGCGGGCGCGGCCGGGGCGCGTTCGACTGGGCGGCCAAGGCACTCGCCGAGCGCGGCGGGCTCGTGCTGGTCATCGCCCGGTACATCCCCGGCGGCCGGACCGCCGTCACGCTGACCATGGGCGGGGTCGGCTACCCGCGGCGCCTGTTCGCCCTCTTCGACGCCCTGGCGGCCGGCACGTGGGCGCTGTACTCGGCGCTCGTCGGTTACCTAGGCGGCCTGGCCTTCGAGCACGACCCCATCAAGGGACTCCTGCTCGGCCTCGGCATCGCCGTGACGATCGCGATCGTCACCGAGGTCGTACGCCACGTCCGCCACCGCCGATCCGCGAAGCCCCCGGCCCCGGCCCCCGACGAGGACGCCCCGGCCCCCCTGCCCATCCCCTGACACCCGCCCGCCGCAGCCGCTCCCGGGAGACCGGCGGGCCAGCCGCCGGAGTACGCTGCGGCCCGCCGGCTCATCCCGCACGGCCCGCACCCCGGGTGCGCGCTCGGCGGCCCGTCGGGAAGGATGGGGGGTCCGCACTGAGGAGAGGACCGAACATGGGCTGCGCACTGGTCACCGGGGCGTCGCGAGGGCTGGGCGCGATCATCGCCGAGCGGCTGGCCACCGACGGCTGGAAGGTCGTCGTCAACTACGCCAACGACACCGCGGGCGCCACGGCCGTCGCCGACCGCATCGGCCAGGGCGCGTACGTGGCGCGCTTCGACGTGACCGACGAGGAAGCCGTGCGCCGGGGCGTCGCCGAGATCCACGAGCACGCCGGCCCGATCGGCGTCGTGGTGAACAACGCCACCGGCCCGCAGCCCCTGATGCCCGTCGAGAAGCAGACCTGGAACGACCACCTCGACCAGCTCCGCTTCTTCGTGAAGGCCCCCCTGCTCCTGCTCCAGGCGGCCCTGCCCGACTTCCGCGCGGCGGGCGGCGGCCGCATCGTGAACGTGGGCAGCGAGGTCGTCGACCTCGGCAACGCCGACTACGGCCACTACGTCTCGGCCAAGGCCGCCATGCACGGCCTCACCCGCTCCTGGGCGCGCGAACTGGGCCCCCTCGGCATCACGGTGAACACCGTCGAGCCCGGCTGGATCCCCGTCGAACGCCACGCGGGCGAGGACGTCTCCGAGTACCGACAGCAAGTCCCCCTCGGCCACATGGGCGTCCCCGCCGACGTCGCCGAGGCCGTAGCCTTCCTCTCCTCCCCGGCCGCCCGCTTCATCACCGGCCAGCGCCTCGCCGTCAACGGCGGCAGGACGATGAGCTAGCCGTACCCGCTGATCGGCGCCGATCCGGCGGACGGGCGATCCGACGGTGTGATCGGTAAAGTGCCAGGGTGCGACGTGTCGGGGTTTGGGTGCTCGTGGTCGTCGGGGGGCTGGCCGGGTGTGGGGCGGAGCCGGCGTTCCGGGACGTGGCGGGGGTGCTGAACGAGGACGGGGCCGCGCTGAGCCGGCTGACGCTGGCGGGCAAGCGGGTGAGCGCCGTCGAGGACCGGGCCGGGTGCCCTGGTGGGAGCAGGCGCGGGCTGTACACGATCACCGGGGACGTGCCCGCGGGGAACGCGTCCTCGGCGGTGGTGTCGGCGCTGGCCACCGAGCTGCACACGATGGGGTACCAGGAGGCCGAGGGGCCCGGTGCGCGGTTCGGGGTGAAGGTGAGCGTGATGAGGAAGGACTCGCTGGACATCACCTTCACCGTCGCGCTGCGGGCCGACCGGCCGAACGTGGAGATCACCGGTCAGACGGGCTGCATGCCCGCGACCTGACCCGCCGCCTTCCCGGCGGCGCGACTTGATCCGCCTTCCCAGGGGCGCGGGGACGCCGATTTGCTTACCGGCGTGGGACCGGTAAGGTTGTGTTCATCGCCGCGGGGTGGAGCAGCTCGGTAGCTCGCTGGGCTCATAACCCAGAGGTCGCAGGTTCAAATCCTGCCCCCGCTACCATGCGGAACGATCAAGAGGCCCGGTGTCCGGAGACGGACACCGGGCCTCTTGCCGTCTCCATGCGCGAACCGGTCGCCTCCTGTGAGGGTGCGGCCGGTCGGTGCGCACGGGGGCCGGGCTAGCCGTGGCGGGGGACGGGGACGCGCATCAGGTCCTCGGCGACGGTGATGCGGCCGGGGAAGTGGCGGCGGGCCTGCTCCTCGAAGGGGGCGGGGTCGCGGTAGCGCTGGGAGAAGTGGGTCAGCACGAGGTGGCGGACGCCGCATCGGGCGGCCACGTGGCCGGCCTCGGCGGCGGTGAGGTGGCCGTGTTCGCGGGCGAGGCCGGCGTCCTCGTCCAGGAAGGTGGATTCGATGACCAGCAGGTCGGCGCCGTCGGCCAGGGTGTACACGGCGTCGCACAGGCGGGTGTCCATGACGAACGCGAACCGCTGGCCCGGGCGCGGGCGGCTGACCTCCTCCACTGTGATCGCGCGGCCGCCGACGCGGACGGCGCCGTCGCGCTGGAGCTCGCCGACGCGCGGGCCGGAGATGCCGAGGGCGCGCAGGCGGTCGGGCAGCATGCGGCGTCCGTCCGCCTCCACCAGCCGGTACCCGTACGCCGGAACGGGGTGGTCGAGCGGGTACGCCTCGATGCGCCCGAAACCGCCCTCGGCGATCACTCCGGCCTCGCGCACCGGCTCGGGCACCAGCGTCGCGGTCTCGTAGAAGGAGCTGGCGTGCCGGAGCCGGGCGAAGTACTCGGCGCCGGCGGCAGGGAAGTGGGCGTGCACCGGGTGCGCCACGCGGTCGAGCGACAGCCGCTGGATCACGCCGGGCAGCCCGAGGCAGTGGTCGCCGTGGAAGTGGGTGACCAGGATGCGGGTGACGTCGCTCGCGGCCACCCCGGCCAGGATCATCTGCCGCTGGGTGCCCTCACCCGGGTCGAACAACAGGCCGGCGCCGTCCCACCGCAGGAGGTACCCGTTGTGGTTGCGGGCGCGTGTCGGCGCCTGGCTGCCCGTGCCCAGGACGACGAGCTCGCGGACGGACACCGGTCACAGGTGGTCGGCGAGGAACCGGGTGGTCTCCTCGACGGCCTGGGTGACGTGCGGCTCGGTGTCGTAGAGGTCGATGTGCCGCCGGGCGTCGAGCCAGGCGATCCTCTTGGGGCCGTCCATGCGCTTGTACGCCTCCTCGGCGCCCTCCGGGGAGCAGAAGCGGTCGGCGAGGCCGTGCACGATCAGGCCGGGCTTGGGCGACAGGAAGTCGGCGCCCATCATGTTGTCCATGGTGACCAGCTCGCGCACCGACGCCCGGGTGACCTCGTTGACCCAGGTCGGCGCGGCCGACCGTTCGGTGCCGTAGTAGGCGAACGGCTCGTCCCCCGGCATCGCGGCCTCGCCGGTCTCGGCCACCGCAGGAAGGTACTCGACGTCGCCGCCGCGGTCCTGCCGCTCCAGCACGTCGGTGAAGGACGAGAGCGCCCCCTCGTACCCGACCGGCGTCATGGCCGACCGCATGGCGTACGGGTTGTTGTAGGCGCCGGCGATGCCCACGAAGACCTTGACCCGGGGGTCGAAGGCGGCGAAGCGCAACGCGTACCCGCCGCCCAGGCAGATGCCGACGGCGCCGACGCGCTCGCGGTCGACCGCGGGCAGGCCGCGCAGGAACGACACGGCGGCCCGCAGGTCGGCCAGCTTGCCCTGGGGATCCTCGTGCCGCCGCGGCTCGCCGCCGGAGGCGCCGAAGTTGCGGTGGTCGAAGGCGAGCGTCACGTACCCGGCGGCGGCCAGCCGCTCGGCGTACAGGCCGGTCACCTGCTCCTTGACCCCGGTGAAGGGCCCGGTGAACACCAGGGCCGGGTGCGGCCCCGGCCCCTGCGGCACTCTGAGGTCACCGGCCAGGGCGATGCCGTCGGCGGTGAACCGGACGTGTTCGATCATGCCGACAGTCAACCCCCTTCCCGTGCCCTCGCGAAACCGGATCGCGGCGTCAGTCCTCGAACCAGCGGGTGAGCCAGTCGGTCACCGCCTGCATGAAGGCGATCTTGTTGGCCTTGCGCACCGTCTCGTGGCCCTCGTCGTCGAACAGCAGGTAGCGGCAGGGGATGCCGCGCCTGGTCGCCGCGGTCACCACCTGCTCGGCCTCGAACACCGGCACGTTGGTGTCCTGGGCGCCGTGCACGACCAGCAGCGGCGCGGTGAGCCGGTCGAAGGAGTGGATGGGCGACAGCGCGCGCAGCAGGTCGCGGTCGGCCACCGGGTCGCCGTACTCGGTGACGGCCGCGGCGGCGATCCACGGCTCGGTGTTGGCGTAGAAGGTGGCGAAGTCGGCCATGCCGCAGACGTCGACCCCGGCCCGGAACAGCTCGGGGTAGGTCACCAGGGCCGCCAGCGTGAGGTAGCCGCCGTACGAGCGCCCCATGCAGGCGACCTTGGCGGGGTCGGCGACCCCGGCGCCCACGGCGTAGGCGACGGAGTCGGCGACGTCGTCGATCGCGTGGAAGCGCAGCGCGTGGTCGTCGGCGTCCAGGAAGGCGCGCCCGAAGCCGGACGAGCCGCGCACGTTGGCCGCCAGGACGCTGATGCCGGCCGCCACGAGCCGCTGGAAGAGCGGGTTGAACGTGGGCCGCTCCTGGCTCTCGGGGCCGCCGTGCAGGTAGATCACGCAAGGGGACGGCGACGGCGCCGCCCGGTACAGCCAGGCGGTGAGCTCCAGGCCGTCCCTGGCCTGGTAGCGCACCAGTTCGGCCACGATCTCGTCGGGCAGCGGATCGTCGCCCGCCACCCGCTGGTACCGCCCGGTGCGCAGGTCGCACAGGAGCACGTACGAGGGCGTGTCGGGCGACTCGGCCGCCATCACGGCCAGCGCGCCGTCCGGCGACAGGCGCACGGAGCTGATCACGGCGGCGGGCGGCGGGGGAAGCTCGCGGGTCTGGCCGCCGGGCAGGTCGATCAGCTGCAGCTCCGAGCGCCCCGCCACGTTCCAGGCCAGCAGGGCCACCCGGCCGTCCAGGCTGACGGTGAACCGGTCGAGCTCGGCGTCCGGCCGCTCGGCGAGCACCGTCGGCGCCCCGCCGACCGGCATGGCGATCAGCGCGCTGCGGTCGCGCCCGGCGTTGGAGCGGACGTAGGCGATCTCGCCGTCCGGAGACAGCGACCCGATGTCGGTGGTGGGCGGCAGCAGCGGCCGTTCCCTGCCGAAGGGGAGGTCGGCCACCGCCATCTCACGCTTGCCGCGCGAGCCGTGGCGCAGCAGCACGCGCCCGTGGTCGCGGCTCACCGCGCTCGGCCACATCAGCGGGCCGGTGGCGATGGTGTCGCGGTTGCCCAGCTCGGCGTCGATCAGCACGGCCTCGGTGGTGCCCGAGGGTGCCAGCTCGGCGACCAGGAGGATGGAGCCCCGGCCGGTCCACCTGACGAACACCGCCGAGCCCTTGGCGGGCAGGTCTTCCGGCCCGGCGAGCAGGCGGCGGTCGGTGCCGTCGGGACGCACCGCCCAGACCTGGGTGTGCTCGCCCCCGCCGGGCGAGATCTGAACGGCCAGCCAGGCGCCGTCCGGCGACCACAGCACGTCGTCGACCGGCTCGGGGCCGGTGTCGATCACCCGGGCGTGGCCGGGCCGGGCCGGTGGCGCGCCGGGAGCGCGCGCGGCCGCGGCCCGCGGTGAGGCGTGCGGGGGCCCGGGCGTCGCCGGCGCCCCGCCCGGCTCGGGCAGGTCCTGGACCCAGACGCGGGGCACGCCGTCGCGGTCGCTGACGAACGCGACGGCACGGCCGTCGGGCGAGAGTGCGGGGAACCGGCAGGTCCACGAGAGGTCGACGGTCAGACTCCTTGCGCTTGCAGCCACAACTCGAGGAGTCCAAGTTGCCACAGCGCGTTGGCCCCGAGGGTGGTCCGGTGGTCGTCGGGCGCGGCGAGCAGCTTCTCCACCATGGCGGGGCGGAACAGGCCACGCGAGCGCGCGGTGGGACCGGTGAGGGCGTCCCGGACCAATTCTAGGAACGGTCCGTGGATGTGCCGGATCGCCGGGACCGGAAAGTACCCCTTCGGACGGTCGATCACCTCGTCGGGGACCAGCCCGCGGGCCGCGTCCTTGAGCACGCCCTTGCCGCCGGAGGCGAGCTTCAGCTCCGGCGGGCACCGGGCGGCCAGCTCGACCAGCTCGTGGTCCAGGAACGGCGTGCGGGCCTCCAGCCCGAAGGCCATCGTCATGTTGTCGACCCGCTTGACCGGGTCGTCGACGAGCATGACGCCGGTGTCCAGGCGCAGCGCGGCGTCCAGCGCGGTGTCCGCTCCGAGCATGCCCATGTGCGCCCGGACGAACGCGCCGCTGACGTCCTCGCCGACCAGGAACTCCGGCTCCAGGAACTCCGACAGATCCTCGTGCGGCCGGTCGAAGAACACCTTCGCGTACGCCTCGGCGGCGTCGTCGCGCGGCACCCCCGCCAGCGGCGGGTACCAGTCGTATCCCGCGAACACCTCGTCGGCGCCCTGGCCCGACTGGACGACCTTGACGTGCTTGGAGACCTCCTGCGACAGCAGGTGGAAGGCCACGCAGTCGTGGCTCACCATGGGTTCGCTCATCGCCGCCACCGCGTCGACCAGGGACGGCAGCAGCCGCTGGTCGTCGACCATGATGCGGTGGTGGTCGGTGCCGAACCGGGCGGCGACCATGTCGGAGTAGGCGAACTCGTCGCCCGACTCCCCGCCGGCCGCGTGGAACCCGACGCTGAACGTCGCCAGATCCCGCTGGCCCTCCTCGGCGAGCAGCGCGACGATCATGGTGGAGTCGAGCCCGCCCGACAGCAGCACGCCGACGGGCACGTCGGCGACCATGCGCCGCCGTACGGCGACACGCAGCGTCTCCCGGACGGCGTCGCGCCATTCGGCGGCGTCCATGCCCACGGCCTCCTGGGCGCGGGAGAAGGCGGGCGTCCAGTAGTGGTCGTCGCTGATCGTGCCGTCGGGTTCGATGGTGCGCACGGTCGCCGGCGGCAGCTTCCGCACCCCGGTCAGGATCGTCCGCGGCGAGGGCACCACCGAGTGGAAGGTCATGTAGTGGTGCAGCGCGACGCGGTCGACGTCGGTCGGCACGCCTCCGCCCGCGAGCAGCGCCGGCAGGGTGGAGGCGAACCGCAGCCGGTGGGCGTCCTGGGTGACGTACAGCGGCTTGATGCCGAGCCGGTCGCGGCCGAGCACGAGCCGGCCGGTGTCCCGCTCGGCGACCGCGAACGCGAACATGCCCTTGAAGCGGTCGACGCACCGCCCGCCCCAGTGGCGGTAGGCCTTCAGCAGCACCTCGGTGTCGGAGGTGGAGAAGAAGCGGTACCCCTCCGCGGCCAGCTCCTCGCGCAGCTCGCGGTAGTTGTACAGGCAGCCGTTGAAGACCCCGGCCAGGCCCGCCTCGGCGTCCACCATCGGCTGGGAGCCACGCTCCGACAGGTCGATGATGCTCAGGCGCCGGTGGCCCAGGGCGACGGGGCCGATCGACCACGTTCCCGTGCCGTCGGGCCCGCGGTCGGTCATGGTCGCCGTCATGCGCACCACGGCCGGGACGTCGGCCGCCTGCCCGTCGAAGCGGATCTCGCCGCTCAGGCCGCACATCAGGCCGTCTCCTTCATCAGCCAGGTGTCCTTGGCGCCGCCGCCCTTGGAGGAGTTCACGATCATGCTGTCGGGCGGCGCGACCCGGGTCAGCGCGGCCCGCGGCACGACGCCCTCTCGTCCCAGGAGGACGAAGGCCCGCAGGTCGATCACGTGCGGCCGCATGCGGTCGCCGTCGAAGGTGGGGTGGGTGGACAGCGCCACGGTCTCCTGCGCCACCCACCGCTCGGGGGCGGCGAGGATCTCCTTGCGCAGCTCCTCCAGCTCCATCGCGGAGGCGTCCTGGCCGATCACCACCCCGTGCCCGCCGAACCCGTCCACGGGCTTGACGACCAGCTCGGTCAGGCGGTCGAGCACGTTCTCGCGGTCGTGCTCGTCACGGCACAGATAGGTGGGCACGTTGGCCAGCAACGGGCGTTCCCCCAGGTAGTAGTCGATGAGCTGGGGCACGTACCGGTACAGGCTCTTGTCGTCGGCGACGCCGTTGCCGGGGGCGTTGGCCAGCGTGAGCGTCCCGCGCTCCATCGCGGCCAGCAGGGCATTCCCGATCGGGGCGGCCAGCAGGTCGTCCTCGTTGATCCTGCGGTACAGCACGTCGACGCGGCGGCCGGCGGCGCGCACGACGCCGTCGTCGACGGTGAGGTCGGCCGGGAGGACGAGCGGCACGCCCATCTCCTCGGCCAGCAGGCTGTGCTCGAAGTAGGCGGGGTCGCCGCGCCCGGAGGTCACCACGGCGAGCGCCGGGTCGTCCACGGGCGAGGCGGCGAGCAGGGTCTCGCGCAGCAGGGCGGCCGTGCCCTCCGGGTCGTGGACGTGCGACCGGTCGAGCTCGGGCACGATGTGGGCGGCGAGCCGCCGGTTGGCGACCGCGTAGCCGATGCCGGAGGGGACGCGAAGGTTGTCCTCCAGCACCATCCAGCGGCCGGCGCCGTCGCGGGCCAGGTCGAGCCCGGCGACCGAGCACCTGACCGACCCCTCGTGCACGCGCAGGCCGGTCGGCCGGAATCCGGTGGACTCCTCCACGACCCAGCCGGGCACCACGCCGTCCCTGATGGCCTCGCGCCTGCCGTAGACGTCGCGCACGAACGCTTCGAGGGCGCGGACGCGCTGCGGCATCCCCTCCTCGATCATCGCCCAGTCGTCGGCCGCGACGAGCCGGGGCACCAGGTCGACGGGCATCCGGCCGTCCTGACCGGTGCCGTGCTCGGGGGTGGCCTCCTGGTCCTCGCCGTCGCCGACGCGGAACGCCATGCCGTTGTCGTCCATGTAGGCGTTCCGCGTGGTCTCGCGCTCACGCAGCTCCACCGCGCCGAGCCGGTCGAGCACCGTGAAGACCGGCTGGTAGGGCTCGCGCACGATGCCCTCGATGACCGCCTCGTCCTTCACGACCTCGTACCCCTTGAGCAGGGTGGTCTCCAGGCCGGGCAGCGGGCCGCCGTACAGCTCGTGCCAGCCGTCCGCGCGGGTCTCGGCCACCAGCATGTCGACGACGTCGACGCACGTGCCGCCGCTCTGCATCAGCTTGCGCTGACGGGCGGCGGAGCTGCCGCGGGCCAGCGCGGCCTCGGTGAGCAGGGTGACCAGCTCCCAGTCGCCGGTCGCCTCCAGCTGGGGGCGCAGGCCCGTCAGCATCCGCCGGATCACCTCGCCCGCCGGCATGGCCGTGCCCTCCACCGGGTCGACGAGCATGCCTTCGAGCCCGGAACGTGCCGAGCGCCAGGTCGCCGCCCGCACCATCTCGGTGCGGGTCTCCTGCATCGGCACACCGGCTTCGAGGTCGTGCAGCTCGCGCAGGACCAGGGCGCGGAAGATGCCGGCCAGCAGCACGACGTCCTCCACCCGCGGGCAGGCGTCGCACATGCGCAGCTCCACCGTCGGCAGGTGCCGGGACGGGCGCACGTCGAAGTAGATCATCCCCGGGTCGCTGATCACCCCGGACCGCACCAGGTCGGCGACCATCTGGTCGTACTCGGCGGCCGAGGAGAACCGGCGCACCGGGCCGGTGGTGGGCCAGCGCTGCCACACCAGCGTGCGGTAGCTGGCGTAGCCGCTGTCGGCGCCGAACCAGTACGGGGAGCTGGCGCTGAGCGCCAGCAGGGGCGGCAGCCAGGGCGCCACGCGGTGGGCGGCCTCGACGGCGAGATCGCGGTCGGACACGTCCACGTGCACCTGGGCGCCGCAGATGAGCTGCTCGCGGGTGAGTAGCTGGTAGTCCTCCAGCATCTGCTCGTAGCGCGCGTCCGGCGAGATCTCCAGCGCCGCCGGGTCGACCAGCGGCACGGTTCCCGCCGCCACGATGCCCAGGCCGAGACCGTCGGCGGCCTCGGTCACCGTGCGGCGCAGCGCCGTCAGGTCGTGACCGAGATCCTCCAGCCTCACGTAGGGGCGGCTGTTGGACTCCACCACCGACCGCTGGAGCTCTTCGGTGAAGCGCTCGTTCGGCAGCCGATTCAGCAGGTTGCCCGCGCGTGGGACGAGATGGCGGGTTTCGAGATCCACGACGTGGAACTCCTCCTCGACGCCGACGGCGACCGACTCCCCGAGACTGGTCATGCCCTCATCCTTAAGCTGGTTCACCGTAAGTGTTGCAAGGGCTTCTGCCCAGGAAACAGGCGGTATGCACGTCACTATGGGGCTCTTCGCGTTGTGAAATGCCGCCCTGGGCAGCGGCGGAGGGCGGACGCCCCGGGCGCGGGGCGCCCGCCTCGCCGTCGGTCAGGAGTCGAAACCGAGCCCCAGGCGGTCCAGCGTGCGCAGCCAGAGGTTGCGACGTCCCTGCTGGGCGTCGGCGCGGGCGATCGACCAGCGGGTGAGCTGGATGACCCCCGAACGCAGCGGCTCGGGCGGGAACGGCACCGGTTTCTCCCGCACCATCCGCAGCTCGGTGCGCTCGGTCGGCTCGCCCGAGAGCAGGTCGAGCATGACGTTGGCCCCGAACCGGGTGGGGCCGACGCCCAGCCCGGTGTAGCCCACCGCGTAGGCGAGCCGGCCGTGGTGCGCCGTGCCGAAGAACGCGCTGAACCTGCTGCACGTGTCGATCACGCCGCCCCACCTGTGCGTGAAGCGCACGTCGGCGAGCTGCGGGAAGGTGGTGAAGAAGTGCTCGGCGAGCTTGGCGAACGTGGCGTCGTTCTGGTCGTACTCCTCCCGCACGATGCCGCCGTTGTAGTAGACGGCGTCGTAGCCGCCCCACAGGATGCGGTTGTCCTCGGTCAGCCGGTAGTAGTGGAACTGGTTGGCGCCGTCGCCGATGCCCTGCCGGTTGCGCCAGCCGACCGCGCCGAGCTGGGCCGCGCTCAGCGGCTCGGTCATCAGCGCGTAGTCGTAGACCGGCACCAGGAAGCTCCTGAGCCGTCCGAGCAGCGGCGGGAACACGCCCGTGCCGAGGGCGACCTTGGCCGCGCGCACGTCGGCGTGCGGGGTGGACAGGTGCAGGGCCGTCCCGTCGTCGCGGATCGAGCGCACCGGGGTGCGCTCGTACACCCGGACGCCCGCCGACAGGCAGGCGTCGCGCAGGCCCCAGGCGAGCCGGGCGGGGTCGATCATCGCGCAGCCGTCGCGGTCCCACACGCCGCCGGCGTAGGTGGGCGAGCCGACCTCGGCGCGCACCTGCCCGGCGTCCAGCAGCCGGACGTCCATGTCCAGCTCGCGTGCGATGTCGGCCTCCCCGGCCATGGCGCCGAGCTGCCAGGGCTCGGTGGCCACGTGCAGCTCGCCGGTGCGCTCGAACCCGCAGTCGATGCCGTGGCGGGCCACGGTCCGCTCGATCTCGTCGAGGTTCTCCCTGCCCATCCGCACCAGGGCGGCGATCTCCCGCGGCCAGCGCGCCAGGCCGTTGCCGAGCCCGTGGGTCAGGCTGGCCCCGCAGAACCCGCCGTTGCGCCCGGACGCGGCCCAGCCGACGCGCCTGCCCTCCAGCAGGACGACGTCGAGCGAGGGGTCGCGTTCCTTGGCGATCAGGGCCGTCCACAGCCCCGAGAAGCCGCCGCCGACCACGACCAGGTCGGCGGTGGTGTGTTCGAAGAGCCGGCGTAACGGCTCGGGATTGTCCGGACTGTCCAACCAGTACGGCTTACGCTCCGCGTCAGCCAGCGCTATCAGCGGATCCACGATTTCCACGTCCTCACGAAACGCGTTGTTGTGCTTTCCGGACGGGGCGCCGCGTCCCCGCCCGGTCATGTCCCCGGGCTCAGGTGCGGCGCCGGGAGGTCACCGTGTTGATCACGGCGATCGCCACGCCGACCGCGAAGATCAGCGTGCCGAGGATGTTGACCTGTGGCGGCACGCCGATGCGGACGGCGCCGTAGATCCACAGGGGGAAGGTGATGGTGGGGCCGCTGGTGAACTGCGTGATGACGAAGTCGTCGATCGACAGCGCGAACGCCAGCAGCGCGCCGGACACGACGCCCGGGAGGATCATCGGGAACGTCACCCGCCAGAAGGTCACCCAGGTCGAGGCGCCGAGGTCGCGCGCGGCCTCCTCGATCGAGGGGTCCAGGCCGACGACGCGCGCCCGCACGGTGACCGCGACGAACGAGACCGCGAACAGCACGTGCGCGATCACGATCGTGTAGTACCCGGTCTGCACCCCCAGGCTGACGAACAGCGACAGCAGCGAGGCGCCCATGACCAGCTCGGGCGAGGAGATGGCGGCGAACATGACCAGGTTGGTGGCGCCCTGGCCGCGGAAACGGTACCGGCCGAGCGCGACGCCCATCAGCGTGCCGAGCACGGTGGTGATCAGCGTGGCGAGCAGGGCGATCGTCACGGAGTTGACCACGGCGAGGGTCAGGTCGGGGTAGTCGCCGAGCCTGCCCCACCACTTGAACGTGAAGCCCTGCCAGCTCACGTTCGACTTGCTCCGGGTGTCGTTGAAGCCGAACGCGATCATCACGGCTATCGGCGCGAAGAGCCAGATCAGCACGAGCCAGGTGTAGCCGTACAGCAGGCGGTCGCCCCAGCGCTTGCGGGGACGGCGCGCCGGGCCGGTGCGCGGTCCGCCGGCCGCCACGGCGGGCAGCGCGGGGCTGAGCGGGCCGCTCATCGCGCCGCCGCCTCAAGCACGTTCTCGGTGCCCAGGGCCCTGGCGTAGACGAAGATGCCGATCAGCATGGCGGCCATGAGCGTGAACGACAGCGCCGCTCCGGCGGGGTAGTCGTTGTTCACCAGGTACTCCGTCTGGATGATGTTGCCGATCATCGTGTTGGCGGGGCCGCCGAGGATGGCCGCGTTGACGTAGTCGGCCGTCATCGGGACGAACGTCATCAGCACGCCCGCGAACACGCCGGGCAGCGACAGCGGAAGCACGACCTTGGTGAACGACGTCAGGCGCGAGGCGTAGAGGTCCTGGGACGCCTCCACGACGCGCGGGTCCACCCGCTCCAGCGCCACGTAGATCGGCAGCACCATGAACGGCAGGTAGTTGTAGGTGAGGCCGCCGACCACCGCGGCCGTCGTCTGCAGCACGTGGAAGTCCTGCGCCAGCAGGCCGGCGCTCTTCAGCGGCTGCAGCAGGATGCCGTCGTCGGCCAGCAGGAACTTCCAGGAGACGGTGCGCAGCACGAACGACACGAAGAACGGCAGCAGCACGAGCAGGAGGTACGTCGACTTGCGCCTGCCGGCCTTGAACGCGATCCAGTACGCCACCGGGTAGGCCAGCGCGATGGTCAGCACCGTGCCCGCCAGCCCGTAGCCCGCCGAGCGCAGGAACTGCGTCCGGTACTCGGTCAGGGCGTCGGCGAAGTTGGCGAACCGGAAGGTCTGGGCGAACCCGTTGACGATGTCGCCCTCCTGGGTGGAGACCGACGCCATGAAGACGAGCGGCACCACCAGGAAGGCGATGAGCCACAGGCCTCCGGGCAGGACCAGGAGGTAGGGCGCGATCCGGCGTCTCATGCCTAACCTTGCGTGATCGGCTGGAAGATGCCCTCGAAGACCTTCTCCTCGGCGGAGGTCAGCGTCTTGTACGACCGCAGCCTGGCCATGTCGGCGTCCGAGGGGTAGATCAGCGGGCTGGCCGCCAGCAGGTCGAGCGCTTCCTTGTCGTCGCCGGAGGCCTTGGCGGCGCGGTCCTTGAGCAGGGCCTGCGTTCCGGGCACCGGGGTGATGTAGTTGATGTACTCGGCGAGGTTGGCCGCGATCTCGGGCTTGTATGAGTAGTCCATCATCGCCAGCGCGTCGACCGGGTTCCGCGCGGTCTTCGGGATGCACATGTTGTCGGTCCAGATCGTGGCCCCCTCCTGGGGGACGACGAACTTCAGGTCCTGGCCCTCGGCGATCTGCTGGTAGACGTCGCCCGACCAGGCCATGCACATCCAGATGTCGCCGCGGACGAGCGCGTCCACGTAGTCGTTCTCGTAGTACTTGCGGACGATTCCGGCGTCACGCTGCTCCTGAAGCTTCTGACCCGCCTTACGCCAGTCCGCCTCGACCGACTTGTCCGGGTCGATGCCGAGCGCGAACAGGCCGAAGTTCGCGATCTCCTGGTTGTCCAGCAGCATGCCGACCTTGCCCTTGTACTTCGGGTTCCACAGCTCCTGGATGCTCGTGACCTCGCCGTCCACGTACTTGGGGTTGTACGCGATGCCGGTCACGCCCGACTGCCAGGGGATCGTGTACACGTTCCCCTTGTCGTAGGAGCGGTTCTTGAACGTGTCCCCCGCGTTGGCGGCGAAGTTCGGCAGCCTGGCGTGGTCCAGCGGCACCAGGTAGCCCAGCGCGACCGCCCGGCCGAGCTGGATGCCGTTGGTCATGACCATCAGGTCGTAGCCGATGTCCTGCCCGGCGGCGAGCTGCGGCTGGATCTTGCCGAACCAGGTGGACATGTCCTGGATGGCCTCCTGGTACTCGACCTGGATGCCGGTCTCCTTGGTGAAGCTCTCCAGGGTGACGTACCGCTTGCCGTCCTTGTCCATGTACAGCGGCCAGTTGGCGAAGCGCAGGGTGCCGTTCTGCTTCTTGTCCGCCCAGTAGCCGGCGACGGCGTCCTTCTGGGGCGGGGCCGCGGCGCCCCGGCCCTGCACGCCGCAGGCGGCCAGGCCCAGGGCCGCGGCTGACAGGCCCGCGACGCGCAGGGCGTCGCGGCGGGTGAGCGGGGTCGCGGCGGAGCCGGAGCGGGTGCGGGCCTGGGTGAGGCCGCGAAGGAACGCGAGATCGCGAGGGGCGGTGGTCATGAAAAGGGTCAACTTCCTATCGCGTACGAGTGCTGCGGCTGCCACGACAGCCAGACGGAGGCACCCCGCTCCGCCGTGATGTCACTGTTGCTGGCGTTCTGCTCGAACACCGTGAACTCCGCGCCGCCGGCCAGGTTCACGGCATAACTGTTGTAGGTGCCGAGGTAGACGACCTCGGCGACCGTCCCGGGCACGGCGCTGACGTCCGCGGCGGGCTCCTCGACGGAGATCCGGATCTTCTCCGGGCGCACGGTCACCTCCACCGCGCCGCCCTGCCGGACGTCGTCCCCGACCGGCACCAGCACCCTTCCCCGCTCGCCGACGCGCAGCAGGGCCGTGCCGCCGTCCACCCGCTCCGCCGTCCCGCTCAGCAGGTTGGAGGTGCCGATGAAGCCCGCGACGAACGTCGTCGCGGGGCGCTCGTAGATCTCCCGGGGACCGGCGAGCTGCTCGACCAGGCCGTCGTTCATGACGGCGATGCGGTCGCTCATGGTGAGCGCCTCGTTCTGGTCGTGGGTCACGTACACGAAGGTGATGCCGACCTCGCGCTGGATGCGCTTGAGCTCCATCTGCATCGCCTGGCGCAGCTTGAGATCCAGCGCGCCGAGGGGCTCGTCCAGCAGCAGGGCGCGCGGGTTGTTGACCAGCGCGCGGGCGAGCGCCACCCGCTGCTGCTGGCCGCCGGACATCTCGCGCGGGCGCCGCTTCTCGCGGCCGGTGAGATCGACGATCTCCAGTATCGCGCCGACCCGGTTCTTGATCTCCTGCGCGGGCACGCGGCGCCGCCGCAGGCCGAAGGCGACGTTCTCCCAGACGCTCATGTGCGGGAACAGCGCGTAGGACTGGAAGACCATGTTGACGTCACGCTTGTTGGGCGGCACGTCCGTGACGTCCTGCCCGTGCAGCCGGACGGTGCCGCGCGACGGATCCTCGAACCCGGCGATCATCCGCATGGTGGTGGTCTTGCCGCACCCGGAGGGCCCCAGCATGGAGAAGAACTCGCCCTCGGCGATCGAGAGGCTGACGCCCTTGACCGCCTGTACGACCTCACCCTGCGCTTGGTACTCCTTGACGACGCCGTCGAGCTCGATGGCGGGCACCTGGGAATCCCCGGAGGCGGCCGCGACGGCCGCCCCCCTGCCCGCCTGGATTTCCGTCATTCCAGGCTATCCCTCTTCTAAGCCGACCGGCATGCGAGGCGACAGCGCCCGTGAGCCGGTCCGGTCATTCGCCGATGTAATGCATGACGTGCTTGACCCTCGTGTAGTCGTGCAGGCCGAACACCGAGAGGTCCTTGCCGTACCCCGAGTGCTTGAAGCCGCCGTGCGGCATCTCCGAGACGAACGGGATGTGGGTGTTGACCCACACGACGCCGAAGTCCAGCCGCCGGGACATGCGCATCGCGCGCCCGTGGTCGGAGGTCCACACCGACGCGGACAGGCCGTACTTCACGTCGTTGGCCTTGGTGAGCGCCTCCGCCTCGTCGGCGAACGTCTGCACCGTGATGACCGGGCCGAACACCTCGGTCTGGATCATCTCGTCTTCCTGCTGGAGCCCGTCGACGACGGTCGGCTCGAACAGGAAGCCGGCGTCGCCGACGCGCCTGCCGCCGGTGACGACCTTCGCGTGGCCGGGGATCCGCTCCAGGAAGCCCTCGACCCGGGCGAGCTGCGTGGCGTTGTTGAGCGGGCCGTAGAAGGCGTCCTCGTCGTCCAGCGCGCCGGTCTTCGTGGCCGCGGCGGCCTCGGCGAGCGCGGCCAGGAACGGCTCGTGGATGCTCTCGTGCACCAGCACCCGGCAGGCCGCGGTGCAGTCCTGCCCGGCGTTGTACAGACCGGCGCCGGCGATCGCCTCGGCGACCCCGGCGATGTCCCTGACGTCGTCGAACACGACGACCGGCGCCTTGCCGCCCAGCTCCAGGTGGACGCGCTTGAGGTCGTCGGCGGCCGACTTGGCCACCTGGACGCCCGCGCCGACCGAACCGGTGATCGCGACCATGGAGGCGGCGGGGTGGCCGACGACCAGCGCGCCGGTCTCCCGGTCGCCCACGACGACGTTGAAGACGCCCGCCGGGAGGATCTCGCCCATGATCTCGGCGAGCTTCACCGTGGAGACCGGGGTGGTGTCGGAGGGCTTGAGCACGACCGTGTTCCCCGCGGCGAGCGCCGGGGCGATCTTCCACACCGCCATCATCAGCGGGTAGTTCCACGGCGTCACCTGGCCCACCACGCCGATGGGCTCGTGCCGGACCACCGAGGTGTGGTCGGCCAGGAACTCCCCGGAGGTGGGGCCCTCCAGCGTGCGTGCGGCGCCGGCGAAGAAGCGGAAGTGGTCGGCCGCCGGGGGGATCTCGTCCTCGGCCATGCGGGCGCGGGGCTTGCCCGTGTTGCGGCACTCGGCCTCGACCAGCTCGCCGGCCCGCGCCTCGATCGCGTCGGCGACCTTCAGCAGGAGGTTCGCGCGCTCGCCCGGCGTCGCGGTCCCCCACGCCTCGAAGGCCGCGCCGGCCGCCGCGTAGGCGGCGTCGACGTCGTCCTGGCCGGAGACCGGCGCCTGGAGGTAGGCCTCACCCGTGCACGGGTCGACCACGTCGGAGAACCGGCCGCTCTTGGCGTCCGCGAGCTCACCGTTGATGAAGTTCTGCAGACGGGTGGTCAACGTTTGCCTCCTTGGGAGGTGGCTGAGTTGTCGCGACTCTGACAGAGTGCGAACGTGACGACAAGGGATTTCGTCGCGAATATATCAAATTGCTACGAAATCGCTTGACAGTACAGGCCTAACTGACAACATGTCGCACCAGGACGGCAACATCGCGGAGACGGCGCCGTAATCAGTCTGCGCTAGCCGACCGGGTGCAAGGGAGGACGCACGGAGATGACGACGCCGCCGAAGGCGCGACGGGAGCCCGCCCGCCCCAAACCCGGCCCGGTGGTGCTGGACGAGATCTCCAAGCAGATCATCGAGGAGCTGCAGGCCGACGGGCGTAAGCCGTACGCCTCCATCGGCAAGGCGGTGGGGTTGTCGGAGGCGGCCGTACGCCAGCGGGTGCAGCGGCTGCTGGACGCCGGGGTCATGCAGATCGTCGCGGTCACCGACCCGCTCACGCTGGGTTTCCCCCGCCAGGCGATGATCGGCATCAAGTGCGAGGGCGACCTGGAGACGGTGGCCGACAAACTGTCGTCCATCGACGAGATCGACTACGTCGTGCTCACGGCCGGCTCGCTGGACATCATGGTCGAGGTGGTCTGCGAGGGCGACCGCCACCTGCTGGAGATCCTCGGCAAGATCCGGGCGATCCCCACCGTCCGGGCGACCGAGACCTTCGTCTACCTGAAGCTGCACAAGCAGACCTACTCCTGGGGCACCCGCTGACGGTCCGGTGTTAGAGGGCCCCCGGGCGCCGCGGCGTCCGTACGAGCGCACCTACTCCCGCGCCACCCGCTGAGCCGCGTCCCGGGCCGCCCCCGCCCCGTTCTGGGACGGGGGTTCCTCGGGGGAGCCGCGGCGTTCGAGCACGTCGGCGATCTCGGCGAGGAACGCGTCCACCTGGGCGACGGCGTAGCCGGTCTTGAAGACCACCGTCGAGAAGGCCGCCCTCCTGACCTGCTCGGCCGTGAGCGGACGGTCGGTGGTGCCGCGCAGCGTGGCCACCACGCGGTCGAGGAAGACGTCCACCTCGTCCTCGTTGTAGCCGGCGCCCAGCCTGCCCGGCCGGAACAGCACGCGCTCCACCCGCGCCGCCTGCGTCTCCAGCCACGCCGCCGTCAGCGCCTCGGCGACCGGCCTCTGGCCGGGCCCGGGCTTCTCCCCCAGCCCCGGCAGGGTGGGGGCGTCGTCGTCCTCCTCGGAACGTTCCGCCTCGCCACCATGCCCGGCCTCCCGCGCCAGCCCGCCCGGCAGGCTCCCGGCAGGCGCGCCCTCGGCCACCGGCGCGGCGTGCAACGCGCCGGCACGCCCCTTCGCCGGAGCCGGATCACCCGCCTCGCCCCGGGCCAGCGTCTCGACGGCCACGACGAAGGCGTCCAGCGCGAAGTCGACCGCCACCTCGTTGTAGCCGCCCAGCTTGACGTTGAAGCGCGCCATGCGGATGTCGTCGGCGGTCACGGGCGCCCCCTCGACGACGCCGCGCCCGAGCGTGGCCTCGATGCGCTGAATCAGCGCGTCCACCTGGCCGGGGTCGTAACCGTTCCGCAACCCGAACACACGTGGAAAGCGGTTCACGCCCTGTCCTCCCGAATCGACACCCCCGCATCGGCTTTCTCTTCTTTCCCATTCTTAGGGCATTACTTTGCGAAATCCAGACGGTTGGGAAGACGGGGGTAAGCTTCTGGATCTATGCGGCTCGCGAACCTCTCCTTCCGCTACGCCAGGAAAGCCCCGTGGGTTCTCCACGAAGTGGGCCTTGAGCTGCCGTCCGGCACGATCGCCGAGGTCAAGGGGCGCAACGGGGCGGGCAAGTCGACGCTGTTGCGGCTGCTCGCCGGCACCGCGCGCCCGACCCGCGGGTCGATCTCCGGCCGGCCCCCGGTCGTCGGCTTCGCGCCCGAGATCTTTCCCGCGCAGCAGCCCTTCACCGTGTCGGCCTACCTGGCGCACGTGACCGCGGTCCGCGGGCTGCCGTCGTCCGTCATCGGAACGTGGGCCGAGCGGCTGGGCATGGAGAACCTGCTTGGAACGCCGCTCGCCGACCTGTCCAAGGGAAGCGCCCACAAGGTCGGCCTCGCCCAGGCGTTGCTCGCCTCCCCCGGCCTGCTGGTCCTGGACGAGCCGTTCTCCGGCCTCGACGAACGCACCCGCGCCGAACTCCCCCTGGCCATGGCGGAACTGGCCGGCGCCGGAGGCATCGTCGTGCTCAGCGACCACCAGAACGGCCTGGCCGGCCACCCCGGCGTCACCCACCTGACCGTGGAGGACGCCGCCGTCCACCACCCCGCGTCCGGCACGACCGGCCACGGGACCACCGCCAAGGCGGTCATCGAGGTGACGGTAGACGCCGGCGAGGCGGAAGCCGTCACACGCAAGCTCCGCGCCGACGGTTACGCGGCGAGGATCCGCCCGGGAACCGCCCCCGCGGATCCCGGCCCCACCCCGACCGGCCCCGCCGCCGACGAACACCACGCGGAGGGCCCCCGATGAGGCCGGCACCCGCCCGCCTCGGAACCGCCGGGCACGCCGCGGAGGCACCCCACGCGGAGGGCGCCCGATGAGGCCGGTACTCGCCCTCGCCCGCTTCAAGACCGCCGGGTACGCCAGGGCGCACCGCATCGTGCAGCCGTTCATCGGGCTGCTGGCCGTCGTGATCGTGCTGTACTCGACCCGGGTGGGCGTGGGCCAGGAGCTGTCGTCGTACGCCGACTCGGCCGTGCTGCTCGTCCCGGTGTTCGCCTGGGCAGCGCGCGGGCTGCTGGACACCGATCCCGACGTGCAGCGGCTCATCGCCATCACCGCCGCCGGGCGCCCCGGCCGCGAGGTGGGCGCGGGTCTGCTCGCAGCCGTCGCCGTCAACGCCGGGCTGGCCGTGCTCGCGCTCGCCGTGCCCCTGGCCATCGGGTTCAGCTCCATGCCCGGCTGGCCCGTCCTGCTGGGCGGCCTGGCCCTCCATCTCCTGTCCCTGCTCACCGGCACCGTGCTCGGCGCGCTGTCCAGCCGGCCGATCCTGCCCGACTCGGCGACCTCCGCCCTCGTCCTGCTGGGCGGCTACGTGACGATGCTGCTGATCAGCCTGGCGCCGATCCCGTGGCTCACCGTCCCGCTGATCGGCTGGATCCGCGCGGCCAACGAGCCGTCCTTCCTCACCGCCGCGCTGCCGTCCCTGACCGCCCCCACCCTCTTCTGGTGCGCCGCGGCCCTCCTGGCCTACACCCGCCTCCGCCGCACCCGCCCCTGACCTCGCGGCCCGGCACCGCGGACCGCCCCAAGCGCGGCCGTCCCCAGCGTCAGCCCGTCTACGGGCACCTCACCACAGGAGCGCCTGTCCGCCGCAGCGCCCACGTCGTCATATTCGATGCCGTCTCGATAATCAAGACCATACTTCTCATAAAATGGACAGGCGACTACGCTCCACCCATGGGACCCACCGGGGAGCTGAGGAAGATGCCCGAGAAGCCGCGCGCCGTCTACACCCACGGCCACCACGAATCGGTACTCCGCTCGCACACCTGGCGCACGGCGGCCAACTCGGCGGCGTACCTGCTCCCGCACCTGCGCCCAGGCATGTCGCTGCTCGACATCGGCTGCGGCCCCGGCACCATCACCGCCGACCTGGCGGAACTGGTCGCCCCCGGGCACGTCACCGCGATCGACACGGCCGAGGGCGTCGTGCTCCAGGCGGGCGAGACGGTGGCCGTCCGAGGGCTCACGAACGTCACCTGCGAGGTCGGCGACGTCTACGAGCCCGACCCCGGGAAGACCTTCGACGTCGTCCACGCGCACCAGGTGCTGCAGCACCTCGGCGACCCCGTCGCCGCGCTGGCCGCGATGCGCCGGGCGTGCGCGCCGGGAGGCCTCGTCGCCGCCCGCGACTCCGACTTCAGCGGCTTCACCTGGTACCCGGAGGTCCCCGCCCTGCGCGACTGGCTCTCGCTGAGCCTGCGCGTGACCCGCGCCAACGGCGGCGAGCCCGACGCCGGCCGCCACCTGCTCTCCTGGGCCCACCAGGCGGGATTCACCGACGTCACCGCCACCGCCTCGGTGTGGTGCTTCGCCACCCCCGCCGACCGCACCTGGTGGAGCGACCTGTGGGCCGACCGCGTCACCTCCTCCTCCCTGGCCACCCAGGCCATCACCTACGGCTACGCCACCCGGTCCGACCTCCACCGCCTCGCCGAAGGCTGGCGCGAATGGGGCGCCTCCCCCGACGGCTGGTTCACCGTCCTGCACGGCGAAATCCTCTGCCGCCCCTGAGCCGAGACAACGCGGCGACCGCTTGAGGCCTGTCCGAGTATTGATCCGGCCCGCTGGGCGTGAGGAAAGTGCTTGCCGTCCGTCGTCCCCCGTTACGATGCAATGGCTTCTGCTCGGGCACCTCTACCCGCGAGGAGACCAGGCACGATGGGGGAATTCGTCGGCATAAACCCGCATGCCGCCCAGCTTCTGCTCTCCGCCATGGACGACACCATGCGGGGCGCGGCGGCATTCAAGCCTCATCTCTCCGCGTCCATAACGGAGGCGGCCGACGACTGGCCGGCGGGCCCGGGAGCCGAGGTGCTCGACCGCGTGCACGCTTTTCTCGCCGGCGCACAACGCGACCTCGACTGGCGCGTTCAGACCATCCAGCGGATGGAGGACACCGCGTCGCGTGATGGCGTGAAAGGGGCGGAGTTCTTCTTTCCCAGCGCCGAGTCGGCGCACGCGGCGGGAGTCGTCGCGGGCGACGCGGTGAAAGCGGCATGGGCCGCCTACCAGGCCGACCCGAGCCCGCCCTCCTGGCAACGGCTGCGATCCGTCCTCGCGGAACGGCGCGGCAAGACCGCCGACACCGAGTACGCGGCCGGGTTACTCGCCCAGCTGGGCGCCGCCGCCTTCACCGGAATCCTCCGCGCCGAAAGCGCTCGCCACCGGAGCGGCCCTTCGGGCCACAGCCCCGACGACGTCGCCAGGATCAGCGACGATCTGGGCCCGCTGGCGGACGCCCTCGCCGCCGCGTCCACCATCGGCAAGGCCCCGCCCGATCTCCGTCCCCGCCTGCTCGCCGGCAGCCCCGTGGAAGACCTGGCCCTGCTGCTGGCCCTGGCCCCACAACCCACCGCGTTCGTGGCGCAGGCCGGGGCCAAGATAGCGAGGGCGAGCAGCCACAAGGGCCCGGACCCCGGCTGGAACACCCACTGGCTCGTCACGGCACTGACCAAGAACCTCGAAGCCACGCAGCTCCTCCTCGCCGACGGCAAGAGCGCCGAACTCCTGCTCCGCCCCGAGGTCGTCAAGGGAAACGGCACCCCCGCCTTCGAGACCCTCCTGGCGAAAGCCCTGGACAACGCCCTGGCAGCGGACGCCGGCGACCCCACGCTTCGCCGCGACGCCTGGATCAACACCATCAAGATCTTCGGCACCCAGTCCACCTGGTCATCCCTGAACCCCTCCATCCCCGACGGCGAAGTCCTCCAGGTCCCCTCCCCCCTGGCCCAGACCCTCGCCAAGCACATCCCCCAGCACTTCACCGACCTCGCCGCCGTGTGGGCCGCGAACAAGTTCGACGTATCCACCTCCCCCGACCGGGCTTGGATGCGACTCGGTTCGGATGAAGCCGTCAATTTCTTTGGAGGCCTTCTTCGGGACCCAGCGACCCTTCCCATCCTGGAGAAGCAGTACAAGGCGTTCGTCAAAGCTCTGCAACTGGGCGAGAGCCACCCATTCGGAAATGCCGTCACCGAAGCCGCGCGAGAACAGGAACGTGGTGTCTTCCTGAAGAAGGCCATGACCACCGGAGGGCTCGCCTCATTGCTCATCGGTGGTATCCATGAGGCCGATCTCACCGCCGAGGAGACTCGAGAGTTCTACTCTCAGCTCGCCATGTTCCCACTGGACATCGCGGCCGGAGCGGTGATCTCCCAGCTGGGCAAGGAACTCGTGGTGGACACCGCGATGGGAAAGGTGTCCGACTTCGTGGCGAAGAACCCCGGCGAGGACTTCCTGGGGAAGCTGTGGGACGGCGCACCGCCGGAGGAAGCCTCCGAGGAGGTGCGAAAGCTCGTCAATGTGCAGTTGGACGCGTTCGAGGCGTCACGGCGGGAGCACGGCCTGCCCGCCTTCAGTGACGGGGACCGGCAGTTCCTGGAGATCACGCTGCAAGGGCTGATGCTGCCGGTGGTGCTGGACGCGCTGGGAAGCCGGGGGGGTTGACGATGCCGGATCCCGCCGAGCTGCGACGCGAGGCCGACGCCAAGGACCGTCTCGCCGCACGGTTCGATCGCCATGCGGAGGCTCTCTCCGCCTTCTTCGAACGGATCCGGCTCGGGTCCCTCGATGAGGGTCCCGCATGGACGGGCCCGGCGGCTCAGCGCTTCGGCCACGAGTGCGCGCAGAGGAAGGCGGAGCTGGGAAGGTTGGCCGACCAATGCCATGAGGCCTCACGAAACCTGCGACTCGCCGCGCATCGACTGCGACAGCAGGCCCAACAGGTGACGACCGGAGCCTAGTCGTCACCTCACGGCAGGCAGTCGGTCTGGCCGAACACCTCGATACCCGGCTCCACCGCCTGGGTGACGACCCTGAACGTGATACCGGGATCCTTTTTCCTCAAGACGTGCACGGTGTGATCCGGCGCGTCGTCGGCGGACAAGGGGGCATCGTTCTCGTACCCGAGGACGCGGAGCTGAGAAGCCAGCGCGAACGCCACGCTTTCCGGTTTCTCTCGCGGGGTGAGAACGTCGCTTTCATTGAAGCGGCCGGTGATTCTGAAGCTACGGCGCGCCGACCCTTCGGAGCAGCCGGTCGGGTCGTTGTCCTTGCCCGCGCTCTTGTCCGCGACGACCGGAGCCCCGATGAACGCAAGCCGGCTCAGCACGGCACCATCTTCGGCCATGACCCGCGCGGCCTCGTCAAGGGTCGGACCGCTGCTGCAAGCGGACGCCGCGAGCAGCAGGAGGGCGCACACAGCGGCACATCGCACCTGGACGACTCTACTGAGAGTAGCCCTGCTCGGCCAGGTAGCGGAGCAGGCGGGCATAGGAGGATCGCTTTGCTGTCGAATTTGTGGATATATGGAGATATGTGCAGTCGGCCGCCATAATTCGAATGGCATTCAAAATGACATTCCACTTTCGCGCCCGCGAGAGGTCGAATAAGTTCTCCAGCGCCGGGGTTCGCTTTCTCAGGCGGGAGAGAGCCATGGATGGTGCCGACGGGCGTGTGGTGATCGTTGTGGTGGTCGCCACGGTTCTGTTTCTTGTGGGGCGGCGGTTTCAGCGGGTGGTGGACACGTGGGCGGGGTGGGGGAAGGCGGTGAAGGCCGCGGCGGATGCTCAGGGGAAGGTTCCCGGGGCCAAGGCGGCCGCGTGGGGGGCGTTCTGGCGCATGCTGGGGGTCGGGGCGGGGGCGTTGCTGCTGCTGGCGTTGATGGCCAACGCCGTTCGCCATATGTGACCCCGCCCGGTCGTGGACTCGTCGGTGCGGGTGGCCTCGGCTTGGTGACCCGGCGCCTGATGTGGCGGTGGCCGGCCTCGCGTCGGCCTGGGTGGGCTGAGTGGGCTGGCGAGGTCAGGAGTCCGGGGTGGCGGCGGCGAGTTGGCCGCAGGCGCCGTCGATCTCTCGGCCGCGGGTGTCGCGGACGGTCACGGGGACGCCGTGGTGCTCCAGGCGGCGGACGAACGCTCGCTCGTCCTCGGGGCGGGAGGCGGTCCACTTCGAGCCGGGGGTGGGGTTGAGCGGGATGAGGTTCACGTGGACGAGGTTGCCCTTGAGCAGGCGGCCGAGGAGATCGGCCCGCCACTCCTGGTCGTTGATGTCCTTGATCAGCGCGTACTCGATGGAGACGCGGCGCTTGGTGCGGGCGACGTAGCTCCACGCGGCGTCCAGCACCTCGGCGACCTTCCAGCGCGTGTTGACCGGCACGAGGGTGTCGCGTAGTTCGTCGTCGGGGGCGTGCAGGGACACCGCCAGCGTCACCGGCAGCCCCTCGTTCGACAGCTTCTCGATCGCCGGGACGAGGCCGACCGTGGAGACGGTGACGCCGCGCGCCGAGATGCCGAGCCCTTCCGGGGCCGGGTCGACGATGCGGCGCACCGCGCCGATCACGGCCTTGTAGTTGGCCAGCGGCTCGCCCATGCCCATGAAGACGATGTTGCTCACCCGCCCGGTGCCGCCGGGGATCTCGTCGCGGGCCAGGGCCCGAGCGCCGGCCACGACCTGCTCGACGATCTCGGCGGTCGACATGTTGCGGGTCAGCCCCGCCTGGCCGGTGGCGCAGAACGGGCAGTTCATGCCGCACCCGGCCTGGGACGACACGCACAGGGTCACCCGGTCGGGGTAGCGCATGAGGACCGACTCGACCAGCGCGCCGTCGAACAGCTTCCACAGCGTCTTGCGGGTGGTGCCGTCGTCACAGGTGATCTCGCGGACCGAGGTCAGCAGGCCGGGCATGAGCCCTTCGACCAGCCGGTCGCGGGAGGCGGCGGGCAGGTCGGTCATGTGCGCCGGGTCGGTGGTCAGCCGCTCGAAGTAGTGCCGGGACAGCTGCTCGGCACGGAACGGCTTCTCTCCCAGCTCGACGACGGCGGCGCGGCGCTCGGCCATCGACAGGTCGGCCAGGTGCCGGGACGGCTTGGCGCGCCGGGGGGCGACGAAAGTGAGCTCGGCGGACATGTCCTTCTCTCAACGTTTTGCCGGAAGCTGCAGTGGACAGCCATTCGGTGTGCTCTGTTAGTGATCCTCGGCCGATCGGGGAGACGTCCACCGGAAAGGCGGGTATGCGTTGGGCAGCACCGACGTCGTCCTCACCGACACCAGCCCCTACGGCAGCCGGGCGGTGACCGTCGAGCAGGACGGGGCGTCGTCGGTAGCTTACCTGCGCGACGGGGGAGGCGGGATCCACGGGGCCGTCTGGCTCGCCAACCACGGACCCGCCCCCTCCTACGCCACCGCCGGGCCGGAGGGCCCGTGGCGGTCTCCCGTGATGCCCGTGGCCCACACCCGCGTCCCGGAGGGCACGGCGCCGATCACGGCCGGCGAGCTGGAGGTGCTGTGGTTCGAGGAGGGCGACGGCGCCGCCCTGTACCGCAACGGTGAGCTGCTGGCGGTGATTCCCGGCTGGTCGGACCTGGAACACGGCATGCCCGGCTACGCCAGGGACGCCGTCGGCGAGTCGCCGCTCGCCTGGTCGCTGCAGGAGGCCCTGGAAGGCCTCGCTCCGAGGATCGCCAAGGCGCGCTCGTACTGGGAGTGGCGCGGCGGCGACAGCGCCTGGCCGTCCTTCCAGCAGTTCGTGATGAGCCACTTGGACGTCAGGGTCGGCGGGGCGGGCAGGTACTGGGACCTCGGCGCCGACCACCTGCCCACGGTGGGCGTCACCGAGCGGCCGAAGGACGGGTACACGGTGCTGTCCACCGTCGGGATGAGCTGTCAGCGGATGCCCACCGTGGAGCAGTACATCGAGCGGCCCGACACCTACGCGCGGGTGGAGCTGGCCGTGGCGACGCGGGGAGAGCCCACCGACGCGGCGCGGCTGTTCCTCTGGCTGGCGCGGTACCCGTGGCGGTCGGTGACCTGGCTGGGCCACGGGCACACGGCCCGCTGGTACGACGAGCCGGCGTCGTTCCCGCTGGGGGCCGGCTACGACGGCGTGCTCATGCTGGACACCGTGCCCGGCTTACCCGACTTATCGGGCTTCGCGTTCAGCGGTGACGAGGTGCGATGGCTGTGGCTCGTGCCGGTCACCGAGCAGGAGCTTCAGCACGTCGCCGAGCACGGGCACCAGCGCCTCACCCTCGCCGGGCGTATCCCCTGACGACGGTCATCGGGCGCGGGGCGCCCTGCCCTGTCAGGTGGGTATGAAGATCGCCAGAAGCAGCCAGACCGGGACGAGCGTGACGAGCAGCGAGTCGAGGCGGTCCATCACCCCGCCGTGGCCCGGCAGCACCGAGCCCATGTCCTTGATGCCGAGGTCGCGCTTGATCACCGACTCGATCAGGTCGCCGACGGTCGCGAACGCGGCCACCACGGCGCCCACGATCGCGCCCTGCCAGTACTGGCCGTCCATCAGCACCCGCACCAGCACCGCGCCGCAGATCACGCACGCCAGCACCGACCCGCTGAAGCCCTCCCAGGTCTTGTTCGGGCTGATGGCCGACATGCGGTGCTTGCCGAACAGGATGCCCGCGAAGTATCCGCCGATGTCGCTGGAGACGGTGACGGCCACGAAGATCAGCACACGGTCGGCGCCGTCGGTCTCGGCCAGCATGAGCGGGACGAACGACGCGAGCACCCCGGTGTACACCACCGTCAGGACGCCGCCGGAGGCGTCCCGCACATACCCGTCGGTGCCGCGGGGCATCCGCCAGATCAGCAGCGTGAGCACGGTCAGCGTGAACGCGCCGAGCAGCCATTCGGGCCCGCCCCAGTAGGCTCCTACGACCATGCCGACGAGGCCGGCCAGCGCCGGGGCCAGCGGCACCCAGATGTCTCGCACGGCGAACGCGCGGACCAGCTCGACGACGCCGACGGCCACGGTGACGAGCAGGACGGCCAGGAAGGCTTCCTTGACCGTGTAGAGCGAGACGATGACCGCCGCGCCCAGGCCGGCGCCGACGGCGATGGCCGCCGGCAGGTTGCGCCCGGTGCGCACGCGCCCCGAACGTGCCCTCTCGGCGCCCCGGGGGATGTCCGTGTCGTCGTGCGACCCGTCGGGGACAACGCCGCCGGCGCCCGCGGGCGGGCCTCCGTCGACTCCCCGGCCTCCGGCCGAGCCCGGACCGTCCGCCGCCGTACCTTCCACTGTGATCCCACTCTCGTACACGCCCACCACGCTCGGCGGCCGCCGTGCCAGTACCGCCGGGCGGCGGGGAGGGAGCACGATGGCCCCGAAACGTGGAGAGGGCGCTCCCCCTCGGCCGACACCGGAGTGGAAGCGCCCGAACCTGACCTGCGACCGCGCTCAGATGTCGAGCAGCTCGGACTCCTTGTGCTTCAGCAGGTCGTCGATCTTGGCGACGTGCTTCTGCGTGAGGTCGTCCAGTTCCTTCTCCGCGCGGCGCACCTCGTCCTCGCCGGCCTCGCCGTCCTTGACGAGCTTGTCCAGCGTCTCCTTGGCGTGCCGGCGGATGTTGCGCACCGAGACCTTGCTGCTCTCGGCCTTGGTCCTGGCGATCTTGATGTACTCCTTGCGGCGCTCCTCCGACAGCTCGGGGAACACCACGCGGATCACGGCGCCGTCGTTGCCGGGGTTGACGCCGAGGTCGCTGTCGCGGATCGCCTTCTCGATGGCGGTCATCGAGCCCTTGTCGTAGGGCTGGATGATGACCATGCGAGCTTCGGGGACGTGGAACGACGCGAGCTGCTGCACGGGCGTCGGGGACCCGTAGTAGTCAACAAGGATCTTGTTGAACATCGAGGGGCCGACCCTGCCGGTGCGGATCGCCGCGAAGTCCTCCTTCGCGACCGCGACCGCCTTGTCCATCTTTTCCTCGGCTTCGAGGAGGGTTTCGTCGATCACAGCGGCTCCCTATTTCCCTGCCGGACTCACCAGCGTGCCGATCTTTTCACCGCGGACCGCCCGCAGAATGTTCCCCTCACCCATCAGGTCGAAGACCACGATGGGCAGGCCGTTGTCCATGCAGAGGCTGATCGCCGTGGAATCCATGACCCTGAGGCCGCGCCGGAGCACCTCGCTGTAGTCGAGCTGGTCGAAGCGGACGGCGTCGGGGTTCTTCCTCGGGTCGGAGTCGTAGACCCCGTCGACCTGGGTGCCCTTCAGCAGCGCCTCCGCCCCGATCTCCAGGGCGCGCTGCGCGGCGCAGGTGTCGGTGGAGAAGAACGGCGAGCCGAGCCCCGCCCCGAAGATGACCACGCGGCCCTTCTCGAGGTGGCGCATGGCGCGCCGGGGGAGGAAGGGCTCGGCGACCTGCTGCATGGTGATGGCGGTCTGGACCCGCGTCTCGATGCCCCGCTTCTCCAGGAAGTCCTGAAGGGCGAGGCAGTTGATGACCGTGCCGAGCATGCCCATGTAGTCGGCACGCGCGCGATCCATGCCGCGCTCGGAAAGCGCGGCCCCCCGGAACATGTTGCCGCCGCCCACGACCACCGCGACCTGCACGCCCTCGCGCACGGCCTCGGCGACGGAGTCGGCCAGCTTGGCGACGACCACGGGGTCGATGCCCAGCGGGTCGGCGCCCGCGAACGCCTCGCCGGACAGCTTCAACATGACGCGCTTCCAGCGGAGCGGCCCGTTGAACGGCCTGTCCGGCCAGGCCGCCGACGTGGCGGATCGTAGGTTCTCCTGCACGGCGGCGGCCTCCCCGGTGTCGGTTGTGAAGCTGGTCAGATCCCTCTTGGGGCCAAGCCTATGCCTGACCGACCTTGTAGCGGACGAAGGCCAGAACCTTCACGCCCGCCTCGGAGGCGAACTTGGCGACGGTCTTCTTGCCGTCCTTGACGAACGTCTGCTCCAGGAGGGTGAAGTCCTTGTACCAGCCGTTGACGCGACCGTCGACGATCTTGGCGATCGCGGCCTCGGGCTTGCCCTCTTCACGGGTCATCTGCTCGAAGACCGTGCGCTCCTTCTCGACCACGTCGGCCGGGACGGCGTTGGGGCTGAGGTACTTGGGGGCCATCGCGGCGGCGTGCTGGGCGATGTCCTTGGCGACCTCGGCGTTGGGGGTGTCGAGCTGCACCAGGACGCCGACCGCCGGGGGAAGCTGCGGGTCGGTCTTGTGCATGTAGGAGGCGACGAAGCCGCCCTCCAGCACCTGGAACCGGCGGACCTCGATCTTCTCGCCGAGCGCGGCGTTGGCCTCGTCGAGGTGCTCCTTGACGGTCTTGCCGTCGAGCTCGGACTCCAGCAGGCTGGGCACGTCGGCCGGGCGCGACGCCAGGACGTGCGCCACGACGCGGGAGGCCAGCTCCTGGAAGATCTCGCCCTTGGCGACGAAGTCGGTCTCGCAGTTGAGCTCCAGCAGGGCGGCCAGCGACTCGCCGTCGTGCTTCACGGCGATCAGGCCGTTGGAGGCGGTGCGCGCTTCCCGCTTGCCGACGTCCTTGGCACCCTTCACGCGCAGGATGTCGACGGCCTTGTCCAGGTCGCCTCCGGCCTCCTCCAGCGCCTTCTTGCAGTCCATCATGCCCGCGGCCGTCAGCTCGCGAAGCCGCTTGACGTCGGCCATGTTCACGGAAGCCATTGTCTTTTCCTCGTTGAGTCGTCGTGGATCGGGTGGGTGCGCCCCCTTTGGCGCACCCACCCGGTAAAAGCCTTGCTAGCCGTACGGACCGGCGCCTGACTCAGGCCTGCCGCTCCTCGGTGGTCTCCGGGGTGGCGTCCTCGGCGGGGGCCTCGGCGGACGCCTGCTCGGCGGCGGGAGCCTCCTCGACGGAAGCCTGCTCGGCCGCGGGGGCCTCCTCGGCGGGGGCCTCGGCCACGGCGGTCTCCTCGGCGGAGGCCTCGGCAGGGGCCTCGTCCGCCTGCGGCGCGGACTCGGCGGCGGCCTCCGGAGCGGTGCCGGCGGCGGTCTCCTCGTCGTTGCGCGCGAGCAGCTCGCGCTCCCACTCGGCCAGCGGCTCGGCCACGGCGCCGGACGGCTTGTCGTCGCCGCGCGCGGCGCCGGCGCGGGTCATCAGACCGTCGGCGACGGCGTCGGCGATGACGCGGGTGAGCAGGCTGACGGCGCGGATGGCGTCGTCGTTGCCCGGGATCGGGTAGTCGACCTCGTCGGGGTCGCAGTTGGTGTCCAGGATGGCGACGACCGGGATGTGAAGCTTGCGAGCCTCGCTGATCCCGATGTGCTCCTTCTTGGTGTCAACGATCCACACCGCGCTGGGCACGCGCGCCATGTCGCGGATGCCGCCGAGGGTGCGCTCCAGCTTGTCCTTCTCACGGCGGCGCATCAGGAGCTCCTTCTTGGTGAGCCCGGAGCCTGCCACGTTGTCGAAGTCGAGCTCCTCGAGCTCCTTCAGACGCTGAAGCCTCTTGTGCACGGTGGAGAAGTTGGTGAGCATGCCGCCCAGCCAGCGCTGGTTGACGTAGGGCATGCCGACGCGCGCGGCCTGCTCGGCGATGGCCTCCTGCGCCTGCTTCTTGGTGCCGATGAACAGGATGGTGCCGCCGTGGGCGACCGTCTCCTTGACGAAGTCGTAGGCGCGGTCGATGAAGGACAGCGACTTCTGCAGGTCGATGATGTAGATGCCGTTGCGCTCGGTGAGGATGAAGCGCTTCATCTTCGGGTTCCAGCGCCGGGTCTGGTGCCCGAAGTGGACACCGCTTTCGAGCATCTGCCGCATGGTGACGACGGGGGCCATGAGTATGGTCCTCCTGGGTAGAGCGCCGCGAGGGCGCGCGTCTCGGTTGTATGCGGAAGCCTGGGGCTCCCGCCCTGACGCCCTGAACCGCCCCATCCGAGTCAACGACCCGGACCGAGAGGGCGGTTCGCCTGTGGGCGTGCGAAGTCGGCCCGCTTGACGAGCCACCAGAAGTGTACCCGGAACCCGGCCACGCCCAGCCCACGCATACAGGGTTCCTTACTTGTCAACCCAAGACGAAGTCAGTTTTCCGCCTCGGGCGGGTTATCCGGGCCGGTTCCGGACCGGCCGACGCCGGGTCCCGCGGGCGGCCGCGGGTAGAGGTAGACGACCCCCTGGACCAAACGGGCGTCCGGGGGCGCCTCCTCGGCGGTGCGGGTCTTGGCCAGGTACGGCACCAGGATCTCCGTCACCCGGCGGCCGAGCTCCTCCAGCTCCTCGGCGTTGGCGCGCAGGAGCATCTGGTTGAGCGTGCTGGCCTGCCGCCACTGCCTGGACTCGCGCACGCTGGCGTCGAAGTACCGCAGCAGCTCCTCGGCGATGCCGTTGACCACGGTTTTGGCCAGGACGTTCTTCGCCTCGGCCACCTCGGGGGTTAGTTCGTCCGGCTCGGCCACGGTGAAGCCGCGGTGGTGCGCCCGCCACAGGCGCTCGCGGCCGTCGCCGCGCGGCGGGGCGTCCTCGACGAACCCGTACTTGGCCAGCATGCGCAGGTGGTAGCTGCAGGCGCTCGGCGAGATGCCGGCGATCTCGGCGCATTCGGTCGCCGTCGCCGGACCCTCGGTCTGCAGGCGCTTGAGGATGGCCAGGCGCGACGGGTGCGCCAGCGCCCGCATGACACGCGGGTCCTCGACCATCTGGTTCCGCTGACTCATAGCAGGAACGGTAACGCCCTCCGTCTGCATTGGCGGCGATGTAGGCGGAATCGCGAAGGGTTGCTTTCACAACTGTGAAGGCTTACTTTCATAATCATGGTTGAGACCATCCCTCTCCGGCGGCAGCCCGACTACCGGCTGCTGTGGTCCGCGCGCGCGGTGTCCGAGACCGGCACCCACGTCACCCGTCTTGCCGTGCCCCTCACGGCGGCGACGCTGCTGGGCGCGACGCCGACCGAGATGGGCCTGCTCACCGGGGCCGCGACCCTGCCGTACCTGCTCTTCGGGCTGCACGCCGGCGCGTACGTCGACCGTCTGGCCCGTCGCCGGCCGATCATGATCGGGTGTGAGCTGGTCGCGGCCGCCGCGGTGGCCGCGGTGCCGCTCGCCTGGTTCGCGGGCCTGCTGTCCACGCCGCTGCTGATCGCCGTCGCGCTGGTCACGGGCACCTGCGCCGTCGTCTACCAGACGGCCTGGTTCCCGCACATCCCCAGCGTCGTCCCCGAGCACCAGCGGACGGCGGCCATCGCCGGCTTCCAGGCGGTGTACTCCACGGCGAGCGTCACCGGACCCGGGCTGGCCGGCATCCTGGTCCAGCTCCTGACCGCTCCGGTGGCCCTGGTGGCGGACGCGGCCTCCTTCCTGGTCTCGGCCCTGTGCCTGCGGTCCATCCGTTCCCCGGAGCCCGCCTCCCGTTCGGGGACGGCCGCCGGATCGCCGCGCCGTAGCCTTCTGCGCGACATCCGCGACGGCGTGCGCGCCGTGACGGGCAACCGGGTGCTGTGGACGCTGATCGGCGCGGGCGTCCTGGTCAACTTCGCCTCGGCCGGACACATGGCGCTGTACGTCCTGTTCGCCGTGCACACGCTGGGGCTGCCCGCGTGGGTGATCGGCCTGCTGACGGCGGCGTACGGCGCCGGGGGGCTCGTCGGCGCGGCCGTCACGCCCCGGCTGGCCCGCCGGTTCTCCGAGAACCGGGTGATCCTCGCCGGGGTGCTGTTCTTCCCGCTCGAGACGGCCGCGCTGGCAGCAGCGCACGGATCCCCCGTGGTGCTGGTGCCGCTGCTGGTGGCCGCGTACCTGGTCAGCGGCATCGCGGTGGTGGCGTTCAGCGTCTGCTACGGGACGGTGCAACTCCGCGAGTCCCCGCCTGAGGCGGTCGGGCGGGTGAACGCCGTCATGACGGTCTCCACCATGGGGGTGATGACGCTCGGTGGCGTCACGGGCGGCGTGCTCGGCGACCTGATCGGCCTGCGCCCCGCCCTGTGGGCCTGTGCCGCCGTCCTCGTCCTCGCCATCGCGCTCGTCTGGCTCTCCCCGCTCCGCCACGCCCCCTCGCACGCCCCCTCAGCAGAGCCGGCCCCGGCACCGCCGGCGAAGCGACCGGCGGAGCCCGGCCCTTCGAGAAGCACCGGCCACCAGGCGGGCGAGCCTTCCTCGACGCGACACCGGTGACCGGCACGCCCCTGTCCCAGGCGCCGCCCATCACCACCAGGCGGGCGGGTGCTCCCCCCGGCGGGGCGGCGGCGACGACCAGAATGGCCGTGCCCCGCCGATCGCGCCGGGAGCCGGGACGTACGCAAGGGTCCCGAACGAGCTGTCCATCCGCTCAAGCGGAACCGGCGCCTCCGGCCCGGCGTCGCGGCCCCGCGGGGAAGGGGTGATGCGGCCGAGGCCGTCGAGCCAGAGGGCGGTGCGGGCCAGGATCGTCTCGGCCTGCCACGCCCCCCCTTCGGCCCGCCGGCGCAGCAGACCGGCGACCGCGCCCAGCGCGGCCAGCCAGCCGGTGGCGTGGTCGAGCGCCTGGACGGGCAGCGGGACGGGCTTGCCGCCATCGCCACCATCGCCGCCCTCGTGCGCGATGCCACAGACCATCTGCACGAGGCTGTCGAAGCCGCGCCGCCCCGCCCACGGGCCCAGCGTGCCGTAGGCGGAGATGTCCACGCGGACGAGGCCCGGTCGCATGGACGCGAGCTGATCGGCGCCGAAGCCCAGCGCCGCCAGCGCGCCGGGCCGGTATGACTGGACGAGCACGTCCGCCCCCGCCACCAGCCGGCGCAGCGCGTCCGCGCCTTCCTGCGTACGAAGGTCCAGCTCGCAGTAGCGCTTGCCGAACGCCGTGCTGATCACCACCCCGGGCACCTCCGGCAGGTGGGCCGCCCCGACCTTGAGGACCTTCGCACCGTGAGCGGCGAGGACACGCGTCGCCACCGGCCCGGCCAGCACCCGGGTGAGATCAAGCACCCGTACCCCGTCCAACGGCCGCGTCCCGGTCACCGGCGCGTGCTCCGGTGGGCCGGGCGCGGCGTGTGCGGCGGGGCCGAGGCGCCTGAGCCCGATGAGGGGCAAGCGTGCGACGGCGCGGCTCTGCGGGTGGTCGTGCCACCGCTCGCGACTCCGCGTCGCGGCCGCGCATCCCCCGGCGTCGGTGACCGCCTGCTCGACGTCGACGGCCGTCCGGCCGGCGCAGGCGGCGGCGACCTGGGCTTCGCCGGAGTCCGGCGGGAGGTTCAGGGCACGCAGTGCGGCGTCGCGGTGGTGGTCGAAGTTGCAGTGCAGCCGTACCCACCCGTCGGATGTCGGGTAATCGCGGGACAGCGGCGCCCACAGGTCGAGGGCCTCGCCGTCGATCGTGAAGTACCGCTCGTCCTTGAAGGCGGCGACGGCCTCGCCGACGTCCACGGTCACCTCCGCGTGACCCTGTTCCCGCCGGTACAGGGAGACGGCCCCGGTCACCGCACCGACGACGGCGGCGGCCGCCGTTCCGATCCTGAACGCGGACGGCAGGGCCCTCTCATCCCCCGTCACGCGGACGGCGGGGAGATCAAGCCCGACCTCCCTGCCCAGCGCCCTGACGACCTCGTCAACCGTCTGAGGTCTCCCGTCGGGCCCCATGAGATCTCCCTCCACGCCGATTCCAGCCGGTCGGACCCGCGGACCTCACTTGTACACAGAACGCCGCTCGGCCCCCCGCTCCCGTGCCGCCGTCCACCAGTCTTCTCCCATGAGCCCTCCGGTGAAGCGCCTGCTGGCCGTGCTGTTCCTCACCCTCGCCACCGCCCCATCCCCCACCCTTACCGCGACCGCGGCCACCTCCCCCGACTCCAGGACGACCAGCAGCCCCCGCCCAGCGGCGAGCGCCCCCGATCAAGAAGGCGGATCCACCCCACCGGCCACAGGCCCGCCCGAAACCCAAGACCACCGACCCAGCACCCCCCAACCGGCCACAAGCCCACCCGGAGCCCAAGGTCACGGACGTGGCTCCCCCCGACCGGCAACGAGCCGGCACGACGGGCGGCGAGACGTGTCCGGTCCCGACCGACCGGCGGCGGGACCGCCCGGTGATCAGGAGGCCGGTGATCAGGAGGCCGGTGATCAGGAGGGTGGGGTCGCGAATCCATCGTGGGAGGGCGGCGAGACCGCTCCTGGCGTCGCCCGGTGGAGCTCGCCGCTTGCCGGCCCCTTGGTGGTCATGCGCCCGTTCGCCCCTCCCCCGCTGCCGTGGCTGGCGGGGCATCGCGGGGTTGATCTCGACGCGCGTCCCCGGCGGCCCGTGCATGCGGCCGGCGCGGGCGTCGTCGTCTACGCCGGCCCGTTCGCCGCCCGGGGCGTCGTCTCGATCGCGCACGCCGACGGTCTGCGAACGACGTACCTGCCGGTGCGCACGACGGTGCGGCGCGGCCAGACCGTGCGGCGCGGCGACATCATCGGCGTCGTCGAGAAGCCCCGCCATACCGACGCCGCCGCGCACTGCCCGGCGACCTGCCTCCACTGGGGCCTCATCGGCCCCGACGGCTACCTGGACCCCCTCCTGCTGCTGGCCCGAGGCCAGGTGCGCCTGCTCCCTCGTTGGCCGCCGACCTGACCGACAGAAGGCACCCCGAAGGACGGTGAGGCGATAGCACCCATGAGGAGACGACGCACGAAAAGCCGCAGGAAGGCCGCGGCACCCCCGCCCTGCGAGGAGGCGATGGATGGGGAACTGTACAGGGCCGGGGGACCCTCACCTGCGAGAACCCGACGCGGGGAGCGGTGTCAAGGCCACCGCACCCCCCACTCGCAAGAAGACGGCGCTTGGGAGGGGTGTCGAGGCCACGGCACCCCACCCGCGAGAACGCAACCTACCTATGGAGAGCCATGTCAAGGCCGTGGCACCCCACCCGCGAGAAGGCGACTCGTGAGGAGCGGTGTCGAGGCCGTCGTACCCCCCACTCGCGAGGAGGGGATGGGTGGGAAGCGTCAGGTGCTTCTTCGCAGGCGCCAGCCGTTGTCGGTGCGTTCGACGTAGCCTGCCGCGGCCAGGGCGCCCAGGTGGCTGAGGGCGGCCATGAGGTCGACGCCCGCCGCCACGGCGATGGTGGCGGGGCCCGCGCCCCGCTTGGCGGGGACGGCTTCCAGGACGCTGCGGGTGTCGGCGGCAAGGGCGTCGCGGGGCAGTACGGGGCCGCGCTGCTCGGGGGCGAGATCGTCGCCCATGGCTCCGACGAGCTCGATCACGTCGCGGGCCGACGTGACGCAGACGGCTTCGGCCCGCCGGATCAGCCGATGGCAGCCGGCGGAGTTCTCCGATGTCACCGGGCCCGGGACGGCGGCCAGGTGGCGGCGCAGCGCGACGGCGTGCGCCGCGGTGTTCAACGCTCCGCTCCGGATGGCCGCCTCGACGACCACGGTTCCCCGGGACAGCGCGGCGATCACCCGGTTGCGGATCAGGAACCGGGGCCGGGTGGGCCGTGCACCGGGCGGGCACTCGCTGACCAGCAGCCCGCGGCTGCGGACGGCCTCGAACAGCATCTGGTTGGCGGCGGGGTACGGGACGTCGGTGCCGCAGGCCAGCACGGCGATGGTCTCCGCATGACCGGCCAGCGTGCCCCGGTGCGCCGCCGCGTCGACGCCGTACGCGCCCCCGGAGATCACGCCCCACCCGGCTTCGCTCAGGCCCGCGCTCAGCTCGGCCGCCACGTGGACGCCGTACGCCGTCGCCGCCCGTGAACCGACGACGGCCACCGAGCGAAGGCAGGAGAACCGCAGATCGGCCCGGCCGTGCAGCCAGAGCGCCAGGGGACGCTCCGGCCCGAGATCGTCGAGCTGCGTCGGCCATTCGAGATCACCCGGCATGACGAGCCGGGCCCCCAGCCGCCGCCCTTCCGAGAGATCCCCCGCCGGGTCTACGGCCGGCAACCGCGCGCGCCAGGTGCCCATGCGCCGATCGAGATCGGCCACTCGCCCCTTTCCTGCCCTCCACCGCTCCACGAACCCGGCGTCGAGCCGTCCATGACGAACCTGATCGAGAACGGAGCGGGCCCCACACGCCGCGACCAGCTCGCCCATGACGCGATCCCCCGCATCGGCCACCCGCATCAACCCGACCCGCGCCAGCCGCTCCTCGTCCTCCTCCCGCCCAACACCGGACGGCTCGCCGACCGGGCCGTCAGGCCGCCTATCGGATACGTCAGCGAAGTGATCATCACCCGGATGTCGACCACCCATCGCCCCCACGGGCGGCTCCGCCGCCGAGCACTCCATGCCGACGGCATCGCCAGACCGCGGCGCACCCGGACGCCCATCACCGGAACAAACCACCGGCCGCCCCTGGGACGAATTCGTGGTGGTGGGGCGGACGTCACCCGGGAGCTGCTCGGCGCAGGGAACCACGGAGGCGTGAAGAGGCGCCTCCGCGGTGACATCAGGCGGTTGCGGGCCCCCCGAGGGGCGATCATCGGACGAGAAGGCCCGTGGCTCGGCGGGAGAATCCGGCGCCGGGACAGGGCGAGCGGGCATCCCATCCCGTTCAGCACAGGAAACCGCCGAGCGGTGGACAGGGTCGCGCGAGGAACGTTCACCGGACGGCAGGGCCGGTGGACCGGCGGGGGGATCTGGGACCGGGACAGGGCGAGCGGGCATCCCGTCCCGTTCGGCGGGGAGAACCGTCGCGGGGTGGAGGGGGGTGTGCGAGGGGCGGTCGTCGGGTGGGAGGGGCGGTGGGCTGGTGGGGGGATTTCGGGGGGCGGGGGTCATTCGGTTCCGGTCCATAGGGCTAGGGCGGCGGTGGTTTCGGGGACCTCGGGGGCGGGCTTGCCGGTCAGGTCGGCCAGGGTCCAGGAGAGTCGAAGAACGCGGTCGAGGCCTCGGGCGCTGAGCTCGCCGGTGTCGAGGCACCGGTAGAGGGGGGACATGGCCGCGGAGGCCGGCCTGAAGGCTCCGTGCAGGGCCGCCGAGGGGACCTCGGCGTTGCAGCGCCAGGGAGTTCCCCGCAGGCGGGCCAGGGTGCGTTCTCGGGCGAGGAGCACGCGCTCGGCCACGACCTCGCTCGGCTCGATGAACTGGCGATCGGCCAGCAGCTCGCGGCGGGTCGAGCGCGTGAGGCCGACCTTGACGTCGACGCGGTCGAGCAGGGGGCCGGAGAGGCGGGCGAGGTAGCGGCGCCGCTGGGTGGGGGTGCACCGGCACGGGCTCTCGGGCGTGGACGCCTGGGCGCACGGGCACGGGTTGGCCGCCAGCACCAGCATGAACCGGGCCGGGAACGTGACGGTGACCGCGGCCCGCGCCACGGTGACCTGGCCTGACTCCAGCGGCTGGCGCAGCGAGTCGAGCACTCGGGCGGGGAACTCGGGCGCCTCGTCGAGGAAGAGCACCCCCCGGTGAGCCAGGGAGACCGCACCCGGGCGGATGACGCTGCTGCCGCCGCCGACGATGGCCGCGACCGTCGCGGTGTGATGGGGGGCCATGAACGGCGGATGGGCGAGCATGGGGCGGTCGGGCGGCAGGGTGCCCGCGACGGAGTGGATGGCCGTGACCTCCAGCGCCTGGTCGCGATCGAGGCGCGGGAGCAGGGTCGGCAGCCGCTCGGCGAGCATGGTCTTGCCGGTGCCCGGCTGCCCCATCATCCAGAGGTTGTGCCCCCCGGCGGCGCAGACCTCCAGGGCACGGCGCGCCACGGCCTGCCCGGCGATGTCGGAGAGATCGGGCGCGGGGCACCCCGGCGGCCCGGCGGGCGGGGCGGGGGGCGGGCTGGTGTCGGCGAGCACGGGCATGCTCGCCTGCCCGCCGCCGCGCAGGGACTCGACCAGCTCCGCCAATGTGAGCACAGGAGTGACCGCGACGCCGGGCACGAGGGCGGCCTCCGCCGCGTTCGCCATCGGGACCACGACGGAACTCGCGCCCGCCTCGGCAGCGGCGACCACCGCGGGCAGGACGCCGCGCACCGGCCGGACCGTGCCGTCGAGCCCCAGCTCACCGAGGTAGATAGGGCTGGAGATCTCCTTACGCGGCACCAGGCCCGCCGCGCCGAGCAGGGCCACGGCGATGGCGAGATCGAAGAGGCTTCCCCGCTTGGGAAGGCTCGCGGGAAAGAGGCTGACGGTGACGCGGGCGTCGGGCCAGGCGTAGCGGCTGTTGACGATCGCGGAGCGGACGCGGTCGCGGGCCTCGCTGAGCGCCGTGTCGAGCATGCCGATCAGGCTGACCCCGGCGATGCCGTGCCCGACATCGGCCTCGACCTCCACGACGTGCCCGCTCACCCCCACCAGCGCCACCGAACGGGTGCGCGCCACCGGCATCTAGGACACCCCCCGGGCGTAGCGGAGGACGAACTCGCCCGCGAAGCGTTCGAGGGCTATGACGTCGATGCGGACCGAGGCGAACCACTCGGGCTGGGTCTTCAGCCAGCGGCTCGCCAGGGCTCGGAGGCGGGTGAACTTGGCGGGGGTCACCGCTTCGAAGGCGGTGCCGTGGGTGCGGCCTGAACGGGTCTTCACCTCGACGATCACCAGGACGGGGCCGTCGCGGGCCAGGATGTCTATCTCGCCCTCGGAGCAGCGCCAGTTGCGCTCCAGGATCTGCAACCCCTCGGCCAGCAGGAAGTCGACGGCGATCTCCTCGCCGTATCTGCCCAGCTCGTGTGCCGTGGCCATGGAACCACCTCCGGCCCACACCTTCGCTCACGAAGCGGGTGCGCCACGGGGCCGAACGACACTCTGGGGATAACTCCGGACCGCGCCTGACCCGCACCCGCCGTGGGCCGGCCCCGTCCCGGTACATCCATCCTGGTCGGTCCCGGTACGGCACCGTGCTGGCCGGTCCCGGTACGGCACCGTGACAGTACGACCATCCCGGTCGCTCCCGGCACGACCGTGCTAGTCGATCCCAGCACGGCACCGTGACAGTACGACCATCCCGGTCGCTCCCGGCACGACGGTGCTAGTCGGTCCCGGCGCGGCGCCGTGCCGGCCGGTCCCGGTACGGCACACCTGCGTGTCGGGCGCGGAACGGCCCGTGACAGTACGACCATCACGGTCGGGCCCGGTACGACCGTGCTGGTAGTCCTGGTACGGCACCGTGCGGTCGGGCCCGGGACGACCGTGCTGGTCAGGCCTGGTACGGCACGGTGCTGGCAGGACCAGTCGGGCCGGGGAATCGGCTTCGTGTCAGCGATGCCGTGCCCGTCCGCGGAAGTGACGTATGGGCACCGGGGTGTGGTGTCCGAATGCCGTGCGTGGCCGCGGGATACGGGTGGCCGGGGACCGCCGAGTCGCCGGGGCGTCCGGGGGGAATCCGGGGTGCGGGCAGATGCCGGGGCCCGGTTTGCGCGCCGGGCATCCGGGGCGTCGCCTGGCGGCGCTTCGGGGGCGTCGTCAGGTCAGCCGGAGAAGCCTTCCTTGGGCATTTCCAGGTCGGGCTTGGCCAGCTCTTCGACGTTGACGTCCTTGAAGGTGACGACGCGGACGTTCTTGACGAACCTCGCCGGGCGGTACATGTCCCACACCCAGGCGTCCTGCATCTTGACGTCGAAGAACACGTCGCCGTTCTCGGCGGTGCGCACGTCGAGGTCGACGGAGTTGGTCAGGTAGAAGCGCCGCTCGGTCTCCACGACGTAGGTGAACAGGCCGACCACATCGCGGTACTCCCGGTAGAGCTGCAACTCCATCTCGGTCTCGTATTTTTCGAGATCCTCCGCGCTCATCCCGGCCCTCCACTTCCCTTCCTCCCCCGGGTGCCGCCCGATCAGGCGACACCGGCCCCCACACCATTCTCGCCTATCGCGGCGCCCGCTTCCGACCGCATCACCGAGTTCACTGTCACAAAGGAGAACCGATGATGCGGGCTGGGGCCGTGGGCGGCGAGTGCCCTCCGGTGCCTCGCCGTGACGTACCCCTTGTGGTCGGCGAAGCCGTACTGGGGGTACCTCTCGTCCAGCGAGGTCATCATGCGGTCGCGGGTGACCTTGGCGACGATCGAGGCCGCGGCGACGCACGCCGAGACCTGGTCGCCCTTCCAGACCGCCAGCGACGGCGCGGGCAGGCCGGGGACGGGGAAGCCGTCGACCAGGACGTAGCCGAGATCGCATTCGAGGCCCGCGACGGCCCGGCGCATCCCGGCGACGTTGCACTTGTGCAGTCCGCGCGTGTCGATGTCCTGAGGTGGGATGACGACCACGTTCACCGCCGCCGCCGTGGCCAGGATGCGGTCGTGCAGGGTCTCCCGCCGGGCGGGGGTGAGCACCTTGGAGTCGGCGATGCCGTCGATCTCGGTGCGCAGGACCACCGCGGCCACCACGAGGGGCCCGGCGCAGGCGCCCCGGCCGGCCTCGTCGACGCCGGCGATCGGTGACAGGCCTCGGCGCGCGAGCGCTCGTTCGTAGCCGTAGAGCCCCGAGTCGCGCCGGACGATGCTGGGACGCGGGCGGTAGAGAACGGTCATGGGGTGAGCGCCGCGGCGACCCGCCGCCGGGAGAGACACCGCGGGGAAGGTCGGGCTTCGGGGCCGGTGTACGGCGGTGCGAGCGCGACCATGGCCACCAGCCTACGCCCCAATCGCGGGGAGGGGTACGTTATCGCACCTTTGAGAACGTCTCTGGGACGGGCAGCGTGGCCATGCGGGACAGCGGCCAGTAGAGCGCGAACGCCCTCCCCACGACGTCGTCGGTGGAGATCGTGCCGAGTGAGCCGTCGTCCCGGTAGGCGCGGGAGTCCTCGGAGGAGGCGCGGTGGTCGCCCATCAGCCACAGCCGCCCCTTCGGCACGGTGACGTCGAACCTCTCCTGCGAGGGGAAGTCCTGCGGATGGAGGTAGGACTCCTCGTCCAGCGGCACCCCGTTGACGGTGACGCGCTTCTGGGCGTCGCAGCACTTCACGCGGTCGCCGCCGACGCCGATGACACGCTTGATCGTGGTGGTGCCGTCCCAGCCCTTGAAGACCACGACCTCGCCGCGGCCGACGTCGCCGGAGAGCTTGTCCACCACCACCCTGTCGTTGATCAGCAGGGTCTGCTCCATGGACTCCGACGGGATGTACACGGAGTCGACCACGAAGAAGTGCACGAGCAGGGCTGCCACGACGCCCACGGAGACCAGCAGCACGGACTCCCGCCAGCCGGACTTCTTCGACGCGCCCGGCTCGCGCGGGCCACCGGGCGCGGCGGCGGTCTGCTCCGGCTCGCCCGGGGCCGCCTCACCCTGGCCGGGCGGGGTCGCGGTGACGTCGCTCCCGGCCTTGTCGCCGGATCCGGTGACGGTCATCGGGGACGGATGCTCGCCTTGAGCACCCGGCGGCGCACGGCCATCAGGGGAAACGCGGCCGCGAAGCCGAGCAGCAGCGGAGCCGCGCCGCCCACCGCGCCCGCGGCCCTCAGCGCGCTCTGCCCGAAGGTGTCGGGGATGGGCAGCGTCGACGCCCGTGAGAACGGCCAGACGATCACGAAGGCCCGCCCGACCACCATCTCGCGCGCGATCGTGCCGCCGCCGGGATCGCCCTGGTGGGAGCGTGAGTCGAGGGACACCGAGCGGTGGTCGCCCATCACCCAGAGGCGGTCCTTCGGGACCTTGATCTCGAAGAACTTCTGCGAGGGCTGGTCGTCGGGGTAGAGGTAGGCGGTCTCGTCGAGCGCCACGCCGTTGACGGTGACGCGGCCCTTGGGGTCGCAGCACTTCACGGTGTCGCCCGGCACGCCGATCACCCGTTTGATGTAGTCCTTCTCGCCGGGGACCACGCCGAAGGCGGTGCCGACCCAGCGGAAGAAGGCGGCGACCGGGTTGGTGGGCTCGGGCACCTCGACCTCGCTGGCCCAGGAGTCGACGCCGGAGAAGACCACGATGTCGCCACGCTCGATGTCACGGGTGTGGTAGACGAGCTTGTTGACCAGCACCCTGTCGTTGACGAGCAGGGTGTCCTCCATCGACTCGGAGGGGATGTAGAACGCCTGAACCACGAAGCTCTTGATGATGAGCGCCAGGACGAGGGCGACCACCACCAGAACAGGTAGCTCGCGCCAGAAGGATCCCTTTTTCTCCTTGCCGTCCTTGGCTGTTGGCTTCGTGTCTTCCGCGACCACGTCTACCTCGTCCTCGACGGGGCGGCGCGGACCGCCGGCCCCCTGGCCATCGCTAGTCATCGCTGTCGAGCCTAGATGATGCCCGCTCCACGGCGGGTCGCCGACTCGTCATCGCATCGAATAAACGGTCGCCGAAGTAGCCCTCCCGGCGGTATTCGGCCAGGCCGGAGCCGCTTTGCGGATCAGCAAAATGGCCCGCATCCCTTTCGGGTGCGGGCCGGGCGCGAGCGCCTACTTGCCGGTGGGAAGCGCGTCGCGCTTCTCGCGGATGCGGGCGGCCTTGCCGCGCAGGTCGCGCATGTAGTAGAGCTTGGCGCGGCGGACGTCGCCGCGGGTCACGAGCTCGATCTTCTCGATGACCGGGCTGTGCACCGGGAAGGTGCGCTCGACGCCGACGCCGTAGCTCACCTTGCGCACGGTGAAGGTCTCGCGGATGCCACCGCCCTGGCGGCGGAGCACGAAGCCCTTGAAGACCTGGATACGGGACCGGTTGCCTTCGACGACGCGGACGTGGACCTCAAGGGTGTCACCCGGGCGGAAGCTCGGGATGTCACTGCGGAGCGAGGTCTTCTCAAGCTCCTGGATCAGCGTGTGCATGACAGCGGTTCCTCATTCGAAGCGAGCGCCCGGAGGTCCGCCCGGCCGCGCCTGAGGCACGGCGACGAGGAAGACACGAGCGCTGGGCTGAATACGTCTCGGAGGCCGGGCCTACCACCCGGGCCAGCCGCGCCGACCATGAAACGTAGTCGGCGGCAGCGACTCAGTTTGCCATATCTTCCGGCCGGAAGCGAAACGAAGCGTCCTGGAGGACCTCGCGGTCGCGCTTGTCAAGGGCCTCCCGGTCGAGTCGCGCGGCGAGTTCTGGCCGGTTGGCGGCCGTACGGCGCAGCGCCTCGTCGCGGCGCCAGCGCGCGATCGCCCCGTGGTTGCCCGAGAGCAGGATCGGCGGCACCTCGTGCCCGCGCCACACCGGGGGCTTGGTGAACACGGGCCCTTCGAGCAGCCCCGCCATGGACCCGGGGGCGAAGGAGTCGTCGGCGACGGACTCGGCGTTGCCGAGCACGCCGGGCAGCAGGCGGGCCACGGCCTCGACGATCACCAGCACCGCCGCCTCTCCCCCGGCCAGCACGTAGTCGCCGATGCCGACCTCGTCGACCCGCAGGCGGGAGCCGTACTCGGCCATGACCCGCGAGTCGATGCCCTCGTAGCGAGCGGGGGCGAACAGCAGCCAGGGCTCCTTGGCGTACTCGATGGCCACCTGCTGGGTGAACGGCCGCCCGCTGGGCGTGGGGACGACCAGCCGGGGCGGGATCTCCGCGCCCACGACGACGGCGTCGATGGCCTCGCCCCACGGCTCGGGTTTCATCACCATGCCGGGACCGCCGCCGTAGGGGGTGTCGTCCACGGTGCGGTGCACGTCGTGGGTCCACTCGCGCAGCTGGTGCACCCGGATGTCGAGCAGCCCGCGCTGCCGCGCCTTGCCAAGCAGCGAGACGTCGAGCGGGGCGAAGTACTCGGGGAAGATCGAGATGATGTCGACGCGCATGCTCACCGCCCTCCCGGGTTCGCGGCCGTGGCGTGCGGCCGGACCCGTGCCGTGGCCTCCGACAGGTCCGTCAGGTTCGTCAGGTCCATCGGGTCCATCAGAGCGTCTCGTCCGGGTCGAGCAGGCCCGGCGGGGGGTCGACGACCAGGCGCTTGGCGTCGAGGTCGACCTCCGGCACCAGGGCCTTCACGAACGGCACCAGCACCTCGCCGGTGGGGCGCCGGACGACCAGCAGGTCCTGGCCGTGGTGCAGGATCTCCACCACCTCGCCGACGGCCTCGCCGCCGACGGTGACCACCGACAGGCCGATGAGCTGGTGGTCGTGGAACTCGTCGGGGTCGTCGGGCGGCGGGATGTCGGCGGAGTCGACGACGAGCAGGGTGCCGCGCAGCTCCTCGGCCTGCTCCCGGCCCGCCACGCCGGCGAAGCGCAGCAGCAGCGCGCTCTTGTGCCAGCGCAGGCTCTCGACGACGAGGGGACCCGTGGCCGGCGGGTCGGTCGCGAGCGACGCCCCGAGGGTGAAACGCGACTCGGGGGCGTCGGTGCGCACCTCGACCGTCACCTCGCCCCGGATGCCGTGCGGGCGGCCGATCCGGCCGACGACAAGCTGCACCTCGCCGTTCCTCCAAGAGTCCGGGGCTCCCGTGGAGCCCGTGAGTTCGATTCGTGCGCCGCCCAGGCGCCGGCCGCGTGGCGGCCGGCCCCGGACGTGGGTCCGCGCCCGCCGGGGCGCGGCGCCTGAGCGCCGGACGTCCCGGGGCCGAGGCGGGGGAAAACCGCGACAGGGGACCGCCCGGCTCGCGGGGGTCCCCTGTGAAGAGGCTTGCGCCTCGCGGTCTTACCGGGCCTCGTTCAGGTCGAGCAGGTCGACCCGCACGTACTTGCCGTCGGCCAGGGCGTTGACGACGGTGCGCAACGCCTTGGCCGTACGGCCGCCACGGCCGATGACCTTGCCGAGGTCTTCGGGATGGACCCGGACCTCCAGGACGCGCCCGGTGCGGATGCGCCGGGGGCGGACCAGAACCTCGTCGGGGTGTTCGACGATGCCCTTGACCAGATGCTCGAGGGCTTCCTCAAGCACCTCAGGCCTCGCCTTCCGGCTTCTCCTCCGCGGCCGGCTCGGCCGGGGTCGCGGCGGTGTCGTCGGTCTTGGCGGGCCTTCTGGCCTTGCGCGGCGTGGTGGCGCCGCCACCGGTGTCGCTGGAGAGCGTCTCCTTGGCGGCGGCCTCGTAGGCGGCGTGGCGGTCGGGCTTGGGCTCGGCCACCAGCATCGCCGGCGGGGCGGGCTCGCCCTTGAACTTTTGCCAGTCGCCGGTCAGCTTGAACAGCTTGAGCACCGGCTCGGTCGGCTGCGCGCCGACACCCAGCCAGTACTGCGCCCGCTCGGAGTTCACCTGGATGAACGACGGGTTCTCCTTGGGGTGGTAAAGACCGATCTCCTCGATCGCACGGCCGTCACGCTTGGTGCGGCTGTCCGCCACCACGATGCGGTACTGCGGGTTGCGGATCATGCCGAGCCGCTTGAGCTTGATCTTGACTGCCACGGGTGTGGTCTCTCCTGGGCTTTCGAAGCTTGGGTGGGCGGGTGTCTCGCCGAGTGGGGCACGACGAAATGACCGCCCCGGGGACAGGCGTAACGCGCGGGGGTTAGAGGGCGCCCGCGGTCACGATGTACCAACATGACATTCTGCCAGATGATCCGGCCTCAGGCCGAATCGACGCGCACGCGCGGCCGCCGACGCGCCCCGGGAGGCGCGCCGCCGCCGCGGCACGAGGTGCCGGGGCGGCGATGCGAGGCGTGCCGCCCCTGGTGAGGCTACTTCTGGCCGGGCAGGCGCAGCTTGGAGGGGTCGAAGCCGGGGGGCAGCTCCAGACCGGGCGGGAGCTTGCCGCCGCCGAGGCCGGCGAGCCCGCCCAGGCCGGGCGGCAGCGCGGGCGCCTCGTCGGAACCGGCCGCGGGGGCGGCCTTGCCGAGCGCGGCCTTGCGCGGGTCGCCGCTGACCCTGCGGCCCTTCTTGGCCTTCTTCTGGGCGGCCTTGCCGCCCTTGCGCCCGCCGGGCATGCCCGGCAGCCCCATGCCTCCGGCCATCTGGCGCATCATCTTCTGCGCGTCGAAGAAGCGGACGACGAGGTTGTTGACCTCGGTGACGGTGACGCCGGAGCCGCGGGCGATGCGGGCGCGCCGCGAGCCGTTGATCATCTTGGGCTCGGCGCGCTCGGCCGGGGTCATCGAGCGGATGATGGCGGCGACGCGGTCGAGATCGCGCTCGTCGACCTGGTTGAGCTGATCGCGCATCTGCCCCATGCCGGGCATCATGCCCAGGAGGTTCTTCAGCGGGCCCATCTTGCGGACCATCATCATCTGCTCGAGGAAGTCGTCGAGCGTGAAGCCGTCGCCCGAGACGAGCTTGCCCGCCATCTTGGCGGCCTCGCCCTCGTCGAACGTGCGCTGCGCCTGCTCGATCAGGGTGAGGATGTCACCCATGTCGAGGATGCGGGACGCCATGCGGTCGGGGTGGAACGCGTCGAAGTCCTCGAGCTTCTCGCCGGTGGACGCGAACATGATCGGGCGGCCGGTGATGTGCCGCACCGACAGGGCCGCGCCGCCTCGGGCGTCGCCGTCGAGCTTGGTGAGCACGACGCCGTCGAAGCCCACGCCGTCCATGAACGCCTGGGCGGTGGTGACGGCGTCCTGGCCGATCATCGCGTCGACCACGAACAGGACCTCGTCGGGGCTGACGGCGTCGCGGATGTCCGCGGCCTGCTTCATCAGCTCCTGGTCGATGCCGAGGCGGCCGGCGGTGTCGATGATGACGATGTCGTGCTGGCGGCGCTTGGCGTGGTCGATCGACCCGCGGGCCACCGCGACGGGGTCGCCGACGCCGTTGCCGGGCTCGGGGGCGTGCACCGCGACCTGCGCGCGCTCGCCGACCACCTGGAGCTGCTGCACGGCGTTGGGCCGCTGGAGGTCGGCGGCGACCAGGAGCGGGGCGTGGCCCTGCTCGCGCAGCCAGCGGGCCAGCTTGCCGGCCAGCGTGGTCTTGCCGGCGCCCTGGAGGCCCGCGAGCATGATGACCGTGGGCGGGGTCTTGGCGAACCGCAGCCGCCGGGTCTCGCCGCCCAGGATCTGCACCAGCTCGTCGTTGACGATCTTGACGACCTGCTGGGCGGGGTTGAGTGCCTGGGAGACCTCCGATCCGCGGGCGCGCTCCCTGACATGGGACACGAAGTCCTTGACGACGGGCAGCGCCACGTCGGCCTCGAGAAGGGCGATGCGGATCTCTCGGCAGGTCGCGTCGATGTCCGCGTCGGAGAGCCTCCCCTTGGACCTGAGGGAGGAGAAGACCGATGTCAGCCGGTCGGAAAGCGTCTCGAACACGTGATTGGCCAGCCTCTGCGCTACGGGTCGTCCGGGGTCTTGCGTGTGCGACTCGACCTCCCAGCCTATCCGCTCCGCGCGCCGCCCACGCGCTTCGAGCGACGGCCCGGCCGATCCGTGCCGCGGGTCTACCGGCCCGGCACGGACACCCGCATCGTCAGCGCGTGCTCCACCAGGGAGATCAGCGTGCCCTTCACCAGGTCACGCTTGCGGGCGTCGGTGCGGACGATCGGGATGTGCGGGGAGATGCTGAGGGCCTCGCGCACCTCCTCCTCGCCGTAGGCGTGCTCGCCCTCCCACCCGTTCAGCCCGATGACGAACGGCAGCTTGGCCTCTTCGAAGTAGTCGATGGCGGGGAAGCAGTCGGCCAGCCGCCGGGTGTCGACCAGCACGACGGCTCCGATGGCGCCGCGCACCAGGTCGTCCCACATGAACCAGAACCTGTGCTGGCCGGGCGTGCCGAACAGGTAGAGGATCAGATCCTGGTCCAGCGACACCCGGCCGAAGTCCATGGCGACCGTCGTCGTCGTCTTTCGCGGTGTCAGACCGAGGTCGTCGATGCCGGCGCTGGCGTCGGTCATGACCGCCTCGGTGGTCAGCGGCACGATCTCCGAGACCGCTCCCACGAACGTCGTCTTCCCGACGCCGAAACCCCCCGCCACGACGATCTTCGTCGACGTGAGCGGGCCACTAGAGCCTGCGAAGTCCACTGAGAACCCTTTCGAGCAAGTTCGAATCCGGCTTACCCGCTTCGAGCTGCGGCTGGTGGAGCTGCACGTACCCCTCGGCCGCCATATCGGATATCAGCACGCGCGCCACTCCCAGCGGAACGTGAAGGAGCGCGGAGATCTCGGCGACGGAGCGCACCTGACGGCAGAGAGTGTTAATCGCCTGATATTCCGGAATCAGCCCGGATACATCTTGATAAGGCGGAATGGTGGAATGCACCAACGTCTCCATGGCCAAGTGCGTCCGCGGCGCCGAGCGGCCGCCGGTGACGGTGAACGGCCGCACCGGCGAGGCGGGCTCCTGTTGGTAGGGCCGTAAGCCGTCCTCCCAGCCCGAGCCGGGGCCGCCCATGGAGGTCACCGCGGCGACGACGCCTGAAGCTCGGCGCGCACGGCCGGGGTCAGCACCTGACCGGCACGCTCGACCATCAGCGTCATCTGGTAGGCCACCAGACCCATGTCGCAGTCGGGCGCGGCCAGCACCGCCAGACACGAACCATCACTGATCGACATGATCAGCAACAGCCCGCGCTGCATCTCCACGACCGTCTGCGTGACGGCGCCGCCCTCGAACACCCGCGAGGCCCCCTGCGTCAGGCTGATCAACCCCGCGGCCACCGCCGCGAGCTGATCGGCCCGGTCCTTGGGGAAACCGTCCGAGTAGGCCAGCGGCAGCCCGTCGGAGGACACCACCACCGTGTGGGCCACGCCGGGCACTCCCCGGACGAAGTCGGTGATGAGCCAGTTGATCCCTCGGGCCGCCTGGCTAAGCTCCCTCACTTGTCCTCCTTGTCACCATGCACGCGCCGCGGGTCGGGGTTGAACGCCACGTCGTCCTCACTGAGCTCGCCGCGCGCGACCGCGCGGCCCTGCCGGATGCCCTGCTGGAAGCTCGACAGCCGGCTGCGCGCCCGGTCGGGCGAGAGCGGGGGCATCGAAGGGACCGGGCTCTGCGCGGCCTGGGAGGCGCCCGCCGATCCGGGCACCAGGTTGGCCTTGGGGACGCGTTTGGGCAGGCCGGCCTGGGTGGTTCCGTCACGCACCGGTTCCTTGACGACCGCCGCGGCCTGCCAGCCGGCGTCCGCGGCGCCCTCCTGCCAGCCGGGTTGCGCCGCCTGCTCGGCCTCCTGCTGGGGGTCGGCGCGCCGGAACCATGCCGACTCGACGGACGCGAAGATCGGCAAATACTCCTCCTCCTGTTCCATGGGAGAGGTGCGCACGGCGGGCAGCGGGCCGGTGGCCGCGTCGCCCTCGGGCGACTCGTACCGCCGGGGCCGCAGCCGCACCGGCAGGTCGTTGCCGGCGCCCGGCCCCACGGGGCCGGACGACGGGCCGCCGAACCTGTGCGGACCGGTCGGCGGGCCCGCGGGCCCGCCGGGGTCGCGAGGGCCGGTGGGCGGGCCGCCGAAGTTGCCCGTGGACGGGCCGCCCGGGCCGGTCGGAGGGCCGCCGTAACCGCCGCCCCCGCCGGGCGGGCCGCCGTAACCGCCGGGAGGACCGCCGTAACCGCCGGGAGGGCCGCCGTAACCGCCAGGACCGGTCGCGGACCCGCCGAAACCTCCCGAGCCCGTAGCCGGACCGCCGAAGGCATCGGTCCCCATCGTGGGGCCGTCGAAGCCGCCGTGGCGACCGCCGCCGGTCGCCGGGCCGCCGTACCCTCCCGGGCCCGTGGCGGGACCGCCGAAACCGCCGCCGGGCGGGCCGCCGAAGCCGCCTCCGGTCGTCGGGCCCATCGGGCCCATGCCGTTCGGCCCCGCGCCGTTGGAGCCGAAGACGCCCGCCTGGCCCGCCGCCGCGAACGCGCCCTGCGCCGCGGGCCGTCCCGACGTCGCCGCCCAGGCGGGGGTGGCCGATCCTTCGAAGGAGGGCTGCCCGGCCGGAGCGGCGCCCGCCCCGGGGTGGGCGGGCATGCCCATGAGCGCCTCGGGCAGCAGCACCATCGCGGTCAGCCCGCCGCCGTCGTGCCGCCGGAGCTGCACGCGGATGCCGTTGCGCAGCGCGAGGCGGCCGACCACGAACAGGCCCATGCGCCGCGAGACCGCGACGTCTACGACCGGCGGGTTGGCCAGGCGCCAGTTGGTCTGGGCGAGCTCCTCGTCGGTCATGCCGATGCCGGCGTCGGTGATGGAGATCATCACCCCGCCGCCGTCGATGCGGTTGGCCGACATCGTGACGCGGGTCTCCCGCGGCGAGAAGGAGATGGCGTTCTCGACCAGCTCGGCCAGCAGGTGGATGACGTCGTTCACCGCCTGGCCCGCGATGGAGACGCCGGCGGGGACGTGCATCGCCACCCGCTCGTAGTTCTCCACCTCCGACAGCGACGCCCGGGTGACGTCCAGCAGCGGCACCGGCTGGCTCCACCGCCGCGCGGGCTCCTGCCCGGCGAGGACCAGCAGGTTCTCACTGTTGCGGCGCATGCGGGTGGCCAGGTGGTCCAGGCGGAACAGGTCGCCGAGCCGGTTGTCGTCCTGCTCGCCCTGCTCCAGGCCGTCGATGAGCGTGATCTGCCGCTCGACGAGCGTCTGCGTCCTGCGCGAGAGGTTGACGAACATGGCGCTGACGTTGCTGCGCAGCTGTGCCTCGTCGCTCGCCAGGCGGATCGCCTCGCGGTGGACCTCGTCGAAGGCCCGGGCGACCTCGCCCACCTCGTCGGTCGAGGTCACGCCGATGGGCCGCACCTCGGGCGGTCCCGCGGCACTCTCGGACTCGCGCAGTTTCTGCACCAGCTCGGGCAGGCGGCGACCGGCGATCTCCAGGGCCTCGCGGCGCAGGCGGCGCAGCGGGGTGACCAGGGACCGCGCCATGACGGTGGTGATGACCAGCACCAGGATGAGCAGCAGGGCCACGACGCCGATGTTGACGGCGGCCTGCCGCTGCTCGTCGCGGGCCAGCTCGGCGGCCCGGTCGACGACGCTGCGCCCGATCTCCCGCTGGACGACCTGCATGCGGTCGAGCCCGTCGCCGGCGGCCTCGAACCAGTAGTCGACGTCGCTGCCGGCCCCTCCGCTGAGGTTGGCGAGCTCGGCGCGCTCCCTGGTCAGGACCAGCACGCGCTCGACGAGCCCGGCCGCGCGGTCGATCAGCGGGCCGGTGACGGTGTCGGAGTAGCGCTGGCGCTCGGCGGGCCCGGCGCGGAACTGGAACACGCCGAGCTCGCTGGCCTGCTGGGCGCGGGCCGTGTTGAACGCGACCAGCTCGGCGTCGCCGAACTGGCGGGAGGTGAGCGCGACCGTCATGAGGCCGCGCTGACGCGACGCCTGCTCGGCCGCCCTGGCGAGGGAGGCCAGCGCCGCGGCGCGGGCGTTGAGCGTCTCGTCCGACCCGCCGCGGGCCGCCTCGTCGGAGAGGATCATGATGTCGTCGATGACGAGGTTGTACTTCTGGAACGACGGCAGCGGCGGGAGCTGTGAGTCGCCGACGGTCTGGCGCAGCCCGCGCAGGGCGGCGAGCCGGTCGAGCACGCGCACCAGCGCCTGGCGGCCGATGTCGCCGAGCGCCGGTTCGACCGTCTCCCTGCGGTCGGCGACGATCTGGGCGGCGGCGTCGACGGCGTTCTGCTGGTCGGTGATGAGGAGCCGGGCCTGGGTGCCGCGGCGGCCGTTGGCGACGTAACGGGCCGCGAGGTCACGCTCCAGGTCGAGCTCGTGGACCAGGTCGGCGAGGTTGATGCCGAACTCCGCCACCGTACGCACGCGTTCGTAGTCCGCGGCGCTCTGGATGGAGGTCGCCACCCGCAGCCCGCCGAGCAGGACGGCGACCAGCGTGGGAACCAGGATGAGCGCGATGAGGCGGGTGCGCACGCGCCAGTTGCGCAGGGCCGTGGACTTCTTCCTCGGTCCGCCCGGGGGAGGCGCCTGCGCGTCCGGCTCGGCGGAAGGTGGGGCTGCGTCCGGCATGGCGCGGCGACCGCTCTCGACTGTTGCTGTCCTCACTGGTCGCAACCTCTCGCGGCTGTTCTGCGTGGGGGGAAGGCGATGTGCTGGTGTGACACATGGGAAGTCAGGGGAGCAATTGGAGCACAAGCCTAGGAGATCGACCAACCACTATCGCTATTTGGAGCGGTCCAGTTCATTATTCGGGTAAACGAACCAGTTCATGGGCCGGGGCTGATGTTCGTCGCCATGGGACCACGCGGAGACTGGCGAAACCCGAAATCGATATTTACAGTGCGTCAATACACACCAAGTCACACCGTTTAACATACCGCACAAACAGGACATATCACGAGTTTTCCTACCATAGACGACTTCGTCATGTATTCGCCGATCTTCCTCCGCTAGGCTTCATGACCGCCTGTCAACTCGTCCCATCAGTCACGGTAGTCACACCTTCCCCCCTGCTACCCAATAAGGACACCTTCCAATGAGACGACTTAGGGGTCGTACCCTCATCGTCGGCACGGCGGCCGTTCTGGCGCTGGCGCTCGCGGCGTGCGGCGGCTCGAACACCGACTCGGCCTCCCCCACCGGCCAGGCGAACGCCGGAGGCCTGGAGAAGACCACGATCACGATCGGTGCCCTCCCCATCCCGGACTCCGCCGGCATCCACATCGCCAAGGCCAAGGGATACTTCGCGCAGGAAGGTCTGGACGTCAAGATCCAGCCGCTGCAGAGCAGCGCCCTCGCCGTCCCCGGCCTGCTGGGCGGCAGCCTGGACATGATCCTCGGCAACTACTTCGCCATCTTGAACGTCCAGGCCAAGAAGGGCGGCGAGTTCCGCTTCCTCGCCGACGCCTTCGAGGCCAAGCCCGACATCTTCCTCCTGGTCGTGCCCAAGGACTCCCCCATCAAGGAGGTCAAGCAGCTCAAGGGCGCCACCATCGCGGTCCCCGCCGTCAACAGCATCGGCGAGCTGGCCACCGGCTACGTGCTGCGCACGGCCGGACTCGACAGGCAGAAGGACGTGACGTTCAAGCCCATGGCCTTCCCCGACATGCCCGCCAACCTGGCCTCGGGCAACGTCGACGCGGCCTGGATCACCGAGCCGTTCGCGACCGCCGTGCAGAAGGCCAACGGCGCCAGGAAGATCGCCGACACCATGACCGGCGCGATGGCCGACTTCCCCATCGCCGGCTGGACCGTCACCAAGAAGTGGGCCGAAGCCAACCCCAAGACCGCCGCCGCGTTCCAGCGCGCGTACATCAAGGGCCAGCAGATCGCCGCCTCCGACCGCAAGGAGGTGGAGAAGGCCCTGCTGTCCTACACCGAGATCAGCGCGGCCGACGCCTCGGTCATCGGCATGGGCGCGTTCCCGACCACCCTCAACGGGACGCGGATCCAGCGCGTCGCCGACCTCATGCAGGAGTTCGGGTACCTGCAGGAGTCGCTGGACGTCACCCCGCTGCTGGTCCCGCTGCCTCAATGAGTGTTCGCCGAGCAGCCCGCGGCGCCGCCGGCGCCGCGGGTCTCATGATCATGGCAGAGCTCGCCGGGAGAACGGGGCTGATCGACCCCGCCCTGCTCCCCCGCATGTCGACGATCCTGGCGGAGGCGGTCCAGCTCCCCTGGGACCCGGAGTTCACCGCCGACCTGCTCGTGACGCTGCGGGTGTGGGCGATGGGCCTGCTCATCGCCGTCCTGCTCGCCGTCCCGCTCGGCCTGATGCTCGGCAACCTTCCCCGGGCGGAGCTGTCGGCCCGCCCCCTGGTGGAGTTCCTCCGCCCGATCCCCTCGATCGCACTGCTTCCCCTCGTCACCCTGTTGGTCCCCTCCGGCGAGGCCGCGAAGATCATCGCGGTCGTCTACGCGGCGTCCTGGCCGCTGCTCATCAACACCATGTACGGCCTGCGCGACGTCGACCCCCTGGCCAAGGAGACGCTGCGCAGCTTCGGCTTCGGCACGCTCGCCATCCTCGGCCGGGTGTCGCTGCCGAGCGCGGCGCCTTTCGTCATGACGGGGATCCGCCTGGCGTCCTCGGTCGCCTTCATCGTCACGGTCAGCGCCGAGCTGCTGGCCGGCGGCGAGGGCGGGCTCGGCGTCTTCATGATCCGCGCGGGCTCGGGCCTGCGCACCGACCTGATCCTGGCCGCGGTGCTGTGGACCGGAGTCCTCGGCCTGGTGGCCAACCTCCTGCTGGTCAACCTGCAGCGCAGGGCCTTCCGGTGGCACGCGGTGCGGGCGGTGGGCGAGCTGTGAGCGCCACGACCGCCCCCGTCAGGCCACGGCGCGAGACCCCCTCGCGGCCCGCGCCGCGCCTGCGCGCGTCCCTGTGGTCGGTGCTGGCCCGGGTGTGGCTCGTTCCACCCGCCATCGCCGCCTGGGAGCTGGCCACCCGCAACGCCGAGTCGGTCTACTTCCCGCCGCCGTCCCAGATCGCGGCGCGCATGTACGAGCTGTGGCTGACCGGGCCCGCGTCCAGCCTGTTCCTGACCGAGCAGGCGCTGGACACCTTCCCGCCGAGCCTGGGGCGGCTGTTCGGCGGGTGGCTGCTGGCCTGCGTCGCCGGCATCGCGCTCGGGGTGGCGGTCGGACGCTCCCGCAGGCTCGCCGACTACGTCGACCCGGTGATCGAGTTCGGCCGGGCCGTGCCGCCGACCGCGCTGATCCCGCTGTTCATCGTGCTTCTGGACCTGGGCAACAAGATGCAGGTGGCCACCATCGCCTACGGCGTGGTCTGGCCCATCCTGATCAACAGCATCGACGGCGCGCGTTACGTCGACCGGATCCACACCGACACCGCGCAGGTGTTCAGGCTGAGCAGGACGCAGCGGCTGTTGCGCATCGTGCTGCCCTCGTCCGCGCCGAAGATCTTCGCCGGGCTGCGCCTCAGCCTCTCGCTCGCCGTCGTCCTGATGGTGGTGTCGGAGCTGGTCGGCAGCAGCGCCGGCATCGGCTACCAGATCATGTACAACCAGCAGACGTTCGACATGTCCGCGATGTGGGGCGCCATCGTCGTCCTCAGCATCCTGGGCTACGTGCTGAACACGTCGTTCCTCGTCGCCGAGAGACACCTGCTTTCTTGGCACCGGGGCGCCCGGCAGACATCCTGAGGCGTCGGCCGAACTGAGGAGAACAGAGGAACACCGTGCTCGATGTCGTCAACCTGCACCACACCTACGGCACCGGCCCGAAGGCCCACCGGGCCCTCGGCGGCATCGACCTGAAGGTCGCCGAAGGGGAGCTGGTGTGCGTCGTGGGCCCCTCCGGCTGCGGCAAGTCCACCCTGCTGCGTTCGATCGCCGGGCTCATCAGGCCCACCGAGGGCCACATCCACGTCGGGGACGTGGCGGTGGCCGACACGCCGGGCGATCTGGCCGTCGTCTTCCAGGACTACAGCCGCTCGCTGTTCCCGTGGATGTCCGTCGTGGACAACGTGGCCCTGCCGCTGCGCCGCCGCGGCATGGACCGCGCGGCGCGGCGGCGAGCGGCGGCGGAGGCGCTGGAGGAGGTCGGCCTGACCGGCGCCGCGGCCAAGTACCCGTGGGAGCTGTCCGGCGGGATGCAGCAGCGGGTGGCCATCGCCCGCGCGCTGGCCTACCGCCCCGCCCTGCTGCTCATGGACGAGCCCTTCGGCTCGGTCGACGCCCAGACCCGTGAGGACCTGGAGGACCTGGTCCTCAAGGTGCGCGAGCACCACCGCATGACCGTCCTGCTGATCACGCACGACATCGACGAGAGCGTCTACGTCGGCGACCGGGTCGTCGTGCTCACCGGGGCGCCGGCCAGGGTCGCGGCCGAGCTTCCGGTCGGGCTGCCCTTCCCCCGCGACCAGATCGCGACGCGGGAGCTGCCGGCCTTCGTCCACCTGCGCGCCGAGGTCGGGCGCCTGGTGCGCGCCAAGGGCCACCCGTCCGACGGCGAGTCCGCCGCCTGACCCGCCTCACTTCCCGGCCCGCGCACGGACCCCGGTTCGTGCGCGGTGCCGCGGTATGCCGATGAATCTGATGACTGGAGGACACATGACCGACCCCGCGAGCGTCATCTGGGACGTGCTCCGCGGCTCCTGGCGGACGGCTGCGATGCGGAGCATGGTGGAGCTGGACTGCGCCGAGCACCTGGCGGACGGCCCGCTCAGCGTCGCCGAGCTGGCCGCTCGGTGCGACGCGCACGCCCCCTCGCTGAGCAGGCTGATGCGCACGCTGGCGTCCGTCGGGCTGGTGGAGACGGTGGGCGAGGACTCCTACGCGCTCACCGAGGCCGGTGCGATGCTGCGCGCCGACGCTCCGCTGTCCCTGCGCAGCGGCGTGCTGTTCAACACCGACCCGCTGCTGGCCCCCGCGCTGGCCCAGCTGACGAAGACGGTGCGGACCGGGCGCTCGGCCTGGGTGGAGGACAACGGCCACCTGTACGACTACATGCCGCACCACCCCGAGCTGGCCCAGCTCTTCAACAACTACATGACCAACCGGGCCGTGCCGATGGCCGAGGGGGTGGCGAGCCGGTACGACTTCGGCTCGATGCGCGAGGTGGTGGACGTGGGCGGCGGTCGCGGCCACATCCTCGCGGCCGTGCTGCGCGCCAACCCGGAGCTGCGCGGCGTGCTGCTGGAGCTGCCGCACGTGCTGGCCGACGCGCGGGAGGCCTTCGCCTCGTGGGGGCTGAGCGACCGCTGCGAGTTCGTGGAGGGCGACTTCTTCGCCTCGGTGCCCGAGGGCGCCGACGCCTACCTGCTGGGCAGCGTCGTGCACAACTGGGACGAGGCCAGCGCGCTGACCATCCTCAGCGTGGTGCGGGCCGCCGTGCCGCGGGAGGGCCGGGTGCTGCTGGTGGAGATGGTGCTGCCCGACGACGACCGGCCGCACTTCGGCAAGGACCTCGACATGCGCATGCTCAGCCTGTTCGGGCAGGGGCGGGAGCGCAGCAGGTCGGAGTACACGGTGCTGCTGGAGAAGGCCGGGCTGACGGTGACGGGCGTGACCCCGCTGCCCTTCAACGCCAGCCTGGTCGAGGCACGACCGGCCTGACCGGTCTCCCGGCGCGTCGCCGCGCCGGCGGCGGTTCCCGGCCGGAGGCTCAGCGGCCTCCCCAGCCGGGGACCGCCACCCGCATCGTCAGGGCGTGCTCCACCAGGGCGATCAGGGTGTTCTTCACCGAGTCGCGCGAGCGGGCGTCGGTGCGCACCAGGGGGATGTGCGGGGCCAGCGTCAGCGCCTCGCGCACCTCCTCGTCGGCGTGGGCGTAGTTGCCGTCCCAGCCGTTGATGCCGACCACGAACGGAAGCTGCGCCTCTTCGAAGTAGTCGATGGCGGGGAAGCAGTCGGCCAGCCGCCGGGTGTCGACCAGCACGACGGCTCCGATGGCGCCGCGCACCAGGTCGTCCCACATGAACCAGAACCTGTGCTGACCCGGCGTGCCGAACAGGTACAGGATCAGATCCTGGTCCAGCGACACCCGGCCGAAGTCCATCGCCACGGTGGTCGTGGTCTTGTGCGGAGTCAGACCCAGGTCGTCGATGCCGGCGCTGGCGTCGGTCATGACCGCTTCGGTGGTCAGCGGCACGATCTCCGAGACCGCTCCCACGAACGTGGTCTTGCCGACGCCGAAGCCTCCAGCGACGACGATCTTCGTCGACGTCAGCGCCGCGCCGCGGCTAGAGCCTGCGAAGTCCACTGAGAACCCTTTCGAGCAGGTTGAGATCCGGCTTCCCGGTATCGAGTTGCGGCTGGTGCACCTGGATCAGCCCCTCGCCGGCCATGTCCGCGATGACGACACGAGCCACGCCCAGAGGCATGCGCAGCAGCGCGGCGATCTCGGCGACCGACCGCACCTGGCGGCACAGCGTGCTGATCGCCTGCTTCTCGGGGGGGAGGGAGGACAGGTCGTGGTGTACCGAGGTGGAGGAGGACACCAGCGCCTCCAGGGCGAGCGAGGTCCGCGGTGCGGTGCGGCCGCCGGTCATGGCGTAGGGGCGCACCAGCGAACTCTGCTCGACCGGCTCCGGCAGCGGCACGGGGGCCGAGCCGGGGAACCGGCGGGGGTCCTCCATCGACGGGTAGGCGGTGCCCCCGCTCAACGGGTCACCGTCGTCTGTCCAGCCACGGCGTGCCACGGCGTCCTCCTCTCATCGGCGTCTCATCGCGGTTGAGACGCCTGGAGTTCGGCGCGTACGGCCGGGGTCAGCACCTGACCGGCACGCTCGACCAACAGGGTCATCTGGTAGGCCACCAGACCCATGTCGCAGTCGGGCGCGGCCAGAACGGCCAGACACGAACCATCACTGATCGACATGATCAACAGCAACCCGCGCTGCATCTCCACGACCGTCTGCGTGACGGCGCCGCCCTCGAACACCCGCGAGGCCCCCTGCGTCAGGCTGATCAACCCCGCGGCCACCGCCGCGAGCTGATCGGCCCGGTCCTTGGGGAAACCCTCTGAGTAGGCCAGCGGCAGCCCGTCGGCGGAGACCACGACGGTGTGAGCGACGCCAGGGACGTTGTTCACGAAGTCGGTGATCAGCCAGTTGACGCCACGAGCGGCCTGGCTCAGCTCCCTCACGAGTCCTCCTTGTTGCTTTCAACGTTCCTGTTGGGGGGTGAAGGGTCGTCGCCCGCCTCGCCGCGGGCCACGGCCCGTCCCTTGCGCACGCCCTGCTGGAAGCTGGCCATGCGACTGCGCACGCGGTCGGGGGAGATGGACGGCTGCGGGGTGAAGGCCGACGGGCCGGGGTCGGCCGACCCGGGGACGAGGTTGGCCTTCGGCACCCGCTTGGGCAGCCCGGAGGAGGTGATGCCGCCGAGGCTGGGGTCGCTGGCGGCGCGCGCCGCCTGCCAGCCGGCGTCGCCCGGCGAGGACCACGACCTGCCCTCGGCGGACCGCTCGTCCACGTCGTCCTGGACGGCCTCGGCCACCGGGGCGGCGACCGCCTGCACGGGCTCGGCCTCGCGGGTGGCGCGGCCGGGGCCGGGCCGGGTGTCCGGGCCGCCGTCAGAGCGGCGGAACCAGTCGGACTCGACGGCCGCGAAGATCGGCAGGAACTCCTCGGACCCGTCGAGCGGTGAGCTGTGGACGGTGGGCAGCGGCCCGGTGTGGTCCATGTCGGCGAGGCCGCCGAACGGGTGCCCGGACCTGGCGGCCGGGCCGGTGGCCGGCCCCGCCGTCCCGGGGCCCGTCATGGGGCCGGCCATGCCGCCCACCGGGCCGGTCATCGGGCCGCCGGACGGGCCCGTCCTCGGACCGGCCTGCGGGCCCGTCATGGGGCCGCCCAGCCCGGCGCCCGCGGCCTGGTTGCCGGTGACGGGGCCTGCGGGACCGCCGTGGGAGGGGACGGCCGGCCATGAGGCGGTGTCCTGGTCGGCGAGCCCGGGCCAGGGGCCCGAGGCGGGCCCGGCGGGGCCGCTCCCGGGCGCGGGGACGTCCGCGGGCCACGGGGTGTCCAGCGGCGGGTTGGGGTTGAAGTAGCGGTCGAACGGATCCTGCTCGGGCTCGTCGCGGTCGAAGGCCCCGCGGCCGGGGCCGCCGCGCTCGGCGGGCGGGCTGTCGAACATGCCCCGGCCGCCGGGGGCGCGCTCGAAGGGATCGCGCGCGCCCGGGCGCTGGTCGAAGGGGTCGTTGCCGGTGGCGGGCCGTTCGAACGGCCCGCGCTCGAAGGGCCCGCGGTTGGACGGGCCCGAGGGCGCCCCGACGCCGGGGGCGTCGGCTCCGAAGACCGGGGCCCGCATGCCGGGCTGCTCGAAGCCTCCGGGCCCGCCGGGGCCGCCGCCGAACATCGCGGAGGTGGCCGCGGCCTGGGACGGCGCGCCGAACTGACCCGCTCCGGCGGCCTCCATGGGCATGCCGGGGTACTGCGGGGCGCCGGAGGTGGCGAGCAGCCCCTCGGGCAGCAGCACCATCGCGGTGAGCCCCCCGGCGTCCTGCTGGCGGAGCTGCACGCGGATGTTGTGGCGCAGCGCGAGGCGGCCGACCACGAACAGGCCCATGCGGCGCGACACCGAGACGTCCACGACGGGCGGGTTGGCCAGGCGCCAGTTGGCCTCGGCCAGTTCGTCGGCGGTCATGCCGATGCCGCTGTCGCTCACCGAGATCATGACGCCGCCGCCGTCGATGCGGTTGCTGGACACCACGACCTTGGTCTCGCGGGGCGAGAAGGAGATGGCGTTCTCCACCAGCTCGGCGACCAGGTGGACGGCGTCGTTCACGGCCTGGCCGATCACCGAGGTGCCGGACTGGACGCGCACGTCGACGCGCTCGTAGCTCTCGACCTCCGACAGGGAGGCGCGGACGATGTCGACGAGCGGCACCGGCTGGCTCCACCGGCGCGAGGGCTCCTGCCCGGCGAGGACCAGCAGGTTCTCGCTGTTGCGGCGCATGCGGGTGGCCAGGTGGTCGAGCTTGAACAGGTTGCCCAGCCGGGACTCGTCCTGCTCGCCCTGCTCCAGGCCGTCGATGAGGCTGAGCTGGCGTTCCACCAGGGTCTGGCTGCGGCGCGAGAGGTTGACGAACATGGCGTTGACGTTGCTCCGCAGGCGGGCCTCGTCGCCCGCCAGCCGGATCGCCTCGCGGTGGACCTCGTCGAACGCCCGGGCGACCTCTCCCATCTCGTCTCGGGAGTTGACGCCGATGGGCACGACCTCGGCCGTCGGGGCGCTGTCGCTGCTCTCACGCAGCCGCTGGACGGTCTCCGGGAGCCGGGAGCCGGCGATCTCCAGCGCCTCGGCTCTCAGGCGGCGCAGCGGGCGGGTCAGCGAGCTGGCGACCACCGCGGTGATGACGAGGACCAGCAGCAGCAGGACCAGGATGAGCGCGCCGGAGATCAGCGCCTGGCGCTGCGCCTCCTCCTGGAGGGTGCGGCTCTGCTGGACGACCGAGGAGACCAGCCGTTCCTCCACCCTGCGCATGCGGTCGGCGACCGCGGTGGTGGAGGAGTACCACAGGCTGGTGTCGTCGCGGCGGAGCGGGTCGAGGTCCTGGATCTCCTTGAACTGGCGGAGCTGGGCCAGGGCGAGCGCGCGCATCCAGTCGGCCTTGTCGACCTGCTGGCCGCGGACGGTCTCGTTGTAGAACTTGACGTCGGCGGGCGTGGCCTCGGCGAGGAAGGTGCTGGTCTCGCTCTCCTGCCGGCTCCAGGAGCCGGGGAAGTCGACGAAGTCGTCGTAGTCGAAGCCGCCGCCCGAGGAGTTGAGCGTGGTGAGGCCGACCGTCATCAGGCCTCGCTGGCGGGAGACCTCCTCCTTGGCGCGGCTGAGCGCGCCCAGGGCGATGCTGTCGCCGAGCAGGCGCTGGTCGTCGCCGGCGGTGCCGAGCTCGGCCTGCATCGACTGCAGGACGGTGATGAGCGCGGAGTACATGCCGAGCGCGGCCCGGGACGGGACGGTGGGGTCGGCGATCCTGGTGCGCAGGCCGGGGAGGCCTTCGAGCCAGCGACGGATCTGCTCGGCCTCCGAGCGCACACGCGCGGTGTGGGAGTCGTCGAGGCTGGAGACGTCGGCGAGGACGGGCTCCCTGGCCTGGTCGACGGCGTCCTGCTGGGCACGGACCCTTTTGAACCGGGCCTGGCGCCGGCCTTCGGCGATGTACCAGGCGGTGAGGTCGCGTTCCTTGTCCACCTCGTGGATGAGGACGTCGATCTTCTCCACCAGCTGCGCCACCTCGGTCAGGCGCCGGTAGGCGTTGGAGGTGGCGACGGCGTCGGTGAGCTGGACGGCACCGAGGATCACGCCCACGATCGTCGGGATGATGATCAGGGCGATGAGGCGGGACCGCACGCGCCAGTTGCGGAGCCTCAGCCAGCTCCCGCTCTTCGGCGTGCGCGGCGTGGAGGGCCCGGACCGCTCCACGCGGCTACCCCGACCTGGATTGCTCCGGGGGTCTTCTGTGCTCACTGATTTTCGCAACCTCTCACCGAGCCTGGCGTACAGGAGGGTACGTCACGCGCGTGGCGCATGAGACGTCAGAGACATCCATCAGGCGAGGGTAATTGGAGCACACCCTCACCGCATCGGCCAACAGCACATTTATCGCAAACAGCCCTACAAGCGGCTTCTGGGGATAAAACACCCCGTATGGGCTGACTTTTATGCGGGACGGAAGCCCTCATGGGGCGCGGGCGCCGCGTGTTTGATCATCAAGTGCCTGGTCACGGAGTACTCCTGCACCGACTCCTGGCTCATGTCCTTGCCGAAGCCGCTGCCCTTCACCCCGCCGTGCGGCGCCTCCGACGCGATCGGCAGGTGATCGTTGACCCAGGTGACGCCCACGTCCAGCCGGTGGGCCACGCGCAGCGCCCTGGCGACGTCACGCGACCACACCGAGGAGGCCAGCCCGTACGGGGTGTCGTTGGCCAGCCGGACGGCCTCGTCCTCGTCCTCGAACGGCAGCACCACCAGCACCGGCCCGAACAGCTCCGAGCGCACCACCTCGCTGTTCTGCGAGGCCCCGGCGACCAGCGTGGGCGGGCAGTAGAAGCCCGGCCCCTCCGGCAGCGCGCCGCCGCACACCACCCGGGCCCCGCGCGCCGCCGCGCGCTCGACGTAGCCGTGCACGCGCGCCCGGTGGCCGGCCGAGATCAGCGGGCCGATGTCGGTCGCCGGGTCGAGCGGGTCGCCCACCCGGACGCCCTCCAGCGCCGCGCGCAACGCCTCCACCGCCTCGTCGTACCGCTCGCGCTGGACGTAGACGCGGGTCGCGGCCGTGCAGTCCTGGCCGGTGTTGTACGTGGCGCCCATGGCGACGCCGGACGCCATCTCGGCCAGGTCGGCGTCGGCGAACACCAGCGCGGGAGCCTTGCCGCCCAGTTCGAGGTGGACGCGCTTGAGCCCGTGCCCGCCGCCGGCCGGGTCGCCGGCGGCGCGCCGCATGACGGCCCGCCCGGTCGCGGTCGACCCGGTCACGCTGATCATGTCGACGCCGGGGTCGCCGACGAGGGCCTCACCCACCTCCGCGTCGCCGGTGACCACGTGGACGAGCCCCCGGGGGAAGCCCGCCTTCTCGATCAGCTCGGCCAGGCGCAGCGTGCTGCCCGGCGTCTGCGGCGCGGGCTTGATGACGACGCCGTTGCCGGCGGCGAGCGCCGGGCCGAGCTTCCATACCCCCATCACCAGCGGGAAGTTCCACGGCGCGATGGACGCCACGACGCCGATCGGCCGGCGCACCAGCACCGAGGTGTACCCGTCGCTGAGCACGCCGGCGCCCGTGCCCTCCAGCGAGCGGGCCGCGCCCGCGAAGAAGCGCAGGTTGTCCACGGCGAACGGCAGCTCGCCGTCGCGCACCACGGCGACGGGCTTGCCGGTCTCGGCGACCTCCCGGCGGGTCAGCTCCTCGGCGTCGTCCTCCACGAGGTCGGCCAGGCGCAGCAGCGCGTTCGCGCGGTCCTTGGGGGTGGCCGACGACCAGTGCCCGAAGGCCTCCCTGGCGTCGAGGACGGCCGCGGCGACGTCGCCCGGCGAGGTGTCGGGCACGGGCTCCAGCGGCTCGCCGGTGGCGGGGTTGACGGGTGTCCGGGTCATCACGCTCTTCTTTCTTCCGCGGCGACGGGATCGTGAGGGTCGCCGCCGCGGTCGTGCGGCCGGTCCTCGCGCCGCCGTGCGGCGGGCGGGGCCCGGGTGGTGAACCGGCGCGAGCCGGCGTGGGCCGGGCTCTAGGCGGAGGCGTCCGCCCCGGGGACGAGGCCCTCGATCAGGTCGGCGGCCTTGCGCAGGCCGTCGCGGCGGCGGATCTCCTCGCCGGCCTCGGCGAGCCGCGCCCGCAGCTCGTGGTCGCCGAGCACCTTGTCGAGCGCCTGGACCAGCTCCTCGTCGGCGAAGGCGTAGGTGGAGAGCCGCACGCCGTAGCCCAGCTCGTGGACGCGCTGGGCGTTGTCGTACTGGTCCCAGAACAGCGGCAGAAGGATCATCGGCTTGCCGAAGTGCAGCGCCTCGGTCGTGGTGTTGTTGCCGCCGTGGGTGATCACCGCGTCCACCAGCGGAATGATCTTCGTCTGCGGCACGAACTCGGCGCCCCACATGTTGTCGGCGAGCTTGATCTCCTCGTGCAGCGGGCCCTTGGAGACGATGTAGCGGTGCGGCGTGGTGGCCAGCACGTCGACCACCCGCTGCATCAGCTCCACGTCGGCCGAGCCGAGCGAGCCGAGGGAGAAGTAGACCAGCGCGCCGTCGCGACCGGCGAGCGAGGCCGGCATCTCGAAGTCCTCGTCGGTCTCGCGGACCGAGGAGTCCAGCCGGTGCCAGGACGGGCCGAGCGGGCGGGCGTCGGTGTAGTCGGCGATCTCGGGGAACACGTAGAGGTTCAGGTCGCCCTCGTGGATGAAGTCCAGGTCGGGCAGCGGCGGCGCGCCCTGCTCGACGACCCACTCGTTGAACGCCGCCCAGACGTCCCGGTGGGTGCGGTCGTACTCGGCGCGGAACGCCTCCCACTCGCCGTCGTCGCCGGCGGGCAGGCCGCCGAACACCGGCGGCACGCCCGGGCCGCGCACCTCCAGCGGGTTGCACGAGACGATGCGCACGAACGGCTTGCCCGCGGTGAGCAGCGCGGGGAAGGTGATGACGTTGTCCTCGACGATGACGTCGGGGTTCACCCGCGCGATGATCTCCTTGAGCTGCGGCTCGCAGTACTTGGTGCCGTCGATCAGCGCGTCCCAGATCGGCTTGGTGACGGTCTCCAGCTGGGCGAAGGTCGACTTGCGGTACTCCGGCGCGGTGTCGCGGATGAAGTCCTTCCAGAACTGGCCGGCGTCCTGCTCCTCCTCGGCCGGCGGCGCGAGGTCGACCAGGTCCTCCTCGAAGCCCATGGCGGTGAGCTTGCCCTTCCACGACGCCTCGGCCGCGAACACGACGCGGTGCCCGCGACGGCGCAGGATGTCGCCCACGCCGACGCAGTTGTTGGTCGGCCCGTAGGCGCTCTCCGGCATGAACAGAATGGTGGCCATCAGCACTCCATCGAATTGAAGAAAGATTCAAATACTGGTGGGTCGGGTAGGTGAGAGACCTGGGATCATATGGCATCCAGCCGACGGGACGCTTTACACTCCGTCTTCAACAACGGGGCACAGGGGAGGCTGGCATGAGCTCGCGCAAGAGCCGGGCGGACCGTCGGGTGGACCTCATCGAGGCCGCCCGGCGGGCGATCCTGCGCCACGGCACCCAGGGGGTCCACCTCAACCACGTCGCCGAGGAGGCGGGGCTGACGTCGGGCGCGGTGCTCTACCACTATCCCGACCTCGGCGAGCTGCTGGTGGAGGCCCACCACGCGGGCATGGAGCAGTTCTACGAGCTGCGGGTCAAGCGTCTGGCGGGGCTGAGCGACCCCGCCGAGAAGCTGGTGGTCACCATCCACTCCGGCCTGCCCGTGGGTCCGGACGACCCGGGGGTGCGGCTGCTGAACGAGCTCGGCGGGGCCGCGGCGCGCAACCGGGTGTACGCGGTGCTGCTGACCACGCTGTTCGACCGGCAGGTGGCGATGTACCAGTCGATCCTGGACACCGGCTCGGCGCTCGGGGTGTTCACCCTGGCCGGCGACTCGCTGCTGATCTCGCGCAACCTCGTCGCGCTGGAGGACGCCTACGGCTACCGCATCACGGCCAGGCACCCGGTGATCGGGCCCGACCAGGCCGCGGAGCTCATCCTCAGCTACGCGAGGACGGTAACCGGCAACACGCTCGGAGCCGCGGGCTGAGCTCATCGGGCGATCAGCACCGCGTCCGCGGCCGACCAGCCCAGCCCGACCCGCGCGCCCGCGTGCACCCTGCTGGGCCCCTGCTCGGCCACCAGCACCGGACGGTCGTGCCCGGCCACGCGCACGGCGATGTGCGACAGGCCCCCGTAGAAGCTGACGTCGGCCACGACGCCGCGCAGGTCTCCGGTGTCGCCCAGGCGCACCGACTCCGGGCGGACGCCGAGCAGCGCCGGGGTGCCCGCCGCGAGCCCGCCCGCGGCGGGCAGCGTCCCCAGGCCGGGCACCGACAGGCCACCGCCCGCCGCGGTGCCCTCGAACAGGTTGTTGGCGCCGATGAAGCCCGCCACGAACGGCGTCGACGGCCGCTCGTACAGGCGCACCGGCGCGTCGACCTGCTGGACCCGGCCCGAGTCGAGCACGGCGATGCGGTCGGCGAGGGACATCGCCTCCTCCTGGTCGTGGGTGACCACGACGAAGGTGATGCCGACCTCGTGCTGCAGGCGCTTGAGCTCCAGCTGCATCTCGGCGCGCACCTTCTTGTCCAGCGCGGACAGCGGCTCGTCGAGCAGCAGCAGGCGCGGCCGCTTGACGATCGCCCTGGCCAGCGCGACCCGCTGGCGCTGCCCCCCGGAGAGCTGGTCGGGACGGCGCCCCGCCTGCGTGGTGAGGCCGACCGTCCCCAGCACCTCCGCCACCCGCGACCGCACCTCGGCGCGGGGCAGGCCCTCGCGCTCCAGCCCGTAGGCGACGTTCCTGGCCACGGTCATGTGCGGGAACAGCGCGTACGACTGGAACATGAGGTTGACCGGCCGCCGGTGCGCCGGGCGGGCGAGCAGGTCGGCCCCGTCGAGCGTGACGGTGCCGGAGTCGGGGGTCTCGAAGCCGGCCAGGATGCGCAGCAGCGTGGTCTTGCCGCAGCCGCTCGGGCCCAGCAGGGCGAAGAACTCCCCCTGGCGGATGTCCAGGGTGACGTCGTCCAGGGCGGTGACGTCACCGAACCTGCGGGACACTCCCTGGATGCCCACCAGCGTCTGGGTGGCGGCGGGGGCCTCGGGTACAGCGGTCATCGGAACGACTCCGTCAGTCGGGTCATGCGCTGGGCGACGATGACCACGGTGAAGCTGACCGCGAGCAGGATCGTGGCCAGCGCGTTGATCTCGGGGGTGACCCCGAAGCGCACCATCGAGTAGATGACGATGGGCAGGGTCGGCTCGGTCGGGGCCGCGGTGAAGAAGGCGATCACGAACTCGTCGATGGACAGCGTGAACGCCAGCAGCGCGCCCGCCACGATGCCGGGCGCCAGCGTCGGCAGCGTGATGCGGGTGAACGTGGCCAGCGGGGTGGCGCCGAGGTCGCGGGAGGCCTCCTCCAGCGAGGTGTCGGCGTGGCTGAGCCGGGTGCGCACGACGGCGGCGACGAACGCCATGCCGAACACCACGTGCGCCATGATCACCGAGTGCAGTCCCAGGGTCATCTGGACGGCCGCGTAGAACACCAGCAGCGCGATCGCCAGCACCAGGTCGGGCAGGACGGCGGGCAGCAGCCCGAAGGCGTCCAGCAGGCGCGACCTGCTGTAGCGGGCCATGCCGACCGCGAGCAGGGTGCCGAGCACGGTGGACAGCACCGTCGAGCCGGCCGCCACGATGAGCGTGTTCACCAGGCCCTGCCTGACCGTGGCGTCACCGGCCAGCTCGCCGTACCACTTCAGGCTCGCGCCCTCGAAGGTGTACGGGGAGTCGCCGGCGTTGAACGACATCACGACCAGCACGACGATCGGCGTGTACAGGAAGACGTAGGTGGCCCAGAAGGGCACGTACAGGAGGCCGGGCCTACGCACGCCGCTCCCCCGTCCCGCCGTAGACCCGCGACGCCCACGCCTGCAGGAAGAGCAGCACGACGAGGGCCGCGATCACCGCCAGCGCCAGGGTGGCGCCGAACGGCCAGTCGCGGGCCTTGAGGAACTGGTCCCTGATCAGGTTGCCCACCATGATCGACCGCCCGCCGCCGAGGATCTCGGGGATGACGAAGTTACCGAGGCAGGGGACGAAGACGAACATGCATCCGGTGAGGACGCCCGGCATGCTGAGCGGCAGCGTCACCGACCAGAACGTCCGCGCGGGGCGCGCGCCCAGGTTGGCCGACGCCTCGCGGAGCTGGGGGTCGAGCCGCTCGATCGCGGCGTACAGCGGCAGCACCATGAGCGGCAGGTAGGAGTAGAGCAGGCCGGTGACGATCGTCCCCTGGTTGTAGAGCAGCTCCAGGGGCTCGTCGATCAGGCCGATGCCGGTGAGCGCCTCGTTGACCAGGCCGGGCCCGCTGAGCAGGATGACCCAGGCGTAGACGCGGATGAGGAAGTTGGTCCAGAAGGGCAGCACGACCGCGACGAGCGCGATCGTCTTCCACCTGCGCGGCAGCCGGGCGATCGCGTACGCGGTCGGGTAGCCGAGCAGGAGGGCGGCCAGCGTGGTGATCGCGGCGGTCTGGATCGATCCCAGGAAGACGTCAAGGTACAGGGGGTCGACCAGGCGGGAGAAGTTCTCGCCGGTCGTCTCGTACACCACGCCGCCGAACCGGCCCCTGCGGAAGATCGTGTAGCTGAGCAGCAGGGCGAGCGGGACGATCAGCAGGACGATCAGGTAGCCGACCCCGGGGCCGAGGAACGCCAGGCGTGCGGCAGCGCGTCCGAGGACGCGCGCCCGGCGCGGCGACCGGCCCGAGAGGGGGCCGGTCGCCGCGCCGGGTCGTGCGATGTCGTGCTCAGTAGTCAACGCCGGCCGTCACTGGGACGCCGAGACTTCGGTCGACAGGCGCGTGTACTTGGTGGAGGCCTCGCCGAGGTCGATGATGGACTCGCCCTTGAGCAGGTCGGCGGGGGTCATCTTCAGCGGCGCGTTCGCTTCGAGCAGGTCGGGCTTGTTCTTGGCGAGCATGTCCATGGCGGCCTTGTTCGGCACCTTGTACAGGATGTTCTCCGACACCCAGCTGTGGATCGCCGGGTCCAGGATGTAGTTGATGAACTCGTGGGCCGCCTCTTTGTTCTTGGACGACTTCATGACGACCATGGTGTCGGCCCAGAGGTCGCTGCCCTCCTGCGGGATGGCGAACTTGATCTTCGGGTTGGTGGTCGGGCACCAGCCGTCCCACGCCTCGACCATTGCGGCCTCGCCCTTGTCGAGCTTCTCGCCGAACGTGGTGTCGTCGTAGGCGAGCAGCGACGTCTTGGCCTTCAGCAGCAGGTCCTTGGCCTCGGCGAGCTGCTTGTCGTCGCTGGTGTTGATGGAGTAGCCGAGGGACTTGAGCGCGGGCAGGGCCAGCCAGCGCTCGGTGGTCATCATCGTGACCTTGCCCTTGAGGTCCGCCGGCGGGTTGAGGATGTCGTTCCAGCTCTTCGGCTCCGACTTCACCATGTCGGTGCGGTAGCAGATGCCGGTGGTCCCCCAGGTGTAGGGCACCGAGAACTTGTTGCCCTTGTCGTAGGAGAGCTGCGACGCCTCGGGGAACAGGTTCGCCAGGTTGGGGATCAGCTCGGGGTGCAGGGGCTCAAGCAGCCCCTGCTCGTTGAGGGCCTGCGCGTACTGGCCGGAGACGAAGGCCACGTCGACGCCGCTGTCGGGCCCGGCCGTGAGCTTGGCCATCGCCATCTCGTTGGTGTCGTGGATCGCCACCTTGACGGGGAAGCCGAACTTCTTCTCCACCTGCTGGGGAAGGTCCTTGGGGCTGTAGCCGTCCCAGATCGTGATCGTGAGACTCTGCTTGCGCAGGTCGGCGTTGGGGTTGAGCTGATCGGCGGCCGCGCTGGGCGCCGCGTCGTCCGCGCTCGTCGTGGCGCCGCCACCACCGCACGCCGCAAGCGCGAGCGCGAGACCGGCGGCCACCGCGGCGGCCGGAAGACGACGGGTGCACCGGGTTCGGGACACTACCGCTACTCCTTAGATTTTGAAGGTTCTGAGGTACGGATGACCGCAGTGCCTGACCTTCGCGTGGCAGACCAAAGCAGGAGTGTTGCAGTACAAATCAACATGAGCAAGACTTTTCCGGACATTGTTAGCTCGCAGTTTGGGTTCCGAGTTGAATTCGAGTTCAACAGCTTCCGACGGCCACGCGTCGTCCGGATCAACGCCGCAGGCAGGCGACGGACGGACGGCGCGCCTGCTCGCGGACCTGTCGCGGGGTTTCGGTCCGTCCGGCGGCTACAGGGTGCTTCAGTTCAACCCGCTGCCGCCCATGGACGCCGCCGCGTCCGAGCGCGCCGTCGAGGCCGACCAGACGAACCGCTCGGTCGTGGTCGGCGAGCGGGTGGTGGTCAAGTGGCTGACCCCGCCCCTCCCGCTCCCGCACCCCGCGCCCGAGATCTTCGCGCACCTCACGGCCGTCGGCTTCACCGCGACCGCCCTGCCCTACGCGGCGCTGTACGCCCCCGGCCCCGGCGGGAGCGAGACGCTGGCCGCCCTGGTGAACGCCTACCTGCCCGGCGCCCAGGACGGCTGGGCCTGGTGCGTGGACGACGCGGCGGCCGGGAGCACGACGTCCGCCGGCGACCTCGGGCGGCTCGCCGCCGGCCTGCACGCGGCGATGGCCACGGCCTCCGACGCCATCCCGCACCCGGTGCGGCGCGAGCGGCGGGCCGCCGAGTGGACCGCGCGCGCCGCACAGGGGCTGGAGGAGGCGCTGGAGGTGACCGGCGGCGAGGACGGCGCCTGGCTGGCCGCGCGCGCCGGCGCGTTGCGGAGGGGCACCGCGACCCTGGCCACCGCAGCGGAGACCCCGCTGATCCGCGCGCACGGAGACCTGCACGTGGGCCAGGTGCTGCGCTGGAGCGGCGGCTACGCCGTCATCGACTTCGACGGCAACCCGACCGTCCCCGACGCCGCGCTCTACCAGCCCGCCGCCCGCGACGTCGCCCAGCTCGCCACCAGCGTGGAGCACGTGGCGCAGGTGGCGATCCGGCGCAGGGGCGCCGCTCCCCCGCTCGCGCTGTCGTGGGCCGGGCGGGCGCGCGAGGCGCTGTTGTCGGCCTACCGCGCGGAGCTGGCCCGGCGCGGCGTGCCCTGGCTGCTCGACGAGTCGCTGCTCGCGGCCTTCGAGGTCGAGCAGCTGTGCCGCGAGCTGATCTACGCAGGCCGGCACCTGCCCCGCTGGCGTTACGCCCCCATGGGCGTCCTGCGCGCCCGCTACGACCCCCCGTCCCCGGGCGGGCCGCCCGCCGGGACCGCACCCGCACCACCCGCTGAGGAGAACACGTGAACCCCGACCTGTTCCTGGCCGACATCGAGGCCAAGCCGGCCGCCCTCTCGGCGCTGGCGGACTCCCTGTCGGCCGGTGACCCGTTCGACGGCCTCCCCGAGGGGATCCGGCGCGTGGTCTTCCTCGGCATGGGCAGCTCCCGTTACGCAGCCGGCGTGGCGGCGCTTCGGCTGCGCGCCGCGGGGGTCGACGCGGTCGCCGAGTACGCCTCCGCCTCGCTCGGCCACCCGCCCGCCGAGGACACGCTCGTCGTGGCCGTCTCGGCGACCGGAGGCAGCCGCGAGACCCTGGACGCGCTGGAGCGGTACGCGGACGGCAAGGCCCGCACGCTGGCGCTGACCAACGTCCCGGGGTCGCCGGTGACGCGGGGCGCCGGCCTGGTCGTGGACATGGCGGCGGGCGAGGAGCGCGGCGGGGTGGCCTGCCGCACGTTCCAGCACACCCTGGCGCTGCTGCTGGCCCTGTCGTCCCGGCTCACCGGGGTGAGCGCGGACGTGCCCGGCCTGCTGCGCCGCGCGGCCGACGCGACGGCCGACCTGCTCGACCGGCGCGACGCCTGGCTGCCCGAGGCGCTGGAGCTGCTCGACGGCCCGCACGGCGTCTACGCCATCGCCCCGGCCGAACGGCTTTCGTCGGCCGAGCAGTCGGCGCTGATGGTCCGCGAGGGCCCGCGCCGCCCGGCCACGGCGTGCGAGACGGGCGACTGGGCGCACGTGGACGTCTACCTGACCAAGACGCTGGACTACCGCGCGATCCTGTTCCCCGGCTCCCGCTACGACGAGCAGGCCATGGACTGGGCGCGCCGGCGGGGGTCGGCGGTGCTCGCGGTGGGCGGCGAGGTCGACGGCGCGAGCGTCCTGCGGTACGCGGGCGACACCGACCCCGACGTGGCCCTGCTCACCGAGCCCCTGGTGGCGGAGCTGCTGGCCGCCGCCTGGTGGGCCGGGGTCAGCCCGAGCGGCGGTAGGACGTCCTGACGCTGAGCACGTACTCCACCAGCGTGATGAGCGTGCCCTTGACGGCGTCCCTGGTGCGCGCGTCGGTGCGGACGATCGGGATGTGGGGCGCCAGCGTCAGCGCCTCACGGACCTCCTGCTCGACGTGCGGGAAGTGCCCGTCCCAGCCGTTGACCGCGACGACGAACGGCAGGCCCGCCTCTTCGAAGTAGTCGATCGCCGGGAAGCAGTCGGCCAGCCGCCGGGTGTCGACCAGCACGACCGCTCCGATGGCGCCGCGCACCAGGTCGTCCCACATGAACCAGAACCTGTGCTGGCCGGGCGTGCCGAACAGGTACAGGATCAGGTCCTGGTCGAGGGAGAGCCGGCCGAAGTCCATGGCGACGGTCGTGGTGGTCTTGTGCGGGGTCAGGCCCAAATCGTCTATGCCGGCGCTGGCGTCGGTCATGACCGCTTCGGTGGTCAGCGGGAGGATCTCCGACACCGCCCCGACGAAGGTGGTCTTGCCGACGCCGAACCCGCCCGCGACGACGATCTTCGTCGACGTGAGCGGGCCACGGCTAGAGCCTGCGAAGTCCACTGAGAACCCTTTCAAGCAGGTTGAGGTCTGGCTGTCCCTGGTCGAGCCGCGGCAGGTGCAGGCGGACCAGACCTTCGTCGGCCATGTCGGCGACCAGCACGCGGGCCACGCCGAGAGGCACGCGCAGGAGCGCGGATATCTCGGCGACCGAATGGACGGAGTGGCAGAGCATCATGATCGCTTCTTGCTCGGGTGTGAGCAAGGTCAAATCATCGCTCATTATCGGGGCCGACGAGACCAGCGTCTCCATGGCGAGGTGGTAGCTCGGCGCGGCGCGGCCCCCGGTGACGGCGTACGGACGGAAGAGGGGCTCGTCCTCGTTCCCGTCACCTCCGAGCATCACCGGATCCTGGAGGTCTGCAACTCGGCGCGCAGGGCGGGCGTGAGCACCTGCCCGGCGCGCTCGACCAGCAAGGTCATCTGGTAGGCCACCAGGCCCATGTCGCAGTCGGGAGAGGCCAGCACCGCCAGGCACGAGCCATCGCTGATGGCCATGACCAGCATGATGCCGTGCTGCATCTCCACGACGGTCTGGGTCACCCCGCCGCCCTCGAAGACGCGGGAGGCGCCCGCCGTGAGGCTCAGCAGCCCGGCCGCGACCGCGGCGAGCTGGTCGGCCCGGTCGGCGGGGAAGCCGTCGGAGTTGGCCAGCCGCAGACCGTCGGCCGAGACCACGACCGCGTGGGCCACGCCGGGCGTCCCACCGACGAACTCGGTGATCAGCCAGTCGAATCTGCGTGCCTCGTGACTCAGGTCGATCACGAGCCCTCCCTCATTGGTGCTGTCAGTCGGTGCGGGGACGGTCGGAATCGGGATCGGGCGCGGACTGCGAGAGGTCGGCCCGGCCGCGCCTGATGCCCTGCTGGAAGCGCGACATGCGGTCGCGGACCAGGTCGGCGGAGACCTGCGGTGGCGGGACGGGCGTCCCCTGCGAGAGCGTGCCGGAGACCGATCCCGGGACAAGATTGGCCTTCGGCGTCCGCTTGGGCAAACCGGCCGAGGTGATCCCCCCCATGGAGGGGTCCTTGACCGCGTCGGCCGCCTGCCAGCCGCTGTCCGCGGTGGAGCCCCAGGATCCCCCGGAACCGTCGGCGGCCTGGGCTTCGGTGTCCGGCGCGGAGCGCGCCGGCGCGGCCTCCCGCGGGGCGGACGCCGGGCCCCCCGGCCCGGCCTGCTCCCGCGCGGAGGGGATCTCCTTGGAGTCGGGACGGCGGAACCACGCCGACTCGACCGAAGCGAAGATCGGCAAGTACTCGTCCCCTCGTTCCAGCGGTGGCTCGGCGGCGCGTGGGCGCCGCTCCGCGGGCCCGGCCGGCGTCCCCGCGCCGGCCCCCGTGGGCCGCGTCGGCGCGCCCGGCGCCGTTCGCCCGGCCTGCCCGGGCGGGCTGCCGAACCGCACCGAGGTCCCGTCCGCCGGCCCGCCCGCGCCCCCGGGCGTCGCGGGCCCGGCCGGACCGGCGGGGCCGTTCGGACCGTTCGGACCGTTCGGGCGGTTCAGCTCGTCCTGGCGGTTCAGCTCGTTGGGGCGGTTCAGCTCGTTCTGCCGGGACGGCTCGTCCTGACGGTTCCGGGCGCCGGGCGTCGCGGGGCCCGACCTGCCGGCGCGCCACGTGTCCGTGTCCTCCTGCGGTCCGGTGCGCGGACCGCCTGACGGTTCTGGTCGCGCGGCGGGCCCGGTGGGCGGGCCGGACGGCCACGGCGCCGGACCGGTCGACGAGCCCGCGGTACGTCCCGGGGACTCACCGGCGGGCGGCCACGGCGTCGGACCCGTGGACGAGCCCGCGGTCCGTCCCCCGGGCTCGGCCGCGGAGGGCCACGGCGTCGGGCCGGTGGACGGGCCGACGGGGCCGAACGCGGAGGCCACCGGCCCGGTCGCGGGCCCGCCCGGGGCCCCGGCCTGCGCGGTGTACGACGGCACGACGGGCTCCTCGCCCGAGCCCCTGGGCCGCGGCAGCGCGGTGGCGGGGCCGGTGCGCGAGGGGTCGGGGTCGCCGAAGGCGGACCTGGGCACGGACGGCCCCGCGCCGGCGGCGGTGAACGGCGCGAAGGACCCGGCCGCGCCGAGCACGGGCCCGGTGCCGTTGGTCGTGGGCCCGCCCGGGCCGGTGGCCGGCTCCGCGCGCAGGTCGCGCTGCGGCAGCGACGGCCCGCGCCCGGCGACGGTCATGAGCTGCGGCGGGAACAGGACCATGGCGATCAGGCCGGCGGCGTCGCCGTGCCGCAGCTGCACCCGGATGTCGTGGCGCAGCGCGAGGCGGCCGACCACGAACAGGCCCATGCGGCGCGACACCGACACGTCCACGACCGGCGGGTCGGCCAGGCGCCGGTTGACGTCGGCGATCTCCTCGGCGGACATGCCGATGCCGGAGTCGCTGACCGCCAGCAGGGCGCCGCCGCCCTCGATCATGCTGCTGGACACCACCACCCGGGCGGTGCTCGGCGAGAAGGTGAGGGCGTTCTCGACCAGCTCGGCGATGAGGTGGACCACGTCGTTGGCGGCGTGCCCGGCGACCGCCGAGCCGCGGTGGACCTTGACGGTCACCCGCTGGTAGTCCTCGACCTCCGACAGCGAGGCCCGGACGACGTCGACCAGCTTGGCGGGCTGGGTGCGCTTGCGCGCGGCCTCGTGCCCGGCCAGGACCAGCAGGTTCTCGCTGTTGCGGCGCATGCGGGTGGCCAGGTGGTCCAGCTTGAACAGGTCGGCGAGGCGGGCGCCGTCCTGCTCGCCGCGCTCCAGGCCGTCGATGAGCGAGATCTGCCGCTCCACCAGCGTCTGGATGCGCCGCGACAGGTTGACGAACATCGCGTTGACGTTGCCGCGGAGCTGCGACTCCTCGGCCGCCAGCCGCAGGGCCTGGCGGTGCACCTCGTCGAAGGCGCTCGCGACCTCGCCGATCTCGTCGTTGCTGCCGACCAGGATCGGCTGGACGTCGGGCGCGGTGACGGCGTTGCCCGACTCGCGCATCCGCCCGACGACCGAGGGCAGGCGGTAGCCGGCGATGTCCAGGGCCTCCGACCGCAGCCTGCGCAGCGGGCGTACCAGGGAGCGGGCGATGAGCACCGTGGTGGCCAGCACCAGCAGGATGAGCGCGAGGATGAGCGCGCCGGCGGTGATGGCGTTGCGCCGTTCCGCCGACTCAAGCGCCGCTCCGCGCGCCAGGACCGACGCGGCCACCCGCTTCTCCACCTGCTGGAACAGCCCGATGGTCGTGGTGCTGTCGTCGAACCACTGCCGGACGGCCGAGCCGCGCCCGCCGCCGTCGCGCACCGGAAGGTTGCGCCCGGCCAGGGCGATGGCCCACGACTTGGTCAGCTCCCCGCGGACGACCCGCTCGCCGCGGACGATCTGCGAGAGGAAGCGCGTGTTGTCGGCCCCGGCCTCGGCGTTGAAGACGTTGGTCTGCGAGCGCTGCCGCGAGCGCGAGGCGATGAAGCTCTCCAGCGTCTCGGGCGTGAAGCGCTCGCCGCGCAGCAGGATGGCGATGAGCATGCCCCGCTGCTGCGACGCCTCCTCCTTGGCGTGGGCGAGGGCGCTGACGGCGCGGGCGTCGCCGAGGAGCTGCGCGTCCTCGATGCCCAGGCCGATCTCGTCGTGCAGCCGCAGCAGCGCGGCGATGACGTCGGTGAACTTGGCGGCCTGACCGCCGTCGCGTACCACGTCCAGGGCGTCCAGCTGGTTGCGCACCTGCTGGGTGTCCTCAAGGGCGCGGACGCCGTACCCCTCGTCGATGCGCCCGAGGTCGGCGCGCACGGCGGCGACGGACGCGTCGACGGTGCGGCGCTGGTCGGCCAGGGCGTTGCGCTGCTGGCGGCTGACCTGGAACCAGATGGTCCTGTCCCGTTCCATGCCGAGCTGCTCGGCCAGGCCGCGCAGGCGGCCGGCGATCTCGTTGGCGGAGGCGTTGCGCTGGTAGGCGTCGAGGCTGTCGATCGAGGACACGACGCGCAGGCCGGCCAGGATCACGCCGACGACCGTGGGCACGAGGATGAGCGCGGTCAGGCGGGCGGGTACCCGCCAGTTGCGCACCGCCAGGCGGGAGACCCCGGCGCGGCCGTGCTGCCCGCTCTGCCCGCCGGGACGCTTGCGCCGGCCCGGGCCGGGTTTCGGCGCGCCGTCCTGAGCGGTGGCCCTGCCTGCGGTTTCGGCCGTCTTCACCGTGCCACCCCCCATGATCCTCCATGCATGGATGACGGCATGGCTGATAACTACTTAAGCGGGGACAATTCGACCACAAGGTCATCGATGTCGCTGCCGGATCGGCGGCGTTCGACGCAATTGTTATGAATCAGCCGGAGCTCCAGGCGCGTCGGCGCAGGTCAGAGGGCCGACAGCCGTAAACGGCGTTCGCGGGACGCCGGGTCAGCGCAGGGCCGCGAGCACGTGCTCGCGCACCTGCGTGCGCTGCTCGGAGTCCGTCAGCGGCCGGCCCGACCGGTCGACCACGTAGAAGACGTCGACCGCCTCGGCGCCGAGAGTCTCCACGCGGGCCGCGCGGACGTCGAGGTTGCACTCGCCGAACGCCCTGCCGATGCGCCACAGCAACCCCGGGCGGTCGTGCGCGCGCACCTCGACGACGGTGGCCGTCTGCGAGGCGTCGTCCACCAGGCTGACCCTCGGCGGGGCCACCGGCACCCTGGCCGGCCGGAGCGATCTGGTGCGCCTGGCCAGCCGCTGCTCGATGTCGAGCCGGCCGGCCAGCACCAGCCGCAGATCGGCCTCCAGCGTGGCCGGGTCGGGCGGCGTGCCGTACTCGGGGACGACGGAGAACTCGATGACCGCGGTCGAGGACGCGGAGGCCGCCGACGCCGAGCGCACCACCATGCGGTGCGCCGCCAGCACGCCCGCGGCCCGCCACAGCAGCCCGGGGCGGTCGGGCGCGACGACGGTCACCGCGCCCCCGTTGACACGCACCGCGCCGCCGCCGTGCCTGGCCAGCGACGCCTGCTGCGGCGACAGGGACGGCGCCGGCGCGGGCGGGGCGCCCGACAGGACCGAACGTGTCCTTCTGACCAGCTCCGAGACCAGCCCGGCCTTCCAGGTGTTCCACGCGGCGGGGCCGGTGGCGTGGCCGTCGGCGACGGCCAGGGCGGCCAGCAGCTCCAGCGCCTCGCGGCTGCCGACGGCCTCGGCCACCCGGGAGATCGTCACGGGGTCGTCCAGGTCGCGCCGGGTGGCGGTCTCGGGCAGCAGCAGGTGGTGGCGGACCACGGTCGCGACGGTCGCCACGTCGGCGGGCGCCAGCCCCATGCGCGCCCCGATGTCGCGGGCGACGACCTCGCCGGTCGTCGAGTGGTCGCCCGGCCAGCCCTTGCCCATGTCGTGCAGCAGGGCGGAGATCAGCAGCAGGTCGGGGCGCGAGACCTCGCGGGTGAACGACGCCGCACCCGCCGCCGTCTCGATGAGGTGGCGGTCGACGGTGAAGCGGTGGACCGGGTTGCGCTGCGGGCGGTGCCGCACCCGCTCCCAGTCGGGGATGAGCCTGACGATGATCCCGGCCTGGTCGAGCTCCTCCCACACCGGGACGGCCGCGCGGCCCGCGCCGAGCAGGCCCACCAGCGCGTCGCGCGCCTCGTCGGGCCAGGGGACGGGCAGCGGAGGGGCCTGCGCCGCGAGCAGCGACACCGTCGCGGGAGCCATCGGCAGCCCGGCCTCGGCCGCGGCGGCCGCCGCCCTCAGCACCAGGACGGGGTCCTGCTTGGGGTTCACGCCGCGCGCGAGCACGACCTCGCCGCCGTGCTCCACCACGCCGTCGGCCAGCGGGCGCCGCCCGCGCGGCGCCGGGCCGGACAGCAGGCGGTCGACGGTGCGCCAGGTGGCGTCGAAGGAGTGGGAGATCGTGCGGCCGGCCTCGGCCAGGCGGCGCATCAGCGCCTCGGCGTCCAGCAGGCCGAGCGCGCCCGCCACGGCGTCCTGCTCCTGCAGGACCAGGCGGTCGGCACCGCGCGCGGTGACCAGGTGCAGCCCGTGCCGCGCGTCGAGCAGGAACTCGTACGCCTCGCGGACGCGCGGGCCGGGCGCGGAGGCGACCCACGCGGCGGCGACCGCCTGCATGGCCTGCACGTCGCGCAGCCCGCCGCGGGAGTCGCGCAGGTCGGGTTCGAGAAGGAAGGCCAGCTCGCCGGAGGTCTCGGCGCGCTTGTCGGCCGCCTCGCGCAGCTCGGCCAGCCTGCGGCGGGAGTCGGCGCGCCAGTCGGCCAGCACCGCCTCGCGGGCTGCCCTGGTGAGCTCGGGGTCGCCGGTGACGTGCCGGGCCTGGATCAGCCCGAGCACCGCCTTCAAATCCTCGCGGGCCACTTTGGCGACCTCGTCTACGGTGCGCACGGAGTGGTCGAGCCCGAGGCCGGAGTCCCAGATGGGGTACCAGATGCGGTCGGCGATGCGGGCCACGTCGTCCTGGCCGTTGTGGATGAGCACGAGGTCGAGGTCGCTGCCGGGGGCGAGCTCGCCCCTGCCCAGGCTGCCGACCGCCACGAGCGACACCCCGGTGCCCGCGTAGGGAGCCCCTCCTCCGGCGGCGAAGGCGGCGCCGGGCCCTCCGTTGGGAGCGCCGGCGCCGCGTTCGTCACCGTTCGCGATGCCGCTCTTGGTCCCCCCGGGCCAGTTCCGGCCTTCCCGTCCGTACGGCTGCGGAACAGCCGTGCGGAAGAGGTCGGCCAGCCAGCGATCGATGTCCGCGGCCCGCTCCTTGCGGGCCGCGGCATATGAGCGAGCGTCGCCTCTCATCATCCGGTTAGAGGGCCTCCGGTCCGCGTTCTCCCGTGCGGACCCTCACGACGGTGTCCACGGGAACCGACCAGACCTTGCCGTCACCGATCTTGCCGGTCTGGGCCGCCTTGACGATGACGTCGATGACGTCCTCGGCGTCCTCCTCCTCGGTGAGCACCTCGACGCGGACCTTGGGCACCAGGTCGACCTGGTACTCGGCGCCGCGGTAGACCTCGGTGTGGCCGCGCTGCCGGCCGTACCCGCTGGTCTCGCTTACGGTCATGCCCTTGACGCCGAACTGCTCCAGCGCCGCCTTGACGTCGTCGAGCTTGAAGGGCTTGATCACCGCTGTGATGAGCCTCATGCGTCTACCTTCTTCACCGCTGTGGGCACGGGGCCGTTGACCGAGGACACGCCCGAGGCGTGGACGGAGCCGAGGTCGTAGCCGGTCTCGGCGTGGGTCGTGATGTCGATGCCGGTGACCTCGTCCTCTTCGGTGACCCTGAAGCCCATGGTCTTGTCGATGATCTTGCCGATGATCCAGGCCATGATGAAGGAGTATGCACCGACCACCACCGGGCCGAGGATCTGGCGGCCGAGCTGGGTGAAGCCGCCGCCGTAGAACAGGCCCTCGGCCTGCGGCTCCAGGAAGGGGTAGGCCGCGAGGAAACCGAGGGAGATGGCGCCGATCGCGCCGCCGACCAGGTGGACGCCGACCACGTCGAGGGAGTCGTCGTAGCCGAGCTTGTACTTCAGGCCCACCGCGTAGGCGCAGACCGCACCGGCGATGAGGCCGATGACCATCGCGGCCCAGGGGTCGACGAAACCACAGGCGGGCGTGATGGCGACCAGACCGGCGACCGCGCCGGAGGCGACGCCGAGGGTGGTGCAGTGCCCGTCGCGGAGCTTCTCGACGAGGATCCACGCGCCGGCCGCGACCGCCGTGGCGATCTGGGTGTTCATGAAGGCGAGGCCGGCGGTGCCGTCGACCGCGAGCTCGGAGCCGGCGTTGAAGCCGAACCAGCCGAACCACAGCAGGCCGACGCCGAGCAGCACCAGCGTGAGGTTGTGCGGCCGCATCGGGTCCTTGCGCCAGCCGGTGCGCCTGCCGAGCACGAAGGCGAGCGCCAGGCCCGCCGCGCCGGCGTTGACGTGCACCACCGTGCCGCCCGCGAAGTCCTCGATGCCGAGCTGGGTCAGCCAGCCGCCGCCCCACACCCAGTGCGCGACCGGGAAGTAGACCAGCGTCGCCCAGACGATCGAGAAGACGACCCAGGCGCCGAACTTGGCCCGGTCGGCGATCGCGCCGCTGATCAGTGCGACGGTGATGATGGCGAAGGTCAGCTGGAAGGCCGAGAAGACGAGGCTGGGCATGCCCGTGCCGTCGTCCTTGGTGGCGGTGTCGACGAGGCTCTGGAGGCCGAGCTGGTCGAGTCCGCCGATGAACTTGTTCAGAAACTCGTTGCCGTTTGTGCCGAACGCGAAGGAATGGCCGTAGAGCGTCCACGCGATCGTCACGGTGATGATGCTGACGAACGACATCATCATCATGTTCAGGACACTCTTGGCCCTGGTCATTCCCCCATAAAAGAATGCGAGGCCTGGCGTCATGAGCAGCACCAGTGCGGTGGCCGCGAGCATCCAGGCTGTAGTGCCGCTATCGATCTTCATTCGATGCGACCCTCCTTACAAATGGCGTGTGGCCGATTTCTCCCGCAGTGGTCGCTCCAGGGCTTCGTTGACCGGCTGCGCACTGACGTTGGGCGAAAGCGTGTTCTTCTGCCGTTTCAGGTCCACACCCGGTGTGTTTCACGTGCGTGAAACTCACGGACGGGATGTTTCGGCCACGTTTCGGAACGCTTGGTAACCCCTATCGGGATGTCCTCATCAGCGGCCCGTCAGGCGTGCGGGAGGGCACGACGACGGCGACCGCCCCGCCACCTGCGATGAGGTGAGGCGGGACGGTCGCCGGGGTGTCGAATCGGTGAAACACGCCGCGCCGGCCGCCGGGGCGGCCCGCGGTGGCGCGGTCAGGCGGCGGCCTGCGCGAGCTTGCGCAGGCGGGCCAGGGCGTCGCGCTCGATGCGCCGGGCGCGGTCGCGGCCGATGCCGTACCGCTCGCCGACCTCGGTCAGCGTGTGCTCGCGCCCGTCGGCCAGGCCGTAACGCCAGCGCAACATCTCGCGCGTCTGGCCCTCCAGCCCGAGCAGCCAGTCCTCCAGGCGCTCGCGGTCGAGGGTGTCCATGGCCTGCTGCTCGGGGTCGGCCCACGTGTCGTCGGCGATCATGTCGCCGAGCTCGGTCTCGTCCTCGTCGCCCACGCCGAGCTGCAGCGACACCGGGTCGGAGGCCCAGCGGCGCAGCTCACGCACCCGCTCGATGGGCAGGTCGAGCACCTTGGCGAGGTCGTCGTCGGTCGGCTCGGTGTCGAACTCGGCCATCATGTCGCGGCGCACCCGCATGAGGCGGGTCATCTGCTCCCCGGCGTGGGTGGGCAGGCGCACCGGCCTGGCCTGCTCGTGGATGGCCCGGCCCACCGACTGGCGGATCCACCAGGTGGCGTAGGTCGAGAACTTGTAGCCCCGCCGGTAGTCGAACTTCTCCACGGCCCTGACCAGGCCCAGGTTCCCCTCCTGGACCAGGTCGATCAGCGGCATCCCCCTGCCGGAGTACTTCCTGGCCACCGCCACGACCAGCCGGAGGTTCGCCTGGATGAACTCGTCCTTCGCCCGCCTGCCGGACACCGCGAGCCGTTCCAGCTCCTCGTCGGCCGCGTCGGCCACCTTCGGTTCCGGCATCCCGGTGTCGAGGAGTTGCTCGGCGAAGAGCCCGCCCTCGATGCGCTTGGCGAGCTCCACCTCCTCCTCTGCGCTGAGAAGCGGCACCCGCCCGATCTCCGCCAGGTAAGTGCCCAGCAGATCCCTGTCGGCGACCTGCTGCTCCTGCGTCCGGATCCCCGTCGGCCTCGCCATGCTTATGGCACCTCGTCTCGCCGCGCCCGCCCTCACGTGCGGGTGGAGCCCGCCATTCCGGGCCCTCTCGGGACCGGTCAGCGTTCTCTCCCCCTCTTTCCCTCACCAACGTTCAGTCCAGGGCAAAGATTCCCTAAAGGGATAGGACCAGAGAATGGTTTCAGCCATCCTCCTCAAGGAGGAGAACCCCGTCCGACGTGCGGAGATGAGCCGGAAATAGGCGGGTAACGACTGAGGCGCATAAGCGGACGCGGGGGGCCGATCAGTTGACGGGACCCTCGGCCGGCCGCACCGTGATCTCGGTGATGTGGGCGTCCGGGCTCGCGGTGACGGCGGCCAGAACGGTGCCCGCCACCGAGGCCGGGACGAGGTACTTCTCGGGCTCGTAGGGGCCGCCCTCGCTCGCGCGCACCTCCCTCTGCATGTCGGTGTCGACGCGGCCGGTGTAGATCGTGGTGACGCGCAGGCCGTTGCCCTGCTCCTCCAGGCGCAGGGCGTCGGCGAGGGCGCGCAGCGCGAACTTGCTCGCCGCGTAGGCGCCCCAGGTGGGGTTGGCGCGCAGCCCCGCACCAGAGTTGATCATGACGACGTGGCCGCGCGCGGCCCTGAGCGCGGGCAGGAGCAGGCGGGTCAGGCCGGCCACCGCGGTGACGTTGACCTCCAGCACCTCGCGCCACACCTGCGGCGTGAGGTCGGCGACCGAGCCGAGCCGCGTCACGCCGGCGCTGTGCACGAGCACGTCGAGCCGCTCGACGCCGGCGACGGCCTCGGCGACGGCGCGTTCGTCGGTGAGCTCGACGGGCCACGGGCGGGCGCCGAGCTCATCGCAGATGTGCAGCAACGTGGTGCTCTCGCGACCGCCGAGCAGGAGGTCGTGTGTCGGCGCGAGGGCCCGGGCGATCGCCGCCCCCACACCCCGAGAGCCTCCGGTGATCAGCGCGATGGGTCGTTCAGCCATGTGATCACCCTAGCGGCGACCCCGTCACCCGCCCGCCACGGCGGCCGCACGGGTCGGGCCCCGCCCTTCGCGACGCCGGACCGCGCCGCCTCGTCCGGTCAGGACGGGAGGAACACGCCCGTCTCGTCGGCCATGCGCTCGTGCTCCTGGATGCGGGCCTTGGTGCGCAGCGGCGTCGCCGCGGCCATGGCCTCCAGCAGGGCCATGGCCAGGGCCAGCGGGGCGGCGTGGGAGTCGAACACCGGGCCGCGCCGCACCGGCGCCGGCAGCACCACGTCACAGGGGAAGGGGACGTCCGCACGGTCGGCGATGGCCGCCGTGCGGAAGCCCAGCTTGGCGGCGTACTGCAGGGCGTGGACCGCCTCCGCCGGGTAGCGCGGCAGGACGACGGCGAGCAGCCACTCCGCGCCGGCCCTGCGGGCGGCGTGCAGGCCGTCGGCCAGCTCCGAGCCGCCGTGGACCAGCGGGCGCACGTCCGGGTGGATGCGCCGGGCGTAGTAGGCGAAGGTCGTCACCGGGCCCGACGCCTCGCGCAGGCCCAGCACGGGTAACGGCTCGCATCCCGCCAGCGCGGTGCCCAGCCCGGCGATCCGCGCGGCCAGCCCGCCGTCGTCCGGCGCGTCCTGCCCCGCGCCGTCCTGCCCCCGCGAGCCGCTGCCGTCGGGGTGCGCGTCGCGGGCGAGGTGGTCGCGGATGACGGTGAGGGAGCGGATCTCGTGGTCGATCGCCGCGCACAGCGGCCCCCCGGACGCCTCCGCCGCGTCGCCGGGCGGGCCGTACGCCGTCCCCCGATCGCGCTCTCCGTCGAGCCGCCCCTGAGGGTGCGCGACCGGGTCGTGCCGCCCCTCGGCCCCGTCCGCGCCCTGCCCCGACGGGGAGCCGTCACGGCCGACCACGAGCGGGCGGAGCGCCTGGCGCAGCTCCGGGTAGCCGGCGAAGCCCAGCGCCATCGCGAACCGGGTGACCGACGGCTGGCTCACCCCGGCGCGCACGGCCAGCTCGACGCTGGACAGGAAGATCGCCTCCGGGAGGTGCTCGTCCACGTACTGCGCGATGCGTTGCTGGACCGGTGACAACCGCTTCCCCTGGAGCAGCCGTTCGAGCCCTTCCGCCACTTCCGCCTCCCGCCCCCGGGTCCGATCCCCCGCGTGCACAACGTCGCGACCGCCGCGCTTCATCCCGCCCGGCAGGGGAATCCGCCCCAGCGAATGATGTCATTCAGGGATAGAGTCCGGTACGTGATGGAATGGCGGGAACGCGACACTACGCGTCTCGCGTTGCTCCGTTCGTGACGGCCCCCACCTCTTCACGCGCCGCGTCCTGGCGTCTGCTGCTGTCCCACGTCCGCCCCCACCGGTGGACCCTGGTCCTCGGAGGAGCGCTCGGGCTGGCGGGCAGCCTCGCCGGCCTGGCCACGCCCCTCCTCGCCAAGAGCGTGATCGACGCGTTCGGCGGCGAGGTGTCGCTGACCGGCCCCGTGCTCACCCTGAGCGTGCTCATCCTGCTCGGCGCCGTCGTCTCCGCCCTGGGCGGGTACGTGCTGGAGCGCACCGCCGAGAGCATCGTGCTGAACGCCCGCCTGCGCCTGGTCAGGCGGATGCTGCGCCTGCGGGTGCCCGACGTCGACCGGCTGCAGCCCGGCGACCTGCAGTCCCGGGTCACCGCAGACACGACGCTGCTGAGCGCCGTGTGCAGCTCCGGCCTCACCGGGGGCGTCACCGGCGTGTTCACGCTCATCGGATGCCTGGCGCTGATGGCGTTCGTGGACGCGGTCCTGCTCGCCACCACCATGGGCGTGCTCGTGACGGTCGCCGTGATCAACTTCGTCATCCTGCCGCGCATCCGCGCCGCGACCAACCAGGCGCAGGTCGCCCTGGGTGAGATGGGCGCGACCCTCGACCGCTCGCTCCAGGCGTTCCGCACGGTGAAGGCGTCCGGCGCCGAGAGGCGCGAGACCGAGGCGGTGGAGCGGGCGGCGGTCACCGCCTGGCGGCGCGGGCTCACCGCGGCCGGATGGAGCGCGGCCGCCGGGACGTCGACGTGGCTGGCCGTGCAGCTCGCGTTCCTCGCGGTGCTGGGCGTGGGCGGCGTGCGGGTGGCGGCCGGCGACCTGCCGGTGTCCTCGCTGATCGCGTTCCTGCTGTACCTCTTCTACCTGATGGGGCCGATCTCCCAGCTCGTCCAGGCGGCCATCCAGCTGCAGGCGGGCCTCGCCGTCATCCCCCGCCTGCGCGAGGTCGAGGACCTGCCCGCGGAACCGTCCGACCCCGCCGACCCGGCGGCCCCGGCCCCGGACGGGACCGCGCCGGTGCCCGCGCCCACCCTGGCCGGCGCCGCGGCGGAGCCGAGCCCCGACGGGACGGCGGCCACCGTCACGCCCGCCTCGGCCGACGCTACGGCACCTGGCACGGCCCCGGCCGTCGCTACCTCGCTCCGCGTGAGCGCCGGGACGTCCCCGGCGTCGATCGGGGACGGGCCGGCGTCGGTGACGCTCACGGACATCGCCTTCCGGTACGGGGACGACCGGCCGCGCGCGCTCGACGGCGTGTCGTTCGAGCTCCGGGCCGGCGGCATGACGGCGCTCGTCGGGCCGTCCGGTGCGGGCAAGTCGACCGTCTTCGCGCTGCTGGAGCGGTTCTACGAGCCCGACGCGGGGGTCATCACCGCCGACGGCCACGACGTGCGCGACCTGCCCCTGGCGGCGTGGCGCTCCTCCCTCGGCTACGTGGAGCAGGACGCGCCCGTGCTGTCGGGCACCCTGCGGGAGAACCTCGTGTTCGGCGCGCCCGACGCCACCGACGCCGAGGTGGCCGAGGTGCTGGGCCGCACTCGGCTGGAGGAGCTGGTGTCGCGGCTGCCCGACGGCCTGGAGACGCCGGTGGGCCACCGCGGGCAGATGCTGTCGGGCGGCGAGCGGCAGCGGGTCGCCATCGCCCGGGCCCTGCTGCGCAGGCCGCGCCTGCTCCTGCTGGACGAGGCGACCTCCCAGCTCGACGCGGTCAACGAGATGCGGCTGCGCGACGTGGTCGCCGAGGTCGCCGGCGTCACGACGGTGCTGGTCATCGCGCACCGCCTGTCCACCGTCACCACCGCCGACCAGATCGTCGTCCTGGACGCCGGCCGCGTGCGCGCCGCCGGGACCCACGCCGAGCTGGTCTCCCAAGACGGCCTGTATCGCGAGCTGGCCGCCACCCAGCTCCTAGCCGCCGGCCGGCAGGGCTAGCCCCGCCGAGCCGGCGGGCCGGCTCCGCCGTCCGCTCGGCCGCTCCGGGAAACCTTCGCCGTCCCTGGAAACGCGGCCAATCCGCTCGTCTCACGGCTCCGTATGGATGGTGAGGATCCCGGCCGGACCTCTCCCACCAGACGACGACCGGTCGCGCATGGCGACCGGGGGCCGAGAGGACCGAACGACATGGAGCTCCGGATCAACCGGCGAGCTTTGACCGCACTGGCGGTCGCGGGGGCGCTGTCCGTCTCATCACTCGCCTTGCTCCGCCCCGACACGGGCACAGCCTCCTCGCACCGGGAGGCGCCGATGATCGCGGGCGACCCGCGTAACGACAACACCGACGTCTACGCGTTCGTCAGCCCCGACAAGCCGGACACCGTCACGCTCATGGCCAACTGGATCCCGTTCGAGGAGCCGGTCGGCGGGCCGAACTTCTACACGTTCGACACCAGGTCGCGGTACAACATCAAGATCGACAACGACGGCAACGCCAAGCCCGACGTCGTCTACCAGTGGACCTTCCGCGACCAGGACAAGCGCGGCACCTCCACCTTCCTGTACAACAACGGCCCCGTCACCTCCCTCGGCGACGAGAACCTGCTGTTCCGCCAGCGCTACACGCTCAAGAAGTACGACGAGAAGAACGGCTGGACCACCCTGGTCAAGAACGGCGTCGTCGCGCCGAGCAACGTCGGCGCCGCCTCGATGCCCGACTACGCCACGCTCCGCGCCCAGTCGCTGGAGAAGCTCCCGCGCGGCGGCCAGGCCTTCGCCGGCCAGGCCGACGAGGCCTTCTTCCTGGACCTGCGGGTGTTCGACCTGCTGTACGGCGGCGACCTGTCGCAGGTCGGCCAGGACACCACCAAGGGCTACAACGTGCACAGCCTCGCGGTGCAGGTGCCCAAGGCGGACCTCGCGCTCAAATCGGACCCCGGGCGGAACCCGGTCGTCGGCGTCTGGGCCACCACCGACAAGTGGAGCCCGAGCGGCTACCGCCAGGTGTCGCGCCTGGGCAACCCGCTGGTCAACGAGGTTGTCGTGCCCGCCGCGCTCAAGGACACCTTCAACTCCCTCAGCCCCGACAAGGACGCCGGAATCCCGGCCGTCGTCAAGCGTGTGACCAACCCCGAGCTGCCCAGGCTGCTCGAGGGCATCTACAAGATCCCCGCGCCCAAGACGCCCCGCGCCGACCTGGTCGAGATCTTCCTCACCGGCATCGCCAAGGCCAACGGCCCCATCAAGGCCGACCTGAACTCGCAGATCCTCAACAAGGACGTCGACGCCAAGTCGTTCCGGCCCTCGGAGATGCTGCGGCTCAACATGGCGATCCCGCCCGCGGCGAGCCCCGACCGGCTCGGCGTGCTCGGGGGCGACCCGCAGGGCTTCCCGAACGGCCGCCGCCTCACCGACGACGTGGTCGACATCTCGCTGCAGGCCGTGGCGGGCGCCGCCCAGACCGGCAAGCTCGTCCAGGCGCTCGCCGCCGGTGACAAGGTCGACGCGAACGACAAGCCGTTCCAGACACGGTTCCCGTACATCCCGCTGCCCAGCGCCGCCGCCGTCAACCAGAACTGACGGCCCCCGGCCCGGCTCCCGCCCCCCCAAGGGCGGGGGCCGCGCCCCGCACCACGGCCGCCAGCCGGACCTGGCGGGCCCCCCACCGGTGCCCGACCTCCCAGGGGCGGGCACCAAGCGCACCACCGCCGTCGACCAGAACCGGCGGGCCCCCACCGCCTCCCGCCCTCCCAAGGGCAGGCACCACGCCCCACGCCACCGCCATGGACCAGAACCGGCGGGCCCCGCCTCGCCAGGGGCGGCAGCCGGCGCCCGCGCCGCTCCGGCGCCACCCCTCGATGTCCGGGAAACCACCAGGAGACGCACCATGTCCGACCCCGCACGCCTTCGCGGCAGCGCACGCAAAGCGGCCGTCATCGCCTCGGGCGCCCTGGGCGTCGCGCTGGCGGTGACGGCGGGCGCCACCCTGCTGACGCCGCCCGCGCCGCGCCCCGCCGCCTCCCTCTCCGGCCCCGCCTCCGCCGTCTCGCACGGGGAGGGGCGCCTCTCGTCGGACCCGTCTCGCTCGGCCAAGGCCCTGCAGGCGCGGCTGAGGCGGCTGCCGAAAGACCATCTGGCCTGGGCATCCCTCGGGACGGCGTACGTCGAACAGGCCAGGATCACCGCCGACCCCTCCTACTACGCCAAGGCCGGCGAGGCCCTCGAACGGGCCGCGAGGCTGGCCCCGGCCGATCCCGCGGTCCTCACCGGCCGGGCCGCGCTCGCCGCCGGGCGTCACGAGTTCGCCGAGGCGGTGCGGCTGGCACGGCTGGCGGTGTCCGCCAACCCGCACGGGGCCGCCGCGTACGGCGTGCTCGCCGACGCGCACACCCAGCTCGGCGACCTGCGCCGGGCGGGGAACGCCGTCCGGCGCATGGTGGAGCTGCGGCCCGGCGTCGCGTCCTTCACCCGCGCCTCCTACGACGCCGAGCTGCGCGGCGACCATGCCGAGGCCGTCAGGATGCTGGAGGCGGCGCTCGGCGACGCCTTCACCGCCGACGACGTCGCCCACTGCCGGTACCGCCTCGGCGAGCTGGCGCTGCGCTCGGGCGACCTCCAAGGCGCGGGCCGCCGGTACGCCGAGGCGCTGGCCTCCTCGCCCGGGTACCTCCCCGCCCTCGCGGGGCAGGCCCGCGTCGCCGCCTTCGACGGCCGCCTCGGCCAGGCCGTCGACGGCTACGCCGCCGTCGTGGCCCGGCTGCCGCTCGCCCAGTACGTCGTGGAGTACGGCGAGGTGCTGGTGAAGCTGGGCCGCGACCCGGGCCCGCAGTGGTCGCTGCTGGCGGCGCAGAAGTCGCTCATGGCCGCCGCCGGCGTCCGCGACGATCTCACGTGGGCGGAGTTCGAGGCCGACCACGGTTCACCGGCCGAGGCCGTACGGCACGCCGAGGCCGAGTACGCGCGCAACCCGAACGCGGTGGCGGCGGACGCCCTGGCCTGGGCCCTGCACAAGGCGGGCGAGTCGCGCCGGGCTCTCGGCCACGCGCGGGAGGCCACCGCGAGCGGATGGCGCAACGCCCTGTTCCTGCACCACCGCGCGGCGATCGAGAAGGCGCTGGGAAGAGACCCCGCCCGCTCGTCGGCCCTCGCCGAACGGTACAACCCGCGCTTCGACCCGTCGCTGCCCGCCCTCGCGAGGATGTCATGATCGCCCTAGCACTGGCCGCCCTGATGGCGGCCCACCCCCTGACCGGCCTCGCCGCCAACCACGCCCCCGCCGTCCCGGCCCACCCGCTGAGCGGCCTGACCGTCAACCACGCCCCCGCCGTCCCGGCCCAGCCACTGAGCAGCCTGACCGTCAACCACGCCCCCGCCGTCCCGGCCCACCCGCTGAGCGGCCTGACCGTCAACCACGGCCCCGCCGTCGTGGCCCATCCGCTGGGCAACTTCACCGTCAACCACTACAACGGCCTGCGGGTGCTGCCGGGCGAGATCCGCAACACGGCGGTCGTCGACTACGCCGAGCTGCCGACCCTCCAGGGAGAGGCCGGCGTCGACACCGACCGGTCCGGCGACGCCTCGCCCGGGGAACGGGCCGCGTACGCCGCCGCCACGTGCGGCGCGCTGGCGCGGGTGCAGCGGCTCGCCGTGGACGGCAGGCCCGTCCCCTGGCGGGTGGACGCCGCCTCCTTCGACCGCGTCCCCGGGCAGGGCGGGCTCAGCACCGGCCGCCTGACGTGCGCGCTGTCGGCTCCGGCGACGGTCTCCTCCACCATCGTGTTCTCTGACGGCTTCCTGCCCGACCGCATCGGCTGGCGCGAGATCACGGCGATCGGCGAGGGGGTGCGGCTGGCGCCGTCCGGCATAGCGGAGCGGAGCGTGAGCCGCGAGCTGCGCTCCTACCCCGACGACCTGCTCGCCGACCCGCTCGACCAGCGCTCGGCGACGTTGCGCGTGGCCGGGGCCGGAGCGGGCGCCACCGCCGAGCGTGCCCCATCCCTGCCCGCCCTGGGCATCGGCGGGCCGATCGGCGAGGCGCTCGGCGCGGTCGACCGCACCTTCACCGGCCTGATCGGAGGCTCCTCGCTCACCGTGCCGCTCGGCCTGCTGGCGGTGCTGCTCGCCGTTGTGCTCGGCGCCGGGCACGCGCTCATCCCCGGGCACGGCAAGACCGTCATGGCCGCCTACCTGGCCGGCCGCCGGGGCCGCCCGCGTGACGCGGTGGTGGTGGGCGCCACCGTCACGGCGACCCACACCGCCGGGGTCCTGGCGGTGGGCCTGCTGATCAGCGCGTTCTCGACGGTGGCGGGAGAGTCGGTCCTCGCCTGGCTGGGCCTGGCCAGCGGCCTGCTCATCGTCCTACTGGGAACCCGCCTCCTGTGGACGGCCATACGCACCCGCCACCGACCCCCCGGCGAAGCCGCCCACGGCCACGGACACGGACACCTGACCGGGAGTCATGAGCCCGGCCACGCGACCTGGGTCCACGGGCACGGCCACGGGATCGGGCGGGGAGATGGACGCGGGAACGGACACGGCCACCTGACCGCGGGCCATGGGCACGGACACGGACACGGGGCTCCGGGCCGGGCGGGGCTGGTCGGGCTCGGGGTGGCCGGTGGCCTGGTGCCGAGCCCGTCGGCGCTGATCGTGCTGCTCGGCGCGGCGGCCCTCGGCCGTACGTGGTTCGGCGTGGCCCTGGTCGCGGCCTACGGGGTCGGCATGGCCGCCACCCTGACCGCGACCGGCCTGCTGCTGGTGAAGCTCGCGGCCCGCCTGGACCGACTCGCCCTCACTCGACGGGGCCTGGCCGCCCGCGTCTCCGGGCTCGCCCCGGTGGGAACCGCCACCATGGTCGTCGTACTCGGCACCGGCCTGGCCGTACGCAGCCTCGCCGGCGCCCTGTGACCGCGGGGTACGCCCTCGGCGGCCACGGCGGCGGGGGTCGTACGACGGCGGCTCCCCGTCATCGGGGAGCCGAGCCGCCGCGACGTGGCTGCCGCCCGAGGGGTGCGCGACGCGGCCGCCGCCCTAGGAGCGCGCGACCGGGCCACCGCTCCAGAAGTGGGCTCAGCGGCGGACCTTGTAGTCGCGGCGGATCTCGTCGGCGGTCTCCATGATCTTGTCCTTGGTCGCCAGCAGCCGGGCCTCGGCCTCCTCGGTGCGCGCCTCGGCGGCCATGGTGCGGTTGCCGGTGGTCGCGCCCAGGCGCTGCTTGGCGCGGGCCTTGAGCATCCGGAACTTCAGTTTGTCGACCAGGCTCATCTCGATCGTTCCTTCCAGGAGCTGATCAGGTTCGCTCCCGCACACTCCCCCGCAGAACGCGAAACATGCTTCATTAGGGATCAACGCAGGTCAGCGCGGCCGTCCGGGCGGGGCCTCGGTGGCGTCCGGGGCAGGGGGGAGCGCCGGCTCATGGCGGGCCTCCTGGGGCGGCTGGAGCGCCGGCTCGTGGCGGGCGTCCGTGGCGCGGCTCCTGCGGCCGGTGTCCGGCTCCGCGTGGACGTCGGCGCGGCGGTTCCTGCGGGTCCGGCGGCCCCTGTCGGGCTCGGCGCGGGCGACGCGCTTGGCGCGCTGGGCGAGGCGCTCGCCGGTGTTCCAGACGGACGGCAGGTCGTGGCGGCCGGAGACGAACTCCTGGACGGCGATCTTGACCCGGATCACCGGGCGGCGCCAGCGGATCTCCCGGTGCAGGGCCCTGGCCATCTTGTCGGGTCGCGGGCGCCGCGCGCCGGGCGCGAAGAGCCAGTGCGCCCACGGCGACCCGGGGCGGGCCAGCCGCACGGCGCCGACGATGAGCAGGAAGGGCGCGAACAGGCCCGCCAGGCCGGTCCAGATCTTGCCCTTCAGCAGGGTGATCACCGCGAGCAGCAGGTTCGCGATCAGCAGGAGCGGCGCCCACCACCCGCTGTCTTGCACGCCGGGGATCTCCCAGCTGAACGGGCGCAGCCCGATGAGCAGCAGCATCGTGACCGCGATGGCCACGAACACGGCGTCGACCGAGGTGCGTCCCTCCTCGGACCAGTAGACGTCCCGTAGGTGCAGCAGCAGCGCGAACTCGTCGAGCACCAGGGCGGCGCCGACGCCGAACACGGCCGCGCTCAGCGCGTACCCGTCGGCGGAGATCCCGTTGACCACCAGCCCGGCGACCCCGCTCATGAGCATGAGCACCACGCCGAAGACCACGTGGTGAATGTGCACGTCGCCGACGTTGACGTTCCTGAACCAGCCGACCTTGGCCCGGATCAGGCGCACGTTCAGGCGCGTGAACAGGAACGTCACGATCAGCGCGACCAGGAAACAGAACAGCGGCAGGCGTCCGCTGTCGATGATCCGCTCTTGGACCCATATACCCACAGGCATCCCCCGCTTCCGATGCTACGGCGCGCCGGGCGTGCACGGCTCAGGCGAGGAACGCGCGCAGCAGCGCGGCGGTGCCCTCCAGGTGCTCGACGACGGCCCGCCTTGCGGCCTCCGGGTCGCCCGAGAGGATCGCCTCGGCCATCGCCTCGTGCTGGGCGGCGGAGTGGTCGATGTTGGGGCCCAGCACCGGGATGGCGTTGAGCAGGTCGGTGACCCGCAGCCGCGCGTCGGCGCTCGCGGTGGCGAGCAGGCTCGACCCGGTCAGCTCGGCGATCGACAGGTGGAAGGCGGTGTCCAGGCGCCGGTAGTCGGCCGGCTCGGCCTGGTTGACGTCGGTGAGGCGGCGTCGCAGGAGGGCGCTCTGCTCGTCGGTCAGCGGTGTGGAGGCCAGCACCTGGGCGGCGCCGCACTCGATCGCCATGCGGAAGGTGAGGGCGTCGGCCAGCTCGCCCGGCCCCATCTCGGCGACGGCCCTGCGCAGGTCGCCGTGGCGCGGCAGCGGCGGTTCGTAGACCACGAACGCCCCGCCGTAACGGCCGCGCCGCACGTCGAGGTACCCGGCGTCCCGCAGGGAGCCGATGGCCTCGCGCAGGGTGACCCGGCTGATGCCGAGCTGGGCGGCCAGTTCGCGCTCGGGCGGGAGCTTGGCGCCGGGGGCGACCACGCCCAGCTTGATGGCCTGCAGGAGCCGCTCCACCGTCTCCTCGAAGGCGTTGCCCGCCCGCACGGGGCGCAGGAGCGCGACGAGCTGCGGCGCGCCCATCGTGTCCTCCCTCTGCCCGCCTCAATGGTGCAAGATTAGTCCTTTCGCCGCCGGAGGGCCCACGGCCGTTGACGGCGGACCGGCGCTGGTGCTTGCATGCCTCCAATGGTCTGTTTCCAGACTTTTAGCGAAGGGAGCGCCGTGCTCACCGTCGACCAACTGCGCGAAGACGTGTCCGCCGGGCGGATCGACACGGTGATCCTGGCGATCGTCGACATGCAGGGCCGCCTGCAGGGCAAGCGCCTGTCCGCCCGGTACTTCCTGGAGGAGGTGCTCGGCCACGCCGCCGAGGGGTGCAACTACCTGCTCGCCGTGGACGTCGACATGAACACCGTCGAGGGTTACGGCATGTCGTCGTGGGAGCGCGGGTACGGCGACTTCGTCATGAAGCCCGATCTGCCGACGCTGCGGCGGGTGCCCTGGCAGGACGGGGCCGCGCTGGTCATGGCGGACGTCCTGTGGGAGGACGGCTCCGACGTCGTGGCCTCGCCGCGCCAGATCCTGCGCGGGCAGATCTCCCGCCTCGCCGAACGCGGCTGGGCGGCGTACGTCGGCACCGAGCTGGAGTTCGTCCTCTACGACACCAGCTACGAGAGCGCCTGGGCGAGCGGCTACCGCGACCTGACCCCGGCCAACCAGTACAACGTCGACTACTCGCTGCTCGGCGGCGCCCGGGTAGAGCCGCTGCTGCGCCGCATCCGCCTGGGCATGGAGGGGGCCGGCATGTACGTCGAGTCGGCCAAGGGCGAGTGCAACCTCGGGCAGCACGAGATCGCCTTCCGGTTCGCCGAGGCTCTCGCCACCTGCGACAACCACTCGATCTACAAGAACGGCGCCAAGGAGATCGCCGCCCAGGAGGGCAGGGCGATCACCTTCATGGCCAAGCCGAACCACCGCGAGGGCAACTCCTGCCACATCCACATCTCGCTGCGCACGGCCGACGGCGAGGGCATGGTGATGGCCGGCGACGGGCCGCGCGGCCTGTCCAAGACCGGGGAGCACTTCATCGCCGGCCAGCTCGCCGCGATGCGGGAGTTCACGCTGCTCTACGCGCCGAACGTCAACTCCTACAAGCGGTACGTCCCCGGCAGCTTCGCCCCGACGGCGGTCAAGTGGGGCGTGGACAACCGCACGTGCTCGCTGCGGCTGGTCGGGCACGGGCCCTCGCTGCGCGTGGAGAACCGGGTGCCGGGCGGCGACGTCAATCCCTACCTCGCGGTCGCCGGGCTGATCGCCGCCGGGCTGCACGGCATCGAGAACGAGCTGCCGCTGGAGGAGCCGTACACCGGCAACGCCTACTCCTCCGGCGCCGGCACCGTGCCGGCCACGCTTCGCGACGCGCTCGCCCTCTGGGAGGGCTCCAAGCTCGCGAAGGCGGCGCTGGGCGAGGAGGTCGTCGAGCACTACGCGAACAACGCGCGGGTCGAGCTGGCCGCCTTCGACGCGGCGGTCACCGACTGGGAGCTGTTGCGCGGATTCGAGCGGATGTGAGCATGAAGATCATCAACCCGGCCACCGAAGAGGTGCTCGCCGACGTCGAGCTCGCCGACGTGGCCGAGACCGACCGCGCGGTTGAGCGGGCGCGCCGGGCGTTCCCCGCCTGGCGCGAGGTCGCCCCCGGCGACCGCGCCCGCCTGCTGCGGCGGTTCGCCGACCTGGTCGAGCGGCACGGCGAGGAGCTGGCCGCCCTGGAGACCGCGAACGCCGGGCACACGGCCGGCAACGCCGCCTGGGAGGCCGGCAACGTCCGCGACGTGCTGCACTACTACGCGGGCGCGCCCGAGCGCGAGCACGGCAGGCAGATCCCGGTGCCGGGCGGGGTGAACCTCACGTTCGCCGAGCCGCTCGGCGTCGTCGGGGTGATCGTGCCGTGGAACTTCCCCATGGTCGTCATGATGTGGGGCGCGGCGCCGGCGCTGGCGGCGGGCAACACCGTCATCGTCAAGCCGGCCGAGTGGACGCCGCTCACCGCCCTGCGGCTCGCCGAGCTGGCGTTGGAGGCGGGGCTGCCCCAAGGGGTGCTCCAGGTGCTGCCCGGCGCCGGGGAGGTCGCGGGGGCGCGGCTGGTCGAGCACCCCGCCGTGCGGAAGATCGTGTTCACCGGGTCCACGGACGTCGGCCGCCTGGTCGCCGCCCGCGCGGCCGCGACGGTCAAGCGGGTCACGCTGGAGCTCGGCGGCAAGAGCGCCAACATCGTCTTCGCCGACGCCGACCTCGAACGGGCGGCGGCCACCGCCCCCTCGGCGGTGTTCGACAACAGCGGCCAGGACTGCTGCGCCCGCTCGCGCATCCTGGTCGAGCGCCCCGTGTACGAGGAGTTCCTCGACCGGCTGCGCGAGGCCGTCGCGGACGTCACCGTGGGCGACCCGCTGGCGCCCGGCACAGACATGGGCCCGCTGATCAGCGCCGAGCACCGCGAGCGGGTGGCGTCCTACGTCACCGGCGTCCCGTACTTCCAGGGCGCGTGCCCGTCCGGCAGGGGCTTCTGGTTCCCGCCGACGGTGCTGACCCACGAGTCGCTCGACGACCGCGCGTTCACCGAGGAGATCTTCGGCCCGGTGGTCGGCGTGGTGCCCTTCTCCGGCGAGGCGGAGGCCGTCGAGATCGCCAACAACACCGAGTACGGCCTGTCGGGCTCCATCTGGACGCGCGACGTGGGCCGCGCGCTGCGCATGGCACGCGCGGTCGAGGCGGGCAACCTGTCGGTCAACTCGCACTCCTCGGTGCGCTACTGGACGCCGTTCGGCGGCGTGAAGCAGTCGGGCCTCGGCCGCGAGCTCGGGCCGGACGCGCTGGCGGCCTTCACCGACACCAAGAACGTCTTCATCGCCCACTGACCGGGCCGGTGCGGCCCGTCACACCGTCCACGAGCACCAGGGGGTTCCTCCGACATGCAACGCCTGCTAGACCGCGTCGCGGTGATCACCGGGGCGGCGGGCGGCATCGGCCTCGCCACCGCCCGCCGCTTCGCCGAGGAGGGCGCGAAGGTCGTGTGCGCCGACCTCGACGAGGAGGGCGGCGCCAAGGCGGCCGAAGAGGTGGGCGGCGTCTTCGTCCGCGCCGACGTCACCAGCGAGGAGGACGTCAGCCGCATGTTCGAGACGGCCTTCGAGACCTACGGCAGCGTCGACATCGCCTTCAACAACGCCGGGATCTCGCCGCCCGAGGACGACTCCATCCTGTCCACCGGCATCGAGGCGTGGCGGCGGGTGCAGGAGGTCAACCTGACCAGCGTGTACCTGTGCTGCAAGCACGCCATCCCGTACATGCGGCGCCAGGGCAAGGGGTCGATCATCAACACCGCGTCGTTCGTGGCGGTGATGGGCTCGGCCACCTCGCAGATCTCCTACACCGCCTCCAAGGGCGGGGTGCTGGCCATGTCGCGCGAGCTGGGCGTCCAGTTCGCCCGGGAGGGCATCCGGGTCAACGCGCTGTGCCCGGGGCCGGTCAACACGCCGCTGCTCCAGGAGCTTTTCGCCAAGGACCCCGAGCGGGCCGCGCGCCGCCTGGTGCACATCCCGGCCGGCCGGTTCGCCGAGGCGTCCGAGATCGCCGCCGCGGTGGCGTTCCTGGCCTCCGACGACGCCAGCTTCATCACCGGCGCGGAGTTCCTGGTGGACGGCGGCATCTCCGGCGCGTACGTCACCCCGGTGTAGACGTGGGCGCCTCGCGGCCGGTCATCGGCATCACCTGCTACGTCGAGCCCGCCTCCTACACGGTGTGGCGGACGCCGGCCGCGCTGCTGCCGTACGCCTACGTGGAGCACGTCGCCCGCGCGGGCGGGCAGCCGGTCATCCTGCCGCCCGCCGGCGCCCCGGCCGAGCTGGCCGGCCGGCTGGACGGCCTGATCATCGCCGGCGGCGGCGACGTCGACCCGGCCAGGTACGGGCACGCCGCGCACGAGCGCACCGGCTTCGTCCGCCCGTTCCGCGACGAGGCGGAGTTCGCCCTGGCCGCCGCCGCGCTGGAGGCCGGGCTGCCGTTCCTGGGCATCTGCCGGGGCATGCAGGTGCTGAACGTGCTGCTCGGCGGCAGCCTGCACCAGCACGTGCCCGACGTGGTCGGCCACTCCGGCCATGCCCCCGCGCCGGGTGAGTTCGGCCACCTGCCCGTGCGGGTGGCGCCCGGGAGCCGGCTGGCAGCCGTGCTGGGCGGCCACACCGCCGAGACGGCGCACTACCACCACCAGGCCGCCGACCGGCTCGGCGCCGGGCTCGCGGTGTGCGCCACCGCCGAGGACGGCACCGTGGAGGCCGTGGAGCTGCCCGGCCTTCCGCTCACGCTGGGCGTGCAGTGGCATCCCGAGACCGGGCGGGACGGCCACCTGTTCGAGGCGCTGGTCGCCGCCGCGACCTCGGGCCGTCCTGTTGGTATGGTGAGCCCAGAACACCGATGATCCCGTGCGGGAGAGCGTCCTGACAGCCGGTCAGGAACCCTGAAGGAGCAAGTCCTCCCCACGAACCTCACAAGGCAAAGGACCGCTCGGGCCAGGTGCTCTCTGGAAAGCAGGCCGCCTCGATGGCGCCTCGCCGAAGGTGAAAGTCCGGTAAAACTCGGGCGAAACTCTCAGGCACCGATGACAGAGGGGGAGGATGCAGTCATCCAACCCTGCCTGAGGTGCGAATCATGTCCAGATCCACACCGCTCCGCGAGGTTCACGAGAGCCTCGGCGCCACGCTCACCGACTTCGCCGGCTGGCTGATGCCGTTGCGCTACGGCAGCGAGTCCGCCGAGCACAACGCGGTGCGCACGGCGGCCGGGCTGTTCGACCTGTCCCACATGGGCGAGATCTTCGTCACCGGGCCCCAGGCGGGCGAGGCGCTCGACTACGCGCTCGTCGGCCACCTGTCCGCGCTGGAGACCGGCCGCGCCCGCTACACGATGATCTGCGCCGCCGACGGCGGGGTGCTGGACGACCTGATCGTCTACCGGCAGGGCGACGACCGGTTCCTCGTCGTGGCCAACGCCTCCAACTACGCGCGCGTGGCGGACGAGCTGGCCGAGCGCGCCGAGGGCTTCGACGCCGAGGTCGACGACCAGTCCGACGCGTACGCGCTGGTCGCGGTCCAGGGGCCGCGCGCCCTGGAGATCCTCAGCACGCTCACCGACGCCGATCTGCCCGCGCTGAAGTACTACGCCGGCGTGCCGGGCACCGTCGCCGGGGCCGAGGCGTTCATCGCCCGCACCGGCTACACCGGCGAGGACGGCTTCGAGCTGTTCGTCGCCGCCGCCGACGCCGTCCCGCTGTGGCAGGAGCTGGCCAAGGCGGGCGACGCCTTCGGCCTGCGCCCCGCGGGCCTGTCGGCCCGCGACACGCTCCGCCTGGAGGCCGGCATGCCGTTGTACGGCAACGAGCTGAACGCGGGCCTCACCCCCTTCGACGCCGGCCTCGGCCGCGTCGTCAAGTTCGGCAAGCCGGGCGACTTCGTCGGTCGCGCGGCGCTCGCGCCGTTGAAGGACGTCCCGCCGCGCCGGCGCCTGATCGGCCTGGTCGCGCGGGGCCGCCGGGTGCCGCGCCACGGATACCCCGTGGTGCTCGGTGACGGCGCCGTCGTCGGAGAGGTCACCAGCGGTGCGCCCTCCCAGTCCGTCGGCAAGCCGATCGCGATGGCCTACGTGGACACCGACGTGTCCGACGGCCTGGCGGTCGACATCCGTGGTAGCCATGAACCGGTCGACGTGGTTGACCTGCCTTTTTACCGGAGGAGCATGTGAGCAGCATTCCCCAGGAGCTCAGCTACACCAAGGAGCACGAGTGGGTGGCCGGTCTCGACGACGGCCTCACCGTGACCGTGGGCATCACGGCGTACGCCGCCGAGTCGCTGGGCGACGTGGTGTTCGTGCAGTTGCCCGAGGTGGGCGCCACCATCGAGGCGGGTGACGCCATCGGCGAGGTCGAGTCGACCAAGTCGGTGAGCGACATCTACGCGCCGGTCACCGGCGAGGTCGTCGAGACCAACGACACCGTCGTGGACGACCCTTCGCTGATCAATTCCGACCCTTACGGCGAGGGCTGGCTGTTCCGCGTCCGCATGGAGGGCGACCCCGAAGACCTGCTCACCGCCGACGAGTACACCACCGTCACCACGGTGGAGTCCTGACCCAGGTTCCACGGCCGAGGCCCTCCGGCGTCCACCCCCCAGCCTCGTAAACGATCGGCCTCTGGGCCCGCCCCGGCCGGGTCACCACCCCTCGTCCCGGCCGGGGCGGGCCTGTCACTGTCCAGACTGTCCCAGAAGGGCGGACGTCCATGGCGATCAGCGTGTTCGACCTGTTCAAGGTCGGCATCGGCCCGTCCAGCTCGCACACCGGCGGGCCGATGGCGGCGGCGCACAAGTTCGCCCGGGGGCTGCGCGACGACGGCCTGCTGGAGAAGACGGCGCGGGTCAAGGTCATCCTGTACGGCTCGCTGGGGCTGACCGGCAAGGGGCACGGCAGCGACAAGGCCGTCCTGCTCGGCCTGTCGGGCGAGAAGCCCGAGCTGGTCGACGTGGACGCCGTCGAGGGCAGGCTGGCGGCGATGCGCGAGAGCGGCACGCTGCGGCTCTTCGCCGAGCGGGAGATCCCGTTCAAGGTCGGGGACGACCTGGTCTTCGAGCGCAAGGTCTCGCTGCCGCACCACCCGAACGGCATGCTCTTCACCGCGCTGTCGGCAGAGGGGGAGCCCCTGCGCGAGAAGGTGTACTACTCGGTGGGCGGCGGGTTCGTCGTGGACGAGAACGCCACCGGCGCCGACCGCATCAAGGCCGACGACACCGAGCTGCCCCACCCCTTCACCACGGCCGCCGAGCTGCTCGCGCGTTGCTCGGAGACCGGTCTGTCGGTCTCCGGCCTCATGCTGCAGAACGAGACCGCGTTCGGCCGCTCAGAGCAGGAGATCAGGTCGGCCCTGCTGGAGCTTTGGGCCGTCATGACCGAGTGCGTCCGGCGCGGCACCGCCAAGGAGGGCATGCTGCCGGGCGGCCTGAAGGTCAAGCGGCGGGCCAACAAGCTGTACCGGCGCCTGCAGAGCGAGAGCACCGAGAAGGACCCGCTCCAGGTCATGGACTGGGTCACCCTGTTCGCCCTGGCCGTGAACGAGGAGAACGCGGCCGGCGGCCGCATCGTCACCGCCCCCACCAACGGCGCGGCGGGCATCATCCCGGCCGTGCTGACGTACTACGAACGCTTCGTGCCGCAGGCCGACGACGACGGCGTCGTCCGCTTCCTGCTCACCGCCGGGGCGATCGGCGTCCTGTTCAAGGAGAACGCCTCCATCTCCGGCGCCGAGGTCGGCTGCCAGGGCGAGGTCGGCTCCGCCTGCTCCATGGCCGCCGCCGGCCTCACCGAGGCCCTGGGCGGCACCCCCGAACAGGTCGAGAACGCCGCCGAGATCGGCATCGAACACAACCTCGGCCTCACCTGCGACCCCATCGGCGGCCTGGTGCAGATCCCCTGCATCGAACGCAACGCGGTGGCCTCCATCAAGGCCATCACCGCCACCCGCATGGCCCTGCGAGGCGACGGCCGCCACTTCGTCTCCCTCGACAAGGCCATCAAGACCATGCGCGACACCGGCCGCGACATGCTCGACAAGTACAAGGAAACCAGCCGAGGCGGCCTGGCCGTCAACGTCATCGAGTGCTGATGTGCCCGGGGCCGGCCGTTCAGTGGCCCTGGAGGTAGAAGTAGGTCTTCTCGAAGTCGCGGGCCGCCAGGGCGTCGGCGCGGATGGCCCAGATCGCGAAGGCGCCGTCGCCCCAGATCATGTCGGCGTCGGTGTCCTCGGCGAGTTGCAGCAGGGTGACCCATTGGCTCGCCTCGGCGAAGAACGTGGGGTCGCCGTACCAGCCGGCACCGGCGTCCTGGGCCGCCTCGGCCTCGACCGGGTTCTGGAAGGCGACGGAGTAGCCGCCCACCTGGTGCAGGGGGCCCGGGAAGGCGTCGTGTCCGTAGTTTGCGATCGACTCGGCGAAGTCGTCGTGGTGCCAGACCGCCTCGTACGTCTCGGGGACGCCGCCGAAGGCCTGCACCAGGACCGGCTGGCACCCTTCCGGCCAGGTCGCCACGGTCGAGGCGGTCAGCGGCAGTTCGGGGTGTTCGTACGGCGCGGGACGCGGGACCACGGCCGTGCCGACCGGCAGGTAGACGACCTCCGCCCTGTCGCCTTCGAGTTCGGTGAAGAACAGCAGCGTGCCGTCGGCGGGTAACGCGATGTCGACCTCGTAGCGGTTCAGGCGGGCGCAGTCGAGTTCGACGGCGAGCGCCATGCCGGGCGGCACCTCCATGGTCGGCGGCAGGACGGCCGTCCCCCCGAGCCGACCGACCGGTTCGTCGCCTTCACTCGCCCGGGAGAGCCGGATCGCCGGGCGGGCCAGCTCGATCAGTCGTTCCGCCGTCTCCGCTGGAAGCTTCTCGCGTACGAACGCCGCGTAGTCTCTCAACCAGATCCGCATATGGAGCATTCTCGGCCACGGGGCGCCACAAATCCCGGCCCCCACCATAGTGAGGGCCGGGATCTCGGCTCACACCCGCTTGATCCCATTCACGAAAGCCGACCACTCGGCGGACGACACGACCAGCGCCGGAACGGCCGGACTCTTGCTGTCGCGAACGGCACGCACCCCGAGGAGGTTCGACGCCACCTCGACACAGTCACCCTGATCGGCGCTGTAAGCGCTCTTACGCCACCGCGCAGCCCGAAGGTCTCGTGTCATCGCAGTTCACCGATCCCTCTGTTCGGGGCTCAGATCTGGCCGCCATCTACGGCGGCCACGAACCTCGACCACTCCGCCGGGGACACTATGAGCGCCGGGAAGGTGGGGCTCTTGCTGTCCCGTACGGCGCGTAGGGCTGGGAGATTTGACGCTACCTCGACGCACTCGCCTTGGGCGGCGCTGAAGCTGCTCTTACGCCACTGTGCGCCTTGTAGGTCTTGTGCCACTTTGGTTCACCGCTTCCTCTATGAGTCGGAGGGACTGGCTGAACGGCACGGCCTCTGCCCGGAGCGCGTCATATAGACGGACCAGCTCTGCGATCAAGCGGCGATCGTCGAAGGTTCGTCCGAAGGGCTGCGCATCCGTGTACGCGGCATAGGGGGACCCGTTCCGCTCGGCGATGATGAAGCCGCCTGCCATCCCACAGTGCGCCCGGATCGTGCTGGGAACAACCTGAATGGTCACCTGGGGATGCCGCGCGACCTCAAGCAGATGCGTCAGTTGTTCCCGCATAACCTCGGCGTCACCGATGACCCGATAGAGCACAGCCTCATCGATGATCACGTTCAGGCTTGGGGGCCGGTCGCGATGCAGGATGGCTTGTCGCTGCATGCGGTTCACCAGCCTTTTCTCCAGCTCCTCCTCGGTGATGCCCGGGATCGTGCCGATGATCTCCCGTGCGTAAGCCTGCGTCTGGAGCAGGCCCGGGACCATCGCGGGCTGCCAGGTTCGTAGACCCGTGGCGTCGTCTTCCTCCTCCAGCCAGGGGCGGAGGTATTCGGGCGCCTTGTTCCACGTCGTGGCGGCGTAGAGGCGCGCCATGGTGCCGTCGAGGCCGAAGACCTGGTCGCAGAGTTCGGCGAAGCGGCGGGACGGGGGGCGCTTGGCGACCTCGACCATGTTGACCATGGAGTCGGAGAATCCCATGCGCTCTGCGAGCTGACGTTGGGTCAGGTGCGCCGCCTGGCGGTGACGGCGCAGCTCGAAGGCGAAGATGGCGCGAGGGGATTCGTGGGGGTCTACCTGTCGGGACAAATCTCACCTACCCAGGTATAAGCGCAATGTATCGGTCGACTAACCGAATTGCTTACGTGAGCTGTGGTCACAGCGTGGGGGAATTGCGCTACCGATCGTAGCCCGCCGTTGACACGCTGGTAAAGCGAAGTTACCAGACGTTATTGTCCAGTCAGCGAAAAGGCGAGGGCATGAGGATAGGAAGCCTGCTGGGCGTCATCGAGCTTGCCGGTCATCCCGCGTCGGTGTCCTCGGCGCGCGAGTATGTGCGGGCGAAACTCGGCGACGACCACCCGGCCCTGGATGACGTGACGCTGCTCGTGTCCGAAGTCGTCACGAACGCCGTGGTCCATTCCGACTCGCGAAATGGCGGAAAGGTGACGTTGGCCCTCGCCGACTGTCATGACGTCATCCACGTCGACGTCGTGGACGCCGGCGGCGACACGGTTCCGCACGTCCGAGGGGATGAGACGGCTGAAAGCGGGCGAGGCCTGCTGCTCGTCGACGCGCTCGCGTACCGCTGGGACGTCTACGAGGACACCGCCGGGCGCACGGTATGGTTTCAGGTCGAATACCGGCGACAAGACGATAAGGGGGGTGTTTCCCTTCCCCGCCAACGGAAGCCGTCCTGAGCTGGTCGAGGACCAAAGGCGCACCATTCGCGAAACACCCCGTCCGAGCCGCCGGAACCGTCCGGTAAAATCCCGACGAAAGCGCGGCACATCCCCGGCAGGGCTCGCCGAGCGGTGCCGGGAGGTAAGGAATGACCTGCTCAGCCCGGGATTCTCCCGCCTTATCCGTGCCGCATCCCTTCATTGTTTGCGCGAGCCCGCCATCCGGAAAGCCGCCGATGCAGGACGCCATCCGTATCACCGCGATCACCCGGCGGTAACGGCTCGGGCACCCTGTGGACAACGGGCATGGCCGGTCTCCGGGGCCGCTTAGCATGAAGGCCCCGTCGTCACCCCGAGGAGGTTCAGGTGCTGCCGGGCACGGCTCCGAGCGCGGCCGGCCCCATGGCCGCCGAGGCCACCGGCGCCCGCACCGCGCCGGTCGGCTCCTTCCTGCGCGCCCACTGGGTGTTCCTGCTCGCGCTGGCCGCCGGAGCGGCCCTGCGGCTGGTGGCCGTGCTCGGTTACCGCCCGGCGCTGTGGTTCTGGGCCGACTCCTTCGCGTACCTCAACGCGGCGCTCGACCCTCAGCCGCTCGACTCGCGGCCGTCGGGCTACTCGCTGTTCCTGTGGCTGCTGCGACCGCTCGAGAGCTTCACGGCCGTGGCCGTCGCGCAGCATCTGCTCGGCCTGGCCATGGCCGTCTGCGTCTACGCGCTGCTGCGGCGCCGCGCCCGGCTGCCCGGCTGGGGGGCCACCCTGGCGGCGGCCCCGGTGCTGCTCGACGTCCACCTGGTGCAGCTCGAACACCTGGTCATGGCCGACCTGCTGTTCACGTTCCTGGTGACGGCGGCGGTCACCGTCCTGCTGTGGCGCGACCGCCCGGCGGTGTGGGCGGCGGCCGGGGCCGGGCTGCTGCTGGCGGCGGCCACGCTCACCCGCACCGTGGGGCTGGCCCTGGTGGTCGTCGTGCTCGTGGGCATGCCGCTGCTGCGCGCGGGGTGGCGGGCGGTGCTGGCCACCGCGCTCGCCGCGGTGGTGGGCATCGGCGGGTACGCCGTGTGGTTCCACAGCGAGCACGGCACCTACGGGCTCGGGCAGAGCAACGTCTGGCTCTGGGCCCGCACCATGAGCTTCGCCGACTGCGCGGAGATCAGGCCGGCCGGCGAGGAGAGAATCCTCTGCCCCACCGACCCCGTCGACCAGCGCGTGGCCCCTCCGTCCTACATCTGGAAGGAGGACTCCCCGATCGCCGAGGTCGAGAAGGACGCCGACCGCGAGCGGCTCGCGGGCGCCTTCGCGCGGCAGGCGATCCTGGCGCAGCCGGTCGACTTCCTGCTCACCGGCGTCGGCGACGCGCTGTGGGCCTTCGAGTGGACGCGCCGGGTCTACCCCGTCGTCGGCCCGCAGAGCGCCTACGTCTTCCCCGCGGCCATCGACCCCTTCACCGACAAGGTCGCCTCCGGCGACCGCACCGCGCCCGAGCTGACCACCGCCTACCAGGGACACAGCGGCGACACCGCGATCGTCGAGCCCTACGCGGGCTGGCTGCGCGGCTACCAGGAGCAGGGCTACGTGCGCGGCCCCCTGCTGGCGTTGATCATGCTGATCGGCCTGGCCGGGGTGGTCGCCCGATGGCGACGTGTGGGCGGCGACGTGCTGCTGCCGTGGGCGGTCGCCGTGACGCTGCTCGTGCTGCCGCCCCTGATCGCCGCCTTCGACCACCGCTACGTCGTCCCGGTGATCCCGGTCGCCTGCCTCGCCGCCGGGCTCGCCTTCGCGAAGCTTCCCCGCGCCACCGGGCGGCGGCGGCGCGTCGGCCAACATTCATGATGCGGATGATCCCGCAGTGATCCGCCGTCACCACAGGGACACGAGGGCTTTCTAGCCTCCGGGGGTTGTCACCACTCGGAGGGACTTATGAGTACCTTTGCCCGCCTTGCCGCCATGGTCGCCGCCGCCGTCGCCACGGTCGCCGCGTCCACCGCCGTGCCGGCCGCCGTCCTGGCCCAGCAGGCCCCCGCCCAGCCGGCGAGCCTGGCGGCACCGGCCGCCGCGACCCACGGGGCCGCCGGGAACGTCCGGATGAACCAGATCCAGTTCATGGGCGCCCACAACGCCTACCACCGCGAGATGCAGGGCGTTGAGCTGGCGGAGTCCCTCAAGATCGACCCTGGTTACCCGACGTGGGGGTTCTACTCGCACGCCTCCATCGCCGACCTGCTCGGCAGGCAGAACGTGCGCGCCCTTGAGTTCGACCTGCTGCCCGACCCGGACGGCGGGCTCTACCAGCACCCGCTCGCCCGCAAGCAGGCCGGGCTGGGCCCGATCGACGACCCCGCGATGGCCGCGCCCGGCATGAAGGTGCTGCACGTCGCCGACCAGGACTACAACTCCACCTGCCGGACGTTCGTCGCGTGCATGCAGCAGGTGCGGACGTGGTCGCGCGCCAACCGCGGGCACGTGCCGATCATCATGCAGCTCGAACTGAAGCAGACCGACGACCGCTGGGAGAAGCTGGGCGGCGCGGTGAGCCCGGCCTGGGACCCGGCCCTGCTGGACGGCATCGACCGCGAGATCCGCTCCGTCTTCGCCGAGTCCGACCTGATCACCGCCGACGACCTGCGGCGGCCCGGCCTGACGCTGGAGCGGTCGATCCTGAAGAACGGCTGGCCGACGCTCGACTGGGCGCGCGGCAAGGTGCTGTTCTTCTTCGACAACGGCGGCCCCGGCGCGATCCGCGACATGTACGTCGCGGGCCGGCCCAACCTCGAAGGCCGCGCGGTCTTCACCCGGGGCAACCCCGGCGACCCGGACGCGGCGATCACCATGGTGAACGACCCGCGGGGCGAGAACGCCGCCGCCATCCGCGACCTCGTCCAGCGCGGGTACATCGTGCGCACGCGGTCGGACGAGCCGCTGAAGACCGTGATCAATGAGGAGTTCAGCCGCGTGGAGATCTCGCTGTCCAGCGGGGCCCAGCTCGTGAGCACCGACTTCCCCACGGTCGGCATGGCCGCCAGGTACGACAGCGACTTCGTCGCCGAGCTCCCCGGCGGACGCGCGGTCCGCTGCAACCCGGTCTCCGCCCCGCGAAGCTGCCACGACGACAAGCTCGAACCCAAGCGCTCCTCCCACTGACCTCCCCCGGCCGCACCCGGCCCCAGGCGCCGCGACAACCCGTCCCGGCGCCTGGGGCCATTCCCACGGGCGGCCCGCACCTCTGTCGCCGCTTGCGGCCAACGTGCCGTCGCCCTCGGAAATGGTGCCTTCGGCGCGCTTCCTCAAGGCGATTCGCCGCCCACGGTGGCGCGGGCGACTGTCCGGTCGCCGAAGGACGAGTGGCAGAGCGATCGGCCAGAGGCACAGCGCACCCGCATGCGCCCGGTGGACCGGCATGGTAGCGATGACCGCCGCCCCGGGCACCCGAAGACGCCACGCCTCACGAGCGCTCGCCGGGCTGGGCGACGTACGACGGCGCCGACTTCACCGCACCACATCCCGCCGACGCGGCGCCGACAATAGGCACATGACAGGCGAAACACCCCCCGGACGGCTGCCCGCGGGGGTGGAGAGCGGAACGAGACGGCTGCCGGCGACCGGAGGAGGGCGGGCCAGGGCGGCTGCCCGCGCGACGGGGCCGGGCGGGCTGAATGAGGGTCGCCCTCAGAAGGCGCGCCGAAGGCACCATTCGGGGGGCGGGGACCGGTTGATCACAGACACCGGTCAGGTGGTGGTGCAGGGCGCGTGGACGGGAGGGTGCTGGGGCGATCTTGACTTCAAGGGATACGGTCACGGAGAGTAACAATGATCACCTCGGGTAGTTGATCACTACTTTCTGTAGTCGCGCGGTTGTCCCTCAGCCGCGCCAGCCGATCCGAGAGAGTCGCGATGAGAGTGCGCCCCGCATCCACCATCCGAATGACCACGAAAGGCCTCACGCGGACGCTGCCCGGGCTGGCGCTGCTCGGCGCCGTGCTCGTGGTGTCCTCGGCCGCACAGGCCGGCACGACCACCCCCCCACGCCCTCCAGTGGAGGTGAAGCCGGCCCCACCGTCCTCAGCCATCCCCGGCCAGTACATCGTCAGGCTCAAGGAAGGCGCGGGCTCGTTCGGGGTCGTCATCCCGCCGGACGTGAAGCCCCTGCACACCTACCAGAAGGTGGTCACCGGGTTCGCCGCCCGGCTGACACCGGCCCAGCTCAACGACCTGCGCTACCATCCGGCGGTCGTCGCGATCGAGCAGGACGCTCTGGCCTACGCCTTCGACCTGCCATCACGCCCGACCGGCCCCGCCCGGGAGGCTCCGCCCACCGCGCCCACCGCCTCCTGGGGCCTCGACCGCATCGACCAGCGCAGGCTACCGCTCAACCGCATGTACAACTCCACGCGCACCGGCGCCGGGGTGACCGCCTACATCATCGACAGCGGCATCGACCGGGCCCACACCCAGTTCACCGGCCGCATCGCTCCCGGCTTCAGCGCCGTCAACGACGGGTACGGCACCAACGACTGCCTGGGCCACGGCACCACGGTCGCCGGCATCGTCGGCGGCACCACCTGGGGGGTGGCGCGCGGCGTCAAGCTCGCCCCGGTCCGCGTGCTCGGCTGCAACGGCTCCGGCGCGTACTCCCAGATCATCGCCGGTTTCGACTGGGTGGCCGCCAACGCCGTCAAGCCGGCCGTCGCCAACGCCTCCCTCGGCGGTCCCAGGTCCGACGCCGCCAACTTCGCCGCCACCGCGCTGGCCGACGCAGGCGTGTTCGTGAGCACGGCCGCCGGCAACAGCACCGTCGACGCGTGCACCATCTCCCCGGCCAGCGCCCCGCGGGTGCTCACCGTCGGGGCCTCCACCATCAACGACACCATCGCCCCGTTCAGCAACCGCGGCCCCTGCGTCGACCTCATCGCGCCCGGCGCGGCCGTCATCTCGGCCAGAAGGGGCGGCGGCAGCACCGTGGGCAGTGGAACCTCCTTCGCGTCTCCCTACGCCGCCGGCGTCGGCGCCCTGTTCAAGCAGGCCTACGGCGACGGAGACACCGCCGCCCTACTCAAACGGATCGTCACCGCGACCACCCCCGACGCGGTGCGGGGGTTGACCAGTTCCACGAGGAACAGGCTCCTGTACACCGCCGGGCTCTGACACCTCGCACGGAAAAGCCCGGATCGTCACCAGCCAAACGTTCGGGGGATACGAGTGAAAGCTGATCTGGGACGGATGGCCAGCCTCGTCCTGGCCATCGGTATGACAACCGTGGTGTGTCAGACGGCGGCGAGCGCGGGCGCGGCCGGTGAACCGCCCGCGGACGACCCCGTCGCGACCTCCGAAGCGCCGGCCGGCTCCGCCGTCACGCCCGAGGTCGCGGGCGGCGACGGGCCCGCACCGGAGAAGGCGCCGGCGCCGGCGCCGGCCCGCGCCCTGGTGCTCGTGGTCGGCCAGGGCCCGATCCTCGTGCCGCCCGCCCGGGCCGCCGTGGTGCAGTGCTCGCCCAAGGGGGGTGGCACCCATCCGCGGCCGGCGCAGGCGTGCGCGCTGCTCAAAGCCGCCGGGGGGGACATCCAGCGGCTCAGGCCGTCTTCGCACGTGGTCTGCCCGGCCATCTACGAGCCCGAGACGGTGTCGTCGGTCGGCGTCTGGGACGATCACTTCGTCCTGTCGGTGCGCACTTTCAGCAACAACTGCGAGCTGCGCAACACGCTGAGGTCGGTGGTGGAGTTCTGACGGCCGGGCCCCGGTGAGCGCCGCCGGTCTAGGCTGCGGGCATGGACGAGCGCCAGCGCTACGATCGTGCCACCGCCGGTCTGGAACCCCCCTTCGCGATCCTCGACCTGGAGGCGATGCGGGCCAACGGGGGCGCGATGGCGCGGCGGGCGCGCGGGAAGCCGATCCGGGTGGCCAGCAAGTCGATCCGGTGCCGTGACGTCCTGCGGCGGGTGCTCGGCATGGCCGGGTTCTCGGGCGTCATGGCGTTCACGCTGCCCGAGGCGCTTTGGCTGGCGGCCGAGGGGGTCACCGACATTCTGGTGGCCTACCCGACCGCCGACGCCACGGCTCTGGCGGCGCTGGCTGCAGACGAGCGAGCGAGCCGCGAGATCACGGTGATGGTCGACTGCCCCGAGCACCTCGACCTGGTGGACGAGGCGGTCGCGGGCGTCGCCTCGCGCCGCGACGTGCGTGTGTGCCTCGACATCGACGCCGGGTTCGTCGCCATGGGAGGCAGGTTCCGTGCCGGCGTGCTGCGCTCCCCCGTCCGCGAGCCCGGGGAGGCGGCGGCGCTCGCCGCCGAGGTCGCCAAGCGTCCGGGGTTCCGGCTGGTCGGGCTGATGGCGTACGAGGCCCAGGTGGCGGGCGTCGGCGACCGGGTAGGCGGGCCGTACGGCCGCGTGCTGCGCGCCGTGCAGGGCCGTTCGATGCGGGAGCTGGCCGCGCGCCGGGGCCGGGTCGTCCAGGCCGTACGGCAGGTGGCCGACCTGGAGTTCGTGAACGGCGGCGGCACCGGCTCGATCGAGAAGACCGTGCGCGAGAAGGCCGTCACCGAGGTCGCCGGCGGGTCGGGCATCTTCCACCCGCGGCTCTTCGACTTCTACCGGGGCTTCACCGGCCGCCCCGCCGCCCTGTTCGCCCTTCCCGTCGTGCGCCGGCCCGCGCCCGGCGTCGTGACCGTGCTGGGCGGCGGCTACCACGCCTCCGGCTCAGCGGGCCCGTCCCGGCTGCCGCAGCCGTACCTGCCGCCCGGCCTGCGGTACGACCCCCGGGAGGGCGCGGGCGAGGTGCAGACCCCGCTGCTCGGCCCCGCCGCGAGCGACCTGCGCATCGGCGACCGCGTGTGGTTCCGCCACGCCAAGGCAGGGGAGCTGTGCGAGCGCTTCGACGTCCTGCACCTGGTCGAGGGCGATCAGGTCGTCGAGACCGTGCCGACCTACCGGGGCGAGGGCCGGACGTTCCTCTGAGGCCCTGACGGCGACGGGTCGAGCACCGCTCTGACCTGGGATCTCACCTGCCCACACGCAAAGGGCGCGGGGGGTGGCAGCAAGGTGCCATCGGCGGGCAGCTTGCTGCCGTCCATTCATCTGGTTCCGAAGCCTCGAAAAGCGGAGAGTTGGTTGTGCGAGAAGAAAACAAAACAACCACCGGAAAGAGGAAAAAGAAATGAACTCCACGACCTCCCTCACCGCCAAGATCTCCGCCGGCTTCGTCTCCGCCGCCGTCTCCCTCACCGCCGCGATCGGCCTCTACGCCGCCACGAGCCAGGCCGCCGAGTACGCCCCAAGCACCCACGTCGTGGCCGGCACCACCTGGGACACCCCCGCCGACAAGGACGGCACCACCTGGGACTCCGCCTCCACCAGCGACGACGACGGCACCACCTGGGACTCCGCCAAGCTGCTCGCCGAGGGCGAGATCCCCGCCGACGACAACGGCACCACCTGGGACTAATCGATACGCGAACAGAGGCAACCGGATAAACGATTCTCCCCCGCCAATACCCGCACAGGAAACAGACCGGACCGCTTCACCGGAAACACGAGAAAACGCGGACGACGAAAGTCCGCGGAGATTTCCCAGGCCAGGCTGAACCACCGGCCCGCTCCACCGGATCCAGGCGTGACCTACACCGCCACCGGGAGCCGCGCCCCAGCCGCAGGCGAGAAGAACCCGCAGCGAACTCTCCCCCGTCTCACGCGTGCCCGCATGAGACGGCGCCCTCGGACCGCCCGGAGACGGCTACCGGCGACGGCGGCGCCAGAGGGCGATGGCCGCTCCGACGAAGACCACCGCGCCCACGCCGATCAGGACCGGCGCCACGGCGCGCGCGGGCTCGGCGTCCCGCGAGGAGTACTCCCCCGGCTCCAGCACGAGAGGCTCGGCGGACCCGGCTGGGGAGGCCACGCCGCCGATCATGTCGCGGGCCGTCGCCACCAGATGTTCGGCGTTGGCCCTCACCTTGGCGACACCACGCTCCGCGACCCGCTTGGGGCTCACGCGGTTGACGATGGCGTCGACGGTGACAGCCAGCTCCGCCCTGGTGCGCGCGATGTTCCGCTCCAGCGCCTCGGGGTCGGTGTCCGCCATGCGCTCCCCTATCTCCTTAATACCGGACGGGCCGCCCCGGCCGGCCCGCCTCCACGTTGCAGCGATCAGTCTGTCAGTTACCGGCACCATCCGGGACGAGGGGCATGCCGGTAAGTTGTCTCCGTGACTGAGACCAAGCTTGAGCCCGGCGACGCCGCCCCCGGATTCACCCTGCTCGACGCCGAAGGACGCGACGTCGACCTCGACGACTTTCGCGGCAAGCGGGTCATCCTCTACTTCTACCCCGCCGCCATGACCCCCGGGTGCACCACGCAGGCCTGCGACTTCCGCGACAGCCTCGCGGGCCTGACGGCCGCCGGGTTCGTCGTGCTGGGTGTGTCCAAGGACTCCCCCGCCAAGCTGGCGAAGTTCGTCGAGCGCGACGCCCTGACGTTCCCGCTGCTGTCCGACGTCGACCTCGCGGTGCACAAGGCGTACGGCGCCTACGGCGAGAAGACGATGTACGGCCGCACCACGGTCGGCGTCCTGCGGTCGACCTTCGTCATCGACGCCGACGGGAAGATCGAGAAGGCGCAGTACAACGTGAAGGCCACCGGCCACGTGGCCCGGCTGCGCAGAGAGCTCGACCTGCCCTGAAGCCCGGCGCGCGGGCCGGTGTACCGGTACGGCACTCGCGCCCGGCTCAACTAAGATGGCGCAAGCCGCCCACGGCTCCGGGGTCGTAGCCCAATGGCAGGAGGCACAGGTTTTAGGTACCTGACAGTGTGGGTTCGAATCCCACCGACCCCACCCCGCGCCGCGGCGGTGATGTTGCCAAGCCGGGCCCAGCTTCCCTAGCGTTGGTGATCGCCACGTGTCCGCCGGCTCCTTGGAGATCAGCATGGGCGTCGCACCGAGCGATGTGGTCACCTCGGCGCCGAGCACCATCGGGGCCGCGAGCGCCTCCGGCGCCGCCGTCGTCTTCCCGCTCGCCCGGCCGCTCGCGGTCGTGCTGGGCGCCGTGGTCTCCGATCCGGCCCAGATCTGGCATGCGGGCGACCGCTACGCCGAGGTCGCCAAGCGCGTCCGCGCGGCCGGCGCCGAGATGGCCGAGGCCGTGGAGCGGCGAGCCGGCTCCGACGACTGGGCCGAGAAGGGCAAGAAGGCGTTCCTTGAGCACCGCGTCCGGCCCTACCAGCAGACGCTGGCGCAGGCGGCGGCGATGTACGACGACCTCGACTCCGCGCTGAAGGGCACCGCCGTGGCCTACAGCATGGCGGGCGTGTCCTCTGCGGCGATCGGGTCGGCGATGCTCGGCTACGTGGCGCCGCTTCTCGCGGCCGCGGTGCTGCCGCCCATCGAGGCCGAGGTGACATACGTGGCGAACACGGCCATGCTGCGGGCCGGCATGGCGATCCGCGTACTCGTCAGCGGCCTCGCCAAGGTCAACGTGGCCATGGCCCAGCTCCTGGCGAGCACGGCCGTGGGGCTGGGCGTGAAGTCCTCGGCGCTCACGGGCCTGGGCATCCTCGGGACGGCCGTCGCCGGCGGCGCGGGCGGCTTCCACATCGGCACCCGCGCCGCCCCGGCGTTCGAGGACGCCGTGCGGCCCGTGCACTGGCCCAAGGAGGTCGAGGGCGGCGCGCCCGCCGGGTTCCGCGCCGCGCCCGCCGCCCAGGCGGACGCCATGAGGAGGATCCACCCCGCGTCGATCAAAGCCCTGGGCGACGACCTCGACGCCGGCGCCGGCAAGACGCTCCAGGGCGCGCACGACTTCGCCGGCGACATCCAGGTCGGGGCGCCGGGCTTCGGCGCCATCGGCGTCCACCTCTTCTTCGCGCACGCCACCATGCGCGACACCGCGACGCGGCAGCTCGCCGCCGGGCGCGACACGCTGGGCAAGTGGCTTCCCGGGCTGCGGACGGCGGCGGGCAACTGGGTCGCCGCCGAGCGGTCGACCACCGAGGCCGTCAACCACGGCCGCTGACATCGGGCGCGCGCCGGGTGGGTAGGTGATGGAAAGGCCTGGAAAATGCGGAAGCCGCCTCCCCGTCACTGGAGGCGGCTCCGCTGCCAGCCCGCTGGGCATGGGGCGTCAGGCGTCGGAGAGGAAGAAGGCCGGAGGACTCCGGGTCGCGTGGCTTCCCCCTCGCCACGCGACCCGTCGTACCCGGTGTCGCGTTCTCCCTTTGTTCACCCGAAGGTGCTCCCTACAGACAACTATCCAGTACGTCCCGTAAGAGGGGTGTAAGGGCTTTTGTCGGTACGACCAGGGTCGTAGAGGGAGATCCGCCTCCAGGGGGAACGGCGGTGAACTGGCCGAACGTAGGGTGGTGTCGTGTTCGGCAGAGTGCGCGCATGGGCGACCCGCTTTCGGCGGCTGGTCGACGTCCTGCTGCTCGGCCCCGTCGTCCTGGTGTGCCTGCTGTCGGCCGAGCGCTACGGCGACCGCTCGGGCGCCGCCCCGCCCGGCGCCCTCGACTTCGACCTGCTCCGTTACATCATGGTGTCGGCCGCGCTGCTCGTGCCGCTGCTGTGGTGGCGGCGCCGCCCGCTGCACACGTTCGCCGTCGTCGCGGGCGTCAGCTTCGTCCAGTGGGCGGCGGACATCCAGATCATCCCGGCCAGCGTGGCGATCCTGTACGCCCTGTACAGCGTGGCCGCGCATCTCTCGCTGCGCTGGGCCGTCGCCGCCGGGGCCGTCACCGAGCTCGGCCTCACCCTGGCGCTGGTCCGCTGGTCGCCCTTCAACGTCCGGGCCCTGGCCTCGGCGTCGGTGTTCGTGATCGTGATCTGGATCGGCGGCATCTACGCCAACACCCGCCGCCGCTACCTCGAAAGCCTGGAGGAACGGGCCGAGCGCGCCGAGCGCGAGCGCGACCAGCAGGCCCGCATCGCGATCGCGGCCGAGCGCGCGCGCATCGCCCGCGAGCTGCACGACGTCGTGGCGCACAACGTCAGCGTCATGGTCGTCCAGGCCGACGGCGCGGGCTACACCATCGACCGCGACCCCGAGCTGGCGCGCGACGCCGTCCAGACCATCTCCAGCACCGGGCGCCAGGCCCTGGCCGAGATGCGCCGTCTGGTGGGCGTGCTGCGCCAGGACGACGGGGCCGAGGAGGGCTACGCCCCGCAACCCGGGGTCGCCGACCTCGACGAGCTGGTGGCGCACACCCGGCAGTCGGGCCTGCCCGTGCGGTTCACGGTCACCGGCCCGCGCCGCCCCCTGCCGGAGGGCGAGCAGCTGGTGATCTACCGCATCGTCCAGGAGGCCCTCACCAACACCCTCAAGCACGGCGGCCCCGCAGCGAGCGCCGAGGTCGAGATCGAGTACGGCACGCGCGAGGTCGCGCTGCGGGTCACCGACGACGGGCGGGGCGCCGCCGCTCCGCACGGCACCGACGGCCACGGGCTGATCGGCATGCGCGAGCGCGTGGCCATGTACGACGGCACGGTGCGGGCCTCCCCCTGCCCGGGAGGGGGGTTCCAGGTGAGCGTGCGACTTCCGGTGAGCAGGGCCGCGTGAGCGTCAGGGTCATGCTGGTCGACGATCAGGAGCTCGTGCGCGCCGGTTTCCGCATGGTCCTCGGCGCCCAGCCCGACATCGAGGTCGTGGCCGAGGCCCCCGACGGCGGCAGGGCGGTCGAGGTGCTGCGCACCGTGCGCGCCGACGTCGTCCTGATGGACGTGCGCATGCCCCTGGTGGACGGCGTGGAGGCCACCCGCCTGATCCAGGCGCTTCCCGACCCGCCCAAGGTGCTCATCCTGACCACGTTCGACATCGACGAGTACGTGTACGCGGCCCTGAAGGCGGGGGCCTCGGGGTTCCTGCTGAAGGACGTGCCGCCCTCCGACCTGGTCAGCGCCATCCACTCGGTGCACGCGGGCGACGCGGTGATGGCCCCGAGCGCCACCCGCAGGCTGCTGCGCCGGTTCGCCGTCCACCTGCCGGGAGCCGACGTCGCCGACGCCGGCGGCCTCGCCCAGCTCACCGCGCGCGAGCGCGAGGTGCTCGTGCTGGTCGGGCGCGGGCTGTCCAACTCCGAGATCGCCGGCCGCCTGACCCTGGCGGAGGCCACCGTCAAGACCCACCTCGGCCGGGTGCTCGCCAAGCTGGGCGTCCGCGACCGGGCGCAGGCCGTCGTGTACGCGTACGAGACCGGCCTGATCACCCCGTTCGGCGGGGGCCCGCGGGAGTAGCCGTCGGCCGAAAGGCTGACCCGGGCGTACCTCAGCGGTCGCACCCGTCACAGCGCGCCCGTCCCAGGGCTGAGCCCAAGCCCGTCCCCAAGGGCCATGAACCGCCGCGACCTCGCCAATAGCGTTGGTGCCACAGCTTTCCGCAGTTCATCGGGCCCATGCCCATCCCCCTTGAGGAGCCGCACGTGACCATCACCGGAAGGGAGGCCGTCGGCCTGACCGCACCGACCGCCGTCGTCGCCACCGGAGTGACGAAGGTGTACGGCGAGGGCGCCGCGGCCGTCCACGCCCTGCGTGGGGTCGACGTCACGTTCGCCACCGGGGCCTTCACGGCGATCATGGGCCCGTCGGGGTCGGGCAAGTCCACACTGATGCACTGCCTGGCCGGGCTGGACACCGTCACCGACGGCCAGGTGCGCGTCGGCGACGTCGAGATCACCGGGCTGGACGACAAGCGGCTCACGATGCTGCGGCGCGAGCGGGTCGGCTTCGTCTTCCAGGCGTTCAACCTGCTGCCGACGCTGACGGCCGAGCAGAACATCCGGCTGCCCCTGGACATCGCGGGCCGCCAGGCCGACCAGGAGCTGTTCGACGTCGTCATCCGCACCCTGGGGCTCGGCGACCGGCTCAAGCACCGGCCCGGCCAGCTCTCCGGCGGGCAGCAGCAGCGTGTCGCGGTGGCGCGGGCCCTCATCAGCAAGCCGCAGGTCATCTTCGCCGACGAGCCGACGGGCAACCTCGACTCCCGCAGCGGCGCCGAGGTGCTGTCCTTCCTGCGCGGCTCGGTGCGCGAGCTGCACCAGACCATCGTCATGGTCACCCACGACCCCGTCGCCGCCTCCTACGCCGACCGCGTGGTGTTCCTGCGCGACGGCCTCCTGGTGTCGGAGCTGACGGGGCCGACCCCCCAGACCGTGCTCGACACCCTCATGCGGCTGGAGGGCTGAGGTGCTGCGGACGACGTTCGCCGGGCTGCTGGCGCACAAGCTCCGGCTCGTGCTGACCTCGCTGGCGATCACGCTGGGCGTGGGCTTCATCGCGGGCACGTTCGTGCTCACCGACACGCTGCAGGCGGGGTTCGACCAGCGCATCGCCGCCTCCGCCGACAAGGTCGACGTGGCCGTCCTGCCCGGCGACAGCCGCGGCGACGGGCCCGCCCGGCTGCTGCCCGCCGACCTGGACGCGGTGCGCCGCGTCCCGGGGGTGGCCGAGGCGCACGGGCTGGTCAGGGGCGAGGCCGCGCTGATCGGCAAGGACGGCAAGGCGGTCGGCGACACCGCGACCGCGGGCGTCTCCGTCGTCACCGGCCGGCTGAACCGCACGCTCGTCACCCGGGGCACGGCGCCCGCCGCCGCCGACCAGGTCGTCGTGGACGACGGCACGGCGCGGCTGCGCGGCTTCGCGCCGGGCGACACCGTGCGGGTGCTCGACCACGACGGCAAGCCGCACACCTTCAAGCTGGTCGGGCTGTTCGACGTCGGCGTCGACCAGGAGCTCGGCTTCTACGGCGCGGTGGGGTTCACCCCCGAGACCGCCCTGGCCATGACCGGGGAGCGTGGGTACGCCGAGATCGACGCCGCGGCGGCGGACGGCGTCGCCCCCGAGACCCTGCGCGGCACGATCGCCTCGGCGGTGGGCGGCGCCACGGCCTTGACCGGCGCGCAGTTCGGCGAGCGCCTGGCCAAGGCGAGCGGCGCCGACCTGCAGATAGTCACGCTAGGGCTGCTGATGTTCGGGCTGGTGGCGATGCTGGTGGCCGCGCTCGTCATCTACAACACGTTCAACATCCTGGTCGCGCAGCGCACCAGGGAGATGGCGCTGCTGCGCTGCATCGGCGCGACGCGGGGGCAGGTGTTCGGCTCGATCCTGCTGGAGTCCGTCGTGGTCGGGCTGCTGTCCTCGGCCCTCGGCCTGCTCACCGGGTTCGGGCTCGGCGCGGGCATGCTGGCGGTGCTCAGGGGGCTCGGGAACGAGCTGCCCGTCGCCGACATGGCCCTCGCGCCGCGCACCGTCGTCGTCGCGGTCGCCGTCGGCCTGCTCGTCACCGTCGTCGCGGCGCTGCTGCCCGCCCGCACCGCGACCCGGGTGGCGCCGATCGCGGCGCTGCGCACCGAGACCGGCGAGACGACGTTCCGCACCGGCGTGCTGCGCGCCGTCTTCGCCGGGCTGTTCCTGCTCGCGGGCGCGGGCGCGACGGTCACCGGGGTCACGATGGACCCCGGCCAGGTGGCGCTGTACATCGTCATGGGCGGCGGGGTGCTGACGTTCTTCGCGGTGCTCATCCTCGGGCCGGTGATCGTCAGGCCGCTGAGCGCCTTCGCCGGCTGGCTGCCCGCGAAGCTGGCCGGCGTCCCAGGCAGGCTCGCCCTGGACAACTCCCGGCGCAACCCCAAGCGGTCGGCCACCACGACCGTCGCGCTGACCGTCGGGGTGACGCTGATGACGCTCATCTCCGTGATCACCGCCACCACCCGGGCCACCTACACCGCACAGCTCGACGAGCAGTTCCCGGTCGACTACATGGTCAGCACGCAGAACTCCGACGCCGAGCGCGCGGGACTGCCCGCGGCGCTCGCCGACGGGCTGCGGGCCCGGCCGGACATCGCGTCCGTGGTCCAGGTCAAGGAGACCGAGGCGAAGGCCGGCGCCGGCAGGCAGATGGTGGGCACCTTCGACGGCCCGTACACGCCGGCGATGAGCGCGGGCTCGGCGGACGCCTTCACGGGCGCCTCCGCGCTGGTCAGCGCGGGCGTCGCCAAGGAGCTGGGGCTGCGGCCCGGCGACACGCTGCCGCTGGACACGCCCGAGGCCGGGAACGTGACGGTCAGGATCGCCGGTGTGCTCGACGCCGGCGGGATGCCGCTGCCGGGCGTCGTCCTGCCCAGCGCCTCGTTCGCCGACTACTTCGGCCGCGTGGACGACAGCCGCCTGCTGGTCAACGCCAAGGACGGCGTCACCTCCGACGTCTCGCGCAGAACGGTCGAAGCGGCCGCCCAGCCCTACCCCACCGTCAAGGTGGTCAGCTCGACCCAGGTGCGGAGCCAGTTCGACGAGACGCTCGACATGATGCTGCTCATCGTCACCGGGCTGCTGGGCCTGGCCATCCTCATCTCGCTGCTCGGCATCGCCAACACCCTCAGCCTGTCGGTGCACGAGCGGGCGCGGGAGTCGGCGCTGCTCAGGTCGCTCGGCCTCACCCGCCCCCAGCTCCGCCGGATGCTGTCGGTGGAGGCGCTGGTGCTGGGGCTCATCGGCGCCCTCGTCGGCACCGCGCTGGGAATCACCTTCGGCTGGGCCGCGACCCACAGCCTGCTCAAGGACATCCTGTTCCGCATCCCCACCACCCAGGTACTGCTCTTCATCGCCCTCTCCGGCCTGGCCGGCGTCCTGGCCGCCGTCCTGCCCGGCATCAAGGCGTCCAGAGCCTCGGTCGTCGCCTCCCTGGCCGGCGACTGACCCCGGCACACTCCCCGCCCCACACTCCCGGCCCTCGGCCGTCACCTCCCTGACCGGCGACTCAGCGGGGGCGATGGCCGGGCCACTGGGCGGCGACGGCCTCAGGGGTGAGCAGGGGACGGATGAGGAGCTCGCCGGTGTGGCGGTCGATCACGACGCAGGCGCCGCCCACCGTGGTGGGCAGCACGCCGGGGTCGTGCGGCTCGGGTGTCCTCGCCCAGGCGACATAGCCGTCCTCGAAGGCGTACAGGCCGACCTCGGTGGCCTCCCCCGGAGGAAGCGGGCCGTTGAAGTACTCCTCGGCCAGCGCGCGAGCCTGCTCGGCCGAGAGCCCCGGGCCGTTCACAGGCGCCGCCCCCTCCGGTCGAGCACCACGCAGAAGACACCGGTGACCGGGCCCGAAGGCGGGTCGACCGAGGTGTGGCCGCGCTGCGCGTCGATCCAGACCACCTCGCCCGCCGCGTTGACGGCGTTCCACGCGTGGCTGCCGCCCGTGGGCCAGCGGGTCACCAGCACCGCCGCCGCCCCGTGCCCGCCCGCGCCCAACCGCTGCGCGATCGTGGCGTAGGCGCGGCGCCCCTGGCCGACGTACTCGAAGCGGTGGCCCAGCCACTGCTCGGCGCGCGCGACGCCGCCCGGCTCGCCCTTCAGCGAGGGCATGCCGATGCGGTTGTACTCCGGCTGCCGCGGCGCGGCCACCACGGGCTCCCCGTGCCAGGTGGACAGCACCGCGAGGGCGCAGTCGAGGGAGTTGGTCGCGCGGAAGGGATCCTCCGCGGGGCCGTCCCCGTTCACGAGGCGCACCCAGATGCCGCGCGGGTCGGGGAAGCGCACCCCGGGGGGCACGGCCTGGCACAGGTCGCGCTGGAGCTGCGGATCGGGCCAGGCGAGCCCGCCCGCGACGCCGTACGGCCGGCAGGAGTCGAGCCGCGCCGGCCGCCCGGGGCCGTCGAACCAGTCGCCCGCGGGGTCGATCCACGCGGGCACCGCCGTCCCTCCCACCTCGGCCGGCCTCCCCACCCCGTGCCCCGCCCGGTGACGCGGCGGGCCGGGCACGACGCCCTCACGCGGTGACCCTGCCAGGACGCCCTCACGCGGTGCCCCTGGCAGGACGCCCTCACGCGGCGGCGGCATCACGCTCTCGTACAACCACGGCATGCCGCTCCCATGCGCCACAGGGGGGCGCGGAGCCCCCTCACGCGACGGCAACGGCACGACGGCCTCGCGCAACGACGGCGGCGGCGCTTCATGAACGCGCGACGGCACGGAACCCTGGCGCGGGGAAGACAGCGCGACACTCTCGTACGCGGGCGACGGCGGCATGCCCACCGGCGAGGACGGCGGCACGGTGGCCTCGTACCCGGACGGCGGCGCGACGTTCCCCGGCGCGAACGGCTGCGGCGCGCTCTCGTGCGGGAGCGCCTGGTGCGCGAAGGGCGGCGGGGCGGCGGCGGGGAGCGGTGTCATCGGAGCGGACGGCGGGTGCGGTGCGGGCTCCGGCGGGCGGGCGGGCGGGGGCGACTCCTCGGCGGCCACCTCGTAGTCGCGCCAGCGGACGCCGTCGGACGTCACCACCGGGTTGTAGGACGCCCCCGCGTGCCTTCCCCCGGACCCCCGCCGCGCCGGATCACGCTGACCGGCTCTGGACATGTCGTTCCCCCGTTTCCCCGGACCATCGGGCCGGGGCCCGATCGTAGGGAGGCCGGGCACATGCGCGCGGAGGAATCGGCGACGAACCTGGGACCACACGCCCGGCCGCCGCCCTCCATGCCCATGCCCGCCCTGGCCCGGAGCCTGACCCCCGGCACCGGCACCTGACTTCGGCCGGCCCGGCCCTGCCCCCCGCTTGAATTCGGCCAGCCCGGCCTCAGCTTCCGTCGCCTGGGCTCGGCCAGCCCTGCCCCCGGCCCGCCACCTGATGAATGACTACGGCCAGCCCGGCCTCGGCCCCCCGCTTGGGTCTCAGCCCGCCCTGGCCCCGGCCCCGCCCCCGCCTGGGTTGGGGCCGCCGTCCTCGGTGTGCGGGCGTGGTTACTCGACCACGACCAGGATGGAGTGCCAGCCGGAGGCGCCGTCGGGGGCGGGCGGGGCGTAGGCGGAGGTCTGGGTGTAGCCGGTGGCGTCGGTGGCCCGCACCTCGATCGTGTGCCGGCCCGGGGTGGCCTGCCAGTCGTCGAGCACCCACTGCCGCCAGGTGTCCGGGCCGGGCACCTCCGCCAGCCGGGCCCGTAGCCACGGCCCCTTGTCGACGCGCACCTCGACCGCGTCCACGCCCCGGTGCTGCGCCCAGGCCACCCCGGCGATGGCCGTGCGCCCGGCCTTGATCGTGGTGCCGCCCCGGGGCAGGTCGATGCGCGACTCGGTCTTGATGGGGCCCTTGGCCGCCCAGCCCCGCGACGTCCAGTACGCCTCGTCCTGGTCGTAGCGGGTCACCTTGATGTCGGTGACCCACTTGGTGGCCGACACGTAGCCGTACAGGCCCGGGACGACCTGGCGGGCGGGGAAGCCGTGCGAGACGGGCAGCGCCTCGCCGTTCATCGCGATGGCGAGCAGCGCGTCGCGGCCGTCCATCACGATGTCCACGGGGGTGCCGCAGGTCCAGCCGTCCGAAGAGGTCGACAGCAGCATGTCGGCGCCCGACCGGATGCCCGCCTCGCGCAGCAGGTCGGCCAGGCGGGCGCCCAGCCAGCGGGCGTTGCCCACGTACGGGCCGCCGACGTCGTTGGAGACGCAGGTCAGCGTGACGTCCGCCTCGGTCAGCGGGCGCCGGAGCAGGTCGGCGAAGGTCAGCTCCACGGGCCGGTCGACCAGGCCGTGGATCTTCAGCGTCCACGTCCGCGGGTCCACCTGGGGGACGACCAGCGCGGTGTCGACGCGGTAGAAGTCGCGGTTGGGCGTCGAGAACGGCGACAGCCCGGTCAGCCGCAGGTCGACGCCCGCCGGGAGCGGCCTGGCCGGCACCGCGGGCTTGGGCAGCGCGACGGCCGCCCGCTCGGTGTCGACGCTCATCCCCTCGGCCAGGCCCCGCCCGGCCAGCCCCGTGGCCCCCGCCACCACGACCCCGGCCACCACGCCCGTCAGCAGCCCGCGCCGGTCGACCTCGTACAGCTCCCGCCCCGACCGCATGACGGCCGGCCTCTCGGCCCCCGCACCGGCCGGCGCGTCCATCGCGGTCGCGCCCTCCGGGGCATCCCTCACCGGCGACGGCCCAGGGGAGGTCCGCACGTCGTCGTGGCCGGCGGCCCGCCAGGCCCGGCGGGTCAGGGCGCGCAGCGTCCACGCCCCCACGGCGGCGCCGAGCAGGGACGGCAGCAGGTCGAGAGGGCCGGAGTCGGGCCTGGTGACGGCCGCGGCCACGCCGAGCAGGCCGAGGGCCATCAGGGCTGCCGTGGCCGCCCGGGGGCGGTCGCGCGCCAGCATGCCCACCCCGGCCGCGACCAGCGCGAGCACCACGACGATGCCGCCGATCAGCACCAGTTTGTCGGATGCGCCGAAGGTGCGGATCGCCCAGTCCTTCACCGCCGCGGGCGTGTAGTCGACCGCCGCGTCGCCGACCACGATCACCGGCGACGCCTTCGGGCTGACGAAGCCCGCCACTAGCTCCCCGACGCCGAGGGCGACCGCGCCCGCGACCAGGCCGACAAGCGCCGCCGCCCACGAGTACCGCCGTGGGCCCGGCTGGTTACCGTTCACACCCCGAACGCTACGCCCGAACGGGACAGCTGTTCCTTACGCCCCGGTTACGGCCGCCGAAGCCCGTCCGGGATCGCCGGGCGCGGAGAGGACGAAGGCACGAGCCAGGCGTGGAGCTGACGCGCCCGCTCAGCGGCCGAGCGGGCCGACCATGGCGGGGACCAGGGCGCGGAAGGCGCGGCCCCGGTGGCTGATGGCGTCCTTCTCGTGCGGGGCCAGCTCGGCGGTCGTGCGGGAACCGCCCTCGGGGACGAACACGGGGTCGTACCCGAAGCCGCCCGTGCCCAGGGGGGCGCGGATCAGCCTGCCGGCGAGCGTGCCCTCGACGACGAGCTCCTCGCCCGAGGGCAGCGCGAGCGCCGCCGCGCAGGCGAAGTGGGCGCCCCTGCGGCCGTCGGGCACGTCGGAGATCTGGGCGAGCAGCAGCCGGAGGTTGGCGTCGTCGTCGCCGTGCGAGCCCGACCAGCGGGCCGAGAACACGCCCGGCATGCCGTTCAGAGCGTCCACGCACAGGCCGGAGTCGTCGGCCACGGCGGGCAGCCCGCTCAGCGACGCGACGGCGTGCGCCTTGAGCAGCGCGTTCTCGGCGAAGGTAAGCCCGGTCTCGGCGATCTCGCCGATCTCGGGAAAGGCCTCCAGGCCGACCAGCTCGGTCTTGTCGTCGGCCTCGGCCAGGATGCGCCGCAGCTCGGCGATCTTGCCGGGGTTTCGGGTCGCCAGCACCACGCGGCTCACGCCAGGGCCTCCCGCTGCATGCGCGTGAGGTCGGCGCAGCCCGCCCCGGCGAGGTCGAGCAGGGCGTCCAGAGCCGCCCGGTCGAACGGAGCGCCCTCGGCCGTGCCCTGGACCTCGACGAACTCGCCCGAGCCGGTCATGACGACGTTCATGTCGGTCTCGGCGGCGACGTCCTCGGTGTAACAGAGGTCGAGCAGGGGCGTGGTGCCCACGACGCCGACGGACACGGCGGCCACCGAGTCGACCAGCGGGTCGCCCGGGCACATCTTGCGCTTGCGCATCCACGCGACGGCGTCGGCCAGGGCGACGTAGGCCCCGGTGATCGCGGCCGTGCGGGTGCCGCCGTCAGCCTGCAGGACGTCGCAGTCGAGCACGATGGAGTTCTCGCCCAGGGCCTTGTAGTCGACGCAGGCCCGCAGCGACCGGCCGATGAGCCGGGAGATCTCGTGGGTGCGCCCGCCGATCTTGCCGCGCACCGACTCGCGGTCGCCGCGGGTCGTGGTGGCGCGGGGCAGCATGGCGTACTCGGCGGTGATCCAGCCGAGGCCGCTCCCCCTGCGCCAGCGCGGCACGCTGTCTTGGACGGAGGCGGCGCACAGCACCTTGGTGCCGCCGAACTCCACCAGAACCGAGCCCTCGGCGTGCGCGAGCCAGTCGCGGGTGATCGTCACGGGCCTGAGCTGGTCGGGACTGCGCCCGTCTTCGCGTGCCATGGGCTTCACCCTAGGTCATACACGGCCCCGCTCCGCGCCAGTTCCAGGCGGCCGCCGAAGCCCCCGGCGGACGCCTCGCCGAGCACCCTGCCGGGGTCGAACCACGGCACCAGGTGCGTCAGCACGAGCGTGCCGGCGCCGGCGCGGGCCGCGTGCTCGGCGGCCTGCCTGCCGGTCATGTGCAGCCCCTCGGGGAGCCCCGGCCGCTCCAGGAAGGACGCCTCGCAGAGCAGGACGTCGACGCCCGCCGCGAGCTTCACCAGCTCGGCGCACTCGCCGGTGTCGGCCGAGTAGGCGACCGACCGGCCGCCGTGGGAGACGCGGAAGCCGTAGGTCTCCACCGGGTGGTTCATCAGCGCCGCCGTCACCTCGAACGGGCCGGCCGTGAACGTGCCGGGGGCCAGCCGCCGGAAGTCGAACGCCGTCTCCAGGCCGGGCTCGTCGGACATGCCGTAGGCGGCCGACAGGCGGCGGGCGGCGCCGTCGGGCGCGTGGACGGGCACCCGCGGCAGCGGGCCGGCCGGGGAGTACGTGCGGACCACGTGGTAGGAGCACAGGTCGAGGCAGTGGTCGGCGTGCAGGTGCGACAGGCAGATGGCGTCGACGTCGTACAGGCCGATGTGCCGCTGCAGGACGCCGAGGGACCCGTTGCCGAAGTCCAGGAGAAGCCGGTAGCCCTCCGCCTCCAGCAGGTAGCACGACGCGGGGCTGTCGGGGCCGGGGAAGCTTCCCGAGCAGCCGACGATCGTCAGTTTCACCGCGGAACTCCTAACTCGGCGCGGTCAGCGCCTCTTCGCCCGGCACGTCTCCCACCAGCGCCCGTTCGACGGTGCCGATCTCGGGGCCGAGGAACCGGCGCCCGAGTGCCGCGAACAGGGTGCCGTCCCCCGTGGCCCGGAACCTGTGGCGCGGCGCGCCCGCGCCGCCGGCCAGGCCGCGGTCGTGGAGGATGCGGAAGACGTCCTTGGCCGTCTCGTCGGCGCTGGACACCAGCGTGACGCCGTTGCCCATCACGTACGAGATGGCGCCCGCGAGCAGCGGGTAGTGGGTGCAGCCGAGGATGAGGGTGTCGCAGCCGGACTCGATGACCGGCTGGAGGTACTCCCTGGCGACCTCGATCAGCTCGTCGCTCATCGTCTCGCCCCGCTCCACGAACTCCACCAGCCGGGGCGCCGCCACCCCGGTGAGGCGGACGTCCGGCGCCGCGGCGAAGGCGTCGTGGTAGGCCATCGACTCGATGGTGGCCCGGGTGGCGATCACGCCCACGCGGCCGTTCCTGGTGGCCCTGACGGCCCTGCGGGTCGCGGGCTGGATGACCTCGACCACCGGGACGTCGTAGCGCTCCCTGGCGTCCCTGAGCACCGCGGCGCTGGCGCTGTTGCAGGCGATCACCAGCATCTTGACGTCGTGCTCGACGAGGTGGTCCATCACCTCCAGGGCGTAGGCGCGGACCTGCGCGATGCGCTTGGGGCCGTACGGCTGGCGCGCGGTGTCGGCCACGTACAGGATGGACTCGTTCGGGAGCTGATCGATGATCGCCCGGGCGACCGTCAGGCCCCCGACCCCGCTGTCGAAGATCCCGATCGAGGGACCCGTATGGCCGTGCTCGTCCATGGACGAGTCGATGACGCTGACCCAAGGCGCGTGGGCCACGCTCCCTATATCCGACATGATTCCCAAGGCTAAAGGGCCGTGGTCAATCGCATGCGGTAAGAATCCTCACATAGGAGTAATCCCCACCGGCGGCCCTAGGGGGCGTACGATCGCGGGCCCACCCCCGCCGGGCGGCCGGGACGCGTCCGCCGGGGCGGTCGCCGACCGGCCTTCCAGGTCGGGAGCGGCTAGCCGCGTCCCAGGCGGGCGAGCTGCCGCGACTGCGCCACGAGCGTGCCCGCCGAGTCCCAGACCTCCACGTCCTCGTCGAACCAGCCGTCCCTGATCGAGCGCCCCTGCCCGATCAGCGTCAGCCAGCCGGGCGCCGGCAGCGCGCGCAGGTGCCAGGTCAGCTCGACCGTCGGGGCCCAGCCGCGGGCGCCCGCCGAGAAGGCCACGGGCGGCAGCGCGTCCACGGCCAGCGCGAGGACGTAGGGGTCGGGGTCCTGCGGCTCGGCCATGCGGAAGTACGCCCGCGACTCCGGCCGCCCGGTCGGCGCGCCGGTGAGCCAGCCGATGGTCGGCGGGTCGAACCGCAGGTCCATCTGGGCGCTGAGCGTCATGTTCGACTCGGGCTTGGGGTCGGGCAGGCTGACGCACTCGCCGAGCGGGGGCATGGCGACGGCCGGCGCCGCCGACCACTCGCCGTCCCCGGGGCGGAGCGTCGCGGTGGTGACGAGCGTGTCGATGTAGGCGGTGCCGTCCTGGACGAGGGTGGCCCGGGTCATCGCCACCGTCCTGCCGGTCTTCAGCTGCTCCAGGCGCACCTGTGCGGGGCCGGGGCGGGGCGCCCGCAGGAACTGGGCGGCGGTCGACACCGGGTGCTCGTACGGCGAGGCGTCGACGACGGCGCGGAGCACGGCGGCGAGCAGGTAACCGCCGTTCAGCGGGCCGCCGATCGCGTACCCGTCGTCCAGGCAGACGTCGTACAGGGTCTCGCCGACCCGGATCGCCTGCGTCGCCTCGTCGAACTTCGTCATCTGATCCCCGCCCCGCTCCGCCGACGATACCGAATGATGTTCTAGGCCAATACTGTACCGACGCCCCGCGCGCCCCCGGCCTTCCCCGGCACGTGAAAGGGCCGCCTCCCGGTGGAGACGGCCCGTTTCCAGGCGTCCGTGCGGCTCCCGGGCCCTCAGGCCCAGAGCTGGCCCTCCAGGCGGTCCTCCGCCTCGTCGATGGTGCCCTCGTAGGCGCCGGTCGACAGGTACTTCCAGCCGCCGTCGGCCACGATGAACGCGATGTCGGCCCGCTCCCCGGCCTTGGCGGCCTTGGCCGCGATGCCCAGGGCGGCGTGCAGGGCGCAGCCGGTGGAGATGCCGGCGAAGATGCCCTCGGTGCCCAGCAGCTCGCGGGTGCGCCTGAGCGCGTCCACCGAGGTGACCGAGAACCGCGTGGTCAGCACGTCGGCGTCGTAGATCTCCGGGATGAAGCCCTCGTCGACGTTGCGCAGGCCGTACACCAGCTCGCCGTACCTGGGCTCTGCGGCGACGATCTGCACGCCGGGCACCCGCTCACGCAGGAATCGCCCGACGCCCATCAGCGTGCCCGTGGTGCCCAGCCCCGCCACGAAGTGCGTGATCGAGGGGAGGTCGGCCAGGATCTCCGGCCCCGTGGACTCGTAGTGCGACCGCCAGTTGGCCGGGTTGCCGTACTGGTAGAGCATCACCCAGGACGGGTTCTGCTCGGCCAGGCGCTTGGCGACCCGCACGGCCTCGTTCGACCCGCCCGCCGCCGGCGAGGAGATGATCTCGGCGCCGTACATGCGCAGGAGCTGCCGGCGCTCCTCGGAGGTGTTCTCCGGCATCACGCAGATCAGCTTGTAGCCCTTGAGCCGCGCCGACATGGCGAGCGAGATGCCGGTGTTGCCGGACGTCGGCTCCAGGATCGTGCAGCCGGGCGACAGCAGGCCGTCCTTCTCCCCCTGCTCGATCATCCACAGGGCGGGGCGGTCTTTCACCGAGCCGGTGGGGTTGCGGTCCTCCAGCTTGGCCCACACCCGCACGTCGGGCGAGGGCGACAAGCGGGGCAGCCCGACCAGCGGGGTGTTGCCCACGGAGTCGATCAGCGAGTCGAAGCGCATGTCAGCGCCTGCCTCCGGCCACCGCGGGCAGCACGGTCACGGTGTCGCCGTCGGACACCGGGGTGTCCAGGCCGCCCAGGAAGCGGACGTCCTCGTCGTTGAGGTAGACGTTCACGAACCGGCGCAGGCCGGCGTCGTCGACGATGCGCTCCTTCAGGCCCGGGTGGCGGCTCTCAAGGTCGCCGAAAAGGTCGGAAAGGGTGGCGCCGTCGGCTTTCACGGCCTTCGCGCCGTCGGTGTAGGTGCGGAGGATGGTCGGAATGCGGACCTCGATGGCCATCGCGTCAGTCTCCTTGGTCGGTTGTCGTCACGGGCACCCAGCGAATGCGAACACGTCGGGCGGGGCGGGGATTCCTGCGTCAGGAACAGTCGTAGACGACGACGAAGGGCGTGTGCGCGAAAAGGTGGTTCTGAACGGGGGACGAATGCCCAGGACGCACCACGGCGCCGCCCATCACAGGGTCAATCGTCAGCATGCTCCCAACTCTACCGCTTCCGCGGGTCGTCCCCGGGGCCGCGCTACCGGGCCGCGACCCCCGCGCCATGGGCGAGACCGCGGTCAGACGATCGTGACCTCCTCCTCGGTCACGACGCCGTCCACGATGCGGAACGAGCGCACCTGCACGGCGTCGGCGTCGGCCGTGGAGACCAGCACGTAGTGGGCGTTCGGCTCCGAGGCGTAGGAGACGTCGGTGCGCGACGGGTACGCCTCGGTGGAGGTGTGCGAGTGGTAGATGACCACCGGCTCCTCGTCGCGGTCGTCCATCTCGCGCCACACGCGAAACTGCTCCATGGAGTCGAACCGGTAGAACGTCGGGGACCGCTCGGCGTTCTCCATCGCGACGAAGCGCTCAGGACGGTCGGAGCCCACCGGACCGGCGATCACCCCGCACGCCTCGTCGGGGTGGTCGGCCCAGGCGTGGGCGATGACGCGGTCGACCAGTTCACGCGAGATCGTCAGCATGCCTGGAAGCTACCAAAGGGCCCGGACCAGCGTGTCCTGAAGGTAGGTCAGCCAGTCGTAGGTGACGTACGCCGGGTAGCGCGGGTCGTCCTCGGCCATCTCGGCGAGCTGGTCGTGCAGCTCCTCGGTGACCTCCAGGCGCACCCCCAGCGCGAGCCGCACGTCGTTCAGCGCCCGCAGCCACGACTCGGCCTGCTCGCCGGTGAGCCGCACCCTGCCCTGCTCGGCGGTCTCCAGCAGCACCTCGGCGTCGGCCCGTTTGCCGTCGCGCAGCGTCGCCTCGGTGTAGCGGCGGAACTCGGTCGCCGCCTCGTCGTCGTCGGCGTACGCGGAGGGGAACAGCCGGGCGAGCACGGGGTCGGACGGCGTCTCGGCCGCGCCGATGCCGAGCGCGCGCTCCAGGGGGTCGTCGCCGGTCTGGCCGCGCTCGACCAGGCCCAGGATCTGGCCCACCAGGGAGCGCAGGATGGACGCCTCGCCGGCGTCGAGGTCGATCGTGACGCCGCCGCGCGAGGACCTGAAGCCCGAGCTCACGCGGAGTCCCGCTGGACGGTGGCCCACAGGCCGTAGGAGTGCAGGATCTGCACGTCGCGTTCCATCTCCTCGCGGGTGCCGTTCGCCACCACGGCCCTGCCCTTGTGGTGCACGTCGAGCATGAGCTTCTCGGCCTTGGCCTTGGGATAACCGAACACCGACTGCAGGACGTACGTGACGTACGACATGAGGTTCACCGGGTCGTTCCACACGATCGCCAGCCACGGGAGGTCGGGGCGGACGTCCGCCGCTGGACGTTCGACCTGTGCTGGAGCGGTACTACCCACATACCCATCCTGCCCTACCGCAGCCGTAGTCTTCGACTTGTGAAAGAGGCCATGAGCAGCGCGTTGCTCACCGATCACTATGAGCTGACGATGCTGCGGGCCGCGCTGGCCGGCGGCGGCGCCCGGCGGCGTGCCGTGTTCGAGGTCTTCGCCCGTCACCTGCCCCAGGGGCGCAGGTACGGGGTGGTGGCCGGCACCGGGCGGGTGCTCGACGCGCTTGAGGCGTTCCGGTTCGGCGACGCCGAGCTGGAGTTCCTGCGTGAGAGCCGCGTCGCCGACGAGCGGACGCTCGAGTACCTCGCCTCCTACCGGTTCGGCGGCGACGTGTACGGCTACCGCGAGGGCGAGTGCTACTTCCCCGGCTCCCCGATCATGGTCGTCGAGGGCACCTTCGCCGACGCCGTGCTGCTGGAGACGGTGATCCTCTCCACGCTCAACCACGACTCCGCGGTCGCCTCGGCCGCGTCCCGCATGGTGCACGCCGCCGGGTCGCGGCCGATCATCGAGATGGGCTCGCGGCGCACCCACGAGATCGCGGCGGTGGCGGCGGCGCGGGCCGCCTATTTGTCGGGGTTCGCCTCCACCTCCAACCTCATGGCCGGGAGCCGCTACGGCGTGCCCACGGCGGGTACCGCCGCGCACGCCTTCACCCTGCTGCACGACTCGGAGTACGAGGCGTTCCAGGCGCAGCTCGACTCCCTGGGCCGCGACACCACGCTGCTGGTGGACACCTACGACGTCGCCAAGGCCGTGCGCACGGCGGTGGAGCTGGCCGGGCCCGAGCTGGGGGCGGTGCGCATCGACTCCGGCGACCTCGGCGCCGCCGCCGGCGAGGTGCGTCAGATGCTGGACGCTCTCGGCGCCACCTCCACCCGCATCGTCGTCACCGGCGACCTCGACGAGTACGCCATCGCGGCCCTGGCCGCCGCCCCGGTCGACGGGTACGGCGTCGGCACCTCCGTGGTCACCGGCTCGGGGGCGCCGACCGCCGCCATGGTCTACAAGCTCGTCGCCCGCGAGGACGCCTCGGGCGCGCTGGCGCCGGTGGCCAAGAAGTCGGTCGGCAAGCCGAGCCGGGGCGGCCGGAAGAACGCCTACCGCGCCCTGGAGTCCGGCACGGCCGTCGCCGAGCTGGTCACCACCGCCCCCGACGCCCCCGCCCCCCGAGGCGCCCGCCCCCTCCTCCACCCCCTGGTCCTCTCCGGCGAGATCGTAGGCCGCGAGCCCCTGTCGGAGGCCCGAGCCCGCCACCGGTCCTCCACCGCCGAACTCCCCCGCCTCTCCCACCACCTCTCCCCCGGCGACCCGGCCATCCCCACCGTCTTCACCTGACCCGCAGCGGGGGTGGCGTGCCGGGACGGCGAGACTCCCCGGCTTCCCAACGGGCCCCACCCGGTTGATCGCCGCACACGACGCCGGCTCCACCGCACCCCCGGCCCGCCGACTCGGCGCCGGCCTCGACCACACGACGGCCTGGCGAACGGTGCCTTCGGCGCGGCCTTCCCAAGAGCGACCCTCACCCAGTCCACCCTCGCCATCACGCAAGCGACCACCCGGGTGCGACGATCATCGGGAGAGGATGCCGGGGCGGCGGGGCGGCTACGGCACACCCGCGATCATCAGGACGGGATGCCGAGACGGCGGGTGCGACGGGGTGGTTGATGGCACACCCGCGATCCTCGTGTGCTGACTGCCCGGGCGGCGTCACGGGGGCGCTGGTGTTCGAGTGGCTGACGGCACTCCCCCGCCCGTCGTGTCGTAACTGTCGGCGCCGCGTCGGCGGGTCGGGGTGCGGTGAATTCGGCGCCGTGTGCGGCGATCGGCCCGGGGCGTCGATCAGGTGGGGGTGGTCGGAGGGGGGCCGATCAGTTCGACTCCGGCGGAGCGGAGGGTGGTGAGGGCGGAGTCGGTGGTGTCCCTCGCCACGGCGGCGGTGAGGTCGAGCAGGACGCGGACCTTCAGGCCGGCGCGGGCGGCGTCCAGGGCGGTGGCGCGGACGCAGTGGTCGGTGGCGATGCCGACCACGTCCACGGTGTCGACCTCGCGGGTGGCGAGCCATTCCGCCAGGGGGGTGCCGTCGGTGGCGGCGCCCTCGAAGCCGCTGTAGGCGGCGCTGTGGCGGCCCTTGCTGAAGACCTCCTCGACGGCGGAGGTGTCCAGCGCGGGGTGGAAGTCGGCGCCGGCGGTGCCGACCACGCAGTGCGGGGGCCAGCTCAGCGCGTAGTCGGGCTGGTCGGAGAAGTGCGCGCCGGGGTCGACGTGATGATCACGAGTGGCCACCACGTGGTCGTAACCGCCGGAGGCGGCGTGCGGGCCGATGGCCGCGGCCACCCGCGCCCCGCCGGCCACGGCGAGGCTGCCGCCCTCGCAGAAGTCGTTCTGCACATCCACGATGACAAGTGCTGTGGTCATGAGAAGACCCTAGAGTCCGCCGCCCCCGGCGGAGAGACGCGGTGCGCCGTCCGGCAAGGGCACGACGGCCGCGGGTATGCCGTCAACCACTCCATCGCACCCACCGCCCCGACACCCGTTTCGGGTGATCGCCGCGCGTGAAGGCGGTTGCTCGCGCCATGGCGAGGGGCGGGTCGGGCGAGGGTCGCCCCTTTAGAAGGCTGCGCCGAAGGCACCATTCGCCCGGCCGTCGTATTCGTTGAGGCCGACGCCGGGGGTGTGCCAACTTGGCCGCCCGTCGCACCCCCCACCGCCCGGCATCCGTTCAGGAGGTCGCCGGACCCTGGAGCGGTCGGGTGCGCGACGGCGAGAGGCGGGCTGGGCGAAAGCCGCCTTTGCGAAGGCTGCGCCGAAGGCGCCATGGGGTTAGCGGTTGCGTTGGGTGGCCCATTTTCTGAGGATTTCTATGCGCTGGCGGATCTGGTCGGCGGAGGCCTGGGCTATGGCGGGGCCGCCGCAGGTGCGGCGGAGCTCGGCGTGGATGACGCCGTGGGGCTGGCCGGTGCGATGGTTCCAGGCGCCCACGAGGCCGTTGAGCTCCTTGCGCAGAGCGGCGATCTCCTCGTGGGGGGCCAGGGCGGGCTCGGGGCGGGGCTCGGCGGGGCCGCGGCGCCTCGCGGCCTGCTGGGAGGCCTGGTGCTTGCGGAGCAGGACGGCCACCTGGTCGGGCTCAAGCAGGCCCGGCAGACCCAGGAAGTCCTCCTCCTCGGGGGAGCCGGGGGCGGCGGCGGTGCCGAACTCGCCGCCGTCGAACAGGACGCGGTCGAAGGTGGCGGACGCCTCGACGGTCTCGAACGGCAGTTCGTCGCCGAGGACGTCGGGGGTGTCCTTCTTCTGCTGGGCGTCCTCGACGAGGAAGTCGTCGAGCCCCTCCTCGGGCAGCTTGCGGTCGAGCACGTGGTCGCGCTCGGCCTCCATCTCGTTCGCCAGGCCCATGAGGGTGGGCACCGACGGCAGGAACACCGAGGCCGTCTCGCCGCGCCTGCGGGCCCGGACGAAACGGCCGACGGCCTGGGCGAAGAACAGCGGGGTGGAGACGCTGGTGGCGTAGACGCCGACGGCCAGGCGCGGGATGTCGACGCCCTCGGACACCATGCGGACGGCGACCAGCCAGCGCTCCTCGGACGCGCTGAACTGCTTGATCTTCGCCGAGGCGCCCGGATCGTCGGACAGCACGACCGTGGCGCCCTCACCCGTGATGGCACGCAGGTGCCGGGCGTACGAGCGGGCGGTCTCGTGGTCGGTCGCGATCACCATGGCTCCGGCGTCGGGGACGCCCCTGCGCACCTCGGTGAGCCGTTTGTCCGCCGCCCGCAGGACCTGGCGGATCCAGTCGCCCTTGGGGTCGAGCGCCGCGCGCCACGCCTGGCCGAGCTGGTCTTTGGTGAGCGGCGTGCCCAGCGTGGCGGTGATCTCGTCGCCCGCGCGGGTGCGCCAGCGCATCTCGCCGGCGTACGCCAGGAAGATGACGGGGCGGACCACGCCGTCGGCCAGCGCCGGGCCGTAGCCGTAGGAGTAGTCGGAGACGCTGCGCCTGACGCCCTCGCCGTCCTCGGCGTAGGCGACGAACGGGATGGGGTTGGTGTCGGACCGGAACGGGGTGCCGGTGAGCGCGAGCCGCCTGGCGGCGGGCTCGAACGCCTCGCGCACGCCGTCGCCCCAGCTCTTGGCGTCGCCGGCGTGGTGGATCTCGTCGAAGATCACCAGTGTTCTGCGGGCCTCGGTGCGCGCCCTGTGCAGCGCCGGGTGCATCGCCACCTGGGCGTAGGTGACGGCGACGCCGGTGTAGTCGCGCGAGGTGGTGCCCTGGCTGTTCTTGAACTCGGGGTCGATGGCGATGCCGACCCTGCCTGCGGCGTCGGCCCACTGGCGCTTGAGGTGCTCGGTGGGCGTGACGACCGTGATCGCCCGCACGACGCCCCGCGACAGCAGCTCGCTGGCGATGCGCAGGGCGTAGGTGGTCTTGCCCGCGCCGGGCGTCGCGACGGTCAGGAAGTCGCGCGGCTCGGCGCGGAAGTAGAGGTCGAGCGCCTCCTGCTGCCACGCGCGCAGCTTGGGCGCGGTTCCCCAGGCGGCGCGGTCGGGGTAGGCGGGGGGCAGATGGGACGCGGCAGACGAGCTCACGCCGACCTCCTCGTCAGTCGCCCTTCGCGGACCCTGGGGGCGCCGCCCCCGCCGGTGGTGGTGTCGTCGCGCTCGTTTCGCTCCCTCACAGTGAAGCCACGATAGTGGGGACCACCGACAGGACGCGCCTCCCCCCGCCGATCCCGGCCGCGCCGCCGGCCCGGCGCCGCCGGACGCGGGGCCCCGCGCCGGACGCCCGCCTCGCCCGCCCGCACAGCCCCGCCACGCCGCCCGATCGGCCCCGCGGGCGGCCGTGATCAGTCGCCGGCCTCGCGGCCCCGCCAGGGGTCATCTGAGGCCGTTGACGACGGCGTCGATGTCGGCCCGGCGGAGGGGATCGTCGGGCTGGGCGTGGCCGACGACCACCACGCTGGCGTCGCCGCTGGTGAGCAGGGCCACGCGCAGATAGGCCGGCTGGTTGACCACGTCGCTGTAGCGGGCCCGCACCGCGCGGGTGTGGCCGGCGTACCTGCCGACGGTGATCGCGCGGTCGTCGAGCACGTCGATCGTGTCGCCGTGCAGCAGCAGCCGCGAGTACAGGTCGGCCAGCTCACGCGTGGCGGCCTTGGGGCCGGAGACCGCCACGGAGTCGCCGGGCCTGGTCATCACGACCGCGGCGGTGCCGAAGCTCGCGACGGAGCTGAACCCGGTGACCGGCGCGACCGTGCCGCGGTGCCACCCGGGCGGCAGCGGGTAGCGGACGCCGGCCAGGCCGTCCTCGACGGTCCGCGGAGTGGTGTCGGGGGCGGTGACGCGGCTCACGACCGAGGAGACCAGGGCGGTGAGCAGCACTGCCACCACCGCGAACGCGGCGAAGACCACCAGAGCCCGCTTCGTCCGGCGCGGCACCCGGACACCCGACGGAGGGGCCGGAGTGCCGTAGAGCCGGGCCGACGGCGGCAACCCCTCGGGGTCGGGGCCGGGCGGCGCGGGGTCGCCGTACGGCCGTCGTTTCGTGCGGTCGTCCACGGCGCCTCCTCCCGGTGACTTGAGTATCGGCACCGAAGGCGCCCATCCGTCAACGAGCACCGGGAAACTTCGGCCGGGAGACCGCGGACACGGACTTCCGAGGCCCGTCCCCGCCTCCCCGGCCGGGGCCCGTGGCCGACCGAGCCCGTGGCACGCCTCAGAGCGGCCCGAGGCACGCCTGCCGCCCAGCGACTCTACGACGGCGCGGCCCGGTGCCCGCGCAGGTATTCCGACCGGGTATCGCGCGCTCCGCGCGGTCTCAGGCGGCGGAGGTGCGGTAGGCCGCCCACATGTCGCGCATGCGGACGGCCTGCCCGGCCGTGAACTCCCACATGCAGCGGTCGTGCGAGTAGTCCATGTAGTTGTGGAAGGGATCCTCGCCGAGCGCCGGGCAGGTGTCCTTGCGCACCGGGCAGCCCTGCGAGGGCGCCGACTCGGGCACGGTGTCGTCGACGAAGTCCCCCGGAGAGGCGCAGCCGTTCTCGAAGGTGTGCAGCAGCCCGAACCAGTGGCCGATCTCGTGCACCCCGGTGAAGCCCTTGGCGAAGTCGCGCAGCGAGCCGCCGGGAAGGCTGCGCCAGTCGATCACGACGCCGTCGAGGCCGGGCTTGTTCTGGTACCAGTGCGGATAGGTGGCATAGCCGAGCACGAGCTGGTCGAGCTGGGCCACATAGAGGTTCAGGGTCTCCGGGCCGCCCTTGCGCAGCCGCTGCTTCATCGCCGCCTCGTTGGACAGCGGCTCGTGGAACCACGCCGAGTTCTCGGTGCGGGTGAAGCCCCGCAGTACGAAGCGGATGCCGGTGTCCACGCCGCCGTACCGCCCGCCGTACGCGGCGTTGAGGGTCTCGACCTGCGAGGCGAGGGCGGTGTCGGGCGGAGCCAGGTGCCCGTCGGTGATGACGTGCACCCAGACCGGCACCGTGACGCTCGCCCGCCGCGCCTCCGCGCCCGGCGAGCGCAGCCGGCGCTCCATCTCGGCGATCATGCGCGCGGCCTCGCCGGCGTCGGGCGCGTACGGCTCGGGCGGCCGGGTGCCCACGTGGGGGTGCCCGGCGTGCCCGCAGGCGTGCGTGCCCGCCTGGACGGGGAGCGGCATGCCGGCCATCGTGAACAGGCACACCAAAGACACGGCCATCGCGCGCCGCACCATGCACTCCCCCGTAACGTCTGGTCGGAGTGCTGACGCTAGCTTCAGCGACGGCGATCAGCCGGGAGCAACACTCAGTTGCCGCCGCCGGGTTCGCCGCCCTGCGGGAGCCCTTCGTAGATCTCCTTGCACTCCGGGCACACCGGGTACTTCTTGGGATCGCGGCTGGGCACCCACACCTTGCCGCACAGGGCACGGACCGGGACGCCCGTCACCATGCTCTCTGTGATCTTGTTCTTGTCGGCGTAGTGCGAGAACCGTTCGTGGTCCCCCTCGTCACCATGCGAGAGGTTCGGCCGCACTTCGCTCTCGGGAAGGATCTTCGTGCTCACGAGAACCGAGTCTACGTGCGCGCGGGCACCCGCACGCGCGTGAACCCGGGAGAAAGGCGACGGCCCGGGAACCGGGGCTGAGCCGGGCCGACCGGCGGCGCTCAGGGACGGGGCGCGGCCCTCAGTTGAGCTTGGGGTCGTCCGGGCAGGTGGCCACGAACGCCAGCTCCCCGGGCTGGCGGCGCAGCACCGACCGCCAGAGGTTCGACGGCCGCGAGTCGAAGGTGTCGCCCGGCTCGGCCTCGACCACGTACCAGGAGCCGTCGCGGATCTCGGTCTCCAACTGCCCGGCCGTCCAGCCGGCGTACCCGGCGAAGATGCGCATCTGGGTGATCTCGCCGGCGAGGATCTCCGGAGGGGCGTCGAGGTCGACGGTGCCGAGCTTGGAGACCGCCGAGGTTCCGGCGTGCAGCCTGCGCCACCCGAGGGGTTCCTGACCGCTGGGCACCGAGGCCAGGGCGAGGGCGCTGTCGGTCTGCACCGGGCCTCCCTCGAACAGGACGCTGGGGCCCGTGACGAGGGGGTCCCAGGAGGGCAGCACCTGCGTCACGCTCACCTCGCTGGGCCTGTTCAGCACGACACCGAGGGTTCCGCCGTCGTCGTCGTGTTCGAGGATCAACACGACGCCGCGCCGGAAATTCGGGTCGTCCAGCAGTGGCGTCGCCACCAGCAGCCCGCCGACGTAGATCGCCTCCGCCATGCATCCATCATGACGCGTGATATGCCCGGCGCGCGCCCGCCCCCGGCCAGTTAAGCCTTTCACCTCATGTTATGTTACTTACAGCCAGCGAGTGGGCACGCTCCGTCATGGAAGATCACATCCTGGAGACCAGCTTGGGAGGAAACTTGCCGACACCGCGCCGCGACAGCAGGGGGTGGGCCGCGTGAGCCGCCTCGTCCTGGTGTTCGTCATGGCGCTGGGCGCCGCGGTCGCGGCCCCGGCGGCCCGAACCTCACACGCCGACGGCACGAGGGCCGGCGACGACACCCCCGGCGGCGGCCGCGTCGACGTCGCGGTCTCGCGCGTCGAATGCCCGTCGGGCAGGGCCGACATCGTCATGACCGCCCCCCGCGACCACGACGCCGTCGAGTACACCATCCGCCGCGGCGACACCGCGGTCAGGGACGGCATCCTGTGGCCGGGCGTCCAGCGCACGATCCCGGTCTACCTGGAGCCGCGCGAGAACGAGCGCCTGGGCGTCAGCATCGAGGGCGAGGGCGTCTCACGCTTCCAGGTCCGCTCCCGCTGCGACACCCGCGAGGTCGCCCACGGCGAGTACCGCGAGGCCGTCTACAGCAGCAGCGAGGGCGACGACGAGCGCGACGAGCGCGCCGTACGCACCCACCACTACAACCCGCTGTGGCGGCACAACCCGCACAACCCGCTGATCCGCGAGGGGCGGCTGCCCTACACCGGCCCGCCCGCCGACTTCTACGGCAAGGTCGCCACCGCCGTCGCCCTGGTGGTCTTCGGCGGCATGCTGTGGTTCATGGCCCTGGTGTGGCCCGGCCGGGTCCCCGCCGCGCCGCCGGGCCGCCGCCCGCCGTACGCCCGCCGCTCCCCGGCCCCGCCGCTCGCCTGAGGGGCCGCCCGAGGCGGGCGGGCCCCTATGCGACCACGCACCCGCGCCCCTGGCCCCGGCTACGCCTCGGTGAGGCCGCGCACCTTGCCGCCCGCCGACTCCCGCACGGCCGCCGCGACCTCGCTCGCGACGTCGGGGTGGAAGACGCTGGGGACGATGTAGTTGGGGCCGAGCTCGTCGTCCGACACCACGGCGGCCAGGGCCTTCGCCGCGGCCAGCAGCATCGTCTCGGTGACCGTGCGCGACTGGGCGTCCAGCAGGCCGCGGAACACGCCGGGGAACGCCAGCACGTTGTTGATCTGGTTGGGGTAGTCGGACCGGCCGGTGGCCACGACCGCCGCGTGCTCCCTGGCGTCGTCGGGCGACACCTCGGGCTCGGGGTTGGCCAGCGCGAACACCACGGCAGAGTCGGCCATGGTGGCGATGTCGTCGCCGGTCAGGATGCCCGGGGCGGAGACGCCGATGAAGACGTCGGCGCCCTTGACCGCGCCGCGAAGGTCGCCGCCGTAGCCCTCGGCGTTGGTGTTCTCGGCGATCCAGCGCAGGGAGTCGTCGAGGTCGTCGCGGCCCTTGTGCACCGCGCCGAGGTAGTCGCACACCACGACGTTGCGCGCGCCGGCCGCCATCAGCAGGCGCAGCACGGCCGTGCCCGCGGCCCCGGCGCCCGCCATGGCGATGCGCACGTCGGGCAGCTCCTTGCCGACCACGCGCAGCGCGTTGGTGAGGGCGGCGAGCACGCAGATCGCGGTGCCGTGCTGGTCGTCGTGGAAGACCGGGATGTCGAGCAGGTCGCGCAGCCGGCGCTCGATCTCGAAGCAGCGCGGCGCCGAGATGTCCTCCAGGTTGATGCCGCCGAAGCCGGGCGCGATGCAGCGGACGATCTCGACGATGGTGTCGGTGTCCTGGGTGTCCAGGCAGATCGGCCAGGCGTCGATGCCCGCGAACCGCTTGAACAGCGCGGCCTTGCCCTCCATGACCGGCAGCGCCGCCGCCGGGCCGATGTTGCCCAGCCCCAGCACCGCCGACCCGTCGGTGACGACCGCCACGGTGTTGCGCTTGATGGTGAGGCGGCGCGCGTCCTCGGGGTTGCGGGCGATGGCCAGCGACACCCGGGCGACCCCCGGGGTGTAGGCCATCGAGAGCTCGTCGCGGTTGCGCAGCGGCACCTTCGACTGCATCTCGATCTTGCCGCCGAGGTGCATGAGGAAGGTGCGGTCGCTCACCTTGTGCAGGGTGACGCCCTCGACGGCGCCGAGGCTGTCGACGATGGCCTGCGCGTGCTCGGTGTCGCGCGCGGCGCAGGTGACGTCGATGCGGAGCGTCTCGTGACCGGCGGTGGTGACGTCCAGGGCGGTCACCACGCCGCCGGCGGTCTCGACCGCGTGGGTGAGCTGGCTGACGGCCTTGCCGCCGGCGGGGACCTCAAGGCGGACGGTTATCGAGTACGACACGCTCGGCACGGTGGCCACGTCAATCCGCTCCTTTGCGGGTGGTTGTGGTCCGCGCTCGCACGGCTGCTCGAAATCGCGCATCCGGCTCGCCAGCGGATATCCGGAAATCCATCGTGCCAGACCGCGCGGAGCGCTTCGGCCCGGAAACGGCGGGGCCCCACCGGCGGTGATGCCGGTGGGGCGGGCGGAGCGCTCGGGTCGGAGGACCGGAATGGCCGGATCGCGACGCCCCGCGGGGGACGCTTCGGATCAGAACAGCGCGCTGGCGAGGTCTCTGCGGGCCTTGGCGACCGCGGGGTCGGCGGGGGGCAGGGCCTCGAAGAGGTTGAGCAGGTGCTTGCGCACGCGGTCGCGGTCGTCGCCCGCGGTGCGACGGACCAGCGTGACGAGCCGGCCGAACGCCTCCTCGACCCTGCCGCTCAGCATCTCGAGATCGGCCGCCTGGGTGTGGGCCTCGACGTCGCGGGGGTCGGCCTCGGCGCGCTGGAGCACGGCGCCGGGGTCGAGGCCCTGGGTGCGTCGGACGAGCCCCACGCCGGCCAGCCCGATCTTGGCGTCGACGTCGGCGGGGGAACGCGCCAGCAGCCGCTCGTACGCCGCCGCGGCGGCGTCGAGGTCGCCGGCCTCGACGGCGTTCTCGGCCGCGAGGAGGTCGGGGTCGGCCTGCGGCTCGGCGGGCCGCTCCTCGCCCTCGGGCGCCTCGCCGGGCGGGCCGAGGTACTGGGCCAGCGCGGTCATGAGCTGGTCGAGCCACTGCCGCACCTGCGCCTCGGGCAGCGCGCCCTGGAACCCGGTGACGGCCTGCCCCTGGAAGACGGCCAGCACGGTGGGGATGCTCTGCACCTGGAGCGCGCCGCTGATCTGCGGGTTGGCGTCCACGTCGACCTTCGCCAGCACCCACCGGCCCGCGGCCTCGCCGGCGAGCTTCTCGAGGATGGGGCTGAGCTGCTTGCAGGGCTCGCACCAGGTGGCCCACAGGTCGAGGATCACCGGCACGCGCATGGAGCGCTCGATGACGTCGGTGGCGAAGGTCGCGTCGGTGACGTCGAGGACCGCCGTGGACGCCGGCGGCGCAGGGTCGCCGCCTTGCGCGGCGCTCTGGGCCGCCGCCTCGCGGCGGGCCTGGGCCTCCAGCGCCTGCTTGCGCGCGCCGAGGTCCACGGCCCCCTGCAACGATGCCGGTCGAGTGAAGTCCGCTGGGCTCATACCCCAATCCTGCCGCATCCGGCGGGTGCGCAGGGTCGCCTCGGCCCCCGGGCCGTCCGCCGCCCGCCGTATGTCACACCTTCATCGCAAATCCAGATGCGGCTGTCGCCGCCGGGGTTCACCCGAAACGATGAGTCAGCATGAGTACAGCTCATATGGAGGTGGGAGTGAAGCGCGTCATCGTCGTCACCGCCGCTGCCGCTCTGGTCGCCGCAACGGTGGCCGGACCGGCACAGGCCGGCGGATCGTCGGCCGAGCCGGCGGCCGCGAGCAGATACGTCGTCCTCTACAAGGAGGGCGCCGCCGCGTCAACAGCCCAGAAGGCGATCGAGGCAGCGGGCGGCACCGTCGAAAAGGTGAACACCGCCGTCGGCCTCGCCACAGTGACCACCTCGAACGCCGGATTCGTCGCGGCGATCAAGGACAACGCCGCCATCCAGGGCGTCGCCAAGGACCGCGTCATCGGCACCGCGCCGAAGGCCAACCGCATCGCGGCCGGCGCCCGCGCGGTCAACGCCGACCGGGCCGTCGAGAAGGAGGGCCGGGGCGGCGGTGCGATCAAGCACGGCCGCACCACCAAGGCCGAGCCGCTGTCGGACCTGCAGTGGGACCTCAAGCAGATCCGCGCCGACAAGGCGCACAAGTACGAGCAGGGCGACTCCAAGGTGCTCGTCGGCATCCTGGACACCGGTGTCGACGGGACGCACCCGGACATCGCGCCGAACTTCAACAAGGCGCTCAGCCGCAACTTCACGGTCGACATCCCCACCGACGCCAACGGCGGCGAGGTCGACGGGCCGTGTGAGGAGGAGCCCGACCAGTCCTGCAACGACGCGAACGACGTCGACGAGAACGACCACGGCACCCACGTGGCGTCCTCCATCGCCTCGCCGATCAACAAGCTGGGCATCGCGGGCGTGGCCCCCAAGGTCTCGATCGTGAACCTGCGCGTCGGCCAGGACTCGGGGTACTTCTTCCTGCAGCCGAGCGTGGACGCGCTCACCTACGCCGGCGACATCGGCGTCGACGTGGTCAACATGAGTTACTACATCGACCCGTGGCTGTTCAACTGCACCGACAACGCCGCCGACTCGCCCGAGGACCGTCTGGAGCAGGCCACGATCATCGCGGCCGCCCAGCGCGCCCTCAACTACGCGCACCGGCGCGGCGTCACGCTGGTCGGCGCCGCCGGCAACCAGGCCACCGACTACACCAAGCCGTACACCGACACCGGCAGCCCCAACTTCCCGAGCGTGCCGGGCGAGGCTCCCCGCACCCGCACCATCGCGCCGAGCTGCGTCTCCATGCCCGGTGAGGCCGAGAACGTGATCTCGGTCTCCGCCACCGGCATCAGCAAGCGCAAGTCGTACTACTCCAGCTACGGCAACGGGTACGTCGACGTGGCGGCCCCCGGCGGCGACACCTACGACACCCCCGGCAACACCCGCGACGTCACCAAGGCGACGCTGTCGGCCTACCCGACGTCCCTCGCGATCGCGCGGGGCGAGCTGGACGCCAACGGCGACCCGACCGTCGACTACCTGGTCAAGGACTGCAAGGGCTCGACCTGCGCCTACTACCAGTACCTCCAGGGCACCTCGATGGCGTCGCCCCGCGCGGCCGGCGTCGCGGCGCTCATCGTCAGCAAGTACGGGATCCGCGACTGGCGCAACGGCGGCAAGACCCTGTCGCCCGCGCTCGTCGAGGCCAGGCTGAAGAGCACGGCCACCAAGACCCCGTGCCCGACTCCCCCGGCCTTCACCTACACCCGCCACCTGCCGGACGGCAGCACGGCCACGGCCACCCACCTGTGTGAGGGGTCCGCGGCGTCCAACGGCTTCTACGGCAAGGGCATCGTCGACGCCCTGCGCGCCGTCGGCCGGTAGTACCACCCTCGCCCCGGAGCCCTCGGGCTCCGGCACCCCCGCGAGCGGAAGGGGCCCGTCCTCGGACGGGCCCCTTTCCCGTTCTCAGCCCTGGCCGGGCTCGTCGTAGGCGGCGAAGTCCCCGGCGGCGACCCTGATGGTGCGCAGCAGCTCGAACATGCGCTCGCGGTCGGTCTCGCCGTACATCTCCATGCAGAAGTCTGCGGCCATGAGGTCGCCGGTCGCCCTGGTGACGACCTCGCGCCCCTTGTCGGTGATCTGGGCGAGCACCCCGCGCCCGTCCTTGGGGTTGCGCATGCGGCGGACCAGCCCGGCACGCTCCAGGCGGTCGACGGTGTTGGTCACGCTCGTGGGGTGCACCATGAGCCGCTCGCCGATGCGCGACAGCGGCAGGGAGCCGGTGCGGCTGAAGGTGAGCAGCACGAGCGCCTCATAGCGCGCGAACGTCAAGTCATGCGGCCTGAGCAGCGTGTCCAGTTGCCCGAGCAGGATCTGGTGCGCTCTCATGATCGATGTGACGGCCGCCATGGCGGAGGACGGCCCGAAGTGGACACGCCACGTTTCGGCGGCGCGCTCGATGGGGTCGAACGGCAGGTTAAGCGGCTTCGGAACACCGATGGACACAACGCTACGCTAGCGCCTGCCACGAGCACTGACGCAGGGTGACCGAGTTCCATCGGTTGCCCAAGAAGCGGGACGCCAAACATCACGCTCCGTTATGGTTGACATGCAAGAGGTGAAGCGCGGCAAAGCCCGGCCCAAAGCATGGGGAAAGCCGCGCCGCCCGGCGCGAGGCGCGGCTACGCGGTCCCGTCGACGGGCGGCGTGGCGGGCCGGGCGCGAGGTGCCAAGGGGCCGGCACCCACAGATCGCGCCGCTCATCCAGGCACGGGGGTTCCTGAATGAAGAGCAACAAGCGAGCACGGGCGGCGTGGCCGGGCATCCGGCCCACGCGGGGCCGTGCTTGAGCAAAGGGGCGTTTCACGCGAGGAGCTGAAGCACAGCGCGCTGGTGGCGGTAGGAATGCTGCTCGCGCTGGGCCTGCTCGCGGCGTGGAGCGTCCTTGTTCCTGGCGTGTCCGCATGGGAGAACGTCATGGTCGCCGTCATCGGCTCGCTGCGGCTGACCGGTCCGGTCGCCGCGGCGTTCGCCGCGTGGGTGGCCGTGCGCGACCGGCGCGCGGCCGCGCACCGCGCGCACGGCGCCTGGCCGACGCTGAGATCGCCGCTGGCGGTGCTCGCCGTGGTGGTCGGGGCCTTCGCGGCCACCGTCACCGTGCTGGCCATGAAGGCCGTCCTCACCGAGCAGGCGGGGCATCTGGCGCCCACCGGGCTCGCCGTGGGAGCGGCCGGGCTGGCGCTCTACGCGATGATCGGGTGGGTCGTCGGCTGGGTGCTGCCCTGGCCGCTCACGCCGCTCCTCGCGGGCGTCGGCGCCTACGGGCTGCTCACCTGGGTGGCGGGGGCGTCGTCGTGGGTGGGCAGGCTCGCGCCCGCCACGTCCGAGCCCTACGACCCGTTCGAGGGGCTGAGCCCGGCCGCCTTCGCCGACCAGACGCTGTGGCTGCTCGGGCTGGCCGCCGCCCTGCTGTTCACCTGGGCGGCCGTGGTCACCCGGCGCGCGGTCGCGCTGGCCGCGGCGATGCTCGCGCTGCTGGCGGCGGGCACGGGCATGGCCCGGCTGATGGGCGCGCCCCCGGCCGTCGCGGCCACCGAGCCGATGGTCTACAGCTGCCAGGAGTGGCCGATCATCGTCTGCGTCCATCCCGGGATGAGCAGCGGGCTCACCGAGCTGGGGGCCGCATTCACCACGATCGCCGCCCGCCTTACCGGCACGCCCGCGGCGTTCTCGCGGGTGGAGCAGCGGCCCCGCGGCGACACCGGCACGGCCGCTCCCGGCGTCGTGCCGATCCACGTCGACGACCTCACCCCGGGGTACGCCGCCAGGGCCGCCGCGGAGTTCGTCGAGCGGCTGGCCAGGCCGTGCGCGCGGGCGCCCGAGAGCGGTTACCGCTCGATCGTGACGGCGTGGCTGCGCGGCGCGCCGCTGCCCAGCGGCCCGCTGCCCGCGCACCAGGGGGCCGCCGCGTGGTTCTCGGCCCTGACCGAGAGCCAGCGCCGCGACTGGCTGCGCATGTTCTACACCGACTTCGCGCTGTGCCGCCTGAAGACGACTCATTTCGGCGGCGGCGCCATGCCGCGGGTCCTGCCGCAGCCGATGTTCCGGCGCCAGGGCCACGCCGCCACCCCGCTCTCGGGCACCGGCGGCCGAGGCGGCCACGGAGCCGCCTGGAACCGCGGAAGCGACGGCACCCGCTGGAGCCGGGAGGGCGGCTGGAGCCGAGAGGCCCGCGAAGGCGGTTGGAGCCGCGGGGGCCGCGAAGGCGCGGGCGGGCAGGGCGGCTACGACCGTCGCGGCGGAGGCGGCGCTCACTACCCTCCGCCGCACTCCCCGGTGCCCGGCTCGCCGTACCCGACCATGCCGCACCCACCCTCCCTCAACACACCGTGACCACCCCGACCGACGAGCCACGCCGTCACCGCTCCGCTCCGCTCACCATTCCTCCTCACTAGACCGGCAGGAGGGGCGGTGAGCCGGGGCGGTGACGGCCATCGCCGAGCCCAGGTGACGAGCCCTGGCCCGGGTCGGTGACGGGGGCCGCTCGCAGGGGCGGTGAACGCGCCGTGACCGCTGCCCCCGACGACGAGCCGCAACCCCTCGCCCCGGCCCGCTCAGCGCGCCGGTGACTGGGCTGGTGACTGGGCGGGCGGCGATCGCCGAGCCGGAGGGCGGGGTCTGGTCTGGGCCAGCGACAGGGGGCGCTCGCCAGGCCGGTGGCGGTCTTCGACGGGGCTTCGGCTGGAAGGCGGGAAGCCGGGAAGGTGAGAAAGGTCTGATCCCGGGAAGGAGAGAGCCGTGAACCGCCAGACGTCGACCCCCCAGACCGCGGTGGCCGCGGAGCCGGTGCCTCACCGGTCCCGTAAAGCCTGGCGCTTTCTGGCGGGCTTGCTCGTGCTGATCGTCCTGCTGCTGGTCGGTGGCAGGCTCGCCTGGTCGTACCTCAACCCCTTCGGCGAGACGACCGTCGACCGCAGCCAGCCCGTGCTGCTCCAGTCGATCCAGAACATGAGCCGGTTCCAGGCCGCCAGCGGCAACTTCCAGGTGATCGTGGACCTGGAGAAGGACGCCGCCGCGCTGCCGGACGCCATCAAGGGCTCACGCACGCTGTTCGTGGGCGCGGGCAGCGTCGACGCCTACGTCGACTTCGCGGCCCTGGGCGACGACGCCATCACCGTCTCCCCCGACCGCACCGAGGTCACCGTCCGGCTGCCGCGCGCGCAGTTGGAGGAGCCGCGCCTGGACAACGCCAAGTCGTACGTCTACGCCCACGAGCGCGGTCTGCTCGACCGGATGCAGGACATGCTGTCGAACTCGCCGCAGAACCAGCAGGAGCTCTACGTGCTGGCCGCGAAGAAGATAGGCGAGGCCGCCCAGTCGAGCGACCTGCGCGCCCGCGCCGACCAGAACACCCGGACCATGCTGATCGGCATGATGAAGTCGCTGGGCTTCGCCAAGGTCACCGTCAAGTTCGCCGACGAACCCTGACCGGCCCACCCTCGCGCGCGGGTGAGCGGTCGTCGACGGCGGGAGAGGCCAAGGGCATGCCCGGCCACCCTCGCCCGCGGGTGAGCGCCACCAGGCGTAGCCGTCCGCGCGCTTGCCGAACAGATCCGGCCGGTGGACGGTCCTTCTGCCGACGCGTTTCACGGCACCCGCGTCGCCGCCCGCGACCCAACCGGCGGCCGTCCCGAATCGCCACCCGCGACCGACCCAAGCGGCGGCGCAGCCTTCTTGAGGGCGACCCTCGACCCGGCGCATCCCCAGGTCGCGCGCACCCGTCCTGAGGCGCCGGCGGCCCAGGGACGGGAGCGGGGCGGGATGACCGGCCTGGGTCATACCTCGCCCCGCATCCGGCCGGTGGACCCGTATGGTGCCGATGACCAGCGTCCCTCGAACAACCCCGGGAACGGTTACCTGCGCGACGGCGAAGGCGAAGCCGCAGGAGGGCCGCCCTTCTGAAGGCGCCGAAGGCACCGTTTCGGGGCGGCGGCCGGTGAGTCGCGAGGGGCACGGGTGAAAGCGGGTCAGCCCACCAGCAGCGTGCCCAGGTGGGCCGCCGCCGTGCCTAAGCCGGTGGGGCCGCCGAGCACGGGCGCGGGGGACGCGCCGTGGGCGGGGACGGGCTCGGGGTCGGGTGGGCGGGTGAGTTCGGACTCGTCGTAGCGGCCGGTTTCGCGGTGCCACAGGAGGACTCCGGCCATCCAGTCGCGTAGTTCCTGGACGTACCCGTCGAGCGTCTGGCGGGCGTCGGCGTCGAGGCCGAGGTCGTCGCACAGGACGGGCAACTCGGTCGCGGCGAGGTGCTCGAACTGGCGCACGCGCGAGGTCATCAGGTCGTTGACGACGCCGACGGCCTGGGCGGCGTCGCATCCGAAGAAGTCCTGCACGACGAGCACGCAGTTGTGCAGCTCGCCTTCGAACTGGATCTCCTTCTGGTAGGAGAAGAGGTCGTTGACCAGGGCCCCGAAGTCGGCGGCGGAGTTCTCCAGGCCGCTGATCGTCCTGGTGCGGTAGACCTCCGGCGCGATGGTGTCGCCGTGGTCGATGCGGCAGAGGTTCATGGTGAGGTCGGAGCCGAAGCTCCTGCGGCGCATCTCGACGTAGTCGACGGGGTCGGGAACGCGGTTCTGCATGTGGTTGGCCAGCTCCCACAGCCAGCTCTCGGTCATCGACTCCACGCCCGCACGGAACCGGCGCCGGGCCTGCATCGTCATGGTGGACGCCGTGCGCACCCACAGGTCGGCCAGGGCGGTCTCCACCGGGTTCGCCGGCGGCGGCGTGGGCGCCAGGTCGAGCGGCATGAACGCCGAGAGGCGCGTGTTGAACACCTTGGCGCCCGCCATGTCGCGGGTGCGCCCGAATACCGCCGGAAAGTAGTCGTCGGCGTAGGTGCCCCAGGTCAGCCAGTCGGTCGCCAGGTCGAGCTCGCGCGCGGGGGCGTCGGGGTTGATGGCCGCGGCGCACACGGCGAAGTCGAACACGCGGAGCTTGCGCTCGCTCCAGACGGCCGAGCCCGGCACGCCGGCGAGGTCGGCGAACATGCCCGTCTCGCGCGCCCACTCGACGGTGTGCCGCCGGGCGGAGCCGAGATGGGGGTTGGCGCGCACCGGGAACGGCATGTAGATCTCGGGTGGCGTCATGGGCCCCACGGGCTGGAACGGCACATGGGTGTAGCTGCCGACCCCGCCGGGCCCTGACAGGCCGGGCCGCAGGTCGACACGCGCCGCGGCCGTGCCCAGCCCCACCGGGCCGAGCGGCGGGTTCCAGGTGGCCGGGAGGTCGCGGGAGCCGCGGTTCATGTAACGGCTGGAGCGCATGTGCCACTCGTGCCCGCCCGACTGCCAATCTTGCAGGCCCTTGACGTAGGCCAGCACGCCCAGGCGCTCCAGCGGGCCGAGGCCGTGCTCCTCGAAGAGCGGCGGCAGCTCGGTCAGGACGGTGTTCTCGAACTGGTGCAGCCGGGAGGTCAGCAGGTCGTTGACGGCGTCGGCCGCGCCCTGCGTGCCGAGGTCGAAGAACCGCTCGAAGACGAGCACGCCGTTGCTCAGCTCGCCCTCCTCGCCGATCTCGCGCTCGTAGGAGAACAGGTCGTTGCGCAGGTGCACGCCGTCGGCGAAGGTGTCCCTGAGCACGCCCATCGGTCGGCTGGCCGCGATGGCGGCGGGCACCTCGGCGCCCACGGCGTGCTCGACGAGGTTGGCCGACCACGGGGCGCCGCCGACCTTGCGCCGCATCTCGATGTACTCCAGTGGGTTGGCGACCCGGCCCTCGTCGATGTTCGACAGCTCCCACAGGGACTCTTCCAGCAGGTGGGCGGTGCTCTGGGCGAACCGGCGCCGCCAGTCGGCCGACATCGCCGGGACCGTGCGAGCCCAGAGGTCGGCCAGGCCACGTTCGACGGGGTTCTCCGGGACCGGCGGCGGGGAGTCGGGCGGGTCGACCGGCATGAAGGCCGACAGCCGGTCGAGGTAGGCCTTGGCGCCCGCGATGTCACGGCCGCGCTTGAACAGCTCCAGGAAGTGGTCGTCGAAGAAGAAGACCCAGACGTACCAGTCGGTGATCAGGTCGAGCTCGGTGGCCGAGGCGTCGGGATGGGTGTAGGCGCACAGCAGGCCGTAGTCCATGGCGTCGAGCCTGGCCTCGTCCCAGATGCCGAGGCCGGGGTCGAGGATGCCCATCTCCCACGCCCAGGCCCGGGTGTGCGCGCGCGCCGTCTCGACGTGGGGGTTGAGCCGCGCGGGATACGGCAGGTAGAAGTCGGGCAGCTCGAACGGCTGCTCCGCCGGCCCCTCCGGGCCCGAGGTGTCCGGGACCTCCCACGGCGTGAACGCGGCGGTGCCGAACTCGTGCCGCGCCCGGGCGTCCCAGGAAACCGATTCCGTCACGACGAACCCCACCCCATCTGGTCGCATGAACCGCCGCGGTGACGACGGCACCCTCGCCACCCAAAGTAATGGTTCGACAACGCTCGGTACAAGTTCGGGAATCGCGACCAGGCCGCCCGGGGTGCGGCGGCCCTCAGAACTCCAGCCGGTAGAAGACCGCCATCCGCCGCAGGACCGGAACGCGCCTGCCGACCCTGGCCAGCGCCCGGTATCCCGCCCCCAGCCTGCCGTAGTCCAGCTCGAAGGCGCTCAGGGTGGTCACGCACCGCAGGCCGGCCGCGGCCGCCTCCAGCTCCGCCGCGTCGTCGATGCCCCAGTACAGCGTCGCCTTCGCCTTGCGCACGATCCGGTTGATCTTCTGCATCCTGATGCCGCGCGTGCTGAAGCCGTCGAAGACGATCTGCCCGGAGGGGAAGTGGCCGACGATGCGGCGCAGGAGGGCCTTCCCCTCCTCCGCCCGCAGGTACATGGTCAGCCCCTCGGCGACGACCAGCACGGGCCGGTCGCCGGGCACCCGGGCGAACCAGGCGGGGTCGGTCACCGAGGAGCCGATCACCTCGTAGCCCTCACGCGGGGGGTACAGCTCGCGCCGCAGCTCGACCACCTCGGGGTAGTCGACGTCGAACCACCTCACGCCCGGCCCGGGGTCGACGCGGTAGACCCGGGTGTCGAGGCCGCAGCCGAGGTGCAGCACGACGGCCTCGGGATGGGCGTCGAGGAACTGCCTGGTCCAGGTGTCCAGGTGCTCGGCGCGGAGCGCCACGGTCACCTGGTCTCCCTGGCGGAGGCCCGTCTCGCGGAAGTCGAAGTCGATCGCGCGCACGGCGTCGCGGGCCATGGTGTCGTTGAGGATGGGGTGCGCCGACTCCGCGTCCAGAGCCCGGCCGTACAGGGTGCCGAGCATCGTGGCCTTCTCGCCGGTGAGCTGTAATCTCGCCATGCCGATCACGGTACGCCCGCCCGCCGTCGCCCCCGTTTCCGGCCACCACCCGAACCTACGACGCCACCTCAGCGGGCGCGGGCCGGCGGGGCTCGGCCGAGAGCATCATCTGACGGGCGACGCCCACCATCCAGATGATCGTGAAGGCGATCACCGTGGGGTTCTTGACGGAGACCAGCGTGGCGGTCGCCGCCTCGCGGGCGTCCTCGGCGAGCAGGTGCTCGACGGCGAGGCCGGGCAGCGTGTCGAAGGCGACGAACGCGAGGCCCAGCACGGCGAACTGCAGGGCGAAGTCGCCCCCTCTGCGCTCGATGAACGCACTCACGCGCTCCCACCGGTCCTGCCGGCCGAGGGACGCCAGCCGCGGGTCGTCCCTCATCGCCAGCTTGAAGACGACGTAGAGGAGCAGAACCCTGCTGACCCCCGTGGCCGCCTCCGCGGTGACGTTGACCGAGGTGGGCAGGTCGTGACTCCAGCGCACGGCGATGAATCGCTGAACGGTGGGAAGCATGGACAGCCCGAAGACGGTACCGAAGCGCCGGAGGTAGAGATTCCCACCCCAGCGTGCTGCGTCGCGGCTGAGCCGCCACCCGGAAAGAATAGCCATACTGATACGCTACTTCAGCGTGATGAAATATTCACCACATCGAAGCAACAGGAGCCGACGATGGATGGCGCCGATCTTGGCTGGGAGCTGAGCACCGCGGTCGTGCTCTTCCACGAGGCGGTCGCGCGGCGGCTCGGGCTGAACGCGGTCGACCACAAGGCCCTGGGGTTCGTCACCAGGAACGGCCCGCTGCCCGCGGGGGCGCTCGCCGCCGAGCTGGGGCTCGGCGCGAGCGCGATCACCGCGCTGGTCGACCGGCTGCAACGGGCCGGCTACGTGCGGCGTGTCCACGACCCCGAGGACCGCCGCCGCGTGCTGATCTCCGCCACCACCGGCCACCTGCCCGACCTGAGCGGCATCTTCGCCGACCTCGGCCGCGAGATGGGCGCGTTCATGGCGAAGTACGACGAGCGCGAGCTGGCCACGATCACCGACTACGTGAACGGCACCATCGAGGTGCTGAAGGCCCAGACCGCCCGCCTGGCGGCCTCCGCCGGCCCCGGCGAGCCGGAGCCGGCGCGCGAGGCGTGAGGTCAGGAGGACGGGACCGTGATCACCAGGGCGTCACCCTGGCCGCCCCCGCCGCACAGGCCCGCCGCGCCCGTGCCGCCGCCGCGGCGGCGCAGCTCGTGGGCCAGGCTCAGCACGATCCTCGCGCCCGAGGCGCCGATCGGGTGGCCGAGCGCGATGCCGCCGCCGTTGACGTTGACCTTGTCGGGCGAGACGCCGAGATCCTTGGTCGACTGGAGCACGACCGCCGCGAACGCCTCGTTGATCTCGATGACGTCGAGGTCGCCGACCGCGAGCCCCTGCTTGCCGAGGGCGTGCAAGATCGCGTTGGAGGGCTGCGACTGCAGCGAGTTGTCCGGCCCCGCCACGTTGCCGTGGGCGCCGATCTCGGCCAGCCAGGGCAGCCCGAGCTCCTCGGCCTTGCTCCGGGACATGACGACGACCGCGCACGCGCCGTCGGAGATCTGGGACGCCGAGCCGGCGGTGATGGTGCCGTCCTTGGCGAAGGCCGGCCGCAGCCGGGCCAGGGTCTCCACGGTGGTGTCGCCGCGCACGCCCTCGTCGGCGGTGATGACGACGGGGTCGCCCTTGCGCTGCGGCAGCGTCACCGGGACGATCTCGTCGTCGAAGTTCCCGTCCTTGGCCGCGGCGGCGGCGAGCTGGTGCGACCGGGCGGAGTAGGCGTCCTGCTCCGCGCGGCGAAGCCCCAGGCGGGTGTTGTGCCGCTCGGTCGACTCGCCCATGGACACCTGGTCGTAGACGTCGGTGAGACCGTCCAGGGCCATCGAGTCGAGGATCTCTCCGCCGCCGAACTTCACGCCCCTGCGCAGGCCGGGCAGCAGGTGCGGGGCGTTGCTCATCGACTCCATGCCGCCCGCGACCACGATGTCGAACTCGCCGGCCCGGATGAGCTGGTCGGCCAGGGCGATGGCGTCCAGCCCCGACAGGCACACCTTGTTGACGGTCAGCGACGGCACGCTCATCGGGATGCCGGCCTTGACCGCGGCCTGGCGCGACGGGATCTGGCCCGCCCCCGCCTGGAGGACCTGGCCCATGATCACGTACTGCACCTGGCCGGGTGCGACGCCGGCGCGCTCCAGCGCCGCCTTGATGGCGATGCCCCCGAGCTCGACGGCGGACAGGCTGGACAGGGAGCCGAGCAGCCTGCCGATGGGTGTGCGCGCCCCCGCCACGATGACGGATCGCGACATGCTGGACGGGGTGGCGGAAGAACTGGACACCGGGGCCTCCATGATGGGGTCTGAGGCGACTTTGCCACCATACCCAGGAGGCTCCACGCGGCCTCGCGGAGGTCTCCCCGGTACCGGCGGGCGTGGCGCCGGATGGATGGAGGGCACGCAATGCTTCTGAGAATCGACCACGTGGGCATCGCCTGCGCCAATCTCGACGAGAAGATCGACTTCTACCGATCGACCTTCGGCGTGACCGTGGTCAGCCTCGAAGTCAATGAGGAGCAAGGGGTGAAAGAGGCCATGCTGCACGTGGCCGACGGCGAGGGAGGCGGTTCCTACATCCAGCTCCTTGAGCCGCTGGGGCCCGACACGCCGGTGGGGAAGTTCCTGGCCAAGCGCGGCGAGGGCGTCCACCACGTCGCCTACGGAGTGCCGGACGTCGCCCAGGCCATCCGCGAGATCGGCGGCCGGGGGGTACGGTTGATCGACAGCGACCCCCGCCACGGGGCAATGGGCACCTCAATCGCGTTTCTTCATCCGAAAGACGTGGGAGGAGTCTTGACAGAGCTGGTGCAGTCGCCTCCGCGCCAGTCCCTAGCAGACGAAACTTAACAATGGCTTATTCGTAACAAGTCGCGCAGAAAGTCGGACGGCACCTCCAATTCGGCAACACCGGAGTACGCTGGCCTACCATCCGGACGTGGATCCCGCCATGGACGGCGAGCCAGCACAGGGACCCAAGGGGTGAGCGCCAGCACGCCCCGGCCGGTCGGTGCCGCGCGCGCGCGACCATCAGCCCGGGTTCCCGCCCCCGGATGTCCGCCCCCCGTCCGGCCCGTGTAGCCGTCTCGACAACCCAGGATCGAGCCTCATGCAGTCCGACATCGACGCCCAGTTGAACAATTTCTTTGAAGACGCCCCCACGCGGGAATTCGACGTGGTTCTCCGTGGCTACGACCGGCACCAGGTGCACGACCACCTGAAGCAGATCGACACCGACCTGCGTCAGTCCCGTGAGCAGCTGGCCGCTCTGCAGCGCGAGCTGTCCGACTCCCAGCGCCAGCTGCAGGAGCAGGAGCGGCCGACCTACTCCGGTCTCGGGGCCCGCATCGAGCAGTTGCTGCGTCTGGCGGAGGAGCAGGCGACCGAGCTCGTCCAGGCCGCCAGGGCCGAGGCGAACGAGATCAAGGCCGCCGCGAAGATCGACGCCGCCGACCTGCGCGCGGCGGCCGAGAACGAGGTCGCCGAGAAGCGGGCCCTGGCGACCCGCGAGGTCGACGAGATGCGCACCTCGGCCGAGCGGGACGCCGAGGAGATCCGCTCGACCGCCAGGCGCGAGGCCGACGAGCTCACCAGCACCACCGAGCGCGAGGTCTCCAAGCTCCGCGCCACCGCCGACCACGAGGTCGCCGAGAAGCGCGCGGACGCCGAGCGCGAGATCGCCAAGCTTCGTACGACCACCGAGCGCGAGGTCGCCCAGCTCCGGGCCTCCACCAAGCGCGAGCGTGACGAGGTGCTGACCACCGCCAAGCGTCAGGCTGACGAGATGCGTGCCCAGGCCCAGCGGGTCCTGGAGGAGTCCGAGGCCAAGCGCGCCCAGGACGAGGCGGAGTTCGAGATCCAGCTCGCCGCCAGGCGCGAGGAGGCCGAGCGCCAGGAGTCCGAGCGCCACGCCACCGCGCAGGCCGCCACGCAGAAGCTCGTCGCCGAGGCCGAGCAGCGCGCCGCGACCGCCGAGCAGCGCGCGACCAAGGCGACGCAGCAGGCCGAGCAGACCCGCCGCGAGGCCGACACCCACGCGAAGCAGCTTCTCGCCAACGCGCGCAAGAACGCCGACCAGCTCGTCGCCGAGGCCAAGTCCAGCGCCGAGTCGATCGTCTCCGACGCCAAGTCCGAGGCCGAGCGCAACCGTACGCTCGCCCAGCGGCAGGTCGACGAGCTGACCCGCCAGCGCGACAGCATCACCAGCCACCTCGCCCAGCTCCGCCAGCTCCTCGGCGGCGCCGCCCTTCCGGGCATGGACGACGCTCCGGCCGTGGCGGCCAGCCCGCCGAAGCCGGCGCTCGCGCCGACCCCGGTCGTGCACGAGAAGCCCGCTCCGGCCCCCGCGCCGGCGCCCGCTCCGCAGCGGGCCTCGCAGGCCGAGAACGACTCCGAGTGGTGGCAGGAGTAGGCACGACACGCCAAGGGCGTCAGGGACGGAACGGGGAGAGCCTGGCGACCGCCGAGGTCGCCAGGCTCTTCCGTGTCGTGCCCTGCCTTTCCCGCCGCCCCCTTGGAGCGAGCAGCGGCCGTGCCCGATTCCCGCGCGAGGTCACGCTGCCCCGCCAGGCGCAGATCCAGGCCCGCGCCCGGCCGGGGCCCGGCGCGCTCAGGTGGCGGTGAGGCCGCCGTCGACGAACAGCACCTGGCCGGTGACGAACGCCGACGCCTGGCTGGCGAGGAAGACCGCCGGGGGCGCCATCTCCTCGGAGGTGCCCCACCGGCCCATCGGCACGTTGGCGATGGTCGCCCGGCTGGCGTTCTCGTCCTCCCACAGCGGGCGGTTCAGCTCGGTGGCGGTCCACCCGGGGCACAGCGCGTTGACCCGCACCCCGGCCGAGGCCCACTCCAGCGCCAGCGACTTGGTCAGCGCGACCACGCCGGCCTTGGCCACCGCGTACGGGGCGATGAACGGCGCGCCCAGGGCGGCCACGGACGCCACGTTGATCACCGAGCCCGACCCGCGCTCCAGCAGGTGCGGCGCGACGGCGTGGCACACGGCCATCGTGGAGTCGAGGTTGAGCCTCATCAGCTTGTCCCAGCCGGACAGCCGCAGGTCCTTGAACGGGACGATGAAGTTGGAGCCGCCGGCGTTGTTCACCACGATGTCCAGGTGCCCCAGGGACTCGATGGCCCGCTGGACGAGGCCGGGGGCGGCGTCCCTGTCGGTGAGGTCGCACGGCAGGGCGTACGCCCGGCGCCCGAACGCCTCGACCTCCTTGGCCACCTCGGCCAGGGTGTCCTGTGACCGCGCGACCAGCGCGACGTCGGCGCCCGCCTCGGCGAAGGCGATCGCGATGGCCCGCCCGATGCCTCGTGACGCGCCGGTCACCAGCGCGGTCCTGCCGGAAAGATCGAACGCCCGCACGGCGGCCCTCCTGACTCGAAACCGAATAAGGTTCTATGAGATCGCGGTCCAGCGTACATGTCCCGGCACGCCGCGCGGCGGGGAGTCTCAGGCCTCGGTGGGCAGCGGGTGGGCCGACGGGTTGACGCGCTTGACCACCTCGTCCAGCACGATGCGCACATACGGCTCGCCCACCCACAGGTGCTTGGCGTTGTCCACGCCCACCACCTCCGCCTGCGGCACCCTGGCGAACCGCCGCCGCGCCTCCTCGGGCCTGAGGTAGTCGTCGAACTCCGGCACCAGCGCGACCAGCGGCCGCCCGAACTCGGCCCAGGCGTCGAGGTCGGCGTCGGTGGCCCGGCTCAGCGGGGGCGACAGCAGGATCGCGCCGTGGACGAGCGGGTCGTGCCCCCACTTCAGCGCCAGCTCGGTGCCGAACGACCAGCCGAGCAGCCACGGGTTCGGCAGGTCGTGGAACTCGGCGTACTCCAGCGCCGCCGCCACGTCGAACCGCTCGCCCTCGCCGTCGGCGAAGGACCCCTCGGACCGCCCGCGCGCCGACGCGGTGCCACGGGTGTTGAAGCGGAGCACGGCGACGCCGGCCAGGGCGGGCAGCCGGTTGGCCGCCTTGCGCAGCACGTGGCTGTCCATCATGCCCTCGGCCGTGGGCAGCGGGTGCAGGCAGATCAGCGTGGCGGCCGGGGCGCCCTCGGGCGGCAGCGCCAGCTCGCCGACCAGCGTCAGCCCGTCGGAGGTGTGCAGCTCGATGTCTTCGCGTACGGCGGGCAGTACCGTCGACGAGCGGATCTCCAACGATGGCTCCTTCGTGGCGGGCCGCCCCGTCCGGGCGGCTCGGTGGGTGACGGGCTCGGGGCGGCGTGTCCGGCTTCCCGCGCGCGGGCGCCGGGTTCCGGGATGGTCTCAGTAGCGTGAGCGGCCGGGGCCGCGGTGGATGCGCTTGCGCCAGCACGCGGTGTGCCAGTGGCGGCGCTCCTCCTCGCCTCCGGTCCAGTTCGGCCAGGTCACCAGGTGCGGCAACCCCGCACGGATCTCCTGGTCGCAGCCGGGACAGCGGTAGATCTTGCCGGTGGCCGCGCCGGAGACGGCGCGGATCTTCCACTCGCCGTCGGGCCAGTCCTCCACCCGCTCCATCCCGCGCAGCACGCCGTCCAGCGGGGGCGGGGCACCGCCGGGACCTCCCCGGCCGCGCGAACCCGTGCGGCGGGGGTCATCCGTGCGGCGGGCGCGGCGCGGGCTCATGACCGGACAAACGTAGACATGGCAGTGGTTTCTTCCGGCCGTCACCGGGACCTGACGCTCGTCACACCGGCGGTCACCAGGCGGTCGAGCAGCGGGGCCGGCGCGAAGGACGGTTCGCGGTACTCGTCGTACAGGGCGCGCAGCCCGTCGCGCGCGTTGCGCAGGCCGATGGCGTCGAGCGTCTCCAGCGGCCCTGCCGGGTAGCCGCAGCCGAGCCGCATCGCCGCGTCGATGTCCTCGGCCGAGGCGTACCCCGAGTCGTACATGCGCACCGCGTCGTTGATGTACGGCAGGAGCAGGGCGTCCACCACGAACCCGGCGCGGTCGGCGCACGCCACGGGGGTCAGCCCGAGCCCGCGGACCAGGCGGCGTGCGGCCTCGGCGGTGCCGGGCGAGGTGAGCGCCGTCGACACGACCTCGGCCACCTCCTCGCCCACCAGGTGCAGCCCGACCAGGCGCTCGGGGTGCGGCAGCCCCGCCGCGTGCTGGACGACGGGCGCCGGTGACAGCGCGACCACCAGGCCGGCGTCGCGCGGGCCGGCGGTCGCGACGCCCGCGTCCGCCAGCCGGGCGGCGAACGCCTCCGCGCCCTCCCCCAGCACGCCGACCGTCCCGGCGAACGGCTCGCCGCCGGGCGCCGTGCCCGGGGTGTCACGCCCGGCGCCGTCGTAGGCGTGGAAGCCGCGGCCGCTCTTGCGCCCCAGCAGCCCTGCGGCGGCCAGCTCGCGCAGGATGGGCGCGGGGGCGTGCACGCGGTCGCGGGTCTCCTGGAAGAGCACCTCGCAGATCTCGCGCGAGGTGTCCAGGCCGATCAGGTCGAGCAGGGCGAAGGGGCCCATGGGCAGGCCGGCGCCCGCCCGCATCGCGGCGTCGATGTCGTCCCGCGAGGCCACCCCGCGCTCCAGCAGCGCCGCGGCGTGGTTGAGATACCCGAGCAGCAGGCGGTTGACCACGAAACCGGCCCTGTCGCCCACGCGCACCGGCGTCTTGCCGAGGCGGCGCGCCAGCGCCGCGACGTCCTCGGCCACGCCGTCCTCGGTGACCACCGTGCCCACCACCTCGACCAGCCGCATCACCGGCGCCGGGTTGAAGAAGTGCATTCCGACGACGCGCCCCGGGCGGCCCGTCGTGGCGGCGATCGCGGTGACCGGCAGGGAGGAGGTGTTGGTCGCGAGCACCGTCTCGGGCTTGCAGAGGCGGTCGAGCTCGGTGAACAGGGCGCGCTTGAGGCCCATGACCTCGGGGATCGCCTCGACGACCAGGTCGGCCTCGTGCAGGTCCTCCAGCGAGCCGGCGAAGGTGACGCGGCCGATGATCTCGTCACGCTCGGCCTCGGTCAGCCTGCCCCGGCTCACCGCCCTGCCGGTGGACCTCTGAACGTGGCCGCGGCCGCGTTCGAGCGCGGCGGGGTCGGCCTCGACCCCGATCACCGCCAGCCCCGCGCGGGCGAAGACCTCGGCGATGCCCGCCCCCATCGTGCCCAGCCCGACGACTCCGACGGTCTCGTACGCGGCCACACCGACCTCCCTGCTGAAAAGTGCCGGCCCAGTCTCCCAGAGTCCTCGCGGTCGCCAGGACGGGCCCACCCGCGCGACGACGGCCCACGCGAAGGGCGCGGACGGTAGGGTTGGCCGTCATGCGACTGGTCATCGCGCGATGCAGCGTCGATTACGTGGGCCGGCTGACGGCACACCTTCCCATGGCACCCCGTCTGGTCCTCATGAAGGCCGACGGTTCGGTGTCGATCCACGCTGACGACCGGGCGTTCAAGCCGTTGAACTGGATGAATCCTCCGTGCAAGGTGCGTGAGGAGGAGGGCGTCTGGACGGTGACGCACGGCAAGACCGGCGAGAAGCTCATCCTCACGATCGAGGAGATCCTGCACGACTCCTCGCACGAGCTGGGCGTCGACCCCGGGCTGCAGAAGGACGGCGTCGAGGCGCACCTGCAGGAGTTGCTGGCCCAGCACATCGGCACGCTGGGGGACGGCTGGTCGCTGATCCGCAGGGAGTTCCCCACGGCCATCGGGCCGGTGGACATCCTGTGCCGCGACCACCTGGGCGGCACCGTCGCCGTGGAGATCAAGCGGCGCGGTGACATCGACGGCGTCGAACAGCTCACGCGCTACCTGGAGCTGCTGAACCGCGACACCCTGCTGGCGCCGGTGAAGGGCATCTTCGCCGCGCAGGAGATCCGGCCGCAGGCTCGCGTGCTCGCCGCCGACCGCGGCATCCACTGCGTGACGCTCGACTACGACACCCTGCGCGGCATCGAGCGCACCGACACGCTCTTCTGAGGCGGCCCGGCGGGGTGCCCTGCTGACACGGCTTCGCCGGATCCATGTTCGCCTGAGCGGGATCATGGGGGATTTCGCCGGGTCGGCGTCCGCGGTTCTCGTGATCGCCATCCATGTGCCATGTGGGGCCAGCAACGTGCTGGCCGTCACCGCGAGCTTTGGAGCACACATGGACAACCTTCCCCCTTCTTCCTGGCTCGGCCGCCGGCGGCTGTTGCAGGCGGCGATCGCGGCCCCCGCGGCGGCCGCCGTGACCACCGCCGGGCTGGTCGCCGCGCCCGCGCATGCCCAGCAGGCGAGCGGCACGTCAAACGGTCCGGGCCGTTTCGACCCCGCCAGCCCGCGTTTCGCCATTGCCGTGCTCCCGGACACGCAGTACCTGTTCGACGAGGACAGCTCCGATCCCGAACCGCTGCGCGAGACGTTCCGCTACCTCGGCCGGGAACGCGGAGCGGGCAACGTCGCCTTCATGACCCACCTCGGCGACGTCACCGAGCACGGCAGCGAGCACGAGATCAAGCTCGCGGGGCAGGCGTTCCGCGGCATCGACGGAAAGGTGCCCTACAGCGTCCTGGCGGGCAACCACGACGTCTCCGGCACCGACCAGCGCGGCGACACCGCCTACCTGCGCGCCTTCGGCCCGCACCGCTTCGCGGGGACGCCCACGTTCGGCGGCGCCTCCCCCGACGGGTACAACAGCTACCACGTCATCGAGGCCGCCGGCCGCCGCTGGCTAGTCCTCGCGCTCGACTGGAGGCTCTCGGCCGCGGGGCTCCGGTGGGCGCAGGGCGTGGTCGACGCCAACCGCACCCTCCCCGTCATCCTGACCACGCACGAGCTCGCCTACGCCGACGACGCCGGCCAGGCGTACCTGTCGTCGTACGGCCAGAGCCTGTGGGACGGGTTCATCCGCCGCAACGACCAGATCTTCCTCACCCTCAACGGGCACTACTGGCCGCCCGGCCGCGCGGTGATGAGGAACGACGCCGGCAACGACGTCCACGTCCACATCACGAACTACCAGGACCGTTACTACGGCGGGGCCGCGATGATCCGGCTCTACACGTTCGATCTGGCCCGCAAGGTGATCGACGTCGAGACGTTCTCGCCCTGGCTGCTCGCGCGCGACCCCGCGAAGCGCTCCCCGCTGGAGGCCGAGACGCTGGAGCTCACCGGGCCCGCCGACCGGTTCAGCATCGACATCGACTTCGACCGGCGCTTCCACGGCTTCGCACCGGTCGTCCCCCCGGCGCCCCGCCCGCCCGGGGCCGTGATGCCGAAGGGGACGGTCGCTTACTGGCGCTTCGACGAGGCCGGCATCCAGGGCGCGGGGAGCGACGGCGGCGTGGTCGCCGAGGGCGCCGTCGCGCGTGACCTCAGCGGCCATGGCAACGATCTGACCGTGCAGCGCCTGCACTCCAGCTCCGCCGAAGTGCTGACCTGGTCGAGCGAGCATCACGCGGGGCAGCCGGCGCACGCCAGCCTGCGCTTCGACGGGGGCAAGAGCCCCGACCGGGGCGCGGTGCTCAGGACATCGGCGAACGCGCCGTTGAACGGCATGAAGTTCGAGTCCGGCTACACCATCGAGGCGTTCGTCAGGTTCCCCGAGCCCTTCGAGGGCGACCACGCGTGGATGGGCATCCTGAGCTGGGAGGGGCGCAGCGGCGACGCCGGCAAGTCGAGCGGATGGTCGCCCGACGAGCCCACCTGCAGCCTGAACCTGTCGCCCGAGCGGTTCCTGCAGTACGTGGTCTACCCGACCGACCGGGACGCCGACCCGACCTCCTGGAGCCACGCCCTTCCCGTCGGGCGCTGGATGCACGTCGCGGTGGTCAACGACGGACGGCAGACGGTGATCTACATCGACGGCTCCCGGATCGCCCGTAACCCCGCCCAGCGGTCGAAGGGCATCTCCACGCTCGGCAAGCCCTTCGCGATCGGGGGAACCCAGTTCGCGGAGCGGTACGGCCAGGGCTTCTACGGCCATGTGGGGGACGTGCGCATCGTCTCGCGCGCGCTGCGGCCTCGCGAGTTCATGGTGCCGTACGCCTGAAAGTAACCATGTCAGTACGCAGTGAATTATGTCGGGATGAGGCGCAACAAACCGTGTCTGCCGTGCGTCTAGATCATGAACACGGGGATTCACTCGGGGCGCTCCAACCGACGCGCGAGCGGACAGGCCAGTAACTGCTTCCTGTCCGCTCGCGTACGCATCTCGGCGCCACACGACAGAGGACACTGCGAGAGGGCGGGCGGTGGCTTCACGGGCAGAGGGGTCTTCGTCGTGCTGACGAGAGGGCGCAGGATCGTCATACGGGGGGCGCTGGGGTTCCTGGCGCTGATCAACCGCATCAGGGCGCTCAGAGCGCCCGCGCCCGACACCTCGACGGTCCGCATCCTGCTGCTGCACGCGTACGGGATGGGCGGAACGATCCGGACGTCGATCAACCTGGCCGGGCACCTGGCGCGGACGCGAGACGTGGAGATCATCAGCCTGGTCCGCACGGCCGAGGAGCCCTTCTTCACGATCCCGCCGGGCGTGCGCGTGACGTTCCTGGACGACAGGACCGTTCCCCGGGGGCGGGTCGCCCAGTACCTGGCGCGGCGGCCGAGCCGGCTGGTGCCCCCGGAGGAGAAGGCGTACGGCACCATGAACCTGCTCACCGACCTGCGGCTGGTGCTCCGGTTACGCAGGATGCGGAGCGGCGTGGTGATCGGCACGCGGCCCGGCATCAACCTCATCCTGACCCTGTTCGCGCCGCCCGGGGTGCTCACCGTCGGCCAGGAGCACGTGACCTACGACTCCCACGCCCCCGAGTTGCAGGCCGCCATCAAGCGGCGCTACGGCAGGTTCGACGCGTTCGCCACGCTCACCGAGGCCGACCTGAAGCACTACCGCAAGGCGCTGAAGGCCCGGCCGCCCAAGCGCCTGGTGCGCATCCCCAACGCCGTCCCCCACCTGGCCGGGGACGTCTCCTCGCTGGAGGAGAAGGTGGTGATCGGCATCGGCAGGTTCGCGCGGGCCAAGGGCTTCGACCGCCTGGTCAACGCGTGGAAGACGGTCGCGGCCGCCCATCCCGACTGGGTGCTGCGCATCTACGGGGCGGGCCTGCCCGAGCGTGAGGAGCGCCTGCGCACCCGCATCGACGACGCCGGGCTCGCGGGCAGCGTCCAGCTGATGGGCAGCTCTCCGGAGATCGGGGTCGAGCTCTCCAAGTCGTCGATCTACGCCGTCAGCTCCCGCTACGAGGGCTTCGGCATGACCATCCTGGAGGCGATGAGCAAGGGCGTGCCGGTCGTGAGCTTCGACTGCCCGCACGGCCCCCGGGAGATCATCTCCCACGAGCACGACGGCCTGCTCGTCCGCTCTGAGAAGGCCGCCGCGCTCGGCGCCGCAATCTCCCGGGTCATCGACGACGAGGCCCTGCGCCGCGAGATGGGCGCCAACGCCCTGCGCACCGCGTCCGCCTACAGGATGGACGTCATCGGCCCCCGCTGGGAGGCGCTGCTGGCCGACCTGGAGACCCCCGGCGACGCCGAGCCCGAGCCGGCCGTCGCCGGCTGACGCGTGCGGCGGGCCGTCCACCTGGACGGCCCGCGGTGTCCTTCGAACGGTGGACTCCCGGGTCGGTCCATCGGTGGTGCCGCCGCCCGCCGCCCCCGCCCGATGCTTGACCCATGACGCGGACTGCGGTGAAGGTGCGGGGGCTCGCCAAACGGTACGGCGAGGTGCGCGCGGTGGACGACATGGACCTGGACATCCAGGCGGGTGAGATCTTCGCCATCCTGGGCCCCAACGGCGCGGGGAAGTCGACCGCCGTCGAGATCCTGGAGGGGTACCGCGACCGGGACGCGGGCGAGGTGAGCGTGCTCGGCGTCGACCCGCGGCACGCCACCCGCCGGTGGCGCGCCCGGGTGGGCGTCGTCCCGCAGACGGCGGGCGACGCGGCCGAGCTGACGGTCCGCGAGACCCTGCGGCACTTCGCGGGCTACTACCCGAACCCGGCCGACCCCGAGGAGGTGCTCGACCGGGTTCAGCTCGCCGACAGGGCCGACACGCGCATCCGGCGGCTCTCCGGCGGCCAGCGGCGGCGGGTCGACGTGGCCCTCGGCGTGATCGGCAACCCCGAGCTGCTCTTCCTCGACGAGCCGACGACGGGCCTGGACCCCGAGGCGCGCCGGCGACTGTGGCGCCTGATCGAGGACCTGGCGCGCGACGGCACGACCATCGTGCTGACGACGCACTACCTGGACGAGGCGGAGGCGCTCGCCGGACGGGTGGCGGTGCTGGCCGGGGGCCGGATCGTCGCCGAGGGCGCCCCGGCGACGCTCGGCGGGCGCGCCACCGCCCAGGCGCGGGTGACCTGGCTGGAGGACGGCCGGCGCGAGCACGTGGACACCGGCACGCCTACCACGACGGTCCAGCGGCTCGCCCGCCGGTTCGGCGGCGAGGTGCCCGAGCTGTCGGTGACCCGCCCGTCTCTGGAGGACGTCTACCTGCGCCTCATCGGCTCCGGGGCGGAACCGACGACGGCCGGGAGCGTCCGGTGAGCGGCGCCCCCGCCGCGCCCCCGGCACGCGCCGCGGCGCCGTTGCCCTCGATCGCGGCCACCGGCTGGTCGAGAGGGCTGCTCGAGACCAAGACGTTCTTCCGCGAGAGGGACGCGGTGGTCTTCACGTTCGCCTTCCCGATCGTGCTGCAGGTGGTCTTCGGCTCGATCTTCCGGGGCGCCGTGCCGGGCACCGAGATCAGCTTCGCCCAGCTCTACACCGCCGGGCTGATCGGCGCGGCCGTCATGGGCGCGAGCTTCCAGAACCTCGGAATCGGCATCGCGGTCGACCGGGACGACGGCACGCTGCGGCGCCTGGCCGGCACGCCGCTGCCGCACGGGGCGTACTTCACGGGCAAGGTGCTCAACGTCCTGCTGGTGGCACTGCTCGACGTGGTGATCCTGCTGGCGCTCGGCGTCCTCATGTATGACCTGAAGCTGCCGGACGAGCTGTTCCGCTGGGCCACGTTCGCGTGGGTCTTCGTGCTGGGGATCACCGGATCGGCCCTGCTCGGCATCGCGGCGAGCGGCCTGCCGCGGTCGGCCAAGAGCGCGTCCGCGGTGATCAGCCTGCCATTCGTCGTCCTGCAGTTCATCTCGGGGGTGTTCGTCCCGTTCACCCAGCTTCCTGAGTGGCTGATCACGATCGCGTCGGTCTTCCCGCTGAAGTGGATGTGCCAGGGATTCAGGTCGGTCTTCCTGGGCGACGCGGGGGCCGCCCTGGAGCTGACCGGGTCCTACGAACTGGACCGCGCGGCCCTGGTGCTGGGAGCGTGGGTCGCCGGAGGTCTGATCCTGTGCCTGACGACGTTTCGCTGGAAGGGCCGCCGCGACGGATGACGTCGTGGTCGGTCCTGCGGCCCCCGCCCGAGACGGCCGGGGCCGCGGCCGGCTCCCTGGCCGCCCGTCACGACGCGGCGGGCGCCGCGGAGACGACGGCGCGCAACGCCTGGGAGTTCGTCTGGGGATGGCGGATCCTGTTCCTGCTCGCCTTCGCCGTCGCCGTCATGCTCGTGGCCTCCGCCTCGGACGTCACCTCGGGGATGAAGGCCATCGCGATCTCGCTGCTGAGCGTCTGCGCGGGCGCCTACCTGCTGCTCGGGCGGCGGGCGATCACCTCGCCCCGCGAGCGCACCGGGTCGGCGACCGCGTACGTGGCGGTGGTGATGGTCACCTTCACCCAGGTGACGGCCGTCGTCCCCGAGGCCGCCTTCGCCCTGTTCGCGCTGTGCCCGCAGGTCTTCATGATGCTGCGCGCCCGCCGGGCGGTGGTCGCCGTGCTGGCGCTGCACCTGGCGCCGGGGGTCCGGTTCCTGGCCGTGCCGGGCCTCGGCGCCGACGCCGTGGTGGGCTTCCTGGTGACCAGCTCGGCGGGCCTCACCTTCTCGATCGTCTTCGGGCTGTGGACCTCGCGGATCATCGACCAGAGCGCGGAGCGTGCCGCGCTCATCGGCGAGCTGGAGGCCAGCAGGGAGAAGATCGAGCGGCTCTCGCGCGAGCGGGGCGCGATGGCCGAGCGCGAGCGGCTGGCGGGAGAGATCCACGACACGCTCGCCCAGGGGTTCACCAGCATCATCATGCTCATCCAGGCCGCCGAGGCGCAGGCCGACCCCGCGCGCCACCTCGGGCTCGCCGTGCGGACGGCCAGGGAGAACCTCGCCGAGACCCGCGGCCTGATCGCCGCGCTGAGCCCCGCGTCTCTCGACGGCTCCACGCTGGAAGAGGCGCTCGGCAGGATCGCCGCCCGGCTGGAGGAGGAGCTCGGCGTGCCGGTGCCGTTCGGGGTGGACGGCGCCTCGCGCCCGCTCCCCCCGGCCACCGAGGTCGTGCTGATCCGTGCCGCGCAGGAGGGGCTGGCCAACGTGCGCAAGCACGCCGCGGCGTCGGCGGCGGGGGTGTCGCTGGAGTACGGCGAACGGGAGGTCGTGCTGCGCGTGCATGACGACGGGGCCGGCTTCGACCACCTCGCCGGCCGCGGCGACGGCCTCGCCGCGGGCCCCGGTGGCGGCGGCCCGGGCCCGGCGGGGTACGGTCTGCGCGCCATGCGCAACCGGGTGGAGATGGCCGGCGGCACCGTCGAGGTGGACTCGGCGCCCGGGCGCGGCACGCGGCTCACCGTCCGCCTTCCCCACGAGGAGCGTCACCTGTCGTGATACGCGTGCTGATCGTCGATGACCACCCCGTGGTCCGCGAGGGTCTTCGCGGCATGCTGGAGGCCGATCCGGGGCTGGCCGTCGCCGGGGAGGCCGGTTCGGGCGACGAGGCCGTCGCCCGGGCGCGGGAGCTGGCACCGGACGTTATCCTCATGGACCTGCGCATGCCCGGCGGCGACGGGGTCGGCGCGATCACGCGCATCCTGGCAGACCGCCCCGAGAGCCGGGTCGTGGTGCTGACCACCTACGAGACCGACCAGGACATCGTGCGCGCGGTCGAGGCGGGGGCCGCCGGATACCTGCTGAAGGACACCTCGCGGGCCGACCTGGTGGCGGCCGTCTTCGCGGCGGTGCGCGGGGAGACCGTGCTGTCGCCCTCGGTGGCCACCAAGCTCGTCAGCCGCATGCGCGCGCCGGCGGCCGAGTCGCTGTCCAGGCGGGAGACCGAGGTGCTCGCGCTGGTCGCGCGGGGCCTGACCAACGCCGAGGTGGGCCGGGAGCTGTTCATCAGCGAGACGACGGTGAAGACCCATCTGCTGCGGGTCTTCGGCAAGCTCGGCGTCTCCGACCGCACGGCCGCGGTGACCACGGCGCTGCGCCGCGGCCTGCTCTGATCGGGCGCCGCGTAACGGACGCGCATCGGCCGGACGAGCGTGGTCGCGTTCGCGGCGATCGTCATAAGGTGGGCGTCACATGTTCGACGCTCTCCGGAGGAGCCACGATGTCAACGGCCACCGACCAGCGCACGTTCGACTCCGTGAACCCGGCCACCGGGGCGCTCGTCGGCACCCACCCGCTGCACGACGCGGCGGCGGTCGACGCCGCGGTGCGCGGCGCGGGCGAGGCCGCGCGCTGGTGGGCCGGTCTCGGCTTCGAGGGACGCAGGCGGCGGCTGTTCGACTTCAAGGCCGTGCTCACCCGCGACCTGCGCCGCGTGGCGCGGAAGATCCACGAGGAGACGGGCAAGCCCGAGGGCGACGCCGTCCTGGAGACCGCGCTCGCCGTCGTGCAGCTCGACTGGGCGGCGCGCAACGCCCGCAAGGTCCTCGGCCCGCGGCGGGTCGGCACGGGCCTCGTGGGCATGAACCTCGCGGCGACGCTGGAGTACCTGCCCCTGGGCGTGGTCGGGGTGATCGGGCCCTGGAACTACCCGGTGTTCACCCCCATGGGCTCGATCGCCTACGCGCTGGCCGCCGGGAACGCGGTGGTGTTCAAGCCGAGCGAGCTGACGCCCGGCACGGGGGTGCTGCTGGCCGAGCTGTTCGCGCGCAGCGTTCCGGAGCATCCGGTGCTGCAGGTGGTCACCGGGCTCGGCGAGACGGGCGCGGCGCTGGCCGCCCACCCCGGCGTCGGCAAGATCTCCTTCACCGGCTCGACCGCCACCGCCAAGCGGGTCATGGCGGCCTGCGCGGCCAACCTCACGCCCATGGTCGCCGAGTGCGGCGGCAAGGACGCCCTCATCGTCGACGCGGACGCCGACCTGCCCGCCGCGGCCGACGCGGCGCTGTGGGGCGCGATGTCGAACGCGGGCCAGACCTGCGTGGGCGTCGAGCGGGTCTACGTCGTCGAGACGGTGCACGACGCCTTCCTCGACGAGCTGACCCGGCGCGCGAAGGCCGTGCGCGGCGGCGAGCACTACGGCCCGATGACCCTGCCCGCGCAGACCGAGGTGGTCCGCGGGCACGTGGAGGACGCCCTGGCCAGGGGCGGGGAGGCCGCGGTCGGCGGCGCCGCGTCGGTCCGGCCGCCGTTCGTGGACCCGGTGGTCCTCACCGGCGTCCCCGAGGAGTCGAGCGCCGTCCAGGAGGAGACGTTCGGGCCGACCGTCACGGTCAACAAGGTGGCGAGCCTGGAGGAGGCGCTGGAGAGGGCCAACGCCGTCGCCTACGGCCTGGGCGGCACCGTGTTCTCCGGGAACACCCGGCGCGCCATGGAGATCGCGCGCCGCATGCTCAGCGGCATGACCGCCGTCAACGGCATCCTGTCGTTCGTCGCGGTGCCCGCCCTGCCCTTCGGGGGCGTCGGCGGCTCGGGCTTCGGGCGCGTGCACGGCGCGGACGGCCTGCGCGAGTTCGCCCGCCCCAAGGCGATCGCGCGGCAGCGGTTCCCCCTGCCGGGCATGACCCTCAGCTCGTTCGAGCGCACCCCCGCCGACCTGGACAGGCTCGTGAAGTTGATCACCTTCCTGCACGGCCGCCGAAAAGGATAGTTGTCCTGACACTTTCCGAAAAACGATCTTGCGTCCATAATGATGGGTTCCTGAAAAGCCTGCAGGACGCGAGGTGTGTGGCATTGGCGACGGGACGCGACTACCGGGGAATGACCGCGGAGCAGCGATTAGCCGACCGAAGGCAGCGGCTGCTGACCGCGGCGTACACGCTGTTCGCCGTCGCGGGGTTCACCTCCACGACGATCGAACGGCTGTGCGCGGCGGCGCGCATCTCCAACCGGGCGTTCTATGAATGTTTCTCCGGCCGCGAGGACCTGATGCGGGCGGTGTACGACCGGTGCGTCGAGGAGACGATGCTCGCGGTCTCCAAGGCGATCGGCCAGGCGCCGCCCGATGCCGACAGCCGCATCAAGGCGGGCATCAGCGAGTACATCGCGTTCGTCACCCGCGACACCCGGCGGGCGCGCATCATGCACCTGGAGGTGCGCAGGTCCGGCGACATCCTCACCGCCCACCGGCAGCGCGCCGTGTCCGGCTTCACCGACATCATCGAGGACACCCTCGGCGAGCTGGAGGGCGCCCTGCCCGGCAGGACCCACCTGATGGCTCTCGGCATGGTCGGCGCCATCCAGGAACTGCTGATCGAATGGGTGCTGGCGGAGAACCCCCCGCCCCTGGAACACCTCACCGAGACCGCCGTGCACATCTTCCGGCGGTCTTTCGGCTCCGAGCCGGCCTATCCCGGCTCGAAGGGCTCCACGAGCCTCTGAAAGCCCTCTGGCCGGGCCCGTGACGGGATCCGCGGCCGAGGGTGAAGGGCCATCGCGGCGACACCCGCGCACCTTCGCCGTGGGCGGACACGCCGCACCCGTGCAGCGAGGCCGGCCCGGCGGGACGGAGCGAGCCGCCCTCCCGACGGCCCGCCCCGATATGGACGACGTCCGGCGACCCCCGTCGCGTGCCGGATGCCGCGATCAGGCCGCCGCGGCCGCGTGCGGCTCGACCCGGATCACCCGGTGCAGCCGGGTCACCGCGAGCAGCCGCATGACCCTCGGCGGCACCCCCCTGAGCACGAGGCGGCGTTCCGCGCGTAGCGCGCGGCGATGCGTGCCGACCAGCACCCCGAGCCCGGCGGCGTCGATCAGCTCCAGCTCCGAGAGGTCGACGACGAGGTCACCGTCGCCGGCGTCGACCGCTTCGTGCAGGAGCGGCCGCAGCTGCGCGACCGTCCCCCCGTCCAGACGGGCTCCGACGTCGACCACCTGGCTTCCGGGAATCGTCCGGCCTCGCATGCCGCCTCCTCCTGTCCGGCGGCCGGATGGGCCGCAAGGGTCTCCCTGCCCGGTGACCCCCCGGTCGTAACGGCCATGGCACAAAGCCGCCACCGGACCGACCGGTCGCGGCGGTGGGCGACCGGGGGCGCCCGCCCTCGATCACCCGGCGGTTACGCTGGCCGCATGACCCGCGCTGACGACGACAAACCGGTGGTGTTGTCCACCATCTACACCCGCACCGGAGACGACGGCACCACGGCGCTCGGCGACATGAGCCGCACGCGCAAGACCGACCCGCGGCTCGCCGCCTACGCCGACGTGGAGGAGGCCAACGCCGCCATCGGGGTCGCCCTGTCGATGGGAGGGCTCGCGCCCGAGCTGGTGGAGGTGCTCGGCAGGGTGCAGAACGAGCTGTTCGACGTCGGGGCCGACCTGTGCTCCCCGGTGACCGAGAACCCCGAGTTCCCGCCGCTGCGGGTGCTGGAGAGCTACGTGCGGTGGCTGGAGGAGCAGTGCGACCGCTTCAACGCCGAGCTGCGTCCCCTTCGAAGCTTCATCCTGCCGGGCGGAGACCCCGGCACGGCCCTGCTGCACGTCGCCCGCACCGTCGTCCGGCGCGCCGAGCGCACCACGTGGTCGGCGCTGGAGGCCCACGACGACGTCAACCCGCTCACCGCGACCTACCTCAACCGCCTGAGCGACCTGCTGTTCATCCTCTGCCGGACGGCCGCCGGCGGCCGGGAGATCCTCTGGAAGCCCGGAGGCACCCGCTGACGCGGCCGGGCTATGCGGCGTCCAGGTGGGCGCTCGGCGGGGCCGACTCGACCCAGGCCAGGAAGCCGGTGAGGGCGTCCTCGCTCATGGCGAGGGAGACGCCGGCGCAGTCGACCGTCCAGTAGCCCTTCGGGCCTTCCTCGCCCTTCAGGGGGCGGCGCATGGAAACGATGAGGCCGCGCCTCGCGATCGCGTGGCGCGGCCTCAACCGCAGTCCGAGAAAGGGGATCCAGTGGAGCTCTCCCCCGGCGTACCGGGCTACTCCGCTCCGCCAGCCCCGGCTCTCGGTGCGGATGCTGCATATGACGTTGCCGCGGGCCCGGGCCAGCATGAGCCCGCGGAGTGCCAGCAGGACGACGATCGCCGCAACGCCCAAAAGCAAGTCCAGCGCCGCCATCGTCGCCCCACCCTCACATTCGTGTGCCTGCTGTCAGACCTCTTGGCCGGCCGCACGCAGCCGGGCCCTCGCGCGCTTGGCCTCGGCCTGGGCCTCGGAGTCGTCGCCGTCGGCCTCGACCGAGGAGAGCGCCCGCTGCAGCGCGTCGCGCGCCGCGGCGACGTCGACCTCCGAGCCGAGCTCGGCGGATTCGGCGAGCACGGACACGTCGTTGTCGGCGACCGAGATGAACCCGCCGTGTACGGCGGCGACGATGTCGTCTCCATCGCCACGCTTGACGCGGAGGACACCGCCCTCCACGAGCACACCGAGCACGGGGGCGTGGTTCGGCATAATACCGATCTCGCCGTCCACGGTCTTGGCAATCACCATGTCGGCCTCGCCGGACCAGATCTCACGTTCCGGCGAGACAACGCCGATGCGGAGCTTTGCCATCACACACCTTCCTCGGACGCCGGTACGGCGGGGCCGTACCGGCGTCCCGTCGTCAGCGCGCCAGATCCTTGGCCTTGGCGATGGCCTGGTCGATGCCGCCGACCATGAAGAACGCCTGCTCGGGCAGGTGGTCGTACTCGCCCTCGCACAGCCCCTTGAAGGAGTGGATGGTCTCCTCGACGTCCACGAACTCACCCGGCTGGCCGGTGAACGCCTCGGCGGCGTACATCGGGTGGGACAGGAAGCGCTCGATGCGGCGGGCCCGCTGAACGACGACCTTGTCCTCCTCCGAGAGCTCGTCGATGCCGAGGATGGCGATGATGTCCTGCAGCTCGCGGTACTTCTGCAGGATCCGCTTGGTCTCCTGGGCCACCCGGTAGTGCTCCTCGCCCACGATGGTGGGGTCGAGGATGCGGGAGGTGGAGTCCAGCGGGTCGACCGCCGGGTAGATGCCCTTCTCCGAGATCGGCCGCGACAGAACGGTCTGCGCGTCGAGGTGCGCGAACGCGTTGTGCGGGGCCGGGTCGGTGATGTCGTCCGCGGGCACGTAGATCGCCTGCATGGAGGTGATCGAGTGGCCGCGGGTCGAGGTGATGCGCTCCTGGAGCACACCCATCTCGTCGGCCAGGGTCGGCTGGTAACCCACCGCGGACGGCATGCGGCCGAGCAGGGTGGAGACCTCGGAACCGGCCTGGGTGAAGCGGAAGATGTTGTCGATGAACAGCAGCACGTCCTGCTTCTCGACGTCGCGGAAGTACTCCGCCATCGTCAGCGCCGACAGCGCCACGCGCAGGCGGGTGCCCGGCGGCTCGTCCATCTGGCCGAACACCAGGGCGGTGTCCTTGAGGACGTCCGCCTCCGCCATCTCCAGCCACAGGTCGTTGCCCTCACGGGTACGCTCCCCGACGCCGGCGAACACCGACGTACCGGAGAACTTCAGCGCGACCCGGCGGATCATCTCCTGGATGAGGACGGTCTTGCCCACGCCCGCGCCGCCGAACAGGCCGATCTTGCCGCCCTTGACGTACGGGGTGAGCAGGTCGATGACCTTGATGCCGGTGGGCAGCATCTCGGTGCGCGACTCAAGCTGGTCGAACGGCGGCGAGGGACGGTGGATGCCCCAGCGCTCGGAGATGTTCAGCGAGGCCGTGGTGGTGTCCAGCGCCTCGCCGAGGGTGTTCCACACGTGGCCCTTGACGACGTCGCCGACCGGAACCTGGATGGGGTTGCCGGTGTCGGTGACGACGGCCCCGCGGACGAGGCCGTCGGTGGGCTGCATGGAGATGGCGCGCACCAGGTTGTCCCCCAGGTGCTGGGCGACCTCCATGGTGAGCAGCTTGGTCTCCTCGCCGAGGGTGACCTCGACGGTGAGGGCGTTGTAGATCTCGGGCATGGCCTCGACGGGGAACTCCACGTCGACGACGGGCCCCGTGACACGGGCCACGCGACCAACGGCGGTCGCGACGGTCTCAACAGTCATTGTGGTCAATCACTCTTTCCCCGCTGAGGCGTCGGCCAGCGCGTTCGCGCCACCGACGATCTCGCTGATTTCCTGGGTGATCTCGGCCTGGCGAGCCTGGTTCATCTGCTGGGTGAACGTGCGGATGAGCTCGTTGGCGTTGTCGGTCGCCGACTTCATCGCCCGGCGTCGCGAGGCGTGCTCCGAGGCGGCCGACTGCAGCAGCGCGTTGTAGATCCGGGACTCGATGTAGCGCGGCAGGAGCTGGTTCAGCACCTCACCGGCGGTCGGCTCGAACTCGTAGTACGGCAGCGGGCCACCGGGCGGCTGCTCGGTGGTCTCCTCGACCTCGAGCGGCAGAACCCGCTTGACCTGCACCTGCTGGGTCAGCATCGAGACGAACTCGGTGTACACGACGTGGATCTCGTCGATGCCGTTGTCGTCGGAGAACGACCCGACCAGCGCGTCGCCGATCTCCTTGGCGTGGGCGTAGAGCGGGTTGTCGGAGAAGCCCGACCACTCGCCGCTCATCTCCCTGCCGCGGAACCGGTGCCAGCCGATGCCCTTGCGGCCCACGACGAACGGCCTGACCTCCAGGCCGCGACCGCGCAGGTGACCGCCCAGCGCCTCGGCCTCGCGCAGCACGTTCGCGTTGAAGCCGCCGGCGAAGCCGCGGTCGCTGGTGACGATCAGCACGCCGGCGCTGGCGGGCCGCTCCTTGGCGACCGTGAGCAGGTGGTCGACGTCGGAGGAGTTGCTGAGGACGGCCGACACCGCGCGAGTGATCTCGCGCTCGTACGGCACGGCGGCCTCCATGCGCTGCTGCGCCTTGATGATGCGCGAGGAGGCGATCAGTTCCTGGGCGCGAGTGATCTTCGCCGTGGACTTGACCGACCTGATGCGCCTGCGCAGCAGCCGGAGCTGGGCACCCATCGGCTACTTCTTCTCGGTCTTGCGGACGTGCCTGACGACCTTCTCCTGGCCGACCTCGGCGGCCTCCAGGGGCTCGACCGGCTCGTCGTTCACGAGCAGCTCGCCGGAGGACGTCTGGAAGCCCTTCTTGAACTCCGAGATCGCCTCCTTGAGCGCCGTGACGGTGTCGTCGGACAGTTCCCTGGTCTCGCGGATCGCGTCGAGCACACCCTTGTACTGGCTGGACAGGTGGTCGAGGAACTCGGTCTCGAAGCGCGAGATGTCCTCCAGGGGCACCTCGTCCAGCTCGCCGCTGGTGCCGGCCCACACCGACACGACTTCCTTCTCCACCGGGAACGGCGTGTACTGCGGCTGCTTGAGCAGTTCGACCAGCCGGGCGCCGCGCTCGAGCTGGGCGCGGGAGGCCGCGTCCAGGTCGGAGGCGAAGGCCGCGAAGGCCTCCAGGTCGCGGTACTGCGACAGCGACAGGCGCAGCGTGCCGGCGACCTTGCGCATCGCCTTGACCTGCGCGGAGCCGCCGACTCGGGAGACCGAGACACCGACGTTGATCGCCGGGCGGACGCCGGCGTTGAACAGGTCGGTCTCCAGGAAGCACTGGCCGTCGGTGATGGAGATGACGTTGGTCGGGATGAACGCCGAGACGTCGTTGCCCTTGGTCTCGATGATGGGAAGACCCGTCATCGAGCCGGCGCCCATCTCGTCCGAGAGCTTGGCGCAGCGCTCCAGCAGGCGGGAGTGCAAGTAGAAGACGTCGCCCGGGAAGGCCTCACGGCCCGGCGGGCGGCGCAGCAGCAGGGACACGGCGCGGTAGGCGTCGGCCTGCTTGGTCAGGTCGTCGAAGACGATGAGGACGTGCTTGCCCTGGTACATCCAGTGCTGGCCGATGGCCGAACCGGTGTAGGGCGCGATGTACTTGTAGCCGGCGGGGTCGGACGCCGGGGCCGCGACGATGGTGGTGTACTCCATCGCGCCGGCCTCCTCCAGGCGGGCCCGCACCTGGGCGATGGTCGAGCCCTTCTGGCCGATCGCCACGTAGACGCAGCGGACCTGCTTGGCGGGGTCGCCGCTGGCCCAGTTCTCGCGCTGGTTGAGGATCGTGTCCACGGCGATCGCGGTCTTGCCGGTGCCGCGGTCGCCGATGATCAGCTGGCGCTGGCCGCGGCCGATCGGCGTCATGGCGTCGATCGCCTTGAGGCCGGTCTGCAGCGGCTCCTTCACCGGCTGCCGCTGGACGACCGAGGGCGCCTGCACTTCGAGGGGACGGCGCCCCTCGGCCTCGATCGCGCCCTTGCCGTCGAGCGGGTTGCCCAGGGGGTCGACCACGCGGCCGAGGAAGGCGTCGCCGACCGGCGCCGACAGGACCTCGCCCGTGCGGCGGACCGACTGGCCCTCCTCGACTCCGCTGAAGTCGCCCAGGACCACGGCGCCGATCTCCCTGGTGTCCAGGTTCAGCGCCAGGCCCCGCGTGCCGTCCTCGAACTCAAGCAGCTCGTTCGCCATCGCCGAGGGAAGGCCGGAGATGTGGGCGATGCCGTCGCCGGCGTCGACGACCGTCCCGATCTCCTCGCGCGCCGCGCCTTCTGGCTCGTACGCCTGGACGAAGCGCTCAAGAGCGTCCCGGATCTCGTCCGGCCGGATCGTCAGCTCCGCCATCTCTCTTCAGTCTCCCTAATCATCGGCCGCCCTGACTTCTAGCCGGCCAACCGGCGGCGGACTTCTTCGATACGTCCTGCGATCGTGGTGTCGATCATCTCGTCTCCCAGACGGATCGAGAATCCACCGACCACCCGCGGGTCCACCTCGGTGTTCAGGTGAACGTCGCGTCCATACGTGGTGCGCAGCCAGGCGGCGAGACGCCGCTTCTGCGCGTCGCTCAGAGGGACGGCGCTGCGAACCACGGCGACAAGCTGCTGCCGCTGCTCCGCGACGAGGTGGATGTACTCGTCCAGCCCCGTCTCCAAGTTACGTCCTCGCGGGTTCTGCACGAGCCTCGTGACCAACGCGAGCGTCACGGGCTTCACCCGCTCGCCCAGCAGGTCGGCCAGCAGCGCCGCCTTGGCCTCCGGGGGCGCGGCCTGGTCGACCAGCGCCAGGCGCAGGCCGGGGTTGGCCTCGACGATGCGGCCGAACCGGAACAGCTCGTCCTCGACGTCGTCGAGCCAGCCGTGGGATTCGGCGTCGGCCGCCGCGGCGACGACGCTGAGTCGCTCCAGCGCGTCGGCGAGGTCGCCGGGCCGCGACCACTTGGCGGACACGGCCGCGACGACCGTCTCCAGCGCCGCGTCGGCGATCTTGCCGCCCAGCAGGGACCGGACGACGGCCTCCTTCTGCTCCGCGGGACGCGCGGGGTCGGCGAAGTTGCGCCGAAGCCCGGGCTCGCCGTCGAGCAGGACGGCGACCGCGTGCAGGTCCGCTGCCAGACGACCGAGGTCGGCCGAGGCCGCCACGGCGTTGAAGCGCTCGGTGACGGCGGCGAACGAGGTGCGGCTCAGGCCCCTCATCAGCGCACCGCCGCCCCGTCCGCCGACTCCAGCTCGTCGAGGAAGCGGTCGACGACGCGGCTCTGGCGGGTCTCGTCGTCGAGCGACTCGCCGACGATGCGGCCGGCCAGCTCGGTCGCCAGGCGGCCGAGCTCCCCGCGAAGCTGGCTGAACGCCTGCTGGCGGTCGGCCTCGATCTGCGCGTGGGCGGCCTGGACGAGGCGCCGGGCCTCGGCCTGGGCCTCCTCGCGAAGCTCGGCCTTGATCTGCGCGGCCTGCTCGCGCGCCTCTTCGCGCATGCGGGCGGCCTCGTGCCGGGCCTCGGCCAGCTTCGCCTTGTACTCCTCAAGGGTCTTCTGGGCCTGGACCTGGGCGTCCTCGGCCTTCTTGATGCCGCCCTCGATCGCCTCGGTCCGCTCCTCCAGAGTCTTCTGGATGCGCGGGACGAGGATCCTGCCCACGAACACCACGACGACCAGGAAGGCGAAGCTGCCGACGACCAGTTCGTAGGTGTGCGGAATGAGGGGGTTCTCCCCCTCCGCCGCGAGCAACGTGGTTGTCAGTGTCATTGGTGCAGCCCTTCCGTCAGGGGCGGTCGACTAGATCGCCTGGAAGATGAACGGCGCGACGAGACCCAGCAGGGCCAGGGCCTCGGTGAGGACGAAGCCGAGCAGCATGTTCTGGCGGATCAGGCCGTACGCCTCGGGCTGGCGGGCGATGGCCTGCACACCCTGGCCGAAGATGATGCCGACGCCGATGCCGGGGCCGATGGCGGCAAGGCCGTAACCGATGGCGGTGACGTTGCCGGAGACCTCAGCGAGAACGCTCATTGCGGTGATCCTTTACTGGTCGGCCGGTGGCAGGTCCACCGGTCATTACACAAGGGGTGGGAATCAGTGATCGGGGTGCAGCGACGCGCCGATGTACATCGCGGCCAGCAGCGTGAACAGGAACGCCTGAAGGTACTGGATGAAGATCTCGAAGCCGGTCATCAGGATCGCCATGACCACACCGAGCACGCCGATGGGCGCGCCGAGCGGGGTCAGGTTCTCGAACAGGAACCAGAAGCCCACGGCGCTGAAGAAGGCGAGGATCATGTGGCCCGCGAACATGTTCGCGAAGAGTCGGACGGCGTGGGTGAACGGCGCCGTGACGAAGTTCTGCAGCAGCTCCAGCGGGACCAGGATGATGTAGACCGGCTTGGGCAGCCCCGAGGGGAACAGGTTCTTGATGTAGCCGCCGAAGCCCTGGTGCTTGATGCCGAGGTAGAGCTTGATGACGTAGATGGCCAGTGCCAGCACGACGGGGAAAGCGATGTGCGACGCGATCGGGAACTGGATCCCCGGGATCACGCCCATGAGGTTCCAGGCGAACACCAGGAAGAAGATCGGCACGAGCAGCGGCATCCAGCGCTCGGCGTCCTTGCCCAGGAACGGGCGGGCCACCTGGTCGCGGACGAACAGGTAGCCGAGCTCGCCGATGTTCTGCATGCCGCGGGGCACGAGCTTCGGCTTGGCGAACGCGCTCCACCCGAGCGCGACCACGAGGAGCGCGCCGACCATGGCGAACAGCACGGGCTTGGTCGCCCACTCGGGCGCACCCGGCCACAGCGGGGGGAAGTTGAAGATCGATGGCCCTGGGGCCACGAAATCTCCGTCGGCGAGGACCGTCAGCGCGCTCACGCGGCGTTCCCTCCAAGATGGTGGATCAACAGAAGACGACTGCGGGAAGTGGTCGGCGTCGCGCTCAGCGGCCGTACTTCACATAGACCACGTAGACGGCGAGCACGGCCCCGAAGACGATGCCTATGGGGAAGAACGCCTCCACGCCGAGCCAACGGCCCAGCAACCAGCCGATGCCACCGTAGGCGAGCATCCCGGCGACCAGATAGCTCGGAATGGACCAGGCGGCATTGGCGAAGTCGCGGCCGTCTTCCTCGGGCTTGCGCTGCTCGCTCATCGCGGGCACGACGATAGCAGGCGGGCATGGGACTAGTCATATCGGGCCCCGCCCGTGCAGCCGGAGAAATCCTACGCGCATCAGCCGCCACCCTGACCGGGGACCTTGGCGCCGGGGTCGACGTACAGCATCTTGAGCTTGAGGAAGGCGCGCACCTCGCCGATCGTCCAGGCGATGGTGCACACCACGACGCTCCAGCCGAACGCGCGGGGGGAGAAGGCGGTGGCGTCCCTGAAGACGCTCAGCAGCACCATCAGCAGGATCACCTTGACGAGGTAACCGAGCACGGCGGCGAGCATCATCATCTGCGGCGAGACGCGGCCCGCCCAGGTGACGGCCACCAGGCCGGCCGTGAAGAACCCCGCGACCACCGCGACGCCGATCGCGGCACCGAGCGCGCCCGTGCCGCCGCCCAGGATCGCGGCCACGATGACGGCGACCAGCCCGACCACGAGGGTGGGTATGGCGGCACCTTTCAGTGCGCGAACGTCGTTGCCCTGCATCGGCGCTCCAAGGAACAGTTGTCAAGCGAGCGATTGCTACCTTACGAGGCCAGTGTTACCTGGCCACCGCTAGTGAAAGGTATCACAAGCTATGGGGAAGGTGCCTTTACCTGGGCTTTCGTGCGGGTGAACGCCGAGGTCAGGGCGTTGTCGCGCGTGCGCGGGCCGCGGCGGCCGCCGCCTCCTGGACGGTGGGGGCCTGGTCGGCGGGTTCGGGTTCGAGGCCGGGTTCAGGTTCGGGCGCCGGGCCGCGCCGGGCCGCGTGCGCGCCCCCGCCGCGGCCGGAGCGCCACAGCGGCAGCGCCATCATCACCAGCACGACCAGCGCGAGCAGCACCGTGAGCGGGAAGAACACCAGCGGCACACCGCCGACCGACATCACCACGACGGTCGAGGCGAACAGGAACGTCCACGCGTACATGAACAGGACGGTGCGCCGGGAGGAGTGGCCGATCTGCAGCAGGCGGTGGTGCAGGTGCCCGCGGTCGGGCGCGAACGGCGACATGCCGTGGGAGGTGCGCCGCACGACGGCGAGGATGAGGTCCATCAGCGGCAGCACCATCACGGCCACCGGCAGCAGCACCGGGAGCACGACCGGGAAGCGGTTGATCTCGGTGATGCCGGAGTAGTCGACCCGGCCGGTGACGGTGATCACCGACGAGGCCAGCACCAGCCCGATCAGCATCGCGCCGGTGTCGCCCATGAAGATCTTGGCGGGGTTGAAGTTGTGCGGCAGGAAGCCCAGGCACATGCCGATCAGGATCGCCGCGATGATCGCGGGCACCGTGAGGCGGGTGGGCTCGTGGTCGGTGGTGACGAAGGAGTTCTGCGACAGCGCCAGCGAGTACGCGAACGTGGCCATCGCCGCGATGGCCACGATCCCCGCGGCCAGGCCGTCCAGGCCGTCGACGAAGTTCACCGCGTTGATGACCACCACCACGACCAGGATGGTGATGACCGTGCTGAGGGTGTCGTCCAGGCTGACGGTCTGCCCGTTGGGCTGCGGGATCCACAGGATGGTCAGCTTGAAGGCCACCAGGATGCCCGCCGCGGCGATCTGCCCGCCGAGCTTGACGAAGGCGTCCATGCCCAGCCAGTCGTCGAGGAAGCCGGTCACCACGACGACCCCGCCGGCCAGGGCCAGGGCCACGGCGGTGCGGCCGTCGCCGATCTCGGGGGCGGCGAGCGTCTCGCCGATGTGCGGCAGCCTGCTGGCGACGAACAGCCCCGCGAGCAGGCCGGCGTACATGGCCAGGCCGCCGAGGCGGGGGGTGCGGACGGTGTGCACATCCCTGTCGCGGATCTCCGGCGCCGCGCCGATGCGGATCGCGAACACCCTGACCAGCGGCACCAGCAGGTAGGTGATCGCCGCTGCCACCAGCGCTATGAGGACGTATTCGCGCACGAATCCAGTTTCCCGTATTGCCCGGTCTGATGTGACCGGAAAAGTCCACAGAACGACACATTAACCACGCGGATACGCCGGATGACCGCTCGTGAGCTGGGCGACCCGCTCGGCCACCGACCGTACAGCACCGGGGTCGCGGACGGCCTGGGCCAGCATGCCGGCGATCTCCTTCATCTCGGTGACGCCCATGCCCTGCGTGGTGACGCACGGGGTGCCGACCCTGATGCCGGAGGTCACCGTCGGCGGCTCGGGGTCGTAGGGGATGGTGTTGCGGTTCAGGGTGATGCCGGCGGCGGCGCAGCGCTGCTCGGCCACCGCGCCGGTGACCCCGACGTCGCGGAGGTCGATCAGCGCCAGGTGCGTCTCGGTGCCGCCGGACACCGGGCGCATGTCCTCGGCGGCCAGCCCGTCGGCGAGGGCCCGCGCGTTGGCGACGACCCGCTCGGCGTAGGCGCGGAAGGCGGGGCGCAGCGCCTCGCCGAACGCGACCGCCTTGGCCGCGATCGCGTGCATCAGCGGACCGCCCTGGACGAACGGGAACACCGCGCGGTCGACCTTGCTCGCCAGCTCGGCCGTGCACAGGATGCCGCCGCCCCTCGGCCCGCGCAGGGCCTTGTGCGTCGTGAAGGTCACCACGTCGGCGTACGGCACCGGCGATGGCGCCGCTCCCCCGGCCACCAGGCCGATCGTGTGCGCGACGTCGGCGAGCAGCCACGCCCCCACCTCGTCGGCGATGCCGCGGAACACCGCGAAGTCGATGGACCTGGGGTAGGCGGTCGCGCCGCAGATGATCATCTTGGGCCGGTGGCGGATCGCCAGCTCGCGCACCTCGTCGTAGTCGATCAGCTCGGTGTCGCGCCGCACGCCGTACGCGACGACGTCGAACCACCGCCCGGAGAAGTTCACCCGGGAGCCGTGGGTCAGGTGGCCGCCGTGCGGCAGCGCCATCGCCAGCACGGTGTCGCCGGGCTTGAGCAGGGCGGCGTACGCGGCGAGGTTGGCCGAGGCGCCCGAGTGCGGCTGGACGTTGGCGTGGTCGGCCCCGAACAGCTCCTTAGCCCGGTCGACGGCGAGCCGCTCGGCGCGGTCGACGACCTCGCACCCGCCGTAGTAGCGCCTGCCCGGGTAGCCCTCGGCGTACTTGTTGGTCAGCGTCGACCCCAGGGCCGCGATGACCGCCGGTGAGGCGAGGTTCTCGCTGGCGATGAGCTGCAGACCGCCGCGCAGCCGCTCCAACTCGTCGACCAACACCTGGGCGATCTCCGGATCTTCCCGCTGAAGCTGGGAGAAGTCGGGCCCATAGAAGCCAGCGTCTCCGTGGTCGCGCCCTTCAGCGTCCATGGTCGCCCACCACTCCTCCCACGCACGAGACCCGCACGGCAAGGAAACCGATGGTCCCACTGTATGCCCCGGTCAGGGGCTCGCGCGGCACTCCTTGACCGACGACCGCACGATGCCCGCCCGCCGTGCGCCCGGGCCGTCCCGGGTCACGGCTTTGGTCATCCCGCTTCGCGACCGCCCCGGATCGCCGCCGGGGGACGGTCGTGGCGGGCGGCGGGATCGGCGGTCAGCGGCGGCGGAGGGTGACGATGGACTCGGAGTCGCCGTTTCTGACCGCGATCAGCAGCCAGAGCCGCGACGTGCCCGGGATGCGCGCGATCGCGGCACGGGTCACCTCACCAAGGGAGGTCGGCACCTCGCGCGTCCAGGTCCGGCCGTCCCAGTGATGGATCACGACCCGCTCCGGGGACACCGCGTCCCAGCCCGCGACCCACACGTCGTCGGGGGCGAACGCGGTCACGCTCCGCAGTTCCCCCGCCCCGCCCGGGAGTGCCACGCGCCGCCAGGAGACGCCGTTCCACCGCAGGACGAGAGCCTGTGGACCGGCCTCACCCACCGCCCACACGTCGGACGGGTTGTTCTGCCAGATGGCGTTGAGCCTGCCGTCTGGCACGCCGGGCACGTCTGGCACGCCGGGCACGGTCGCCCGCGTGAACTCGCCGTTCCACCCATGCCAGATCGCCGGCCGCTCGTCCCACGTCCCGGCGATCCAGGTGTGGCCCGCGCCCGCGTCCACGGCGGTCAGGTCGGCCTTGTCCTCCCGCAGGTCGAGCACCTTGGTGAAGCGGGCGCCGTCCCACCGCGACGCTTCAGACGCGGAGACGAGGACCGCCCGGCCGCCGTCCACGGCGACGTCCCTCCCGCCGGAGGGCGGTGTGTGACGTCGCCAGGCGCGCCCGTCCCAGTGAAGGGCGATGACCTTTCCGTCGAATCCGCCCCCCACCGCCCAGACGTCGCGGGGCCCGTCGGAGTCCACCCCTTCCAGGCTTCCGAACTGTCCGGCGGGCAGTGCGCGCCAGCGAGATCCGTCCCAGCCTCGCAGCGTCGCCTTCCGGCCGTCCTCCCAGCCGGTGTAACCCACCGCCCAGGCCGCGTCCGGAGCCGCGGCGGTCACGTCCGACAGCCCTCGCTCCCACTGGTCGTCGCCGGGGAGCCCGGGAACGATCTCCCACCGATTTGACGGCGCCGTCTCCCACGCCGGCCCCGCCGACTCGGGGACGGCCTCGGGCCCGACGGCCGAGGAGACCGGCGCAGGCCCAGCCGTCCCGCCCGGCGCGGTATCCGGCGCGGCCCGCGCGGAACAGCCCAGCGTGACCAGACAGGCCAGCACGACAGGCAGCCGTGCTCTCCCCGGCCTCCCCACGTGACGAGCGTCCGCTCCCGGTGACCTCACCCCGGCCCCCCAGGCCCTCGCCCCATCGCGATCTCGCCTCGGAACGCGAGCCATCCGGGTCGCGGCCGTTGGTGAGCGCTCAGCTGTAGGCGTGCGGGGCGGTGGCGGCGGCGGGAATCCACCGGGGCGTGTCGGCGGCCTCGTCGCTGATCGCGGTGAGGACGGCCTGGCGGTACATGCCCAGGCGGGTGCGCCACTCGGTCATGTCCTGGACGTAGCGTTCGGCGACCGGGGCGTCCCACACGTCGCGGCTGCGGGCCATCTGGTACGCCTTGTCCAGCGAGCCGGTGAGGCCTTCCAGCAAGGGCTGGGCCTGCTGCCACAGGTCGACGAGCTTCTGGTACTCGGGGTTGAACCGCCAGGTCGTCGACTGGCCGTCGGGGCTGAACGGGTCGGCGGGCGACGACGCGGGCGGCGTCTCCCCCGGTTGGAGCGGCTGCGGTGCCGGCGGGTCGGCGTACATGCTGAAGCGCCCCTCCTCTACGAACCGGCCGGCGGCGTGCGCCCCGGCGTCGCGTCGTCATCATCCTGCGCGAAGAGGGCTCTGCCCTCTGGATCGTCGTCGGTGTACAGGGCTCGGCCCTCCGGGGCGTACACGCCGGGTGCGCTGCCCTGCATGCCGGCCCCGCCGGCCTGCACACCCGCGCCGGCCGGCGCCGGAGTCTCGCCGTTGCGCACACCGGGCTCACCGGCGCTGTGCGGGCCGTATCCGGCGCGGTCGTCCGAGACCATGTGCAGGCCTACCTGCGTGTCGACACCGGGCTGTACGACGCCCTGAGGGGTCGCCAGCGCCTGTTCAGAGGCTTGCCCGCCCCCGTCGGGAGCCAGCGGAGCCGATGGGCGCGCCGATCCGGACGGCTCACCCGGCTCGATCCGGCCCACCGGGCCGTCGGGCTTCGGGTTCCCCGGCTCGGCGCCTTCCGGCGGCACGACGACCGGCTGCTCCATCGGGGGGATCTTGTCCATGTTCTGCATGAGCCAGCGCAGATGCTCCTCGCTGGGCGGCTTCATGGTCACCTCGACCACCCGGACGCCGTCCACCTCGATCACCCGCATGCGCTCCTGCGTGGTGTCGATGTCATGGGGATTGTCGGCCCTGGGAGTGTCGAGCTGATCATCAGGCACATCCTGCGACGTCTCACCCCCCGGAGGCGCCGCCTCCGGGGCCCCACCGCTCGGAGGCGCCGTCTCCCGCGACGAGTCCCCTTCAGGATCCCCCTCCGCAGGCGGAGCATTCCCCTCCGGCGGAGCGTTGGCCTCCGGAGGAGCATTCGCCTCGGGCGGGGCGCCGGCCTCCGGCGGTTCGTTCGCCTCGGGTGGCGCGCTGGACTCCGGCGGGGCATTCGCCTCGGGCGGCGCGGTGGACTCCGGCGGGGCGGTGGCCTCGGGCACGCTCTGCCCGTCGAGGTCGCCGGCGCCGCCGTCGGGCACGGGCTGGGCGTCAGCCTCCGGAGGGGCATTCCCCTCCGGCGGAGCGTTGGCCTCCGGAGGAGCATTCGCCTCGGGCGGGGCGGTGGCCTCGGGCACGCTCTGCCCGTCGAGGTCGCCGGCGCCGCCGTCGGGCACGGGCTGGGCGGGGACGGCCTCCCCTGTGGGCGCGGGGTCGATCGGCGGGACTACCAGGGGTGCGTCATCGGCTTCCGGGAGCGGATCGGCGGTGTCCCCGGGAGGCGTGGGCTCGGGAATCTCCCCACGGGGAGCGGGCTCGGCGGTGTCGGCTCGCGGCGCGGGCTCCGACGTGTCGGCCCAGGGATCGGGCCCGGAACCATCGCCCCGGGGAGCCGGCTCGGAGTACTCGACCCTCGGCGGGTCGCCCCGGTCTGGCTCGACCCTTGGAGCATCGTTCCGATCAGGCTCGGCCTTCGGATGGTCGGGCCGCTCCGCCCAGGGAGCGTCGCCGTCAGGTTCGCCACCCCGAGGCGGCTCAACCTTGTGCGGCCTGTCCTCGGAATCCTGAGGCGCCTCGTAGTTGTGATCCTTCTCAGGCGGAGCCGACTTGTCGCCCTTGGGGGCGTCGTCCTTGTCCTGCTTGTCGCCCTTGGGGGCGTCGTCCTTGTCCTGCTTGTCGCCCTTGGGGGCGTCGTCCTTGTCCTGCTTGTCGCCCT
>NZ_JARWAC010000003.1 GCF_029846175.1 Sphaerisporangium sp. TRM90804 | reverse complement strand
TGGTGCTGCCGCTCACCCGCGCCGCGATCGCCGTCGGCGCCGACGGCGTCATCATCGACGTCCACCCCCAGCCCGAGATCGCCCTGTGCGACGGCCCGCAGGCCCTGGTCGAGGACGACCTGCACGAGCTGGCCCGCTCGATCCGGCACCTGGCCGAGTTCTCCGGGCGCACGCCCGCCACGCGGCGCGAGCTCGTGGCCGGCTGAGGCATCGGGTCCAGGGAGATACGGGAGAGCATGATGAAGTCGTTGAGGATCCGCCGCGTCACCGTCATCGGCACCGGTGTCATCGGCACCTCCATCGCCCTCGGGCTGCGGCGCGCCGGCGTCCACGTCGCCCTGGCCGACCGCGACACCGCCTCGCTGGCGCAGGCGCAGCTCATGGGGGCGGGCGTCGCCCTGGCCCCCGGCGCGCCGGCCGCCGACGTGGTCGTCATCGCCACCCCGCCGTCCACCATCGCCGCCGTGCTGCGCGACGCCCAGGCCCGCGGCCTCGGCGCCGTCTACACCGACGTGGCCAGCACCAAGGGAGGCGTCCTCGCCGACGTCGAGCGGGCCGGGTGCGACCTCACGACCTTCGTCCCCGGCCACCCGATGGCCGGCCGCGAGATCTCCGGCCCCGCCGCCGGGCGCGCCGAGCTGTTCGAGGGCCGGCCGTGGGCGCTGTGCCCGCACCCGGACACCACCCCCGAGGCCGTCCGCCTGGTCGCCGAGCTGGTCGCGGTGTGCGGCGCGGAGTCCACCGTGCTCGCCCCCGACGCCCACGACCGGGCCGTCGCGGCCACCTCGCACGCCCCGCACGTCATCTCCGCCGCGCTCGCGGCGCGGTTCGCCGGCGCCGACCAGACGGCGCTGTCGCTGGTGGGCACGGGGCTGCGCGACACCACCCGGATCGCCAACGGCGCTCCCGGCCTGTGGGTCGACATCCTCGACCAGAACGCCGAGTCGGTCGCCGACGTGCTGGACGCCGTCGTGCGCGACCTCACCCGCGCCGCCTCCGCGCTGCGGGGCGGCAAGGGCGCCCGGCACGACGCGCTGGCCGATCTGCTCACCCGCGGCAACATCGGCCGCGAGCACATCGTCGGGGCGTCCCGGCGGGCGGAGACGGAAGAGCGGACGCTCACCGCGGCGGCTTGACCGGCGGTCCTGACAAACTGGAAACAGAGAGCGCACTTTCAAAGAAGAACCCCAGGGCGTCCGGTCGAGACAATGTTGGGGCAAGCATTTCGACTGATGGTCGTGGCCCGGCCACCGCGGCGGAAAGGAGCGTGCCGACCGGCATGACAGGTGAATCGTCTGGTATGAGGCCTTCGGCGGCATCGCGGCCCGCGATGCGTTCCGGCGGAAGAATCCACGCATCAGCCTGTCGACCCGTGTCGGTGTGTCGTTTCGTAGCTGGCTCTGACCGGTTCCCGGCCTCGTCGACGTGGCTCGCCTCAACTCCCGCTCCTTGTCGTCCCCCGACGCGAAGAGCGCGGAGCCTCGGCTCTGTGCTGCTGTCGAAATCGTTCCTGGCGATTGTTGGTTGCTCCGCTCGTCGAAGTCTCCCGCATCTCCCGGGCGCCGTTGGCGCCCTGACGGTGGATGTCTAGAGGCGAGCGCCGCTGCCGGAAGTCGATGGCGGGTTTACCCCATATCGCAAATCCGGACAATCCGGCTTGATATTGAGCACATCCATGTAAATCGCACCACTCGCGCAGTAATGGCCAAACCGCAGTAAGTACGGCCGACGTAGAGAGGAACAGGAATTTGACTGGCGATGTGCAGGTCAAAGCTGGGCGAAAGGAGTGGGTGGGGCTGGCGATGCTCGCCGTCCCAACGCTGCTCGTCTCGTTCGACATGTTCGTGCTGCTCCTAGCACTGCCGCACATGACCACCGAGCTCGGTCTCAGCAGCACCGACCAGCTCTGGATCGTGGACATCTACGGGTTCATGGTCGCGGGCTTCCTCATCACGATGGGCACCCTCGGTGACCGCATCGGGCGCCGGAAGCTGCTTCTCATCGGCGCGGCGGCGTTCGGCGTCGCCTCCGTGGTGGCGGCCTACTCCACCAGCGCCGGGATGCTGATCGCGGCCCGGGCGGTGCTCGGCGTCGCTGGCGCCACGCTCGGCCCGTCCTCGCTCTCGCTCATCAGCAACATGTTCCGCGACGACAAGGAGCGCGGCGTCGCCATCGGCATCTGGGCCGCCTGCTTCTCCGTCGGCGCGATCGTCGGCCCCATCATCGGCGGCGTGATGCTGCAGCACTTCTGGTGGGGCTCGGTCTTCCTGCTGGGCGTGCCGGCGATGGTGGTGCTTCTCGCGGGGGGCCGTGCCTTCCTGCCCGAGTACCGCAACGAGGGCGCCGGGCGCGTCGACCTGGCGAGCGTGGCCCTGTCACTGGCGGCGATCCTGCCGTTCATCTGGGGCGTCAAGGAGCTGGCCAAGCACGGCTGGGGCGCGGCGCCGGTCATCTCCGTCGTCGCCGGCCTGGTCATCGGCTACCTGTTCCTGCGTCGTCAGCGCGTGCTGGCGCACCCGCTGATGGACCTCAGCCTCTTCAAGAGCCGCATCTTCAACAGCACCCTGACCAGCATGCTCCTCGTCAGCGCCGTCACCGGCACGAGCATCCTGTTCATCACCGGGTACTACCAGTCGGTCGCGGGAATGGACCCGCTCACGGCCGGTCTCGGCCTGCTCCCCGGCATGACCGGGGGTATCATCAGCGTGCTCGTGGCCCCGCACCTCGCCGGCAGGTTCAAGACGTCCCACCTCATCGCCGGCGGCCTGCTGATCACCTCCGCGGGCCTGCTGGTGCTCACCCAGGTGAGCGCCACGGCCGGCCCGGTCGGGCTCATGATCGGGTTCGCGCTGTGCAGCTTGGGCGGCGGCCCCCTGCTCACGCTGGGCACCGGCCTGGTGGTCGGCTTCGTCCCGCCGGAGAAGGCGGGCACGGCGTCGTCGCTGACCCAGGTCGCCAACGAGTTCGGCTACGCGATCGGCATCGCCACCCTCGGCACGATCGGCACCCTGGTGTACCGCACGCAGATCGCCGACACCCTTCCGGCCGGTCTGCCGGCACAGGGCGCGGCGGCCGCCGGCGAGAGCGTCGCCGGAGCCACCGCGGTGGCCGGGAGCCTGCCCGAGCAGATCGGCTCGGCGCTGCTCGGCGTCGCCCGTGAGGCGTTCACCAACGGCCTGCACGTCGTGGCCGCCGTCGGCGGCATCCTGCTGATCGGGGTGGCCATCATGAACGCCATCGTGCTCAAGGACCTGCCGTCGCCCGGCCAGTCGCAGCCCCCGGCCCCGCCGGAGGCGCCCGAGGAGGCCGCTCCCACCCCCGAGCCGGTGGCCGCCCGCGAGGGCTGACCGCCGCCCACCCCTACCCCTACCGGACCCCTGTCCCATGATCGGAAGACATCGAGAATTCCGTCAGGGGCAGGCGTCCGGGAAGGCCCGAGCCGTACGATCGTCGCGAGGATCAACCGTGAGACGGCTCGACGTAGTGAGACACCAACACCAACGGAAGGAAAGCCTGATGGCTCAGTTCGCGATTCTGGTCTACGCTCCCGCGCCCGCCGACTGGACGGACGTCCCGGCGGACGAGCTCGAGGCGCACGGCGTCTACGGGGGCCAGATCGAGGAGCTCGGTGGCAGCACCGTCAGCGCGCAGGCCCTCCAGCCGAGCACCACCGCCAAGTCGGTGCGCGCCAACGGCGCCGTCAGCGACGGCCCGTTCGTCGACTCCAAGGAAGTACTGGGCGGCTTCAGCGTGATCGAGGCTCGTGACATCGACCACGCCGTGGAGATCGCCAAGCTCAGCCCCGCCACCTGGCGTGGCGGCGTCGAGGTCCGCCCGATCTTCGGCTGAGACCGAGTACGCCCACGGCCGCCGCGCGCGGCCGGCACCCCGGCGCATCGTCGTGAAGCGAGCCCCCAGCTCGCCGCGACGGTGCGCTTTTCGGTTTCCCGGGCCCCGCCTCACCGCGGCGGTGACCGCTGGACGACACGGCGCCTGGGAGCCTGGCCGGCACGCGTGCCTGGGTGACGGGGGAGGAGCCGCGCGGCGTCGAGGACGCCGTCGAGGAGCCGCTCGACGTTGCCGGGCGCCCGGCTGAGCACCGGCGATCGGAACGTCCGCAGACATGATGGTGCCCGGCCAGGTCGGGGAGTGGAATGGGGTCCACGGCCGACCTGGCCGGGCTTTCCGCCGGCGGAACCCCGATGGGGGGAGCGGTCGGTTCCTGCCGGTGGTCTTCAGGGCGGGTCGCCTGCCTGTTCGGCAGGGCGTCGCGCCGGTGGTTCGAGGAAGGGCTCAGCCCGCCGGCGGCCCGGCGGGGCGGGGGGTCAGCGGGCGGGTGGTGCGGGGTCGGCCTGCGCGGCGCCGGCCGTCGCGGGCGCCCGCGCCTCGGCGGGGGCCTCGGCGAACGGGGGTTCGGCGATCGCCTCGACGGTGGACATGCGCGGGCGGCGGCGGGAGTAGGCGAAGCGGCGCATGATCGGGCGCTCCACCAGGTGGTACATGAGCGCGGCGATCCCCAGCGACACGGCGAGGATCAGCGCGACCACGGCCAGGGCCACCGGAGTGCTGTAGCTCCGGTTGCCCAGCAGGTAGGGGATGTACAGCATCACGAGCAGGTGGACCATGTAGAAGGCGAAGGAGACCTCGCCGAGCCACACCATGACCCGGCTGCTCGCCCAGCTCCGCCTCCGCTCGACGTCCGCCACGGCCGCGTTGGCGATGAGCAGGCCGATCGGCACCACCATCACGGCCACCTGCGGGTACGACAGCGGGAACGACGGCGCCACGACGTAGGCCGCGACGCACAGCGCCGCCGACCCGCCGACGCCGAGCGGCACCCTCCGGCCGGTCATCACGATCCTGGCCAGGATGATGCCGAAGAGGAACTCCAGCATGCGCACCGGCGGGAACTTGGAGGTGAACCAGAACTCGAAGTGCGTGGACTGCGGCAGCGGCAGCCACGGGCCCGTCGCCAGCGCGGAAGCCACCAGCGGGACCAGGAGGATCGCCGTCACGACGACCCCCGCCCACAGCCACAGGCGCTGCGGCCGGATCTTGTGGACCAGGAACGCGAGCAGCGGGAAGCACAGGTAGAACAGCGCCTCGGCCGACAGCGACCAGGACACGGAGTTGAAGCTCGTCCAGATCTCCTGGGGCGGGAAGTACGCCTGCAGCAGCAGCACGTTCAGCATGGCGTTCCCGCCGTCGAAGGGCGTCTTGAACACCCCGACGAACAGGACCGCCGCGGCGACGAAGGTCAGCAGGTGGTTCGGCCAGATCTTCAGCGCACGACGCCGCCAGAACGACCCCAGACGATCCCCGGGGCGCATCGACCAGGTGAGGACGAAGCCGCTGAGGATGAAGAAGAAGCTGACGCCGAGCCAGGCGCTCTGCCAGAACACGCTCGCCACCTCGCCGCGGGCGGGCAGCATCTGCCACGCCTGCGAGGCGAACAACGGCGTTAACACCGCGTGGAACGCGAATACGCTGATCGCCGCCAGGAAACGCAGGCCCGTCAGTGACGGTAGCTGGGGCTTCGGAGTCGCCGGATCGGGCTCGGCTGTTGTCGGCGTGTTCACCATGTGACGTGCCTTTCCAAGGTCGGGCTCCCGGGAACTCGATCAAGCGGTCAGATGCACGGGCACACCACTTTCGGGCGCCCGCCAACCAATGAGCCCGTGCATCAAGCGTGGCGTTTCACGCCTCTCGCCACATATTCCGTATTGCGGAGTTGATCGGCCGCCGCCGCGCCGCGCCCGCGCCGGTGTGTGAGGCCGGCGGCCCGTTCGCCCGGGCCGGCGGTGCGCGGGCCCCGGCCGGCGCGGGCCGATGCGGCCCCCCAGCCATATGGCATCGACCTCTATGTGCGCATTCCTGGAGATGCGACGGACCGTGCGCAAGGGCAACGATTTGGCGGTGTGAGTCGACTCTCGCACGCAGCACCGAAGGAGAAGACCATGCCCCAGCCGGACAGATGGGACCTGTTGATCAAGCGCGACGATCTGACGGTCAGCGAGATCCGCGCCGTGTCCTGCCCCCGACTGGAGCCGGGTCAGGTGCGGCTGGCCGTCGAGAAGTTCGGGCTGACGACCAACAACGCCACCTACGCGCGCTTCGGCGAGTCCGAGATCCCGTTCTTCGACGCGTTCCCCGGCCCCGAAGGCTATGGGCGGGTGCCCATCTGGGGTTACGCCCTGGTGGAGGAGTCCCTGCACCCCGACATCGCCGTCGGCGACCGCTTCTTCGGCTACATGCCGATGTCCACCCACCACGTCGTGGCTCCGGAGATCACGCCGCGCGGGTTCGCCGACACGACCCCGCAGCGCCAGTTCCTGCACCCCTGGTACTGGAACTTCGAGCGGGCCGGCGCGCCCGACGGCCTGGACGACCGGCGTGCGCTCATCCACCCGGTCTACCCGGCCGCCTACAGCCTCGCCGACATGATCACGCGGCAGGCCGAGCGCGGCGCCCGGTCGGTGATCGTCACCAGTGCCTCAAGCAAGGTGTCCATCGGCCTGGTCGAGGAGCTGGCCGCGCGCGACTCCGGCCTGGCCGCCGTCGGCCTGACGGCCGCCCGGCACGTCGAGTTCGTCCGGGCGCTCGACCTGTACGACACGGTCGCCTCCTACGACGAGCTCGCGACGGTCGAGGCCGCAGGGCCTTCGGTGTTCGTGGACGTCACCGGCGACGCCAAGGTGCGGATCAACGTCAGCCAGCGATTCGCCGACGACCTGCTCAACACCACGCTGATCGGTTTCACCCATCCCGAAGCCGCCGTCTTCCCGCCCCCCGGGCTGGGCGGGCCGGAGGCCGAGGGCTTCTTCACCCCGGCGGTCGAGTGGCAGGCCGTCGAGGAGGAGGGCGCCGACTCCTACTACGGCCGCTACACCAAGTCGGAGGACCGCTTCCTGGAGAGCACGGAGTCGTGGCTCACGATCCGCCAGGCCCAGGGTCCCGAGGCGATCGCCGAGGTGTTCGGCTCCGTGCTGGCCGGAAAGCTGCCTCCCGACCTGAGCTACATCCTGCGTCCCTGACCGACCGGGCCACCAGCTTCACACAGGGCCCCGCGGCCCGAAGGCGCGTCGCGGAGACCGCGGGCGGGACGTCCCGATCAAGGAACGTGACAACGCCTCCCCGGGCGTTCCGCCACCCCAGCAGGTCGCCCCTTGACGGGGCGGCGGTACGTCACCCGCGACGGTGACACGAACGGCTCGATGCCGGGCCTCGTCGAGCAGGAGGAACAACCGTGACAGTAGATACACAGAACGTGGGGGCGCCAGAGCGCCCGGTGGAGACGGCGCGGCCGGCGAGCGGGCCCCGCGCGCCGAAGCCGTTCTGGCGTCGCCCCTGGATCATTCCGCTCGCGCTGGTCGTCCTGGCGTTCCTGGTCTACGAGGCAATGATCTACGTGCCCGAGGAGACCGCGCCGCTTCCCCCGCACGACCACTTCCCGATGTACTACCCGCTGCTGGCGGTGCACATGTTCGTCGGCACCCTGGCGATGATCACCGTCGTCCTGCAGGTGTGGCCGAAGCTGCGCAAGCGCTACCCCAAGGTGCACCGGGTCAGCGGCCGGGTGTACGTGGTGTCGGCGATGATCGGCGGAGTCATCGGCCTCATCCTCGTGCCGTTCGCGCCGCCGATCGGCCAGATCGGCGTGGCCTTCGCCACGTTGTCCTGGATCGGCTTCACCGTGACCGGCTTCGTGTACGCCCGCAAGGGGCTGTACGCGCAGCACCGCCGCTTCATGCTCTACAGCTTCGCCATCGTGATGAACAACGTCGTCGGCACCGTCATCACCAACGTGCTGATGCGGATGCCGTTCGAGGTCAGCTTCACCTACCTGCTCGAAGCCGCCCGCTGGGTCGGCTGGGTGGGCAACCTCATGGTCGTCCAGTGGTGGCTGTACCGCACCGCCGGGCGCAAGCTCGAGGTCCCCGCCGGCAAGTCGGTCAACGTCTGACCGGACGACCGCCACGCGCGACCCCCGCCGCGTGGCCGGCAGGCACCCCTGCCGGCCACGCGGCTTCGCCATGCCCGCGCCCGGCCGCGCCGGCCGGGCGCCGCCCGGTCCGCCGGCGCCGCGCACGGAACGACCCCGGCCGCACCGTTCCCCGGCCGCGCCCTGCCCGCAGCACCGTCTCCCGGGCCGCACCCTGCCCGCCGTGCCCGGCCGCGGCGGGGCGGCACATGAGAAACCGGTGGCACCGCCGCGCGGGCGGCGGTACCACCGGTGGGAAGAGCACGGAGGCGCGGGGGCCGGGCAGGGCGCCCGCGGGGCGGGCGCCGCGGCCTCAGCTGTCGATGAGCAGGCAGTGCGCGGCGCGGGGGCCCGTGCCGGTGCAGTTGGTGCCGTAGTCGTCCAGCAGCCGCTCCGCCTCGGCGGCGGCGGCCTTGAAGCGCTCGATCGGGTCGGCGCCGCGGCCCATGATGTCCTCCATCGCGTACATCATGGCGTGCTGGATCTGCGCGAAGTGGCCGACGATCGCGCCCTTGGAACCGGGCGAGCCGTCGATCATGTCGAGCTGCGTGGTCGCCACCCGGTGGTAGGGGTGCACCTCGTACCAGCCCTCACGCTCCAGCAGCTCGGCCGCCGCGTTGGTGACCGGCGCCGAGCCGTACACCCTGTGCCACTCGGCGGCGTTGCGCGGGTTGTTGAGGTACTGCATGAAGGCCAGCGCGCCGTCCTCGGTCTCCTTGTCCAGCCCGTCGGCGATCCAGATGGCGTCCCCGCCGATCCAGTTGCCCGCGAAGGGGATGTCGGCGTTGTACGGCGTCGGCGTCGCCACGGCCTCGAAGCCGTTCTCCTCGCCCGCCTTGGCCATGTACGGCGCCTCGAACGACGAGCTCAGCCGGAAGGCGACCTGCTGGTCGGAGAACGCCTTGGACGAGCCCGCCCAGTCCTCCAGCTTCCCGGTGTAGAGGTAGTGGCCCTCCCGGTGCATCCGCGCCCACCAGGTGACGTAGGCGAGCATCTCGGGCGAGGCCAGGTCGACGGTGGTCGCGCGGCCGTTGCGGCCGTTGACGTTGCCGGCCAGCAGGGCGCCCTGGTGGGCCATCGCCTGCTGGAAGAACTTGCCGTCGTTGGCCCAGCTGATGCCGTGCGAGGGGCCGTCGGGAAGCTCCTTCAGCAGCTTGCACGCCTCCTCGATGCCCTGCCAGGTGGTCGGCACCTCGGTGATGCCCACCCGCCGCAGCATCGTCATGTTGGTGTACAGGTGCATCGTCGACAGCGTCACCGGCATGGCGCGGAACGAGCCGTCGATCGTGTAGAACTCCCGGCCGGCGGCGACGATGTCGCCGAGCACCACCGGGTGGCCGAGGATCTCGGTGCGCCCGGCGATCGCCGTCTCCACGGAGGTCCACAGCGGCCTGCCGTCGGGGGTCAGGGTGTCGAGCGCGAGCTGGGTGGCTCCGCTGTAGTAGGACGCGATCGTCGGCGGGCGGCCGTCCAGGGTCGCCTTGGAGATCTCCTCGGCGAGGTTCTGGAAGTAGAAGCTTCCCACGTTGACGCGGTATCGCGGATGCAGCTCCTCGAACTCCCTGGCCCGCTGCTTGATCGGGTCGAGGAAGTTGGGGAAGGTGTACCCCGAGAACAGGGCGTCGATGACGATCCGGTCGGAGTGGTTCGCCTCACTCACGTGCGCATCCTTTCGTGAAGGCAAGCCGGGGCCCATGGCGGCCTAGAAGCGGCCTGAATCGCCTGGTCGCGTTCCCGGCGGCCGGGCGCGAGACGCGGGGCCGTCCACTTTCTCAACGCCCATCGTCGCCACCTTCGCCGTCCGCGCGCATCTTTACGCTTGCTGTCTCCCCGCGCCCGGCCACGGGGAAGGGGGGCGCCGCAGGGGGCCGAGGGGAGCGGCCCCGGCGAGCCGATGAAGAGCACATGGGGAGATGCACCCAGGTCGGCGCGCGCTCAGGCTGGTGATAGCCGAGCGGACCATGACCGAGTCGGGCGGTGGCCCACGTCGCCGACCGGCCGTTGGAGGAACGAATATGACCGAAGTACAGAACCACGGCTCTCCGAACGGTGCGGCGGCCGTCGCCGGCGCCTCCACGGCGAGCCACGGGACGTTTTTCGGCGCTTCGACCATCACCCGCGACGACCCCCGCTACGACAGCCTGCTGCGCGGCACCAACCACCGGTTCGTCGGCAGCCCCGACTACGTGCGTGTGGTCAGCACGACCCGGCAGGTCGTCGAAGCCCTGGACGAGGCGGTGGCCGCCGGCAAGCGGCTCGCCGTGCGCAGCGGCGGGCACGGGCAGGAGAACTTCATCGCCAACCCCGAGGTCAAGGTCCTGCTCGACATCTCGGAGATGACCGGCGTCAGCTACGACGCCTCGCGCCGCGCCTTCGCCATCGAGTCCGGCGCCACGCTCGGCCACGTCTACCGCGTGCTGTTCAAGGGCTGGGGCGTCACCATCCCCGGCGGGATGTGCCCGGAGGTCGGCGTCGGAGGCCACTTCGCCGGCGGCGGCTTCGGCCCCCTGTCGCGCACCCACGGCGCGGTCGTCGACTACCTCTACGCCGTCGAGGTCGTGGTGGTCGGCGAGGACGGCAAGGCCAGGGTCGTGGTCGGCACCCGCGAGCCGGACGACCCCAACCACGACCTGTGGTGGGCGCACACCGGCGGCGGCGGCGGCAACTTCGGCATCGTCACCCGCTACTGGGTGCGCACCCCGGACGCCACCTCGGCCGACCCGGCCGAGCTGCTGCCCAAGGCCCCGGCCGCGACCCGCAACGGGGCGGCCATCTGGTCGTGGGACTCCATCGGCGAGGACGGCTTCCGCAGGCTGATGCGCAACTTCGGCGACTGGTGCGAGCGCAACAACGACGCGGACTCGCCGTTCGCGCCGCTGTTCCCCTTCATGCACGTCGCCCACCACACCCTGCCGCCGGGCTGCATGGTCGGCGCGCTCATCGACGACGGCGTGCCCGGCGCCGAGGAGAAGATGGCCGCCTTCCTGTCCGCGGTGGGCGAGGGGATCGGCGCCGACCCGTTCGTCTCCCTGCAGGACGTCACGCCCTGGCTGTACACCGCGGCCTACCCCAACTACGGCGACCCGGGCGACCCGCAGACGCGCCGCTTCAAGCTCAAGGCCGCGTACCACCGCAAGGGCTACAACGACCAGCAGATCGCGGCCATCTACCGTCATATGAAGGGCGAGGTGTTCAACCCGGCCTCGCTCCTGCTGGTCGGGTACGGCGGCAAGGTGAACACCGTGGCCCCGGACGCCACGGCGACCGCGCAGCGCGACTCGATCTTCAAGGCCGCCTACCAGGGCGCCTGGGCCTCGGCGGCCGACGACGAGGCCTACATCGACCGCATCCGCGAGCTGTACGCCGACATCTACGCCGAGACCGGCGGCGCGCCCGTGCCGAACGACCAGACCGACGGCGCCTACATCAACTACCCCGACGCCGACCTGGCGGACCCGGCGCTCAACACCTCCGGCGTCCCGTGGCACGACCTCTACTACAAGGGCAACTACCCGCGCCTGCAGCAGATCAAGAAGCGCTACGACCCGCGCAACGTGTTCCGCCACGTCCTGTCGATCCAGCCCCCGCAGTAGCGCCCCGACCCCGCGGCGTACCGCCGTCGCGGTGCCGCCCCGAACGTCGCGGCGGTGTCCCACCCGGCCTTCCCGATCCGTATCCACACCCCTTCTCAGTTTTCGCTGGTACGCGGGAACGCCGGCCAGCTCTACCGACAAGATCTTGGAGAAACACATGGAGAACGGCTGCCCCGTCGTCCTGGACGTCACCGGCACGGACATCCACGCGGAGGCCGAGCGCGTGCGCGCCCTGGGCCCCGCGGTCCAGGTCGAGCTCCCCGGCGGCGTCAAGGCGTGGATGCTCACCAGCAACTCGGTCGTCCGCAAGGTGCTGACCGACCCGCGCGTCACCAAGAGCGCCCGCGCCCACTGGCCGGCGTTCACCAACGGTGAGATCCCGCCGGACTGGGAGCTCATCAGCTGGGTCGCGATGGACAACATCTCGACCTCCTGGGGCAAGGACCACCTCCGGCTGCGCAGGCTGGTCGGCAAGGCCTTCACCCCGCGCCGCATCGAGGCGATCAAGCCGCGCATCGTCGAGCTGACCAACCAGCTCCTGGACGGGCTCGCCACCGCCGAGCCCGGCGAGGTCGTCGACCTGCGCCAGCGCTTCGCCTACCCGCTGCCCGCCAAGCTGGTCGCCGACATCATCGGCATGGACCACAGCGTGCTGGAGAAGACGGCCGTCGTCATCAACATGATGGTGGACACCACCGTCAGCCCCGAGACGGCCCACTCGATCCTCACCGGCTGGCGCGAGGCGATGATCGACTTCATCGCCTCCAAGCGCGCCAACCCGGGCGAGGACATCACCAGCGACCTCATCGCCGCGCGCGACGACGAGGACGGCTCCCGTCTGACCGAGGGCGAGCTGACCGACACCATCTTCGCCATCCTCGGCGCGGGCTCCGAGACCACGATCAACTTCCTGTCCAACGCCGTGACCCAGCTGCTCAGCAACCGCGACCAGCTTGAGCAGGTCATCGCGGGCACCCTGTCGTGGGACAGCGTCCTGGAGGAGGTGCTGCGCGTACAGGCCCCGCTGGCCAGCCTGCCGCTGCGCTTCGCCGCCGACGACATCGAGCTGGACGGCGTCACCATCCGCAAGGGCGACCCCATCCTGGTCAACTACACCGCCGTCGGCCGCGACCCCGAGGTGCACGGCGCCAGCGCCTGCGAGTTCGACGTGGCCCGCGCCGACAAGGAGCACATCTCCTTCGGCTACGGCCCGCACTACTGCCTGGGCGCGGGCATCGCCCGCCTGGTCGGCTCGATCGGCCTGTCCACGCTGTTCGAGCGGTTCCCGGAGATCAGCCTGGCCGTGCCGGCCGAGGAGCTCCAGCCGCTGCCCACCTTCATCATGAACGGCCACCGCGAGCTGCCCGTCCGGCTGACCGCGCGGGTGCCCGCCGAGGCTCACTGACCGTCACATCGCATTTCCGAAGGTGCCGGGCGCGCGGCTCGCGTGTGATGGTGGCTGAACGCCCGGCACCTCCGATCCTCGTCATGGAACAGGTGGACCGGGCCCGCCCGGTCCACCTGTTCGTCTCTCCGGACGCCGCGCGCCACGGCGTACCACGCGAGCCGGCGGCCGGCGTGTCCCTGTGCGTACCGGTCAACGATCACGTGGAGACGCAGTGAGGAAAGTCATCCTGTCGACGTTCGTGACGCTCGACGGCCTCATCGAGGGGCCCGAAGGCCAGAACGGCTGGAACATCGACGTCTTCGACGAGGAGATGGAGCGCTACGCGGGCGAGCAGCTCGACGAGGTCGACACCCTGCTGCTCGGCCGGGTCACCTACGACCTCTTCGCCGACGCCTGGCCGCGGGAGGAGGGCGACGTCGCCGGCAAGATGAACGCCATCGCCAAGGTCGTGTTCTCCCGGACGCCCCGCACGCTCGACTGGAACAACTCCCGGCAGGCGGGCCCCGACCTCGCCGCCGAGATCGCCGCGCTCAAGGCCGCGCCCGGCAAGGACATGCTGATCTACGGCAGCGCGGCCCTCTCGCGCGACCTCATGCGGCTCGGCCTCATCGACGAGTACCGCATGTGGGTGCACCCGGTGATCCTCGGCAAGGGCAAGCCCCTGTTCGAGGACTTCGAGGACCGCGTCGACCTCGAACTCGTGCGGACCCGGGTGTTCGAACCCGGCGTCTGCATCCTGTACTACCGCCCGGCGTGAGCGGCCGGCCGCGCGACGGCCGTGCCCGCGTCCCGGCGTGACCGCGCAACACGAAAGATGTGGCGCGAAGTCCCCGGTGTGATGATTGAAACCTCGTACTGGTCCGGTCACAGAGCCCATCGGAGGCTGGCGTGAAGGTTGGCTTGGTAATCGGGGACTACGCCTGGCAGGGGGGCCCCGCCCGCATCGCCGACACGCTGGTGGAGATCGGCCAGTCGGCCGACGACGCCGGGTTCTCGCTGATCGGCGCCGGCGACCACCTCTGGCAGGGCCCGCACGCCGGCGGCCCGGAGTCGCCCTTCCTCGAGTGCTTCACCGCCCTCTCCGTGCTCGCCGCCCACACCCGCAGGGTCCGGCTGGCCCCGGTCGTGGCGGGCGTCCACTTCCGGCAGCCGGGGCTGCTCGCCAAGACGGTGACGAGCCTGGACGTGCTGTCCAAGGGCCGGGCCATGCTGGGCCTCGGCGTCGGCTGGTACGAGGACGAGGCCGTCGGCATGGGCATCGGCTACCCGTCGCTGGCCGCGCGCTTCGAGATGCTCGAAGAGACGGTGCAGATCTGCCACCGCCTGTGGGACGGCGAGCAGGGCGACCAGCGCCCGTTCGAGGGTGCGCACTACCAGCTCCAGCGGCCGCTGAACAACCCGCAGAACATCACCCGGCCGCACCCCCCGATCATGATCGGCGGCGGCGGCGAGAAGAAGACGCTGCGCCTGGTCGCCAAGTACGCCGACGCCTGCAACCTCTACCCGGGCCCCGACCTGCCCGCCAAGCTCGACGTCCTGCGCGCGCACTGCGTGGACGAGGGCCGCGACTACGACGCGATCGAGAAGACCGTCATCTTCCCCTTCGACGTCGGCCCCGACGGCGCCGGCGCCGCCGACCTCGTCACCCACCTGCGCTCGCTCGCCGAGGCCGGCGTCCAGACCGCCCTGGGCATCGTGTCCGGCCCCGACCCCGTCCGCCAGGTGGAGCTCATCGGCAAGAAGGTCGTCCCCGCCGTCGCCGACGCCTGAGCCCGGGGGGGCCTCACGGTGTGGTGGCCACGGTGACGCCGAGGTGCGACTCGACGGTCGAGACCTTGTGGGCGAAGACGGTGTCCCCGGCCGGGTACCCGCCGATGATCATGCCGTTGATCGTCGCCCCGCTGCCGGACGCCGACGGTGTGTAGACGGGCCCGCCGGAGTCGCCGATCTGGCCGATGAGCGACCCCGGCTTGCTGATGACCAGCAGGTTCGTCGTCATGCCGCCGCCCTGCAGGTAGAAGCCGACGGTGCTGGTGACGACGCCGCCGCACTTGGCCTTCGTCAGCCGGCCGCTCGTGCAGACCGAGGCGCCGAGCGCCGGGTCGGCCTTTCCGGTGACCGTCCGGGAGATCGGGCTGCCCGGATCGGTGTAGATCTTGTTGGTGTACGCGCCGCCGCCCGCGACGGCGATCATGTCGAAGGCGGGATAGCCGTTCTCGCCCTGGGCGGTGCCGAAGTAGTGCGGGCCGGAGGCCAGGCCGTCACCGTCGTCGAAGCAGTGCCCGGCGGACACCGAGCCCCGCGCCCCGCCGGGCAGGAGCACCGTGAAGCCCGACGTGCAGGTGGTGGTGGCCACCTGGATCTCCGCGCCGCCCCAGTGCGGGGACGCGTCGCCGGCGCGCGCGCCCGTCAGCGAGCCCTTCAGCCGCGCGGGCGCCTTCTCCTCCAGCGACACCCGGCGGCCCAGCCGCTCCTTCAGCGCCCGCGCCACGTCGCGGTCGGCCGGGCCGAACGCCACGCGCAGGGACGCGCCGTCGCGGGCCGGGTAGCCGAGCAGCGTGGCCTGCCTCGCCCGGGGATGCCAGGCCAGCGCCCTGACCACCTCATACGCCTCGCGCACCGCCGCCGGCTCCGCGCAGATCGGGTCGGGCCCGGGCCCGGCGCACGCCGGGCCGCCTGGCACGTCGGCCGAGGCCACCGTCCCCGCCCCCACCAGCGCCGCCACTCCCACGCTCAAACCGGCCAGACGCAGCTTCGTCGCATACATCAGCCACTCCTTCCTCGTCACGGATGAACCGGCCCCGGCCGTCTGGCCGGGGCCGTCTAACGCTCGCCGGTTGCGATGACCCCGGCGATGGTCGCGAGCGCCGCGCGCAGGGCGTGCTCGTCCAGGTGCGCGTAGCCGATGACCAGCCCAGTCCTTCGCGGGCCGGGCAGGCGGTGGTAGTCGGCCAGCGTGGCCACCCGCACGCCCGCCGACCGCAGCCGGGCGGCCAGCGCCACGTCGTCCGCGCCGTCGGGGAGCCGCAGGACGGCGTGCGCCCCGGCGCCGGTCCCGAGCAGGCGCACCGACGGCAGCCGGTCGGCCACCACCTCGCCGATGACCCGGCGGGCCGCGCGGATCCGCGCCCCGGTCCTGCGGACGTGCCGGGCCGCCTGCCCGCTCCGCAGCAGCTCGGTCATCGTCGACTGCACGAGCGCGGGCACCGACTCGCCGGTCTCGTCCAGCAGCCGCCGCACCGCGCCGGCGGGCCACCGCCCGGCCACGAGGTACCCGAGCCGCAGCTCGGGCGCGAACAGTCCCTCGAACGAGCCCACGTACACCGTCCGGCCGTCCGGGTCGAGCGAGTACAGGGCCGGCATCGGCGTGCCGTTCTGCCCGAACTCCGCGCCGTCGTCCACCTCGACCAGCACCGCCCCCGTGCGCCGCCGCCACCGCACGGCCGCCAGGCGCCGCGCCATCGGCAGCGTGCCGCCGAGCGGCATCTGGTGCCGGGGGGACAGCACCGCGCACGCGGCGTCGCCGGGCAGTTCCTCGGGCAGCACGCCCAGCTCGTCGGCCGGGACGGGGAACAGCCGGGCGCCGCGCCCGGTGAGCGAGCGGTCGAGCCGGATCGGCCCCGGCTCCTCCACCGCCACGACCGTCCCGGGCGGCAGGACGCTCCTGGCGAGCACGTCGACGGCGTGCTCCGCCGACCAGGTGACGATCACCTCCTCCGGCGAGCAGACGAGCCCTCTGCTCCCGCGCAGGTAGCGGCAGATCTCCCGCCGCAGCTCGGCCGAGCCGGTCGCGACGAACTCGGCGGGCGGGGTGGGCCGGTGACTGGCCTGGTGGCACACCGACCGCCAGGCGCGGACCGGGAAGCTCCCCAGCGACGACTGCCCGGGCCGCAGGTCGGTGACCGGCCTGGCCCGCCGGGGCTCCGCGACCGGCACGAGGCGCCGCGGCGCCTCGCGGGGCGCGCGGTCGCGCTGCGCGGCGGCCGGCGCGCCCCGTCCCGGCTCCGCGGCGGGCGAGCCGGGCCGCGGGCCGCCGTGCGCGGGGGCCGCGGGCCCGGCGACGTACGTGCCCGACCCGGGCCGGGACTCCAGCACGCCGCTGCGCAGCAGGTCGTCGAACGCGGCCAGCGTCACCGACCGCGAGATGCCGAGGACCTCCGCGAACACGCGCGTGGAGGGCAGCCGGTCGCCCGGCTCCAGCGCCCCGCCCCTGATCGCGCCGCGGATCTGGCGCTCCAGCTGCTCGCGGTAGGGCGTGCGACTGCCGGGGTCGAGCATGACCGGGAGGTTGAGGGGTTCTGGATGCCGCACGGTGTGCCCTTCCCGCGATACGTCGTCGTCCGCCAGAGCAGAGCATCGCGGGAATGGGCGGGGGAGTCGTCAGGGATACCCCCAGCCTCACCCCCCAGGGTTTTCCTCCCGGATGAGGCCGTCCGCCGAACCGGGCCGTACCGGTTCGGGGCTGATTCTCGGGCATTGTGGTCGGCGCGCGAGGGCCGGGATCACGGAGGATCTCCGGGACATCGGCATCGTCGGCGAGGAGCGTGGTCATGTCCGCTGGTCTCCGGAGCAGCGAGGAACTGCTGAGCCTGGTCTACTCCCCGGGTGAGCAGGAGAACCTCTACCGGCACTACGCGAGCCTGCTGGAGGCCGCACCGGTGCACTTCACCCCCGAGGGCGGGTGCGTCGTCGTCAGCCACTCCGGCTGCGAGCAGGTGCTGCGCGGGCGCGCGTTCAGCGCGCTCGGCCCGGAGATCCTCAACGAGGTGCGGCCCGACTGGCGGGTGCACCCGGCGTACGTCACCGGCTACGGCGGGATGTTCGGCATGAACCCGCCCGAGCACACCCGGCTGCGCAAGCTGGCGATGGACGCCTTCACCCCGCGCAGGGTCGAGCTGATGGAGGACACCATCCAGGAGCTCGTCGACGAGCTGGTCGGCGACATGGCGCGCCGCGCCGCAGGCGGGCAGCCCGTCGACTTCATGGCCTGCCTGGCCGACCCCCTGCCGGTGCTGGTCATCGGCGACCTGCTCGGCGTGCCGAGGACCGAGCACGAGCGGCTCCGGCGGACGATGCGGGAGTGGCTGCGGGTGTTCGAGCCGACGGTCACCGAGGAGGAGGTCGCCCTGGCCGACGCGGCCGCGGTCGGGCTGTGGGGCTACCTCGGCGACCTGATCGCCGACCGGCGGGCGCACCCGGGGGACGACCTGCTGTCGGAGCTGATCCGCGGCTCGGCCGACGGCGACCGCCTCTCCCCGGGCGACCTCATCGGCATGGTGGCCTCGCTCTACGTGGCGGGCTTCGACACCACCACCAACCTGCTCGCCAACGGCATGAAGGCGCTGTGCGACCACCCGGACCGGGCGCGCGAACTGCGCTCGACGCCCGGGCTGGCACGCTCGGCCGTGGAGGAGCTGCTCCGCTTCGACGCCCCCTTCCCGTTCACCACCCGCGTGGCCACCGAGGACGTGGAGGTCGACGGGTACCGCGTCCCGGCGCGCACGCACGTCACCCTGTTCCTCGCGGCGGCCAACCACGATCCCGAGGTCTTCCCCGACCCCGGCCGCCTCGACCTGCACCGCCGCCCGAACCCGCATCTGACGCTGGGCCACGGCGTCCACTTCTGCCTCGGCGCCCACCTGGCCCGCCTGGAGGCGAAGGTCGCCTTCCCCACCCTGCTGCGCCGCTTCGCCGACCTCAGCCTGGCGGCCCCCCCGACCCGCAGGGCGAGCCTGGCCATCCACGGCTACTCCGTCATGCCCGTACACGCGGTGGAGTGAACGACGCCGAAAGCGACGGCCGCGAGACGGCCCCTGCCCCGGGGGCCGTCTCGCGGCTTTCCGCGCCTCGCCGACGGTCGTGGCGTCCCGCGCTTGGTGATCACGCGTTCGCCCACGGTGAGATCTTGGCGGCCCGCTTCGTTAGAAGAGACGAAGGGGTGAGCCACCCGATCGGTCCCACCGGGTTCCGGTCGCCGGCGGTCCCTCCGCCTCCAGCGGGCAGAACGCTGATCCCACCGCCTGGTAAGGAGCTTTCGCATGCCCAGGAGCAGGAAGCCGAGCCCCGTCGCCTGGCTTTCCGCGACGCTCTCCGTCCCACCGCCGATGGGCGTGAGCGCCGCGTCGTTCGCGAGGTTCGTGATCGGGGCGTCCCCGTCGCAGTCCCTCGCCTTCGGGTTCGGCGTGACCGTGGCCGGCCTGGTCGCGGGGGGCGTCTGTCTCGCCCTGCTCTGCTGGCCCGCCCTGGTCAACTCCCACGCCGACGCGAGGGTGAAGGTGAGGGCGCACGGCGACGTGCGCGACAACCCGCTGCTGGCAACGGCGCACGCCCAGGTCGCGCGGGCGACCGTGCACAGCACGGCGATCGCCTCGGGGGCGCTCGACGGCGACCAGGTCGTGCGGATCGCCAACCACGAGGGCGCGTGTGAGGGAGAGCCTCCCGTCGGATGAGACGTGAGGCTCTCCCGGAAGGGCGTCGGCATCCCCCCGGGACGCCGCTCCGCCGTTCTGTCGTCCGGCCGGTCGCGAGGCCGGTCAGGTCGTGAAGGTTCCGAGCGGAGGTCGAATCACGAGATCCTCCGCCGGAGTTCGCCGTGCGCGACGGCCGCCGCGCCCGGCCGTCCGGCGCCTTTCCCGTTCATGTTTCCTCCCCACGAGGAAATCCGCGTGACGGATCGTCGAGTGACTTGATGCTGGACGTTTCGCTGGAATATCGCGCGTACCGTTGTTCGGGAGCCTTCCTGTGCCGTCCCGACGCCTGCTCCGTCCTCCTGTGCTGGCGGCCCGGAGGGCATGCGCCGGAGACCGGCTGCGTTCCCTGGTAGCCGCGGCGGACCTCCGGAGGAAGCCACCGCACCACGGGCCACGAATAGGGCGGCTGAGGGTCGTTCGGCCCCGGGCCTCCCGGTTCGAAGGCGGGGTTCGGCCTGCCGAGGCAGTTCTCCGAGAAGTAGAAGGTGATCAGCCATCTCTCCACCGCCTCGGCCTCCGCCGTCAGGTACTCCCTGGCGCTTTCGTTCCCCTTTCCCGCGGACTCGATCCACCAGGCCAGAGCGTCGTCTCTCGAACCCTGCGTGTCGAAGATCTCCGCGATCCGCAGGGCTATGTCTCCGGCCCACTCCATGTCCGCGTCTTCGTGCGAGATGATGTAGGACGCCAGAAGGTCGTCCAGTTCCTGCTCGACGTCGTATCCAGGAGGAACCGGCGGGGCCCCGTCGGTGAGGCCGGGGCCGGCCCACGGGGTGCTTACCCCGTGGGCGGCCCGCTGCTCGCTCCGCCGCTGGTGGCCGAGCTCATGAGGAAGCTCGGAGTAGAAATCCATCAGCGCGGCGTGGCGATCGAAATCCGAGGCGTACCGGGCGAAGTCGTCGACGCACCGTCGAAGACCATCCTCATTGCCCATGTCGCCCCTCCCGTACGTATGTTGCCGTATTGTCGATCCTTTCTAGAGATGTGCGGAGCTGGGTTAGTCCTCGGTTCAGATAGTTGTATACCGCGTTTACGGATACCCCCATCAGTTCCGCCGTTTCCGTTCTCGAATAGCCTTCGTAGCACACCAGGAAAACAGCGTCCCGCAGTCGCCGCGGCAGCTTCAGCATCGCCCGCACCGCCGCCGCCCCATGTTCGGAGAGGTCGTCGTCGAGCGGATATCCGTCGCCGAGGAACTGGTCCAGCTCGCGGGCCGCGCCGACCGGCACCTCCTGCTTCTGGGCGCGGGAGCGCGACATGTCCACGGCCATGTTCGAGATCGCCTTCATCGCGTAGGCGACCCTCTTGCCGAACCACCTCTCGCGCGTGGGCCACGCGCACCAGAGCTTCACCATGGTCTTCTGAACCATGTCCTTCGCCCTGTCCTTGTCTCCGTTGCAGTGCGTCAGCGCGTACCGGTAGAGCCGCGGCGACACCTCAAGGTAGAAGGCGGCGAAGTCGACGTCGTTGCCGCTGCGGGGCGAACTGCTCCTGATGGCATCGTCACCCGCGCTTATGTCCAACCCTTCTCCTGGTGCTCGCGCGCACTCCGCGATAGTCCGCGTAAGAGCCTCATGAACCACGGGCTCCCTTCGACAGTGAGTGGATGTCCGAGCGGGGGGCCGGGGCCGCGAAGCGGTGAAGACGTGTCCGTGCTTCCCGCGCACTTCATCAAGGCACAACCCCCCTTCTCACCGTGTAGGAACGACGGGGGGCCGATTAATCTCACCTGTGAAATGTCATGGTTTTCTCGCCACCCCCCGAAGAAGGCCGTGAAGTGCTGAGATCCGCGGTGTCTCGGGGGCGGAACGCCGAAGACGCCCCGCGGCCGGTAGGCCGGGAGGCGTCCTCGGGGTGGTTCAGCTCGCCGGGGTGGCGGCTCCGGCCGCGGCCGGCTCGGGGGTGGCGGCGGGTTGTGGCGTTCCCGCGCCGGGGCCCCCGGAGGTGGACCCGGCGCCGGGGCGGGGGCGGCGGCGCGAGTAGGCGAACTTCTGCATGACCGGGCGTTCCACCAGGGCGTACAGCGCCCACGACAGCAGCACGGTGATGCCGAACAGGAGCGCCATCATCCCGTACGCGGCGGGCGTGCTCCAGCCGGTCGGCGAGCCGAACAGCTGGCGGATGTAGATCAGCACCAGGAAGTGCCACATGTAGAACGCGTAGGACGTCTCACCGAGCCAGGTGAAGACCTTGTTGCCCAGCCAGTTGGTCGTCCCCTGGGTGTCGCGCACGGCGCCGGCCATGACGACCAGGCCGACCGGGATGACGGAGATGGCGACGACCCGGTAGTGCATCGGGAGGAACTGCGCCAGCACGTACACGGCGATGGAGAACGCGAGGGCGCCGCCGAGGCCGAGCGGGACCCTCCTGCGGGTCATGACGATCCTGGCCAGCACCATGCCGAAGACGAACTCCAGCATCCGCACCGGCGGGAACTGCATGATGAACCACATCTCCAGCTCGGTGAGGCCGAAGCCGGGGATGGGGGGCTGCGCGGGCAGCAGCTTGGCCACGAGCGGCATGGCGAAGATGGCCGCGACCACGATCCCCGTCCACAGCCACAGCCGCTGGGGCCGGATGCGGTTGACCGCCCACGCCAGCAGCGGGAAGCACAGGTAGAAGAGCGCCTCACACGACAGCGACCACGCCGGGGTGTTCAGCGCCGTCCTGACGGCCAGGCTGGGCGAGTACGCCTGCAGCAGCAGCGCGTGCAGGGCCGTCGTCCCGCCGTCGAACGCCATGTTGGCCACGAACATCGTCAGCAGGACCGCGGCGATGAGCGTGACCAGGTAGTTCGGGTAGATCTTCAGGAAGCGGCGGCGCCAGAACGTCTTCGGCGTGTCCGTGGCGCGCTGCGCGTAGGTCAGCACGAAGCCACTCAGGACGAAGAAGTAGGAGACCGCTGCCCACCCACCCTGTAGCACGACGTTCATGAACGCCACCTGCGCCTCCATCGAGGCGAAGAGGCTGGCGCTGAGGGCGTGGGTGAGGAAGACCATTGCTGCGGAGATGAACCGCATTCCCGTTAACGACGGCAGACGGGATGGCAGGGCGACCGGTCCCGTACTGACGGGAGTAGCTAATTGCACCATTGACGCACCTTCTTACGTTCTGGCCGGTTCACTGCTCGAACAGGCGGCGGACCGGTCCATGTCTTGCACCTGGTCAAGGCGGTCGCCTTTCATCAAGCGGCAGGACACGACGATGGCAGCTCGGCGGCGGACATGCTTGTCCGAGAATGCGGTCCTGTGCGGAGTGCGCGGTTTCCAGGGGGAACGCCGGCGAAGATAAGGGTCTTGCTACAGCGCAATACGAAAGATGCCTCGCGCGGCGCGGACGGGTGACGCTGGTCTGCATGGCCGAATGCGACGGTTAAGGCCGTGCCGATGGCATCCAACCAACCATTCGAGATAGGACCTGCGCGGCAATGTCTGTAGCCACGAACGTTCCCGAGTACGCAGTCGTGTCCCCGCCCGAGCCCGGGCTGACGCCGGCGGAGATCGTCGCCAGGGCGGAGGCCATCGCACCGACGCTCGTCGCGCGCCAGGCGGAGACCGAGCAGCGCACCTTCTACGCCGAGGACACCCACGAGGAGTTCCGGCGGGCCGGCTTCTACCGGATCCTCGTCCCGCGGCGGTACGGCGGCTACGAGTTCGGCATCGACACGTTCATGCGGGTCACGATGGCGCTGACCCGCGGCTGCCCCTCGACCGGCTGGATGTACTGCCTCGGGTCGGCGCACGCGCTGATCGTCGCCTCGCTGTTCGACGACGAGACGCAGGCCGAGCTGTTCGCGAGCGGCGAGTTCATCTGCCCCGCCACCGTCGCGCCGAGCGGCACCAACGAGCGCACCCCCGAGGGCGACTACGTGCTCAGCGGCACCTGGAACTACTGCTCCGGCTCGCCGTACGCCACCCACTTCCTCGGCCACACGCTGGTGTCGCACGAGGAGGGGCAGCCGCCGGAGCCCGTCATGTTCGTCGCGCCGCGCAGCGAGTGGAGCCGCCTGAGCGACTGGGGCGGCCAGCTCGGCCTCAAGGGCAGCGGCTCGCACAGCATCACCATGGACGGCGCCCGCGTCCCGGCCCGCTACACGCTCAACACCCACGTCAGCCAGGTGTCGGTCACCGAGGGCACCCTCGGCCGCGAGATCCACGGCAACCCCGAGTACGGCGGCGGCCAGCTCAGCTTCATGGTGATCGAGGACGCCGCCCTCGCCGTCGGCATGGCGCGCTGCGCCCTGGACGCCTACGAGGAGCTGATGCGCACCAGGAGCACCCTGTTCCCGCCGCAGGTCCCGCGCGCCGAGGACGCCGACTACCAGTACTGGTACGGCGAGGCCGCCAGCATGATCGGCACGGGCGAGGCCGCCGTGCTCAACGCCATCCAGCAGTGGATCGACATCTGCACCGAAGGCGCGCACGCGGTCACCAACGAGCAGGAGATGCGGCTCGCCTCGATCTGCCACCAGGTGGTCAACCTGTGCTGGCACGCGGTCGAGAACTACCTGTTCCCGACGGCCGGCTCCAGCGCGGTGCGCCAGGGCCAGCGGATCGAGCGCGTCTGGCGGGACATGTCCATGTTCCACAGCCACGCCGGATTCGCCGTCTTCCTGTCCACCATCGCCAAGCGTCAGTACGCCAAGGCCCGCTTCGGCATCCAGGACGCGCCCCACTAGCCGTCCAGGCCCCAGAGCCCTGCTGGCCGTGTCCACCGACGATGCTGGACACGGCCGGCAGAGAACGCCGGCACGGGCCGGCGGCATTGCCAGAAAGGCGCCGCGACCGCGGCGCCTTTCTCGTCTCACCGGCGGCGCGGCTCCCGGACCGTTCATCTGTTCCCCGCCGTCCGCGTGCCTCCGCGGCGCGCCTGTCCTCGCCGTCCGCCGGCCCGGGGGGACGTCCGCGGCCCGGGGCCACACGTCACGAGGCCGCCCGGCTGGGGAGCCGGACGGCCGTGAGCGGGAGGGCGCGGCTCTCGGGTCGCGCGGCCGTCAGCGGGACGGCTTGCGGGCCGCGAGGATGACGTAGCCGATCTGGTGCTTCCTGGGAGCGAAGAAGCCCATGTGCCTGCGGGAGAACTCGGTGAGGGCCTCCTCGCCGAACTTGGCGGCCACCGTCTCGCGCTGGCCCATGGCCTCCTTGAGGTACTTGCCCTTCTTGCCGAACACCCGCGGGCCGCACTGCGTGTACTCCTCGACCTGGAAGCCGGCGGCCCTGGTGTACTCCAGCCACTGCGTGAGCGTGGGCAGCTCGCGCAGCTTGAGGGTGTCCATGAACGTGGCCACCCGGTCGGGGTCGGAGTCGGACTCCAGGCTGAAGTCCGAGAACGAGAGGCGCCCGCCCGGCCGCAGCACCCGGAACAGCTCGCTCAGCACCTGGGGCAGGTCGGGGGCGTTCTGCAGCGACTCCAGCGCCAGCACGGCGTCGAAGGAGTCGTCGGGGAACGACAGGTCCATGAAGTCGTCGTACAGGAAGCTCGTCTGGCCGGAGACGCCCTCGGCGGCGGCGCGCTCGTTGGCCCGCTCGATCTCGTAGTTGCTCACCGTGACGCCGGTGACGTGCACCCCGAACCGCTGCGCGAGGTACACCGCCGTCTGGCCGGGCCCGCAGCCCGCGTCGAGCACCCGCTCGCCCGCCCGCAGCCCCAGCGTGTCGGTGACCTTGATGCTGGTGCGCTGGACGGCCTCCGGCAGCGTGGCCTCGTCGTCGTTGTCGTACCAGTACCACATGTGGATCTGGCCGTCGCGGAGCTCGTCTCCGATGGGGGAGCCTTCGTCGTAGTGTGTGCCGATGTCGGCTGGGTCGATCAATTCCCTAGTCATGAATCGTCACTCCAATCGAGTGGCATCACAGGCCGCGTCGAACCGGGAAGGCCGGCGGCCGTGTCAGGGGAGAATCCGCCGGAGAGACGGGAGGCGTCTCCCGGAATACGGTTTCTCGTGCGGAATTCGACGAACCAGCCGTCCGGTCCGCCACCGGAGGTGGAGAACTCGCTGTCCCGCCATGGTCGCGTCCCGCGCGTGCCCGACGCATCTCTATGGTTGCTGTGCCGCCGGCCCTTCCACCGCCGCGAGCGGCCCTTATGTCGTCCGTCACGGCCGGTAAGCACGCTCGGAGAAGACTTGGAAAGGCGCCGGTGCGACGATTCAATCAGCCGATATTGCCGGGCGAGCCCGGGCGAACCGCCGCGTTAGTGCCATCCGGCTGCGCACCTGAGGCGGTGTCGACGCGCACCGGCCGATGAAGCCGTGCGGAGTTCAGCCGTCTCACTTCATGAAAGGACGCGCAATGAGTGTTTCCACTACGCACGCGACCGTCGCGGATCTGTTGAAAGCCTTCTCCGACGCGACGCCCGACCGCGTCGACGAGGAGTGGCAGCGACTCGTCGCCGCGGTGTGGGACGGCACCACCCTGTGGAGCGGTGGCGAGCTGACGGACCTGTCGCAGTCGGCGGTGCCCGTGCTGATCGCCGAGCTCGACCGGGTGGGCGACGACCGCAAGGGCTATCTCGCCATCCTCCTCGGCCTGCTCGCCGAGGCCGAGTACCCCGCCACCGACGGCCCGGTCACGGCGGCCGTGCGCGAGGGCCTCGACACCTACCTCGGCATCCTCGCCGGTGCCCACAAGGACCAGCCGCTCACGTTGGCCCTGCTCTACCTGCTCTCGCACCTGCCCGCCGACCGCGACCGCATCCTCGCCACCGCCGCGCCCCTCGGCCTGGACGCGCCCGAGCAGACGAGGCTGGAGCGCGCCCTCGCCGACCTGGACCCCGCCGAGCCCGACCTCGGCCGCATGTGGCCGTCGCCGTCGGTGTGGAAGCTGACCGACGAGGAGCGCGAGTTCGACCGCGAGTGGATCGGCGCGCTCACCCCCGAGCAGACCCTCACGAACTGGCAGAACGACACCCGGATGGTCTTCGGGTACGCGGGCGCCATGGCGTACTGGGCCGTGCGGCACGGCATGCCCGTCGACCTCACCGACCAGGCCACCCCCGCCGACCCGGTGCGCAACCCCGCGGGCGACCTCGACGTCGCCACCTTCGGCCAGTACGCCGAGCAGCTGCGCTGCCCGGCCTGCCACGGCGCCCTGGACTTCCAGGAGTCGAGCGTGCGCTGCGCCGCCTGCTCGATCACCTACCCGCTCGCGCGCGGCATCCTCGACCTCGCCGAGGGCATCAACGAGGACGACGGGGCCGACGTCCACGAGGCCACCGCCGCCCTGTCCCAGAAGCTCGCCGAGCTGCCGAGCATGGGCGTCTACTACGAGTCCGTGCTGCGGCCCGCGTACCTGCGCATCGCGGGCGCCAACTGGGGCGGGGCCGTCACCCCCGCCGAGGAGGACGGCTACCTCACCCGGCACATCCGCCCGAACGGCGGCCCCATCCTCGACCTCGCCGCCGGCGCCGGCCGCTGGACGGCCGTGGTGGCGCAGACGGTCGGCACCGAGCGGCTGATCGCCCTCGACATGGGCCTGCCGATGCTCACCGTGCTGCGCGGCCGGCTGCCCGAGGTGCCCGCCGTGCGGGCCAGCGCCCTGGACGTGCCCTTCGCGGACGAGTCCCTGGGCGCGGTCAACTGCTGGAACGCCCTGCAGGCCTTCCCCGACGACGCCGAGCGCGCGATCTCCGAGATCGGCCGTATCCTGCGCCCCGGCGGCACGTTCACGATGATGACGTTCCTGTTCGACACCGACCTGATCGTCCGCCACTTCCAGGCGTCCCACTTCTTCCCCAGCCGCCCCGCCGGCCAGCTCCTGTTCGACCGCGACGAGGTCGGCCGCTGGCTCTCGAACGCGGGCATGACGGTGATCCAGGAGTCCAACCCGGGCACCTTCCTCTTCATCACCGCCCAGAAGCTCTGACCCCCTAGCCCGTCGACGCCCCGCCACCCCCCGGCGGGGCGTCGTCGGGCGTTCGGCCGTCAGGGGCCCCCGAGCGGGGGCGTCGTCGCAGTCGTACCCCGAGCTGGAGGCAAGCCGCCCATGACCACAGTCGACGACCGGTACACCAGCGTCGCGCTCCCGGGCGACCCCGCCTTCGCGGCCGCGACGCACGTGTTCAACCTGGCCGCGCCCGCCGAGCCGGCGGCGGCGCTGACCGCGCGCACCGTCGAGGAGGTCCGGGCCGCCGTCGCGCACGCCCGCGCCGAGGGGCTGCCGGTGCGGGTGCACACGACCGGGCACGGTTCGGCGGCCTCCCGGCCCATGCGCGGCTCGCTGCTCATCCGCACCGACCTGGGCGGCGCCGTCGAGATCGACGCCGCCCGCCGCGTCGCCCGCGTCCCGGCCGGGACCCGCTGGGGCGCGGTCGTCGAGGCGGCTGCCGCGCACGGCCTGACCCCGCCGCACGGGTCGTCGCCGGACGTCGGCGTCGTCGGCTACCTGCTTCGCGGCGGCATGAGCTTCTACAGCCGCAAGGTCGGCCTGGCCGTCAACGGCGTGCGCGCGGTGGAGCTGGTGACCGCCGACGGCGAGCTGCTGCGGGCCGACGCGGTCACCGAGCCCGACCTGTTCTGGGCGCTGCGCGGCGGCGGGGGCGGCTTCGGCGTGGTCACCGCCATCGAGGTCGACCTGTTCCCGGTGGCCAGGGTGGTGACCGGCGCGGCGTTCTGGCCCGCCGCCCACGCCTCCCGGCTGCTGAAGACCTGGCGGCGGTGGACCGAGGACGCGCCGTGGGAGGTCGCCACGTCCGCCCGGATCATGAACCTGCCGCCGCTGCCCGAGGTCCCGCCCGTCCTGGCCGCGGGCCCGGTGCTGTGCGTGGACGGCGTGGTGCTCATCGAGACCGAAGGCGACGTCCCGGCCGGGCGCGCCCAGGCCGACGACCTGCTCGCCCCGCTGCGCGCGCTGGCCGACCCGGTGATGGACACCTGGCAGCTCACCGCCACCTCCGGCGTCCTGGAAGCCCACATGGACCCCTCCGACCCGGTCGCCATCATCGGCGACCACCTGCTGCTGAGCGAGATCGGTGACGACGGTGTCGACGAGCTGCTGCGCGTCATCGGCGAGGGCTCCGGCTCGCCCCTCATCACCGCCGGCCTCCGTCAGCTCGGCGGCGCCTACGCGGCGCCCCACCCCGGCGGCGGCGCCCTCACCCACTTCGACGCCGCGTTCGCCTACTCCGGCGCGGGCGTCCCCGGCGGCGACCTCACCACCGAGGACATCAAGGCCCACTGCGCGCGGGTCCGCGAGGCCCTCACCCCCTGGGACACCGGCCGCACCGCCCCCACCTTCGTGGAGAGCCAGGACCAGCCCCAGCGCCACCTCACCCAGGCCCAGGTAGAGGCCGCCGACGCCGTCCGCCGCAGGGTGGACCCCACCGCCCTCTTCCAGGCAGACACCATGCTGAACACCACCGCCCTCTGACCCCGGCCTCCCTCCGGCCCGTAAGCCCCCGGCGCCCACCTGCGGCGACCGGCCCCGGCCCCGGGCGGCACCGCATCACCGGGCGGCTGCCCCCAACCGGGCGCCGTCCCCGAAACGGTGCCTTCGGCGCGCCCTTTCCAAGGGGGCGACCCCGGCCCGGCCCTGCCCTGCGCCGTCGCGCGGTGTCTGCCCTCGGGTTGTTCGAGGGACGGTGGCAGGGGGCCGGTCGACCGGCCGGAAGCGGGTGAGCGCGACGGGTATGCTTGAGGCCCCTCAAGGCGCTTCGACCGATGCCGGGGTACGCCGTTGGCTCAGAAGGTGAAGCCGCCGGGGCGGTTGTTGCGGTCGGCCAGGAGGCCGGCGAGGGTGGAGACGGCGATCTCGGGCGGGGTGCGGGAGCCGATGTTCAGGCCGATCGGGCGGTGGACGCGGGCGATGTCCTCGTCGGGGACGCCCAGCTCGGCCAGGGCCGTGAGGTGGGGGGCGGTGTGGCGGGGGCTGCCCATCACGCCGATCCAGCGGGCCTTGCCCGCGAGCAGGTCGCGCAGCACGGGGCCGAGCTCGGGGCGGTCGTGGTCGGTCAGCACGACGTCGGCGGTGGCGTCGAGGTCGGCCGGGGGCTCGGTGACGACGTGCACGCCGACCGCCGCGGCGGCGGCCTCGTGGAAGCGCTCGGGGTCGGGTTCCACCAGGATGGCGCGGTACCCGAGGTCGCTCGCGTAGCGCAGCAGGTGGTCGGCGACCGGTGAGGCGAACACGGCCACCAGGGTGCGCTCGGCGGCGGCCTCCTCGGCCTCCCCGTGCGCGACCGCGCAGGCCGGGTCGGTCTCGTGCCCGTGGGCGTCATGCTCATGCGAATGCGCCATGCCCCCAGTCTTCCACGCGCCCCGTCGACGGACCCCGTACCGGCGGTGCCGGGCGAGGCCTGGGCGCAGCATCGGGCGGCCGGATGGCCGGTCGACTCCATGCCGGTTCCAGGCGGCGGAGGGCATTGACTGTTACTACGTTCAGCGATATATATCGTTTTATGCTACGCGAGCAGAGTTACCTGATCCTGCTGGCACTGTCCGACGGGCCGCTGCACGGCTATGGGGTGATCAAGGCCGTGGCCGAGATCTCCGAGGGGCGCGTCAAGCTCGGACCGGGCACCCTGTACGGGGCGCTGGACCGGCTGGCGGGGGAGGGCCTGGTCGCCGTGGTCAAGGAGGAGGTCGTCGGCGGGCGGCACCGCCGCTACTACGACCTGACCGGGCAGGGACGCGGCGTGCTGGTGGAGGAGACCGCGCGCCTGAGCCGGTTGGCGGTTACCGCACACCAGCGGCTGAAGCTGCAGCCGGGATGGGGGACGTGATGGCCGAGCACGAGCGCGACGCCCTCGGCGGTCCAGCCCGAAGGGGAGGGCCGCCGGATGACACCCCTGACGGGCACGCGGCCCAGCGGGGGGACGGCGAGTCCGCCGCGATCGCCTATGAGCGCCACTGCGAACGGCTGGTGCGGCTGGCGTACCCGCCGCGCTTTTGGGAGACGAGGGGCGGGGAGGTGGTCGGCACCCTGCTCGACCTGGCGGAGCCCGGCAGGTCGCGGCCGAGCGTGGCGACGGTGGTGGACGTCCTGCGGGGCGGGTGGCTGCTTCGCCTGCGCGAGCGCCCGCCGCTCTGGCATTGGCTGCTGTTCCGCCTGTTCGGGAAGCGGGTGCCGTACGCGTACCGCTGGTGGGTCCGAGACGACATCCGCGGCCGGTACTTCGTCCTGCGCCTGTTTCTGTTCTCATGGATCACGATCTACGTCCCGCTCACACTGACGTACGGCAGCGATCACGACGTTGCCAGCCTGATGGCGAGAGCCGCGGTCTGGGCACTCTGGGGGGCGTTCGTGTGGGTCCGTCGCCGAGAGCACCGGCGTCGTCTGCTCGCCAAGCACGAGTTCCACCCCGACGGCATGCCCTATCCGTACGCTCTTCCCCCCAAAGGGCCGGCGCCCACCAGGGGCGTCGCGTAGGACGCCGGCCCGCCGGCTCCGGGGGCGGACGGCGGGCCGGCTTTCGCGATCGGCGTCAGCGCAGGACGGGGCGTTTGGTCTTGGGGAGGGACTCGACGAGGTCGCGGGGGACGTTGAGGGTGTCGGCGGTTACCTGGGGCGGGGTGTTGGCCATCCACTGGGTGGCGGAGATGTCGGCGAAGCGGGGGTCGCGGAACATCTCCAGGAAGACCAGGGGCTCGTTGCCGAGGTTCTCGATGTAGTGGCCGTAGGCGAACGGGACGTAGCCGACGTCGCCCGCCTGGAAGTTGAACGTGCGGGCCAGGGTGGAGCTGCCGAACACCCCCATGCGGCCGAAGCCGGAGATGTAGTACTGCCATTCGTCGTTGGTCGGGTGCCAGTGCAGCTCGCGCAGGCCGCCGGGCTCCAACTCCACCAGGGCGGCCGAGATGGTGGTCGAGGCGGCGAAGTTGGTGGAGTCGGTGATGCGGACGGTGCCGCCGTCGAAGCGCAGCGGCTCCTGCGCGTGCATCCTGTGCGAGAAGGTGCGCGGGACGTCGCCGGCCGGGCTGACCACCCGGTCCGACTCCAGCGGGGGAGGCACCTGGCCCGAGAAGATGTACTTCTCCCGCTCCGGCATTCGCTCAAGCTGCTCCGGCGTCCAGCCGAGGTTCTTGGCGAGCACGTTCCTCGGCGTGTGGGCGAAGAAGTCGCTGATCATGAAGGTGGAGTTCTCCGAGAAGGAGCCGTCGTCGAAGACCAGCAGGAACTCGACCCCCTCCTCCAGCGCCTGGATGTAGTGCGGCACGCCCTTGGGGAAGAACCACAGGTCGCCCTTGCGCACGTCGTCGAGGAAGTTGCGTCCGTCCTGGTCGACGGCGCCGATGCGGCAGCTCCCCTCCAGGACGTAGGCCCACTCGGCCTCCTTGTGCCAGTGCAGCTCGCGGTAGGCGCCCGGGTTCAGGTGCATGTCGACGCCCGCGAGCGTGGTGGCGATCGGCAGCTCCCGCTGGGTGACCTCCCGGGTCCACCCGCCCTCCTCCATGCGGGTGTGCGCCATGGAGAAGGAGAACTTCATGTTGGGCAGGGTGCCGTGGTCGGTCGGCGGCGGGGTCAGCAGGTCGGGGTTCTGCAGGTCGAGCATGACGTTCCGCGGCCCGGTGTCGACGCCGCCCCTCCCGTCGATCTGCGGCTGGGGAACGTTGCCGGAGTCGGAGCCGTTCATGGAATTCCTCCAGGGTGCAGAGTGCGGGGTGAGCCGGGGGCCGTCGGAGGGGCGGCGGGCGAGGTGGCGTCAGAACAGGAACGCGAAGGGCAGGCAGGCGGCCAGGACGGCGACCACCGTTCCGGTGACGCCGGCGACGCGGGTGGTCGCCGGGGCGTTGACCAGCGGGCCCATCACCGCCGGGTCGCGGCAGAAGTAGACCAGCAGGAACAGGGCGACCGGCACGCCGAGCGAGATGACGACCTGGCTCATGACCAGCAGGCCGGTCAGGGGGACGCCGCAGACCAGCGCGGCCACGGCGGGCGCCATCGTCACGACGCGCCGCAGGTGCACCGGCACGCGGCGTCCGAGGAAGCCGCGCATCACGATGTCGCCCGCCAGGGTGCCGACGCCGGCCGAGGAGACGCCCGACGACAGCAGCGCGACGGCGAAGGCCAGCGCCGCGCCGCCGCCGACGCGGGCGGCCAGCTCGGCGTGCGCCTCCAGCAGGTCGCCGTCCCACGCCCCGGCCGTCGCCGCGCCCAGGCCGGCGCCCAGGGCGATCATCGAGACGTTGACGACCGCGGCGGTGCCCAGGGCGAGCGCGCAGTCGAGCCGGAGGGCGCGGCGGATGAGCGACGGCTGCCGCCACGCCATGTCGGCCGAGGTGTGCCGGCCCTGCACGAGCGCCGAGTGCAGGTAGACGGCGTGCGGCATGACCGTGGCGCCGACGATGCCCATGGCGAGCACGAGCGACGCGTGGCCGTCGAACGTGGGCAGCAGCCCTCCGGCGAGGCCGGCGGCGGACTGGTGCCCGACGACGAGGATGTCGTACCCGATGCCCGCGCCGACGAGCAGCACGGCGGCGGCGCTCATCAGCTCGAACCGGCGGGTGCGGCCACGCCGCCGCAGCTCCAGAAGCAGCAGCGACGCCGCGGCGGTCACCACCGCGGAGAGGGCGACGGGCATCCCGAACAGCAGTCGCATGCCGATGGCGGCGCCCACGAACTCCGCCAGGTCGGTCGCGAGCACGACGATCTCGGCCTGCACCCACAGCAGGCGGCTGCCCCAGCGCGGGAACCGCTCGCGGCACAGCCGCGGCAGGCTCTTCCCCGTGGCCATCCCCAGCTTGGCGGCCTGGAACTGCACGAGCATCGCGACGACGCTGGCCGCCACGACCACCCAGACCAGCAGGTAGCCCGAGGTGGCGCCCGCCGTCAGGTTGGTGGCGACGTTCCCGGGGTCCACGTAGGCGATCGCGGCGACGAACGCGGGCCCCATGATCTGCGTGACCCGCGACAGGCGGGGCGGCGGAATCGCGTCACGGTCTCCGGCGGCCTGGCGGAGCCGGCGTGGGTTCGTGGTCCAGCTGCGAACGATCACTCGATTTCCTCTGCGCGCGCCGCCGGGAAAGCGGACTTCCTGCCGTGCGCTTGATCACTTCAGCGCGAACCAGGAATACCCGCACGCGCGTGAGGCGACGCGTGAAGACGATCCACATTGCGGCAAATAGCGTGCTGTGAAACGGAAAGGCGATCGTTAATGCGCTCAAATCAGACTGGGCTGTCGAAGAGCCGGAAATGCCGTTTACTGCATACGTCGCGGCGCATCGGGCCGCGGGCCGGCGGAACGCTCAGGGCACGGGCACCGGCTGGTAGCGGGCGAGCAGGCGCAGGTAGGCGGCGGCCTCGCAGAGCTGGTTGAGCGGGAACCGCCACTCGGGGTGCGGGTCGGTGGGGGTGACCCAGTACACCGCCCCGACGATCCGCTCGCGGACGGTGACCCTCGCGCGCGGGGAGCCGGTCGGGCCGAACACCAGCAACTCGGTGGGGTGGAAGGCGGCACGGGGCGGGATGTCGGCGCCGCCGAGCCGCAACCGGCGGTGCAGGACGACCGTCCCGGCCACGCCCATGCGGCTCAGAGCTTCCAGCAGCTCACCGAGCAGCAGCGCGTCGTCGTTCGCCTTCTTCTCGGAGACCGGCCGGGTGGAGATCATGGATGAGCCGCCATTCTTCTTCGGAGAGGGGAGGTTCGCCGAGCGACTGTGCCGCCTCGTTGGACTCCTCCAAGGTCAGGTCCCACAGGCGCGACTGGGCGGCGAGGCGGGAGGCGCGGCGCTCCTCTTCCAGCACACCCCGGACCACCTCGGCGGCCCGTCGCGCGGTCTCGAGGTTCGCCCGGCGCTGGGCCGGGGGAAGCTCCTCTGGCTTGTAGTTCAGGATGTACACGGCCGCCCCGTGCTCAGTCGCGAGCCGGGGGAGGGAGGGGGGTGGTCAGGGGGGAGCGTGAGCGTCTCCAGGGCGGGCACCAACCACCCTTCGGGCACCGTGGTGAGCAGGTCGACGACCTTCTCGGACAGGGGATGGCCCTCGCGCAGCTCGGCGTACCGCCTGGCGATCCGCCGGCCGGCGGTCACGATGTCGTTCACGGGCCCCACGCACGACAGGGGCCGCCCGCCGGCGGACCTGCGTCCCGAACACCAGGCGTAGCTCCTGCCGTCCGTCCACACCACCAATTCGATCCAGACCGATATGAACGCGGCGCCGGGGATGGCATTGACGTCGACGGGGATGCCGTACCCGGCAAGCTCCTGTTTGAGAAACAGTGCCGCTCTTAGGGCTGGATCGGAGGGACGCCCCGGATGTGGCCGTTTCCCCAGATAGCTGATTGTCTCCACAGGTCCTTCGGTCATGGCCCTCGCCCATCGGTCGACAGATTTCTTTCCGGTCTTCCCAGGTTGCCTGTCAACGCCTACGGAGCGTAAGAGAACGTTGACAACGAACATAGAATGTTTTCCGTTGATTCGTAGTTAAGTTCGGTTCAATGGAGGCCGGATGTCCCCGAGGCGCGAGCTCAACCCCGAATCCTCCCCGGCTGCCCGCTTCGGCTATCACCTACGCAAATATCGCGAGCAGGCCCATCTGACGCAAGAGGCTCTGGCCGATGTCGTCCAGTACACCGGCGCCATGGTGAGCATGGTTGAGCGGGGGATTCGTCTGCCTAAGGGGGATTTCGCAAGAAAATGCGATGATTACCTGCGGCTGGACGGTGCATTGTTCCACTTATGGGAGATCTGCCGGTCAGACGGCGCGCAGCGCTGGTTCCTGCCCTGGCTGGAGGCCGAGCAGAACGCCACGACGCTGCACACGTGGGAGCCCTCGCTGGTGCCGGGCCTGCTGCAGACCCCCGAGTACGCCCGGGCGCTGTTCACGGCCGAGCCGGGGATGCCGCGGTCGCACGTAGACGCTTCCGTGGCTTCGCGAATTGAGCGACAAGCCATCTTCCAGCGCGAGGATCCTCCTATGATGTGGGTCGTGCTGGACGAGGTCGTGCTCCAACGACCGGTGGGGAGCCCCGCCGTCATGAGAGGACAACTAGCCCACCTCCTGGCTATTTCCGACAATCCGCGTATTACGCTCCAGATCGTTCCATTGGTATCGGGTTGCACCGCAGGATTGCTGGGAGCGTTCGTGTTGGCTCAGGTTCAGGGGCATGAGATGGCATACCTCGAAACCGCCGGCACGGGCGTGGTGACCGCCACGCCGGAGGTCGTCCAGAAACTCCAAATAAGATATGACGCGATACGTGCCCATGCGCTTCCGCAGGACGCGTCGCGAGACAAGGTCGAGGAGTGGATGCGGAAATGGATGACTTGAGCAGAGCGACGTGGGTGAAGTCCTCGTACTCCGGCGGTAACGGCGGCAACTGTGTCGAGATCGCCTGGTTGGGGGGTGACGTCACGGCGGTGCGCGACAGCAAGAACCCCGGCGGCCCCGTGGTGCGCTTCGGTGGAGCCGCCTGGGAGGCCTTCCGGGGAGGAGTCAAGGGCGGTTCGCTGACGGGTATCGCCGGCTGAGTCACCATGAGGGGAGGGCCCGCGCCGCCGGTGCGGGCCCTCCGTGCGTCCAGGCCCGGGGCGCTGAAAGTTTCTCGGGGGCTTGGCGCACGTCTCCGAGCACATTGTTCGGAAATACCTGGTCAACCCGCCCGAAACATTTCGATGCCCGAAGTGTCGTTGCGGATCAGGCGGAATGCCGGATACGGTGCGGACATCCGGTCTGACAGCGCACCTTACGCACCGCCGAGGAGTCCGTTATGACGACCAGGCGTTTCGTCTCGGCCGTGACCACGGCCGTCGTCGCGGCCGTCGCGGCCCTCACGCTCGTGGTGGGGCAGTCGGCCCCCGTGGGGGCGCAGGCGATCGGCGGGTTCGACTTCTCGCGGGCCCAGGTCTCCGTCACCGGGCTCCAGGTGCCTTGGGGCATCGCCTTCCTGCCCGACGGCAGCGCGCTGGTCACCGAGCGGAACACCGCGCGGGTCATGCAGGTGCGCCCCGGCCAGACCCCCTCGGCGGTCGCCACGATCGCGGGCGTGTCGGCGTCCGGCGAGAGCGGCCTGCTGGGCATCGCCGTCTCGCCGACGTACGCCTCCGACCAGTGGGTGTACGTGTACTACACCACGAGCGGCGACAACCGGGTGACCCGCTTCCGGCTCAGCGCGCCCGGCACCCAGCAGGTGGTGGTGAGCGGCATCCCGCGGGCGAACTTCCACGACGGCGGGCGCATCGCGTTCGGCCCCGACGGCATGCTGTACGTGGCCACCGGCGACGGAGGCGTCACCGCCAACGCGCAGAACCTGAGCAGCCTGGGCGGGAAGATCCTGCGCGTGCTGCCGGCCGGCGGGGTGCCGTCCGGCAACCCGTTCTCCAACTCGCTGGTCTACAGCTACGGCCACCGCAACGTGCAGGGCCTCGCCTGGGACGACCAGGGCCGCCTGTACGCCACCGAGTTCGGCCAGAACACCTACGACGAGGTCAACCGCATCGTCGCGGGCGGCAACTACGGCTGGCCCACGTGCGAGGGAAGGTGCGGGAACTCCTCCTTCCGCGACCCGATCGTCGTGTGGACCACGGCCGAGGCGTCGCCGAGCGGCCTGGCGTACGCCAACGGCACCCTCTTCGCCGCGGCGCTGCGCGGCACACGCCTGTGGACGGTGCCGCTGAACGCCGACGGCTCGGCCGGCACGCCGGTCGCCGAGTTCCAGGGCGCGTACGGGCGGCTGCGCGCCGTCGCCGTCGGGCCCGACGGATGGCTGTGGGTGGGCACCAGCAACCGCGACGGCCGCGGCACCCCCGCCGGGAACGACGACCGCATCATCCGCGTCCCGCCGACGGGCGGCTCCAGCCCGACGCCCACCCCGACGGTGACGCCGACCGTCACCCCGACCCCGACGGTGACCCCGACGGTCACGCCCACGCCGGGCGCGCGGGCCTGCGGAGCCACCTACCGCGTGGCCAACCAGTGGAACGGCGGGTTCTCAGGCGAGGTGGTGGTGCGCAACACGGGCACGTCGGCCATCTCCTCGTGGACGGTCGCCTGGACCTTCCCCGACGGGCAGCGGGTCACCCAGGCGTGGAACGCCGGCGTCACCCAGTCGGGCGCGGCCGTGACCATGCGCAACACCACGTGGAACGGCTCCCTGGCCGTGAACGCCACGGCCACCGCCGGCTTCAACGCGTCCTGGACCGGCACCAACCGCGTCCCCTCCACCGTGACCTGCACGGCCACCTGACCCACCCCGCCTGAGCGCCGGCCGCCGCGCACAGGGCGCCGACTTCGCCGTACCGTGCGGCGTGTGCCGGGGGCGGTCCCGGGTGGGGCGGGCTCCGGTGGGCCTGGGGGAGGATTCCCGGGCTTGTCAGCCGAGGGGGACGGAGGTGGTGAGGCCGCCGTCCACGACGAGCTCCTGGCCGGTGATGTACGACGACCGGGGGGAGAGCAGGAACAGGACGGCGTCGGCGACGTCGTGGGCCTCGCCGAGGCGGCCGAGCGACACGTGGCTGCGGTTCTCAGCCTGCGCCTCTTCGGTGCTGGAGATGGCCGTGAACATGTCGGTCACGATGTAGCCGGGGCTGACCGCGTTGACCCGGATGCCGCGCGGCGCGAGGTCGGGCGACAGGGTGCGGGTCAGGTTGATGACGGCGGCCTTGGTGGCGGCGTAGATCGCGGTGAAGGCCAGGCCCTTGTGGGCGAGCCACGAGCCGTTGACGACGATGGAGGCGCCGTCGTTCAGGATCGGCAGCGACTTGGCGATGGTGAAGAAGACGCCCTTGAAGTTCGTGCCGACGACCTGGTCGAAGGCCTCCTCGGTGACGTCGGTGGTCCGGCCGAACGCGATGGTCCCCGCGTTGGCGAAGACGCCGTCGAGCGAGCCGAACCGCGCCCCGGCCTCGGAGACGACCCGGTCGAGGTCGGCCGCGCTGGAGACGTCGGCGGACACGGTCAGGACGCGGTCGCCCGCGTCGAGGTCCTTCGCCGCCTTGTCGAGGCGGTCCGCGTCGCGGCCGACGAGCACGACGCTCGCCCCGGCGCTCACGAGCCGCTGCGCGGTGGCCAGCCCCATGCCGCTGCCACCGCCGGTGATCAGTACCGTCTTACCTTCGAACTCAGCCATGTCGCCAGGGTCACATTCGCACTAGATGCGCCACATCTCTAGGAATGCGAAGTCATTTCGCGCGGCCAAGGTCATACGTGGGGCACCGCGGGCCGGTCGTCAGCACAGCACTCCGCAAGATGCGTCGCCGCGCGGTGGGCGGTGACGATGAAGCGGTGCTGATCGGCGGATCGACCGTTTTCCCGCTGTACAGGTGAAGAAAGGAGCCTGCCATGCCTCGTGCCCGGAGCCGGCGTCGCGACCGGCCAACCGTATAAGCCGGACGGGAACGACGCGGGCAGTCCATCGCCCACACTCGGCGCGCGGACCGGATCACTCCCGCCGCTGAGGTGACAATACACGTTTTCCACCGACCCCCCACCCGCGAGCCGCCATCCATGGGCACGGTGACGACGCCGTCGCCGGACGCCGGCGGGAGGCGGGCGCGGCACGACCGGCGTGTCTCCGCGGAGGCGTGAGAAATCCGTCCGCGCCGCGGCGGCTTCTCCGCGCGGCCGCAGGCCAAGGCCGGCGCATGCCCGGTACCGACGGCCACACAGACGAAGCCTGTTCAGATCACGGAAATTCGAGGAGATGACCCATGGGTAAGGACGCCAATACCCGAGCGGTGGTGCTCGGTGGAAGCCTTGGCGGGCTGTTCGCGGCCAGGGTGCTGGCCGACGCCTACGACGAAGTCGTCGTAGTCGACCGCGACCTGCTTGTCGGGGTGAGCGAGCCGCGGCGCGGCTGCCCGCAGGGACGCCACATCAGCGGCTTGCTGACCCGGGGTCAGCGGGCGGTCGAGAGCATGTACCCGGGCATCACGGCCGAGCTGTTCGCCGACGGCGTGCCGGACGGCGACCTGGCCGGCACCGTGCGCTGGTACGCCCGCGGCCGGCGGCTCAAGCAGCAGAACGCCGACATGCTCTGCGTCGGCGCCAGCCGTCCGATGCTGGAGTACCACGTGCGCAACCGCACGCAGGCCCTCGGCAACGTGACCTTCCTGGAGCGGCACGACATCCTCGGCCTCACCACGAGCCCGGACCGCAGCAAGGTGACCGGTGTCCGCGTGCAGAACCAGCTCGGCGAGGGCGTCGAGGAGACCCTGGACGCCGACCTGGTCGTCGACGCCAGCGGCCGCGGCTCGCGCACCCCGGTCTGGCTGGAGGACCTCGGCTACCCCCGGGTCAAGGAGGAGCGCAAGAAGATCGGGCTCGGCTACGTCACCCAGCACTACCGGCTGCGTACCGACCCCTTCGACGGCGACCTGTCCATCAACGGCATCGCCTGGGCGAAGAACCCCCGCGGCGTCATCTTCAGCCGGACCGACGGCACGCGCGTCGAGATGACGGTCTACGGCGTCCTCGGCGACCACCCGCCCACCGACCAGGCCGGCCTGTACGAGTTCGTCAAGAGCCTCGGCATCCCCGAGATCTACGACGCGGTCATCCAGGCCGAGCCGCTGGACGAGCCGGTGGCGTTCCGCTTCCCGACGACGCTGCGCCGTCGCTACGAGGACATGGACCGCTTCCCCGACGGCCTGCTGGTGGTCGGCGACGCCGTCACCACCTTCAACCCGATCTACGCCGGCGGCATGACCGTCGCGGCGCTGTCGGCGCTCACCATCCGCGAGCACCTGCACAGCGGCGCGGCCCCGGTGCCGCTGGACTACTTCAAGGACCTGGCCCGCAACGTCATCGACCCCCCGTGGGCCGTGACCAACGCCGCGGACCTCTCCTTCCCCGGGGTCGAGGGCGACCGCCCGCTGAGCCTGAAGGTCGAGCAGACCATCATGGCGCTGGTCCAGACCGCCGCCTCCAAGGACAGCCGGGTGACGGCCGGCTACATGCGGGTCGCCGGCCAGGTCGAGCACCCCAGCACGCTCATGAAGCCGAAGTACGTGCTCCGTGTCGCGCTGGCCCTGCTCGGCCTGTCCAAGCACACGGCGATCCCGTTCCGCGGCCAGAACGTCCAGCCGGCGGCGGAGCCCACCCGGGTTCCCACCGCTTGAGCGTCCGGGGGTCCCGCGCGTCGCGCGACGGCGCGGGACCCCCGGGCCCGCCAGCGAAGCTCGCCGAACCCGGAAGGGAACATGAGTGACTGAGGCATCTCGTACCCGTGGGCCCGGCCCCCGGCGAGCCGCGACATCCCGCGCGCAGGACGCGGCGTGGTTCCTGGACAGGCTGGTCCCCGGTGCGCCGGCGCACACGGTGACCAGGGCGTACCTGGTCACCGGCGACCTCGACCTCGGGGCGCTCGGCGCCGCGTGGCGCGAGGTCGTGCGCCGGCACGAGATCCTGCGCACCACCCTGGTCGAGGACGCCGGCCGCCCGGTCCAGGAGATCGCCGGGCACGAGGCCGTCCCCACGTTCGCCGACCTGGCCACCTCGTTCGCCGACCTCGGAGCGTCCTATCCCCATCTGGACGCGCCGGGCCCGGACGCGGGGCCCGCGGCCGCGGCCGGCCCGGAGGCGGCGGCCCGCCGGTGGTGCGCCGAGCTGGCCTCGGCGCCGTTCGACCTCGCCGCCGGCCCGCTCGCCCGGCTCGGCGTCGCCCGGCTCGGCGCCTCGCGGCACGTCGTCGCGTTCGTCCTGCACCAGGCGGTCGCCGACGACGGCTCGGTCGCCATCCTGGTGGAGGAGATCTCCGCCCTGTACGCCGCGGCCGTCGGCGGCCGTCCGCTCGCGGAGGCGCTGCCACCCCTCACCCTTCAGTACGCCGACTTCGCCGCGAGGCAGCGCGAGCACGCGGCCACCCCGGAGTTCCGGGACCTGCTCGGCTGGTGGATCTCGGCGCTGACGCCGCTGCCCGCCACCCCGCCGCTCCCGGCCGACCGCGCGCGTCCCGCCGGGCCCTCCCCGCTCGGAGGCGCGCTGCGCTTCGACTGGGGCGAGGAGATCACCCGCGGGGTCGGCGCGCTGTGCCGGGACACCGGCGCCACCCCGTTCGCCGTCCTGCTCGCCGCCTTCCACACGCTGCTGCACCGTTACGGCGGCGAGGACCGCGCGGCGGTGGGCGTCCCGGTGACGGCGCGCCCCGAGGCCGGGTTCGAGGGCCTCATCGGCTGCTTCGGCAACCAGATCGTGCTCCCCGGCGACCTGTCGGGGCTGCCCTCCTTCCGCGAGCTGGTCGGCAGGGTCGACGGCGCGGCGCGGGCCGCGGCCGAGCATCGCGAGCTTCCCTTCGACGAGCTGGTGCGGGCGCTCAACCCCGACCGGGACCCCGACAGGATCCCGCTGAGCGACGTGCTGTTCGTCTACCGCGACGCGCCCGAGCCGGAGCTGCGGCTGCCCCGGGTCGCGGTCCGGCGCCTGGAGGCGGCCGGCGGCCCCGCCGTCGCCGACCTCACCCTGCGCGTCGACCGGGTGTCGCCGTCGGTCGCCGGGGCGCTGGAGTACCGCGCCTCGCTGTTCGACCAGGCGTCCGCCCGCCAGATCCTCGCCCAGCTCCACACGCTGCTCGCCGCCGGGCTGCGCGACCCCGGCCTGCCGGTGGACGCCCTGCCGCTGGAGAACGAGGACCGCGTGGCCGCGGCCGTCCGCGAGGCCGACCTGATCGGCGAGGCGACCACGGGCGAGCCGCCGGTCCACGAGCTGGTGCACCTGCGCGCACGCGAGCGTCCCGCCGCCGCCGCGGTGGTCTGGGACGGCGGCGTCACCTCCTACCGCGACGTCGAGCGCCGGGCCAAGGCGGTCACCCGCGCGCTGCGCGCCGGCGGCGGCGTCGAGGGCCTGCCGGTGGCCGTGCGCATGTCGCAGGGGCCGCGCCAGGTCGCCACCCTGATCGGGGTGCTGGACGCCGGGGCGCACCTGGTCTGCCTGGGCACCGGCGACGCCGGCGAGCGCGGGAAGATCATCCTGGACGACGTGCGGCCCGCCTGGCTGGTGCTGGACGGGGACGCCGAGGGCGACGAGCTGGCCCGGTGGTACCGCGAGGAGCTGCACGGCCGCATCCTGGACATCGCGCTCCTGGACCCCGACGACGGTCCGCCGCCCGCCCCGGCGCACCGCGGCCCGGCCGAGCGCGCCTACGTCGCCTACACCTCCGGCTCCACCGGCCGGCCCAAGGGCATCGCCCAGACCCACGGCAGCCTGGCGCAGTTCGTCACCTGGTTCGGCGCCGAGTTCTGCATCGGCCGCGACTCGCGCGTGGCCCAGTGGGCGGCGCCCGGGTACGACGCGAGCCTGGTCGAGATCTTCGCGGCGCTCGTCGCCGGCGCGACCCTGCTCCCGGTGCCCGACCGCGTCCGCGCCAACCCCGAGCGCATGGCCGACTGGCTGGCGGCCGAGCGGATCACCCACTTCCAGACCGTGCCCAGCTTCGCCCGCCAGCTCCTCGGCGTGGTCGAGGCCCGCGGATCGGCCGAGGAGCTGGACGCGCTCGGCCACCTGCTGCTGGCCGGCGAGCCGCTGCCCGGAGAGCTGGCCAACGGCCTGCGCACGGCGCTGCCCTCGGCCCGGCTGGTCAACCTGTACGGCCCCACCGAGTCGATCCTGGCGACCTGGCACGACGTCGCGGCCCCGGTGTACGGGACGGTGCCGGTCGGCAGGCCCATCCCCGGCCGTCAGGTGCTGGTGGTCGACGAGCACGACCGGCCCTGCCCGGCCGGCGTGCCCGGGCAGCTCGTCATCCGCGGCCCGCACATCACGCCCGGCTACGTCGGGGCCGCGGCCGTCGACACCGCGCCGTTCCGGCCGCTGCCGGGCTTCGGCGAGGAGCACCGCACCTACCGCACCGGCGACATGGGCCGCAGACGGTGGGACGGGCTGCTGGAGTTCGGCGGGCGCCGGGACTTCCAGATCAAGTTCAACGGCAGCAGGGTCGAGCTGACCGACATCGAGGCGGCGCTCGCCGCCCACGAGTCGGTCGCCGAATGCGCCGTCGTCGCCGTCGCCGACCGCGACGGGCTCGTCATCCGCCTCGTGGCCTTCGTCGTCCCCCGGCCCGCGCCGGACGGGGCGGAGCAGCAGGCCACCCCGGACGCCTGGCGCGCCGCCCTGCGCCGCCGGTTCGGCAAGGGGATGCTGCCCGTCTCGTTCAAGGTCCTGGAGGAGCTGCCGCGCAACGTCGGCGGCAAGGTCGACCGGCGCGCGCTGCCGGTCCCGCCCGCGTCGCGCGCCCGCGCCGCCAGGACGGTGCGCACACCGGTGGAGCAGGACATGGCCGAGATCTGGACCCGGCTCATGGGCCCGGGCGCGTCGGACGCCGACGCCTCCTTCTTCTCGACCGGCGGCCACTCCCTGCTCATCCCTCTGCTGCTCGACCGTATTCGCGACCGCTTCGGCGTCGCGGTGTCGATCAGGGCGTTCTTCGCCGACCCCACGCTGAGCGGTCTCTCCACGCTCATCGAGTCCCAAGCCATACCGACAGATGCAGTAACCCCAACCACGAGGTGAGAAACGTGACTCTGGTCGAGACCGAACTGTCAGTCGACTTCGACGGTGAGAGCCTGGACATCGCCGGCGTCAGGCGGGTCGCCGAGGACTGGGCGCCGTGCAGCGTCGCCCCGGCCGCTCTGGCCAGGGCCGCCAACAGCAGGCGCATGTTCGAGGACACCGTGCGCGAGGGCATTCCCGTCTACGGCGTGACCACGGGCTACGGTGAGATGATCTACATGCTCGTGGACACCTCCAAGGAGGTGGAACTGCAGACCAACCTGGTCCGCAGCCACAGCGCAGGCGTCGGCCCCCTGTTCGCCGAGGACGAGGCCAGGGCCATCCTGGTCGCCCGCGTCAACGCCCTCGCCCGGGGCTACTCGGCCGTCCGCCCCGAGCTGCTGGAGCGCCTGGCGCTCTACCTCAACCTGGGGATCACCCCGGCCATCCCGGAGATCGGCTCGCTCGGCGCGAGCGGTGACCTCGCCACGCTGGCCCACATCGCGGTCACCGTCATCGGCGAGGGCTACGTCCTGAAGGACGGCAAGCGCGCCGAGACCGGCGCCGTCCTGCGGGAGCACGGCATCGAGCCGCTGCAGCTCCGCTTCAAGGAGGGCCTGTCGATGATCAACGGGACCTCCGGCATGACCGGTCTGGGTTCCCTGGTCATCGGCCGCGCGCTCAACCAGGTGCGGCAGGCCGAGCTGGTGACCGCGCTGGTCGTCGAGACACTGCGCGGCTCCAAGAGCCCCTTCCTCGCCGAGGGCAGCGACCTCGCCCGCCCCCACCAGGGCCAGATGGACACCGCCGCCAACATGCGCGCGCTCATGCAGGGCACCCAGCTCGCGGTGGACCACGCCGACCTGCGCCGGCAGGCCGCCGAGCAGCGCTCGGACGACGGTGTGTCGCGCACCGAGGTCTACCTGCAGAAGGCGTACACGCTGCGCGCCATCCCACAGGTCGTGGGCGCGGTCAGGGACGCCCTGTACCACGCTCGCAACACGGTGACGATCGAGCTGAACAGCTCCAACGACAACCCGCTGTTCTTCGAGGGCCAGGAGATCTTCCACGGCGCGAACTTCCACGGCCAGCCGGTCGCGTTCGCCATGGACTACGTCACCATCGCCCTCACCCAGCTCGGCGTGTTCTCCGAGCGCCGCACCAACCGCCTGCTCAACCGGTACCTCAGCGACGGCCTGCCCGAGTTCCTGGTCGCCGGCGACCCCGGTCTGAACAGCGGCTTCGCCCCCGCGCAGTACCCGGCGACCGCGCTGGTCGCCGAGAACCGGACCATCGGCCCGGCCAGCACGCAGAGCGTCCCCTCCAACGGCGACAACCAGGACGTCGTGAGCATGGGCCTGATCTCGGCCCGCAACGCGCGCCGGGTGCTGGGCAACAACAACAAGATCCTCGCGGTGGAGTTCCTCGCCGCCGCGCAGGCGGTCGACCTGTCCGGGCGCTACGACGGGCTCAGCCCGGCCAGCAAGGCGACCTACGAGCTCGTGCGCTCGCTGGTGCCGTTCCTGGACAAGGACCGCTACCTGTCGGACGAGATCGAGCTCGTCGCCGCGGCGGTCTCGCGCGGTGACTTCCTGCAGGCCGCCGAGAGCGTGAACATCGAGCTGCGCTGACCCCGCCCACCGCGCGGCCGGCCCGGCCGCCGAACACGGCATTTTAGAAGAACGGTCGCCCGGCTCGGCATGGTTAGAGTAATTCAAAATGGCCGAACTCGACATTTCCGAGCCGGGCGGCCGCTCTGGTTTCTGATACGTGAGAAGACCTTCCGCACCCGCGCCGGGTGCCGACGTCCCGTATGCAGGCCGGAAGGATGATAGGGGCCACAATGAGCATCATCGAGGCACCGCAGGCGCCGACCGGGGTGGAAGACCGGATTCCGCTCTCCTTCAATCAGCAATTCCTGTTCGCCTTCGACAAGGGCGACGGAGAAGGGCCGTTCGGCCCCAAGTACAACATCATCTGCGGCTGGCGCCTGCTCGGCGCCGTCCAGGTCGACGCCCTGCGCGGCGCGCTGGACGACGTCGTCGAGCGGCACGAGACGCTGCGCACGATCATCACGCGTGACGACGAGGGCGGCTACCAGAAGATCTGCCCGGCGAGCTCGCCGCAGTTCCAGGTCAAGGACCTCACCCACGTCGCTCCGCAGGACCGCGACGTGGCCGCGGAGGAGCTGCTCTCGGAGGTCGAGTCGGGCGAGTACGGCCTGGCCGAGCTGCCGCTGCTGCGCGCCGTCCTCGGACGCTTCGGCGCCGACGACGCCGTGCTCGTGCTCATCGCCCACCACACGGCCGTCGACGAGTGGTCCATGCGGCTCATCATGCGCGACCTCGCCGCCCGGTACGCCGCGCGCAGCGGGCACGAGGCCCCGCCCCTTCCCGACGTGCCGCAGTACCAGGAGTACACGCGCTGGGAGCTCGCGACCTCCGCCGAGGACCCCGCCTCCGAGGCGCGGACGTTCTGGCGCGAGTCGCTGGCCGGGGCGCGCATCTACGGCACGCCCACCGACCACCCCCGGTCGGCGAACCTGCCCAAGACGACCTCCTGGCACCGCTTCTGGATCCCCGCGGAGATCACCTTCGCGGTCCAGGGCATCGCCAGGACCACCCGCAGCTCACCGTTCATGGTGCTGCTGGCCGCGTACTGCACGCTGCTGCGCAAGCGCACGGGGACCACCGACATCGTCGTCCCGACGTTCACCTCCGGCCGCGGCCAGGCGCGCTTCCAGGACACGGTCGGCTCGTTCTTCAACTTCGTCCCGCTCAGGATCGACCTCTCGGGGTGCGAGTCGTTCCGCGAGGTGGTCGAGCGCACGCGCGCCACCTGCATCGACGCCTACGCGCACGACATCCCGTTCGCGAACATCCTGCAGGAGGCGCCCGAGCTGATGCTCCCCTCCATCGAGGACAACCTCGCGGTGTGCGCCTTCCAGGTCTTCCGCTCGCCGCTGGCGGCGCGCCAGTCGGCCGGCGACCTGGAGTACTCCGAGATCCGCAGGCGGCACCTGTCGCAGGCGGCCGGCGGGGACATCCCCGACGGGGCGATGTGGCACCTGGAGATCGACCACTCCGGGGACATCGTCGGGATGCTGGGCTTCAACGGCAACCTTTTCGAAGAGAACACCATCAAGGACATGGCGTCCGAGTTCCACGAGGTGCTGCGGAGTGCCGTCACGGCCCCCTACAGCCCCTTGAACTGGAGCTGAACCACCCGCGAGTGACGGGTGAACCGACAACAAGGCTTGCCCGGCAAGCGAGAGGACTACCAATGAGTACTGGCGACATCGCGGGGCTCGGCGTCGAGGCCATCGAGGCCAAGGTGACCGAGATCTGGAGGGACGTGCTCGGCGTCAACGCGGGCGAGGAGGAGGACACCTTCTTCGAGCTGAACGGCGAGTCCATCGCCGCCAACCGTCTCGCGTCCCGTGTCGAGGCCGAGTTCGGCGTGACGGTCGAGGTCGGCGACATCTTCGAGGACGACCCGAACCTGGCGTCCTTCATCGGCACGGTCGTGTCCAAGCTCGAGAGCGCGTCGAAGGTCTGACCGCCGTGGACCCGTGGTCCACGGCGAACGCGCGCCGGTCGTTACGCGGCGTGCCCGTTTGGAGGAACGTCGTGAAGGAAGGTGGTCCGTAATGGCGGGTCTGGTCCGGGTGAGGCCCGACGCCGACCTCGACGAGGTCGTGGAGATCCTTGAGCGTGACGGAGGCGTGATCGTCGAGGATCTCGTCGACGCCGGCACGCTGGCGTCGCTGTGGGCGGACTTCCAGCCCGCCCTCGACGCGTGCGCCTATGGCGAGGACTGGTACAACGGCACCCGCACCCGCAGGGTGTCGTCGCTGTTCGCGCGTACGACCCATCTGACGCCGGTCGTGACGCACCCCCTCTACCTGGGGCCGGCGCGCAAGATCATGCAGAAGCCGGTGCCCATGTGGATCGGCAAGTCGCGGGTCGAGATGACCCCGACCATCCAGATCAGCGGCACCCAGCTCATCCAGCTCCACGAGGGGCAGGGCAAGCAGCCCCTGCACCGTGACGACGCGCTGCACCTGCGCACCCACCCCGGCGCCACCAGCAGGGTGCAGATCATGGTCGCCATGAGCGAGTTCACCGCCGAGAACGGCGGCACCATGGTGATCCCCGGAAGCCACCACTGGGACGACGAGCGCGCCCCGCAGGCATCCGAGGCCCTCCCCACCGTGATGTCGGCCGGCTCCGGCCTGATCTGGCTGGGCGGCGTCTACCACGGCGGCGGGCGCAACACCACGAGCACGCCGCGCACCGGCATGACGCTCGCGCTCGACCTCGGCAACCTCCGCCAGGAGGAGAACCAGTACCTGGCGGTGCCCAGGGAGTCGGTGCTGGCCTATCCCGAGGAGGTGCGGCGGCTGCTCGGCTACGACCGCTGCCCGCCCGGCCTGGGCTGGTACGAGATGGAGGACCCGTACCTCCTGCTGGAGGACGGGGAGATCCCCGGCCTCGGCGGCATCCCCGGCGTGCTGGCCCCCGTCAAGGCGCCCGTCACCGCCGACGTCTAGAACGACCGCGGCCGAGACCGCGACGCCCACCGGTTCCCCGAACCGGTGGGCGTTTCTCGTGCCCGCGCCCCGTGCCGGCGGTCCCGTGCCGGGTGTCCGTGCCGGAGGTCCCGTGCCGGGTGCCCATGCCGATCGTCCCGGGTGCTCCATGCCGGTCGTCCCGCTTGCCGGGCGTCCCGGCCGGTGTCCCCAGGCCTCACCGTGATGCGGCTCCCTGTCCGCGTGCTCCCGGGGAGGGCGTCCTGTGCGTGTCCCCATCCCTGACGGGCGTTCCGGACGGGTCTGCTCCCTGTCCGGGCTCCCGGCAGACGGACCCGGGCACAGAAGAGGGAACCGCCGGCGGGGGGTGCCGGCGGTTCCCGAGGGGGCTCGCAGGAGGGATCAGAGGTTCAGCTTGCCCTTGCCGATGCGCAGGTTCTCGAACGAGTTGAGGTCCGGGACCGTCCAGCCGTCCAGGTCGTACTCGCTCATGCACTCGTCGACGAAGGCCTTGTACTGGTCGACCTGCCCGTTGGTCATCTGGGCGGCGTACAGCTCGACCCGGGTGTTCTCGTGGTTGCCGGCGTAGTTGCGCTCGTAGAGCTCGTGACGGCCGCCGAACTCGGTGCCGACCGCGTCCCAGAGCAGCTTCATGAGCTTGATGCGCTGGACCGAGTCGCTGCCGTCCGAGCCCCGCACGTACTTGTCGAGGTACGGGCGGATCTCGGGGTTCTTGAAGTCATCCGCGCTGGAGTTGATGTAGATCAGCCCGCTGGCGATGTCCTGCTGGATGATCTCCTTGATGCGCGGGTAGCCGGTCTGCATGAACCAGCGGTAGGCCAGCCCGTAGGCGGGGTTGGGCAGCAGGGCGCCGTCCTTCCACTCCACCGGGTTGCGCGCGGCGGCGTCGGAGAAGGCCCAGAACATGTTCCGCCAGGCCAGCACCTCGCCGATGCGCGTCTGCACGCCGCGGAAGTCCTTGGTGCCGGTGATCTCGGTCGCCTTGATCAGCAGGCCGGCCAGGAACTCCAGCTTGACCGCCAGGCGGGTGCAGCCGTGGAAGGTGAACCGCTCGAAGAAGCCGGACCGTCCGGTGAACAGCAGCGCCTTGCCGAGGTGGCCGTAGACGAAGACGTTCTCCCACGGGATCAGGACCTTGTCGAGCACCAGGATGGTGTCGTTCTCGTCCAGCCGCGAGGAGAGCGGGTAGTCGAACGGGCTGCCCATCACCGCGGAGGTGGCGGTGTAGGACGGGCGGCAGATGAGCTTCATGCCCTTGGCGTTCATCGGGATCGTCGCGACGAGCGCGAACTTCTTGTCCTTGATGGGCAGGCCGTAGTGGGCGATGAAGTTGTAGTGGGTGAGCGCCGAGCCGGTGGCCACCACCTTGGCGCCGCTCACGATGAGACCGGAGTCGGTCTCCTTCTCCACGTGGACGAAGACGTCCGCGACCTCGTCCGGCGGCCGGTTCCTGTCGACCGGCGGGTGCACGATCGCGTGGTTCCAGTACAGGACCTTCTCCTGCGACTCCTTGTACCAGCGCCGCGCGTTGTCGGAGAAGGGCTCGTAGAAGTCGGCGTTGGCGCCCAGCGTGCCGAGGAACGCGGCCTTGTAGTCGGGGCTGCGGCCCATCCACCCGTAGCTCATGCGAGCCCACTCGGCGATGGCGCGCTGGTCGGCGACCAGGTCGTCGACGCTCTTGGGCGTGGTGAAGAACCGGTGGGTGTAGCCGTCGCCGCCGCTGTCGGTCGGCGCGGTGAGGATGTCGCGCTTCTCCGGGTCGTGCAGGGCGTTGTACAGCCGCGCCGTCATGCGCACGGGGTTGTGGAACGCGGGGTGCGAGGTGACGTCCTTGACCCGCTCGCCGTAAAGGTAGACCTCGCGATCGTCGCGCAGGCTCTCGATGTACTCGTCGCCGGTCAGCGGACGGGTCTTGGGCCGCTCCGCCTCGGCGACGCCGATGGCCGAATCGCGATCGGCGGTCACCGGACTGGTTTCCTCTTCTCGCACCTCAACTCCTCGATGAATCGGTAGTTGTCGAGCGTGGCTGTCCGCCGGGGGACGCTCGAAGAAAAAGTCCGCGACGCCGGCGGAGAATCTCGGGCAACGGCCGCAGCCGGAAGCGGTGGGTGGGCGACACCTCCCGCTGCCGGCGGTGATGGGCGGGCGCATCGGAAGCCTTCTGCGCAATCGTCACATTCAGCCGAGGTCGGCGGCATCTCTCAGGTTGCGGCCCTCCCGCAGCGAGAAGGCGGCTTCGCACTCTTGAAGATGCGGTGCGCAGCGCCCGATGCGACCGTCGAATGGTGGGCATCGGCGGACCGCCATGACGCCCCCGACCGGGTATTCCGGTCATCCGGCGCTCGCCGGCTCCGCGATTTCCCGTGGATTTGTTTCTAGGAGGATATGGTGCTGACGACCGATGTTCCGACGCGGGAAGAGCTCGTCCGCCGGGCGTCCGAGCTGGTGCCCGTTCTGCGGAAGAACGCGGCGTGGTCGGAGGAGAACCGGCGCATCCACGACGAGTCGATAGAGGCCCTGGCCGACGCCGGCATCTTCAGGACCCGCGTTCCGCTCCGCTACGGCGGCTATGAGTCCGACACCCGCACCCTGGTAGAGGTGGCCTCCGAGCTGGGCAGGGGCGACGGCTCCACCTCCTGGGTGGCCTCGGTGTACACCATTCCCACCTGGATGGCGTCCCAGTTCCCCGACGAGGTGCAGGACGAGGTCTTCTCCACCCCCGACGTGCGCATCTGCGGCACGCTGAGCCCCTCGGCGATGGCCACGCCCGTGGACGGCGGCATCGTCGTCAACGGCAAGTGGGCGTTCATCAGCGGTGCGCACCACGCGCACTGGCAGGAGGTCATCGCGGTCCTGGTGCCGCCGGAGGGTCAGCCGATGCCGGTCATCGCGCTGGTCCCCATCTCCGAGCTGCACATCGTCGACGACTGGCACACCTCGGGCCTGAAGGGCACCGGCAGCGTCAGCACGATCGCGCAGGACCTGTTCATCCCCTCCGCCCGTGTGCTGCCGCTGCCCGCGGTGCTGATGGGCCAGGGCGCCTCGCAGGCGAACGCCGGCAGCGCGATCTACCGGGCGCCGCTGCTCCCGGTCGCCTCGGCCTCGTCGGTCGGTACGACCATCGGCATGGCCCGGGCCGCCAAGGAGACCTTCCTGGAGCGCCTGCCCGACCGCAAGATCACCTACACCGGCTACGACAGCCAGGCCCAGGCGCCGATCACGCACCACCAGGTCGCCGAGGCCAGCATCAAGCTCGACCAGGCCGAGTTCCACGGGAACCGCCTGGCCACCCTCGTGGACGCCCGCGCCGCCGGCGAGGGCGAGTGGACGCTGGAGGAGCGCGCCAGGGCACGCGCCGACATGGGCGCCGTGGTCCGGCTGGCCAAGGAGGCCGTGGACATCTTCGCCTCGGCCAGCGGCGGCTCGTCCATCTACAGCGACGTGCCGATCCAGCGGATCGCCCGGGACATCCAGGCCGTCAGCCTGCACGCGCTGATGAACCCGAACACCAACGCCGAGCTGTACGGGCGCGTCCTGTGCGGCCAGGAGCCCAACACCCTCTACATCTGATCCGGGCCTTCTGTCCGGTTCGCGTCCTTCACACGATCTCCTGCACGACTGCTCAGGAGAAGGGGAGACCCACATGGCGACAACCACCTCGACCATCGAGATCACCGAAGCCGACAAGGCCGCTGTGGTCAGCGTCCCGGCGCGCATCATCGCGGCCTGGGCCAACCACGACGCGAAGGCCTTCGCGGACGTCTTCACCGCGGACGGGACCATGATCCTTCCCGGCTTCTACCGCAAGGGCGCCGACGAGATCGAGGCCTTCATGGCGGGTGCCTTCCAGGGCCCGTACAAGGGCACCCAGGTCACCGGCACGCCGCTGGACCTGCGGTTCCTCACCTCCGACTCCGCCATCGTGATCACGCAGGGCGGCGTGCTGGCGCCCGGCCAGTCCGAGCTGGCCGACGACCGCGCGATCCGCGCCACCTGGGTCGTCGTCAAGCAGGCCGGGGAGTGGAAGCTCGCCGGCTACCAGAACAGCCCTCGCGGCGCCGCCTGACCGCCCTCCCGGCGGATCGGCCACGAACGCGCTCCGGCGGGCCGCGCGCCGGAACGTGACGTCGACGGCCTGGCGGCCGCACCCGAGCGCCCGGGGTTTCGGGACGCGGGGTACACGCCAGGCCGTCTTCGGCATTCACCCGAAGGCGGCCGGGCGCCGCCGCTTTCCCCCCCGCGCGCCCTTTTCCCGCCACCGCCGCGGCCGCCCCCCGCGAACGGCGGCCGGTACGGCCCGACCACGGCGGAGGATATCGAAGAATCACGAGGAGCGGTTTTCTGATTTCCCGCCCGGGCGTGCGGTGCGGGCTTTTCTTCGATAATGCTGAATGGTCCCGTCCTGGTTGACGGGCCCTTTCTCATGCGTGTTCCATTAATGGTGTGTCAGCACCTTCGGCGAACCGCGACAGGACCCGGGCGCTGCACGCCGGCTCGCGGCCCCGCCCGTTGGCGGACCCCTTCGGCGAGCGGCCGCGGCCCGAAGGGCTTCACCACGGGACCTCCCCAGGTCCGGTCTGTCGCGAGGAGTGACTGATGGCCCCCACACCTGAGACCTTCCAGAAGGTGGGGGCCCCGTGGTCCCCGGTGCCGCTGGAGGGGATCGCCGAGTCTCTGGGCGGCGCGGTCCACCTCGCGTACGCCCGGCGCCCGGCCTCGGGCGTCGTCACCGTCGCGGCCGGCTTCACCGCCGAGGCCGCGCGCACCCGCGCCGAGGTGCGCGCCTCGGCCGTCGACGCCCTGCACCTCATCGCCGACGGCGGCACGCAGCTGCGCCCGCTGGGCGGCGCCAGGGAGCTGTACCTGGCCGACTTCATGCCCGAGCCGCCCGACGACACCGGCGGGCGGGTCTCCGGCGTCGGCCTGCTGAGCGGGGACCGTTACCTGCTGCCCGCCGAGGTCGTCTGGACGGGTGAGCGCGACTCCCGCGTGGAGCCGACCCTGGTGGGGCTGGTGGACGGCCGCCCCGACGGCGCCTCCGGCGGCATCGCCGACCTCCTGGCCCACGACGTGGTCACCCGCTGGTGGTCGCATCCCCGCATGCCGCTGCTGCGGGTCTCCGCCCACCTCGCCCGCCTGCTCCCCGACGGGGTCGTGCCGGAGGTGACGCTGCTCGGGCTGCGCGTGGCGGCCTTCGTCCTGCCCGGCCCGGGCTTCCCGATCGCCGTGGTGGGCGTGAGCGGTGACGGCACCACCATCGCCACGGCCGCCGCCCGCTCGGCGGGCGCCGCGGTCGGCGAGGCCTTCCTGCGGGCGATCGCCGCGCGGGCCCAGCCGTGGACCACGCTCCCGACGGCCGACTCGCTGCGCCGGCTCACGGTGTGGCACCGCGAGTCGGACTACCTGGCCCACCTGGAGCGCTCGGCCGTGGACGCCGAGCCCTCGGCGGTGGAGGAGCCCGCCCGGTGGGAGTGGACGCCGAGCTGGGCCGACATCGCCTGCCGCCGGTTCGGCCACGAGCCGGTGCTGGTGGCGGCAGGCGCGGCGGACGAGCCGGTGAAGGTCGTGTGCCCCGGCGCCGCCGTCTACCGCACCATCCTGCCGGGCACGACGCTGCCCTGCCCGGTGCCGTGACCGCCGCGGTGGCCTAAGCCCGCTCGCCGGCCTCGTCCTCGCCGGGGGAGTCGCGCTCGTAGACCAGGCGCCACAGGAGCTTGTTGAACAGCTCGCGCTCGTCGGGGGAGAACGGCGCGAGGAAGTTGTCCAGCGCGTCCAGCATCGCCGGCGCGACCTTGTGGCGCAGCAGCGCCTGCCCCTCGCTGGTGAGCCCGATGGCGTACTTGCGCCGGTCGTCGGGATTGCGCGCCCGCTGCACCAGCCCGAGCCGTTCGAGGCCGTCGACGACGCTCACCATGGTGGTGCGGTCGATGCCGTGCGTGCTGGCGAGCTGCTGCTGCGACTGCGGCCCCATCGTGTCGATGGCGGTCAGCACGATGAAGTCCTTGGAGCGCAGCCCGAACGGCTCCACGGCCGACTCCAGGATCTGGACGAACATGTCGTTCGCCTTGCTCATGAGCAGGCTTGTGGCGTTGGAGACCCCGTTCGGCGGGGGGAGATGGGTACTGGGTGATTCAGTGCTCACATCATCCCCTTAACGCGCCGCATGTCGTTTTAGTGCGGTAAATGCGCAAAGTTAAGCACGCCGATTGATGGACACGAGTGTCACACGCGGGCATGGGTGACGCAACACTGTGACATAAATCGTCAGCTTCACTGATTGACAGGCACGCTGATGGTCTGTGATGCTGATGAAGAAGGTGAGGGGGAGTAGGGGGCCGGTGAGGGGTCATCGTCACGCTTCCCTCGGGTAGGAGGAGACCCGTGTTCGAACACCGATACGGCCGTGACGCCGGTACAACCTGGGACATCGTCCGTGGCATCGTGGGTGTGGTGGCCGCGGACTCGGCGGAGGGCCACGGCCGAGCCTGACAAGGGCCGCGCCTTGAGAGAGGGCGAAGCCATGGGTGAAGACGGGCGGGAGCTCCCGCCTGCCCCGCGACTGCTCGCCGAGTCGACCGGCTGGCTGCTCAACGGTGCCGCGCGCGAGCTCACCGTCGAGCTGGAGCAGGCACTCAAGCGCGACGACCTGCGCTGGCGCGACTACGGCGTGCTGTGTGTGCTGGAGGCCGCCGGGCCGCTTTCCCAGCAGGAGATCGGGCGGCGGCTCGCCGTCGACCGCTCGACCATGGTGCACATCATCGACGTGCTGGAGGACCGCGGGCTGGTCGAGCGCACCCGCGCCCCGGCCGACCGCCGGGCCTACGCCGTCGAGCTCACCGCCCAGGGCCGCGCGCTGCTGGCCGAGGTGCTGCATCCGGTGACGGCGGAGGTGCACGAGCGGGTGATCGGCAGGCTGCCGAGCGAGGATCGCGCGCACCTCAACCGGATCCTCGCCAAGCTCGCCGGCGAGTGAAGCGGAGCATATAGGAAGGTGTTCCAACCATCCGGCCACTGATAATTTGTGAATACGCATATCTGTGAGCCGGGCGCGGGGTGCCTCACCAGGAGGCGACCCCTGGGCGAGGGACATGCCAGGAGGTGTGCCATAGACGTCTCGGTCATCGGCATATCCCCCGAAGCGGTTGATATCTATCGGTACTTTCTTCGCAATCGCGGAGAAGGCATCAACGCCGTGCGCCAGGCCCTCGGCATGGACCAGGACACGATCGAGGCCGCCGTCGAAACCCTCGGCAGGCTCTCCCTTCTCGATCTGTCGGACCGCCACAAGGTCACCGCCACCGAACCGCGCATCGGCGTGGAACGGCTCATCGAGCAGCGGCTCAACGAGCTGAACGCGGAGATCCGCCGCGTCCTGGCCGCCCGTGACGTCATCGGCATGTTCGTCGAGGACCAGAAGCTCGGCGAGGAGACCCGCTCCAACCTCGACATCGAGCGGGTGGAGGGCCTCGACCGCGTGCGCGCGCGCCTCGACGACCTCGGCTTCTTCTGTTACAAGGAGACGCTGTGCCTGCACCCCGGCGGGCCGCTGTCGCGAGGCGCCATCGAGACGGCGCTCCCGCTGGACACCCGGTCCCTGCGCCGCGGGCTCGCGGTCAAGGCCGTCTACCACCCCAAGGCGCTCGACGATCCGCTGATGGTGCAGTACCTGCGTGACGTGACCGCGCTCGGCGGCCAGATCCACATCACCGAGGACTCCATGGACCGTATGGTGATCTTCGACCGCAGCGTGGCCATCGTGCCGATCCATCCCAAGGAGAGCTCCCGCGGCGCGCTGCTCGTGCGGGAGCCGGGTCTGGTCTCCCAGCTCGTCACCTACTTCGACGGCGTGTGGGACGCCGCCACCGACTTCCACGAGTACACCCAGCCGAGCGAGAACGCCCCCCTGCTCTCCGAGCTGGAGAAGAAGGTGCTCAGGGTGATGGCGACCGCCGACAAGGACGAGATCGCGGCGCGCGAGATCGACGTCTCGCTGCGTACCTACCGCCGTTATGTCGCCGACCTCATGGCCCGGCTCGGCGCCGTCAACCGTTTCCAGGCCGCGCTCCGTGCCAAGGAGGAGAACTGGATCTGACGGCGGACGCCCGCGGCGACCGCCGCGGGCCGCCGTGGTGGCGCGCGCACGGGCCGGGCCGGCCCGCTTCCGCTCAGTTCCATTGGGCACGCTGTCCATGTCGTCGTGACGCCACCCATTGGTTCAGCTTCGGAGTGTGGTCGCCGACGGTCAGGGTGTTACAGCTCACGAGTTCCCAATGGCTGACTTCGGGATTGGTCAGAATACCTCGCACTTCCGCACGAATCTGTGCATTGGTCACCGTGTCATCGGTATAAACACGGATGATGATGTCACCGGTCGACTGCCGTAAATCCTTTCGCCAGCGCCCGGGCATCAGCGCCAATATCCTGATCCCGTCGACCGGCGAATTGATCGATAGCTCTCCCTTGCTCCTCCTCAGTGTCAATTCAAAAAGCATGGCGACAGGCCTCCGTCCCCCTTGCGGCTCCGGCCGCACGAGGTGAGGCGTTTCTCCAGCTCAAGCCCTGTTTCTTCCAGCTTTGAGCGCGGCTGGGCAGCGGTCTCGCACGCGCTCCCGAGGGCCCGCCGGAAGCGGCCGGCGGCATGCCGAGGTTCCTCATTCTCGTCGTTCTCTTCTCCGTTTGTCGTGGACGTTCTCCTGCATCACCAACTTTCCGCCTTTTCGCCGCCGCGGGCCAGGGATGTGAAAGTCAGCAAGCTGCCGCGGGATGTCCTGTTCCTGCCACCGCCGCCCCATGGACACCTCCCCGCCGACGCCGTCGCGCCTGATCACCGGTGAAGCACACTCGGAGATGACAGCGAGGAGCCGCAGGCTTTTGACTGGTGTGAATTGGAGGAGATGGTCTGATGCTGGTGAGTGTGACCGGCGGCACCGGATTCGTCGGCGCCCATTCAGTCGCGGCGATCGTGCACATGGGCCACCGGGTCCGCCTGCTGGTGCGGGACGCCTCGAAGGTGGAGCGCGCGCTGGCCCCGTTCGCCGTCCCACCCGGCGCCGTCGACCTCGAGGTCGGGGACGTCACCGACGAGGGCGCCGTGACCCGGGCCGTCCGCGGCGCCGACGCCGTGCTGCACGCCGCGTCGGTGTACTCCTTCGACAGCAGGCGGCACGAGCTGATGCGGCGGGTCAACGAGCGCGGGACCGAGCTGGTGCTCGGCGCGGCGCGGCTGGCCGGCGCCGGCACGGTGATCCACGTCTCCAGCGTCGCGGCGCTGCTCCCGGCGCGGGGCCGGGTGCTGCACACCGGCTCGCCCGTCGGCCGCGCCAGGGAGACCTACATGGCCTCCAAGGCCGCCGCCGAGAGGGTCGCCCGGCGCCACCAGGACGAGGGGGCGCCGGTGGTCATCACCTACCCGCCCGCCCTGCTCGGCCCGCACGACCCCAACCTCGGCGACCAGACCACCCGCGTGCGCGACATCCTGCGCGGCCTGATGCCGTTCCGGCCGCTCGGCGGGTTCCCCGTCGGGGACGTGCGCGACACCGCGGCGCTGCACGCGCGCATCGTCGACTCACCCGGCGGCGGGCCCGACCGCCACTTCGGGCCGAACCGCTACCTGACCATCCGGCGGTTCGTCCAGGAGTTGCGCGAGGTGACCGGGCGCTCCCTGCCCGGCATCGTGCTGCCCGCCCGCGCGATGATCCCCGTCGGGCTGCTCGCCGACCTCGTCCAGCGGGTGTGGCCGTGGGACATCCCCGCCCAGTACGGGGCCATCTACACCTGTGCCTGCGCCACCCGGGTGGCCGAGAACGCCGGTACGTACGGAATCGAACCGCGGCCGCTCGCCGAGACCTTCGGGGACACGGTGCGCTGGCTGCTCGAAAGCGGCCATCTGTCCGCCCACCAGGCGGGTCGTGCCCGGCCGTCCCTGTCGTCTGTAACAGCGCACTGACGGGAGATGCCGCGAATGAGCGAGCGGACCGCGACAAGCCCGAGCCTCGACCACCCCACGGAGGAGACGCCCCCGGGCGCTCCGGAGATCGACTTCGTTCCGGTCGCCGTGCCCAGACCGGGCAAGGACGGGCCACGCGGTCGTCCCACCGAGGAGCCCGCGGGCCCGGTGCGGTCGATGGCGACGCTGCGCGAGGAGCGTGACGGGCTGCGCGACTCGATCGTCGCGGGCCGCCGCGCGTCGGTCGACCGGCAGCACGCGCTCGGCAAGCGGACCGCGCGCGAGCGCATCGACGCGCTGCTGGACGAGGGGTCGTTCACCGAGTTCGACATGTACCGCCGCCACCAGGCGCACGGCATGCGCATGGAGGAGAACCGCCCCTACACCGACGGCGTGGTCACCGGGTCGGGCACGATCGACGGCCGCCGGGTGTTCCTCTACGCCCAGGACTTCACGGTGATGGGCGGCTCGCTCGGCGCCGCCCACGCGTCCAAGATCCACAAGGTGATGGATCTGGCGATCTCCACCGGCTCCCCGCTGATCGGGCTGATCGACAGCGGGGGCGCCCGCATCCAGGAGGGCGTGGTCGCGCTCAGCGGGTACGGCGGCATCTTCCAGCGCAGCGTGCAGGCCTCCGGCGTCATCCCGCAGATCAGCGTCGTGCTCGGCCCCTGCGCCGGCGGCGCGGCCTACACCGTCGCCCTGGCCGACTTCGCCTTCATGGTGCGCGGCACCGCCCAGATGTACCTGACCGGGCCGGACGTCGTCGAGGCGGTCAGCGGTCAGAAGATCTCCCACGCCGACCTCGGCGGGGCCGACATCCACGGCCGCAAGTCCGGGGTGGCCACGTTCGTGCACGACGACGAGCTGAGCTGCCTGGAGGACGTGCGCTACCTCATCTCGATGCTGCCCAGCAACAACCTCGACCTGCCGCCCGCCGAGCCGCCCTGCGACGCGACCAGCGACGTGCGGCCGAGGCTCGCCGAGATCGTCCCGATCGAGCCCAACAAGCCGTACGACATGCGGCAGGTCGTGGCCGAGCTGGTGGACGACGGGGAGTACCTGGAGATCCACGCCGGCTGGGCGGCGAACGTGATCTGCGTGCTCGCCAGGATCGACGGCGAGGTGGTCGGCGTGGTCGGCAACCAGCCCATGGTGCTGGCGGGCGTGCTGGACGCCGACGCGTCCCAGAAGGCGGCCCGGTTCGTGCGGTTCTGCGACGCGTTCAGCATCCCGCTGGTGACGATGATCGACGTCCCGGGCTTCCTGCCCGGCGCCGACCAGGAGTACGCGGGCATCATCCGGCACGGCGCCAAGCTGCTGTACGCCTACTGCGAGGCCACCGTCCCACGCATCCACGTCGTCGTGCGCAAGGCGTACGGCGGGGCGTACATCGTGATGGACTCGCGCACCATCGGCACCGACCTGTCGCTGGCCTGGCCCACGAACGAGATCGCCGTGATGGGCGCGGAGGGCGCCGTCAACGTCATCTTCCGCAGGGAGCTGGCCGCCGCCCCCGACCCCGCCGCGCTGCGGGCCGAGCTCGTCGCCGAGTACGTCGAGCAGCTCGTGCACCCGCACTACGCGGCCGAGCGCGGGCTCGTGGACGACGTGATCGACCCGGTGCAGACCCGGGTCGCGGTCGCCCGGGGGCTGGCGATGCTGCGCAACAAGCGCAAGCCGGCACCCCAGCGCAAGCACGGAAATGTACCCCTTTAGAGGCATTGCCCCATTCCACCAACGACAACTGGATTCCCCTCCTTTGTAGGGGGTGACAATCGCCACTGAAGTCAGCACAGTGAGAGAAGCGTGCGTCCGGGTCGCTCAGTGACGATGGGACCGCGGTTCCGCGAATCGCCGACCCGATGGCGGCGAAGGCCCGTACGCCGCGCAGTGGGCTGGCTTAGGAAACAGCAGGGGTCGAGAGAGGGTTGCGCATGGCCATCGAGGCGTCGTCGGCGAGTGGACGCGGAGTCGAAGCACCCGGCCTGAACGGCCGCTATCACAAGACCGCGCTAGGGGCGTTCATGGTGATCGTCATCGCCCACTGGGCGGAGCACCTGGCCCAGGCGGTACAGATCTACGTCCTCGGGATGACCGTCCCGGAGGCCCGCGGCGTGCTGGGCATCCCCTTCCCGTGGCTCGTCACCTCCGAGTGGATGCACTACGGTTACGCGCTGGTCATGCTGATCGGCCTGATCATCCTGCGTAAGGGCTTCGTCGGCCGGTCGCGCACGTGGTGGAACATCTCGCTGGGCATCCAGGTGTGGCACCACTTCGAGCACCTGCTCCTGCTGATCCAGAAGCTCGCGGGCGCCAACCTGGCGGGCAAGCCGGTCCCGACGAGCATCCTGCAGCTGCTCATCCCGCGGGTCGAGCTGCACCTGTTCTACAACGCCATCGTCTTCATCCCCATGGTGATCGCCATGGTGTACCACCTGCGGCCCCGCCCGGCCGAGCGCGCCAAGATGCGCTGCTCGTGCGCCCCGGTCCTCGCTGGTGTATGACGTGACGGCGGGGGAGCGGCCGCGACGCCGCCGTTCCCCCGCCTTCACCGTGGCGCTGACGCTCGTCGCGCTCTCGCTGATGGCCATCGTCGTCCCCAACGTCGGCCCGGTGCTGCGGGCGGCGCGCGCCGACGGCTCGCCCGGCGTCTTCACCGCGCGGTCGGTGGCCTGCATCCAGCACCCGGGGCACGAGAGCTGCACCTGGAACGGCGAGTTCCGTTCCGAGGACGGCACGATCCACCGGCCGGCCGTCGCGTTCTACGGCGCCGACCGCGAGATGCTCCGGGAGGGGCAGCGCACGCTGGCCTTCGACGTCGGCCGCCCCAACTACGTCTACGGGCCTGGCGGCTCCAACGAGTGGGTCTTCACGGCCCTGATCCTCCTGGCCGGCCTGGCGGTCCTGGGCTTCCTGTACGTTCCCCCGCTGCTGCGGCTCCTCCGAGCCCCCGCCGCCCGCAGGGCGGCGGAGCACAGCGCGCCGCGCGGCTGAGCCGTCCCGGCCGCGAGCCACTGGAGGCACGTCATCCCCGGGACGATCCCCACCATCATGATCGTAGGAGACTCGATCAGCCAGGGAGCCGAAGGCGACTACACCTGGCGGTACCGTCTCTCGCGGCACCTGGCCCAGCAGGACGTCACGGCCCGCTTCGTCGGGCCGTGGAACGGCACCTGGGTCGACGAGGAGAGCGGGCCGGGTCACCTCCCCGGCCCGGCGCCCGAGCCCGCGGGCTTCGCATGGCACCCCGTCGGCGCCCCGGCCGAACCCGCCGGCGCCGCGCACGCGGCATCCAGGCCCGGGCCCGTCCGCCCGGCGGGCACGGCGCTCGCCGCCGAGCCCGTGCGGGGCGGTTACCAGCCGGGGGTGCTGTTCGACGACAACCACTACGCGCGGTGGGGCCGGTTGATGCGTGAGGCCAAGGAGGGCATCGGCGGCGCCGTGGCGGCCTGCCGGCCGGACTACCTGATGGTCGCGCTGGGCTTCAACGACCTGGCGTGGGGCGTCTCCGACCCGCGGGAGCTGCTGGCGGACGCCGTCGCGTTCGTGTCACGGGCGCGGGAGGCCAATCCACGCGTGCAGTTCCTCTTCGCCAACGTGGTGCACCGCACGCCGCTGGCGGACAACCCCCACCTGGGCGACGTCATCGCCTGGTACAACAGGTCGCTGCCCGGCGCGCTCGCGGCGCTGTCGACGCGCCGTTCGAGGATCGCCCTGGTCGACCTGGCCGCCCTGTACGAGCCCTACAGCGACGCCTACGACGGGCTGCACCCGAACGGCGTCGGGGAGATCAAGATCGCGAGGGCCTTCGCGGGCGTCTTCTGGTCGGTCTTCGACCACGGCCGCCCTCGCCGGGCTCGCCCGCGGGGTGGACTGCCGCCGCGATGGTGGCCGCTCTGACGGCGGCGGGTGCTTCGGCGGTGTCGCCGTCCCGCGGCCGGAGCCGTTCCCCGAAAGGGGATGGCCGGTAATGAAAGATTCGCGGCGTTTCCGCGGCCGGTCGGCTATGGGGAAGAATGCCGACTCGGGTAATCAAGTTAGCATTTTGCCGACTTGCGGCTTTTGTGAGGTATTGCGGTCCGGAGCGGTACCGGGTGTGCTCACCGGCCCGGGTCCGGGCTCTCGGTCGGGGTGACCGCCGGTCACCCACTCGGGGAGGCGGCGCCGGGGAGCGGCGCGTGGCCCCCGGTCATTCGCTCCCGGAGGCGACGCCCGAGAGCAGTGCCACGAGGCTGTCGGGGGCCGAGACCATCGGCCAGTGGCCGGTGTCGAGCGTGTGGAAGGTCCAGTTGGGCTCCGAGCGCAGGGCGGCGATGTCGGGGGAGATCCTGCCCGCGAAGTGCTCCTTCGCGCAGACGACGTAGGTGCCGCGCTGCTGGGCGAGCGGGCGCGTCAGGACGGCGGGCTGCGACAGGGTGTGGCCGGGATGGCCGACGAACCGCTCCACCAGCCATTGCGCCTGCTCCAGCGACAGATCCTGCCCGTCGGCCACCACGGCGGCGTCGGGGATCGGCCAGCGGCCCTCGTTGTCGGCGATCAGCTGGAGCTCGTCGGCCCGCTGGCGCTCGGGGAAGGCGTGCAGCATGGACTTGCCGTCGTGCGGGAGGAACGCCTCGACGAACACGGTGTGGGCCACGCGGTCGGGCGCCCGGTCGGCGACCTGGCCGGCCACGATGCCCGAGTAGCTGTGCGCCACGATGATGACGTCGCGCAGGTCGTCGCGCTCCAGCGCCGACAGCACGTCGTCGACGTGGGTGTCCAGGTCGACGGCCGAGATGTCGGCGTCGGGGCTGGCGAGGCCCGACAACGTCAGGGCGTGTACCTGGTAGCCGAGCGAGCGCAGGCCCCGCGTCACCGGCTCCCAGACCCAGGCGCCCATCCACGGGCCCGGAATGAGGACGAAATGATTTTTCACGGCAGGTCAGCTTCCTCTCATTTATAGATTGCCCCGAAGATTACGGAAGGACACCCGCGACGATGCGTTATGTGCCCGGCTCGGGGCTCACGCCGGCCGTGACTTTCCGTAAGTCCAACAGGGTCTTACAAGCTCTGTCAATGAATGTCAGGCGGCCTGGGCGGCCGGGAGGCGGAACGGAATGCGGTCGAGCGCGGTGGCGTCGGTCTCGGTGACGCCGAGCGGCCGGTCGGTGAGGACGGCGACCACGCCGGCGTAGCCGTCACCGGGCTCCAGCGTGCTGAGCCGCACGTTCTCCACGGGGAGGTCCAGCGGCCAGGACAGCAGGGCCGGGGGCCCGTCGAACGGGCGGCTGACGCGCACCTTGGCCGGCGGGACGCGCAGCCCGTGGCCGGTGGCCTTCAGCACGGCCTCCTTGCAGCCCCAGTAGTGGGTGAACGCGGCGTGGCGCAGCTCCTCGGGCAGGCCGAGCACGATCTCCCGCTCCTCGGCGGCCAGACCGATCCGGACGAGCTCCTCCACCGGAGCGGTCGGGATCCGCTCGACGTCCACCCCGACGGGGCCGGCTTCGGTGAGCGCGACGACCACGCGGTCGGCCGAGTGGGAGACCGAGACGTGCAGCGGGGTGCGGGCGTTCACGACGACCGGCTTGCCGTGGTACTTGTCGCAGTCGGGGCACCGGCGGTCGACCACCACCTTCTCTGGCGCGATGCCCAGGTGTCCGGCGGCCGTGGTGCGTAACAGCCAGGCCCCGGTGAGGAACCGCCGCCGGTCGGCGTCGCGGCGGTAGGTCAACGCCCGCTCCAGCTCCCGCTGGCTGAGCACACCCGTCAGAACGTCGATCGGCTCCTGGCGGGGGTCGGCCCAGAAGACCTGGCTCTCGGCGGTGCGGACGATTGAGGTGATCATGTTTGTCGCCTTTCGCGGAAAGTGATGGGACTCGGGGGCGGGGGAGCGGTTCGGGCCGTGATCGGCCGGTTGAGGGCGTGAAAGGTCCGGGAAGGTGGGTGGTGGGGTGGTGCGATGACCGGCGGTGGGGAGGTGCCGCGTTTCCTGTGGCGGTGTCGCTTCACGCCTGGGTGGAACGGGCTCGCGTCCGGCTCTGCCGGGGGTGTTTCCGTGGTTCGTAGTCGGGGTTCTGGCTTTTATCGGCTTCTAGTCGTTGGTTTCGATGGTTATAGGGAATTCTGGTGTGTTTATCTCCTGTTGATTAGTCCCAGGTGGTGCCGTCGTCGTCGGCGGGCAGCTCGCCGTCGGCCAGCAGCTTGGCGGAGTCCCAGGTGGTGCCGTCGTCGTCGGAGTGGGTGTCCCAGGTGGTCCCGGCCACGATCCGGCTGGGGGAGCCGAGGTCGGCGGCTGGGACGACCGCGGCGTAGAGGCCGATCGCGGCGGTGAGGGAAACGGCCGCGGAGACGACGGTGGCGGAGACTTTGGCGGTGAGGGAGAAACGGGCGGAGGTGGCGGTGGCGTTCATTTCTTGTCTCTTTTCTGTGGCTTGTTGTGTTTTCTTCTCGCACAACCAACTCTCCGCTTTTCGAGTCCCCGGAACCAGATGAATGGACGGCAGCAAGCTGCCCGCCCCTGGCACTTTGCTGCCACCCCGCCCACCGGAGGGGGAAATCCCAGCTCAGCCGGGGAGTACCGCCCTCGACGGCGGCCTGCCGCCGTGGCCCGGAGCCCTTCGCGGCGCCTCCTCGCGACGGCGCCCGTCCCGGGGATGACGGCCTACGAGTCGGCGGGCCCGCCGGGGGAGGGGGCGTCGCTCATCGGGAGGCGCAGGACGAAGCGGGCGCCGCGCGGGGAGTCCTCGATGCGCAGGCTCCCGCGGTGGGCGTCGGCGATGGCGCGGGAGATGGCCAGGCCGAGGCCGCTGCCGTTCGCGTCCTTGCGGCGAGCCTCGGCCAGGCGGGTGAAGCGCTCGAAGACCCGCTCGCGGTCCTCGGGGGCGATGCCGTCGCCGTCGTCGGTGACGGTCAGCACGGCGTGGCCGTCCAGGGGGCGGACGGAGACGTCGACGCGTGCCTTGGCGTGGCGGCGGGCGTTGACCAGCAGGTTGTCCAGGACGCGTACCAGCTGGACGCGGTTGCCGTCGACCCGCAGGCCCAGCGCGAGACGGGCGCGCACCGGCGTGCCGCAGGGCTGGGCCGCCACCTCGCTCTTGACCAGGGCGCCCAGGTCGATGGGCTCGGTCGTCGCCGGGCGGGCGGCGGCGCGCAGGCTCGACAGCTCCAGCAGGTCGTTGATGATCGCCTCAAGGTGCCCCGTGGTCGACAGCGCCGCCTCGATGGTGGCGCGCGGGTCGACCTCGCCCGGGTAGAGCAGCGCCTCCTCCAGCCGCGTGCGCAGCCCGGCGACCGGGGTGCGCAGCTCGTGGGAGGTGTCGGAGGCGAACTGGCGCTGCCGCTCCACGGCGCACTCCAGGCGGGCCAGCGTCTGGTTGGCGGCGGAGGCGAGCAGCGCGATCTCGTCCTGCCGGGAGGACTCCGGCACCCGCAGGCTGAGATCGCTCTCGGTGATCTCCGACATCCGGGCGCGGACCATGGACATCGGGCGCAGCGTCCTGCCCACCACGTGCCAGGTCGTCACACCCGCGGCCGCGGCGAGCGCCAGCACGCCCGCGCCGGTGTAGAGCTCCAGGGTCGGGGTGGACAGGATGGCGGGCACCTCCAGGCCCGCGTAGACCACGGGGGACTCCCGCTGCGGGTCCAGCCCCAGGTTGAGGGTCTCGGCGGGCGAGAGGCGGATGGCGGTGAGCATGACGTGCCGGTCGGGGTGGCGCTCGGTCACGTGCTGGATCCGGTCCTGAACCGGGGGGCGCACGCCGCTGAGCGGAGCGCGGCCCGCCGCGTGCTCGTTCGCGCCGATCACCCGGTTCGCCGAGTCGACGACCTGGAGCAGGTCGACCTCGTCGCTGATGGGCGCGACGCGCCCGACGTCGCCGCCGCGCATCGTGGAGATCCACTCGGCCGCGACCCGCTGGGTGGTGTCGAAGAGATCGGCCTGGACCCGGTTGCGGACCAGCACGTCGAGACAGCCGCCGATGACGGAGAGCGCGATCATCGAGAACGCGGTGACGGCGAGGGTGTAGCGCGCCCGGATCGAACGCGGGCGTAGCAGCGATGCCATCCTGCCTCCCAGACACGCCCCGCCCGGCAAACCTCGGGGGCCCATGTCGTGGTGGAATCCTCGGACAACGCACACTGTATTTGCCGTTTTGAGACACTAATGCAATACAAAGCCGTATATCGACAAGCATTGATCGATATTTCCTGTTTCCAGGGCAGGCCTTTGCCGGCCGCCGCGCTGACCGCCGCTCAGCCCGACTCCGCGTCGAAGTGCAGCTCGGACGTCACCCGGTAGCGGTCGCCCCGGTAGATCGAGCGGACGAACTCCACGATGCGGCCGTCGGCGTCGCGGGTGGTGCGTTCCACGCCGAGGGCCGGGAAGTGCTGGGGCACGTGCAGCAGCCGGGCCTCGGTCTCGTCGGTGACGGTGGCCTCCATGGTCTGGACGGCGCTGCGCACGTCCACCCCGAACCGCTCGCGCAGCAGCCGGTAGAACGAGCCGGACTCCATGTCGGCGGGCACCAGGCCGTCGACCAGCGCGTGCGGGAGCTGGATGCGCTCGATCGCCATCGGCTCGTCGTCCACGACGCGCAGCCGGACCACCCGCAGGACCGGGGCGGCGGGGGAGAGCCGCAGCCGGGTCGCCAGCTGCGGACCGGCGGGCACCGGGCCGAACTCCAGGATGCGGCTGAGCCAGGTGCCCTCGGCCGGCGGCACGTAGAACGACCCGCTCGGCGTCGCCGACAGCGCCTGGGTGACCCGGTGCGGCCCGGTGAAGGTGCCGCGCCCGTGCTCGCGGACCAGCAGCCCCGACCTGACCAGGTCGTCGATCGCCGCCCGCAGCGTGGGCCGCGACACGCCGAGCTCCTTGCACAGGTCGCGCTCGGACGGGATCGCCTCTCCGGGCAGCTTGTCGGCGATGAAGTCGAGCAGGAAGTCGCGCACGCGATCGCGCTTGAGCCCGGCCCGCATGTTCAGAGTCACGCCAGCGACCTTACCAGCGTCTTACCAATCTCGCCCAAATGCCACCGAGATTGGGTCCGCCAAGGGGTTGACGGGCCTACTGGTAAGTACCACTCTAGCTCCCACGGGGGAAATTGCTTACCAATAACTGACCAGTGGGAGAGCCCGTGAGGTACCGCCTTCTCGCCGCGACGGGAGTGCTGGCGCTCGCCGCCGGCCTGACCGCGTGCGGCTCCTCCTCACCGTCCACCGGGCCGGCGGGCGCCGCCGGGAGCGGCTCGGCCGCCGCGAACCTGACCGTCTGGGTGATGCGTGACAGCTTCTCCGACGCCCTGCTCGAACGATTCACGACCGACTACCGCCGGACGCACCCGGGCGTCACCCTGGACATCCAGATCCAGGAGTGGGACGGCATCGGGCAGAAGGTGACCAGCGGCCTGGCCAGCAACGACGCGCCCGACGTGATCGAGGTCGGCAACACCCAGGTGGCCGAGTACGCGGCCAGCGGCGGCGTCAGGGACCTGACCGGCAAGGTCGCCGACCTCGGCGGCGCCGACTGGCTGCCCGGCCTCGCCGAGCCGGGCAGGATCGACGGACGCCAGTACGGCATCCCCTGGTACGCGGCCAACCGCGTCGTGATCTACAACAAGGACCTGTTCGCCAAGGCCGGCGTCACCGAGCCGCCCAGGACGCGCGAGGAGTGGCTGGAGGTCACCGCCCGGCTGAACAGGGGCGGCGACCAGGGCATCTACCTGGCCGGCCAGAACTGGTACACCCTGTCCGGCTTCATCTGGGACGAGGGCGGCGACCTCGCCGTCAAGCGGGGCGAGAGCTGGAAGGGCGCCCTGGACACCCCGCAGGCGCTGGCCGGCATGGACTTCTACAAGAAGCTGCAGGCACTGGGCGAGGGCCCGAAGGACTCCGACGAGTCACGCCCGCCCCAGGCCGACGTGTTCGCCAAGGGCGACGTCGCCCAGCTCATCTCCACGCCGGGCGGCGCGGTCGCGATCGAGAAGGCCAACCCCGCCCTGGCCGGCAAGCTCGGGTTCTTCCCGATCCCCGGCAAGACGGCCGACCGGCCGGGCGCCGTGTTCACCGGCGGCTCCGACCTGATCATCCCCGAGGCGTCGCGCAACCCCGAGGCCGCCTACGAGGTGGTCAAGGCGCTGGCCGGGGAGAAGTTCCAGCGCGAGATGGCCGAGGAGATGAGCTACGTGCCCAACCGCGTCTCCCTGGCGTCGGTCCTGGACGGCGACGAGGGCACGGCCGCGATGGCCGCCGGAGCCGCCAACGGGCACGCGACGCCGAACTCGCCCAACTGGGCGGCGGTCGAGGCCAAGAACGTCGTCAAGGAGTACATGACCAAGGTGCTCACCGGCGCGGACCCGGCCACGGAGGCCGCCGCCGCCTCAGCGACGATCACCACGATCCTCAACACCAGGTCCTGAGGCCGTCGTGTCCGTCTCGCCCCCCGTGCCCGCCCCCGGCCTCGGACCCGGCGCGGACGCCCCCCTCGCCGGCCGCCGTCCCCCCGGGGCGCGGACGGCGCCGGGGGGCGGGCCGCCGGGAGCCCTCCGGCGGCGCCGGTGGCGGCCGCGCCGGTCGGCCGCGCTGTGGCCGTACCTGCTGATCGCGCCGGCCGTCGTGGGCACCCTGTTCCTGCTGGCCTACCCGGTGCTGCGCAGCGTGATCATCTCCTTCCAGCACTTCAGGACAGGGGAGCTGATTCGCGGCGGAGCGGTGTTCGTCGGGCTGGAGAACTACCGGGAGGCGCTGGGCAGCCCCGAGTTCTGGGCGGTGGTGCGCCGCACCTTCGCCTGGACGGCCGTCAACGTCGTGCTGATCATGGTGATCGGGACGCTCACGGCGCTGATGGCCGTCCGGCTCGGCCGGCGGATGCGGCTGGCCGTGCTGAGCGCCCTGGTGCTCACCTGGGCGACCCCGGTGCTGGCGGCGACGACGATCTTCCAGTGGCTCTTCCAGTCGCGGCTCGGCGTGGTCAACTGGCTGCTGGTCGCGGCCGGCCTGGACTCGTTCCGCGACCACACCTGGTTCGCCGACGGAACCTCGACGTTCGCGATCCTGGTCATGCTGGTGGTCTGGCAGTCGGTCCCCTTCGCGGCGCTCACCCTCTACGCCGGGCTCACCACCATCCCCGGCGAGCTGCGAGAGGCGGCGCGCATCGACGGCGCCGGCGGCGCGCAGACCTTCCGGCACGTCGTCTTCCCGATCCTGCGGCCCCTGTTCGGGCTGATCACCTCGCTGGAGGTGATCTGGGTGTTCAAGTGCTTCGCCCAGATCTGGGCCGTCAGCAAGGGCGGGCCCGACGGCGCCACCACCACCCTGCCGATCTACGCGTTCCAGGTCGCCCAGTCGCTGCACAAGTACGACCTGGGCTCGGCGATCTCCACGCTCACCGTCCTGATCCTCGTCGCGGCCCTGATCACGCACCTGCGCCGGATCCTCAGGCACGAAGCGGAGGTCCGGTGAGCGGCTCCCGCCCGGCGCCGGGCGCCGCCCGGCGGCCCGGCTCCCGCCCGGCCTCCGGCCCAGCCCCGAGGCCCGGCGCGCGGCGCGGCCTCGGCGCCGGGCGCGCGGCGGCCCGCCGGCCGGCGGCGCGGGCCGCGCTCAACCTGGCGGCGCTGGCGGTGATCGTCGTCTCCGTCTTCCCGGTGTACTGGATGGCGGTCACCGCCTTCACCCCCACCGCCGACATCCAGTCCGACACCCCCTCCTTCTGGCCGTCCCACCCCACGCTCGACCACTTCGCCACCGCCGTGTCCAGCGACGGGTTCGGCCACTTCTGGCGCAACAGCCTGCTGGTCACGATCTCGGCGGTGCTTCTCTCGCTGGCCGTCGCCCTGCTCGCCGCGTTCGCCGTGGCCCGGCTGCGCTGGCGCGGCAGGCGGGCCTTCGTCCTCATGGTCTTCATCGCCCAGATGGCGCCCTGGGAGGCGCTGCTGATCTCGATGTTCGTCATCGCCCGCGACACCGGCATGCTCGACAAACTCTCGATGCTGACCCTGCTGTACTTCATGGCCACGCTGCCGTTCACCATCGTGACCCTGCGCGGCTTCCTCGCGGCGATCCCGCCGGAGCTGGAGGAGGCCGCGATGATGGACGGCGCGAGCCGCGCCGTCGCGTTCCGCCGGGTCGTCCTGCCGCTGCTGGCACCCGGCCTGATGTCCACCTCGCTCTTCGGCTTCATCACCGCCTGGAACGAGTTCGCCTTCGCCAACGCGCTGATCATCAAGAACCAGGACGACCGCACGCTGCCGGTGTGGCTGTCGTCGTTCGGCAACGTCTTCGGCACCGACTGGGGGGCCACCATGGCCGCCGCGGCGCTGTTCATGCTGCCCGTCCTGCTCATCTTCCTGGCCCTGCAGCGCAAGGTCACCACCGGCGCGCTCGCCGGCGCCGTCAAGGGCTGAGCCGCCCCGCCACCGGACGCGGCCGAGCCCGTCACCGCCCACGCCCGCAAGCCGGGACCGTCACCACCGAAGTCGAGAAGGGGAGAACCACACGTGATCATTCCGCGGCCGCGCGAGCTGGCCGTCCTCGGGGGCTCCGTCGCGTTCCATCCCGACCTCGTGCGGTTCGCGCCGCAGGACCCGTCCCTCGGAGAGGAGGGCTACCGCCTGGACGTCGGCCCGGCCGGCATCCGGCTCGCCGCCGGCGGCAGGGCCGGCCGCTTCTACGGCCTGCAGACCCTGTCGCAGTTCGGCGCGGCCGTGCCGTACGGCACCATCGAGGACCGGCCCCGGTTCGGCTGGCGCGGCGTCATGCTCGACGTCGCCCGGCACTTCATGCCCAAGGACTTCGTGCTGCGGCTGATCGACCTGCTCGCCGAGCACAAGCTCAACGTCCTGCACCTGCACCTCACCGACGACCAGGGCTGGCGGCTGCAGATCCTGCGCCACCCGCGCCTGACCGGCGTCGGCGCCCGCCGGGGGCCGTCGTCGGCGGGCGACGACCGCCAGTTCTACACGCGCGAGGACATCGGGGAGATCGTCGCCTACGCCGCCGAGCGGTTCGTCACGGTGGTCCCGGAGATCGAGATGCCCGGCCACGCCCAGGCCGCGATCGCCGCCTACCCCGAGCTGGGCAACCAGCCCTCACGGCGGCTGGAGGTCTGGTCGGAGTGGGGGATCAGCGAGCACGTCCTGAACCTGGAGGAGTCGACCGTTCGGTTCTGCCAGGAGGTGCTCGACGAGGTCGTCGAGCTGTTCCCGAGCACGTACGTGCACGTCGGCGGGGAGGAGTGCCCGCCGGCCGAGTGGGAGCGCAGCCCGCGCGCCCTGCGCCGGCTGGCCGAGCTGGGCCTGCCGGGCCCCGCACAGGCGTGCGCCTGGTTCATCGGCCGCATGGCGTCGCACCTGGAGCGGCACGGGCGCAAGCTCATCTGCTGGGACGAGCCCGACAGGCCCGCCGTGCCCGGCACGACGGTCATGGTGTGGCGCGACGAGCAGCCCCGGCCGGACCGCACCGACATCGTCCTGGCCCCGCACACCCGCACCTACCTCGACTACTACCCCTCCGACGCGCCCGGCCAGCCGCCCGCGCAGCCGGGCGTCGTCACCCTCGCCGACATGTACGGCTTCACGCCCGACCCGGGCGTGCTCGGCGTGCAGTGCCAGATCTGGACCGAGTACATGCCCACGCCCCGGCAGGTGGAGTACATGGCCTTCCCCCGGCTGTGCGCGTTCGCCGAGGTCGCGTGGGGGTCGCCGAACGACTACCCCGACTTCCTCCAGCGGCTCGACCCGCACCTGGCCCGGCTGGCCGCCCAGGGCGTCCAGATCGGGCCGCTCGTCCCCTGAAGGCTTCTCCGACCCGCGTGGTCACCCCCCGCCACGCGGCCCGCACCAGTGAAAGGATCACAGATGCGCAGGAAGCTGTTCCTCGGCGGGCTCGTGGCCGCCCTGATCGCGGCCACGGCCGGAGTGACCGCCGCGCCCGCGGGCGCCGCGCAGTCGCTGCGGCTCCAGTACAGAACCGGCGCCACCGGCGCCACCGCCGACCAGGTGGAGCCGTGGTTCAACCTCGTCAACGACGGCACGACCGCCGTGCCGCTCGCCGGCGTCAGGATCCGCTACTACTTCAAGGCCGACTCGCCCTCGCAGCAGTACCGCTTCGCCTGCTCGTGGGCGGTGATCTCCTGCTCCACGGTGACCGGCACGTTCGGCGCGATCTCGCCGGGGACGGCCACCGCCGACCGCTACCTGGAGGTCGGCTTCACCTCGGGCACCCTGGCGCCCCGGGCGCAGACCGGCGACCTGCAGCTCCGCTTCCACCGGACCGACTGGCAGACGACCAGGCAGAGCGACGACTACTCCTTCGGCCCCGCCCGCACCACCTACGGCGACTGGACCAAGGTCACCGTGTACCACGACGGCGCCCTGGTGTGGGGCACCTCGCCGGCCGGCGGCGGCCCGTCGCCGTCGCCCACCCCCACCGTCACGCCGCCGCCCGGCGGCAACGCCGGCGTGGTGTTCGACGACTTCAACTACACCAGCGCCGACGACCCGAACATCGCCGGCCACCGGTGGACGGTGCGCACCAACGCCGGCGGCCCCGGCGTGCCCGGCGCGAGCTGGCCGAAGAACAACATCACCTTCCCGTCCATCGGCACGGGCAACCAGGCGATGCAGCTCAAGGCGGTCAGCGACGGCACCGCCGCCGGCACGCAGCAGGCCGAGTTCCTGCACCAGCGCAAGTTCCTGGAGGGCACCTACGCCGCGCGGGTCAAGTTCTCCGACGCCCCGGTGAGCGGCCCCGACGGCGACCACGTCGTCCAGACCTTCTTCACCATCACCCCGCTGGCCTTCGACCTGGACCCGAGCTACAGCGAGCAGGACTTCGAGTACCTGCCCAACGGCGGCTGGGGCGAGCCCGGCAACATCATGTACGCCACCTCGTGGGAGACCTACCGCAACGAGCCGTGGCAGGCGGTCAACGTCCACAACGAGGTCAGGGCGAGCTACGACGGCTGGCACGACCTGGTGCTGCAGGTCTCCGGCGGCACGATGAGGTACTACATCGACGGCGCGCTGTTCGCCGAGCACGGTGACATCTACTACCCGGAGACCGTGCAGTCGGTGAACTTCAATTTGTGGTTCATCAGCGGCGGCCTGGTCGGCAGCTCGACGCAGCGCAGCTACGTCCAGCAGGTCGACTGGTTCTACCACGCCAAGAACGAGGTCGTGGCCCCCGCCACCGTGGTGGGCCGCGTCAACGGCTACCGCTCCTCCGCCACCCGCTGGGTGGACACCGTCCCGGCCCCCTGACACCGGCGCCCGGTGAGGGTGCGGCCCGCGCGCCATCGGCGCCGCGCGAGCCGCACCCCGTCGCGCCGCGTCAGGCAGGACGCCGGACGGGCTCGGCCTCCGGCTGCCGCGGCATCTCCCGGCGCGCGCGAACCGGCGACAGGAACACCGGCAGGAACGCCAGCGACAGCACCACCCCGCCCGTCCAGAGCGCGGCCCGCACCGAGACGAGCTCGCCGATGAGGCCGGACAGGGCGGCGCCGACCGCGTGCGCGCCGGTGAGCAGGAAGCGGAAGGTGGCGTTCATGCGGCCGAGCAGGGGAGCCGGCGTCAGCGCCTGCCGCAGGCTCACGCCGAGCACGTTGTCCATGCCCGTCTTGAACGTCGCCAGCAGCCAGCCGGCCCCGGCCACCCACAGCCAGGGGCCCTGGTCGACGAGCGGGACGAGCAGGCCCGCCGGGGCCAGGCACAGCCCGACGATGCCGAGGCTGCGGCCGAAACCGAGCCGCCCGGCGATGGGGCGGGCGAACCGGGAGCCGAGGAACAGCCCGACCCCGCCGCCCGCCCAGAACAGGCCCAGCACGCCCGCGGACAGGTCGATCTCCCGGACGAACAGCACAGGCAGCATGGTGTTGACGATCTGGACGCCCAGGTTGATCAGCGCCCCGGTCAGCACGAGCGCCCGCAGCTCCCTGTCGCCGAAGACGTGCCGCACCCCCTCGGCGATCTGCGCCCCCAGCCGGACGGGCCGGCCGGGGTCGGGCGGCGCGGGCTCCCCCGACGCGCGGATGCCGGTGAGCCGCAGCGCCGAGGCCAGGTAGCTCGCGGCCGTGCAGACGACGGCCACCGGCGCCCCGAGAAGCTGCACGAGCCCGCCGCCCGCGCCGCGCCCGGCCACGTTGCCGAAGGCCATGATGCTGATCACCGAGGCGTTGGCCCGCACGAGCCCGTCGTGGCCGACCAGCTGCGGCAGGATCGTCTGCGAGCCCACTTCGAGGAAGACGGTGGCGCAGCCGTTCAGCAGCACCATCACGTAGAGGTACTCGATGGTGAGCGCGTCCAGCGCCCACAGCACCGGCACCGAGGTGAACAGCGCGGCCCGCGTCAGGTCGGCGGTGATCAGTACGCGGCGATGGCGCATCCGGTCGACCCAGGCGCCCGCGGGCAGGCCGATGAGCAGGAAGGAGACCGTGGTCAGCGTGGCCAGCACGCCGACCTGGCCCGGGCCGGCGTTCAGCGCGGACACCGCGATGAGCGGTATGGCGACGTAGCCGATGTTGGTGCCGAGCTGGTTGAAGACCGTCGCGGTGAACAGCGCGCGGAAGTCGGGGGTCCGCCAGGAGGTGTCGGAGCGCATGATCCCTTCAGTGGGCTAGTGGGTGGTGGGCGCGGCCGCCGGCGCCTGTCGCGGGCCCCGGCTCGTGGCCGGGCGGGCGGCCTCGCCCGGCGGTCCGGCGCAGGGCCCGGCGGCCGGCGTGCGGTCGGCCCGCGGCGGGGAGAGCGGCCGCTCCTCGCGGAGCGCGGTGAGCAGCCGCGCCACCTCGGGGCCGATGTGCGCCAGGGCGTCCGGCCGCATCATGGCGCCGTGCGTCGACGGCGTCTCGTGCACGACCACGTTCCCGTCGACGTGGGGCCGCCACACCCCCGGGTCCGGCACGTCCGGGGGCCGCTCCTTCATCGCGGCGAAGACCACCAGGTCGCCCCGGTAGGCGGCGCCGGTGACGGACCCGGCGATCTGCCAGTTCCGGGCGAAGACCTCGGTCAGCGCGGTCACCGCCTCGGGCGGCAGGTTCTCCAGCGGGCTGCCCGGGCGGCGGACCGTCGCGGTGAACACCTCCAGGCTCGGCTCCTCTCCGACGTCGTCGATCCCCAGCGACCCGGCGAGGCGGCTCAGCACCCGGGGATCGCGTGGGGAGACGGCACGGTCGCGCCCGGCGGCCTCGACCGCCGGGTAGCCGTCCAGGACGACGAGCAGGTCGACGCGCTCGCCCGCCGACTGCAGCAGGACCGCGACCTCGTGCGCCACGCCGCCGCCGAACGACCACCCGAGCAGGTGGTACGGCCCCGACGGCTGGACCGACTGGATCAGCCGCACGCAGTCGGCCGCGATGTCCGCGATCCCCCAGCGCAGCGCGGCGGGGTCGGTGAGACCGCGTGACTGCAACGCGTACAGCGGCGTGCCCGGGTCGAGATGGCGCAGCAGCCCGGAGTAGACCCAGCCGATCCCCGCGGCCGGGTGGACGCAGAACAACGGGGCCCGGTCGCCCTCGGCGCGCAGCGGCAGCAGGGCGGCCAGCGGGTCGCCGCCGCCCGCCCCGGAGCCCAGCCTGCGGGCCAGGAGGGCGGCGGTGGGCGCGTCGAACAGGTCGCGGATGCCCAGCGGCGCGCCCGTCGCCGCGCGCACCCGGGTGATCAGCGTCGCGGCGAGCAGCGAGTGGCCGCCCAGCCGGAAGAAGTCGTCCTCGACGCCGACCTCCGGCACGCCCAGCACGTCGGCGAAGATCCGCGCCATGGCGGCCTCGGCGGGCGTGCCCGGCCGCCGGGACGCGCCGGCCGCGACGGCCGGGACGGGCCGGGGCAGCCGCCTCCGGTCGACCTTCCCGTTGCCGGTCAGCGGCAGGGCGGGCAGGGACACGATCGTCGCCGGGACCATGTGCTCCGGCAGGTGGCGCCGCAGGTACGCGCGCAGGTCGCCCGGGTCGGGCCCGGCCGCGGCGGCGGGCACGACGTAGGCGGCCAGCCGGTGGTCTCCCGGACGGTGCTCGTGGACGGCGGCCACCGCCTGTCCGACGTCCGGACGGCGGGTGAGGGCGTTCTCGATCTCGCCGAGCTCGACGCGGAACCCGCGGATCTTGACCTGGTCGTCGACGCGTCCGAGGAACCGCAGGGTGCCGTCGGCGTGGCGGCGTGCCCGGTCGCCGGTGCGGTACATGCGTTCCCCCGGCGCGCCGAAGGGAGCGGCGACGAACCGCTCGGCGGTCAGCCCGGGGCGGCCGGCGTATCCCCGGGCGAGCTGCGCACCCGCCAGGTACAGCTCGCCCGCGACCCCGTCGGGCACCGGGCGCAGCCTCTCGTCCAGCACGTAGGCGCGCATGGCGTCGATCGGGCCGCCGATCGGCACGCTCTCCTCCAGTTCGGCGACCGTGCGCACCGCGTGGCTCGTGGCGAACGTCGTGGTCTCCGTGGGGCCGTAGCCGTCCACGACCGTGGTGCCCGGGCAAGCCTCCAGCACCCGGGCCACCGCGCCGGGCGGGACGACGTCGCCGCCGGTCCACACCTCGCGAAGGCCCGAGAAGCACGCGGGAAGCTCCTCGGCGACCACCCTGAACAGCCCCGCCGTCAGGAACATCCCGGTGACGCGCCGCTCGGCCAGCAGGCCGCCCAGGACGTGCGGCGTCAGGTCCCCGGGCGGTGCCACGACCACCCGGCCGCCGGCCAGCAGCGGCACCCACATCTCGTAGGTCGAGGCGTCGAAGGCGTACGGCGAGTGCATCAGCACCCGCCGGTGCGCGCCGCCGCGCCAGCGCCGGTCGGCGGCGAACGCGGCCACCGCCCGCTGCTCGACGCCGACGCCCTTCGGCCGCCCGGTCGAGCCCGAGGTGTACATGACGTACGCCAACTGCCCGGGAAGGACGCGCACCCGCGGATCGCCGGCCGGTTCGCGTGCCAGGGAGGGGTCGGCGTCCACCACGACCACCTCGGCGGCGTGCGGGAACGGCCGCGCCGCGAAGGCCCGGTCGGTCAGCAGCACCGGGGCCCCGGCGTCGGCCGTCACCCACGCGAGCTGGCCGGGCGGGTTCCCCGGGTGCAGGGGGACGTAGCAGCCGCCCGCCTTCAGGACGGCCAGGGAGGCGACGACGAGGTCGGCCGAGCGTTCCATCAGCACCGCGACCGGCGTCTCCGGGGTGATCCCCAGCCGTAGCAGCCGGTGCGCGAGCTGGTTGGCCCGCGCGTCGAGCCGCGCGTAGGTCAGCTCGGCGCCGCCGCCCGACACGGCGACGGCGTCCGGCGTGCGCTCCACCTGGGCCCGGAACAGCTCCGGCAGCGAGGCCGCGGGTGGCGGCGGCCCGGCGTCGTTCCCGCCGGTCGCGGCCCGGCGCCGCTCGGCCGCCGACATGATCTCCAGCTCGCCGAGCGGGAGGTCCGGATCGGCGGCGACGGCGGTCAGCAGCCGAACGAAGCGGTCGGCGATCCGCGCCGCCCCCTCCGCGTCGAACAGGTCGAGTGAGTACTCCAGCTCGGCGTCGAGCGCCGCCGCGCGGCCGTCCGGCTCCGGCGGGGCCGTCACCGACAGGGTGAGGTCGAACTTGGCGGTGCTCGTCCGATCGGGCTCCCGGCGCACGGTGAGGCCGGGCAGGTCGAAGCGGGCCGCCGCGTGGTTCTGCACGACGAGCATCACCTGGAAGAGCGGGTTGCGCACGGCCGACCGCTCCGGGTTGAGGGCCTCCACCAGGTGCTCGAAGGGGAGCTCCTGGTGGGCCATCGCGTCCAGCGCGGTGGCCCTCGTCCGGCCCAGCAGCTCGCGGAACGACGGGTCCCCGCCGGTGTCGGCCCGCACGACCAGGGTGTTGACGAACAGCCCCACCAGGTCGTCGAGCGCCTCGTCGGTGCGGCCGGCGACCGGGGTCCCGATCGGGATGTCGGTCCCCGCGCCCAGCCGCGACAGCAGCGCCGCCAGGGCCGCGTGCAGCACCATGAACAGGCTGGCCCGGTTCTCGCCCGCCAGTGCGAGCAGCGCCCGGTGCAGGGGCGCGTCCAGCCTGAAGTGGACGGCGCCACCGCGCGCGGTGGCGCTCGCCGGGCGGGTGCGGCCGGTGGGTAGTTCGAGCCGCTCCGGCACCCCCGCCAGCCGCTTCGCCCAGTACGCGACCGCGAGGCCGTGGACGCTGCCCGGGTCGCCGGGGTCGCCCAGCATCTCGCGCTCCCACAGCGCGTAGTCGGCGTACTGCACCGGCAGCGGCAGCCACCCCGGCGCCGTCCCCTCGCGGCGCGCCCCGTAGGCCGTGGACAGGTCGCGCGCCAGCGGCGCCATCGACCAGCCGTCCGCGGCGATGTGGTGCAGGAGCAGGACCAGCACGTGCTCGGTCCGCGACAGCGTGAACAGCCCGGCGCGCAGCGGGAGGTCGGCCGCCAGGTCGAAGCCGCGCGCGGTGTACTCGGCCAGCGCGGCGTCCAGCGCCGCCGGGACGACCTCGCGCGACTCGACCTCGGGCCGCGCCCGCGCGGCGGGGATGATCCGCTGGAAGGGGACCCCGCGCGTGTCCTGCGGGTACACCGTGCGCAGGACCTCGTGGCGGGCGACCACGTCGCACAGGGCCGCCCGCAGCGCGGCGACGTCCAGGACGCCGGACAGGCGCAGGACCGTCGGAATCGTGTAGACCTCACCGGGTTCCAGCTTGTCGAGGAACCACATGCGCCGCTGGGCGCTGGACAGCGGGATCACGGCCCCTCCTCCGGCCGCGGCATCGGCCGCAGGGCGGGGCGTCGCGGCGCCCGCGCGCCCAGGTGCCCAGCCAGGCCTTCGACGGTGGGGGTCTCGAACAGCGCCCGCACCGGTATCTCGACGCCCAGCGCCGAACGCGCCCGGCTGACCAGGCGCATCGCGGTCAGGGAGTTGCCGCCGAGGTCGAAGAAGTCGTCGTCGATCCCGACCCGCGTGAGCCCCAGCACCGCCGCGAACAACGAGCACAGGGTCTCCTCCCCGGGGTCGCGCGGCGCCCGGCCGGTGCCCTCGGACGGCAGGTCGGGGGCGGGCAGCGCCTTGCGGTCCACCTTTCCGCTCGCCGTCCGGGGCAGGGCGGGGAGAACCGTGATCGTGGTCGGCACCATGTACTCGGGCAGGTGCCGCCGCAGGCGCGCGCGCAGGTCCGCCGGGTCGGCGGCGGCCGAGGCGGCGGGGACGGCGTAGGCGACCAGCCGGGGGTCCCCCGGCCGGCGTTCGTGCACCACGGCGACCGCCTGCGCGACGGCGTCGTCCTGGAGCAGCGCCGCCTCGATCTCGCCGAGCTCGACGCGGAACCCGCGGATCTTGACCTGGTCGTCGACGCGGCCGAGGAACTGCACGGAGCCGTCGCCGCGCCGGCGCACCCAGTCGCCGGTGCGGTACATCCGCTCTCCCGGGCCGCCGGAGGGGTCGGCGACGAACCGCTCGGCGGTCAGTCCCGGGCGGCCGGCGTACCCCCGGGCGAGCTGCGCGCCCGCCAGGTACAGCTCGCCGGCGACCCCCACCGGCACCGGGCGCAACCGGGCGTCCAGCACGTGCAGGCGGGTGTTCCACACCGGCCGGCCGATCGGGACGCTCGCCGCCGTCGCCTCCGCGCCGGGGTCGTACCGGAAGGAGCTGACCTCCACCGACGCCTCGGTGGGGCCGTACAGGTTGTGCAGCTCGGCGTCCAAGGCGGCACGGAACTGCCCGGCCAGGTCGGCCGGCAGCGCCTCGCCGCTGCAGAGCACCCGGCGCAGCGTCGTGCAGCCGGACGCGGCGGCCTCCTGCAGGAACACGGCCAGCATCGACGGCACGAAGTGCGCCGTCGTGACGCGTTCCCGCCGGATCAGCTCGGCCAGGTAGACCGGGTCCTTGTGCCCCTCGGGCTTGGCCACGACCAGGGTGGCGCCGTGCAGGAACGGCCAGAAGAACTCGCGCACGGAGACGTCGAACCCGGCGGGCGTCTTCAGCAGCACGCGGTCGTCGGGCGTGAGGCCGTACTCGGCCTGCATCCACGTCAGCCAGTTGACGACGCCGCGCTGCGGGACCACGACGCCCTTGGGGCGGCCGGTGGAGCCGGAGGTGTACATCACGTACAGCGGGTGGCCGGGCGACGGCGGGCTGAGGAGCTCGTCGTCGAGCACCGGCCCGGCCGGCGTGGCCGCCAGCCTCTCGCGCACCCGCGGGTCGTCCACGACCAGCAGCCGGTGCCCGCCCGGCAGCCGCCCCGCGCGTTCGGCCGTCGTGACCACCAGCGCCGGGCGCGCGTCGCCGAGCATGTAGGCGATGCGGTCGGCCGGGAGGTCCTGGTCCAGCGGAAGGTACGCCGCACCGGCGTGCACCGTCGCCAGGAGCGCGGTGACGAGGTCGGCCGAGCGCGGCAGCGCCAGCGCCACCACCCGCTCGGGGCCCGCGCCCTCGGCCGCCAGCAGCCGGGCGAGCCGGTTCACCCGCTCGCCGAGCCGGGCGTAGGTCAGGTCGCCGTCCTGCGACGTCAGGGCGACGGCGTCCGGGGTCCGCTCCACCTGGGCGCGCAGCAGCTCCGGCAGCGTGACGTCGGGCACCGGCCGCGCGGTGGCGTTCCACGCGTCCAGCTCCCGCCGCCCGGCGTCGTCGAGCAGGTCGATGCCGGCCAGGCGGGCGCCGGGGTCGGCGATCACGGTGTCGAGCAGCCGCACCAGGCCGTCGGCGATCCGCCGCACCGTGGCCGCGTCGAAGACGTCGGTGGCGTACTCCAGCATGACGTCGAGCCCGAGGGCGCCGCCGTCCGGCTCGGACCGCTCGGAGACGTTGATCAGCAGGTCGAACTTCGCGGTGCGCGCGTTGACCGGTTCGACCGTGCCGGTCGTCCCGGCCATCGCGACCGAGGTCACGACGTCGGTCCGCAGCATGAGCATGACCTGGAACAGCGGGGAGCGCGCGAGCGAGCGCGACGGCGCCAGGTCCTCGACCACCCGGTCGAACGGGATGTCCTGGTGGGCGAAGGCGTCCAGGGCCGTCGCGCGCGCCCGCCGCACCAGCTCGGTGAAGGAGGGGTCGCCCGACGCGTCGGTGCGCAGCACCAGGGTGTTGATGAAGAAGCCGATCAGGTCGTCCAGCGCACCGTCGGTGCGGCCGGCCACGCCCGTGCCGATCGGCAGGTCGTCCCCGGCGCCCAGGCGGTGCAGCAGCGCGGCGGTGGCGGCCTGCAGCACCATGAACAGCGTGCACTCGTTGTCCTGCGCGATCCGGCGCAGGGCCCGGTGCCGCCCGGCGTCCAGGCGGAACGTCACCCGGTCGCCGCGGTGGGTCGGCACCGCCGGATGCGGCCGGTCGAACGGCAGGTCGAGCGCGGACGGCAGCCCGTCGAGGGCCCGCCGCCAGTACGCCAGCTCCTGGCTGAGCTGGCTGCCGGGGTCGTCCGCCGAGCCGAGCACGTCGCGCTGCCAGACCGTGTAGTCGGCGTACTGCACCGGCAGCGGCGGCCGGCCCGGGGCCCGGCCCGCCGCCCGAGCGTCGTAGGCCGCCGTCAGGTCCCGCAGCAGAATGCCCTCGGACGTGCCGTCGCTGGCGATGTGGTGGGTCAGCACCAGCAGCACGTGGCGGTCGGGCGCGACCGTGAACAGCCAGGCCCGGATCGGCGGCTCGGCCGCCAGGTCGAAGAGGTGACGCGACGCCTTGAGCACCTGGGCGCCGACCGTGTCCGGGGCGCTGTCGACGACCTCCAGGACGGGCTGGATCTCGTCGACGCCCGCCACGTGCTGCGTCACCTCGCCGTCGGACTCGGCGTAGGTCGTGCGCAGCACCTCGTGCCTGAGCATGAGGTCGGCCAGCGCCATGCGCAGCGTGCCAGGGTCGAGGGCGCCGCGCAGGTCCACCGCCTGCTGGATGTTGTAGGTCGGGCTCGGCCCCTCCATCTGGGCCAGGAACCACATGCGCCGCTGACCGGGGGAGACCGGCCGTCCCGCCGGGCGGGCGCGCCGCAGCGCCGGCCTGGCGGGCGCCGCGGCCGCCGCGTCGACGAGCGCGGCGAGCCCCCTGATGGTGGCGTCGGCGATGAAGTCGGGCATGCGGACGCGGCACCCGAACTCCGACTGCAGCCGGGTAAGCAGCCGCACGGCGGCGAGCGAGTGGCCGCCCGCGGTGAAGAACTGCTCGGTGAGCCCGGCGGCCGGGCGTCCCAGCAGGTCCTGCCAGATGGCGGCCACGGCCGCCTCGGTGGCGGTGGCGGGCGCCTCGGCGGGCCCCGCCGGGGCGCGGTGGTCGGGCAGGTTCGCGTAGTCGACCTTCCCGTTGGCGGTGACCGGGATCTGGTCGAGCCGGACCGAGTAGGAGGGGATGGCGTACGCCGGGAGCAGGTCGGCGAGGAAGGCCCGCAGCCCCGCGTGCTCCAGCCTGGCCTCGGCCGACCGCGGCAGCCAGTACAGCGCCAGGGCGTTGGCGCCGTCCGGCTCGCGCACGTTCCGGACGATGGCCTCCTTCACCGCGGGGTGGGCGCGCGCGGCGACCGCGACCTCGCCCATCTCGATCCGGTGTCCCCGGATCTTGACCTGGTCGTCCTCGCGGCCGAGGAACTGCAGCTCGCCGGAGCCCAGGTGCCGCACCATGTCGCCGGTGCGGTACATGCGGTCGCGGGTGCCCGGGACGAACGGGTCGTCCAGGAACCGCTCCGCGGTGGTCCCGGGGTCGCCGAAGTAGCCGTCCGCGGCGCACACGCCCCCGATGTACAGCTCGCCCGGGACCCCGGTGGGCTGCGGCTCGCCGTGGGCGTCCAGCACGTAGTACCGGCAGTTCTGCATGGGCCTGCCGTAGGGGATGCTCGGCCAGCGCGCGGGGACCTCGCCGACGACGTGGTAGTTGGACCAGATGGTCGCCTCCGTCGCGCCGCCCATGGCCAGGATCACCGGGTCGGCGAAGCGGCGCCTGAGCTCGGCCGGCAGGGTGACCGGAATCCAGTCGCCTGAGAGCATGACCAGCCGCAGCGCGGCGCGCTTCAGCTCGTCGCCGCGCGCGGCGAGCAGCGGGGTGAGCCGTTGCATCGCCGCGGGGGCGGAGTCCCAGACGGTGACGGGCTCGCCGCACAGGATGTCGGCCAGCCGCTCGGGGTCGGCGAGCTCCGCCTCGTCGGCCAGGCGGATCGACGCCCCGGCGGTGAGCGACCCCCAGACGTCGTACACCGACAGGTCGAAGCTGAAGGAGGTGACGAGCAGTACGCGGTCGCCGGGCCCGATCCGCTGCGTCCGGTTGATCCAGTCGACGAGGTTGGCGAGGCGCCTGTGGGCGACGACGACGCCCTTGGGCTCGCCGGTCGAGCCGGAAGTGAAGATCACGTAGGCGACGTCGTCGCCGGCCGGCCGGGCCGGGACGGCGGGCGCGGCCGGTAGCTCGTCGACCCCGGGGTCGACCACCAGGAGCGCGGGCGCGGCGGCGGCGTCCGGGAACGAGAGCGTGTCCTCCCAGGCCTGGCAGGTGATCACGGCCTTGGGCGCCAGGCGGGCCACCACCGAGTTGATCCTCATGGGGGGCAGTGCGGTGTTCAGCGGCACGTAGGCCGCCCCGGTGAGCGCGACGCCGATCATGGCACTGATCGCGTCGGGCCGGCGGTCGAGGTGGAGCGGGACGAAGTCGCCGCGCCCGACGCCGTGCGCCCGCAGCCAGCCCGCGATGCGGTGCGCCCGGCCGGCGAGCTCGCCGTAGGTCAGTGACGCGGTCGCCGTGCGGACGGCGACGGCGCCGGGCCTGGCGTCCGCCTGGCGCAGGAAGCCGTCCACGACGGTGGACTCGGCGTCGAAGGGCCGGTCGGTCGCGTTGAACGCGACGACGGTGCGGTGGCGCTCCTCCTCGGACATGACCGGGACGCGCGCCACGTCGGCGGACGGGTCGGCGCACACCCGGGCCAGCAGGGCCTGCAGGCGGTCGAAGAACAGCTCGGCGTCCTGCTCGGCGTACCGCTCCGCGCGGAAGCGGATCAGGCAGGAGCCCTCGGCGAAGTCGGTCCACGACAGCGCGAGGTCGTACGAGCGCGGGTCGGCGTCCTCGACGCGCAGGGTGACGCCCGTGGCGGACGCGGCCGCCCGCGCGCGGCTGAAGCCGGCCTGGAAGCGCGGCGCGCTCACCGGCTCCCCGGCCGCGAACGCGGGGAACGCCAGGGCGTGCTCGTCGACGCGTCCCAGGTGGTCGAGCAGGCGGGCCTGGAAGGCGGTGAAGTCGGCGCCGTCGGCGGCGTCCACCGTCACCGGCACGTCGAAGGACAGCGGGCCGAACACCCCGGCCAGCTCGGGATAGGCCTCCCGTGCCGACCACTCCACGGCGACCGTGACCGCCCGGCCGGTGAGCCGCCGCAGCAGCACGTGGAACGTTCCCAGCACGATGTCCTGGTAGGAGCATCCGTGGTGGGCGGCGGCGCGGAACACGGCGGCGTTGACGGCGGGGTCGAGGGTGAACGGCAGCTCGTGGACCCGGCCCTCGTCGTAGCCGACGGCCGGCAGGACGGCGTCCCGCGCCCGCGCCGTCTCCTGCCGCCAGAAGAGCCGGGCCTCGGCGTCCTCGCCGGCCTCGGTGAGGAACTGGGCCACGTCGGCGTACTGCGGGTGCTCCTCGTCGGGAAGGGCCGGAGCCAGGCCCAGGGCGCTCGCCAGCTCCCGCGCCGCCCTGCCCAGCGACGCGGGGTCGGCCAGGAAGCGCGGCAGGCTGAGCCGGACGAGCGTGGCGCCGTCGTCGCCTTCGGTGAGCCGCGGGCGCAGGACGAAGGTGTCGTTGACCACCAGCGGGTTGGGGGCGGCCTGCTCGGTCAGCTCCACCGCCGGGATGGGGCGGGGGATCTGCGCGGGCTCGGCCATGCCGGGAATCTGCTGGAAGTCCGATCTGAGGAGGTCGTGGCATCGGGCGGTGTCCAGAAAGGCACGTTCCAGAGCGGCGCGGTCCACGGGCACGGGGATGTGGATGTGGGCGGTGATGTCCTCGGTCAGCACGGAGGGCCAGGCGAGGCGGCGGAGGATGTCGCGCTGGACAGGGGAGATGGCGTAGCCCTCTATCCGGGATAAGGAAGAGGGGGGCGCGTCTACCGTCATTGTGATGATCCCTACCGGTGTCCTGTGGCGTTCAGATGGCGTTGAGCCTGGTGTGGAAGTCGCACACCCCGACGTTCACCCGCTGCGGCCCGAGGATGGGCCTGCGCCCGTGGGCGCAGCGGATGTTGTCCAGCAGCAGCACGTCGCCCTGGCGCCAGTCGAAGCAGACCTCGTTGGCCAGGTAGACGTCGCGCAGCTCGGCGATGTCCCGATCGGAGACGGGGGCGCCGTCTCCCCAGAAGGTGGTGACCGGCAGCTCGTCGGGGGAGTAGTCCCCGAGCAGCCGGTCGCGGATGGTCTCCTCGACCATCGCGATGTTGCTGAAGAGCAGGTTGTTGGCCCAGACCTGCTCGCCGGTGACCGGGTGGCCGACCGCCGGGGAGAACCGCGCGGAGAAGCCGGTCAGCACGTCGCCGCTCCACCGCTGGTCGAACGCGCCGAGCAGCCGGGCCTGCCTGCGGATCTCGGCGGGGTCGGCGGTCTTGAAGTAGCCCTTGGCGTCCACCCCGATGCCGGGGTGGAAACGGCGCTGGAGCACCCACCCCTGGGTCTCGAAACGGCGCCTGAGGTGGGGCGGCAGGTCGCGGTAGACCCGGGCGCAGTCGGCGAACGGCGTCTGGCCGCCGGAGGCGCCGGTCTGCTCGCACCAGAAGACGAGGTAACGCGGCCACGCGACACGGTCGCAGTAGTCGTTGTGGTACCAGACGTTCTCGTGGTCGGTGACGAACTGGTTGTGGGTGTTCTGGTCCTGCACCAGGTACGGGGCGTCGCCGCTGAACGTCCGCACCACCGCCTCGAACGCGGCCTCCCGCGCCAGGGGGAAGCCCCGGAACAGCACGGCGCCGGTGCGGCGGAGCAGCTCCTCGACGCGCTCCCTGTTGTGCGCGGCCCACTCGGCGAGGTCGCCCGCGCCCGTCGCCGTGACCAGGTGCAGCCTGCCGTCCTCGGCCGTGTCGACCTCGACCAGGTTCGCGCTGGACACCCGCATCGTCGCGGCTTTGGCGATCTGGAGCCTCATGGCAGTTCCCGCGCGGTGATCCGCGTGCAGTCGACGGAGTCGGTCATGGCGACGACGACCCGGCGCGGACCCTCGTAGGTGTCCCGGCCGTGCGCGCAGGCCAGGTTGTCCACCAGCAGCACGTCCCCGGCCTGCCAGGCGAAGCGGTAGAGCACCTGGTCGTAGGCCGCCCGGATGGCCGTGAGGTCCTCGGCGGTGATGTCCTCGCCGTTGCCCAGGTAGGTGTTCCGCGGCAGGTTCTCCTTGCCGAACATGGCCATGAGCGACGCGGCGCCCTCGGCCCCGACCCGGGTGTGGTGGAAAAGGTGAGCCTGGTTGAACCAGGACAGCTCACCGGTGTCCGGGTTCTCCACGACCGCGTGACAGAGCTGGCGGGTGCGCAGGTGGTCGTCGGTGACCCACTCCCACTCCATCCCCTCGGCGCGGCAGAAGGTCTCCACCTCGGCCTTGCTGTCGGTTCCGAACACCTCCTGCCAGGGCAGGTCCATGTCGGGGTAGTAGTTGCGCACGTAGAGGACGCCGTGCCTGGCGAACCTGGCCACCAGCTCCCGGGGGAGCAGGCGCAGCAGCCTCCGCGTGTCCGCGATGGGCGTCGCGCCACCGGCGGCGGACGGCCGCAGGCAGCAGAACCACAGGTAGCGCGGCGCGTGATGCGTCCACGACAGCTCGTTGTGCAGCGGGATGACCTGGTCGGGCGGGTACTCGGTCGAGGTGTAGACGCCGCCCGAGACCTTGGTGCGCGGGGTGGAGCGGTGCGAGTACTCCAGCAGGTCGGCGGAGAACGCCTGGACCACCTCGTTGAACTGCTCCGGCCCCGCGACGCCGAACCCGCGCAACAGCAGCGCGCCGCGCCGGTGGAGCTCGCCGGCGAACTCCTCGCGCCGCGCCCTCATCATCTCCGGCGCGGAAAGGCGGGCCGCCCGCGGCTGGACGACGGTGAGCAGGCCTTCGCTGTCCGGCGCGACGGCGGAGGTGAACATGTCACCTTCGGCGATGGGCGCGGCGGAGCGTATTCTCAGGCGCCCTTTCACATTCATCTAATTCCCTGCCAGATTAGAGGGGAAATCGGTGGAGCCGGCCGAGGCGGGCGCGGCGTCCTGACGAGAGGACGGCGCCGCGTGCCGGAGGCTCAGCGGACGCATGTCGGTCCAGTTCGCCTCGACGTGGTCGAGGCATTCCTGCCGCGTTCCCGGCCCCCGGGCCGGTCTCCAACCGGCGGGCACGGCCTGTTCCGCGGGCCAGAGGCTGTACTGCGCCTCGTGGTTGACCAGCACGACGTACGAGGCGGAGGGGTCTTCGAATGGGTTCGTCAAAGGAACTCCCTGAGGCGACGAAAAAGACCGGCGGGCATGACAAAGGGCCGGCTCCGCTGGAAAGGAGAGACACGCACGGCACGGATCAGTGCCGAAAGATTGGCAGACTGCCTCCCGGATCAGAGCGCATCCCCCGATGCTGCGCTTGCGGGCCTAGCATGCAGGCGGCCGCGCCGGACCGTCAAGCGGTAATTTTAAGCGTTCGTGAATTCCGGCCGCTGTCCGAATTTCATTTCCCACCGGCCCGGACGGCCCTTTATGCGCGCGGAGTCCACGGTGAATGTCCACCGCCGGTCGGGCGCGTTATAGACGGCCGGGCGACCACTCGGCGAGTTTCGGCATAACCCATTGAAAGCGTTTCGGCGGCCCTCACCGCCGGGGTTCCTCCGAAGTGCGTCGCGTGGTGAGGGTGGTCCCGGCCGGAGGGATGGTGTTCTTGAGCCGGGTGTGCCCCACCACGGCGGACCTCCGCCTCCGCGATGTGACCGACGCCTCGCGGGCGATGTGCCGTCCTGCCTTGACCCGGGCCGGGCGCCGCCGCGCGGGACGCCGGCGTCCACGCCGCGGGCACGGCGTGAAGAACGGTCCGGGTGTTTTCGGCCTGTCACCGAGACCGCCGCCGTCGCCGGGCCGGCCGATTCCCCGGCGGCAGGGCCGGCGCCGGAAACGGGCGGCGCGACGCTGCGTCCGCCGCTTTACGGCCGGACGGTAAAGCCCCCCGCCGATCGGAGGGATGCCGCCGGATGTCCGGCCGGTCGACGCGCCGTGTCCGCTCGACCACCCGCCCGGAGGTACCGGCGGCGGTCCCCCCGACCACCGCCCGACCGCCCGAGTGGCCGGTGGCAAACCCGTCCGGGAGCCGCGGTCCTGGTCGCCGGCGGCGGTCGTCCGGGGGCCCGGGTGCGCGCGAAGCTCGTGACCGTACACTTCGGCGGGTCGTGATCGGGTGGAACGGGCGGAGATCGGGGGATCGTGGAGGCGAGCGAGGTCGTCATGCTGGTCGTGGCCGCCCTGGCGGCCGGCTGGGTGGACGCGGTGGTGGGCGGCGGGGGGCTGCTGATGATCCCCGCCCTGCTGATCGTGCTGCCGCAGATCCCGCCGGCCACGGCGCTGGGGACGAACAAGCTGACCGCGATCACGGGCACCGCCACCGCCGCGGTGACCTACGCCCGGCGGACGAGGCCGGACCGCTCGGTGGCCGTCCCCGCGGCCGCGCTGGCGGTGCCGTCAGCCGGGCTGGGCGCGCTGTCGGCGTCCAGCGTGCCCGCGGAGTGGTTCCGCGGCCTCGTCATCGTGCTCCTGCTGGCCGTCGCGCTCTTCGTCACCCTGCGGCCGAGCTTCGGCGCGCTCCCGCGGGCGGACGGCGTCTCCCGGCGGCGCCGGCTGGCCGTCATCGGCCTGGGCGGGTGCGCCATCGGTTTCTACGACGGGGTCTTCGGGCCCGGGACCGGCACCTTCCTGATCATCCTGTTCACCAGCTTCCTGTCCATGGAGTTCCTGCAGAGCTCCGCGCTGGCCAAGGTCGTCAACGTGGGCACCAACCTCGGCGCCCTCATCGTGTTCGCCGCCCAGGGCCACGTGCTGTGGCTGCTGGGCGCCGCCATGGCGGTGGCGAACGTGACGGGCGCCGTGCTGGGCGCCAGGACCGCGTTGCGGCGCGGCTCCGGTTTCGTCCGGATCGTCCTGCTGGTCGTGGTGACCGCCACCGTGCTCAAGCTCGGCTACGACCAGTTCCGATGACCGGAAACACGCGAGGCGGACGGGTGCGCAGCGCTCCGTCCGGGAAGGGGGCAAGATGAACGGGACACGGCGACGGCGCCGGGGAAGGGGATGAGCAGGTGCGGCAGCTCAGCGCGCTCGACGCGCAGTTCCTCAACTTCGAGACCGAGACCAACGTCGCCAACATCGCCGGCCTGTCGATCCTCGACGGGCCGCTGACCCGCGAGGAGCTCGTGCGGCTCGTCCGGCACCGCTCCGCGAGCGTCGCGCCGCTGCGGCAGCGGATGATGTCGGTGCCCTTCGGGCTCGACCATCCGTACTGGGTGCAGGACGACACGATCGACCTCGACTACCACGTGCGCGAGCTTGCGCTTCCCGCGCCGGGCGACGACGCGCAGCTCGGCGAGCAGGTGGCGCGGCTGCACGCCCGGCGGCTCGACCGCGGGCACCCGCTGTGGGAGATGTACCTGATCCACGGCCTGCAGGGCGGGCGCACCGGCCTGTACGTCAAGCTCCACCACGCCGCGATCGACGGCATGATGGGCGCCGACGTGCTCGCCGCCTTCATGGACCTCGGCCCCTCCGAGTGCCCGAGCGGTGAGGAGCCGGCCGACGCGCCGGAGGCCGAGCACGGCCCGGAGACGGTCGAGATGCTGGTCAGGACCGCCGCCCGGCTCGTCACCAACCCGGCGCACCTGCTGCGCTTCCTCGTCCTGGCCGCGCCCCGCCTGGACGAGATCCCGATCGTCTCCCGGATGCCCGGCGCGGTGCCGGTGTCCCGGGCCACCCGGCGCCTGTCGCGGTGGCTGGGCGGCGGCGACGAGGTGCCCGAGCTGCCCAGGCTCACCGTCCCGCGCACGCCGTTCAACGGCCCGGTGTCCGCGCACCGCCGGTTCGCGTTCGTGGACCTGCCGCTGGACGACGTCAAGCGGGTGAAGAACGCCTTCGGCGTCAGCGTGAACGACGTCGTGATGACGCTCGCGGCCACGGCCCTGCGGCGCTGGCTGATCGAGCACGACGCCCTGCCCGACGAGCCGCTGGTGGCGGGCGTGCCGTTCTCCCTGCGCGACGTGGGCGCCGACGCCCCCGGCAACCAGGTGACGCTCATGATCACGTCCCTGGACACGCAGATCGCCGACCCTCGCGAGCGCCTGCAGGCCGTCCACAAGGCGATGGGCCGCATCAAGGACCGCTTCAACCTGGCCTCGGCGCGATGGCTCCGCCACCTGAGCGAGAGCATGCCCGCCGCCCTGACGGGCCTGGCCGACCGCGCCGCCCTGAGCCTGATCTCCCAGACGACGCCGCCCGTGAACCTGATCGTCTCCAACGTCCCCGGCCCGCAGATCCCCCTGTACGTCTGCGGCCGCCGCCTGCTGGCCCAGTACCCCGTGTCGGTGGTCACCGACGCCAGCGGCGGCCTCAACATCACCGCCTTCTCCTACAACGGCCGCATAGCCGTGGGCATCGTCGCCGACCGCAAGATGGTCCCCGACGTCTGGGCCCTCACCGCCCACCTGAAGGACGCCCTGGAGGAGCTGAAGACCCTCACCCCGTCCTCCTGACACCGGGGTGGGGCGCCCGCGCGGTTTCGTCCGGCCGCTCGGGCCGAGCCTGGTCACCAGGACGACGAGCCTTGTCACGAGGACAGGGAGACACCACCTGTCTCCCTGTTGCGGGGTTTGTGGTGATTTGCGTCCTGTAGAGGCTGGGCAGAGCAGGGCTTTCCTCGTCGCCGAATAAAATTCTAGGCGAACCGTGTCGCGCCGGGGCTGTGCGCGACTCTTGGGGCTGGAAGCGGGGCTTCACGACGTGGAGGCGGCATGTCTGGCTGTCTGGAAGGCAAGAACGCGCTGGTCACAGGGGCCACAAGTGGGATCGGGCGGTCGGTGGCGTCCGCCATGGCGGCGAACGGCGCCGGCGTGGTGGTGAGCGGCAGGAACGCGGCCAGGGGCGACGCGGTGGTCGAGGAGATCCGGCGGGACGGCGGGCGGGCGGTCTTCGTCCAGGCCGACCTGACCGACCGGGCGTCGGTGCTGCGGCTGGCCCGGGAGGCGCTGGACGCGTCGGGCGGCCGGGTGGACATCCTGGTCAACAACGCCGGCATCTACCCGTTCACCGGCACCGAGGAGACCAGCGAGGAGGTCTACGACCAGACCTTCGCCGTCAACGTCAAAGCCCCCTTCTTCCTCGTCGCGGCCCTGGCGCCCGCGATGGCCGACCGGGGCCAGGGCGCGGTGATCAACCTGAGCAGCATGGCCGCCGGCTTCGCCATGCCCGGCGGAGCGCTGTACGGGGCGACCAAGGCGGCACTGGAACTGCTCACCAAGGCCTGGGCCACCGAGTTCGGGCCGCGGGGGGTGCGGGTCAACGCCGTCGCCCCCGGGACGATCCGCACCGAGGGCGTCGAGGCCATGGGCGAGGAGTTCGACCACCAGGTGCACCTCGCCCCCGCCGGCCGCGCGGGGCGGCCCGAGGAGATCGCCGACGCGGTGGTCTTCCTGGCCGCGGACACCGCCTCGTTCGTCCAGGGCACCGTCCTGGCCGTCGACGGGGGCCGGGTCGCCGTCTGAGAGCGGGCCGGGGACCAGGGGGGCCGACCACGGAGGGTGCTGTGCCGCACGGTTACGCGAGGCGCGAGGACGAGCGGCTGCTCACCGGGCGGGGCCGCTTCGTCGCCGACATCGAGGCGCCGGGATGCCTGGAGGCGGCCTTCGTCCGGAGCGCGGTCGCGCACGGCGAGCTGCGCGAGGTGACCTGCGCCCCCGCCCTGGAGGCGCCCGGGGTGCTGGGCGCCTGGTCGGCCGCCGACCTGCCCGGGCTCCCCTCGCCCGGCCTGCCGGCCTCGGGTCCGCCGGACGAGCCCGTCCTGCTCACCACCCTGACCAGCGCGGAGGCCGTGGCCGGCCGCGAGTGGCCCTCCCTGGTGACCGAGCGGGTGCGCTACGCGGGCGAGGCGGTCGCCGTGGTGGTGGGCGAGGACCGCTACCGCGCCGAGGACGGCGCCGCCCGGGTCGGCGTCCGCGTCGACCCGCTGCCCGCCATGGTGACGGCCGCCGCCGCCCTGCGGGGCCCGGCCCTGTTCGACGGCCTGAGCAACGTCGCGCTGGAAGGCTCGGCGGGCGCGCCGATCGACGAGGCGGTGTGGCGGCGGGCGGCCGTCGTCGTCGAGGCGTGCTACCGGCAGCAACTGCTGCTGCCCACCCCGATGGAGTGCCGGGCCTTCCTCGCCGTGCCCCGCGGCCAGGAGCTGACGGTGTGGTGCTCGCACCAGATGCCGCACCGGCTGCGCCGCGAGCTGAGCGGGATCCTCGGGTGGCCCGCGGGGCGGATCCGGGTGGTGGCGCCCGACTGCGGCGGCGCCTTCGGGTCCAAGAGCGCCACCTTCCCCGAGTACGTCGTCGTCGCCTACCTGGCCGCGATGCTCGGCCGGCCGGTCCGGTGGATCGAGGACCGCCTGGAGTCGCAGCTGGTCGCGACGCGCGGCCGGGGCCAGGACCAGCGGGTGCGGCTCGCCGCCGACGCCGACGGCCGCCTGCTGGCGTACGAGCTGACCATCGACGCCGACGTGGGCGCCTACCCGCACCTCGGGGCCGGGCTGCCAATGCAGACCGCCAAGATGGCGACCGGGCCCTACACCACCCCCCTGGTGCACGCCACCGTCCGCTCGGTGCTGACCAACACGATGATGACCTACCCGTACCGCGGCGCCGGCCGGCCGGAGGCGGCCACCGCGCTGGAGCGGACGATGGAGGAGCTGGCCCGCCGGCTGGGCATGGACCCGGCCGAGCTGCGGAGGCGCAACCTCATCCCGCCCGGCCGCTTCCCGTACGACACCCCGACCGGCCGGCGCTACGACAGCGGGGACTACGCCGCCGCCCTCGCTCTCGCCCTGCGGACCCTCGACTACGACCGGTGGCGGGCCGAGCGGGACCGGCGCCGCGCCGACCCGGACGCGCCGCCGCTGGGCATCGGCCTGTCCTGCTACGTGGAGCGCTCCGGCGGCGAGCCGGGCGGGCTGCACGAGTTCGGCGGCGTCGAAGCGTGCCCCGACGGCACGGTGGTGGCCCGATGCGGCAGCGCCTCCACCGGGCAGAGCCACGAGACGACCTTCTCCGCGCTGGTCGCCGACACCCTCGGCCTGGACCCCGCGCTCGTCCGCCTGATCGAGGGGGACACCGGCGAGGTGGCCGACGGCATGGGCTCGTTCGCCAGCCGCACGGCGCAGATCGGCGGCGCGGCGCTGCGACGGGCCGCCGAGACGCTCGTGGAGCAGGCCCGGCTGCGGGCCGCGACCCTGTGGGAGCTGCCGGTCGACCAGGTGCTCTGGTCGGCCGGCACCTTGCGCCCGGCCCGGGGCGTCGCGCCCACCCTGGGCCTGGGCGAGCTGGTGAGGGCCACCGGGCCGCTGCGCGTGGACGAGCGGTGCACCTCCGGCATGGCCTTCCCGTTCGGCACCCATGCGGCGGTGGTGGAGGTCGACGTCGACCTCGGCGCCGTACGCGTGCTGCGGCTGGTCGCGGTGGACGACTGCGGCGTGGCGCTCAACCCGGCGGCGGTGCACGGGCAGGCGCTCGGCTCGGCCGTCCAGGGCATCGGCCAGGCGTTGTACGAGGGGGTGCCCTACGACGACGACGGCGCGCCGCTGCTGCCCAACGGGCTGCTGGACTACCTGCTGCCGACGTTCGCCGAGGTTCCCCCCATCGAGATCGCGAGCACCAGCACGCCGAGCCCGGTCACGCCGCTGGGCGCCAAGGGAGCCGGGGAGTCCGGATGCATCGGCACCCCGGCGGCCGTCGTCAACGCCGTCGCCGACGCGCTGCGGGTCGCCGACCCCGGCCTGCTGCGGATGCCGCTCACCCCCGACGTCGTGTGGCGCGCGGCACGCGCCCCGAAGGCGGGCGACGACCGGTGAAGCTCCCGGCCTTCGACTACCTCGCGCCGAGCACGGTTCCCGAGGCCGTGGACGCGCTGGCCGACCCCGGCCGCCGGGCCGAGGTCCTGGCCGGCGGCCAGAGCCTCCTCCTCGACATGCGCCTGGGACGCGCCGGCCCGGGGCTGCTGGTCGACGTCAACGGCGTCGGCGGCCTCGACCAGGTGCGGGTGCGCGACGGCGCGCTGGAGGTCGGGGCCCTGGCCCGCCACCGCGTGTTCGAGTCCCCTGCGGCGGCGCCAGGCCCGCTCGGCCGGCTGCTCGCGCTGACCGTCGTCCACATCGCGCACCCGCCCATCCGCGCCCGGGGCACCGTGGTCGGCAGCCTGGCGTGGGCCCACCCGGCGTCCGAGTGGTGCGCCGTCGCCCTCGCCCTGGACGCGGCCATCGAACTGCGCGGCGCCGCCGGCGCGCGCACCGTCGCGGCCGGGGACTACTTCCACGGCGCGCACGCCACCGCGCGCGTCCCGGGGGAGCTGATCACCGCCGTGCGGCTTCCCCTGCTCGGCCCGGCCACGGGCGTCGCGTTCGTCGAGCACCGCCGCACGGAGTTCTGCTTCGCCCAGGTGGCCGTCGCGGCGGCGCTGACCGTGCGCGACGGGGTGATCGCCGAGGCGAGGATCGGGCTGGCCAACTGCGCCGACCGGCCGCTGCGCGCCCACGCCGCCGAACGCTCGCTGGCCGGCGCCGAAGCGGGCCCGCCCGTCGCCGGGCGCCGCCCGCCGCCGGAGCACCCGTTCGCCAGGGCGGGCCGGATCGCCGCCGAGCGGGACGCCCGTCCCGTCCCCGAGCCGTACGCCGATCCGGAGTACCGAAGGCACGTCATCGCCGTACTGGTGGGACGGGCGCTGTGCCAGGCGTCGGCCGACCTGGCGGCGCACACGGGCCACGACCGGCCAGGGGGAGACCGCCCATGAGGATCACGCTCACCGTGAACGGCCGGGACCACGCGCTGGACGTGGAGCCGCGGCGGGTCCTCGCCGACGTGCTGCGGGAGGACTGCCGCCTGACCGGGACGCACCTGGGGTGCGAGCAGGGCGTGTGCGGGGCGTGCACCGTGCTGGTGGACGGCGAGGCCGTCCGCTCGTGCCTGCTGCTGGCCGTGCAGTGTGACGGGCGGGCGATCCGCACCGTGGAGGGGCTCGCCGGCCCCGACGGCACTCCCCATCCGCTTCAGCGCGCCTTCTCCGCCGAACACGCCCTCCAGTGCGGCTTCTGCACGCCCGGCTTCCTCATGCTCGCCGCCGGAGCCCTGGAGTCCGACCCCGCCATCGCCGCCGACCCCGAGCGGGTGCGGGCCCTGGTCGGCTCCAACCTGTGCCGCTGCACCGGCTACGAGCCCATCCACCGGGCGATCCTGCGCGCCGCGTCCGAGTGACCCCCGCGCATGGTCGCGCCGCCGTGGCCGGCGCCGGGAGGCCGCCCACGGCTCACGCGCCTTCGTCACCGTGAGGCGCCGCCCCCACCGGTACCCGGTGGGCGCGAAGGGGTTCACGACGTTCTCGATCGAAGACGGCTGGAGCGGCGGGCTCCTGCTCGGCGACTACGTCCTGCGCCTGCGGGTGTAAAGAATCTTTGACATGATGTCCGTGTCGCTTTACATTGGTCGATGTCAGCCTTGTTCTACGCGGGGAGCGGCATGGCCTTCGAGGAGAAGCGCGCCTGGATGACGATCGTGGTCACCGTCTGCGCGTACACGATCTATGTGGTGACCGTCCTGCGCCGGGCCGGCGACGGCCCGCTCGCCGACGTCGCCTACGCGGGAACCCTGCTGTGGACCATCGGCGGCGCCGTCGCAGCCGCGATCGTGGCCTCCATCGCGATGGCCGTCGCGGGCGGCCACGGCGCCGACCGCACCGACGAGCGCGACCGTGAGATCAACAAGGTCGGTGAGCGCATCGGGCAGTCGATCGTCGTCATCGGCGCGCTCGCCGCGGTGATCATGGCCATCGCCGAGCTGCGCCACTTCTGGATCGCCAACGCCGTCTACCTGGCGTTCGTGCTCTCCGCGGTGCTCAGCTCGCTGGCCAAGATCATGGCGTACCGCAAGGGCGGTTTCCAGACGTGGTGAAGCCGACGCGGGTCGCCGACGTGATCCGGGCCCCGCGGTTCGCCCACGACGAGCTGCCCCGGGCCGAGCCGGCCGACCAGGTCGGCGTCACCCGCCAGACCGTCATCGCGATCGAACAGGGTCGCCACCCCCTCGCTGGAGACGGCGTTCCGCGTCGCCCGGGTGTTCCGGGCCGGACTCGACGACGTCTTCCGGCACCCCGCCCCCCGAAGGAGACCCCCGATGAAGGCGATCATCCAGGATGAGTACGGCCCGCCCCACGTGCTGAGCCTCGGCGAGGTCCCGATCCCGGCGCCCGGCGCCGACGATGTGCTGATCCGCGTCCACGCGGCCGGCGTCGACTACGGCGTGTGGCACCTCATGACCGGGCTGCCGCTCATCGGCCGCCTCGCCTTCGGCCCGCGCCGGCCCCGCAACCGTGTGCCCGGCATGGACGTCGCCGGCGTCGTGGAGTCCGCCGGCGCCGACGTGAGCGCGTTTCGCCCCGGCGACGAGGTGTACGGCGAGGCGACCGGCGCGTACGCGCAGTTCGCGCTCGCCCGCCAGGGCAAGCTCGCCCGCAAGCCCGCCAACCTGAGCTTCACCGAAGCGGCGGCCGTACCCACGTCGGGAGTGACGGCGTTGCGGGTTGTCGGCCAGGTCACCGCCGGAGAGAAGGTGCTGGTCATCGGCGCCGGCGGCGGGGTGGGCAGCTTCGCGACGCAACTCGCGGTCGCCGGCGGCGCCCACGTCACCGCCGTGTGCAGCACGGCCAAGGCCGACCTCGTCCGGTCGCTGGGCGCCCGGGCCGTCATCGACTACACGCGCGAGCCGCTCACCGGCACGTACGATCTGATCATCGACATCGCGGGCATGCGGCCGCTGCCCCTGCTGCGCGGGTTGCTCACCGAGCGAGGCCGGCTCGTTCTCGTCGGCGGCGAGGGCGGCGGCCGGTGGTTCGGCGGGCTCGGCCGGCTGCTGGCCGCCCGGCTGGTCAACCTGTTCACGCGCCAGCGCCTGGACGCGCTGATCGCGCTGACCCGCACCGCCGACCTGGACGCGCTGCGCGACCTCATCGAGGCCGGGGCCGTGCGACCGGCCGTCGGGCGCACGTACTCCCTGGCCGAGACCCCCAAGGCGGTGGGTGACCTGGCGGCGGGCAACGCGCCGGGAAAGCTCGTCATCACGGTCGAGTGACCCCGGGCGCCGCCGAGATCGGTACCCTGCGGCGAGTCCCGGCGGAGCGGTGTGTCCGATCCACCGGAAGATCGCCCCGCCGCGCGGCGACGGCCTCGGCCTCGCCGCCGACGCCTTCTCGTCCACCACCCGAGCGGCCGACCCCGACGCCCACCGCGCCCACGCCTCGCGCGGTCGGGCGGGCGGTGAAACTTTCAGCAGGTGGGCGGGGTCAACGGCAGGTCGGGCGGTCGTGCGGGGGCGGCCCTTGTCTCCTTCGCGCGCGCGAACCAGTCTCTAGGGATCGGGGACGGTGCCATCCAATCTCCGGCGTGGGAAGGGTCTGATCCGTCATGCGCAGAGGCGTGAAGCGTGCGATCCCCGTAGCTTTGGCTGTATCCCTGTCCCTGGCCGTGCTCTCGCCCCAGCCTTCGCTGGCGAGCGGGCCCGACCAGGCGGAAGCGGCCGCCCGCGCGCCCGCCGGCCACCCCCGCCCGTCCCTCGGCCACCACCGGCCGACCAACGGGTTCTCCCCGCGCGGCCCGTGGAACACCCGGCTGCCCCGGCACGTGCCGCTGGCGCCCAACTCGCAGGCCATCGTGAACAACATCAAGTCCGACAAGGAGAACAACTACGGCTCCTGGGCGATCAACACCGACACCTACTCGACGCCGATCTACCACGTCGGCCGCCGGACGCCGAAGAAGCGCTGGAAGTTCTCCGACTGCCTGAACCTGCCGGAGCTGGCACCGGTGATCGCCGACAGCCTCGCCGCCGTCCCGACGCCGGACGACATGCTGGTGTCCCAGGGAACGGACGCGTCGGTCACCATCTACCAGCCGTCGACGGACACCTACTGGGACTTCTGGCGCGCCGAGCGGGACGCCGCCGGGCAGTGGTCCGCGTGCTGGGGCGGGAAGATCGAGAACTACTCGAAGAACCCGGGGATCTTCGAGAACCCGCTCGGCGCGACGGCCACCGGCCTGCCGTTCGGGGCGTTCACGATCCGGATCGAGGAGCTGCGCCGGGGACGCATCGACCACGCGCTCAACATCGTCACCGTCCGCACGAGGGCCGGCTGCCACGCCTGGCCCGCGACGCGCGACGACGGCTTCGTCGAGGGGGAGGACATCCCCTGCGAGGGGCAGCGCTTCCGGCTGGACCCCACGTTCGACGTCTCCACCCTGACCAGCCCCGCCGCGCGCACCATCGCCCGCGCCATGCAGGAGTACGGCCTGATCATGACCGACAAGGGCGGCGCCCTGGTCACCTACGCCGAGGACCCGCGCCCGTACATGGCCGAAAACGGCGGCGTGGACCCGTACACCGCCCTCTTCGACCCCGACGACCTGGTCCCCGACGGCTCCGAGAAGTACGTGGTCCTCAGCGAGATCCCCGTAGACCGCCTCCAGGCCCTCCCCTACGACTACGGCCGCCCCACCCGCTGACCCTCACCAGCGGAAGGCGATATTCACCCGCCCGTCCCCGAAAAGGTGCCTTCGGCGCGCCTTCCCAGGGCGCCCCTGCCCCCACCGGGCATCGGTTCGCCGCGCAGGCGAGGGATTCGGGGGCGCACGGGTTACCGCCGGTCGTTCCACGTCAGGAACCTCAAGGGACGAACCGGCTGCACTTCACGTCGCCCAGGAAAGCTCTCCAGCCACCAGGCGTGAGGGTGAGTACGGGGCCGGTCGGGTTCTTGCCGTCTCGGACGGCTACGACGCCGGGAAGGTCGGTGGCGACCTCCACACATTCACCGCCGTTGTTGCCGCTGCGAGAGCTTTTCCCCCACACGGCCACGAGTGCCTTGCTCGCGAAGCGGTGCTGTCTTGGGTCGGCGAGTCTCGCCGAGAAAGGGCGCGCCGAAGGCACCTTTCGTGGGCGGGGGGAGTGGTGCTCGTCAACGCTCGGTGGCACCGTCGACGCGTTGGCGGCGGCGTCGGCCGTTGTGGTGGGCGGAATGCTGGATCAGCACGGGGTGGGTGGAGCGTCGCCGCCGTCGGGGGGTGGGCTCAGGCGTCTGTGCCGTTCGTGGACTCCCAGCGCAGGAGGTCGCCGGGCTGGCAGTCGAGGGCGTCGCAGAGGGCGGCGAGGGTCGCGAAGCGGACGGCCTTGGCGCGGCCGTTCTTGAGGACGGCCAGGTTGGCGGGGGTGATGCCGACGCGCTCGGCCAGTTCGCCGACGGACATCTTGCGCTTGGCCAGCATGACGTCGATGTCGACGACGATCGGCATCAGATGACCTCTTCCAGCTCGGCCCGCATCCGCGCCGCCTCGACGTCGCGCGCGACGGCCTGGGCGAGCAGCATCCGCAGCACGAGCACGACGAGCGCTACCCCAAGGACCGCCAGGGAGGCGCCGCAGATCAGCAGGACGATGCCCGGGGCGACGGCTTCGCCCGGCGCCAACAGGACGGCGAGCGCGAAGACGTCCACCGCCGCGGCCACGAACGCGCCGATCACGATGTGCACGTACCGGAAGGCGGCGTGGGAGAACACCGTGCCGCGCCGCACCATCGTCACCAGCCGCCAGACGCAGACCAGGACGACCTGGGCCGTCACGATGCCCAGCAGCATGATCACGATGAACGGGGTGCGCAGGTACGCGTATTCCGGCCTGAGTGCCTCCATGTCGGCGGCCAGCAGCGGCACCATCACCGCCTGCACGAACACCGACCCCGCGAGCAGCGCCGCGATGACGGCACGCAACGCGAGCACTGTCAGCTTTCCCATCGTCTCTCCTTCGATTGAGCAGCGATGGAAATCTATCGATAATCGATAGTTCTGGCAAGCGGTCGAACCGCGCGTGCGAGGTGGGCCCTCGGTCCCCGTCGTCGACCGCCGCGCCGGCCGCGCCACCGCACTCGTTCCGGGTGGTCGCGTGACGGCCTCGCCGACGGCGGCCGAACACCAAGGGCCGTCGATGGCGTGCAGGTGGCCGACGAGGTCGTCGGTCAAGTGTGCCGCGATAACCGGCCGAAGCCTGACGTTCCTGGTCAACTCGGCCCCCGCCGCTCCGGTCTCAGGTTTCCTTGGCCGGAAACGGTCACTCTCTCATGTGCGTCGAGGTCTCTCGCGCTGGGACGACTTCTATCCTTAGGGCATGCCTTACCTCGAAGAACGAGTGCACACCGTCGAGGCCGACCTCACCGACATCAAGGACACCCTGCGCTCTCATAGCGTCGTGCTGGCCGAGCACTCCACGGTGCTGGCCGAGCACTCCACGGTGCTGGCCGAGCACTCCACGGTGCTGGCCGAGCACTCCCGCCTCCTGGAGACTCAGAGCATCGTGCTGGCCGGCCACTCCAGAGCCCTGACCAGCCTGGAGCGGAACGCCGCCTTGATGCGTGACGACATCGGCGAGCTGAAGGCCGGGCAGGTAGAGATTCGTGATCTTCTCTCCCGAGTCGTGTCCCGACTGGAGAGCGTCGCCTCCTGACCCGCGTCGCCACGAGGAGCCCCGGAGGTATTCGCCTCCGGGGCTCTTCTACGCGCGGCATGGTGTTCTAGGCACTAACCGCCGCGTCCATCCTCCCGGCTGGACGGCTCGTCCGAGATCAGGTGATCGAGGAGGCGGACGGCGTCCTCGCGGACGCCTGGGTGCGGGTCGTGATCGGCGAAGCGCCGGATCCACGGCAGGACGGCGGGATCCTCGTGGCGGCGAAGGGCCGTCGTCACCAAGGCGGCGCGTCTCACGCGCCATGAGCTGCCCGGCTGGTCGTCCAGCCACGACGACACGGCGGTATCCGGCGGCGTTCCGGCGCGGGTGATGCGCCGGATGGCGGCCTCGCGGACGAACCAGTGCTCGGCCGGGGTGGTCCGCTCGTGCAGCCACGCCACGACCGTCTCGTCCGGCGGTCGTCCGACGCCGGCGAGGTCGACGGCGCTCGCCGCCACGGCCGGGCTCGGGTCGAGCATGACGCTGTCGCGCAGCCAGGCGAAGGTGTCCGGGGACTCCCCGCGTATGCCGGCGATCCCTTCGACGGCCGCTCGGCGGACCTTCCAGTGGACGTCGGCGGCGGCCAGCTCGCGCAGGAGACTCAGCGTGGGCTCCAGGGTGCTCCACTGGTTGACCAGCGACTCGACGGCCGCGCACCGCACCCGGGCGTCGTCGTCGCGCGCGGCCCGATCGAGGACGAGCGGATAGGTCGCGTCGTGGTCGACCCACCGCTGGGCGACCTCCCGCAGAGCCGCCTGCCGCGCCCTCCCGTGCCGGTCGGCGGACGCCCGCTCGCGCAGCAGGGGCAGCGTGTCCGGCTCGTCGGCCCACAGCCCCGCCAGCGTTCGCAGCGCGGACGCGCGCACCCGCCAGTCCGGCTCCTCCCGCGCGCTCGTCCTCACCAGCGTGTGCACCTCGCCGTTCTCGGCCCAGGTGTCGGCCAGCGCCTGCACGGCCGCCTGCCGGACGTCCCACCGGTGACTCGTACGCGCCTGCCGCGTGAGCAGGGGCAGGACGTCGGCCGGGTCGGGCCACCCGCCGGCCAGCGCGGCCAGGGCGGCGGCACGGACGTCCTCGTCGCGGGAGTCGGTGGCGAAGGTCCGCACCCAGTCGCACATGCCCGTGTCGTCCCGCCACCCGGCCGCCGCGGCCTGGATCGCGGCGCCGCGGACCTCGGCGTCTCCGTCGGTGGCGCTGAGCCCGCGCAACCAGGCCAGGGTGGTCTCCTCATCCGAGGCCAGCCGCGCGTACACCTGAAGGGCCGTGCGGCGGACCTGCCGATGACGGTCATGCTCGGCCCGATCGCGGATCCACGAGACGACGCCCGGCTCGTCCGCCCCGATCATCCCGAGAACCTCCACGGCCGCCTGACGCACTTCCCACTCTTCATCGAGAAGCCCGCGTTCCCGGAGGAACGTCAAGGCCCACGGCGCCTCCGGCCAGACGCGTGCGACAAGCTCCAGGGCTGTCTTGCGCACCACGCCATCGACGTCCCGCACCGCGCGAACGCGCACCCAGGACACGACGTCGTCGTGGTCGACCCCCCCGAGGGCGACGGCGGTGAGGGCCGCGGCCCGGACATCCTCATCGTCATCGGCCACGGCCCGCGCCCTGAGCAGGATCAGCGTGTCGGCGTCCGGCCAGTAGCGCCCCAGAAGGCTCACCCCGGCTTGCCGCACCTTCCAGCTCTGATCCTCGAGAGCGACGCCGACCACCAGGGACCGCTTGCCGGAGCGAGGGCTGGGACGGTGAACCATCGCCGTCAGGGCCGCTATGCGGATGGCGTCGTCTCCGTCGCCGAGGGCCCGGCCGCGCAGCCAGGCTGACGAGGCGTGGTCGTCGGCCCCGACCTCGGCGATCTCGTTGACCGCGGTGCGGCGGACCTCCGCGTGGGGGTCTTCGACAGCGCGTTCACACAGGAGAGCCAAGGTGTCCGGCTCGCGTTGGCTGAACACGGCGAGACGCTGGACGACGGTGCGGCGGACCTCCCAGTGCGGGTCCTCGGTCAGGCGCTCTCGCAGGAACGAGGAGGTCTCCGGGTCGAGCCGTGACACGCCGAGACGCTGGACGGCGCTCCTGCGGACCTGCCAGTGGGGGTCGCCCACCGAGCATCCGCGCAGTAAAGACGTGAGTTCCGGGACGTCGTTGACGAACGGCAGGCGTTGAATCGCCGCGCGGCGGACCTCCCAGTGCGGGTCCCCGGCCGCGTGCCCGTGCATGTAGGTGATGAGGTCCGAGAAACGGGCTCCGTACAACGGGGCATCCAGGATGGCGGTCCGGCGCACTTTCCAGTGCGGGTCCCCGGCCAGATAGGTGGAATCTCCCATCGTCTGCGATTGGTAGAGCACTCGTATGGCGGAACGGCGCACCTCCCAGTCCCTGTCCGTGACCGCCATGTACCGGAGCGCGGAGATGGCGTCGTCGCCGGACAGCGTCGCGGCGCCGGCTTCCAGCGCCGCGGCCCGTGTCTCAGGATCGCGGTCTGAGGCGACCAGCTCTCGTAACCATCGCGAGATCTCAGGACTATCTTGGTAGGTCGAGCCCAACAGGCTGAGTGTCTCGCTGCTGATCGCCTCGACGCCGTCCAGTGCTTCTCCCTTCAACCAGTCCACGACCCCGGGATGGTCGCGCCAACCGGCGGCGACGGACTTGACGGCCGCCAGGCGCACCCGGCTGTCGCCGTCACGGCGCGCGCGCCGTCGAAGCCAGGACAGGGTGCCGGCGTGGTCCCGCCAGCCTTCGGCGACGGCTTGAAGGGCGGTGGTCCGCACGTCCTCGTCGGGGTCGGCGACGGCGCGTCGCCGGAGCCAGGGCAGCAGGCCGGTGTCGTCGTACCAGCCTCCGGCGACGAGCTCAACCACGACTTGGCGTACGCGCCAGTGGGGGTCGGCGACGGCGCGCAGCCTGAGCCAGGGCAGGGTGGCCGGTTCCTCGCGCCACCATTTGGCCGTCGCACGAAGCGCGGCCGCGCGTCCTAGCTGGTGGGGATCGGCGACGGCGCGATCACGGAGCAACGGCAGGGTGCCTGGTTCGTCACGCCAGTCCTTGGCGATGGCTTGCAGCGCGGAGGTTCTCACATCCTCGTCGGCGTCGGTGGTGGCGATCTGGCTGAGCCAGGCGAGTGTGTCCGGGGCATCGCGCCAGCCTGCGGCGATGGCGGTGACCGCCGCGCGGCGGGTCCAGTAGTGAGGCTCGACGGCGGTGCGTTCCTTCAGCCATGGCAAGGTGCCCGGGGCGTCGCGCCAGCCGTCCCCGACCGCCTGGACGGCTGCCGCACGTGTCTGGTGGTGGGTGTCGGTGACGGCGCGATCGAGAAGGAGCGGCAGGGTGCCGGGCTCCTTCGGCCACCCGTTCGCGACGGCCTCCAGTGCGGCTGTTCGTACGACCTCGTCGGTGTCGGTGGTGGCGATCTGGCTGAGCCAGGCGAGTGTGTCTGGTTCGCCCCGCCAGCCGGCGGCCACGGCGGTGACCGCTGTGTGCCGGGCCCAGTGGTAGGGATCGAGGATGGCGCGTTCCTTCAGCCATGGAAGGGTGGCCGGGGCGTCGCGCCAGCCGCCCGCGACCGCCTGGATCGCCACTGTGCGTGTGTGATGGTGCGGATCGATTACTGCGCGATCGCGCAGTAATCGGAGGGTGTCGGGTTCGTCGCGCCAGTTTCCGGCTATGGCTTGTAGTGCTGTTGTCCGGACGTTTTCGTGTGGGTCGGTGGTGGCGCTTTCTTTGAGAAGCGGCAGTGTGCCGGGGTGGTCGCGCCAGCCTTCCGCGAGGCTCTGAAGGGCCGCCTGGCGCGTCTGCGAGTCCGGATTGGCCGCGGCGTTGTGGCGGACCATTGAGAGGGTGTCGGGTTCGTCGCGCCAGTTTCCGGCTATGGCTTGTAGTGCTGTTGTCCGGACGTTTTCGTGTGGGTCGGTGGTGGCGCTTTCTTTGAGAAGCGGCAGTGTGCCGGGGTCGTCGCGCCAGCCTTCCGCGAGGCTCTGAAGGGCTGTCTGGCGTACCTGCCAATGGGGGTCGCCGGCGGCACTCCCTCGAAGGAGGGGCAGTAACCCGGGATAGCGGTGGCGATGCCCGGTGATTGTCCAGATCATGGCCTGGCGCGCCTGCCAGTGGGGATCGGCGACAACCCGCTCTTCGAGCAGCGGCAGGGTGCCGGGGGCGTCCGCCCAGTGCTCCACCATCACCCGGAGCGCGGCGGCCCGCACCCGCCATGCCGGATCGGTCGTGGCGCGTTCCATGAGGACGCGCAGTGTCTCCGGATCGTCCCGCCACTCGGTCAGAGCGTGGATCGCCCCCTTGCGCAGATGCTCGTCGTGCGCCGTGATCGCCTCGCGGCGGAGGAGCTCTCTCAGGCGCTGGTCGGAAGGCGAGAGGGCGACCGCGATCTTACGGGTGATCGCGGGGACCTCCGAGGAGGTGATCCGCCGTCCCCGGGTGAGGAACCACGAAAGATAGTGATCACGCCCTGGCCAGTGCGGGCGCACGGATCTCAGCAGAGGTATGACCATGTCCTGGAGAAATCCGTCGAGGTCGGCGAGGTAGGTGTCCTCGGCGCGCTCCAGCCAGGTGATTATCGCTTCGAGGATGTCGATTCCCTGAGCTTCCATCGCTCCCAGGTTTCGGATCTCGGCGATGCAGCCCGCCGCCAGGATCAGGTTCTGCGGTGCCTCGTCGTCGCCGGTGTTCGGCCACAGGGGGTTGGCCTCTCTTGCCAGGTAGTCGACTATGCGGGCGGTGAAGCGTTCGTCGATCATGCCGGCTACCAGGAGGAGGACCTCTCGCCAGGCGGGGTCGGGCCAGTGGCGGCCGAAGACCTCCGAGGTGAGCTGGGCGGGGTCCCATTCGCGTTTGTTCTGGAAGCGGCGGACTATCTCGTCGGCGCAGAAGAACTCCAGGAAGGCGCGGTGGACGAAGCCGTAGACGCCGCCGCCGTAGAGGCTGAGGATGAAGTTGCGCTCGCGGAACTGGTCGAGCATGGTGTGGGCGATGCGCTTGGCGGTCAGGTGATCGGTCTGGTAGCGGGTCACCAGGTAGCCGATGAACTCCTCCAGCAGGTCCTCGCGGCGGATGTGGTTGCCGGCCAGGCCGGCTCGGCCGCTCTGCATGCGCCAGGCGACCCGCCGCAGGAGCTCCTTCTTGTCCTCGCTGTCCATGTAGCCGGCGGGGATGCTCGCGTCCTCCAGATGGCGGTTGACGTCCCAGTGCTCCACCAGGACGTCGGCCGCGTGGGTGTAGACGGCGCGGCGTTCGCGGGGCAGCTCCCTGCGGCGGCCGATGATGGCCAGGATGGTGAGCAGGAGGGGGTTCCCGGCCAGTTCGCGGATGGACGGTGACTCGTCGGTGGCACGCATCAGGCGGTCGCGGCGGTGGTGGACCTCCTCGCGGCGGTCGTGCATCGCCAGGTCGTACCAGCGGGTGATGAACTCCTCGATCTGCGTCTTGTCCAGGTCCTGCAGGGTGTGGTGCTGAAACCCGGCGTTGTGCAGCTCGGTGCGGCGGTAGCCGATGATGCGGCTGGTGACCAGGATCCGGGTCTTCGGGTAGCGCGCCGCGAAGCCGGCGATCTGCCGGGTGACGATCTCGCGTTCCTTGGGGTCGAACAGCTCGTCCAGGCCGTCGAAGACGACCAGCGCCCTGCCGTCCTCGTGGAGATACCGGTCCAGCGCCTCGGCGGGGAAGCCCGCCCGCTCGGTGCGGTGGAGGTGCTCCAGGTAGGCGAGGAACGTCTCGCACCGGCTGCGCGCGTCGGCGTACTGGCGCAGCTCGATGAGGAGGGGGAGCCAGCCCTTCAGCTCGGTCCAGGCGCCGGGCGTCGTCTCGTGGCCGGCCATCTCCAGCAGGATGTACCTGGCCAGCGTGGACTTGCCGGCTCCGGGGTCGCCGAGCAGCACCACGAGCCTGTTGCCCGGCTCGCGGAGGACCTCCAGCACCGGGCGGATCGGCTTCTTGCTGTAGGTTGTGCGCGCCTGGGCGATCCTGTCGGGGTCCAGGCCCTCGGGGAGGTCCTTCTCCGCGATCTCCTCGGCGCTCAGCAGGCGCCGCCACAGCTCCTTGGACAGCTCGATGGGCGGAGGGTCGGCCCGGACGTTCTGGGCGACGAACACCGAACGGAGCAGGATGGGCATCTGGTCGTCGTGCTCGGCCGGGGTCAGCACCTCCAGGTCGAGCCGCCGGTAACGCTGCTCCAGCTTCTCCAGGTACGAGCGCCGGGCGGCCGGGAACGAGTCGTCCTCCGGCGCCCCGGGCGAGTCCCGTCCCGCACTCGCGTCCTGGCAGTCGACGACGGCGTGGAGGACCCGGCCGCCGAGGTCGTCCGCCGAGGAGAACATGCCGAGGACGAGGTCCGCGTCCAGCAGGCGACGGCGGAGCGCGTCGACGGCCGTGCGGTCCCTGTCGACCAGGCGCGGCGGCAGCGGCGCCTCCTCGTCAAGCAGGAACACGAGGCGGGGGATGCCCAGCGCGGCGGCCGTGTCGAATTCCATCTCGGTATAGGAGACGTCCGCGCCGGGCACCGGGGTGCCGTAACGGAATCCGATGACGCCGACGTAGAAATCACAGCCGGCGACCCGGTCGCGGCAGTAGTCGGCCGCAGGCATCCCGCGCGCCGGGAAATATGACATGTCCACCGGTACCAGGCCCGCGCGAACCACGGCGTCCACAGCCGACTGAACAAACGACTTGCCCGCGGGGTATTCAGCCATGTCCGACGTGTGGCTGATGAATACACTCGGCACATCAGCCAGGCTACCCCTGCGTACCTAAGCAGATCCGAATGTTCCTGACATGGGGGGCGGAGTCGGTTTATCGCGCGTTCGCTCGCGTGTGACCATTCGTCATCCGTATCCGGTCGGCCACGCCCGCGCGATATGGCCTTGGGGCGCGATTTCCGGTTCGCGGCGGGTCACGCCGGGAGGGCCATGCGGGCGGCGCCCACCAGGCCGGCGTCCCGGCCCAGGGCGGCGGGGGCGATGCGCAGACGCCGGATGAAGGCCATGTGGGCGCGGGCGGCCACGGCGTCGCGGAGCGGGGTGAACAGGACGTCCCCGGCGCCGGCCACGCCGCCGCCGATGACGACCTGGTCGAGGTCGCACAGGGCGGCCACCGCGACGATGCCGCTCGCCAGGGCCGCGGCGGCGCGGTGGAAGGCGGCCACGGCGGTGGTGTCGCCGGTGCGGGCCGCCTCGGCGAGGTCGCGGGCGTCGGCGCCCGTCCAGCCGTGGGCGTGGGCCCAGCGCACCATGGACGGGCCGCTCGCGATGGTCTCGACACAGCCGGTGGCGCCGCACGGGCACCGGGCGCCGCCGGGATCGACCACCACGTGGCCGATGTGGCCGGCGTTGCCGGTCGGGCCGGTGAACGGGGCGCCGCCGAGCACGAGGCCGCCGCCGATGCCGGTGGAGACCACGATGCCCAGCATGGAGTCGCTGCCCCGGCCGGCGCCGCGCCAGTGCTCGCCGGCGGCCGCCGCGACGGCGTCCCCGATCAGCCGGACGGGCACGCCGGGGACGACCTCCGACACCCGTGCCAGCACGGGGAAATCGCGCCAGGCGGGGATGTTGACCGGGCTGACCGTGCCCGCCCGGGGGTCGAGCGGGCCGGCCGACGCCACGCTCACCGCGACCGGCGGGGCGTCGCCGGTCATCTCGCGCAGCAGACGGGTCAGGGCGTCGCTCACCACCTCGGAGCCGCCGGGCGGCGCGGCGGGGGTGGGCACCTCCTTGCGGCGCAGTACGGATCCGTCCTCGGCGATCAGCGCCGCCGCCAGCTTCGTGCCGCCGATGTCGGCGGCCAGCACGTGGGATGTCATGGGCTCCTCGTCGCTACGGAGGTGGGTGGTCCGGTGGGTCATCGGCGGGTTCAGGAGGTGAGGGCGCCGAGGCGGGGGGCGTAGGTGGCGTGGAAGACCAGGGAGGCGGCGCCGATGGCGGCGGCGTCGGAGGCCAGGGGAGAGATCTCGACCTGCACGCGGTGCAGGCGGCGCGCCAGCGGGCGGGTGGCGACGGCCTCGGCGATCACGTCGTGGTAGATGCCCGCGACGTCGCGCGTGGCGGGGCCGCCGAGGACCAGCAGGTCGATGTCGAGCATGTTGACGATGCTCACGGCGGCGTCGGCGAGCCGGGCCGCCACCTCGTCGATGACCTCGCGGGCCAGCGGGTCGCCGGCCGCGGCGGCGGCGCAGATGGCCGTGTGGTCGGCGGGGCCGCCGGAGAGCGTGCTGCCGGCGCCCTCCGACAGGCGCGCGCGCACCGTGGCCTCGATGGCGCTCGGGCAGCAGACGGCCTCGACGCAGCCGCGGTTGCCGCAGTAGCAGGCGGGCCCGTCGGGCACGACCGTGATGTGGCCGAACTCGCCGGCGTTCAGCGAACGGCCCCGGTAGATCTGGTTCTCCAGGAACAGCCCGCCGCCGATGCCGGTGCCGAGGTACAGATAGGCGAAGCTCGGCGTGGAGCGGGCCAGGCCGGCCCAGCGCTCGCCGATCGCCGCCGCCGAGGCGTCGTTGTCGAACGTCACCGGGAAGCCGGTGTGCTCCTCCAGCAGGCGTTTGATGGGCACGTGATCCCACCCGGACAGGCGCGGCGGGTAGTTCATCACGCCGTCGGCGTCGAGAGGCCCGGGGCAGGCCAGGCCGATGCCGAGCACCTTGGCGTCCGGGACGCCCGCCTGACGCAGCATCCGCCGCGCCGTCTCGGCCATCAGGCGGATGACCTCCTCCGGGACGAGCCCGGGACGCACGTCGGCGTGCAGCTCGGCCACGGGCTCGCCGGCGAGGTCGGCGAGCACGTACGAGATGGCGCCGGGGTCGAAGTGGATGCCGACGGCGTACCCGGCCGAGGGGTCGACCCGCAGGATCGTGCGCGGCTTGCCGCCCTGCGAGGGCAGCGAGCCGTCCTCGATGACCAGCCCCTCCTCCAGGAGCTTGCGCACGATGACCGAGACCGTCTGGGCGGTCAGGCCGGCGCGCTCGGCGATCTGGACGCGGCTGATGCCGTCGGAGACCTGGATCGCCTCAAGGACCACGGCGCGGTTGTAGGTGCCCACTTTCGGCAGATTGGTGCCCATCTGCATGTACGACTCCCGGCGTCCTTGAGGTCCCCCGGCAATATCGCACAGACCGTTGACTTAGTAAATCAGAGTGACTTAGGTTCTCGTTCACCCGAAGAAACACGGCCGAAACACGGTCGGCGGACCACTCCGGCGTGGGGGTCGGGGCCCCCGCCGGGCACCAGTGGTCGGCGCCAAGGCCGGAGGAGGAGTCCGATGAGACGAGCGATGGTGGCCTCGGCACTGGCGGTCGCGGTGGCCGCGACCGCCGGTGCCTGCGGTGGTGACACGGCCGGAGAGGGCCAGGGCGCGGCCAACGAGATCGAGGTGCTGTACAAGGTCGAGCCCACCTGGCCCCACATGGAGAAGGTGCTCAAGCAGGCCAAGAGCCAGTACGAGGCCGCGAACAAGGGCGTCACCATCAAGCTGACGCCGGTCCAGGGCAACAACGAGGTCTACTACACCAAGCTGGCCCTGCTGAACCGCTCCGCCGACTCGGCTCCCGACGTGTACCTGCACGACACCTTCCAGGTGAACGCCGACGTCGCCGCGGGCAAGCTCGCCCCGCTCGACGAGTACCTGGGCTCCTGGCCCGACTGGCAGTCGCAGTACGCCGACTCGGTCAAGCAGGCCGCCAAGGGCCCCGACGGCAAGATCTACGGCGTGCCCATCAGCACCGACACCCGCGGCCTTTGGTACCAGAAGGACGTCTTCGCCAAGGCGGGCCTGCCGGTGCCCTGGGAGCCCAAGACCTGGGCCGACGTGCTGGCCGCGGCCCGCGCCATCAAGCAGAAGGTGCCCGACGCCGTCCCGTTCAGCATGTACTCCACCAAGCCGCACGGCGAGGCCGCCACCATGCAGGGCTTCGAGATGCTGCTCTACGGCACCCCCGGCGGCACGCTTTACGACGACGCCCAGAAGAAGTGGGTCGCCTCCGGCAAGGGCATCAACGACTCGCTGGCCTTCATCAACACGATCTACCGCGAGGAGCTCGGCCCCAAGCAGGCCGACGCGTTCAACCCCAAGCTGGCCGACAAGATGAACCTCGACTGGTTCCCGGCGGGCAAGCTCGGCATCAGCCTCGACGGCGCCTGGTCGGCCGCCTCGTGGAAGGAGACCAGCACCAAGCCGTGGCCCGAGTGGACCGAGAAGATGGGCTGGACGGCCATGCCCACGCAGAACGGCGAGGAGCCGGGCGCGGTCAGCATGTCGGGCGGCTGGGTCATGGCGATGAGCTCCTACGCCAAGAACAAGAAGGCGGCGTTCGACTTCATCAGCGTGGTCACCAACAAGGACAACACGCTCACCTACTCGGTCGGGTCCGGTGACCTCACCCCGCGCAAGGACGTGGCCGCCGATCCGAAGTACACCGCCGGCAACCCCAGCGTGAAGTTCTGGACCGACCTGGCGTCGGTGACGCACTACCGCCCGGCGTACGAGGTGTACCCGAAGGTCTCCGCGCAGGTGCAGGAGGCCATGGAGGCCATGACCACCGGCTCGCAGACCCCCGAGCAGGCGGCCAAGGAGTACGCCGACGCACTGCCCGGCGTCGTCGGCGGCCCCGACAAGGTCATCTCGGCCCCATGACCGTCACGACGGCGACGCCGTCCCGGCTGGCCGGCTCCCCCCGCGGGGGGGAGCCGCGCCGCCGGCGCGGCCGGACCCTGCGCTGGCTGGTGCCGCTCGCGCCCGCGCTGGTCCTGCTGGTCATCTTCATGGCCGGGCCGATCCTGTGGAGCGTCTACATCTCGTTCACCAACGAGACGCTGACCGGCGCGGCCTCGGTGAACTCCCGGTTCATCGGCGTGGACAACTTCGTCAAGATGTTCGGCGACGAGGACTTCCGCAACTCCTTCGTCCTGACCTTCGTGTTCGTCATCGGGTCGGCCGTGATCGGGCAGAACACCCTGGGCCTGATGATCGCCCTGCTGCAGCGCGGGCGCGGGCGGGTGACCCGCAGCGTCGTGAACGGCGTCGTGGTCGCCGCCTGGGTGGTCCCCGAGGTCGTCGCCGCCGCTTGCTGGTTCGCGTTCCTGTCGGAGGAGGGCACGCTCAACAAGCTGCTCGGCGGCTTCGGCGTCTCGCAGGAGTGGCTGTTCACCGCGCCGATGATCGCCGTCATCCTGGCCAACGTGTGGCGCGGCACCGCGTTCTCCATGCTCGTCTACTCGGCGGCGCTGTCCGACGTGCCCGGCGACCTGCTGGAGGCCGCGTCGGTGGACGGCGCCACCACCTGGCGGCGGTTCCTGCACGTCACCCTGCCGCTGATCCGGCGCTCGATCCTGTCCAACCTCATGCTCATCACGCTGCAGACCCTCGCGGCCTTCGGCCTGATCTACGCCCTCACCGGCGGCGGCCCCGGAACGGCCAGCCAGACCACGCCGCTGTACATGTACGAGCAGGCGTTCCGGTACTTCGAGATCGGCTACGGCAGCGCGATGGCGCTGGTGCTGCTGGTCATCGGCGGGCTCTTCTCGCTGGTCTACCTCCGCATGATCAAGGTGGACGCCTGATGGCCCGCGCGTCCGCCCGTCTCCGCCCGAGGCCGCAAGGGGAGGTCCGATGACCCGCGTAGCCGCCCGCGGCGCCGCGCTGCTCGCGCTCGCGCTGATCACCCTGGCCTTCCTCGGCCCGTTCCTGTGGGTGGTCCTCGCCTCGCTGCAGCCCGGCGCCAACCTCACCGCCCAGCCGACCTTCGAGTTCTCGCTGGTGAACTTCCGCGCGGTGATGAACTGGGAGACCATCTACCTGCCGGTGCTCAACTCGATCGCCATCTCCGGCGGCACCGCGCTGGTCACCGTGCTGGTCGCCGGGCTCGCGGCCTACCCGCTGTCGCGCTACAAGCTGCGGTACAAGCGCCACTTCATGCTCACGCTGCTGTTCACCACCGGGCTGCCGGTCACCGCGATCATGGTGCCGGTCTACTCGATGTTCTTCCGGTTCAACCTCTACGGGTCGGTCCCGGCCATGGTGCTGTTCCTGGCGGCCAGCTCGCTGCCGTTCGCCATCTGGATGATGAAGAACTTCATGGACGGCGTGCCGGTCAGCCTGGAGGAGGCCGCCTGGGTCGACGGGGCCGGCTGGGTGCAGTCGCTCGCCAGGGTCGTGCTCCCGTTGATGGCCCCCGGCGTCGCGGTCGTCGCCATCTTCGTCTTCGTCGCGCAGTGGGGGAACTTCTTCGTCCCGTTCGTCCTGCTGGACACGCCGGAGAAGCAGCCGGCCGCCGTCACCATCTACACCTTCTTCTCCCAGTACGGGCAGGTCGCCTACGGCGAGCTGGCCGCCTTCTCGATCATCTACACAGCGCCGGCGGTGCTGCTCTACGTCGCCGTGAACAAGTACCTCGCCGGATCTTTCAGCTTCGCCGGATCAGTGAAGGGTTGACCCTTGCGTATCACCAGCGTGGAATCCACCGAGCTCTTCGTCGAGGCCGGGCAGGTCGTCCGGGTGCATCTCGACGGGCCTCCCGGCGAGGTCGAGGTCCGGGTCACCGGCCCCGGGGTCTCCGGCGCCGGCCGGACGGCCCGGCGGCCCGTGGAGGTCGGCGTGTCGGCGGACGCCGCGCCCGGGACGCGCATCCCCGTCGAGGTGACGGCCGGTGACGCCGCGGCCACCGGGGAGCTCGTCGTGGCCGAGCCCGGCTGGACGGTGTGGATGGTGCCGCACTTCCACTACGACCCGGTGTGGTGGAACACCCAGGCCGCCTACACCACCACCTGGAACGAGGCCGGGGAGGTCGCGCAGCGGTTCCGCAACGACCGGCAGAACGCCGGGTTCGCCCTGATGCGCGAGCACCTGGACACCGCACGCCGCGACCCCGACTACAAGTTCGTGCTCGCCGAGGTCGACTACCTCAAGCCGTACTGGGACGCCCACCCCGAAGACCGCGAGCACCTGCGGCGCCTGATGGCCGAGAACCGCGTGGAGCTGATGGGCGGCACCTACAACGAGCCCAACACCAACCTCACCTCCGCCGAGTCGACGATCCGCAACATCGTCTACGGGGTCGGCTTCCAGCGCGACATCGTCGGCGGCGACCCGGCGACCGCCTGGCAGCTCGACGTGTTCGGCCACGACCCGCAGTTCCCCGGACTGATCGCCGAGGCCGGCCTGACCTCCAGCTCCTGGGCGCGCGGCCCGTACCACCAGTGGGGCCCGATGCTCACCGGCCGCGACCTGGAACGCGACGGCTGGGGCGACCCGACCGGCATGCAGTTCCCCGCCGAGTTCGAGTGGCTGGCGCCGTCCGGCAACGGCGTGCTCACCCACTACATGCCCGCGCACTACAGCGCCGGCTGGTGGATGGACGCCGCGGCCGACCTCGCCACCGCCGAGGAGGCCGTGTACGAGCTGTTCGTGCGGCTGAAGAAGGTCGCGGCGACGCGCAACCTGCTGCTGCCCGTCGGCACCGACTACTCCCCGCCGAACAAGTGGGTCACCGAGATCCACCGCGACTGGAACGCGCGCTACGTGTCGCCGCGCTTCGTCTGCGGGCTGCCCCGGGAGTTCTTCGACGCCGTCCGCGCCACGCTCACCGCGCCCTCGCCGCAGACCCGCGACATGAACCCGGTGTACACCGGCAAGGACGTCTCCTACATCGACACCAAGCAGGCCCAGCGGTCCGCGGAGTCGCTGGTCGCCGACGCCGAGAAGTTCGCCACGATCGCCGCCGTCACCACCGGCGCCCGCTACCCGCACGCCGCGCTCGACAAGGCCTGGCGGCAGCTCGTGTACGGCGCGCACCACGACGCCATCACCGGCTCCGAGTCCGACCAGGTGTACCTCGACCTGCTCACCGGCTGGCGCGAGGCCCACGACCTCGGCGAGGGCGTGCTCCGGGCCTCGCTCGGCGAGCTGACCGCCCGCGTGGACACCCGCGGCGACGGCCTCGCCGTGGTGGTGTGGAACCCCTCGTCGTGGGAGCGCACCGACCTCGTCCGCGTCCGGCTCGCGCTGCCCGGGCGCGGCGCGTACGGCGTCCGCGTGAGCGACCCCGACGCGGGCGAGCTGCCCGTGCTGCTGGAGAACGCCGAGTACGACGAGGACGGCGGCCTCGCGGCGGTCGACGTCGTCGTGCCGGCCGGGCCGGTGCCGCCGCTGGGCCGCCGCACCCTGCGCGCCGAGCCGCTCACCGAGGCGGCGCCGGACGCCGCGCCGGTCGGCTGGACCACCCGCGACGGGCTGAGCCTCACCAACGGCACCCACCTGATCGAGGTCGACCCCGCCCGGGGCGGGTGCGTGTCGCGGTTCTACGACGTCGCCGCCGACCGCGAGCTGCTGCAGCCCGGCCGCGTCGGCAACGAGCTGCTCGTGTACGACGAGTACCCGGCGCACCCGGAGTTCCACGAGGGCCCGTGGCACCTGGTGCCCAAGGGCACCGTCACCGGCTCCGCCGGGGCGCCCGCGGCCTCGGTGGCGGTCGAGACCTGCGCGCTCGGCGAGCGGGTCACGGTCACCGGCCGGGTGGGCGAGGTCGGCTACACCCAGCGCATCACGCTGTGGCACGGAGTCGAGCGGGTCGACTGCGACACCCGCCTCGACTTCCGGGGCGCCGACCAGCTCGTCCGGCTGCGCTGGCCCGCCCGCGTCCCCGGCGCGCTGCCGGTGAGCGAGGTCGGCGACGCCGTGGTCGGCCGGGGCTTCGGGCTCATCGACGTCGACTCCGGCCTGCACCCCTGGACGCTGGACAACCCCGCGGGCAACTGGTTCGCGCTGTCGTCGACCGCCCGCGTCGCGCTGCGCGACGAGGACGGCACCCCGATCGGCGCCCGCGCCATCGGCATCGCCGAGATCATCGGCGGTGAGCCGCGCGACCTGGCGGTGGCGCTGGTCCGCAAGGGCGTGACCGCCACGTGCTCCACCGCCCCCGGCCCCCGGTACGGCGACCTCAGCGTCGACTCCAACCTGCCCGACGTGCGCATCGCGCTCGGCACGCCCGAGCAGAACCCGTTCGTCGCCCGCGTGCTGGAGGAGTCCGACCCCGGCTACGGCGAGCTGCTGCGCCGCCGCCTCGCGGCGGACGGGCGCGCGCGGGTGTGGGTGCCCGCGTCCGAGCCGCTGGAGAAGGTCTGGGTGCCCAGCGCCGACCTCACCGGGCCGCGCGCGCTGCCCGTGCTGATCGTCGCGGGCGAGGGGGCGGCCGAGGAGCTCGTCGCCGACCTGGACGACGCCGTGATCGACGTCGCGCAGCCGTCGGAGCTGGCCACGCTCACCGAGCCCGCGCTCGACGACTACACCGTGGGCGTGATCAACCGCGGCGTCCCCGGCTTCGCGGTCGACTCCGGCGGCGCCCTGCACCTGTCGCTGCTGCGCTCGTGCACCGGGTGGCCGTCCGGCGTGTGGATCGACCCGCCGCGGCGCACCACGCCCGACGGCGCCAACTTCCAGCTCCAGCACTGGACCCACTCGTTCGAGTACTCCCTGGTCACGGGGGCGGGCGACTGGCGTCAGGCGGGCCTGGTGCCGCACGGGCACGACGTCAACCATCCGCTGGCCGCCGTGTCCGCGCCCGCGCACGAGGGGCCGCTGGCGCCCTCCGGCTCCTTCCTGTCGGTCGAACCGGCCGGGCAGGTCGTGCTGGCCGCGCTCAAGCCGGCGGGCAACCCGCTGGCCTCCGGCCGCGAGCCCGGCGACGTCGACGGCGTCACGCTGCGGCTGTACGAGGCGACCGGCCACGAGGTCGACGCCCGGGTGGAGACCACGCTGCCGCTGGGCGAGGCGCACCGGGCCGACCTGCTCGAACGCCCGCTTTCTTCGGTGGACGCCGCCGCGCTGAAGCTGACCGGCATGCAGGTCGCCACGGTCACGGCGGCCCTCGCGCCGTCGGCCGCGCCCGAGCCGTCCGGCACGGCGCTCGGCCCCGAGGGGGAGCCCTACCAGCCGGTCTACACCCGCTACTGGCTGAACGACACCGGGCCCGCCCCGGCGGGCAACATGCCGGTGGCGGTCCACCTCTCCGAGACCGACCTGCCGGTCGCGGGCCCCGCCGAGCTGTCGCTGTCGGTGGCCTCCGGGCTCACCGAGGGCGAGGCGGCCGGCGTCGTCACGCTGCTCGCGCCCGAGGGCTGGGCCTGCGAGCCGGCCGAGCGGCCGTACGCGCTGGCGCCGGGCGGCCACGCCTCGGTCCCGGTCCGGCTGGTCCCCCCGCAGGACGCCGAGCCCGGCGTGTACTGGCTGCGTGCGCGCACCTCCCACGGCGGCCAGGTCTACGAGGACGTCACGCGGCTGCACGTCGGGGGCCGCCACGAGGTGGGCCTGGAGGTCGAGGTCGCGACGCCCCGGGTGAGCCTGACGCCCGGCGGCGTGGAGACGGCGTCGGGCGCCGTGGAGGTGGTGCTGCGCTCGCCGGCGCGCACGGAGGTGTCGGTGCAGGCGCAGCTCATCAGCCCCTGGCACACCTTCGAGCTGATCCCCGAGTGGAACACCGGCGTCGCCGTCCCCGCGGGAGGGGAGGCCCGGCTCCGCTTCGACGTCCAGGCCCCCGCCGGCGCCCGGCCCGGCCGCTGGTGGGCGGTGGTCAAGCTGGCGAGCGCCGGCTGGCTGCACTACACCGAGGCCGTCGAGATCGAGGTCCTGCCGTGATCTCCGCCGTCCATCCAGAGGCGGCGATCGCGGCCGAGGTGGGGGAGCGGGCCGTCACGGTCGCGCAGGTCGACGCCCGCGAGGCGGCGCTGCGCGCGGGGCCGCTCGCCGCCCGGCTCCCGCACCCCCACAGCGCCGAGGGACGCAACCTGCGCCGCTGGCTGGTGCAGGTGCTGGTCACCGAGGCGCTCATCGAGCAGGAGGCCGCCGCCCGGGGGCTGGCCGCGCCGGACGACGGCGACGCCCCCACCTCGCTCACCCTGACGGCGGCGCTGCGCACCGGGGGCGTCGTGGCGGCGGTGACGGCCTCGATGCCGCTGGCGCGGGTGCTGCGCCGCGCGGTCACGGCCGGCGTCGGCGTCGGCGAGCGGGAGGTGCGCGCGTACTACGACCGCAACCTCGACCGGTACACGCGGCCGGAGTCGCGGCACGTCAGCCGCGTCGAAGGCGCGTCCCTCGGGCGCGTGCGGCGCGGGGAGCTGCCCGGCCCCCTGGAGGCGGCGGTCTTCGCGGCAGGCGAGGGAGAGGTGGCCGGGCCCGTCGACGGGCCCGGCGGGCCCTGGACGGTGCGGGTGGAGGGCGTCGACCCGGGCGGGCGGGTGCCGTTCGAGACGGTCAGGGAGGAGATCGCCGCCGAGCTCACCGCGCTGGCGGTCGAGCGGGCCTTCGCCCGATGGCTGGAACGCAGGGCCGCCGAGCGCGTCCGCCTGCGCCACGGCTTCGAGCACCCGGCCGACCCGCAGCACTCCGACGCGACCCACCGCCACTGACGCCACCGCCCGGGGCGCCTCCGCCGGTTCCGGAGGAAGGGCGGGTGAGTCGTACAGTTTGACCATGGACGCAACGCGGTTCGCCAGGTACGGCATGGTTTGCACGATCGACCACCTCGCCTCCACGGCGGGGGTCGCCATGCTCGACCGGGGCGGGTCGGCGGCCGACGCCGCGGTGGCCGCGAACGCGGTGCTGGCGGTCACCTCGCCGCAGGCGTGCGGTCTCGGCGGCGACCTGTTCGCCCTCGTGCACACGGGCGGCGGCGCGCCCGCGGCGCTGAACGCCTCCGGGCGCGCGGGGTCGGGCGCCGACCCCGCGCGGCTGCGCGCCGAGGGGCAGCCGCGCATGCCGTTCCAGCGGGACATCAGGTCGGTCCCGGTGCCCGGGTGCGCCGACGGCTGGCTCGCCCTGCACGCGCGGTACGGGCGCCTGCCGTTCGCCGACCTGCTCGCGCCCGCCGTCCGGTACGCCCGGGAGGGGTTCCCCGCCTCCCCGCTGCTCGCCCCGGCCGCCGGGGTGCTGCCGGGCGTGGACGGAGCGGTGCAGCCGGGCGCCCTGATCCGGCGGCCCGGCGTCGCCCGCGCGCTGGAGGCGCTGGCGTCGGACGGCCGCGACGGCTTCTACCTGGGCGCGTTCGGCGAAGGCCTGCTCGCGCTGGGCCGGGACGCCGCCAAGGGCGGCAGCGCCGAGGGCGAGTACACCGAGGCCGACCTGGCGACCCCCGGCGCCGACTGGGTGGCGCCGATCGGCGTCCACGCCTTCGGCCACGACGTGTGGACGATGCCGCCCAACTCCCAGGGCTACCTCCTGCTGCTGTCGCTGGCGATCGCCGAGGGGCTCGGCCTGCCCGAGGACCCCGACGACCCGCTGTGGGCGCACCTGCTCGTCGAGGCGGCGCGCGCCGCCGGCCACGACCGGCTGGACGTGCTGCACGAGAACGCCCGGGTTGACGACGTGCTGGCCTCCGCGGCGGAGCGGCGGGCCGCGGTCGACCCGTCCCGCCGGGCCCGCCTGCGCGACCTGGTCGCGCCGGGCGACACCACCTACCTGTGCGCGGTGGACGGCGAGGGCATGGGCGTGTCGCTCATCCAGTCGAACGCGGCGGGCTTCGGCAGCATGCTGTTCGAGCCGGCCACCGGGATCAACCTGCACAACCGGGGCCTCGGCTTCTCGCTGGAGCCCGGTCACCCGGCCGAGTACGGCCCCGGGCGCCGCCCGCCGCACACGCTCGTCCCCGTCCTGGTCACCCGGCCCGACGGGTCGCTGCGCACCGTCCTCGGGACGATGGGGGGCGACTCCCAGCCGCAGATCACGCTGCAGATGGTCACCCGCCTGCTGGTCGCCGGGCAGTCGCCCGGCCAGACGATCACCGCGCCGCGCTGGCGCGTCGGCCCCGGCCACACCGGCTTCGACGCCTGGGTCGAGCCCGACGAGGCGTCCGTGGAGGTCGAGCACGGCGGCCCCTGGGCCGAAGGGCTGCGCGAGCGCGGCCACCGGGCGCCGGAGCTTCCCTTCGGCGGATCCTTCGGGCACGCCCACCTGATCGAGGTGCGCCCCGACGGCGTCCTGGCCGGGGCGGCCGACCCCCGGGCGCTCATCTCCAGCGCCGCCGGCCGCTGATCCGCCGACCCCTGATCCGCCGGCCCCGGCGGGGCCGCCGTGGCGGCCGGGGCAGGCGGAGAATTCGTCCGTCCGCCGGGAACATCCCCCGGGCATCACTGGTTACATAACTCGTGACCGGTGTGTCCGGTGTCCCCGGGCCTCACCTATCGCCTTCGCGGACTACCGTTCGGCTGGAGCCGCGTTGAGCATTTCGCCGAGAGGCGACCCGCACACCGGTTCGCACGCGTAGGACCCCGCCAGGCTCGTCCCGGCGGGGTCTTCGCATTTCCCGGGCCCGGCCCGCTTGCCGGGACGCCCACACCCGCCGTCCCGCACCGCGCCCGAGGGGTTGCCGGGCCGTCGTCGCGGGGTTAACCTGACCCTGTGACCAGATTTCAAATCTGGTCACGAGGTCAGCACGGGGACGGGGGCGGGGATGAAACGGGTCGAAGACGTCGACGACGCCGCGGTGCGCGTGCGGCGGGCCGAGCAGATCCTGGACGCCGCCGCCGAGCTGCTGGTGGCCTACGGCTACCGGCGGATCACCATCGACGACGTCGCCCGCCGCGCCGGAGTGGGAAAGGGCACCGTCTACCTGCACTTCGCCTCCAAAGAGGCGCTCTTCCTGACGGTGCTCATGCGCGCGCAGACGACGCTGATCGAGCGCATGCTGAGCGAGATGCGGGCCGACCCCGAGGCCGTCCGCCTCAGCCGCCTGGCGCGCACGGCTTACCTGGCGGTGCAGGAGGAGCCCATCGTCGCGGCGATCGTCACCGGCGACGCCGAGACCCTGGGCGCGCTGACCCGCAGCGCGGCGGTGATCGCCGGGGACCTGATCGCCATGCGCGAGCGCACCGTCGACCACTACTTCCAGACCCTGCGCGAGCACGGCGTCCTCCACTCCGACGTTCCCGCCGACCTGCAACTCCACGCGTTCTCCGCCGTGATGGCGGGCTTCCTGATGGCCGAGCCGCTGGTGCTGCTGAGCACCTCCGGCGTCCACGCCAAGGCCGACATGCTCGCGCATATCGTCCGCTCGTCCTTCGAGCAGCCCGGCGAGCCGGGCGCGGCGGCCCCGCGGATCATCGAGAACCTCCAGCGGCTGCTCGACCGCATCCGTGTGGAGATCGAAAGGCAGAAACTCCACTGACGCCCCGGGAGGGCAATCATGAGCACCTCAGCCGACGACGGCACCGCCACCGGCCTGCCCACGGTTGACTTCATGGATCCCGAGCTGCTGCGGGACCCGTTCAACGGCTACTCCCGCATCCGGGAGCGGAGCCCGCTCGCTCTCGTCCGGCTGTATGGCGAGAACCAGACGGCGCTGCTGGTCACCAGGTACGACGACGTCAAGACCGTGCTGAGCGACACCCGCTTCGTCAACGACCCGGCCGGCGTCCCCGGCATGGAGGTCGGGAACATCCGCGACCAGCTGATCGCGGCCCGGGGCATCGAGCCGGAGTACGCCAAGTACGTCGTCGAGGGCCTCCTGGACGCCGACGGCGCCGAGCACGTGCGGCTGCGCCGGCTGGTGTCGCGCGCCTTCACCGCGCGCCGGGTCGCCGACCTGCGGCCGAGGGTCGAGGCGATCACCGAGAGGCTGCTGGACGAGCTCGGCGCAGCGGCCGAGGACGGCGTGGTCGACCTGATCCGGCACTTCGCCTACCCGCTGCCCATCACCGTCATCTGCGAGCTCGTCGGCATCCCCGAGGAGGACCGCGGGCAGTGGCGCGAGTGGGGCGGTCGGCTCGCCTCGATGACCTCCGACCTTAACGGGCCGTTGCGCGACATGGTGGCCCACATCCAGGAACTCATCGAGCGCCGTCGCGCCACCCCCGCCGACGACCTGCTCACCGGCCTGATCCGCGCCCACGACGAGGACGGCGACCGGCTCGGCGACATCGAGATGATCACGATGGTGCTCACGCTGGTCCTGGCCGGGCACGAGACCACCGCCCACCTGATCGGCAACGGCACCGCCGCCCTGCTCACCCACCCCGACCAGCTCGACCTGCTCCGCAAGGACCCCGCCCTGACGCCCAGGGCGGTCCACGAGCTGATGCGCTGGTGCGGCCCCGTCCACGTCACCCGCATCCGCTACGCCGCCGAGGAAATCCAGATCGGCGAGCACACCCTGCGCAGGGGGGACGCCGTGATGGCGGTCCTGGTCGGCGCCAACTACGACCCCCGCAGGTTCGACGACCCCGAGACGCTGGACATCACCCGCGAGGCCGACGCGGGTCACAAGGAGACCCATGTCGGGTTCGGCGCCGGCCTGCACTACTGCCTCGGCGCGGCGCTGGCCCGCCAGGAGGGCGAGGTCGCCTTCGGGGCGCTGCTGCGCCGCTTCCCCGGCCTCTCCCTGGCCGTCGACCCGGCCGAACTGGAGCGCGAGATGGTCCCCGGCTCCTGGCGCCTGGCACGGCTGCCGGTGCGCCTTTGAGCGAGGAGCCCGCCGCGGGCCGGCGAACCCTTACGGCCCGCCCGCGGTCGGACGGGCCCAACGGGCCCGCCCGCGGCCGTGTACGGTCCGCCGACGGCCGTGTACGGGCCCGCGCGCGGCCGTAGGGCCGCGGTGCCGCCGGCCGGCGGTCTAGCCGAGGGCCGCCAGCCGCCGCACCGCGGCCACGATGGCGACGTTCGGCACCCCTTTGACCAGGTACTCCGCCGCCCCGGCCAGCCGCATCTCCTCGACCACGGCGGAGTCGCCGTAGGCCGAGAACGCCATGACACGGGTCAGGGGCGAGCACCGCCGGATCTCGCGGGCGGCGTGGGCCCCGCCGCCGCGCGGCATCCGCACGTCGAGGATGGCGACGGCCGGCCGGTGCCGTTCGGCGAGCCGGATGGCCTCGTCGGCGTCGCCGGCCATCGCCACCACGGCGAGGTCGGGCTCGGCCTCCAGGACCTCGCGGACGATGTCGCGGATCATCGGCTGGTCGTCGCCGATCAGCACGGTGTGCCTGCCCCGCGGCGTGCTCATCGCGGCAGGTACCTCTCGGCCGACGCTTCGCTGGGCGGCGTGGGCAGCCAGAACCGCACGATGGTGCCGCCGCCGGGCGCCGCCTCCATGCTCCACCAGCCTCCGGCCAGCTCGGCCCGCTCACGCATCTCGATCAGGCCGAAGTGCTCACGCCGGCCCGGCGCGTCGGGGGAGGGGCCGACGCCGTCGTCGGCGACGCCGACGAGCAGGCCCTGGTCGTCCGCCGACAGCGACACCGTCACCGAACTCGCCCGCGCGTGCTTGAGCACGTTGGTCAGGGCCTCCTGGCAGATCCGGTAGACGGTGATCGCGATCTCCGGCGAGGGCTCGCGGCGGAGGTCGTGCCGCAGTTCCCATGTCAGGCCGGCCTCGGCGACGACGTGCGCCAGGTAGGTGGACAACGCCTCGGGCAGCCCCGAGTGGTCGAGCTCCGGCGGGTGCAGGCGGAAGGTCAGGTCGCGCAGCCGGTCGATCGTGGCGCTCACGGTGTCGCCGAGCCGGGACATCGCCTCGGCGTGCTCGGCGGGCAGCCGGTCGGCGATGAGCTGGACGCGCATCCCGAAGGCGACCATGGCCTGGATGGTGTCGTCGTGCACGTCCCAGGCGATGCGCTGCCGCTCGGCCTCCTGCGCGCGGATCAGGTGGGACAGCAGCCTGCCCCGCTCGTCGAGGGCGCGCTCGGCGCTCCGTCGTTCGGTCATGTCGCGGGTGACCTTGCCGAACCCGCGCAGGCTGCCGTCCGCGTCGTACAGGGCGGTGATCACGACGTTGGCCCAGAAGCGGGTGCCGTCCCGGCGCAGGCGCCAGCCCTCGTCCTCCAGCCGTCCGTCGGCGACGGCGAGCTCCAGCTCCGTGCCCGGCTTGTCCGCGGCGATGTCGTCGGGGGGGTAGAACACCGAGAAGTGCCGCCCGATGATCTCGTGGGCGGCGTACCCCTTGATCCGCTCGGCTCCGGCGTTCCAGCTGACGATCCGCCCGCCGGGATCGAGCATGAAGATCGCGTAGTCGACGACGCTCTGCACCAGCAGGCGGAACCGCTCCTCGCTGTCGTACAGCTCGTGCTCGGGGTGGCGCGCTTCAGGCATAGTGCAGCATCGCACGCACGGCTCGGTGTCGGCGAGAAGGGCCATGGCGGGTGGGCGGGCGGGCGGGTGCGGTCGAAAGCTCAGGTCGCGCTCTCACCGGTGACGGCGACCGGGGCGGGCGGGGCCGGAGCGGGTGGGGCCGCGAACTCGCACCACACCACCTTGCCGCCCCGTTGGGGGGAGATGCCCCAGCAGGTGGCGAGCTGGTCGATCACGTGCAGGCCCCACCCGCCGTCGGCGTCAGGCTCACGGGGGCGCGGCAGCTCGGGGCGGGAGTCGGCGACCTCAAGGCGCACCCCCCGCTCCTGGCAGCTCAGGCGCAGCACCGGCGCGCCGGCACCGTGGATCAGGGCGTTCGTCACCAGCTCGCTGACCGCCAGGACGACCATGTCGTGCTCGCCTCGGTAGCCGCACGCCTCCAGGGCCCGGCTGATCACCTGGCGCGCCTCGGTGATGCTGTCCAGGTCCTCCGCGAGCCGACGCTCGACCTCGCACGGCGGTGTCGACTTACCCATCCTCATAATCTCGGGCATCTCTGCCTGTGATCACGAGACGCAGGCATGCCAAACCGCCTGGTGCGAATGCATCAGTCGACCATGCCCTCGGTGCGCGCGATGGCCACGGCCTCCAGCTTCGACCGGGCGCCCAGCTTGTCCAGCACGTGCTGGATGTGGTTGCGTGCGGTGTTGCGCGCCACGCCCAGGCGCTCGCTGATCTGCTCGGTGCTGGCCCCCTCGGCGAGCAGCAGCAGGGTCTCGCGCTCCCGCGCCGTCAGCTTCGAGCCGGAGAACCCCTTGCGTCCGGTCAGCCTGTCCAGGACTCCGGTCAGCAGGGAGGGCGGGAAGACCATTCCGCCGTCGGCGACCTGATGGACCGCCGATTCGAGATCCTGCAGCCGGCCCGACTTGAGCACCAGGCCGGCCCCGCCCGCCTCCGCCACCCGGGTGGCCACCAAGGCGGTCGCCTCGCCGGTCAGCAGGAGCACGCGCACCCCTTCCGCCGCCACCATCAACGGGCCGATGGCCGAGATCCCGTCGCCGTCGGGCAGGCGGCGGTCGAGCAGCACCACGTCGGGCTTGAGCCGGCCGGCGTCGGCCAGCGCCGAGGCGATCGACCCCGCCCTCGCCACCACCTGGATGTGGGCGGTCTGGGCGAGCGCCAGCCCGATGGCCTCCGCCACCATGTCGTGGTCCTCGACCAGCACCACCCGGACCAGCCGCGGCGGTGACGGCTCGAGCGGCGTAGACATGTGACGGCTTCCCCCGGGGCTCGGCAATGCCCCCACCATACTCAGGTCACGGGCCGGGGCGCCCTGCTGGGGCCTGCGCCCGGCGCGGACGCGCGGTCCGATTCACGCGGGAACCACCCGTCCGAATCGCGCCAGACCGGCACCCCGCCCGCGCGCTAGCTTCGTCGTCATCCGAGGAGGCCGCCCGCCCGTCGCCGCACCGCGGCCCGGGGCGGCCCGCGCCGGTTCGCGGACGCTCGTCCCCGACCGGCGGCGATGACGAGGAGACACTGATGGATCTGCAGCTTTCCGGCCGCGTGGCGATCGTCACGGGCGCCTCCCGAGGCATCGGGCTGGCGATCACCCGAACCCTTCTGGAGGAGGGCGCGCACGTCGTGGCGGCCTCCCGCAAGAGCGGGGCCGAGCTGGACGCGCTCGGCGGCCCCCGCCTGGTCCACGTGGCCGTCGACCTGACCGACCCCGCCGCACCCGCCGAGGTGGCGGCCCGGGCCGTGGAGGTCTACGGCGGGGTGGACATCCTGGTGAACAACGCCGGCGGGCCGCCGCCGGGCGTGACGCTGCCGCGGACGTCGTTCATGGACGCCTCGGACGAAGAGTGGCGGGCGGTGCTCGACTTCAACCTGCTCACCGCCGTGCGGGCGGTGCGTGCCGTTGTCCCGCTGATGCTGGAACGGGGCGGCGGCGCGATCGTCAACGTGTCCTCGACGAACGCGCGCCGGCCGTCGCCGATCAACGCCGACTACGGCGCCGCCAAGGCGGCGATGAGCAACCTCACCAAGACGCTGTCTGAGGAGTACGGGCCGCGCGGCATCCGCGTCAACACGGTCTCCCCGGGGGTCACCCGGACGCCGTGGTGGACCGACGAGGGGGGCGTGGCCGACATGCTCGCCGCCAAGGCCGGCATCGGTCGTGACGCGGTGCTCGACACGATGGTGCCGGAGACGACGGGCCTGTCCACCGGACGCATGGCCGAGCCGCAGGAGATCGCCGACGTGGTCGCCCTGCTCGTTTCGCCGCGCTCGGCCAGTACGAACGGCGCCGACTACGTCGTCGACTCCGGAGGCTTGAAGCAGGTCTGAGCCCGGCGCTCGCGCCGGGCGGCGCGTCCGGGTCCCGGCACCGGGCGCGACGGCCCGCTTGATGCCGGGGTGAGGTTCAGCGCTCGCTGTCGAGGTGTCGCATGGACGCGGCGTTGTACCGGTCTCCGGCGGCGGCGCCGGGCGGGATGGCCCGCTCGATGGCCCCGAGGTCGTCGACCGTCAGTTCCAGGCCCTCGGCGCTCAGGGATTCCGACAGGCGAAGCCGGTTGCGGGCGCCGACGACCGGGACGATGTCGGTGCCGCGCGAGGCGACCCAGGCGATGGCCACCTGCGCCACCGTGGCGCCCCGTGCTTCGGCGACCGCGCGCAGCGCCTCGACCAGGTCGAGGTTGCGCCGCAGGTTCTCACCCTGGAAGCGCGGGGAGCTCAGGCGGAAGTCGCCCTCGCCGAGCTCGCGCTCGGGCTTCCAGTGGCCGCTGAGCAGGCCGCGCGACAGCACGCCGTAGGCGGTCACGCCGACGCCGAGCTCGCGGGCGGCCGGCAGCAGGTCACGCTCGATGCCGCGCGACAGCAGGGAGTACTCGATCTGCACGTCCGAGATGGGGTGCACCGCGTACGCGCGCCTGAGCGTCTCGGCCCCGACCTCCGACAGGCCGATGTGGCGGACGTGCCCCTCCTTCACCAGCTCGGCGATGGCGCCGACGGTCTCCTCGACGGGGACCGCGGGGTCCACGCGGGCGGGGCGGTAGACGTCGATGTAGTCGGTGCCGAGCCTGCGCAGGCTGTAGGTGACGAAGTTGCGCACCGCCGCCGGGCGGCCGTCGTAGCCGAGCCAGCCGCGGTCGGGGCCGCGCAGGGCGCCGAACTTGACGCTGATGACGGCGTCGTCGCGTGCCCGGCCGGCCAGCGCGTCGCGCAGCAGCATCTCGTTGGCGCCCATGCCGTAGAAGTCGCCGGTGTCCAGCAGCGTGACGCCGGCGTCGAGCGCGGCGTGGATCGTCGCGATGGACTCGGCGTCGTCGGCGGGGCCGTACAGGTCGGACATCCCCATGAGGCCGAGGCCGATGCCCGAGACGACCGGGCCGGTGGTTCCGAGAGTGCGCGTGTGCATGGTGTCGTCCTTCCGCGTTGCATCAGTGCTAACACTTGGAACATATCATCGATACCGAATCATCGCTACTGATCATCTGTTATCGTTGATGTATGACAGTCGACGCGACCGCGAGCACCCGGGACCGCGTGCTGCGCGCCGCGGCCGACCTGCTGGAGGAGGGCGGCCGGGAGGCCGTCTCCACCCGCGCGGTCAGCGCCGCGGCCGGCGTGCAGGCGCCGACCCTCTACCGCCTGTTCGGCGACAAGGAGGGCCTGCTGGACGCCGTCGCCGCCTACGGCTTCGAGCGCTACCTGGCCGAGAAGGCCGGCGTCGGCGAGTCCGGCGACCCGGTCGACGACCTGCGCCGCGGCTGGGAGACGCACCTGACCTTCGGGCTCTCCCACCCCGCGTTCTACACGCTGATGTACGGCGACGTCAGGCCGGGCGTCACCTCGCCCGCCGCCCGCGAGGCCGCCGCCGTCCTGCGCCGCATGCTCTCGCGCATAGCCGCGGCCGGCCGCCTCAAGATGGACGTCGAACGCGCCGCCCGCCTGACGGAGGCGGCGGGCCGCGGCGTCACCCTCAACCTCATCGAGACCCCGCCCGAGGACCGCGACCCGCACCTGTCCACCCTCACCCGCGACGCCGTCTTCACGGCCATCCTCACCGACCCCCCGGCCTCCGGCCCCGCCCACCCCCGCCCGTCCGACGACGCGATGGCCAGCCACGCCCTGGCCCTGCAGGCGGCCCTGACCGGCAGGAGAACCCCGCTCACCCCCGCCGAGCAGTCCCTCCTGACCGAATGGCTCACCCGCCTGACCCGCTGACCCAGACGCGGGCGCCGTGGTCAGGGGGCGAGGAGGAGGTGGACCAGGGCTGTGGCCCGGTCGGTGCGTTCGATGTGGATCTCCCGGCCCAGGCGGTTCCGGCGGATGAGGCCGGTGCTCTCCAGGCGGTCGCAGTGGTAGGTCAGGGCGTTGGGTGCCTGGCGGGTCACCTTGGCCAGCCTGCCCATGGTGAGGGGGCGGTCGAGGTTGCTGAGGATGGTGGCGCGGACGTCGCCGAGCAGGAGGGCGAGGGGGGCGTCCTTTCCCTGCGGACGCGGTTCGGCCGTCAGGAGGCCGGCGCGCGGGAGGGGGTAGCCGATCCACACCACGTCGGGGCCGTCCAGGTGGCTGACCAGGGCCGTCGGGCCCGAGAGCATCGGCATGAGCACCAGGCGGCGTGAGCCGATGTGGAACCGCTCGGGCTGGCTGTCGGGGAAGCTGAACGCGCCGTCATCGAAGGCGCACTCGTCGTGCAGGCCGTTCAGCACCGCGTCCATGGAGCCCCTGGCCGCGGCGATCGCCACCCGCTCGATCTCGCGGTCCAGCAGCGGCCGGGCGCGCTTCCACACGTCCTCCATCACCGACCACGTCCGCTCCAGCAGGTCGGCGTACCCGTGCAGCCACTCCACCGGCCGGTCGGCCGCGGCGCGCCACTGCGGCGGCGGCTCGTCGCCGACGATGGCCTCCAGTTCGTCGAGCAGCGCCTCGCCGGGCAGGTCGCGCAGCATCTCGACCTGGGTCTCGGCGCCGATGTCGGTGACGGGATCGCCGGGGAACACCAGGTCGGGCACCACGCTGTAGCCGGGGGTCGCCAGGGAGCGCACGATGGGCGCGTCCTTGTCCTCGGCCACCGACCGCACCAGCCCTCGCCACGACTCGGGGGCGCCGCGTTCCCGCCCTCCCAGCGAGTCGGTGATCAACGCGAGCATCGACAGCCCGGGTGCCAGCGTCAGCCCCACCGGCACGCTCAGGGGTCGTTCCACGTTCAGGGTCGTCCGCATCAGACTCCAGTCCACTCCTTGGTCCGATACGAGAAACCTAGCCAGAGATGTGATGTATGCGCGGATTTCGCGGCGTACTTAAACCAGGCTGGTATGGGACCTTTTGCCGGGCGGTGTCCTCGCGATCGCGCTGTGAGCGGGCGGTGAGCGGAATGTGAGCGGCCCTGCCTAGAGTCGGTCATGGCTTCGAGGGATCTCCGGGGATCCCCGAAGCGACGGCGGCGTCGTCGAGGGCGGCGCCGCCGGTGCACGAGGCTCCGGCGCCGACGGGGAACGGCGCTCGGGAGCCGACGGTGCGGGGTCGGCGGGGGCCGGTGTCACGGGGGCCGGTCCCCGCCACCCGGCCGCGTCCAGCTCGGCCGCCAGCTCCTCGCCGCGCCGCCGGGCGTCCTCGGCTCCGTCGCGGTCACCGCAGGCGTCCAGTGCCCGGGCCAGCAGGGGAAGGACGTCCGCCTCGCCGCGGCGGTCCTCGAAGGCGCGTAATCCGGCCGCGGCCTCGTGGAACGCGACGGCCGCGTCCTTCGGGCGCCCCAGTCCGGCGTGCGCGACGCCGATCGTGCGCAGCGCCTCGGCCCGGCGGTACCGGTCGCCCAGCTCGGTGGCGACGGCGAGCGACGCACCGCCGCCGGCCAGCGCCCGCTCGTGGCGCCCGAGCTCGTTGTCGTTCCGCGCGATGTTGTTGAGCGTCTCCGCCTCCAGCCCGCGGTCGCCGCTCTCGCGGGCGATGGCCAGCGCCTCGCCGTGGCAGCGGGCCGAGCGCGCGTGGTCGCCCAGGCGGAAGTGCGCGGCGCCGAGGTCGGCGAGCACCTCGCCCTCCAGGTCGCGGTCGCGGACCCGGCGGGCCGCCGTCAGTGCGTCGCCGTACCGCGCCACCGCCTCGCGCAGCCGCCCCAGCCGGACGTGCGCGCAGGCCAGGTCGACGAGCGCCCAGCCCTCCTCGGCCGTGTCGCCGAGCCGGCGGCTCGCCGTCACCGCCGCCCGGCAGACGTCCACCCACAGCGGCCCCGGCACGTGCACGCCGGCGAAGGGGGCCAGCGCGCGCGCCAGGCGCAGGGCGAGCCCGTGCCACCCCCGCGCGGCGGCGGCCCGGACGGCCGCCACCAGGTTGGCCAGCTCCTCCTCGTACCAGGCGACCGCCTGCTCGGTGCCCGCGAACCGCACCGGGGCGAGCCCGGACGGCGGCGGTTCGGCGGGAAGCGAGCGTCCCCCCGGCGGCAGGTGGTCCGACGCCTGGCGCGCCGCGTGCGCGTACCACTCCATGAGCCGGGCGAGGGCGGGGCCGGGATCCTCCTCGGCCGCCGCCTCGCGCGCCTGCTCGGCGGCGTAGGCGCGCAGCAGGTCGTGGAAGTCGTACCGGCCGGGGGAGCGCGACCGCAGCAGGTGGTCGGCGGTCAGCCGGTCGAGCAGCCGGGCGACGGCCGCGGCGTCGCCGCCGGCCAGCGCCGCGGCGGCGGCCGTGCTGACCTCCGGCCCCGGGTGCAGGCCGAGCAGGCGGAACAGCCGCGCCGCCCTCGGGTTCAGCGCGTGGTAGGTCCAGGAGAACACCGTTCTGAGGTCGGTGTCGTCGCCGTCGCCGGTGTCCAGCGCGGCCAGCCGCGTCCGCTCGTCGCGCAGGTCGCCGACGAGCCTGCCGAGCGGGACGCCGGGGAAGCGGGCGGCGCGCTCGGCGAAGATGCGCAGCGCGAGGGGAAGACGGGCGCAGCGCTCGATGATCTCGGCCACCGCCTCCGGCGCGGACGCGACACGCTCGGTCCCGAGCACCTCGGTCAGCAGCTCGGACGCCTCCTCCGGGCGCATCTGGTCGAGCACCACCCGCCGCGCGCCGTACTGGACGACCAGCCCGCGCAGCTGGTTGCGACTGGTGACGATCATCATGGCGTCCGAGCCGGGCACCAGCGGGCGCACCTGGTCGCTGCCGCCCGCGTTGTCCAGCAGCACCAGGGCGCGCCGGCCGGCCAGCAGCGTGCGGAACAGCGAGGCGCGCTCCTCCAGCCCGGCCGGGACGCGGTCCGCGGGGGTGCCGAGGGCGCGCAGCAGCGTCTCCAGCGCGGCGGCCGGCTCCACCGGCCGCCCGCCGCCGTACCCGCGCAGGTCGAGGTAGAGCTGCCCGCCGGGGAAGGACGCGCGCCTGCGGTGGGCCCAGTGGACGGCCAGCGCCGTCTTGCCCGAGCCCGCCATGCCCTGCAGCGAGACCACCGTGGTGCCGTCCTGGCGGGCCGTGTCCTCCAGCAGCAGGTCCAGCGCGGCGAGCTCGGCCCGCCGCCCGGCGAACCCGGGCACGTCCGGCCGCAGCTGCCGTGGCACCGGCACCGCCGGGACGTCCGCCCGCGAGCCGGCCGGGGCCGCCGGGACGGCGGGCAGGGAGGGGTCGTCGGTGAGGATCGCCTGGTGCAGGGCGCGCAGGGCCGGCCCGGGGTAGACGCCGAGCTCCTCGGCGAGCACCGCGCTCAGCGCGTGATACGCGTGCAGCGCCTCGGCCGGCCGTCCTGCCCGGTGCAGCGCGAGCATCAGGCGCTCCCAGAACGGCTCGCGCAACGGGTGGGCGCGGGTGAGCTCGCGCAGCCGGGGCACCAGCTCGCCGTGCCGCCCCGCGCGCAGGTTCGCGTCCACCCACTGCTCCTGGACCAGCAGCCACTCCTCGACGAGCGGCGCCACCTCGTCCCGGTGCAGCGCCGGGGAGTCGACGTTCGCCAGGACGGGCTCGCGCCACAGCTCGACGGCCCGCGACAGGTGGCCCAGCGCCGACTCCCCGTCACCGGTGGCCAGGGCGTGGCGGGCGGAGGCCGCCAGGTCGCGGAAGAGCGTCAGGTCGAGCGCGCCCGCGCCGGGCTCGACGCGGTACCCGGCGGGTGTGGTGCGCAGGACGTCGCGCACCCCCGGCACGGCCCGCAGCCGGTTGACGTAGGACTGGACGGTCGCCTTCGCGCGGTGCCCGCTTTCGGGCTCCCGGTCCCACAGCCACCGCGCCAGGCGCGCGGCCGGGATGGTCTCGCCGGAGCGCAGCAGCAGCCCGGCGAGCACGACCCGCACCTGGTTGCCCGCCACGGGCACCTCGCGGCCGTCCGCGAAGACGGCCAGCGGCCCGAGCACCCGGAAGGCCACGGCCTCTGACGTCGTCATCCGCCGCCCCCGATCGTGTGCCCGCGTGCCCCCCCGGCACGATGCGCATGCTCCACCCCGAGCGTGCACACCACTACATATCGCGAAACATGCCGATATGTCACCGAATCGGCCGACCGGATAGGCCGGGGGAGGCGGGCGCCGGGTCCTCGCCGGCGGGCGGCAGGGTCAGGCCAGGTCGCCGACGTAGAAGCGGATGCCCTGGTCGTCGGTGCACTCGGCCGTCACGCCGTACGGCATGCGCTCGGGCTCGGTGCTCGTGCCGCCCAGGGAACGCACCCGGGCCACGGCCTCGTGCGTGTCGGCGACCGCGTACATCGGCACGACGGCCGCGCGCTCCCGGCCGCCCAGCAGGCCGGTCATCGGGCGCAGCTCCGCGCCCCCGACGTGCACCTGCCACCCGTCCTCGACGTTGCCGGGCCGGAACTCCCAGCCGAACACCTCGCCGTAGAAGGCGCGGGCGCGGGCGGCGTCGGGGACCTCCACCGTCAGGTACGCCAGCTCGCCGGGCTCCGCGCCGTCCGGCGCCAGCCCCTCCCCGGCGTCCTCGTACACGCCGAAGCCCAGCCCCTGGTCGTCGGCGCAGGTCGAGATCAGCCCGTACGGGCGCCGTGCCGGCTCCTCGGCCCGGCCCCCGGCCTCGCGGACGCGCCGCACGGCGTCGTGGACGTCGTCCACCTGGTAGCAGGCCCACAGCGTGCGTGTCTCCTGGCCGCCCCAGATGCCGTGGGACGGCACCACGCCGGCGACCTCGCGGCCCTGGGGGGAGGCGCCGGGCGTGTACCGCCAGCCGAGCACCTCCTGGTAGAACGAGGCGGCCCGTCCGGCGTCCGGAACCTGAAGTGTCACGTATCCGACGTCTCCGTGGCGAAGCCGTGTCTGTGTCCGCATGGTCTGTCCTCTCACATCGTCGAGCAGCGCCCGCTCCACGCGGGCGCGCAGTCGCGCGGCGAAGCGCGGGTCGGGGTCGAGCGGCATGGCCGGGTCCCAGAGGGCCTCGAAGGGGTCAGACATCGCGGCCCTCCCTCCTCTCGTAGGCCTCACGGAAGGCCTTCCTGGCCCGCACGAGCAGCGTCTCGGTGGCGTGGACGGTGCGGTCGAGCAGCCGCGCCACCTCCGGGACGGGCAGGCCGTCCAGGTAGCGCAGGATCAGCGCGCCGCGATGGTGCGGGCCGAGCTCGCCGAGCACCTCACGGGCCACCATGGCGTCGAGCCGGGCGTCCCACGGGTCCTCGTGCTCGTGGGCCTGCCCGTGGACGACCCGCAGCCCGCGCTGCTCCCGCTCGGCGCGCCGCCAGTGGTCGACGAGCTTGTTGCGCGCCACGCCGACGAGCCAGGCGGTGCTCAGCTGGGGCGGCGGCCGCTTGCGCACGGCCTCCACCGCCGCCAGGAACACCTCGGCGGTCAGGTCCTCGGCCAGCGAGCGCTGCCCGCACCGCGACAGCAGGTAGCCGTAGACCTCCGGCAGCGCCGCGTCGTACAACGCGAGCAGCGCCGCCCGGGGATCTGGCTCCACACCCGCCGGTAACCTCACGCTCTCTCCATCGCCCGGCACCCCCGAACTCCGACGGGGCGGCGCCGACTTTTTCGGCGAGCGTCGACGGCATGCCGCTGCGGACCCTCGACGGACGAGCGTCCTCCTGCCCCCTCCGGGCCCGGCCTACCCCACGAACACGAAGGAGGCGAAGCCCCTCCCGGCGCGCGACGAGGCCACCCGGCGAAGCTACAGGGGCGTGACCCTGGACCTGCTGGAGGCCGTGCGCCTGGTCAGCAGGACGCCCAGGGCGACCATCACGATCCCCATGACGAAGTGCAGCCAGTTGTCCGCGGCGTTCATCGGGACGAAGTTGGCCGCGCTCTCCCGGCCGACGAGCATGCCGTAGATCCACAGCAACAGGGTGATGACGCCGCCCCAGATGAGGTAGTTGCGGGCCCCCGTCCAGGTGCGGGCCAGCGCCACCCCGGCGACGCCGAGCAGCAGGTGCACGATGTTGTGCAGGACCGACACCTGGAACACGCCCAGCAGGTGGGCGTCCGACCCGGGTCCGGCGAACCTCATGGCGCCGTAGTCGGTGGTGACCCCGGGAATGAACCCGAGCACCCCGAGCACGAGAAAGATGATGCCGAAGATCAGCGCAGCCATCTGCACCGGCGTTCGGGTGGCCTCACGCGCGTGCGCACTCATGAGCGCCCTCCCCTGAAGTGATGAATAAGTGGCTACTTGCCGAATTCCCTGCGTATGACGGTGTTTACCGGTCACTCACACAAAGACTCCTGAAAACCGGTCCCCCGCCGCGCGCCCCGGGCACAAGCGGGGGGCGCGGCGGGGGAGGTGGCGACCGAGGCCGCGCGAGCGGTCAGCGGTGGGTGCGGACGGGACGGATCCGGATCACCGCCGGCATGTGCTCCCATTCCAGCGCCTGGCGCAGCCGGGTCACGCCGCGCTCCGCGCGGCGGGCGGAGCCGGCGGGGTCGGCGTCCTCCGGAAGCGTGACGTCCAGCGCCAGCCGGGGCGCGGACGGCGCGCCGGAGAACGTCGCGTGCGCCAGCTCGCCGTGCGGGCCTTCGCGCAGGTCGTCCTCGATGGCCCCGGCGGCGGTGCGCGCGCCGAGGCGGGTGGTGCCGTGGCCGGTGTCGTGCTCCAGGTCGAGGAAGCGCACGGCCTCCCTCCGGGCCTGGATGACCAGCCACCGGAGCGCCAGCAGCAACACGATCAGCCCCAGCAGCGCCAGCGCGGGCCAGAACCAGGCCGCGTTCGCCGCCGTGAACTCGCCCGCCGCCGGAGTGACCACCCTCTGGTGGGCGGGCCCGAGCAGGCCCAGCCCACGCGCCAGCCCCGCCGCGCCCACCACCGTGAGCACCAGCCCGGTCAGCGTCAGCCCCACCCGGTTCACCCGTCCGGTACGGTCGCCCACCGCTCTCTCCTCCTCGCCGATTCAGTCTCTTCGCCGCACGACGACGTTGACGGGCGGGGGACGGAACGGTTCGAGCTCCCGCAGGCGCGCGGTGACCGTCTCGGTAACCCGTGCGGACAGGTCGCCCGGGTCGCGCAGCGGCGTGTCGACGACGACCCGCACGCGGCGGCCCATCTGGACGCGGGCCCGCGAGACGCCGTCCACGCGGGTCGCGACGGCGGTCAGGTGGCGGCGCAGCCCGGGACGGGAGATGCCGACCACCGAACGCGGGTCCGCCGAGGCCAGCGGGATCAGGCGGGGGCGTCCGGCCGTCAGCCCGGACCCGAGCAGCACCAGGCCGAGCAGGAGCGCGACGGCGCTGGTCGTCAGCATCGCGGGGGCGTCCCAGTACATCCGGCCGAACCCGGCCAGCCACGACAGGGACGGCAGCGCCGCCCGGCGGCCCGCCATGGCCGCCACCGCGCCGACCACGGTCGGGATGGCGGCGGCGGCCAGCAGGATCGCGGCGATCGTCGCGGGCACGGTCCGCCGCGGCCGGAAGGCGCGCACCGCGGCCCGGCGGTGCTCCCGGTCGCGGATCACCGTCCCGCCCCCGTCGTGCCCCCGGGGGGCCGTGTCGTCCTCGGCGACGGGCATGGGCCCGGTCGGGGCGTCCATCTCCTCGTCCCGCGCGTCCGCGCCGGCCCAGCCGCGGCTCGCGTCGTGCTCCCGGGCCGGGACGTCGTGGCCGGTGCCGGCCGGGTCCGGGCCGGTCGTCCAGGTGGGGCCCTGGACGGTCGGCTCCTGGCCGGGGCGTTCGGACGGGTCGCGGTCGGGTGTGGTCATCGCACGTGCCTTTGCTCCTCTTCGGGGTGGACGAGGCGCCTGACGACGACGTCCACCTGCCGCGCGTCCAGGCCCGTCAGCTCGCGGACCCGGCCGGCGACGCTCTCGCGCACGCGCCGCGCCACCTGGCGGACCGGCGCCGGGTAGACCACCGACACCGCCACCCGCACGATGGCCACCTGACCGATGATCTTCGCGTGGACCTCCGGCTCCTCGCCGCCGCGCGGCACGCCCAGCAGCCGCCGCGCGGCCCCGCCGGTGTCGCGCACCTCGGCGGCGGCGCTCGCGGCGACGCGCTCCACCACGCGGTCGCTGATCCGGGTGTGCCCCCGCTCTTCCGGGGGCCCCGGGGCGCCGTCCGGTGCCGGAGCGGCGCCGGAACCGCCGGGGAGGCGTGCTGTGGCTTCCGTGCTCACGTACGCCTCCGCCCGCCCAGCATGCCGCTCATGTCGAGATCTCCGACCATCGCGCGGCCGACGAGGAAGCCCAGCACGCTGAGCACCAGCACGACGAGGAACACGGTCAGGCCGCCGAACGCGACGGCGAACCCCAGGGCCGTGCCCCAGAGCAGGCCTATCGCCGGCCACATGCGTGATTCGTCCATATCGCTCACCTTCCCCTGGATCGGAATAGCGGACCGCCGGCTGTCGTAGATCACTGACGACCGTGCGCGATCACGCGTCCGAGGGTCTGCCGCCCTCCCGCGGAAGGCGGACGTCTTGGATGTGCACGTGGATCGGCATGCCGGGGGCCAGTGGCGTGACCGACGCCCGTATCTGCCCGGCGATCTCGGCCAGCGGCGGCCCGTAGCGCGCGACCACCGCGACCCGCACCTGCCCCTCGCCGACCGACACGCCCGCGACCGTGCGGCCCGGCAGGTGGGTGGCCACCACCCCGCCCTTGAGCGAGGCCACCCCCGGGCAGGCGGTCACCGCGTCGGCGATGCGTTCGGCCAGGCCTCCGGTCTCGGCGGCGTTCCCCCCGTGCCCGGCCTCGGTCTGCGGCCCCTGCTCGGCGACGGGCGCCGGCTCGGCCGCGCTCTTCGGCGCGGGCCCGGACGCGGCCTCCGCCGCCCGCGGATCCGCCTTCGCGGCACGGCCGGCGGCCGTCGCCGGGGAGGCGGTCTCGCGAGAACGGGTGCCGCGGGAAGCGCCGCCCGATGCGCCTGATCCGCCGGGACCGGAAGGGGCGCCGCTCGCCGCGCCGGTGTTCCGCGGGCCCGCGCCCGGCACGTCGCCGCCCGGCACGTCGCCGCCCGGCACGTCGCCGCCCGGCGCGCCGGTGCGGGGGACGCGCTTCGGGGTGCCCGGGGTCTGGTTCATCGGACCCGGGACGCCTGCGGCTCGGGAGGCGGCTCCTCGCCGGGCAGGTGCAGGTCGTCGACGACGATGTTGACCTCCGTGACCTCCAGCCCGCACAGCTTCTCGATCGCGTCGATCACGTTGCGGCGGATGCCGGCGGCCAGGTCGGGGATGGACACGCCGTACTCGGCGATCACGTTGAGGTCGGCCGCCGCCTGGGTCTCGCCCACCTCGACCGCGACGCCCTGGGTGACGGTCGTCCCCGTGCCCCCGCCCAGGCGTTCGCGTACCGCGCCCAGCGCCCGGCCCATCCCGGCCCCCAGCGCGTAGACGCCGGACACCTCGCGGGCCGCCATGCCCGCGACCTTGGCGACCACCACGTCGGCGATCGTCGTCCTGCCCCGCCCGCTTTCGAGCGACGACGGCCCGTCACGGGTCCCCGTCCCCGGCACCGGCCGGGTGGTCTCGTTCCTCTGTTGTGTGCTCACCTTGTCGCCCCCGTTCCAGCGGCGCTTCTCCCGCGCCGCCGAAGCCCGAAATAGGAAGGCACCGGTGGAGTTCTTCTCCCATCCCCGAGAGGGAGATATGCACCATTTTAACCTGTTTGTCGGGTTTTCGCTCGGGGGTGGCCGGATGTTTTCAGCTGTCGGCGGCCGCCGTCACCGCTCCGTCCCAACGGCCCATCAGGTCCCGGTAAAGGGGTGAGGCGTCCACCATCTCGTCATGCGTCCCGGCCTGCGCGCGGGCGCCGTCCATGACGAGCACCCGCCGCGCGCGCAGGGCCGACGTCAGCCGGTGCGCGATGACGATGAGCGTGCCGTCGCGGCGGGCGAACGCCTCCTCCGCCCGCGCCTCCGCGGCGGGGTCGAGGTGACAGGTGGCCTCGTCGAGCAGGACGAGCCGGGCGGGGGACAGGTAGGCCCTGGTCAGCGCGATGAGCTGGCGTTCACCCGAGGACAGCTCCGAGGGGTCCACCGGCGCGGAGCACCCGCCGAGCCTTCGGGCGAGGGCGGTCATGCCGACCTCGTCGATCGCCTTCTCGACGTCGGCGTCGGAGGCGCCGTCCGCCAGGTACCTCAGGTTCTCGCCCAGCGTGCCCCGGAAGACGTACGCCTCCTGCGGGATGAGCACGCGGGTACGGCACAGCGCGGCCCGGTCGAGCTCCTCCACCGGCACCCCGCCGATCAGGACGCGCCCCTCGGCCGGCCGCAGGAGCCCGGCCACCAGGGCCGCCATCGTGGACTTGCCGATCCCGCTCGGCCCGACGACGGCGAGGTGCTCCCCCTCCCTGACGACCAGGTCGAGGCCGTCGACGACCGGGTCGGCGCCCGGGCCGTAGGCGAACGTGACGCCGCGCAGCCGCAGCAGCGTCCCCGGGGGCGCCGCCCCCCGCTCCCGGGGCTCGGGGAGGCGGTGCGCGCTCGTCGTCAGGATGCGCTCCAGCGCCACCATCAGCCGCACGCCGTTGACCCCCACCCCCTGGACGAGGCTGCCCAGCGCGGGCGTGAGCGACTGCGCCACGTACGTGAGCGTGCCGAGCACGACCCCGGCGGTCGCCCCGTCGCGCACCAGTGAGGGCGTCGCGGCCAGGACGAGCAGGATGGGCAGCCAGCCGCCCACCGCCAGCGAGATCGTGCGCACCGCGGTCAGGCGCGCGAGCCCCCGCGTCGCCCGGGCCTGGCGGTCGACGGCCACGCCGACCACGGCCGCCGTGCCGTCCTCGGCGCCGCACGCCGCGACGTCCCGCAGGCCCTCCACCATGGAGGCCAGGGACGACGCCGTGCGCTCCTCGGCGAGGATCGCCTCCCGCTGCCGCACGGCCATGGCGGGCAGGGAGACCAGGAACAGCGCGAGCCCCGCGACCAGGGGCAGCAGCACCAGCGGCAGGGCGGCGCCCATCAGCGACAGCACGCCGAGCACCACGCCCACCACCGAGAACACGAAGGATCGCACCACCGCGATCACGGCGCCGAAGGAGTCCCTGGCCAGCTCGACCTGACGGTTCAGCCGGGACACCGCCGCGGTGTCCGGCCCCCGCCCGGTGGTCGCGGCCCCGTGCAGCGCGCCGGTGACGATGTGGGTGAGCAGGTCGTCGCGGAACGGCTCCACGATGCCGGCGATGGACAGCAGCACCTGCCGCGCGCCGATCGCGGCGGCGACCCAGGCGCCCGCGAGCATCAGCAGCCACCCGAGGCCGGTCATCGGGTCACGGGCCGCGAACCCGTCGTCCAGCGCGTGCGCGATGGCGTAGCCGGACAGGAACGACGGCGCCATCTCCGCGAACGACCAGCCGAGCAGCCGCGCCAGGTGACGGGGCCGCGCCCGCAGCGCCCGCCACAGCACCTCCCGCACCCCTGCCTCCGGCCCGACGCCGGTGGGCGGGGCGGTCATGCCCGCACCAGGTGCCCGGCGCCGGGTTCGGCGACCTGGAAGACGGCGCGGTAGCCGGGGTCCTGCCACAGGACCTCGTGCGGGCCGCAGCCCCGCACGCGGCCCTCGTCCAGCCACACGACCAGGTCGGCGCGGGCCGCCGTCGTGGCCCTGTGCGCCACGATGAGCCGGGTGCGGTCGCGCAGCTCCTCGGTGAGCGCGCGGGCCACCTGGTACTCGGTGACGGTGTCCAGGCTGGAGGTCGCGTCGTCGAGGACCAGCAGCCGGCCCCCGTGGGCGAACGCCCTGGCCAGGCCGACGCGCTGGCGCTCGCCCCCCGACATCGGCGCCTCGTCCGGCGCGGTGTCGTAGGCGCGGGGCAGCTTGCGGATGAACGGGTCGGCCGCCGCCGCGACGGCCGCGGCCCTCGCCGCCCGCTCCGAGCGCCCCACCGCGATGGCCTCGCCCAGCGTGGAGCCGAACAGGACCGGGCGCTCGAACGCGTAGCCCACGGCCGCGCGCAGCGCCGCGCGGCTCAGCCGCGACAGCGGCACCCCGTCGAGCAGCACCTCGCCCAGGTCGGGGTCGGCCAGCCGGCCGGCCACGGCGGCGAGCAGCGACTTGCCGCTCCCGGAGCGTCCCACCACGGCGACGGCCGCGCCCCCCGGAACGACCAGGTCGACGTCGCGCAGGACGGGCTGCCCGTCCACGCACACGGTGACCGCCCGGAACTCCAGTCTCCCCGCCCGGCCGCCGGTACGCTCGTGCGGCCCCCCGGAGCCGTCGGGGGCGGGCAGCTCGTGTGTGCCGTAGGCGACGGCGGGGTGGTGCAGGACCTCCTGGACGCGGCGGGCGGCCGAACGGGCGCGGCCGAGCCTGTTGAGGTAGCCCAGCGCCGCGCCGATGCCCGCGCCGAGCACCGCGTACCGCGCCGCGGCGAAGAGCTGCCCGGCGGTCAGCTCGCCCGCGGCGAGCCGGAACCCGCCCACGCCGAGCACCGCGATCTCCAGCAGGGGCACGACGATGGCGGCCTGCACGCCCGCGCGGGCGTTGACCCGCCACAGGGCCATGCCGTGGGCCCGCAGCCGCGGCAGCGGGGCCAGCACTCGCCCGGCCTCCAGCTCCTCGGTGCCGGCGGCCGCGATGGTGCGCGCGCCGGACAGCGCGTCGATCAGACGCGTGGCAAGGTCGCTCTGGGCCTCCTGGTAGCCGCCCGACACGGCCGTCGTCTCGCGCAGGAACGCGCGCAGCACGACGGCGATCACCGCCAGGCCCACGGAGAAGGCCACGGCCAGCCAGGGGTCGATCAGCGCGAGCGCGATCAGGGAGCCGAACGCCGGCACGAGCAGGGCCATGGCCGTGATCAGGGCCTCGGGGGCCGCGCCCGCCTCCTCGGCGTTGGATCCGGCGCGGGTGACCAGGTCACCGGGGGGGAAGCGGCGGGAGACGGCGGGACCGCCCGCCAGAACGTGCCCCACCACCCGCCGGCGCAGCCACCGCGCGGCCTGCGCGCCGCCCGAGCCCGCGGCCAGGACGGCCACCGCGTCGCACACCACGACGGTCGCGACGAGCACCGCGCAGACGAGCAGGGCGTTCCCCGGCTCGGCGCCGGGCTTGACCAGGACGTCCACCGCGTGCCCGAGGGCGCCGGGGAGCAGCAGCTCGACCACGGCGCCGGTCAGCGCGGTGACGGCGTACACCGCCGGCCACCGGCCGCTGCGGCGGAGCACCTGCAGAAGCAGGCCGTCCGCCGTCTGGGGGGAGGGTCCGGAGCCGGTCACCTGGCCGCCCCGCGTCCGGGTGCCCGACATCGCAAAGGTTTCCTTCCACTCGCTTGAGGGAACGAACAAGCCTGGAGCGGCCGGTCGAGGGCCGCCCCAGGCTTTGTCACATGTCAGCCGCAGAGGATGCTCAGGCTGCTGTTCTCGTGGGGGGTGCACCCGACGAGGCTCAGGTTGGAGCCGCCACCGCCGCCGCCGGTGGGAACGTCCATGTTCTGCAGGTCGAGAAG
>NZ_JARWAC010000029.1 GCF_029846175.1 Sphaerisporangium sp. TRM90804 | reverse complement strand
CCCCCCGCCCCCCGCCCGGCCCGGGGGGGGGGGGGGGGGGGGGCGGCGGCCGCCGCGCCCGCCCTGGGGGGGGGGGGGGGGGGGGCGGCCCCCCCCCCCCCCCCACGAGTGCTGGTCAGAGGCCTGTACGCGGGTGCCGGATCAGCCCACGCGGCAGGAGGTCGAGGGCCAGTTGCGGTTGCCGCCGTGCTGGATGGTGAAGCCGAAGGTGTTGCCGGATCCGTTGGGCCGCATCGTCATGACGTTGCCGCTACCGTCCCAGGTGGCGGTGCCGTTCCAGGTGTTGATGATCCGCTGAGGGCTGCTGACCGTGACGGTGACGATCCAGTTGGAGGTGCCGGAGACCGTGGCCGACAGGTTGAACCGGTCGGACCACTGCGAGCCCTGGGAGAGTGTGACCGTGCAGGTGCCGCCGCCCGGGCCGGTCGGCGTGGGGGTGGGGCCGGTCGGCGTGGGGGTGGGGCCGGTCGGCGTGGGCGTGGGACTCGGGCCGCCGCCGTCGGGGGCGACCGCCCTGCCGGTGGAGGTGGAGATCATGCCGGCGCAGAGGTTGCGGCTGCTCAGGTTCGCCGCGATCTGCGGAATCGCGTTGAGCGTCGTGGCGTACTGGTCGTGCATCAGGATGACCTGGCCGTTCTGCAGACGGCCCGCGGCCTGGACGATCTGCGCGGTGCTGGCGCCGTTCCAGTCCTGGGAGTCGACGTCCCACAAAACCTCGGTGAGGCCGAGCTGCTGTTCGACCGACCGCAGCGTGGCGTTGGTCTCCCCGAACGGCGGGCGGAACAGGCGCGGCGCGGTTCCGGTGGCCTGCTGGATGGCCTGCTGGGTGCGCTGGAGCTCCGACTGCATCTGGGAGCTGCTCATGCCGGTCATGTGGGGGTGGGTGTAGCTGTGGTTGCCGATCCACATGCCGGCGTCGCGCTGGGCGCGGACCAGCGCCTGGTTGTTCTGCGCGTTCTGCCCGGTGTTGAACATGGTGGCCCGCAGGCCGTTCTGCCGCAGCGCGTTCAGCAGGTTGGTGGTGTTGCTCGGGTTGGGCCCGTCGTCGTAGGTGAGCCCGACGTATCCGGCGCTGCAGTCGGCCGCCCGTGCCATGGGCGACACGATGACGGCGAGCGCCGTGCCGAGGGCGGCGATGACGGTGAGGATGAACGCGTTCCGGATGCGCGAGCGGCGGTTCCGGCCTCTTACGTAGCCGGCCGTGGTGTCGATCATGCCTGTTCCTCCACTGGAACATGAATCGGTACAGGGCACGCGCGTACGGTGGCGGCGGTCACCGTACGGCACACAGAGACCGCGTCGAACCGCGGTTCTGTCGATGTCACCCGGTTGGGGTGAGCGGGGGCCCTGTCCGCGGACTCATTCTGTGGAGTGTTACGAAATGTGTCAATAAATGCATGAAAGCTTTCGGGCGCGTAACCCGACAATCACTGGTCAAGCCGCCTCAGCATCGGTGAAAGCTTCCGAAACGTTTCGGTGGCCGGGCGATGAGCCGGGTCACTGTGTGGCGGCGGTCCGCAGCGCGTGGAACTGCTTGAGGAGGGCCTCGTCGCCGGAGAGCCGTACGGAGGCGTCGTCGGCCCGGTTCCAGAGCCAGAGCAGGAGGGGGGCCGGGTCGCCGCTCACCAGGGCGTCGCCGTCGAATCCGGTGGCCGCGTCGGTCGTGCTGACGTGGCCCGGACGGTCGCCGGCGCGCGGGACGGCCCTGAGCGTCCAGGCGTGGTGGCTCGCGGAGACCGAGAGCGGGCGCTCGTCCGGGGCGTCGAGCAGGGTGCCGAACTCGTCAGGCCAGACGGTGCTCCCGTAGCCGACGAACAGCTTCAGGACCTCGTCGACGCCGTCGAGGGCGAGGTCGTCCGGGATCGGGGACACCGGGAGCCCCGCCGCCAGCTCGGCGTCGACACGGTGGATCACCGTCTCCTGGGCCATGCGGCGGATCCAGAAGCCGACGGTCTGGTCGGGCTCGTGCCACGTGGCCGCGGGGTCGCCGGGGGAGTGCGCCGAGAACTGCCCGGCCAGTACGGCGTGCGTCCTGTCGAGCGAGGTCAGGGGATCGGGGTCGAGCACGCCGGGGGGCCACTCCTCGGGGAAGGCCTTGAGCCGGATGCACTCGGCCTTGTGCAGGTACACCTCGGCGACGTGCCGCGCCAGCTCGCCGACCGACCAGGCCGGGCAGGACGGCACCCGCGCCGACGGATCGGCGCCGGCGACCGCGGCGCGCAGGAGGGCGAAGTCGTCCGCGAAGCGGCTGAGAAGCCGGGAGAAGTCCATCGGACCATCGAACCAGTCGCCCGTGTGATCCCGAACCGGTTTTCCAGCCGCTCGGCGGTTACCCGGCTCGCACGCCGGGCGACCGCCCCCGGCCGCGAGCCGGGCCAGGGGTCGGCCCCCCGGGTCATAGCCACACGGGCAGGCTCTCCAGACGGCGGGCCTGGCTGGTGGCGCGGTCGCGGCGCAGCTCTTCGAAGGGCACGGCGAGGCGGGCTTTCGGGAAGTCGTCGCGCAGCACCTCGACGGCGACGCACGCCTCCAGCAGGGCCAGCTGCGCTCCGATGCAGGCGTGCGGACCGCTGCCGAAGGTCAGGTCGGGCACGCGGGGACGGCCGGGGTCCAGCTCGAAGGGCCGGGGGTGGCGGGCGGGATCGGTGCCGGTGCCCTCGATGTCGATCAGGACCGGCGCTCCGGCGGGCAACGCCACGCCGGCCAGCTCGGCGGCGACCGTGGTGAAGCGCCACAGGGTGAACGGCGCCGGCGGGTGCAGCCGCAGGGCCTCGGACACGAACGCCTCGACGGACGGTGCGCCGGCGAGGCCGCCGGAGTCGAGGTGGCCGGCGAGCTGGTGAGCGATCAGGAAGCCGAGGAACGACTCGGTGGTCACCTGACCGGCGAAGATCATCCCGGTGATCAGGTACAGCAGTTCCTCGTCGGAGATCCCCGCCATCTCGGCGCGGGCGCGTTCGGCGAAGGCGTCGACCGGGGACGGGGCCTCGTGGTCGCGAAAGGCCGCGGCGACGGTCTCCTGGAGGGCCGCGAAGCCGCCCTCCGCCGCGCCGGGCTCGGCGCGGGTGAGGGCCTGGGCGGCGTCGGCGATCTGGCCGGTCCGCCGGGGAGAGAGCGGCAGGCCCAGGAAGTCGCAGACGACGATCAACGGGTAGGCGCTGGTGAACCGCGTCACCAGGTCGACCGGCCGTCCCGTACCCGTGCACTCCCGTGCGGCCTCCGTCAGCAGCTCGCGGGCGACGGCGGCGACGCGGTCGCGACGGGCCTGCTGGCGGGCGCGGGTGAACAGGGGCGCGTGCACGGCACGTAACCGCCGGTGCTCCGGGCCGTCGAGCGTGGTCAGCGACCGCACCTGGGCGGCGGGCGGCTCCAGGCCCGGCTCGCGGCCATGCCAGTGTGGCGGGGCGAGGGCCGGGTCCTTGCTGAACCGCGGGTCGGCCAGGACCTCGCGAGCGAGGCTGTCGTCGGTGACGACCCACGCGGGCCCGCCGGCGAAGGCGTCCACCCGCACCACCGGCCCGGCGCGGCGCAGCCGCTCGTGCACGCCCGGCCGGTCGGTGACGCGCTCGGCCTGGACGGTGAAGACGTCGCCGGCGACGTACGGGGCTTGGGACATGGCGGTGCCCCTTTCTCGGCGGCGCATGAGCCCGCCGAAGACAGTAGCTAGATTATCTAGCTACTTGAGCTTGCCAGAAGGTCGCTAGGCTGTCTAGCGAAAGACGCGGCACGGGCGGGAGTCACCATGGCCTCAGACGAGCGGACCGCCGGCCGATCCGGAGACGTCCCCGCGGACGGCCAAGGCGGCGCCGAGGACGGCGGGGCGGAGGCCTTGGCCGAGGCCGACGACGCGGTCGAGGAACTGGGACGGCGGATCCTGGCCGCCCACGAGGTCACGTGGGCGCTGTGGGCGGTGCTGCGGACGGCCGACGAGGCCGGGCACGCCATGGCCCGCGCGCTGGGGCTCACCCATACCGACAGTCTCGCCCTGGAGTACATCCTGACCAGCCCCGAGCCGGTCGGCCCCGTGCACCTGGCGCGTCGCCTCGGCATCACCTCGGCCTCGGTGACGGTGCTGGTCGACCGGCTCGTCGCCTCAGGCCACCTGGTCCGCCTGCCTGATCCCCACGACGGCCGCCGCCGCGTCCTGCTGGCCACCGACCGCGCGCGCGACGACGCCCTCCAGGCGATGACGCCGCTGCTGGAGGCGCTCGACGCGGTGGCCATGCGCCTGGACGAAGCGACCGCCACGGCCGTCGCCGCCTACCTGCGCGAGACCGCCGCGGCCCAGCGCGACTACACCGCCCGTCGCCAGGCGCCGCCCGCCTAGCGTGTGGCGGCGCCGGGGGGTGCCTTTGTGGCGCGATCGTGTCCTGGACGCCGCCGGGTCGCCGTCTGACGTCGTGATAGAGCCGCAAGAAGCGGATGACGCTTGGCAAAAAGGCATGTGGGAGGGGTTGTCGGCCGACACGGCGGCCCGGGGACGTCGAGTGGGAGAGCGGAGTACATCCCACCTATCTAAAAGGACATATGATTATAAATCGGATGAGTATCTAGAAATCACCCCGATTAGCTCGGATGTATGGCCGTGCGGCGGGGGTTGACACCGCTCACCTCCGATGTAACCATCGCAAAAAATTGCGTGGATATGAAAATAGATTCGAGTAACTCGAATGCGGAGTGGGCGGAAGTCATCCAGCGTCGACAAGGCTTTTGAACTGATCGAGGCCGTGTCCGAGACGGGCCGCGCCGGGATCACCCTGGGCGAGCTCGCCGGCCGGGCGGGCGTGGCCCTCAGCACGGCACACCGGTACGTCACGTCCCTGCTGGAGCTCGGCGTGCTCGATCGTGACGCGGCCGGGTCCTACCACCTCGGGGTCACCCTCGTGGCGCTGGCGGGTCAGTACCTGGAGGAGGACGGGCTGCGCGCCGCGGCCCGTCCCTTCCTCGCCGAGCTGGTCGAGATCAGCGGGGAGACCGTGCACCTCGGCACGCCCGTGGGCAACCAGATCGTCTACATCGACAAGGTCGAGAGCGCCAAGTCGGTGCGGCTGGTGTCGCGCATCGGCAGCCGCGTGCCGCTGCACTGCACGGCCATGGGCAAGGCGGTGCTGGCCATGCTGGACGAGCGGCGCCGCGCCGAGGCCCTGGCCGGGCCGCTGGACCGCCGCACCCCGCGCACCCTCGTCGGCGGCGCGCTGGCGGCCGAGCTCGACGTGATCCGCGAGCGCGGGTTCGCGATCGACGACGAGGAGAACGAGGAGGGCGTCCGCTGCGTCGGGCTGCCCATCATGAACGCCTCCGGCCAGCCGGTGGCGGCCTTCAGCGTTTCGGCGCCGGCCAACCGCTTCAGCCTGGAGGACTGCCACACGCTCGCGCCGTCCGCGCTGGCGATCGCCACCCAGATCAGCCGCCGGATCGGCTACGCGGCCACCCGCCACGCCGCGGCGGCCGCCCACCGGTCGCGCCGCCGGGCGGCCCGCCACGCCCCGAACGCCGGGGGCGGGGACCTGTGAGCCGCCGCGCCCCGCACACGATGCCCGGCCCCCCGGCCCGCCGGCGCGCGCCGAGCCGCCCGGCCCCACGAACCGACCGCCGATTCCTCAGCCGTCCCCTCCAGAGGAGTGAGATCGATGTCCGCCATATCGCCCGCCGCCGGCACCATCGTCGTCCGCAACCCCGGCACCGGTGAGCGGATCGGGGAGGTCGAGGCCATGGACGCCTCCCGGGTCGCCTCCGTGATCGAGGCCGCGCGGGAGGGCCAGCGCGCCATGGCCGCCATGCCCGCCCACCAGCGGGCCGAGCTGCTGCTGCGGGTGGCCGGCCTCATCGAGGCGGAGAGCGGGGAGCTGGCCGTCCTGCTCGCCCGGGAGAACGGCAAGCCGCTGACGCAGACCCGCGGGGAGGTCGAGGCGGCGATCCGCATCTTCCGCGGCTACGCCGGGGAGGCCACGCGGCTGTTCGGGCGGCAGATCCCGCTGGACGCCGTCCCCGGGCTGGAGCGGCACCTGGCCGTCACCATGCGCGAGCCGCTCGGCGTGGTCGCCGCCCTCGTCCCGTTCAACTACCCGGTCGAGCTGTACGCGCACAAGGCCGCCGCGGCGCTGGCCGCCGGCAACGCCGTGGTGGTGCAGCCGCCCGCCCGCTGCCCGCTGAGCCTGGTGCGCGTCGCCGAGCTGGTGGAGCGGGCGGGCGCGCCCCGGCACGCCCACCAGCTCGCCCTCGGGGGGGTGGAGGTCTCCACGGCGCTGGCCGAGTCGCGCGGCATCGCGGCGGTCAGCCTCACCGGCAGCACGGCCGCGGGGCGGGCCATCGCCCGCCTCGGCGCGGAGAGCCTGAAGAAGGTGTTCCTGGAGCTGGGCGGCAACGACGCGCTCATCGTCTGTGACGACGCCGACGTCGAGGCCGCCGCGCAGGCCGTGGTCCTCGGCCGCCTGGCGCGTGGCAACGGGCAGATCTGCTGCGCCGTCAAGCGGGTGTACGTCCAGGACGGCGTGTACGACGCCTTCGTTGAGTCGCTGGTCGGCCAGACGGCCAAGCTGTCGGTCGGCGACCAGCTCCTGGAGTCCACCGACGTCGGCCCGCTGATCGCCGAGGAGGCCGCCGAGCGGGTGGAGGCCGCCGTCGGCAGGCTGGTCGCCGACGGCGCCACCCTGGCCGCGGGCGGCGCGCGGCGCGGCGCGTTCGTCGACCCGGTCGTGCTGGTGGACGTGCCCTCGGCCAGCGAGGCCTTCGCCGAGGAGATCTTCGGCCCGGTCGCGCCGGTGGCCCGCTTCGCGGACCCGCTGGACGCGGTGCGCATGGCCAACGAGTCCCCCTACGGCCTGCACGCCGCCGTCTTCACCCGCGACGTCTCCCGGGCGTTCACGCTGGCGCGGCTCCTCGACGTCGGCGGGGTCATCGTCAACGGCTCCACGGCGTTACGCGCCGAGAACCTCCCGTTCGGCGGCACCAAGGACACCGGGGGCCACCGCGAGGGCCTGCACGAGACCGTCCTGGACTTCACCCGGCAGAAGACGGTCGTGGTGATGGAGGCCTTCGGATGATCCTCGAACTACGGGGGGTCCACAAGCACTACGGCGGCGTGCCCGTGCTGCACGGCGTCGACCTGGCCGGGCACGGCGGCCAGGTGCTCGCGGTGGTCGGCGCGAACGGCGCCGGCAAGTCGACGCTGATCAGGATCCTGGCCGGCGCACAGCCGATGAGCGCCGGCGAGATGTGGATGGACGGCGAGCGGGTCGAGCTGCGCTCGCCGCACGACGCCCACGCGCGCGGCATCCGCACCGTCTACCAGGAGCTGACACTGGTGCCCGAGCTGTCGGTCACCGAGAACCTGCTGATGGGCGACCTGCCCCGCCGCCGCAGTGGGCTCATCGACTGGCCGGCCGCCCACGCGCGCAGCCGCGAGCTGCTGGAGGACATCGGGTTCGCCGGCATCGACCCGCGCACCCCGGCCGGGCGCCTGTCGGTGGCCCGCCAGCAGATGGTGGAGATCGCCAAGGCCCTGGCCGGCGACCCCCGGGTGCTCGTCCTGGACGAGCCGTCGGCCGTCCTGGCAGGCGCCGACCTGGAGGCGCTGTTCGCCCTGGTCAGGCGGCTGTGCGAGCGTGGCGTCCTGGTCGTCTACGTCTCCCATCGGCTGGCCGAGGTGCTGGAGCTGGCCACCTCGATCACGGTGATCAAGGACGGCCGGGTGATCGGGACGACCGAGCCCGCGAGCACCAGCGAGGCCGACCTGATCGGCATGATGGCCGGCCGCCGCCTGGAGCAGATCTACCCCGGACGGCGCGGCGAGCCGGGTGGCACCGCGCTCCAGGTGACCGGCCTCAGCCGCGCCGGGGAGTTCGACGACGTCTCCTTCACCCTGCGGGAAGGCGAGATCGTCGGCCTGTTCGGCCTGGTCGGGTCCGGGCGCAGCGAGCTGGCCCGGTGCGTGTTCGGCGCCGAGCCCGCCACCGCCGGTCAGACCCGCGTCGCCGGCGGGCGGGGCGGCTTCCGCAGCCCGGGGCAGGCCATCGCGGCCGGGCTCGCGCTGGTCACCGAGGACCGCAAACGCAGCGGCCTGGTGCTGGGCATGAGCGTCCTGGACAACATCACGCTGGCGACCCCGCGCGCGGCACGGCGCGGCCCGCTGATCGACGCCGGTCGGCGGACGCAAATCGTTGGCACCATGGTCGAGCGGCTGGACATCCGGCCCCCGGCCTGCGCCACGATGCCGGCCGTCCAGCTCAGCGGCGGCAACCAGCAGAAGGTCGTGCTGGCCAAGTGGCTGCTGGCCGAGCCGCGGGTCCTGATCCTGGACGAGCCCACCCGCGGCGTCGACATGGCCACCCGCGTCGAGATCTACCGCATGATCGACGGCCTGGCGCGCCAGGGCCTCGGCGTCCTGCTGATCTCCTCCGACCTCACCGAGGTCCTGGGCGCCACCGACCGGGTGCTGGTGATGAACCAGGGCCGCATCACCGGCGAGGTGCGCTCGGAACAGGCGACCGAGGAACAGCTCCTCACCTACGCGATCGGAAGGGCCGCATGACCGGCCAGCTCACCGAACCGGCGCCGCCGGCCGCACGCGCCCGGGCGGGCAGGCTGCCCCGCCTCATGGTGGGCGGCCGTGACGTCACCGTGCAGGCCGGGTTCGTCACGCTCATCGTCGTGCTCGTCGCGACGGCCGCGCTGACGTCCGACGCCTTCCTGACCCAGGCCAACCTCACCAACCTGCTCAAGCAGATGGTGACCACGGGCCTGCTGGCGTTCGGCATGCTCGTGGTCATCCTCACCGGCGGCATCGACCTGTCGGTGGGGTCGGTGGTGGCCTTCTCGGGCATCGTCACCGCAGGCCTGGCCGGCGGCATGCCCATCGCGGCGGCCATGGCGGTGGGCGTGCTCTGCGGCATCGGCTTCGGCCTGGTGAACGGCACCCTGATCGCCCGCTTCGCGCTCGCGCCGTTCGTGGTGACGCTGGCCGCGCTGACCACCGTACGCGGGCTGGCGTTCGTGTACTCCGAGGTGCCGATCGCCCCGGAGGACCCGGCGTTCTTCACCCTCGGCTCGGCCCTGGCCGGCCCGCTGCCGGTCAGCACCCTGATCATGCTGGCCGTCTTCCTGGTGGGCGGGGTGTTCCTCACCCGCACCCCGGCGGGGCGGGCCATCGTCGCGATCGGCGGCAACGCCGAGACCGTGCGCCTGGCCGGCATCAACGTGCGCGCCCACGTGATCCTCGCCTACACCGTCAGCGGCGCCTGCGCCGGGCTGGCGGGCGTCATCCTCGCCAGCCGGGTCGGCATCGCCCAGCCGAGCGTCGGGGTCGCCTTCGAGCTCGACGCGATCGCCGCGTGCGTGATCGGCGGGGCCAGCCTCGCCGGCGGGCGCGGGTCGGTCCGGGCCACCTTCGGCGGGGTGCTGGTGCTGGTGCTGATCAACAACCTGCTCAACCTGTACGGCGTGCAGAGCTTCTGGCAGCAGGTGCTCAAGGGCCTGATCATCATCGCCGTCATCCTCGTCCAGCGCACCAACCGCGTGCGCGCCTGACTTCGCCACCCCCCTCATGGAAGGTCCCTTGACAATGAGAGCCAGAACCTTGGCCGGAGTGCTGGTCAGCGGCGTGCTCGCCGTCGGCCTCACCGCCTGTTCGTCATCCGACTCCGGCGGCGGCACGGCCGCCTCCGCCGCGCCCGCCGAGGACCGGCACACCATCGGCGTGGCCAACTTCATGCTGAGCGGGCCCTACTTCAGCGGCATGGACAAGGCGATCGCCGCCCAGGCCAAGAAGAAGGGCAACGTCGACGTCATCAGCACCGACGCCAACGGCGACGCCGCCAAGCTGGCCTCCAACGTCGAGGACCTGCTGAGCAAGAACGTCGACGCCGTCATCATCTCCGGAGGGCCGCTGGAGTCGGCGCCGGCCGCGCTGAACGCCATCAAGGCGGCCGGCAAGCCGGTCGTCCTGGTCGACCGCAAGTTCCAGACCGGCGAGTACACGAGCTGGATCGGCCCGGACAACGAGGCCATCGGCAGGCAGGACGGCGAGTTCCTGGCCGGCAAGCTGCCCGACGGCGGCAAGGTCGCGATCATCAAGGGCGGCCCGGCCGACAACAGCATCGGCCTGGCCCGCACCAACGGCGTCAAGTCGGTGCTGCAGAGCAAGCCCGGCATCACCCTGGTCGAGGCCCCCGACTTCGGCAACTGGGCCTCCGACGGCGGTCTGTCGGTGATGGAGAGCCTGCTGGCCACCAACGCCGACCTCAAGGCGGTGTTCTGCGAGAACGACGCCATGTGCCTGGGCGCGCAGCGGGCCATCGCGGACGCCGGCAAGACCGAGCAGATCATCCTGGCCGGCGTCGACGGCCAGGCCGAGGCGCTGAAGGCGATCCTGGACGGCACCAACTACGCGGTCACCGGCCTGAACGACGCCGACGTCATCGGTAGCAAGGGGCTGGACCGGGCCGTGGAGATCCTCTCGGGCGCCGAGGTCGAGAAGGACACCGTGGTGCCCTCGCCCATGGTCACCAAGGAGAACGCCTCCGAGCACTACGACCCCGACGGCGTCTTCTAGGCGCCGCCCCCATCGGGCCGTGGCCCCGGCGGCGGGCCGGCGCCACGGCGAGCGCACGAACGGTGGCGGGCGGCGACGCCACCGGGACCGACGCGGGGACGCGGGTCACGCGTCCCCGCGGACCGACCATCGCCCACCCGTCGACCGAAGGACACCACATGAGACGCACAGTGAGACGAGCCGTGCGCGGGACGGCCATCGCCGCGGTCACCTCCGGACTCGTCGTCACCGGCCTGATCGCGCCCGGCTCGCCCGCCACCGGCGCGGCGGCGCCGCCCACCCCGAGCACGAAGGCCGCGGCCCCGAGCGCGGCGGCCGACGACCCCACGCGGCCGGGCTGGACGCTGCAGTACAACGAGAACTTCTCGACCGCGCTGCCCACGAGCGCCCCGTGGGTCAGGGAGACCTACGCCAACCCGTTCGACACGATGATGGACGACAACGGGCAGTGGTACCGCAACGACTACGGGCCGGCCTGGACGACGGCCTTCAACTCCTTCCACACCTACCGCAAGGAGTTCACCTTCGGCCAGAACGGCTGGCTGACCGCCTCGCTCTCGGCGCGCGACTGGGACAGGAACGGCGCCATCGAGGCCCCGCCGTCGATCACCACGCGGGCGCAGAACGGCGAGAACGTCGCGGTGATGAACGTGCCCGACCACACCGGCGGCGCGATCTTCCGGCCCACGAACAAGCTGCCCGACCAGTACCGCATCGAGTACAAGCTGAAGACCGTCGACTTCGGCGGCAAGCGCGACGGCTCCATCGACTACGGCGGCAGGACCAACGGCTACAGCACGACCGGCTGCAAGACCCAGCACCCGTGGGGCGAGGGCTCCCGCTCGCCCGGCTGGACCGGCGACGCCTCGGTGCCCTACTGCGAGTGGCAGGACGTGCGGGCCGGCAACTACGGCTACAACGGCTTCCACTTCATGACGATCGTGGACTTCGCCAACCCGGCCCCCCGCAACAACCACTTCTGGCACTACCACCGCAAGGTGCTGATGGACTCCTTCTCCCAGCACCCCGACCGCGTGGGCGGCGGCACCGGCGGCCGGGTGTGCAACGCGGCCGACAACACCTACTACAACTACCGCGACAGCAGCTTCAACACCGTCAACATGTGGATCAGCGGCATGCCTAACTGGAACCCCGGCCCCGGCGGGCTGGCGGGCAACTCCCAGTGGTTCATGACCAGCTGTTCCGGCGGCGTCGCCGAGCAGCAGCTCTCGTCGGCGGCCGAGCTGCAGCCCGAGCTGATGCCGAACCAGTACTACACCTTCGCCATCGAGCGTGACGCCACCGGCTACACCCTGGAGGCCAGCGGAAACTTCGCCCGCGCCGGGCAGAGGACGCTGCGCTTCCACCGGCCGTTCGTGGTGAACGGCAACCCGATCTGGCACTACAACGTCAAGGCGTCGGAGTACGACGGGCGCTTCAACGGCAACCTGGTGCAGAACGACACGCACGGCAGCACCACCTGGGCGAACCAGTGGCCGGCGGGCTCCGCCTACCCCGACTACTTCGTGATCGGCGACCTCTACACCAACGTCTACGAGGGCAGCGCGAGCCTCACCGACATCCGCCTCTACACCCCGAGCCAGCAGGGCGCGCCGAACCTCGCGCTGAACAAGCCCGCCACCGCCGACAGCCAGTGCGCCGCCGCCGAGGGCCCGGCCAAGGCCGTCAACGGCAGCCACACCGGCGGCGGCACCGACAAGTGGTGCTCCCTCGGCACGAACAAGTGGCTCCGCGTCGACCTGCAGTCGAGCCAGGCCCTGCGCCGCTTCGTCGTGCGCCACTCCGGCGCGGGCGGTGAGAAGCCGGTCTGGAACACCCGTGACTTCGACATCCAGGTCAGCTCCGACGGCACGACGTGGACCACGGTCGCCTCGCCCCGGGGCAACACCGCCGACGTGACCACGCACGCCGTGAACGTCTCGGCCCGCTACGTGCGGCTGAACGTGCTCAACCCGACGAGCGACAGCGACAGGGCGGCCCGGATCTACGAGCTGGAGGCCTACGCCTCCTGACCGCCGGCCCGGCGGCGTCCCCCACCCCTGACGGGGCCGGGGGACGCCGTCCCCCCGCGTCGGTACGAGCGGGCGAAACGCCGCACCGACAGCGGGACGAAGACCAGCGGCAGAAGCAGGCACCAGCCGACTGTGGCCGCGACCGGAGCGGCCAACGGCCAGGAGGTCGCGCCGCGCGAGGGAGAGGATCCGGCGGTCGTGGACGACAGCGGCTGTCGGGGCGGGCTACTCGCCGGTGGCCCCGTCGATGCGTTCGCGCAGCAGGTCGGCGTGGCCGTTGTGGCGGGCGTACTCCTCGATCATGTGGATGAGGATCCACCGGTGGGAGCAGTCCTGCCCGTGCCGCTTGCCCTTGCCGACGGCGTCCAGCGGGAAGGCGGCCGAGATCTCGCGGGCGTACGCGATCTCGGCCCGCCAGGTGGCGAACGCCTCCTCGGCGCTCGCGGTGTCCACCGCGTTGAGATCGGCGTCGGGGTCGTCGCCGGTCTTGTACAGCCAGGGGACGTCCTCGCCGTTCAGCACGCGCCGGAACCAGGCCCGCTCGACGTTCGCCATGTGCCGCACGAGGCCGAGCAGCGACAGCGTCGACGGCGGCGCGGAGCGCTCGCGCAGCTGGTCCTCGGTCAGCCCGGCGCACTTGACGGCCAGGGTCTCGCGGTGCCAGTCGAGCCAGTTGTCCAGCATGGTCCGCTCGTCGGCCACGAACGGCGGGGATACGCGGTTGTCACTCACGACGGCCGACCCTACAACCCCTGCTCGACACCCAGGTGGACGCGGTTGTGCCGGGGGGCCTCGATCTCGTCGAGCAGGGCGATGGCGAAGTCGGGGTAGGAGACGCGGCTCGCGGCCTCGGCGGCGGCCGGGCGGTAGCCGCCGGTCCGCGCGCCGCCGTGGTCGAAGTCCCCGGCGGGGCTGAGCACCAGCCAGTCCAGGGCGGGCGGCGCGGCGGCGCGCAGGACGTCCGTCCCGGCTGCGTGGCCGAGGTAGAAGGCGCGGTACTCCTGCGGGTAGCCGGGGGTGTCCATCAGCGGCGTCCCCGACGGCGTCTCCAGCACCGAGGCCAGCCCCACGGCCACCAGCCGCCGCACACCGGCCGCCGTCAGCCCGTCCACCAGCGCGCGGGCGGCGCCGGTGAAGTAGACGTCCGGCGGGACGCCGAGGTCGCAGGCGGCGTTGACCGCGGCGTCATGCCCCGCGGCGAGCCGCGCCACCCCACCGGCGTCCGTGACGTCCCCCGCCACGACCCGCACCCGCCCGACGGCGACCCGCCCGTCCGCGGCGGTGATCCCCGCGTCTCCGGTGCCGGCCCGCCCGTCCGCGACGGCGCTCCGCCCGCCCCCGACGGCGACCCGCCCGTCCGCGGCGGGGATCGGTGCCTCGTCCGCCGCGCTCGCCAGGGTGGCGTGCCTGGCCGGGTCGCGGACGACCGCGGTCACCTCGTGGCCGCGCAGGACGGCCTCCCGCACGGTCGCGCGGCCCGCTCTGCCGCCCGCGCCGAAGACGATGATCCTTTTCATCGGCCCTCCTCACTCGCCCGGGGCCGGATCCGGTGTCCGGCCGATGTCCGGGACGGTATCCGGGGGCCCGGTTACCAGGAGGGAACCGGTTAACGTGGACACGTGACGCAGCCGCTCGATCCCGAGATGTTCGACCCGGTGTGCCCGTCGGGCCTGTCGCCGATCCGCGTCGGCGACAAGTGGGCGGGAATGATCATCCGCTGCCTGGAAGAGGGCCCGAGGCGCTTCTCCGAGCTCCGCGTCCCCCTGCGCGGCATCACCGCGAAGGTCCTCACCCAGTCCCTGCGCGCCCTCCAGCGCGACGGCCTGGTCATCCGCAACTCGCACGCCGCCCCCGGCCACGCCCCCGCACCCGTCTACGAACTGACCGCCCTCGGCCGCAGCATCCTGGAGCCCATGAACGCCGCCTGCGCCTGGGCCGCCGACCACTGGGACGACCTCCTCGACGCCCGAGAGTCGTAACCCACACCACCGCCGAAGTCCGCCGCTCCCGTCAGACCCCCATCCTGGCCGCCGTATGACGGCGCCGGCTTCGCCGTCTCGCGTCCCGCTGTGTCGGCGCCGGGGAAGTCGCTGCGGGGGCGGGGGCTGGTTGGTGTGTGCGGGTGGTTCGCCGGGTGTGCCTCGGGTGGCCCCATCCTGGCCGCCGTATGACGGCGCCGGCTTGGTCGTCTCGCGTCCGCCGTGTCGGCGCCGGACAAATCGCTATCGGGGACGGGGCGGGTCGGGTGCGGTGGCGGTGGCGGTGGCGGTGGAGGTCTAGGTCGGATGGAGGATGGGGGTGGGGGTTCGGGGGGTGTTCATCGGGGGGTTCGGGGGAGGGTGGGGGGTGTTCATGGGGGAGGGATTTGGTCCTGGGGTACTGCTCTTCGTGTATTGGACAGGTGTGTGGTCATGAGCTCCTCTCTTTCCCGTCGTGAACTGCTGCGTTCGGCGACGGCCGGCACGCTGGGAATCGCCGTCGCCGGCAGCTTCGACGCGATCGCCGGGAGCGGCGTCGCGCAGGCCGCCGCAGAGGGCGGGACGCGCGGGGTGGTGGGGTACGGGGCGGTGGTCGCGGATCCGGCGGGGGTGCTGGCGCTGCCGCGCGGGTTCTCCTACTCGATCGTGGCCGAGGCCGGCAAGACGCTGCTGGAGTCGGGGGAGCCGACGCCGAGCGACGCCGACGGCACCGGGTGTTTCCGAGCGCGTGACGGCTTCGTGCTGGTCAACAACCACGAGATCGGCGGCGACGAGCCCTACCCCGTGCCCACCCTGCCCGGCCTGACCTACGACCCGGGCGCGCGCGGCGGCACCACCACCATCGAGGTCGACCGGCACGGGCGCCGCGTGCGCGAGTATGTCAGCGTCGCCGGGACGCACAACAACTGCGCGGGCGGCATCACGCCGTGGAACACCTGGCTCACCTGCGAGGAGACCGAGGAGCGCGCGGGCGGGGCGCTGCTGAAGGACCACGGGTACGTGTTCGAGGTCGACCCGTTCGACCGCGCGGCCAACCGCGACCCCGTGCCGCTGAAGTTCCTCGGCAGGTTCTCGCACGAGGCCGTCGCGGTCGACCCGCACACCTTCGTCATCTACGAGACCGAGGACGCGAGCGGCCCGAACGGGCTCTACTTCCGGTGGGTTCCGCCGAAGGGCTTCCGCGGGCGCAAGGGCGAGCTGCGTGCCCTGGCGCTGCGCGAGGGCGGCGACACCGCGGGCAGGCTGCAGGCCATGAGCTGCTCCAAGGGCGGCAAGCACGTCGCCGACCTGTCCCGGGCCACCCGGCCGGGCACCACGTACAAGGTGAGGTGGGTCGACGTGCCCGACCGGGACGCCGCCAAGGTCTCGGTGCGCAAGCAGTTCACCGACGAGCAGGTCACCCGCGCCCGCAAGCTGGAGGGGGCCTGGTGGGCCGACGGCGGCGCCTACTTCGTCTCCAGCTACGCGCGTGACGACGACGGCAGCGTCAACGAGCACGACGGCCAGGTGTGGTTCTACGACCCGCGCTCCGAGACCGTCGAGCTGAAGACGATCTTCGGGGTGAACCCCGACCCGGAGAAGGACACCGCCTACGACGGGCCCGACAACATCACCGTCTCCCCGTACGGCGGGATCATCCTGGCCGAGGACGGCGAGGGCGTGCAGCACCTGGTCGGCGTGACCAGGCGGGGCACGTCCTACCCGCTGGCCAGGAACGAGATGGACGACGGCGAGTTCACCGGCCCGACCTTCAGCCCGGACGGGAGGATCCTCTTCGCCAACATCCAGTCGCCCGGCTACGTGTTCGCCATCACCGGCCCCTGGCGCAAGCCGGGCGAGGGCGAGGACGACCACCACCACGGCCCGCACGGCCACTGACGGCCGCGCCGCCACCGCACCCCCCGCCGCCCCGCCCTCCACGAGAGGGCGGGGCGGTGTCGTTGCGGGCGGATTACTTCCCTATACCGGACATAAACCCGGATACATCTGTGTTGGTTGCCTAAGGCAATGACATATGTTTGCCCAAGGCAACTAGATGGAGCGCCAAGGCGACGCGGGAGATCCGTCCCGCGCCTCCACGCCCGGACCGCCCGGCGCTCGAAAGGAATCCGATGACAACCGCGGTACCGGCAGAGGCGGGGACGGTGGAAGCCCCGGCGGCGCCGATGACGCACCGGCAGATCCTCGAAGCCCTCTCGGGCCTGCTGCTCGGCATGTTCGTGGCGATCCTGTCGTCCACCGTCGTCGCCAACGCGCTGCCGACGATCATGGTCGACCTGCACGCCGACGGGACGACGTACACCTGGGTGATCACCGCCTCGCTGCTCGCCACGACGGTCTCCACCCCCATCTGGGGCAAGCTCGCCGACCTGATGAGCAAGAAGCTGCTGGTGCAGCTCGGTCTGGTCATCTTCGTCGCCGGCTCGGCCATCGCCGGAGTCGCCACCAGCTCGGGCATGCTGATCGGCGCGCGCGTGATCCAGGGCCTCGGCGTCGGCGGCCTCACCGCGCTCGCCCAGACGATCATGGCGGTGATGGCCTCCCCGCGCGAGCGCGGGCGCTACGCGGGCTACTTCGGCTCGGTCTTCGCCGTCGCCACCATCAGCGGCCCGCTGATCGGCGGCCTGATCGTGGACACCTCCTGGCTCGGCTGGCGCTGGTGCTTCTACGTCGGCGTCCCCTTCGCCGTCGTCGCGCTGATCGTCCTGCAGCGCACGCTCGACCTGCCCGTGCGCAAGCGCAGGGTGAAGGTCGACTGGGCCGGCGCGACGCTGGTCGCCGCCTCGGTCTCCCTGCTGCTGGTGTGGGTGTCCTTCGCCGGCACCAAGTACGACTGGGTGTCCTGGCAGTCGGCGGCGATGGTCGGCGGCTCGCTGGTGCTCGCCCTGATCTTCCTGCTGGTGGAGAGCCGGGCCGCCGATCCCGTCGTCCCGATCCGCCTGTTCCGCAGGAGCGCGATCAGCCTGGCCACGGTCGCCAGCCTCCTGGTCGGCGTCGCCATGTTCGGCGCGACGACCTTCCTCAGCCAGTACTTCCAGCTCGCCCGCGGCGAGACCCCCACCGTCGCCGGCGTGATGACCATGCCGATGATCCTCGGCCTGGCGGTGTCGTCGTACGTCACCGGTCAGATCATCAGCCGCACCGGACGGTGGAAGGCCCTGCTCGTGACCGGCGGCGTGGCGCTCACCGCCGGGTTCGGGCTCATGGGCGCGATGCGGTACGACACCGCGTACTGGCTCCTGGCCGTCTACATGGTCCTGATCGGCGCCGGCGTCGGCATGACCATGCAGAACCTCGTCCTGTCGGTGCAGAACCAGGTGGAGCCCGAGCAGCTCGGCGCGGCCAGCGCGTCGGTCGCGTTCTTCCGCTCGCTCGGCGGCGCCGTCGGCGTGGCCGTGCTGGGAGCGCTGCTCGCCCACCGCGTCGCCTCCTACACCGAGGAGGGCCTGGCCAAGGTGGGCGTCCGGGCCGTGCCGGGAAGCAAGGGGGCGGTCCCGGACATCGCGGCGCTGCCCGGGCCGGTGCGCACCGTCGTGGAGAGCGCCTACGGCCACGGGGTGGGCGACGTGTTCCTGTACGCGGCGCCGGCGGCGCTGCTGGCGCTGGTCGCCATCCTGTTCATCAAGGAGGTCCCGCTGCGCACCTCCGCCCTGAGCTCCGACGCCGCTGCGGGCGACGGCAATCTCCCCGGCCGCCACGCCCAGCGCGACGCCGGCGCTCCGGCCCCCGCGACGGCCCCGTCCGCCGCGGCCGTGAACGGCCACGGCGAGGCGGCCGCCGCGGTGCCGAGCGGGCACGGCGTATACGGGTTCGTCCGCGGCGCCGACGGCCTGCCGGTCGGCGGGGCGGCCGTCACGCTGATCGACGTGCGCGGCCACCAGCTCGGCCGCGCCATCTCCCACGCCGACGGCGGCTACGCCCTGTGGACGCCCGGGGGCGGCACCTACGTGCTGATCGCCTCCGCCGACGAGCACGACCCGCAGGTCGCCACCGTGGTGGTCGGCGCCGGACCGCTGGAGTTCGACGTCGTGCTCGCGGGCTCCGGCCGGCTGGCCGGAACGGTGACCGACACCGGCGGCGCGCCGGTCTCGGGCGCCATGGTCCTGCTGACCGACCCGCGCGGCGAGGTCGTCACCACCGGCGTCACCGGGCCTGAGGGGTCGTACGCCTTCGCCGGGGTGGTCACCGGCGCCTACACGCTCGCGGTGAGCGCCACCGGCCGCCGCCCCGTGGCGGTGCCCGTCGCGGTCGCGACCGGCCTGAGCCGGCAGGACGTCGTCCTGCCCCCGGGCGCCCACGTCCGGGGCACGGTGCGCGTCCGCGACGCCGGGCCGCTGGGCGCCGCGCGCGTGACGCTGCTCGACGCGGCCGGCGACGTCGTCGGCACCGTGACCACCGGCGAGGACGGCCGCTACGCGTTCGACGACCTCACCGGAGGCCAGTACACCGTCATCGCCACCGGCTACCCGCCCGTGGCCGGCGCCCTCGACCTCACCGGGCAGGGAGAGGAGGCGTACGACCTGTGGCTCGGCCATCCGGCACACTGGAGTGAGGAGGCGGCGCGATGACGGAGACACAGGCCATCCCGGTGGACGAGCGGGCGGCGTACCACGCGGTCGAGCGGCAGCTCGGCGTGCTGTTCCGGCGGTCGCGCGCGCTGTCGGCCGAGGTCGGCCGCGCGGTGCACCCCGAGCTGGAGCCGGGCGCCTACAGCCTGCTCGTGCGCATCGACGAGGCCGCCCCCGCGCGCTCCAGCGACCTGGCGGCCTACTTCGGCGTCGGCAAGGCGACGATCAGCCGCCAGCTCAAGGTGCTGGAGGAGCTCGGCCTCGTCGGCCGCCGCCCCGACGCCCTGGACGGGCGCGCCCACTTCCTGGCGCTCACCCCCGAGGGCCGCCAGCGCCTCGACCGGGCGCGGGCGGCCCGCCAGGAGCGGTTCTTCCGGCTGCTGGGCACCTGGCCCGAGGACGACGTCCGGCTGCTGGGCGAGATGCTGGCCCGGTTCAACGCCCTCGTCGAAAGCGAGGCGGGCCCCTGGGGCTCCCCCGGGTGAGGGGTCACCGGGTGGGCAGCGCGACGCCTCCGGCGTTGCCGGGCGCGTAGACCGTGATGCCCTGCGGGAGCGCCTTGAGCTTCTCGATCTCGGCGCAGGTGGTGCAGGCGTTGTAGCCGTCCTGCCGCGCCTTGTTGGCCTCGGCCTGGGCACGTGCCTGGGCGACCGCCGCCTGCGACTCGGCGAGCGACGCGAACGCGGCCTGCGCCCGGTCGACCGACGCCTGCACCTGCTGCGGCAGCGAGACCTTGACCAGGTTGAACCGGAGGTCGGTCAGGAAGGGCGCGCCGAGCATGCTCCGCAGGTCGCGGTCGAGCGAGCTGTTCACCGCCTCCTGGATCCTCGTCAGCGTCGCGTTGTTCTCCCGGGCCTCCATCCTGACCGTCTCCCTGGCGGCGCCGCTCTCCACGAAGGCGCAGGAGGAGACGAGCTCGGCGCAGCGGAAGGCGCCCACCTGGCTGCGCAGGGCGTTGTCCACCACCGGGCGGATGGCCTGGCCGAAGAAGGCCGACCAGCCCTCCTCGCCCTCGTACGGGTAGCGCATCTCGTTGTCCTGCCCGCGGAACCGGCGGGTGCCGAACTTGTCGTCGAACACCCGCAGCGTCTCGTGGTCGAGGTTCAGCGTGAAGTACAGCGTCCCCTCGATGCCCATGTTGACGCCGTCGCTGCTGGGGACGGTGACGACGTCCACACCGAGCAGCGTGCTGCGCTTGGCGTCGGCGGTGATCGTGTAGAAGCGCTGCTGGGCCGGGTACACGTGCACCTGGGACCACCAGCCGGTCCAGGTGACCCCGGAGGCCGGGTCGATGATCTGCCGCACGAGGTTGTCGTCGAACGGGCCGCCGTCGCGGACGACCGCGACCTCGCCGCCGTTGGTGCTCTCCAGGCCGACGAACAGGCCGATCACCGAGGTGATCGCGGTGATGACGGCCGTCGCCACCGCTATGGAGACGAGGATGGCACGTGTGTACATGAGGCCTCCTGGGCTGGATCAACCGATCTTCGGGATGGCACTCGCACGATCTGACCTAACCGTAGAAATCGTTGAACAATACGACAAGACTTTCCGGGAACATTTTTGTCCCCGGCCCGGCGCCTGGAGCCCGTGCCGTACGATCGCGCAAGCCGCCACGCCGGGACGTCGGGCGTGACCAGTGGTGATGAGGGGACCCCAGTCATTCCCTGCGAAGGGGAAAGCTTTGGGCATACTGTGTCCGCTTATGGAGACGCGCTGGGTCGGCCCGGACGGCTACGAGGTCACATCCGCGATGCGTGGGCATCGCCAGGTTCTCCGCCTCCGCCGCCATGGCGAGTACGTCGTCGACTGCTTCTCGGTGGAGGAGCTGCGCGCTTTCGTGAACCTCGCCGATCTCTGCGAAGTGATCAGCCTGCCCTTCGGCCGGCGCCCCTCGCGCCCCCGCGAGGAGGCGTTCCGCTAGGCCCTCGGCGGCCCCCCGCGATGGGCGTTCTGATTCGCGTCGGCCGCGGGGTCCGTGTATGGTTGCACCTGTCCGCAGCGCACGCGGTAACGCGAAGCGCAGGCAGGGCAAGCCCCTTTAGCTCAGTCGGCAGAGCGTCTCCATGGTAAGGAGAAGGTCTACGGTTCGATTCCGTAAAGGGGCTCGACAGCGCGAACGCCCTTCCCGGGTTTATCGGGCGGGGCTTTTCGCTTGGGTGGGTGCGCCCGCCGGCGGTTCGGCACAAAATAGGAGAAGTGTGGGAGCCGCGCTATCAGGCATACTGGGAGTACCGGGCCCGCATCGGACGGCGCGTACGCAGTGCGCGATCGTCGTACAGGTCGGGTATCCTTGCCGAGGCCGGTCGGGTTCGACGGCCTGAGGCGGAGTAGCTCAGTCAGGCAGAGCAAGCGGCTCATAATCGCTGTGTCGCCGGTTCAAGTCCGGCCTCCGCTACTACCCTGCCAGGTCCCTCTGTATCGAGGTGCCGGGTTCGGGTTGTCCATGTGTCCCAAACGTAGAAAGGCACTCCCACGTGGCTGCCACCGACGTTAGGCCGAAAATCACGCTGGCCTGCCAGGAGTGCAAGCACCGCAACTACATCACGCGGAAGAACCGGCGCAACGACCCGGATCGCCTGGAGCTGAAGAAGTACTGCCCGAACTGCAAGTGCCACCGGCCTCACCGCGAGACCCGCTGACACTCCCGGGCCGCCGCCCGCCTCGCCGAGGCTCGCGGCGCTCGCAGGCCACGGCCCGACGCCGCGCACCCTCACGGTGAGCGCACGGGCCGTCGGCCGTTCGACGCACGGTGGTCCAAGGTGCGGCGCCCCCGGGGTTCCCGGTGACCCAGGCGAAGGCGGTTCTGTTAGCCTCGGCCTGGTCATCCGGCACTGCGAAGGGGCTCCGGCACGATGGCTCTGAACCGTGACTACATCGGGCGCACGTACCCTGCGCCGGCACCCTACGAGGTGAGCCGGGTCAAGATCAGGGAGTTCGCCGCCGCCATCGGCGACCAGAACCCCATCTACCGCGACCCCGAGGCCGCGCGCGCCGCCGGTCATCCCGACGTCGTCGCCCCGCCCACCTTCCCCATCGTCTTCAGCCTGTCCGGCGCCGGCGAGGCGTTCGCCGACCCCGAGCTCGGCCTCGACTACTCGATGGTGGTGCACGGCATGCAGCGCTTCGAGTACGCCCGGCCCGTCTACGCCGGCGACGAGCTGCTGTGCACGTCGACGATCTCCGAGATCCGCAGCGTCGGCCGCAACGAGATGCTGACGATCAAGAGCGACGTCACGACGGTGGCCGGCGAGCCCGTCTGCACGACGTACAACACGCTCGTCGAGCGCGGAGGGGCGGCCTGACCATGACGTCGACGGTGAAGTACGACCAGATCGAGGTCGGCCACGAGATCCCCGCGGTCGACTACCCGGTCCACCGCGTCAACCTCGTCATGTACGCCGGCGCGTCCGGCGACTTCAACCCCATCCACTGGAACGAGCGCCACGCGCAGGCCGTGGGCCTGCCCGACGTCATCGCGCACGGCATGTTCACGATGGCCCAGGCCGGGCGGTTCGTCACCGACTGGGCGGGCGATCCCGGAGCTGTCGTCGACTACGGCGTGCGGTTCTCCTCCATGGTCGTCGTCCCCGACAACGAGGCCGGCGCGGTGATCAGCGTGAGCGGCGTCGTCGAGGAGAAACTCGACGGCAACCTCGTGGTCCTGGCGCTCACCGCCCGGTCGGGCGACGCGCGGGTGCTGTCCCGGGCGCGCGCGACGGTCCGGCTGGCCTGATCTGGCCTGAGCCCGCCCGGGGCCGGGTGACGCCCGCCACCCGGTACGCGCGCGGTGTCCTGAATGCATCCGCCGCAGGTGGGTAATGGGGCGAGCGTGACTGAGGCACCGAAGCATGTACAGGGGCTCGCCGAGCAGCGGGCGAAGGCCAGGGCGGAGCGCGACTTCTCCGCGGCGGACATCCTGCGCCAGGAGATCGAGGACGCCGGATGGGTGGTCCGCGACTCCGGCGACCGGTTCGAGCTGGCCCCCAAGCCGCCGTTCAAGGTGTGGCCGAAAGTGGAGTCCATCCCGGCGTCCGAGGACGGCGAGCCCCGCGGCGAGGGTTCCGACGTGACCGAGGACGCGGCCGGGGGCCGGCGCGCGAACGACCGCCCCGAGGACGACCAGGCGGGCGCGCACCCCGAGCGGGGCCGGCCCGAGGGGGTGGCCGACCAGGTCGAGGAGCACGTCGGCACCGAGAACATGGTCGCCTCGCAGGTGCTGTGGGACTCCAGCCTCGCGACGTCCAGGATGGACCAGGCGATCAGCGCGGCGGCGACCGCCCAGGAGCACGACGAGACGCCCAGCGCGACGGTCACCGTGGGCCTGCTGGTCGACGGCCACCCAGCCGACCTGCGCAAGTGCCTCGACGCGCTCATCTCGCACACCGACGCCAAGATCCTCGCCCTGGACCTCGGCGACATCGACGGCGCGGGCACCGTGCTGCACGAGCTGGCCGAGCGGCACCCCGAGCGCGTCGCGGCCTGGCACGTGGCCGAGACCCCGCACTGGCGGGGCGGCTCGGCCGGGTGGGGCGCGAGCCGGAACAAGCTGCTGGAGCTGGACGACCGCGAGATCCACGTGGCGATGGAGACCTCCACCATCCTGGACGGCGACGCGCTGACGCCGCTGACCGCCGCGCTGCGCGGCGACGTGGTGGCCGCCGGGTGGAAGGGCGTCGACCCCGACGACGACGGTCACAACTGGCACGAGGCGGGGCCCGGGCAGGTCAGGGCGCTGCTCGGCTACCTGATCGCCGTGCGCCGCGAGGAGGCGCTCAAGGCCGGCGGGTTCCCGGCCGAGGCGCGCTACTACCGCAACGCCGATCTGGAGTTCTCCCTCGCCCTGCCCGGGAGGGTCGTCGTGCCCGAGGGCGAGCTGCCCGTGCACCAGGAGCGGCACCACGCCTACCACGACGTCGATCCCGGCTACCGCGACCGGGAGTCGCGCCGCACCTACGACCGCGTCCTCGGCCTGCTGCGTTCGGTCTAGGCTGGGGAGCCGGCGCGCCCGCGCCGGCGTCCACGTGCGGGGGAAGGTGCATGGCTGACCGCGTTGCAGGGGTGCGGCTCGCGCCGTACACCACGTTGAGGGTGGGCGGGGCCGCCCGCGCGTTCGCGACCGCCCACTCCGGCGAGGAATTGGCCGCGCTGGTGGCCGAGGCCGACCGGCGCGGCGAGCCGGTGCTCGTGCTCGGCGGCGGCAGCAACCTGGTCGTCTCCGACGCCGGCTTCGACGGCCTGGTGGTGCGCGTCCGCTCCCGCGGGGTCGAGATCGCCGAGGAGCGGGGACGGGTCGTGCTCACCGCCGAGGCCGGTGAGGACTGGGACGCCCTGGTCGCCCGCACGGTGGCCGAGGGCTGGTCCGGCGTGGAGTGCCTGTCGGGCATCCCCGGGCTGGTCGGCTCGACGCCGATCCAGAACGTCGGCGCCTACGGGCAGGAGGTCGCGCAGACCGTCTCGCACGTCCGGGTCTACGACCGCCGGGCGGGCGAGGTGCGTGATCTCCGCGCCGAGCGGTGCGGCTTCGCCTACCGGCACAGCGCCTTCAAGGCCGACCTGTCGCGGTACGTCGTGCTGTCGGTGGCGTACGTGCTTGAGAGGTCCGGCCGGTCGGCGCCGGTCGCCTACAAGGAGCTCGCGGCGCGGCTCGGCGTGCGGCTCGGCGCCACCGTCCCCCTGCACGACGCGCGCGCGGCCGTGCTCGACCTGCGCCGCGGCAAGGGCATGGTACTGGACGCCGCCGACCCCGACACCTACAGCGCGGGGTCGTTCTTCACCAACCCCGTGCTGGCCGCGCCGGAGGCCGAGGAGCTGGAGCGCAGGGCGCCCGGCCACCCCCGCTGGGACATGCCCGACGGCGGGGTGAAGGTGCCCGCCGCCTGGCTCATCGAGCACGCCGGCTTCCACAAGGGCTACAGCCGGGGGCCGGCGCGCATCTCGACCAAGCACACGCTGGCGCTGACCAACCCCGGCGGGCCGGCGGTCACCGGCTTCCCCACCGACCCCGAGGCGCTCGCGGGCTCTCCCACGGCCCCCGCCGCGCCCCAGGAGGCGCCGGCCACGGCCGCCGACCTGCTGGCGCTCGCGCGCGAGGTCAGGGAGGGCGTCCAGGCCAAGTTCGGCGTGACGCTGGTCAACGAGCCGGTCCTGGTGGGGCTGGAGCTCTGAGCCGCCCCACCGGGGCGCGGGGGCACGGGCCCGCCGCTACATGAGGGCCTCGGCGAGCAGGACCACGCCGAACACCGCGAACCCGGCGGCGGCGCCGTAGCGGATGACCTTCTCCGGCAGGCGGGTGCCGACGACGCGCCCGACGGCGATGGCCAGCGCGTCGGCGGCCACCATGCCGACCGTCGAGCCGATCCACGTGCCCAGCCAGCCGTGCTGGGTGGCCAGGGTGATGGTGGCGAGCATGGTCTTGTCGCCCAGCTCGGCCAGGAAGAAGGCCACGGTCACCGCGATCAGGGCGCTGCGCGTCGTGCGCCTGGCCTTGGCGGACTCCTCGTCGGTGAGCTCGTCGCCGCGCAGCGTCCACAGCGCGAAGCCGAGGAACGCCAGGCCCGCCACGATGGTGACGGCGGTACGCGGCAGCGCGTCGCCGATGAGCCCGCCCACCCCGACGCTGAACAGGTGGACCACGGTCGTCGCGATGGTGATGCCGGCGAGCACCGGCCATGCCTTGAAACGGGTGGCGAAGGTGAGTGCCATGAGCTGGCTCTTGTCACCGAGCTCGGCGACGAAGACGACGCCGAGACTGATCCAGAACGCTTCCACGAGGGGGGGTCGCCCTTTCCTGTCACGCGACCGGGCCTGAACGCGGAGCACCGGGGGATCTACCGGGTACGACGTCTTCGGCCCGGCAGCATTTACGTGTGCTGCTGGGCCGAAGGTCTCGTCCGCCTCGGTGAGGCTCGCGTGGCCGGGCTTTCGCCAGCGTGTCGACCGACGCGATTGGGACTACTCCCCTTCGGTGTTCACAACCCTAACGGATGCGCTAAAGGTCGCATTCCGTCGGGCGGTAAAAGATTTCGGCGCCGGTCAGCCGAGCAGCGACAGGCGGTGCGCCGTCGCCGCGGCCTCGCCGCGCGTGGAGACGCAGAGCTTGCCGAGGATGTTGGACACGTGCACGCTGACCGTCTTCGCCGAGATGAACAGCTCGCTCGCGATCTCGCGGTTGGAGCGGCCGAGCGCGACGAGCCGCAGCACCTCCAGCTCGCGGGGGGTCAGGTCGGCGCCCGGCACGGCGGCCTGCGGGCCGGCCGCGCCTTCGGCCAGCACCGCGCCCACCCGGCGGCCCAGCGACTCGATCTCGACGAGCAGCGGCCGGGCGCCGAGCGCGCGGGCGAGCGGGTACGCCGCGCGCAGCCGCGCCGCGGCCCCGTCGCGGTCGCCGGCCTTGGCGGCCGCCACGGCGGCCTGGGTCAGCGACCTGGCCCGGGGGTAGGGGCGTCCCACGCGTTCCCAGGTGGCCGCCGCCGCGTCGAACTCGCCGCGGTACATGAGGCGGAAGGCCTCGGCCACCGGCCCGGAGGCGGTCATGGTGGCGGTGAACGCCTCGGCGCGGGCCCAGGACTCCCGGGCCCGGTCGGCGTCCACGGCGGCGGCGGCGTCGACCACCAGGCGGGCCTGCGCCATCGCCCGCCACCCGAGCATCGCCTTGCTGGAGTGGGCGTTGCCGGACGCCGACAGCAGCTCGTCGGTGATGGTCAGCGCGCCCAGCGGGTCGCCGCGCAGCAGGCGCAGCTCCACCGCGAGCCGGATGTCGGCCATCCACTCCTGGGCGGGCTCGGCGCGTTCGCCGTGCAGGGCGCCTATCTCGCCGAGGATGCGTTCCAGCAACTCGACCTCGCCCCGCGCGGCCGCGATGTCGGCGCGCACCCGCAGCAGGTGAGCGCGGGTCCTCGGGATGGGGTCCATGGCGGCCACGCTCTCGATCACCTCGACGGCCTCGTCCCAGCGGCCGAGGCACTCCAGCGCCTCGGCGCGGTTGTTGGCCATGAAGGTGCCCGAGACGCGGTAGCGCCCGTACTTCTTGGCCAGGGCCTCGCCTTCCAGCGCGAGCAGCACCGCCTCCTCGGAGCGGCCGAGGTTGTTGAGCGCGTCCACGTTGTTGCCCATGGCCCGCATCACGATGCGTCCGGCGTGCAGCCGCTTGCCGATCTCGATGGCCCGCGCGTTGGTGGCCAGCGCCTTCTCCAGCTCGCCGGCCAGGGAGTGCCCGAGCGTGAGGTTGACCAGCAGGTCGGCCTCCAGGCACTCGTCGCCGAGCTCGCGGGAGATGCCGAGCGCCTCCAGGGTGAGGGCGGAGCCCTCGACGGTCTGGTTGACGAACATCAGGAACGAGCCGAGCCGCATGAGCACCTGGGCGCGCGTGGCGCTGGGGTGCGGCACCAGTCGCTCGGCGTAACGAAGATCCTCCAGGCCGCCCCGCCTGCCCTTGTCGATCTTCATCTGCGCCCAGCGGACCATCAGCGTGGCCACCCGCTCGGGCTCGGCGGTCTCGTCCAGCTCGGCGAGCGCGCCCTTGACGAACTTGACGCCGCGCTCGGTCTCGCCGCTGATGACCGCGGCCTCCGACGCCAGCTCCAGGATCGTCGTGTGGTCGACCCCGATGCGCCCGGCGGCGTCCGGGACGCGGTCCCACAGCGAGAGCACGCGTTCGAGGAGCTGCAGCTGCTCGGTGTAGGCGAACGCCATGGCGGCCTTGCTCGCGGCCTCCCACGCCGAGATCAGCGCCCACAGGTTGTCGCGCGCGGAGTACCAGTGGTGGGCGATCTCGATGGCGGCGCGGCCGGGCGGCACGAGCCTGCGGTCGCGGTCGATCTCCTCGGCGAAGCGGGCGTGCACGCGGTTGTGCTCGCCGGGCAGCATCTCCTCGTGGACGGCCTCGCGGATGAGGGCGTGCCGGAAGGCGTACGCGCGCCCGTCGGCGACCTGCAGGACGTTGGCGGCGATGGCGGGGCGGAGCGCGTCCTCCAGCTCGACGTCCGACATGTCGGCCACGGCGGCGAGCAGCTGGTGGGAGACGCGGTTGCCGCCGGCGGCGGCGACGCGCAGCACGCGCTGGGTGTCCTCGGGCAGCCGTTCGACCGAGTTGATGATCAGGTCGTGGAGCGACTCGGGCAGGCCGCTGTCGTCGTCCTGCTCCAGCAGGGCCTCGACGAACAGGGGGATGCCCTCGCTGCGCTGGTAAACCGCCTGCACGTGGGCGAACTCCGGCATGCTGCCCCGGATGCCGGCCATCTGCGCGGCGACCTCGCCGAGGCTCAGCCGGGGCAGGTCGAGCCGCACCACGCCCTCGACGCGGCCGAGCTCGGCCAGCACGGGCCGCAGGGGGTGCTGGCGGTGCAACTCGTCGGAGCGGTACGTCATGACGATGAGGACCGGGGCGGTTCGCAGGTTGCGGCTCAGGAAGGCGATCAGGTCGCGGCTGGAGCGGTCGGCCCAGTGGGCGTCCTCGATGACCAGGATCACCGAGCGACGCTCGGCCAGGCGCTCGAGCAGGGTGAGGAACTGTTCGAACAGTCGGGCCCTGCCGGTCTCGGTCTCGCGGTCGCCGGTCGGCTCGCCGAACTCCGGCAGCAGCCGGGCCAGGTCGCGGGCGGCGCCGTCGGGCAGCAGCGCGGCGACCTCGGCCGCGCCCATCTCCCTGACGAGCTGGCGCAGCGCCGCGGTGAAGGGCGCGTAGGCGAGGCCTTCGGTGGACAGCTCGACGCACCCGCCGATGAGAACGTGCGCCCCTGTGTGGCCCGCCTCCTCGGCGAAGCGGGTGACCAGGCGGGTCTTGCCTCCGCCGGCCTCACCCCCGAGGAGCACGGCGGACGCCGCCTGCTTGCGTGCCTGCTCGAATGCCTCGGACAGCGTTCGCAGCTCGGTTTCCCGGCCTACGAAGACGGGACTCACCATCCGACCGACCATGTCAGCAAGCATGTCACGCGCATGAAATCTGTTCGCCCTATTTATCCAGCGGCTTAACCCGGGTCTGGGGTCCACGAGGTGATGCCCGGCCGGGAGGGAGGGTTCCGGCCGGGCATTCGTGTCCACGGACTCGCCCGCAGCGCGGCGGACCGTCGCAGGCCCGCCCGGTCGGCCCGCTGGGAGGCGGCCCGGCCGGTGCCGGTGAGGCGCGCTCCGGCGCGGACCCCCCGGCGGGCGCGCTGACCGGCGTGCCCTCGCGGACGCCATCGCCGTCCCGCGACGGCGCACCAGGCCGTCACGTGGTGCGGAGCTTGCCGAAGACGACGCGGCGCCGCTCGGTGCCGCTCTCGCGCGCCTTCCTGCCGGCGACGGCCTCGCGGGCGCGGCGGTGGGCGCCGGCCTCGTTCTGGAGTTCGGTCCTGCGGTGGACGATGAGCTGGTAGTGCAGTTCGGGAGCCATTTCGGCGTTCTCCTTGTGTCGTCTTTCTCTGGTAACTCAAGACTCGGCCTAAGGTGCCCCGGCCCACATCGGGCGGATGCCCTATCTCGCCGGCCGGGAGGGCGTAAGGCGGCCTAAGACCCCCGGGCCCGCGCCTTAGGCGCCCCCGCCCCGGCGCCTCCCATCGTGCGCGGGGCGGGCCGACGCGGGGCGGCGCCCCGGAGACCGCCGGATGACATCCGCCGGAAATCTGACCGTCGCCGCAGGTCGCGGCGTCGGCGACGCCGCGCGCGGCTCCGGCGCCGCGTCCGGTTTGGAACAATCGGGCTGGTCGGCGATGCTGGGGGCGTGTCAACACTGACGACTCCGCTCGCCGAGGCCGCGTCATCGAACGCGGCTTTGCGGGCATTGCTGCACGGTCTGCCGGGCGTCGACCGCGTGGGCGCCGACCAGCGCGCCGCGATGCTCGGCACCCGCTCCATCAAGACGACCGCCAAGGCGCGCGCCATCGACCTGGCGATCTCCATGGTCGACCTGACCACCCTTGAGGGCGCCGACACCCGCGGCAAGGTGCGCGCCATGTGCGCCAAGGCCGTGCGCCCCGATCCCGGCGACCCGTCCGTGCCCAAGGTGGCCGCGGTCTGCGTGTACCCCGACCTCGTCGAGCAGGCCGTGCAGGCCCTCGGCCGGTCGGGCGTGCGGGTGGCCAGCGTCGCCACGGCGTTCCCGAGCGGCAGGTCCTCGCTCGGCGTGAAGGTGGAGGACACCGCGTTCGCCGTGGCCGCCGGCGCCCACGAGATCGACATGGTGATCGACCGCGGCGCGTTCCTCTCGGGGGACTACCGCAAGGTCTACGAGGAGATCGCCGCCGTCAAGGCCGCCTGCGCGCGCGACGGCGAGGGCGAGGACGCCCACCTGAAGGTGATCCTGGAGACCGGCGAGCTGGCGACCTACGACAACGTGCGGCGCGCCTCCTGGCTGGCGATGCTGGCCGGGGCCGACTTCATCAAGACCTCCACGGGCAAGGTCTCCCCGGCGGCCACGCTGCCGGTGACGCTCGTCATGCTGGAGGCCGTGCGCGACTTCCGCGCGGGGACCGGCCGCATGGTCGGCGTCAAGCCCGCGGGCGGCATCCGCACGACCAAGGACGCCATCAAGTACCTGGTGCTGGTCAACGAGACCGCGGGCCCCGACTGGCTGGACCCCGCGTGGTTCCGCCTCGGTGCCTCCAGCCTGGTCAACGACCTGCTGATGCAGCGCCAGAAGATGGCCACCGGGCGCTACGCCGGTCCCGACTACTTCACCCTCGACTGAGGCGGCCCCGCATGTTCGAATACGCACCGGCGCCCGAGTCGCGCGACGTCGTCGACATCCAGCCCTCCTACGGCCTGTTCGTCAACGGCGAGTGGGTCGACTCCCTGGGCGGCGAGCGGCACAAGACCATCAACCCGGCGAGCGAGGAGGTGCTGGCGGAGTTCTCCTACGCCGTCGAGGCCGACGTCGACCGCGCCGTCACGGCGGCGCGCAAGGCCTACGACTCGGTGTGGAGCCGCCTGCCCGGCCGCGAGCGCGCCAAGTACCTGTTCCGGATCGCCCGCATCATCCAGGAGCGCGCCCGCGAGCTGGCCGTCCTTGAGTCCCTCGACAACGGCAAGCCGATCCGCGAGTCGCGCGACGTCGACCTGCCGCTGGTGGCCGCGCACTTCTTCTACTACGCCGGCTGGGCCGACAAGCTGCGCTACGCCGGGTTCGGCCGCGGGGACGGCCTCGGCGCCGAGCCCCGGCCGCTGGGCGTCGCGGCGCAGATCATCCCGTGGAACTTCCCGCTGCTCATGCTGGCCTGGAAGATCGCGCCCGCGCTGGCCTGCGGCAACACCGTCGTGCTCAAGCCCGCGGAGACCACGCCGCTGACCGCGCTGGCGTTCGCCGAGATCTGCCGGCAGGCCGACCTGCCCCCCGGCGTGGTCAACATCGTCACCGGCGCGGGCGAGACCGGCCGGGCGCTGGTCGAGCACCCCGACGTGAACAAGGTGGCATTCACCGGCTCCACCGAGGTGGGCCGCATGATCGCCCGCACGGTGGCGGGGACGCGCAAGAAGGTCACCCTGGAGCTCGGCGGCAAGGCCGCGAACATCGTCTTCGACGACGCCGCCCTCGACCAGGCCGTCGAGGGCATCGTCAACGGCATCTTCTTCAACCAGGGCCACGTCTGCTGCGCGGGTTCGCGCCTGCTGGTGCAGGAGTCGGTCGAGACCGAGCTGCTCGACGCGCTCAAGCGCCGCCTCTCGACGCTGCGGCTCGGCGACCCGCTGGACAAGAACACCGACATCGGCGCGATCAACTCGGCCGCCCAGCTCGACAAGATCAGGTCGCTCAGCGACGCGGGGGAGCAGGAGGGGGCCGAGCGCTGGTCGGCGCCCTGCCCGATCCCCGACAAGGGTTTCTGGTTCCCGCCGACCCTGTTCACCGGCGTCGCGCAGTCGCACAGGATCGCCCGCGAGGAGATCTTCGGCCCGGTGCTGTCGGTGCTCACCTTCCGCACCCCCGCCGAGGCGGTCGAGAAGGCCAACAACTCCCCGTACGGCCTGTCGGCCGGGGTGTGGACCGAGAAGGGGTCGCGCATCCTGTGGATGGCCGACAAGCTGCGCGCGGGCGTGGTGTGGGCCAACACCTTCAACCGCTTCGACCCCACGTCGCCGTTCGGCGGCTACAAGGAGTCCGGATACGGCCGCGAGGGCGGCCGTCATGGGCTGGAGGCGTATCTCGATGTCTGAGCCGTGCGAGCACCGCAGGGGGCCGCGCAGGGCCCGGCGGGCGCAGGCGGCCCAGGGGCGCGCCTACGCCCGTCCCGCGCGTGCCGCCACGACCACCCGCCGCGGCTGGTTCGCCCACCGCTGCGGGGTGAGCCGCTGCCACCAGGTGGCCATGGCCGCGCGGCTCTCCTTCGAAGAGACCACCTGGAGGAGCGATGACTGAGCCGGGCAGGCTTGCCGTGCGCAAGACGTACAAGCTGTACATCGGCGGGGCGTTCCCGCGTTCGGAGAGCGGAAGGTCCTACGCCGTGACCTCCTCCAAGGGCGACTTCCTCGCCAACGCCGCCCGCGCCTCGCGCAAGGACGCGCGTGACGCGGTGTCGGCCGCCCGCAAGGCGTTCCCGGGCTGGTCGGGCGCCACGGCCTACAACCGGGGCCAGATCCTGTACCGGATCGCCGAGATGCTGGAGGGGCGCCGGGCGCAGTTCGCCGCCGAGGTCGCCGACGCCGACGGCGTCTCGGCCCGCAAGGCGGGCGAGCTGGTCGACGCCGCGGTCGACCGGCTGGTCTGGTACGCGGGCTGGTCCGACAAGATCGGCGTGCTGCGGGGGTCGGCCAACCCGGTCGCCGGGCCCTACTTCAACCTGTCCAGCGCCGAGCCGACCGGCGTCGTCGCCGTGGTGGCGCCGCCGATGGGGCCGCTGCTCGGCCTGGTCTCGGTGATCGCCCCGGTGATCGTCACCGGCAACACCTGCGTGGTGGTGGCCTCCGAGCGGGCGCCGCTGCCGGCGATCACGCTGGCGGAGGTGCTGGCCACCTCCGACCTGCCCGGCGGCGTGGTGAACCTGCTGACCGGCAGGGCGGCCGAGCTGGCGCCGTGGCTGTCGGCCCACATGGACGTCAACGCGGTCGACCTCACCGGCTGCCCCGACGAGCTGGCGGTCGCGTGCGAGAAGGACGCCGCCGAGAACCTCAAGCGGGTGCTGCGCCCGGCGGGGAAGGTCGACTGGCTGGCCGAGCCCGGCATCGAGCGCATGACGGCGTTCCTGGAGACCAAGACCGTCTGGCACCCGATCGGCGTCTGAGCCGCCGCACGGCCCCTTTCGAAGGCCCCGGAGCCCGGTCCTCGCGACCCGGCGCCGGGGCCTTCCGCGTCTGGCGCGCGGTGTTCTGATCCCGTGCGCGCAAACAATTCACCCCGCGATGAGTTTGGTCTATGGTGAGCTCGACACTGAGAACTCAACAGGTGGTGAAAAATGCGCGGGATCATCCAGATCTTGGTGGGCGTCACGTTCGTGGGCATGCTGTTCGCCGGCTCGTTCCTCGGCGCGCTGAGCAACCCCGAGCCGCACGGCGTCCCCGTCGCGGTGGTGGGTCCGCCGCAGGTCGTCGAGCGGCTGGCCGCGACGCTCGAACAGCGCCGGCCGGGCGCCTTCGAGCTGTCGGGCCACGCCTCCGAGCGAGAAGCGCGCGCCGCGCTGCTCGACCGGGAGGTCGACGGCGTGCTGGTGTCGCAGGCGGGCAGGCTGGTCGTCGCCGGGGCTGCGGGACGGACGACCGTCACCGTGCTCACGACGGTGTTCGGGGAGGCCGCCAAGGCCCAGGGCGGCCGGCTCACCGTCGAGGACGCCGTGCCGCTGCCGCCCGGCGACGCGGGCGGCGTCTCGGGCATGTTCTACACGCTCGCGCTGGTCGTCCCGGGTCTCGCCCTGGCCCTGCTGCTCGCCCGGGAGGCGCCGGGCCTCGGGCCGGGCGCCCGGGTGGGCGTGATGGCCCTGGGGTCGGCGCTGGTGGGCGCCGGTAACGCGCTGCTGGCCGACGTGGCGTTCGGCGCGCTGCCGGGCGACCTCGCCGCGCTGGCCGCCGTCTCCGCCGCGCTGACCCTGACCATCGCCCTGGTGGTCGCCGGGCTCCTGCGCGTGGTGGGCGTGGCCGGCGCGGGCCTGGCCGCCATCCTGTTCATCCCCATCGGGCTGCCCGCGGGCGGCGGGCCGCTCGGCGCGCGCTTCGTGCCCGAGTGGTACGCGGCGATCGGGCAGGCGCTGCCCGTGAGCGCGGGCGCCGAGGCGGTGCGCAATGTGGTCCACTTCGGCGGGGCGGCCCTGGGGGCGCCCGCCGCCGTGCTCGGGGTGTGGGCGCTGGCGGGGCTGGCGCTGCTCGTGGCGCCGGCCCGGCGCGGCCGGGACGAGCGGGTCGGCGCGGCCCTGCCCGCGGCCACCGCCGGCGTCTGAGCGCCGGCGTTCATCGTGAGGTCACCCTCACCGGGCGGCTACGGCGGCGGGGCGGGCCGCCCGGGCGGGTGGATCAGCGGGACTGGAGGGCGTCGAGGGCGACGGCCATCGCGATGACGAGCCGGCGGTCGAGCCGGGGGTCGTTGACCTCGACGGCGTAGCGGTCGCGCAGGCCCCACCTGCGCTCCACCGAGAAGCCGATCTGGGCCCCCTGCTTGAAGTCGAAGTGGTACGGCAGCCACGACAGGGAGTCGACGAACCGGCGCACCAGGCTGACCACGAAGTTGCGCTCCTGGCCGGTGAGGGTGGGCAGGCCCGGCTGCTGGAAGTGCCAGGTCGAGCGGAGCAGCGAGGCGGCGAAGTCCTTCTTGAAGAAGCCGATCGGCTGGCCCGCGTGGTCGACGACGTCGTACCCGCTGCCGAGGTCGAGCACCTTGCGCGCCTTGAAGCCGGCCAGCACGTACTGGCGTGACTCGTCGGTGTACAGCGTGACCTGCTCCTTGAACGCCATGCGCTTCTGCTCGGCGAACGCGACCATGGGGCCCTGCGAGCCGTCGGGCTCCTCCAGATGGACCACATAACGGTTCACCATCATGGTGATCTTCTGGCGCACGACGAGACGTCGTTGCGCCTGCAGGATGGGCAGATCCACTTTGCTCTCCATGGTCAGGGGATTGCCACCCTAAGGGGTCGTGGCCCTGTTCACCGCACGTGCGGTGGGGGTGGCGTGGGGCTGTGAATGACTTTTCCGGAACGGGGCAGAGGTACCGATCGTTGGACTTCACGAAACGGGAGAAGAAACGGGGAGAGATACATGCACAGATCAAGACAGCACAAGGTGATCGCCGGTGTCTGCGGCGGTCTCGCCGAGAAGTGGGGCATGCGGCCGTCGATGGTGCGGCTGCTGTTCCTCCTCTCGTGCATCCTGCCGGGCCCGCAGTTCGTCGTCTACCTGGTGATGTGGGTGTTCGTGCCGAAGGCACCGGTCGGCGCGGGCTACAACCAGTACTCCCGGCGCTGATCGTTCGGTTGTAGGACGTATGCTCGGGCTCGTGAGCGAACGAACCCTCCGCGCACGGCCCCTGGCCCTCGTCCAGGACGAGCTCGTCGACTACGAGCGGGCCATGGAGCGCATGTCGGAGCTGGTCGAGGCGCGTCAGCGCGACGACCTGCCCGACACGCTCTGGCTGCTCAGCCACCCGCAGGTGTTCACGGTCGGAAAGCGCACCGCCGCCGAGCACCTGCCCGATCCCTCGTACGGCATCCCCGTCGTCCCGACCGGACGGGGAGGCCAGCTCACCTACCACGGCCCCGGGCAGCTCGTGGGCTACCTGATCGTCAAGCTCCGTGACGGCGAGGGCGTCGTCGACTACGTCCGCGAGGTGGAGAACCGCCTCGTCGAGGCTCTGGAGAAGCTCGGCCTCGCCGCGGAGCGCCGCGAGACGCCTCCGGGGTCGGAACTGCTCACCGGCGTGTGGACCCGCGAGACCGGCCGCAAGATCGTCTCGATCGGCATGCGGGCAGGCCGCGGCGTCACCAGCCACGGCTTCGCCCTCAACGTCGACGGCGACCTCGAGCCCTGGCACTACGCCGTGCCGTGCGGCATGCCGGAGGTCGACATGACCTCCCTGGCCCGCGAGCTGGCCGAGCCGCCCGTGCTCGCGCACGTCCGCCGGGTCGTCGCCGAGGCGTTCGAGGCCGCCGCGCCGCGGTGAGCGGGCGACGGCCGCGAGCGTGAGGGGCGGCGTCAGCCGACGGGAGGCTTCTCCCCGGCCGGGGCCGCCTCGTCGATCGTGCGGCGCGGGCCGGCGAACCAGCGTCGCGCCGTCAGCCGCCACCACAGGCCGATGGCCACCAGCACCGCGCCCACCGCGATCGGCGCGTAGTTGACCGACGTCCAGGTGAAGTCCGGGTGGCCGGGCACGCCGGCGGGGCTGATCGGCAGCACGAAGTAGACCGAGATGACGGCGATCTCGATCACCGCGATCCAGCAGAACACCCTGTACCTGCGGCCCAGCGTCCACGGGCCGGGCCTGAAGCCGTCGCCCATGCGCAGGCGCAGCCAGATCGGGATGAGGAAGGCCAGGTACAGGCCGATCACCGCGATCGAGACGACGGCGAGGAACGCCACCGGCGTGGTGGTCCCGGGAGGGGCGTACAGGGCGGGCAGCGTGATCAGCAGCGCGACCGCGCAGCCGGCGATGATCGCGTTCACCGGCGTGCGGTTGCGGTCGACGCGCGACCACAGCCGCCACCCGGGCACGGCGCCGTCGCGGGAGAACGCGTACGTCATGCGCGACATCGACGTCACGCAGCTCATCCCGCAGAAGAACTGCCCGATCGTCGAGATGCCGAAGATCACGGTGGCCAGGGCCGGCGTCAGCGAGGAGGTGAAGATCGCGCCGACGAACCCGGCCTCCTCGTTGACCGCCGCGACGTCGGTCGCGGCGAACAGGAAGGCCAGCAGCAGGATCCATCCGCCGATGGCCGAGTAGAAGATCGACCTCCACAGGCCCTTGGCCGCGCTCATCGCGGCCCCGTGGGTCTCCTCCGACACGTGCGCGCAGGCGTCGAAGCCGGTGATCGTGTACTGGGTGAGCAGGAAGCCGAGCGGCAGGACGTACAGCCAGAACATCGGGCCCGAGGCGCCCTCGCCGAACCCGGAGTTGTTGAACCGCTCGAACAGGAACCCGACGCTCTGGTGCTCCGACGGCCCGAAGATCAGGATCCCCACCACCACGGCCGCGCCGACCACGTGCCACCACACCGAGACGTTCTGCAGCACCGAGATCAGCCGGTGGCTGTAGATGTTGATCAGCGCGTGCAGCACCAGGACCACCGCGAAGAGCAGGAACGTCTGCCGCAGCGGGTCGCCCTGCGCCCAGCTCTCGCTGAACCGGCCGATGGTGATGTTGAGGAACGTGGCGCAGCCGTAGTCGACCGACGCGGTGACCGCGATGAGCCCGATCAGGTTGAGCCAGCCGGTGAACCAGCCGTGGATCGGGCGGCCCAGCTTGGCGGCCCACCAGTAGATGCCGCCCGCCGTGGGGTAGGCCGACACCAGCTCCGACATGCACAGGCCGATGATGAGGATGAACACCGAGATCAGCGGCCATCCGACCGAGATGGCGATGGGGCCGCCGTTGTTCCACGCCTGGCCGAAGGTGGTGAAGCACCCGGCGAGGATCGAGATGATCGAGAAGGAGATGGCGAAGTTGGAGAAGCCGCTCCAGGTGCGGGAGAGCTCCTGCTTGTATCCGAGTTCGGCCAGGCGTTCGGCGTCGTCGTCGAGGGCGGAGGGCTGGGCCATTTAGGCCTCCTTGGGTGGTGCGGGGGGTGCGGGTGGTGCCTTTCGCGGGACGCGGGACGGTCGCCTGCCCCGCACCGCGTCCATCAGGGAGCCGAAGCCCGGGTCGTCGAGGTCTCGTACGGCCTGGGCGAACTTGTCCGCGGCCTCGGCCTCGTAGTCGAAGCCGGCGGCCGCGGCGTGCTCGGCCAGCAGGCCGTGGTGGACGCTGAACCACAGCGTCCACGTGATGTTGGACATGATCAGGTGCAGCCTGACCCTTGCCGCCGGATCTTCGTCCCCGAAGTAGGCGCGCGTCAACCGGTCGACCATGTCGGGTTCGAAGTCGGCCTCCGCGGCGATGTCCCCGAGCTCGAAGGCGGGGTCGTTGTTGCCGGAGAGCTGGTAGTCCACGATGCGGACCGTCGTGCCGTCCAGGATGAAGTTCTCCGGCAGCAGGTCGTTGTGGCAGGGCACGGTGGCCGGCGGCCGGGCCGCCAGCGCGTCCTCGATCTCGGCGACGGCGGGCAGCCGGTCCTCGTACCCGGCGGGGGTGCCCAGCCCGTGCCGGCGGCAGAGCGCCAGCAGCTCCTCCTGCTTACGGAAGATCGAGAACTCGGTGGCGAAGCGCGGGCCCGCGTGCAGGCGGCGGCAGGCCTCCGCGATGCCCTCGGCCATCGCGGGGTCGCGCACGGCCGGCGCGTCGAGCGTGGGGCCGTCGATGTACTCCAGCAGCACGGCGCCGGGCAGCGTGAGCAGGACCCGCGCGCCGACGCCGGTCTCGGCGGCGCGGGTGGTGTTGACGATCTCCAGGTCGAGCGGGATGCCCAGCCCGGCGGCCGACACGCGCGGGTCGAGGACGCGCAGCAGCCAGCGGTCGCCGTCCTCGGTGTCCAGGCGCAGGATGCGGTGGCTCAGGCCGCCCTTGATCTGGGTAGGGATGACCGGCCGGCCGGCCCAGGCCACGACGCGATCGAGTGCCGAGGTGAGGGCATCTGGCACGGCGGGCCTCCTTTGGTCTACCTTCAGACCATTGATCGTCATTATGCGGGATGGTTGTTACACGGGAGTAGAGATGGTGCAACTTCCGGCCGAGGCGCGGGCCGTGGTCGTCGGCGGCGGTGTCGCCGGATGCAGCGTCGCCTATCATCTCGCCCGGCTCGGCTGGACCGACGTCGTCCTGCTTGAGCGCCACGAGCTGACCGAGGGGACCACCTGGCACTCGGCCGGCTTCGTCGGCCAGCTCAGGTCCACGGTCACCCAGACCCGCATGATCATGTACTCGGCCGGGCTCTACCCCGAACTGCGCGAGCTCACCGGCCTGGACCCGGGCTGGCACGGCGTCGGCGGCCTGCGGCTGGCCACCACCGCCGAGCGGCACGAGGAGCTGCTGCGCCAGGCGGGCGCCGCCGAGACCTACGGGCTGGAGATGGAGCTCCTGTCCGCCGCGGACGCTCAGCGCATGCTGCCGCTGCTGGAGACCGCCGACGTGCGGTCGGCGCTGTGGCTGCCGGGCGACGGCTGGCTCGACCCGGCGAGCCTGGCCCGCGCCCTGGCGGCCGGGGCCGAGAAGCTCGGCGTCCGCATCGTCACCGGCGCCGAGGTGACCGGGGTGGACGTCCGGGACGGCCGGGTGAGCGGCGTCCGGGTGGGCGAGCAGCGCATCGCGACCGGCACCGTGGTCGACGCGGCCGGCGCCGCCGCGGGAGAGGTCGGCCGGCTGGCCGGGGCGCACGTGCCCGTCGTGCCCATCAAGCACCAGTACGTCGTGACGCCGCCGTTCGGGGTGCCCGCCGCCACGCCGACCGTCCGTGACCCCGACAACATCGTGTACTTCCGCGAGGAGGCCGGTGGCGTGCTCGTCGGCGGCTACGTCCGTGACCCGGACGTGTGGGAGTCGGCGGCGCCGCTGGCCGAGCCGCGCACGCTCTTCGACCCCGACATGGCGAAGTTCCGCGAGTCGTGGGAGTCGGCGCGGCGCCGGGTGCCCGAGCTGGCCCGGGTGGTGCCCGGCGACGGCGACGACCCGTCGGCGTTCGCGAAGGTCGTGCACGGCCCCGAGGCGTTCACCCCCGACGGCGAGTTCCTGCTGGGCGAGACGTCGGTGCCCGGCCTGTGGGTGGCGGCCGGGTTCTGCGTGCACGGCCTCGCCGCGGCCGGAGGCGTCGGCAAGGTCATGGCCGAATGGATCGTGGACGGCTCGCCGGAGTACGACGTCTTCGGCATGGACGTCCGCCGGTTCGGCGCGCACGCCCGCGCCCCCCGATGGGCCCGCGCCAAGGCCCTGGACTCCTACAGCAAGTACTACGACGTGGTCTACCCCGGCGAGGAGCGCGCCGCGGCGCGCCCTCTGCGCCGCTCGCCCGCGTGGGTCCGCCACGCGGGGATGGGCGCGGCCTTCGGCGAGAAGGCGGGCTGGGAGCGCGTCAACTGGTTCGAGGCCCCCGGGGCCGGCCGCGACGAGGACCAGGACGAGCGGTTCCGGCCGGCGGGGTGGGCGGGCAGATTCTGGTCGCCCGCGATCCGGGCCGAGTGCCTGGCCACCCGCGACGCGGCGGGGCTGTTCGACCAGACGTCCTTCGCCAAGCTGGAGGTCTCCGGGCTCGCCCGGCTGCAGCGCCTGTTCGCCAACGACCTCGACCGCCCCGCCGGCTCGGTCGTCTACACCCAGATGCTCAACGAGCGCGGCGGCATCGAGGCGGACGTCACCGTGACCCGCCTGGACGACGACCGGTTCCGTGTCGTCACCGGGACGGCGTTCGGCGTGCACGACGCCGCCTGGCTGCGCCGGAACGGGGTGGAGGTCCGCGACGTGACCTCCGCGTACGCCTGCTACTGCCTGTGGGGCCCGAAGGCCCTGGACATCCTGGGCGCGCTCACCGGCGACGACCTCACGTTCGGCTACATGCGGGCCCGGGAGATCACCGTCGGCCACGTGCCGGTGCTGGCCCAGCGGGTGACGTTCGCCGGGGAGTTCGGCTGGGAGCTGTACTGCCCCTCGGAGTACGGCCTGACCCTGTGGGACACGCTCATGGAGGCGGGCGCGCCGCACGGCATGCGCCCCGCCGGGTACAGGGCGCTCGACTGCCTGCGCCTGGAGAAGGGCTACCGGGTCTGGGGCATGGACGTCACCCCCGAGACGACGCCGCTGGAGGCCGGCCTCGGCTTCGCCGTCAGCGACGGCAAGGACTTCCTCGGCCGCGAGGCGCTGGCGCCCCCGCGCCGCTCCCTGCGCTGCCTGGTGCCGGCCGACCCCGCCCAGGTGTGCCTCGGCGGCGAGCCCGTCAGGGTGGACGGCGCCCCGGCGTCCCGGGTGACCAGCGGCGGCTACGGGCACCGCGTCGACCGCTCGATCGCCTACGCCTACCTGCCGGTCGGCGAGGACGGCCCCGGCGCCCCCTTCGCGGGCGAGGTCGAGGTGGGCGTCAACGGCACGTGGGTGCCCGCGAGCGTCGCCGGCGAGCCGCTCTACGACCCGCGCCACGAACGCGTCCGCCGGCTCCCCGCCGGGTAGGCGCGGCGGCCTCAGAAGGTGAGCGGGGGAAGCTCCGCGCGGGTGGGCAGGCCCTGCCAGGAGCTGGGGCTGGTCACCGTGAAGGCCGCCAGGGCGCAGCCGCGCCTCAGGCGGTCGGTGGGGTGCAGCTCCTCAAGCAGGCCGCTGAGGTAGCCGGCCACGAAGGCGCCCCCGGCGCCGTCGGGGTCGAAGACCGTGACCGGCGCGGCCGGGGCGTCGTAGCGCATGCCGTTGACGGTGGCGCTCGCGCCCTTGGCGCCCCGGGTGATCACCAGCTCGCGCGCCGCGCCCATGACCGGCTCGATGAGCGGCAGCTCCTCCGCGTTGGCGAACAGCACGTCGGCGCCGGCGGCGAGCTCGGCCAGCGCCTCGACGGCCTCCTGCCGGTCGGCCCAGAGCGCCGGCCGGTGGTTGACGTCGACCGAGACGGTCACGCCGGCGTCCTTGGCCAGCTTGACGGCGTGGTGGGCGGCGCTCCAGGCGGTGCCGCTGAGCGCCGGGGTGATGCCGGTGAGGTGCAGCACCTTGGCGGCCTGCACCGCGCGCGCCGGGATGTCACCGGGGCCCAGGCGCGAGCCGGCCGAGCCGCCCCGGTAGTGGACCACGTGCCCGGCCCGCCCGATGCGGCGCTGCCGCACGGTGAGGCCGGTGGAGGCCGCGGGGTCGCGCTGGACGTGGGAGACGTCGATGCCCTCGCCGCGCAGGACGGTGACCACCCGCGAGCCGAACTCGTCGGCGCCGACCCTGCCGAGCCAGCACACCGAGTGGTCGAGCCGGGCCAGGCCGACCGCGGTGGTCAGCTCCGCCCCGCCGATGTCGAGACGCGCCTCGGTGTCGTGGCGGAGGCGGTCGGCGGAGAGGACGCCCAGAGCCTCTCCGAGCGTGAAGACCTCGGTCATTTGACGATCTTTCGTGCGGTGCGGATGCCCTTACTGCCGCGCTGATGGGCGAAAGCATGGCAGACACCCGTTGCGCCCACAACGAGATGACCTGTTCTCGCATACGGGAGCCGGGACGACGACGGGCCGCCGCCCCCGGCCCCGCCGCCGTGCGGCGGCGGGGGAGGGAGCGCCGGCCCGCCGAGGTCGCCGGACCGCGGGTCAGTGATCGAAGGCGTCGATCGCGGCCTGGCAGAAGGCCTTGAGATCGTCCGGCTTACGGCTGGTCACCAGGGTGTTGGGGCCGTTCTTGCACACCATGACCTCCTGGTCGGTCCAGGAGGCGCCGGCGTTGTGCAGGTCGGTCCGCAGGCTGGGCCAGGAGGTGACGGCGCGGTCGCCGACGACGCCCGCCTCGATGAGCGTCCAGGGCGCGTGGCAGATCGCGGCCACCGGCTTGCCCGCGTCGAAGAAGCCGCGGGTGAACCGCACGGCCTCGTCGTCCATCCGCAGGTTGTCGGGGTTGGCGACGCCTCCGGGGAGGACCAGGCCGTCGAAGTCGGCGGCGCTGACGTCCTGGACGGTGGTGTCCACCTCGAAGGTGTCGGCCTTGTCGAGGTGGTTGAACGCCTGGATCGTGCCGGGCTGGGTCGAGACGAGCTTGGGTGTGGCGCCGGCCTCCTGGACGGCCCTCCACGGCTCGGTCAGCTCGACCTGCTCGGTTCCCTCGGGGGCCACCAGAAAGGCGATGGTCTTGCCCTGAAGCATGATTTCTCCTCTGACGGCGTTTTCCTTCCTTTCATCAACCGTGCCCGTCAATCGAGGAGATATGCGCCTTTTCAGGCTGAGTGGTGGGTGTTCAGAGCTCCGCGCGGAGACTGTGCAGGAAGCGCTTGGATTCGGCGATCGTGGCCGCCTCCACGCACAGGTGGTCCATGACCTTCATGTAGGGGTCGGTCTCCTCGCGCTTGTCGAGGTAGAGCGCGCTGGTGAGCTGCTCCATGTAGACGACGTCCGGAAGGTCCTGCTCGGTGAAGCGCAGGATGCTGAACGGGCCGCCGGCCGCCGAGTGGCCGCCCTGGCCGAACGGGACGACCTGGACGGTGACGTTGGGCGCCTCGGTGGCCTCGAGCAGCCGCTCGACCTGGGCGCGCATGACGCCGGGGCCGCCGAGCGGGCGCCGCAGCGCCGCCTCGTCGACCAGCGCCCACAGCCTCGGCCCGCCGGTGGCGGTGATCCGTCGCTGGCGGCTGATCCGCAGGTCGACGCGGCGTTCGATCTCGGTGGCGGACGCGCCCGAGTGACCGAGCTGGATCACCGCGCGCGCGTACGCCTCGGTCTGCAGCAGGCCGGGCACGAACTGGATCTCGTAGGTGCGGATCAGCGACGCCGCCTCCTCCAGCCCGATGTACAGCTCGAACCACGTGGGCAGCAGGTCGGTGTACTTGTGCCACCAGCCCGGCTCGTTGGCCTGCTGGGCGAGCTGCAGGAACGCCACCCGCTCGGAGGAGTCGCCCACCTTGTAGAGGGTGAGCAGGTCGGCGATGTCGCGGGGTTTGAAGCCGACCCGGCCGAGCTCCAACCGGCTGATCTTGGCGTGCGAGGCGCGGATCGCCCGGCCCGCCTCCTCGCGCGAGATGCCTCGTGTGGTGCGCAGACGGCGGAGCTGGGCGCCGAGGAGGATGCGCAGCGCGGTCGGCCCCCCGCCCGACCCCGTGATCGGATTTGCCTCCGGTCCGCCTTCCGGCGTGCCGTCCTGCGCGAGCGGCGAGATCATACGAGCTCCCTGGACCACGGACGAATGCGCCGTCAGTGTCTCATCCGGGACCCGGGACGTACACCGCGTCTCACCCACTGAGCCCACCACTCCCTGGAGTAGCGGCACCACTACCGAGCCCCGCCGGGCGGCCTTCCGCCGCTCCGTCGCCGGAGGGCGGGGCTCGTCACCCGGGTCTTTCCGGGGGCTTCGCGCCGGTCAGGCGGCTCCGGGCCGCCCCGCCGGCGGGTGGGGGCCGTCACCCGGGCTGTTTTCCGGGGCCTCGTGCCGGTCAGGCGGCTCCCGGACGCCCCGCCGGCGGGCGGGGGTCGTCGTGCCGCGCCCGCCCGGCGGTTCGCGGGCCGTCGGGCGGCGCCGCGAGAGGGTGGCCCCGTTCCACCGCCAGGCGGGTGAGCTCCACCCGGGAGCCGATGCCGAGCTTGCGGAAGACCTGGCGCAGGTGGAAGGCGACCGTGTGGGCGCTGATGAACATCTGGTCGGCCACCTGGCGGTTGGTCCAGCCCTGAGTGACCAGCAGGCAGACGGCGGCCTCGGTGTCGGTGAGGCTCTCCCATCCCGACACCGGCCGCTCGGCGGTGGCCCAGTGGCGGTGGCGCACGCCCATGCGGCGCAGCCTGCGGCGCACCCGTGCCGCGTCCGGCGTGGACCCGCTCTCGCCGTACTCGGTGAGCGCCAGGTCCAGGGCGCGCACGGCCCCCGGCCGGTCGCCCCGGGCGGTGAGCGCCACGCCGAGGTCCTCGGCGGCCGAGGCGCGCGCCCAGGGGTCGGGGCCCTGCCCGGCGGCCTGGGCCAGGGCGGCGGTGTCGCCGTCGAGCAGGCCCCGGGCGTGGACGGCGGCGGCGCGCGCGGCGGCGAAGCCGGGGTTGGCCGAGGCCAGCGTCCGCGCGGCGCCCGCCGCCCAGCCGGCCGCGGCGCGGTCACCGGCGGCGAGCGCGGCGCGCACCAGCCAGGCGGCGTCCGCCGGGTCGCCGGAGAGCGCGCCGGGCCGCTCCCGCAGCGCGGCGCAGAGGGCGGCGACCTCCTCCAGCGCCGCACCGGGCCCGTCCCGGGCCTCGCCGATCCGCGCGCGGACCATCACCAGGCGGTCCCCCATCGGGGGGCCGACGTCGCGGGGCCGCGCGGGCGGAGTGTCGCGGGCATGCGCGGTGGCGGCGTCCAGGGTGTCCGGCTCCGGCGGAGGCGCGGCCGGGCCGGGCCCTGCGGCGGGGGAGGAATGGGGCCGTGTCGTGGGGATGCCGTGCCCGGCGGCCTGGGCGGCGTCCAGGTGCCGGGCCGCCGCGCGCAGGTCGCCCCGGCGGAGCGCGGCCGTGGCGAGCACGGGCTGGGCGAGCGGGGTGAACAGGTGGGCGCCGTGCGACTCGGCCAGGTCGAGGCCGGCGCGGGCCTCCGCGACGGCGTCGTCGGCCCGGCCGGCGGCCAGCGCGACGCGCGCGCGAATCAGCGCGGGGAGCGCGGCCCACACGCGGTGATCCAGCGCCTCGATCTCCTCCCGGGCCTGCCCCGCCACCGTCCACGCCTCGTCCAGCAGGCGGGCGTCGGCCAGCATGGAAGCCAGGGCCAGGCGCGGGTGGGCGCGCCGCACCGCCGCCGGGGCCCCGCGGGTGCGGCGCACGGCCTCGCGGGCCAGCCCGAGGCCCTCCGCCAGCCGCCCCGACCACCAGCGCGCCGTCGCGAGCACCACCATGGCGCCGGTGACCGCCGCGTCGCCGTGGCGTCCCCCCGACAGCACCGCCTCGGCCTCCCGCCCGGCGCGCTCCACGTCCGACACGGCCAGCCCGTACAGCAGCGCGAGCGTGGCACGATCCCGCAGGTCGCCGTCGGGGCCGGGGCGGGACGTGGACAGGGCGGTCTCGGCCTCCGTGACCTCTTCGACGGAGACCTCTTCGGCGGAGCGGCCGCTCAGGAGCGGGATGCCGGACAGGGCGGCCTCGGCTTCCGCGACCGCTTCGGCGGGCCGGCCGCTCAGGAGCAGGATGCCGGACAGCGCGCACCGGAGCGCGGCGGCTGCCGGGCCGGGCGCGGGGCGGGTCAGGGCCGAGCGTACGAGGTCGCCGGCCTCGGCGAGGCGCCCGGCCTGGGTCAGGGCCTCGGCGGCGGTGACCACGCGGGCGAGCCGGCCGGGATCGGCGTCGTCGCTGAGCAGGACGGCCTGGGCGGCGAGGTCGGCGGCGGCGGGCGGCGAGGTCGTCACGATCTCCGCGACCGCCCGGTCGAGGCTCGTGAGCGTGCGGCCGTCGCCGGGCCGGGCGCCCTCGATGAGGTGGCTCGCCGCGCGCGACGGGCAGCCGCCGCGCTCCAGCAGGGCCCTGCCCACCTGGTGGTGCAGGGCGTGACGCACGGCGGCGGGCAGCGCGGCGGCGACGGCCAGCCAGACCAGCTCGCACCGGAACTCCAGCGCGTCCTCGCCGGCGGCCAGGATGCCCGACTCCAGGGCCTCCTCGAACGCGGGCAGCAGCGCCGCGGGGGTGGCGCCGACCAGCTCGGCCACGTCCTCGGGGGAGAAGGACCGGCCCAGCACGGCCGCCGCCTCGACCAGGTGCCGGGTCTGCGGGCGAAGGCCCGCCATCCGGCACCGTACGGCGGCGTGCACCCGCTCGGGCGGCGGGCGGGCCCCGCCGTCCCGGGCGCCCACCGCGCCCTCCTCGCGCAGACCCGTGACCAGCTCGGTGATCAGCAGCGGATTGCCTCCCGCGCAGGCGGCCAGCTCCAGCAGGGCGGGCTCCGGGACGGCGCCGAGGAGGTCGGCCACGAGGTCGGCGACCGCGCCCTCGCGGAGCGGGCCGAGCCCCACCCGGCGGGCGCCGCGCCGCTCCAGCACGCGGAACAGGCGCCTGGCGGCCTCCCCGGCGGCGTCCCCGGCTCCCGGCGACGCGGGGGGGTGGTGGGGGCCGGCGGCGAACGTGCACCGGGCGAGGACCCAGACCACCGGGACTGCCGCCGGCTCATCCTGCAGGGCCCGCAGGGCCGCCAGCGTGGGAGGGTCGGCCCACTGGAGATCGTCGAGGGCCACCAGCACCGGCCGGGCGGCCGCCCGGCTCACCAGGGCCTCGCGGAGCCGCTCGACCAGCCTGAGGCGGGGGTCGGGCGCGCCGGGGAGCGCCTCACCCGGGGCGGGCATCCGCAGCGCGGTGAACAGCGGCGCGAGCGGGACGAGCGGCGTCATCTCCTCCGCGCGGCCCGCGGCGGGCAGGAAACCCCGGTCGGAGGCGTGGGCGGCGGCCTCGGCGAGCAGGAGGGTCTTGCCCGCGCCCGGCTCGCCCTCGACCAGGAGCGTCCCGCTCTCGCCGTGGGATGCCGCCTTCAGCAGCCGGTCGACGATCTGCCACTCGGTCTCGCGTCCGCGCATGTCTCCCCCCGGCGTCGGGGTCCGGCCCGCGGGGTGGCCCATCGTGTGGCGTGCCACCTCGCTGACCTGCTCTTCCTCACGGTACAGGCGGGTGCGCGACGGCTTGCCGACAGGGCCGCATCCCCCGTCCGGGCGGGACGCGGGCGCCCCGCCGCCGCGCGGACCGCCGGGCGCGCTACTCGCGCCCCCCGGGAGAGCGCCGCCGGCGGGCGCCGGCGGGTGCCGGGCGGCGAACGACTACCCGATCTGAGGATGTGGGCGCGACGCGCGTTGACCAGGGTCGGAAGAGAGGGGGGACGTTCCCGGTGTGAACCACCGGCGCCGGGCGGGCCGCTCCCGCAGCGCGCACGCCACCAGGAGGACAGCCATGGCCAAGGCAGTCGGCATCGATCTCGGCACGACCAACTCCGTCATCGCGACGACCGAGGACGGCCGGCCCGTCGTGGTCCCGAACGCGGAGGGACAGCGGACCACGCCGTCGGTGGTCGCCTTCACCGCCACCGGGGAGCGGCTGGTGGGCCAGCTCGCCCGCCGGCAGGCCATCCTGAACCCGAAGGGCACCGTCTACTCGGTCAAACGGTTCATCGGCCGCCGCTTCGACGAGGTCAGCAACGAGACCGAAGGCGTGTCGTTCGAGGTGGTCCCGGGACCGGACGACGCGGTACGCATCAAGGTCGGCGACAAGCTGTACGCGCCCGAGGAGATCTCGGCGATGATCCTGCGCAAGCTGGTCGACGACGCGGCACGGCACCTCGGCGAGAAGATCACCGAAGCGGTGATCACGGTGCCCGCCTACTTCAACGACGCCCAGCGCCACGCCACCAGGGACGCGGGCCGGATCGCCGGCCTGGAGGTGCTGCGGATCATCAACGAGCCCACGGCGGCGGCCCTGGCCTACGGCCTGGACAAGAAGGGCAGCGAGACCGTCCTGGTCTACGACCTGGGCGGCGGCACCTTCGACGTCAGCGTCCTGGACATCGGCGACGGCGTGATCGAGGTCAGGTCGACCGCGGGAGACACCCACCTGGGCGGCGACGACTTCGACCGGCGCCTGGTCGACCACCTGGCCGACGAGTTCGCCCGTCAGGAGGGCATCGACCTGCGGCGCGACCCCCAGGCGCTGCAGCGGCTGTTCGAGGCCGCGGAGAAGGCGAAGGCGGAGCTGTCGTCGGTCACCCAGACGACCGTCAACCTGCCCTTCGTCACCGCCGACGCCAACGGGCCCAAGCACCTGAACACCACGATCATGCGCTCGACGTTCGAGGAGATCACCCGCGACCTGATCGAACGCACCATGGGCCCGGTCAAGCAGGCGATGGAGGACGCCAGGGTGTCGGCGGACGACCTCGACGAGGTCATCCTGGTCGGCGGCTCCACGCGCATCCCGGCCGTGCAGGCCCTGGTGCGCCGCCTCACCGGCGGCAAGGAGCCCAACATGTCGGTCAACCCCGACGAGGTGGTGGCCGACGGCGCCGCCATCCAGGCCGGGGTGCTGAAGGGCGAGGTCAAGGACGTCCTGCTGCTGGACGTCACCCCGCTGTCGCTCGGCATCGAGACGCTGGGCGGCGTGATGACCAAGATCCTGGAGCGCAACACCACCATCCCGGCCCGCCGCACCGAGACGTTCAGCACGGCCGAGGACAACCAGAGCGCGGTCGACGTGGTGGTCCTGCAGGGCGAGCGCGAACGGGCCGCCGACAACCGGCCGCTCGGCCGGTTCCGGCTGGAGAACATCCGCCCCGGTCCGCGCGGCGACCCGCAGATCGAGGTCACCTACGACGTGGACGCCAGCGGCATCCTCAACGTCACGGCCAAGGACAAGGAGACCGGCGCCGAGCAGCGGATCACGATCAGCGAGAGCTCCAACCTCGACAAGGGCGACATCGAGCGCATGGTCCAGGAGGCCGAGCGGCACCGGGACGAGGACGCGAGGATCCGCGAGGCGGTAGACGCGCGCAACGCGCTGGACTCGGCGGCCTACCAGGTGGAGCGGCGGCTGATCGAGCTGGGGGAGGCGGTGCCGGTGCACGAGAAGGCACGGGCCGAGCAGCTCGTCTCCGACGCGCGCCAGGCGATCAAGGAGGAGGCGCCCGCCGAGCGGCTGCGCGACCTCACCTCCGAGCTCCAGCAGGTGTACCAGAGCCTCGGGGCCGTGTCCGCGCCGGGCGGGGAGCCCGCCGGCGCGCAGGCGGGCGGCCCGGGATCGCAGGGCGCGCCCGGCGGCGAGGACGACGTCATCGACGCCGAGTTCACCACCTCGGACTGATCGCGATGACCCGCCACCAGGACCCCACGCCCGCCGACGGCGGCCCGTGGAGCGACCCCGAGGGAGCCGGCGACGCCCTGCGCGCCGGGGAGGCGGAACGCGCGGCGTTCGCCCGGGCGGCCGCGCCGGACGAGCCGGACGGGCCGGACGGGCCGGACGCCGGCGGCGCGGGGCCGCCCGGCGCGGGCGTGGACCAGAGGATCGCCGAGCTGGAGGACCGCTGGCTGAGGTCGGCCGCCGAGCTGGAGAACCTCAGGAAACGGATCGCCCGGGACGCCGAGCGCATCCGCGACGAGGAGCGGGCGCAGGTCGCCCGTGAGTGGCTCGGCATCGTGGACAACCTCGACCTGGCGCTGCGGCACGCCGCCGCCGACCCCTCGGCCGTCGTCGAGGGGGTGCGCGCCGTGCGCGACCAGGCGGTGGCGCTCCTCGCCCGGCTCGGCTACCCGCGCCACGACGAGGTGGGGGTGCGGTTCGACCCCTCCCTGCACGACGCCGTCGGCACCGTGGAGGACATCGACGCGCAGGCGGGAACCGTCGTCGACGTCGTGCGGCCGGGGTACGGCATGAACGGCCGCCAGCTGCGTCCCGCGTCCGTGATCGTCTCCACGAGGCCGGAGTGAGCGGCGGATGGCCGCGCGCGACTTCTACCGGGACCTGGGAGTGCCGCGGACGGCGAGCCCTGAGGAGATCCAGCGGGCCTACCGCAAGCTCGCCCGCACCAGCCACCCCGACCTGAACAAGAACCCCGGCGCCGAGGAGCGGTTCAAGGACATCTCCGAGGCCTACGACGTGCTGTCCGACCCCGCCAAGCGGCGGCGCTACGACGCGTTCGGCCCCGAGTGGCGGTCGGTGCCCGAGGACGTCGACCCCGAGGCCTGGAAGCGCGCCCAGGGGCGTGCCACGGCCGGGGCGGGAGCCGGCGCCGGGTGGCGTGGCGGCAGGGCCGGCCGCGGCGCCGGCGGGCAGGGCCAGGGGTTCCGGTACACCACCGGTGCCGGGGGCGACGTCGACTTCGAGGACCTGTTCGGCGGCATGTTCGGCGGTGGCGGGGCGCGATGGGGCCCGGTGCCGGGCGCCGACCAGGAGGCGGAGATCACGCTGACCGTCGCCGACGCCTACCGCGGCGGCCGCCGCACGATCACCGTCCGCGGGCCGGACGGCCCCCGCACGATCGAGGTGAACATCCCGCCCGGGGTGACGGACGGCCAGCGCATCCGGCTCGCCGGCCAGGGCGGGGCGGGCGGCGAGGGCGGCAGGGCGGGCGACCTGTACCTGGTCGTCCGGATCGACGATCCGCGCTACCGCGTCGAGGGCCGTGACGTCCACGTGCCGCTGCCGCTGGCCCCCTGGGAGGCGGCGCTCGGCGCCACCGTCGCCGTCGACACCCCCGGCGGGGAGGCCAAGCTCAAGGTGCCGCCGGGCACCTCCACCGGCCGCCGCCTGCGACTGCGCGGCCGTGGGCTGCCGAATCCGAAGGGGAAGCCCGGCGACCTGTACGCCGAGGCGCGGATCGTGGTGCCCCGGAGGCCGTCCGAGGAGGAGCGGCGGCTCTTCGAGCGGCTCGCGGCCGTCTCGGCCTTCAACCCGCGCGACCCGTCGCCGTGAACCGGAGGGAGGGTGCCATGAGCACGGCTATGACCCGCGTCCCCGGCATCGGCCTGGAGACCTTCGCGCGGGCCTGCGGCCTGCATCCCGAGCAGGTGCGGCGGCTGGTGGCCCTCGGCCTGCTCGACCCGGTGGCCGGGCCCGGGGACGCCCTGCGGTTCCCGCCGTCGCAGCTCGTCGTGCTCGGCCGCATCGAGCGCCTGCACGAGGGCCTGTCGCTCAACTACGCCGCCCTCGGCGTCGTCATTCACCTGCTCGACCGCATCGCGGAGCTGGAGGACGCTCTGCGCCGCCGCCCACCAGCGAGGGGAGCACGACCGTGGAGCTCAGCCGACTGACTCGCAGGTCCCAGGAGGCCCTGAACGCGGCCCAGTCCTTGGCCGTCCGCCGCGGTCACACCGAGGTCGACGGCGAGCACCTGCTCATGGCGCTGCTCGAACAGCCCGGGGGGCTGGTGCCCCGCCTGGTGTCCGCGGCCGGCGGCGACCCGGACAAGCTGCGGATGGAGCTGGAGGCCGAGCTGGAGCGGCGGCCCCGCGTCAGCGGACCCGGCGCGCGGCCCGGCGAGGTGCACGTCACCCAGCACCTGTCGCGTGTGCTGGAGGCCGCCGAGCGGGAGGCCGCGCGGCTCAGGGACGAGTACGTCTCGGTCGAGCACCTCCTGCTCGCCATGGTCGCGGACGAGGTGGACGGCGCGGCGGGCCGCCTGCTGCGGGGGCACGGCCTCACCGGTGACCGCCTGCTGGAGGTGCTCACCCAGGTGCGGGGCAACCAGCGTGTCACCTCGGCCGACCCGGAGGTGACCTACGAGGCGCTGGAGAAGTACGGCCAGGACCTGGTGGCCGCGGCGCGCGAAGGCGACATGGACCCGGTGATCGGGCGCGACGGCGAGATCCGCAGGGTCGTCCAGATCCTCTCCCGCAAGTCCAAGAACAACCCGGTCCTCGTCGGCGACCCCGGCGTCGGCAAGACCGCGATCGTCGAGGGGCTGGCGCAGCGCATCGCCCGGGGCGACGTCCCCGAAGGCCTGAAAGGCAAGATCGTCTTCAGTCTCGACATGGGCTCCCTGATCGCGGGCGCCAAGTACCGCGGCGAGTTCGAGGAGCGGCTCCAGGCGGTGCTGACCGAGGTCAAGGCGTCGGAGGGGCGGATCCTGCTCTTCGTCGACGAGGTGCACAACGTCGTCGGCGCCGGCGCGACCGAGGGTTCCATGGACGCCGGCAACATGCTGAAGCCGATGCTGGCCCGCGGCGAGCTGCACCTCATCGGCGCCACGACGGTCGCCGAGTACCGCAAGTACATCGAGAAGGACGCCGCCCTGGAGCGCCGCTTCCAGCCGGTGGTCGTGGACGAGCCCTCCGTCGAGGACGCCATCTCCATCCTGCGCGGCCTGCGGGAACGCCTGGAGGTGTTCCACGGCGTCCGCATCCAGGACGGCGCGATCGTCGCCGCCGTCGTGCTGAGCCACCGCTACATCTCCGACCGGTTCCTGCCCGACAAGGCGATCGACCTCGTCGACGAGGCCTGCGCGATGCTGCGCACCGAGATCGACTCGATGCCCGCGGAGCTGGACGAGCTGACCCGCCGGGTGACGCGCCTGGAGATCGAGGAGGCGGCGCTGGCCAAGGAGGCCGACCCGGCGAGCGCGCAGCGGCTGGAGGCGCTGCGCGCCGAGCTGGCCGACCTGCGCGCGGAGGCCGACGCGATGCGCGCCCAGTGGGAGGCCGAGCGGCACGTGCTCAGGAGGGCGCAGGAGCTGCGCCGGGAGATCGAGGCGGTGCGGCGCGAGGCCGAGGAGGCCACCCGCGCCTACGACCTGAACCGCGCCGCCGAGCTGGCCCACGGCAGGCTGCCGGAGCTGGAGCGCAAGCTGGAAGCGGCGGAGGAGCAGCTCGCCGCCAAGCAGGGCGCCCACCGGCTGCTGCGCGAGGTCGTGACCGAGGACGAGATCGCGTCCATCGTGGCCCGCTGGACCGGCATCCCGGTCTCGCGGCTGAAGGAGGGCGAGCGGCGCAAGCTGCTGCGCCTGGAGGACGTCCTGCACGAGCGGATCATCGGCCAGGACGAGGCGGTGCGCGCGGTGTCGGACGCCATCCTGCGCGCCCGCTCCGGCATCAAGGACCCGCGCCGCCCGATCGGCTCGTTCGTGTTCCTCGGCCCCACCGGCGTCGGCAAGACCGAGCTGGCCAAGGCCCTGGCCGAGGCGCTGTTCGACACCGAGGAGAACATGGTCCGCCTGGACATGAGCGAGTACCAGGAGCGGCACACCGTCAGCAGGCTGGTCGGCGCGCCCCCGGGGTACGTCGGCTACGAGGAGGGCGGGCAGCTCACCGAGGCCGTGCGGCGCAAGCCGTACTCGGTGGTGCTGTTCGACGAGATCGAGAAGGCGCACGCGGACGTGTTCAACACGCTGCTGCAGGTGCTGGACGACGGTCGCCTGACCGACGCGCAGGGCCGCACGGTCGACTTCCGCAACACCGTGGTGATCATGACGTCCAACATCGGGTCGCAGTACCTCATCGACGGCGTGACCCCCGAAGGGGAGCTGGATCCGGGGGCGCGTGAGCTGGTCATGGGCGAGCTGCGGTCGCGGTTCCGCCCGGAGTTCCTCAACCGGCTCGACGACACGGTGGTGTTCAGGCCGCTGACCCTGCCGGAGGTCGAGGAGATCGTGGCGCTGATGTTCGACGACGTCAGGAAGCGGCTCGCGGAGCGGTTCGCCACCCTGGAGGTCACCGGGGAGGCGCTCGCCTTCATCGCACGCCGGGGCTTCGACCCGGTGTACGGCGCCCGGCCGCTGCGGCGGTTCATCGCCCGCGAGGTGGAGACCAGGATCGCCCGCGCGCTGATCGCCGAGGACGTCCGCGAGGGCGCCGTCATCCGCGTGGAGGTGGTGGACGGCGAGCTGACCGTCGCCTACGAGAACCCCGGCCCCGCCGGGGAGGCGTCCGGAGCGGTTTGAAATCGCCTACCCGGAAATGTCAATAAAATTCCGTTGAGGGCTGAATACGTCCTCAGCGTAATATCTCCGCGAGAAAATGTGCTTTCGGTGAAATAGGTTACGGCCCGAACGGGTTTCTGGCAACGTTGCTGAATATCGATCCCGCGGCCCAGGCGCCGCGCCCGTTCGACCTTGAAAGCAGGTGGCCCGTGACTCCGCGCCGTTCTTCCAGTGATCCTCTCGCCGGAGCCGTCTCCCCCGTCGCCCGCGGCGCCGAGGCCCCGTACGCGTACGGGCAGCTCGCCATGGTCAGCGACCGGCTGCTTCGTGAGCGGATCATCTTCCTCGGCCAGGAGGTCGACGACGAGATAGCCAACCGCATCTGCGGTGAGCTGCTGCTGCTCGCGGCCGACGACGCCGACCGCGACATTTTCCTTTACATCAACTCGCCGGGCGGTTCCGTGACGGCGGGCATGGCGATTTACGACCTGATGCAATATGTCCCGAACGACATCGCGACGGTGTCGATGGGCCTGGCGGCCTCCATGGGGCAGTTTCTGCTGTGCGCCGGCACGCCGGGCAAGCGTTACGCGCTGCCGCATTCGCGTATCATGATGCATCAGCCGCTCGGCGGCATCGGCGGCACGGCGTCCGACATCAGCATCCAGGCCGAGCAGATGCTCTTCACCAAGAAGAAGCTCGCCGAGCGCATCGCCTTCCACACCGGCCGGCCGGTCGAGCAGATCGAGCGCGACTCCGACCACGACCGGTGGTTCACGGCCGAGGAGGCCCGGGAATACGGCATCGTCGACCACGTCGTCCGCCGGGCCGCACTCGTCCCGTCGGCCGGCCCGGTGTCGTGACCTCCGCCGAGACCGCGCCCCCCGCGCGACCACACCATCGCCCACGACGAGCGGAGCACCCATGACCGGTACGAACGGCTCCCGGCGCGGCGCCGGCACGATGCCCATCACCGATCGTTACATCCTGCCGTCCTTCACCGAGCGCACGTCGTACGGCAGCAAGGAGATGAACCCCTACAACAAGCTGTTCGAGGAGCGCATCATCTTCCTCGGCACGCAGATCGACGACACCTCGGCCAACGACGTGATGGCGCAGCTCCTCACGCTGGAGTCGCTCGACCCCGACCGCGACATCAGCATCTACATCAACTCGCCGGGCGGGTCGTTCACCGCGATGACGGCGATCTACGACACGATGCAGTTCGTCCGCCCCGACATCCAGACGGTGGTGATCGGCCAGGCGGCCTCGGCCGCGGCCGTGCTGCTCGCGGCGGGCACGCCGGGCAAGCGCGGAGCGCTGGCGCGGGCGCGCGTGCTGCTCCACCAGCCGTCCATGGAGGGCGTCTACGGGCCGTCGAGCGACATGGAGATCCAGGCGCGCGAGATCCTGCGCACCCGCGAGCTGCTGGAGCGGCTCGTCGCCCGGCACTCCCTGCGCGCGCCCGCGACCGTGCGCACCGACATCGAGCGCGACAAGATCCTCACCGCCGAGGAGGCGAAGGACTACGGGCTGGTGGACGACATCTTCGTCAGCCGCAAGCGCATCCCCGTGGCGGCCGGGGCCCGCTGAGCCGGCCCCGGGAACGGCGAAGGCGCCGCCCCGCCGGTCGAACGGCGGAGGCGGCGCCCCTTGAGGCGCGAGGTCGTCAGACCTGGCCGGCCTTCTCCAGGGCCGTGCAGCAGGTGTCGACGATCAGGCGGGTGACCACGTACGGGTCGGCGTTGGCGTTCGGGCGACGGTCTTCGATGTAGCCCTGCTTGTCGACCTCCACCTGCCACGGGATGCGCACGGAGGCGCCGCGGTTGGAGACGCCGTAGCTGTACTCGCTCCACGGGGCGGTCTCGTGCAGGCCGGTGAGGCGGTGCTGGATGTCGGCGCCGTAGCCCTTGATGTGCTCCTGCGGCTTCTCGCCGAGGGCCTCGCACGCGGTGATGATGGCCTCGTACGACGAGCGCATCGCCTTGGTGGAGAAGTTGGTGTGCGCGCCGGCGCCGTTCCAGTCGCCCTTGACCGGCTTGGGGTCGAGCGTCGCGGAGACGCCGAAGTCCTCGGCGATGCGGTAGAGCAGCCAGCGGGCGATCCACAGGTGGTCGGAGACGTCGACCGGCCCGGCCGGGCCCACCTGGAACTCCCACTGCCCGGGCATGACCTCGGCGTTGATGCCGGAGATCGCCAGGCCGGCGGTGAGGCAGGCGTCGAGGTGCGCCTCGACGATCTCGCGGCCGTACACCTCGTCGGCGCCGACGCCGCAGTAGTAGAAGCCCTGCGGGGCCGGGAAGCCGCCGGCGGGGAAGCCGAGCGGGCGGCCGTCCTTGAAGAAGGTGTACTCCTGCTCGATGCCGAACCAGGAGTCCTGGTCGGCGAAGCGCTCGGCGATCGGCGTGAGCTGGGCACGCGTGTTGGTGGGGTGCGGGGTCATGTCGGTGAGCAGCACCTCCGCCAGCACCAGCACGTCGTCGCCGCCCCTGATCGGGTCGGGGCAGGAGAAGACCGGCTTCAGCACGCAGTCAGAGGCCTTGCCCGGCGCCTGGTTGGTGCTCGAACCGTCGAAGCCCCAGATCGGCAGGTCGGCTCCGTCGGCGAGAATCCTGGTCTTCGACCTCAGCCGAGCGGTCGGCTCGGTGCCGTCGATCCAGATGTATTCAGCCTTGTAGGTCACGTCATTCCCTTCGGCAGGACGGACCCTTCGCGGGTCCCCGCAACGCCGAACTTGTCAAGCGGCGGTTTCGGACCTGTTGCCCGTGGATAAACGGCATGTGAAATAGGGCCCCGGCGCGGTGATCCTCCTCACACGCGAGCACCGGCGGGGCGCCCCTGACCTGCGGGGACACCCTACCGGTGTCCCCGCAGGCCAGGGCAAGGCGCCGTCAGGCCGGGGAGGCCTCAGACCATCAGACCCCGCGCCGCATCGCGCGGGTGCCGAGGGCGAGGCCGATCACCGCCACCGCGGCCGCCGCCAGCCCGCCGTACAGCACCGGCATCTCGGTGAACCGGCCGGCGAACAGGGCGCGCTCGGCCTCGGTGATGTAGTAGACGGGGTTGACCGCGGCCACCGCCCGCATCCAGCCGGGCCCGGAGTCGACCGGGAGCAGCATCCCCGACAGCAGCATCAGCGGGAAGAGCGTGACCTGGGTCACCAGCCAGAACAGCTCCCCGCCCGGCCGGGAGACGATGGCCAGCACGAACGACAGCGAGCCCAGCCCGACCCCGAAGACGACGAGCAGCGCGAGCCCGGCCAGGATGCCCGCGGGGCTCGACCGGAAGCCCAGCGGCAGCGACAGGCCGATGAGCAGCAGGGCCTGCACCAGCAGGATCGCGAACTCCTTCGCCGTCCTGCCGATCAGCATCGCCGTGCGGTTCATCGGCGTCACCAGCATGCGCTCCATGGAACCGCCGGCCAGCTCCATCAGCAGGGAGTACCCGGCCATCAGCGGCCCCGAGAGGCACATCATGACCAGGATGCCGGGCACGAACCACTGCCACGCCGAGCCCTCGCCCTGGCCGGCGAACCCCGGGGTGCCCGCGAGCAGCGATCCGAACAGGATCAGGAACAGCAGCGGCTGCCCCATCGTGAACAGCATGATGAACGGCTGGCGCAGGTAGGGGACGAACTCCCGGGAGAACGCCGTCCCGGTGTCGCGGAGGAAGGCGGTGGTCACGCCTCACCGCCCTTCGCGGGAGGGGCCGGCGTGGCCGCGCTCTCGCTCTCGCGCAGCGTGCGGCCGGTGAGGGCGAGGAACACGTCGTCCAGCGTGGGGCGCGCGGTCTCGGCCGTGGCGGCCTTCACCCCCGCGGCGTCCAGCGCCCGCAGGTACTCCGGGAGCGTGGTGCCGGCGTGCGCCACCCGCAGGCGCACCGTCGTCCCGTCGACCTCGGTGCCGGACGGCGCGGCGACCCGCTCGGCGATCCGCGCGGCCTCCTCGGCGTCCTCGCGGCCGTGCGTGGTGATCGTGACGCGGTCGCCCGCCAGGTCGCTCTTCAGCCCCTCGGCGGTCCCGTCGGCGATGATCCGGCCGTGGTCGATGATCACCACGCGCTCGGCCATGTTGTCGGCCTCCTCCAGGTAGTGGGTGGTCAGGAACAACGTGGTGCCGTGCTCGCGGCGCAGCCGCAGGATGTGCTCCCAGATGTTCGCCCGGCTCTGCGGGTCCAGGCCGGTGGACGGCTCGTCCAGGAACAGCAGCTTCGGCCGGTGGACCAGCCCCAGCGCGATGTCCAGGCGGCGCCGCTGGCCGCCCGACAGGCTGTCGGCCTTGCGTCTGGCCAGCGGCCGCAGGTCGAGCAGCTCCAGGACCTCGGCGGCCCGCCGCCGTGCCTCCGGGATCCGGAGCCCGTAGGCGCGTCCCTGGGTCACCAGCTCGTCCAGCACGCGGTACCCCTCGGCGGCGCCGTTCTTCTGACCGACGTAGCCGATGCGGGCCCGCACGCCGGCGGGGTCGGAGGTGACGTCGCACCCCGCCACGGTCGCCGTGCCCGAGGTCGGCGGCAGCAGCGAGGTGAGAATGCGCAGGCTCGTGGACTTTCCCGCGCCGTTCGGGCCGAGAAAGGCCACGAGCTGGCCGGGTTCCACGTCGAGGTCGATGCCGCGCACGGCCTCGACGAAGTCGCGCCGTTTGACTCTGAACCGCCGGGTCAGTCCCCGGGCATGAATCATCGGTCCCTCCTCGGGATGATGGACGATCGCGGGCATGACAAAGAAAGCCCTGCTCAGGGGCGGTTTTCGGAAGTTTCCTCATCTTCGGCCACGCGCCAGGCATCTGGCAAACGTGAAATGGACCTTCACATACCGGGCTGACCTGCGAAGACGCGTTTCCGCGTCCAGGTGGCAGGGCCGCGCGAGAGGCTTTTTTCCGGCGGCGCGACCCCCGCCGATCTGCGGTTTCCCGGTCCGCGGGGAAGGGCGGGCAAGAAATCTCACCCGCGCCCGTTCAAGGGGGGTGTGCGTGGGTCGTCGCGGCCCCGGGGAATGTCTCAGGGCGCTTCGGCGGCGCCGGGACCGAGACCTCGGGGCGCGGAGGTGTCAGCCCGTTCGGGGCGGACGCCGGGCGCGGCCACGGCTGGGGAGAGGGAGAGGGACAGGGGCTGGTGTTCGGGGCGGGGGTTCAGCCCAGTTCTGTTCGGACGTCCTGGCGGACGGCGGCGAGGTCGAGGCCGGCGTCGGCGAGCACGCGGGCCGCCAGGCCGTCGCCGTCCCTGAGCAGGCCGAGCAGGATGTGGCCGGCGGCGATGTGGTCGTGCTTGAGGTTGAGGGCCTCGCGCAGCGACAGTTCGAGGGCCTTCTTGGCGTGCGGGCTGAAGGGCAGGTGCTCGCCGAGCAGCCGTGACAGGCCGCGCCTGCGGGCGGGCTTGCGGTCGAGCGCGCCGGGGCCGAAGACGGCCTCGACCTTCTCCCGCACGGCGTCGAGGTCGACGCCGATGGACCCCAGCGCCTCGGCGTCCAGGTCGTCCCCGGCCGGGCCGCCGAGGCGGCGGACGACCGCGTCGCTGACCTGGTCGTGGTCGATCCCGTGCCGGGCCAGCACCCTGGCGGGCACGGTGCCGGTCTGCCGCAGGAGCGCGAGCAGGAGGTGCTCGGAGCCGATGTGGTCGTGGGTCAGCAGCCGGGCCTCGGTCTGGGCCAGCGTGACCGCCTGCCGGGCATCCGCGTGGAACCTCTCGAACATGCCTACATCTCCCGTCTCAGCAGCCCGCGGCCGCCGGCGTACTTCTTGTGAACCGCCTGCCTGGTCACGCCCAGCAGCACCGCGATCTCCTGCCAGGACCAGCCCTGTTCGCGCGCGTTCTCCACCTGGAGCGCCTCAAGGCGCTCCACCAGAGTCCGCAGCGCCCGAACGGCGCGAAGTCCAACGGAGGGGTCGCGACTGCCGGCGTCGGAGGCGAGCTGTGCCGTGTCGCTCATGAGTGTCAATATAGGTTGACGCCCATCCGGTGTCAACCTTGGTTGACGCGCGTGCGCGGGAAGATCTGCGACGGACCCGGCGGCGCCGCGTGTTTTCGCTGGTGCCGCCGCGTGGAGGCTGGATAAATGGTTTGCCGGGCCCACCTCGGGTGCGACAGCCTTGAAGGCCTATGCGCTCCCTTCCCGTCGCCGATCCCGGCGTGCCCGATGCCCGCAGCCCTTTCCGGTACCTGTGGTGGATCGCGCGCGGGCAGAAGGGGCCGCTGCTGATCGGCATCGGGTACGCGGTGCTGTGGTATCTGGCGCAGGCGCTGGTGCCCGCGGTCATCGGCCGCGCGATCGACAGCCTCACCGCCGAGGACGCCGAAGGGCTCGTCCGCTGGTCGGCCGTGCTGCTCGGCCTCGGCAGCGTCACGGCCTTCGGCGGCATCATGCGCCACCGGTTCGCGGTCTACACCTGGCTGGGCGCCGCCTACCGCACGGTGCAGGTGACCGCCCGGCAGGCCACCCGGCTGGGCGCGACGCTGCCGAAGCTGCTCTCCACCGGTGAGGTGATCAGCGTCGGCAACTCCGACATCGCCCACATCGGCAACTCCATGGACATCCTGCTGCGCGGCAGCGGCTCGGTCGTCGCGATCGGCACGGTCACCGTCATCCTGCTCGGCACCTCGCCGCAGCTCGGCCTGATCGTGCTGGTCGGCGTGCCGCTGATGGCACTGGCGGTCGCCCCGCTGCTGCGCCCGCTGCACCGCAGGCAGCACCGGCAGCGCGACCTTCAGGGCGATCTCGCCACCCGCGCCTCCGACATCGTGGCGGGCCTGCGGGTGCTGCGCGGCATCGGCGGCGAGCGGGTCTTCGCCGACCGCTACCGCGAGGAGTCCCAGAAGGTGCGGCACGCCGGGGTGCGGGTCGCCTCGATCGACGCCGCCCTGGAGGGGGCGCAGCTCCTGCTGCCCGGGATACTGGTGGCGTTCGTCACCTGGCGCGGAGCCCACCTGGCCCAGGACGGCGCGATCACCGTCGGCCAGCTCGTCGCCTTCTACGGCTACGCGCTGTTCCTGATAGGCCCGCTGCGCACCCTGACGGAGGCCGCCGACAAGCTCACCAAGGGCCACGTGGCCGCGCGTCGCGTCGTCCGCATCCTCGCCCTGGACCCCGAGATCACCGGCGCGCCCGCACCCCGGGGCGACCAGGCGTCAGCCGCCGGCACACGCGGCGGAAACCGCGAGGCCGCCCACGGCGCCGGCCAGGAGACCTCCGCCGCCCCGCGCGGCGGCGAGCGGGCCGGCGACACCACGCCCGGCGGCGACCTGGTGGACACCGCCTCGGGCGTCACCGTGCGGTGCGGGCGGTTCACCGCCCTGGCCGGCACGACCCCCGAGGAGGCCGTCACCGTCGCCGACCGGCTCGGGCACTACGTCCCCGCCGACGTCACCTTCGGCGGCGTCCAGCTCCGCGATCTGCCGCTGGCCGAGGTGCGCGGGCGCGTCCTGGTGGCCGACAACGCCGCCCGGCTGTTCACCGGGCGGCTGCGCGACCAGCTCGACGTCACCGGTTCGGCGTCGGAGGACGACCTGGCGCACGCGCTGCACACGGCCTGCGCCGAGGACGTCGTCGAGGCGCTGCCCGAGGGCCTGGAGTCGCACGTGGCCGAGGCCGGCCGCGAGTTCTCCGGCGGCCAGCAGCAGCGCCTGAGGCTGGCGCGCGCCCTGCTCGCCGACCCCGAGGTGCTGGTGCTGGTCGAGCCCACCAGCGCGGTCGACGCCCACACCGAGGCGCGCATCGCCGAGCGGCTCGGCAAGGCCCGCCTCGGACGCACCACGCTGGTCTGCACGACCAGCCCGCTGGTCCTCGACCGGGCCGACCACGTGATCTTCATCGACGGCGGCCTGGTACGCGCCGAGGGCTCCCACCGGGCCCTGCTCGCGTCCGCCCCCGCCTACCGCGCGACCGTCACCCGAGGGGAGGACTAGGCATGGACGACACCACCGGCACGACCTCCCCCTCCACGGGGCAGGCGAAGCCCGGCGACCCGCTGACCGCGTCCCCGGGCGGGCAGGCCGGCCCGGCCGTCGACGGCCGGGCCCCGGCCGCGTCCCCGGCGGGCGCGTCCCCGGCGGGTGCGGCACCCGGCCCGGCGGCGGCCGGCGGCGACCCCACGCGCATCCTGCCCGTCGCCGACCAGGCGCAGGTACGGGCGTACGCGCGGCGGCTGACGCTGAAGTACCCGCGCCGGCTCGGCGTCGCGCTCGGCCTGCACGGCCTGGCGGCGGTCGCGGGGCTGGCCGGCCCCCGGCTGCTCGGCGATCTGGTGCAGGGGGTCCGCGACGGCAGCGGCGTCGACGTCGACGTGGTCGTGCTCACCATCGCGGGCTTCATCCTGGTCCAGGCCGTCCTGATCCGGTTCGCCGTGTACGCCTCGGCCAAGCTGGGCGAGAAGGTGCTGGCGGAGCTGCGCGAGGAGTTCGTCGACCGCGTGCTCGCCCTGCCGCTGTCCACGGTCGAGCGCGCGGGCACCGGCGACCTCGTGACCCGCACCTCCCGCGACGTCGACGCGCTGTCGCGCACGGTGCGGCACGCCGTCCCGGAGACCCTGATCGCCGTGGTCGCGGGCGCGTTCGTGCTCGGCGCGCTGCTGCTCGTGGGCCCGCTGCTGATGCTGCCCGCGCTGGTCGCCGTCCCGCTGATCTGGATCTCCACCCGCTGGTACCTCAAGCGGGCCAGGGACGGCTACCTGCGCGAGAACGCCGCGTACGCGGAGATGACCGCAGGGCTCAGCGAGACCGTCGAGGGCGCGAGGACCGTCGAGGCCTACAACCTGCAGCGCCGCAGGCACGAGCGCACCGACACCGACATCGCGCGGTCGTGGGCCGCCGAGCGCTACACGCTGAGCCTGCGCACGGTGTGGTTCCCCGCCGTCGAGTTCGGCTACGTCCTGCCCGTCGTGGCCACGCTGCTGGCCGGCGGCCTGTTCCACCTGAACGGGTGGGTGTCGCTGGCCCAGGTCACCGCCGCCACGCTGTACGTGCAGCAGCTCATCGACCCGCTCGACCGCTTCCTGTCGTGGGTCGACGAGCTGCAGGTCGGCGGCGCGTCCATGGCGCGCCTGCTGGGCGTGGCCAACGTGCCCGACGACCGCGCGCCCGGCGCGCGCCGCCCCGACGGCGAGGCCATCGTCGCCGACGACGTGCGCTACGCCTACCGCGAGGGCCGCGACGTGCTGCACGGCGTCTCGCTGGACCTCGCCCCGGGCGAGCGGCTCGCCATGGTGGGCCCGTCCGGCGCCGGCAAGTCGACGCTGGGCCGGCTGCTGGCGGGCATCCACGGCCCGCGCACCGGCGCGGTCACCGTCGGGGGAGTGCCGCTGGTCGACCTTCCGCTCGACGAGCTGCGCGGGCACGTCGCGCTGGTCACCCAGGAGCACCACGTGTTCCGGGGCACCGTGCGCGACAACGTGCTCATCGGCCGCCCCGGCGCCGGGGACGACGAGGTCACGGGGGCGCTGCGGGCGGTGGACGCCTGGGAGTGGGTCGAAGCCCTGCCGGACGGCCTCGGCACCGTCGTCGGCTCGGGCGGCCTCGCGGTCTCGCCCGCGCAGGCGCAGCAGGTGGCCCTCGCCCGGCTGGTGCTCGCCGACCCGCACACGCTGGTCCTCGACGAGGCCACCTCGCTCATCGACCCCCGCGCGGCCCGGCATCTGGAACGCTCGCTCGCCGCCGTCCTGCAGGGCCGCACGGTGATCGCCATCGCGCACCGCCTGTACACCGCGCACGACGCCGACCGCGTGGCCGTCGTCGAGAACGGCCGCATCACCGAACTCGGCTCCCACGAGGAGCTGGTGGCGGCCGAAGGCCCCTACGCCGCCCTCTGGCAAAGCTGGCACGGCACCTCCCGCTAACTGGCTCACCCCACCGTCCGCCGGGGGGTGAGCCAGGTGCCCCCGCGGTAGCGCCCACCCAGCGGTCGTCACTGATCCAGGAGCCGTCCCCGGACCGTCTTCGATCGGAGGGCCGTCCCTGAAATGGTGCCTTCGGCGCGCCCTTCTCAAGGGCGACTCTCGCCCTGCCCACCATTCACCGTCGCGCGGGCGACCTGCCACCAGCGCGACGGCGGGCGAAGGGGCTGAATGAGGGGCGCCCTGGAAGGCTGGGCCGAAGGCGCCATTTCAGGGACGGCCGGACGAACACCTCACCTGGAGGACGGGAGACCGATCCTCGGACGGCCGGCGGCGCCGGGTCAGCGGGGTGGGAGGGCTTGGGACCAGGTCAGGGCGGCGGGGAGGATGGCGGTGACCGGGGGGACGTGGGGGTACCAGGTGCGTTCCCACTCCAGGGAGATCCAGCCGTTGTAGCGGTGGTCGGCCAGGAGGCGCTGGATCCGGGGGAGCGGGACGCTTCCGGTGCCCAGGGGGACGGGGGTGGTGTCGGTGGCCGAGACGGCGTCCTTGATCTGCACGTAGCCGAGGTGGTCGCCGAGGGCGGCCAGGGTGTCCGGCGGGTCCTCGCCGTGCCGCCACGGGTGCAGGACGTCCCAGATCGCCCCGGTGACCTCGGGCACGGCCGCCGCCTCCAGCAGGTGCCGCACCCGGCGGCCCGTGGCGTGGGAGTCGTGCGTCTCCACCAGCACCCGCACCCCTGCCTCCCCCGCCTGCCCGGCGACCGCGCGCAGCCGCCGCGCCGCCCGCTCGGCGTCCGGGTCGTCCGTCTGGGTCTCCGGGTCACCGCCGGGGAAGACACGCAGGTGGCGGGCGCCGAGGTCGGCGGCGAGGGTGATCTCGGCGCGCAGGGAGTCCAGGACGTCCGCGTCGGGCGCCGGGGCGGCGACGCGGGTGTACCCGGCGACGGCGAGCGCGACCAGGCCCGCGTCGGCGAGCACGTCGCGGGCACGCGCGCGTTCCCGCGCGGACATGCCGACGTGCACACCGGTGTCGGGGTGGGCTCGCAGCTCCAGCCCCGCGCACCCGGCCCTCGCGGCGACGCGGCACGCCTCGGCCAGGTCGCTCCCCGGCAGCCCGAGCGTGCTCACCGCCAGCGGCCAGGCCGTCATCGCGCTGCCTGGTGCCGGGCCCGTGGCGGCGGCCCCGCGGGGCGGGGCTCGGCGGAGCGGGTGCCCGTCGGGCCGGGGGTGTCCGGTACGGGGGGACGGGACGTCATCGCCGGGGCGTGGGGAGGGGTCATCCCGCGGCGGTGACGCGGGAGGCGGGGGTGGCGTCGAGGAAGTTCCGCAGGACGAGGGTGGCGGCGCCCAGGGCGACGGCGTCGGGGCCCAGGCGGCCGAGCACGATCGACGTCGCGGCGTACGGCTGAGCCAGGGAGTTCTCGGCGGCGGCCTGGAGGATCTCGGGCAGCAGTCGCTCGCCGAGCATCAGGCCGACCCAGCCGCCGATGACGATGCGCTCGGGGTTGAGCAGGTTGACCAGGTTGGCCAGCCCGACGCCCAGGTAGGTGGCGGTCTCCGCGACCGCGGGGGAGCCGGAGTCGAGCACGCGGGCCAGCTCCTCCTGCCAGCCGGTCGTCTGCGTGGAGACCCCGGCGCGTTCGAGGATGGCCTCGGCGCCGATGTAGGCCTCCAGGCATCCACGCCCGCCGCACCGGCAGGGCCGCCCGCCAACGATGATCTTGGTGTGCCCCCACTCGCCGGCGCTGCTGCTCACGCCCTGGAACGTGGCCCCGTCGGAGACGACGGTGGCGCCGACGCCCGAGCCGATCAGCACGATGACGGCGTTGCCCGCGCCCCGGCCCGAGCCGAACCACAGCTCGGCCTGCCCCATCGCCTTGGCGCCGTTGTCGACGTACAGCGGAAGCGGGGTGCCCGCGCTCAGGAGCGTGCCGAACGGCACGCCGTCCCAGCCGAAGGTCTTGGCGTGGATGACGAAGTCGGGCCCGCGCCGCACTATGCCGGGCACGCCGACCCCGACGCCGAGCACCTGGCCGGTGGTGACGCCGGCGTCGGAGAGCACGACGTCGATGCCCGCCAGGATGTGGCGGGCGACCAGCTCGGGGTCGTGCCGGGCGGGGCGCAGCGCGTAGTCGACCTTGGCGCGTTCCTTCATCTCAAGGTCGAACAGCTCGACGCGGACGTGCGTCTCGGCCACGTCGACGCCGACCGCGTACCCATAGGTGGGGTTGACGCGCAGCAGGACGCGCGGGCGCCCGCCGTCGGAGTCGACCTGCCCGGCCTCCATGATGATCGACTCCTCAAGGAGGTCGCCGGTCATGGTGCTGACGGTCGCGGCGCTCAGCCCGGTCAGCCGGATGAGGTCGTTGCGGCTCGCGGAACCGGTGAAGTAGAGCGTCCGCAGGAGCATCGCGCGGTTGCCCTTACGGACATCGCGGACCGTCCTGCGTTCGAGCCTGGCCAATGGTCTACCTCCCGATTCAGGCGCCATGTTAGTTCAGAAACCGAACGCGGGTCGCCCGTCACCTGCGGACACCTGGCCTGGGAACGTCTCACATTCGCGTTACCAAAGCGTTTCCCGCGGGCTCTCATCTTTTTTCGAAACTTACATTATCTTCTGTGCAACCCCCCCGACTAGGAGACGACCATGATCAGGAGAGTGACCGGAGCGGCCGCGGCCGTAGCGTTGCTCGCCGGGCTCGCCGCGTGCGGCGGCGACTCCGAGGGCGGCGCGGCTGACAAGACGCTGACGTACTGGATGTTCCAGGACCGCACGCCGCAGGCCGGCGAAGTGGTCGAGAAGATCCGCACCGACTTCGAGAAGGCGAACCCCGGCGTAAGCGTCAAGATCGTCAAGATCCCGAAGGACGACTACAACACCAAGCTGGGCAGCGCCCTCGCCAGCGGCTCGGTGCCCGACGCCGGGATCCTCGACCAGCCGCTCGTCTCGCGTTACGCCCTTGACAGCACGATCAAGGAGGTGCCGGCCGGCACCGTCGACGAGAAGGCGTTCTACGAGGGCGCGCTGACGACCAACCGCGTCAACGGCAAGCTGTACGGCGTGCCGGTCGACCACACGACGGTCGGGCTCTTCTACAACAAGCAGCTCGTGCCGACGCCGCCCAAGACCTGGGACGAGCTGAAGCAGGTGGCCGCGGGCATCCACCAGAAGGACTCGAAGGTCGCGGGCATCGTCGTGCCCAAGGGCGACGGCTACGGCGGCTGGATGTGGCCCGGCTTCGTCGCCTCGGCCGGCGGCGAGATGGCGAACGCCGACGAGAAGAAGGTCCTGTTCGACCAGCCTCCCGCCGTCGAGGCGCTGCAGCTCTGGGTCGACCTGCTGAAGTCCTCTCCCCGCGAGATCACCGACGCGGACATGGCGTTCCAGAACGGCCTCGCCGGAATGATGATCTCCGGCCCGTGGGACGTCGCCACCATCAAGGACCAGTTCCCCGACATGCAGTTCAGCGTCGCACCGCTGCCGTACAAGAACGAGCCCGCCGGCAACATCGGCGGCGAGAACGCGGTGGTGTTCAGCAAGGGCAAGAACGCCGACATCGCCTGGAAGTGGCTGGCCTGGCTGACCAACTCCACCAACAACACCCAGCTCGCGCAGGCGCTCGGCGGGTTCCCGACCAACATCGCGGCGGCCGAGCGCGACGCCGCGACGTTCGGCCCCGACCAGGCGGCCTTCCTGGAGCAGCTCAAGGTCGCTCAGGCCCGCCCGGCCGTGCCCGAGTGGATCCAGATCAACGACGAGATCATCGCCCCGGCGATCGAGTCGGCGCTCAGCGGCAAGGCCACCTCCCAGCAGGCCCTCACCGACGCGGCGGACAAGACCCGCGCCCTGCTCGGATGGACCGGCTGACCGGCAGTCCGCCGGCCGGGGGAGAGATCACCACGGCGACTCCGGTGCCGGTCGACCGGCCCACCGCGACTCCCGAGCCCGGGCGGCGCCGCCGCCCGGGCGTCCGGTGGCGCGACCGCGTCACCGCGTGGCTGCTGATCGCTCCCGCGCTGGTGTACTTCGTCGTCTTCCTCCTGTATCCCGCCCTGGCGGCCCTGTACTACAGCTTCACCGACTGGAACCTGCGGACGACGCCCGACTGGGTCGGCTTCGCCAACTACGCCGACCTGCTGTTCGACGACGTGAAGTACCCGCACTTCTGGCAGTCGGTGCGGGTCAGCCTGCAGTACACGATCATCGCGGTGCCGCTGACGCTGATGGCGGCGCTGGCACAGGCCCTGCTGCTCAACACGATCCGCCGGGGCGCGAACGTCTTCCGGCTGCTGCTCTTCCTACCGGTGGTCACCGCAGAGGCGGCCGTCGGCGCGATCTGGCGCTGGCTCTACGACCCGCAGTACGGCCTGATCAACACCGTGATCGGGCTGGTCGGCATCCCCCGGCAGAACTGGCTCAACACCCCCGAGCTGGTGATCCCGGCCCTGTCCTTCATCGCCGCCTGGCAGTGCGGCATCTCCATGATCATCTACCTGGCCGGCCTGAAGGGGATCCCGTCCTCCATCCGCGAGGCGGCGATCGTCGACGGGGCGGGCCCGGTGCAGCGGTTCTGGAGGATCGTCGTGCCGATGCTGCGGCCCACGACGTTCTACCTGACGGTGACCGGCGTCATCGCGGCGTTGCAGGTGTTCGGCCTGGTGTACGTCATCTTCTCCGGCGGCGGCAACAGGAGCGTGACCGGCGGGCCCGAGCAGTCGGGCCTGACCTACGTGCTGCACCTCTACCTGTACGCGTTCAGGTACGACGCGATGGGCGCCGCCTGCGCGATGTCCTTCATCCTGCTGGTCTTCATCATGATCATCACCGCGCTGCAGTTCAAGTTCATCAAGCAGGAGGCGTCGTGACGAGCGTCGGGTCGTCCCAGGCGGGCCGTGCGCGGCGGGCGCGAGGCATCCCGAAGCAGGTGCGGCTCACCCCCGTGTACGTCGCGCTGGTGCTGCTGGCCCTGGTGTCGGTCGTCCCGTTCCTGTGGATGCTCGCCACCTCGTTCAAGCACGGCTCGGACGTCTACACCAAGGTGCCGAACCTGCTGCCGATGGATCGCAAGACCGGCGAATGGTCGCCCACGCTGGAGAACTACGAGCACGTCCTGCAGCTCGGCGGCCTCGGCCGCGCGTTCCTCAACAGCGTGTGGGTGTGCCTGGTCCTGGTGCCCGTCAAGCTGCTGATCGACGCGCTGGCCGCGTACGCCTTCGCCCGCATCCCGTTCCCGGGCAGGGACAAGCTGTTCGTGGTGCTGCTCGCCGGCATGATGGTGCCGACGATCACCCTGCTGGTGCCGCGCATCCACGTCACCCAGGAGCTCGGCATGTTCGACTCCGGGTGGGGGCTGATCATTCCCAACGTGGCCTCGGTGCTCGACATCTTCCTGCTGCGGCAGTTCTTCATGTCGCTGCCGGGCGAGCTGGAGGAGGCGGCGCTCATCGACGGCGCCGGGCGGATGCAGATCTTCTGGCGCATCATCGTGCCGCTGTCGAAGCCGGTGCTGGCGGTCGTCACGATCACCAGCTTCATCTTCCACTGGAACGACCTGGTGTGGCCGCTCGTGGTGCTCAACGACCCCGAGCTGTACACGCTGCCGCTCGCCCTGCAGCAGCTCGCCAGCACCGAGTCGGGGCGCGCGTACTACATCATGGCCGGTGCCGCGCTGGCCGTGATCCCCGTGATCATCGTCCTGATGATCTTCCAGCGCCGCATCATGGAGGGCATCGCGTTCACCGGTCTGAAGACCTGACGGCTACCGGGGGTTGATTTTCAGAGCTTTTAGTGAAGCATCGAAGTAACCGGGGCACCGGAGTCGACGACGGGGAGTCGGATGGAGAGTCAGCGGATGGACGGCGTCGGGCCCGCCGTGCCGAGCACCCGCGAGGACATGGCACGGCTCGTACGCGAGCTGACCGAGCCGCTGATCGCGCACTTCAGCCCCGGCGCGGCCCGGCTGCGGCTGGGCGGCAACGCCGCGCACTACGTGGACGCCGCCGCCGAGCTGGAGGCGTTCGCCCGCCCGCTGTGGGGGCTCGCGCCGCTCGCGGCGGGCGGCGGCTCCCACGAGCACTGGGAGTTGTGGCGCCGCGGCCTCGCGGCGGGCACCGACCCCCGGCACGAGGAGTTCTGGGGCGCGGTGACCGACATCGACCAGCGCCTGGTCGAGACCGCCGCGCTCGGCCTCGCCCTGGCCCTGGCGCCCGAGCACGTCTGGGACCCGCTGAGCGGGCGGGAGCGTGACAACGTACGGTCGTGGCTGCTCAACGCCATGGCGGCCGAGCCCGTCGACAACAACTGGCAGTTCTTCCCGGTGGTCGTCGGGCTCGGGCTCGCGCGCGTCGGGGTCGCGCACGACCCGGCCCCCAACGCCGCCCGGCTCGACCGGCTGGAATCGTTCGCGCTCGGCCGGGGCTGGTACAGCGACGGCCCCACCGCCCAGCGCGACTACTACGTCCCCTTCGCGATGCACTACTACGGCCTGCTGTACGCGGCGCTGGCCGGCGACCGCGACGCCGCCCGGGCCGCGCGGTTCCGCGAGCGCGCCCGCGCCTTCGCGCTCGACTTCGAGCACTGGTTCACCTCCGACGGGGCCGCCGTGCCGTTCGGCCGCAGCCTGACCTACCGCTTCGCGCAGGGCGCGTTCTGGGGCGCGCTGGCGTTCGCCGACGTGGAGGCGCTGCCGTGGGGCACCGTCAAGGGCCACCTCATGCGGCACCTGCGCTGGTGGCTGCGGCAGCCGATCACCGACCCCGGCGGGCTGCTCACCCTGGGGTACGGCTACGCCCAGCCCGCGCTCATGGAGCAGTACAACGGGCCCGGCTCGCCCTACTGGGCGTTCAAGGCGTTCCTGCCGCTCGCCGTGCCCGCAGACCACCCCTTCTGGACGTCGCCGGAGCAGGACGCGCCCCACCTGCCGGAGGTCAGCACCCAGCCCGAGGCGGGCGTCACGCTGATGCGCTGCGAGGAGGGCCGGCACGTCGTCATGCTCAGCGCCCGCCAGCACCACACGTGGGTGCGCGGCGGCGCCGCGAAGTACGCGAAGTTCGCCTACTCCACGTCGTTCGGCTTCAGCGTGCCCAGCGGCTCCTACGGCCTGGAGCAGGCGGCCCTGGACAGCACCCTCGCGTTCAGCGAGGACGGGATCCACTGGCGCCCGTGCGAGGTGCCGGCCGACGCCGAGGCCTGCGACGGTCTACTGCGCTCGCGGTGGACGCCCTGGCCGGAGGTGGAGGTGGAGACCTGGCTGATCGCCTACCCGCCCTGGCACATCCGCGTGCACCGCGTGACCACCGGCCGGGCCCTGCGGTCGGCCGAGGGCGGCTTCGCGCTCAACCGCGACCTGCCCTTCCACCGCTTCGAAACCGGCGCCGGGCACGCCCGCGTGGAGTCGCCGGCGGGGGCGTGCCTGATCGAGGACCTGGCCGGCGAGCGCGAGGGCAGCCTCGTGCAGGCCCTGCCCGGCACGAACGTGCTCTCGCCGCGCACGGTGATCCCCACCCTGCTCGCCACGCACGAACCCGGCACCCACAACCTGACCTGCGCGGTGCTCGGCATGGCCCACCCGAGACCGGCCGCCCCCTGGCCGGCCCGCCCCGGCTGGGACGCCGTGGCCGAGCTGCTCGCCCGGCACAGATCACCCGACGCGCCCCGCCTGCTGGACGCACTCACCACCGAGCGCGCCGTCGGCCTGGAGTGAGCGCGCACAGCATCCGGCCACTCCCACCGCGCGGGGGCGCGTGCCGTCCTCACCGAGCGGGCCGTCGGCCTGGAGTGAGCGCGCACAGGCATCCGGTGACACCCGGGGGTCGCAGAGGTCTGCCGCGCCCGGAGTGAGCGCTGTCCCGGGCGCGAGGTCTGTCGCGCCCGGGGTCTACGCCGCGCTCAGGCGTCCAGGGACTTCCTGAGGAAGTCGACCTGGAGCAGCAGGAGGTTCTCGGCGACGACCTCCTGGGGGGTCATGTGGGTGACGCCCGACAGCGGAAGCACGGTGTGCGGGCGGCCCGCCGCGAGCAGGGCCGAGGAGAGCCTGAGGGTGTGCGCGGCCACGACGTTGTCGTCGGCCAGGCCGTGGATGAGCAGCAGGGGGCGTTCGAGCTTCTCCGGGCGCGCGGCGTCGGCCAGCAGGGAGGAGCGCTCGTAGGCCTCCGGGTGCTCGTCGGGATGGCCCAGGTAACGCTCGGTGTAGGCGGTGTCGTACAGGCGCCAGTCGGTGACCGGGGCGCCGGCGATCGCGGCGTGGAAGACGTCGGGCCTGCGCAGCACCGCCAGCGCCGCGAGGAAGCCGCCGAAGGACCAGCCCTTGATAGCCACACGCCCGAGGTCGAGGTCGTCGGGGTAGAGGCGGGCGGCGCCGTGCAGGGCGTCCACCTGGTCGTCCAGCACCGGGCCGGCGAGGTCGTGTTGGATCTCGCGCTCGAAGGCCGGGCCGCGCCCGGGCGTGCCCCGGCCGTCGGCGACGATGACCGCGAACCCCTGGTCGGCGAACCACTGCGGCTCCAGGTAGGTGCGGCCCGAGGCCGTCACCCGCTGGGCGTGCGGCCCGCCGTAGGGATCCATGAGGACGGGCAGGCGCCGGGAGCCGGGCACGTGCCCGCTGGGCAGCAGGACGGCGGTCGACAGGTCGCGCTCGCCGGTGCGCACCAGCGCGACGCGGGGTTCCAGGCGCGGGCGCTCGGCCAGCGAGGCGATGGGCAGGCGCTTCTCGCCGCGCCGGACCCAGACGGCGGTGCCCGGGCCGTCGAGGGTCTGGACGGCCGTCACCAGCGTGCCCCCGGCGAGCCGGCCGGTGTGCACCCCCGGCTCGGAGGTCACCAGCGACACCACCCCGGCGGGCCGGTCGCCGCCGGCCGCCGGCGAGGAGGCTGCGCGCGCCCAGGTGAACAGGTGGATCTCGGTGGGGTCGGTGCTCGCCCGGAACAGGACGGTGCCGCCGTCGACGCCCAGCACCTCGCGCACCTGGAGGTTGGGCGGGCTGACGGGGACGCCGCCGATGAGCAGCCGGCGGGCGCCCTCGGAGTCGGCCACCCACACCAGGGTGCCGTCGTCAAGGCGAGCCGGCACGCCGGACGCGGCCTCCACCCAGGCGTCGTCGCAATCCTCGCCCAGGAGCTCGGTGGAGCCCGTGGCGGGATCGGCCGACAGGACCCGGACGGTCTTCTGGTCGCGCGGCATGGTGACGATCAGCGGGCCCTGGTGGCCCCACGAGGCGGAGATCAGGTACTCGTCGTCGAAGGGCACGGCCGTGCGCGACCCGTCGAGACCGAGGATCACCAGCTCGACCACGGCGTTCGGCGTGCCCGCCGCCGGGTAGGCCACGGAGACCGGCGGGCGCGAGGGGTTAGCGGGATCGGCGATGTGCCAGGTCTGCACGGGCGACACGTCGGCGCGCTCGGCCAGCAGCGCCGTGCCGTCGGGCGACCACCAGTGGCCGCGCAGGCGGTCGAACTCCTCGGCGGCGGCGAACTCGGCCAGGCCGTACGTCACGCCCTCGGCCTCGGGGGCGGCCAGCGTGCGGTCATCGCCCGAGGCGAGCTCCAGCACGTGCAGCGCGCCCCCGGTGACGTACGCCACCCGGGTGCCGTCGGGCGACAGCCGGGGGTCGATCACCGCGCCCGGCGTGTCGAACCGCCGGACCTCGCCCGAGGCGAGCTCGACCACGTGCAGCCCGCCCGACAGCGCGAAGGCGGCGGAGGTCACCGCCGCGTCGGTGGTGTAGGCCACCACGCCGCCGCCCTGCTCGCGGGCGCGCTCGCGGCGGGCGCGCTCCTCGGCGGGCAGGTGCTCGTCGTCGGCGCCGAGGCGGGCGGGGTCGAGCACCAGGCGCTCGACGCCGGAACCGAGGTCGAGCTCCCACAGGCTGGTCACCGGATCGGTGCCCGACCGGCTGCGCAGGAAGACGACGCGGTCGCCCCCGGGGGCGATCGTGAAGCCCCGGGGCACTCCGAGCGTGAATCGGCGGGTCCTTGCGTACATGCGCGGGAAGCTCTCACTCATGCCCCTCATCCTGCCAGGCCGCCATGAGGGCGCCATGCCCCTTGCTTGGGGCTGGGGATAACCTCGGTGCATGGCTGACCGTCGCTTGCTTCTCGTGCACGCCCACCCCGACGACGAGTCCATCGCCACAGGCGCGACGATGGCGAAGTACGCCGCCGAGGGCGCCCAGGTGACGCTGGTGACCTGCACGCTCGGCGAGGAGGGCGAGGTCGTCGTCCCCGACCTGGCCCATCTGGCCGTCGACCGGGAGGACAGGCTCGGCCCGCACCGCGTCGGCGAGCTGGACGCCGCCTGCGAGGCCCTCGGCGTCAAGGACCACCGTTTCCTCGGCGGCCCCGGCCGCTGGCGCGACTCCGGCATGATGGGCCTGCCCACCAACGACCACCCCCAGGCGTTCTGGCGGGCCGACCTCGACGAGGCGGCCGGCGAGCTGGTGGCGATCATCCGCGAGGTCCGTCCCCAGGTGCTCGTGACCTACGACGAGAACGGCTTCTACGGCCACCCCGACCACATCCAGGCGTACCGCGTCTCGTGGCGGGCGTTCGAGCTGGCGGCCGACCCCTCGTTCGGCGAGGGCGAGCCCTGGCAGGTCGCCAAGTTCTACTTCACCGCGATGCCCAGAAGCTTCATCAGGCGCGTCGCCGCGTCGATGCGCGGCACCGACCTCGACTTCCTGACCGAGGACGCCGCCGACGTGCCGCCCTTCGGCTCGCCCGACGAGGAGATCACCACCGAGGTCGACGCCCGCCCGTTCGCGGCGGCGAAGCTGGACGCCATGCGCGCCCACCGCTCGCAGATCGCCCTGGACGCCCCCTGGTTCGTGCTGGCCGACAGGCTCGGCATGGACGGCCTCGGCGTCGAGCACTACATCCTCAAGGCCGGCGCACGCGGGCCCGCCGCCGAGGGCCCGTCCACCGGCGACTGGGGCCTCGGCGAGCCCCACGACCGCGAAGACGATCTCTTCGTGGGGGTCGGCTAGCCTTGCTGAGCATGGAGGAGGAGCAGGTCGAGGGCGCCGAGCGGGGGGCCTACACCGCCACCGCCGTCGCCGGCGCGGCGTACGGCGTGCTCTTCGTGCTGGGCGCCGTCTTCGGCGTCGTCTCCGGCTTCGAGCACTCCTGGAACCTGTGGGAGCCCGTGCCGCCGATCCCGATCGTGCTGACCCTGCTGCTGTTCGGGCTGCTGTACTCCGCCGGGCGGCTGATGGGCACCAGGCTGGGCGCGTTCGTCCCGGGCCTCGGCTGGATGCTGGTGGCCCTGCTGTTCTCCACCCGCAAGTCCGAGGGCGACCTGGTGATCGCGGGTGACGCTCCGGGCTACTGGTTCCTGCTGGGCGGCGCGCTGGCCCTGGTGGTGGCCGTCCTGCTCATCCCCTCCTCCACCTCCTGGCTGCTGCACCAGGGCGCGTACGGCAGGCGGCGCCCGGTGGACGTCTCCGACGGCAGGTCGGCGTAGCCGGGGGATCCTCCGGCACGTCCGCCGGGGGACACCTTCCGCACCGTGCCGTCAGGGCGCCCCGGGGTGACAATCGGGGCATGCGCCCACGGCATCGCGCGAGGTCGGTGATCAACTACGCCAACCTCTCGACGCCGCTCGGACTGCTCATCGCGCTGATCGGGCGCGCCAGGCTCCGGCGCGGCGAGCACGGCCTCATCCACGCCTACGGTTACCGCATCCGCTTCCCGGTCGCCGGGGCCTTCACGGTCGGCAACGTGGTGCTGACCGCCCACGGGGAGGGCTACCTCACCGGTGCGCTCCTGCGGCACGAGGCCCGGCACGCCACCCAGTGGGCCTGCTGCGCCGGCCTCCCGCTGCTGCCGCTCTACGTGCTGGCGGTGGTGTTCTCGGTCGTGGTCTGCGGCCATCCCGCCTCGTGGAACGTCTTCGAGCGGCTCGCGGATCTGGACGAGGGGGGCTATCCCCGCCACCCGTCCCGATGGAGGCGCGGGCGGCGCCGGGCGGGCGGCGCCGGACTCCCCGGCTAGCACTCACCGTCCGCTCTCTCGTGATGTGAATCTTTTATCCGCAGGCTCATCTTTGCCGGTTGAGCTGGGGGTATTCCGCCTTTAGCGGGTCGGTGTATTGGCCGATCCTGTGTGCAGGTTCCGACCGTTCCCGTTTTCTTCTCCTGGCCACAAGCGGACATGGGACCTCTTTGCTCGCCAAGGGATCAATTCACAAAATAAGCGGTTGTTTAACGCAGGTAGTGGGCCTACGACCAGGGTGTCCGCATGCTGGACGCCATAACATCCCGCCCGGAACTCCGCCATAAGGGCAGAGTAAAAGTCGCGATTACCATCGGTCGAACATCGTGTCAACCCGTTGATTGACGCTTTGAACCTGTGAAATACAACTCTGGTCCCCCTCAATGTGGGCCAAGGAGGAAAAACCGCGTGATAACCCCCCAGTCCGTCGATCGAAAGAAGCGTTTCTCCCTGCGTGCGGCGACCGCCCTCGGTGGCGTGCTCGTGCTCGCGGCACTCGGCGGGTCCCCCGCCGTCGCCGAGCTGGACCCCGGCAAGGACCTGCGCGCCCAGGCGGTCGAGCACACCGGCGCCGTCCCCGGCGGCTTCGGGTCGTGGCAGGAACTGCTCGCCACCCAGGAGCGGCTGGTCAAGGCCGCCGAGCGGGTCACCGCCGCGGGCGGTGCCGGCTACGCCGGCGTCGTCGCCGCCCCCGAGAACCGTGAACTGCGCGTCTACTGGAAGGGCGACGTCCCCAAGAAGATCGGCAAGCTCGTCGGCGAACTGCGCGCCGGCGTCCCGGTCAGCGTCCTGCCCGCGTCGTACTCGGCGCGCGAGCTGGAGCGTGAGGGCAACCGGCTGATCCGCAAGGCCGGCAGCGCCATCACCTCGGTCGCGGCCAAGCCCGACGGCAGCGGCCTCACCGTCGGCACCGCCGGCGGCTTCGCCGCCAACTCCGCGCTCGCCGACGCGGCCGTGCCGGTCACGGTCGAGGCCGGCGTCCGCCCGCAGCTCGCCACCCGGTGGGACGACTCCCCGCCCTGGTGGGGCGGCGGCGCTTGGCGCAACGCCAGCACCGGCGGCGGCTGCTCCACCGGCTTCGCCGTCAGCTACGGCGGCGTCAGCCGGATGCTCTCGGCCGGCCACTGCGGTGACGTGCCGCAGACCGCCACCGACCCGACCGGCCAGGTCATCGGCCCCATCTCCCATGACAACAACAGCCGCGACGTGCTGCTGATCAACGGGACGTCGGCCGGCCGGGTGTTCAACAACACTCCCGGCAGCCCGCCGCCCAGCGAGTTCAGCAACCCGGTGATCGGCACCTCGGGCAGCGTCGTCGGCATGTGGATCTGCACCTCCGGCGCCTACTCCGGCACCAACTGCAACATCCAGGTCAAGACGGTCAACGTCACCATCAACGTCGGCTACCTGATCTTCGGCACCGTCCACGCGGAGCAGGTCAACGGCACCAACGCCGTCGGCCAGGGCGACAGCGGCGGCTCCGTCGAGGTCGTCAACCCCAACAACACCCTCCAGGTGTACGCGGCGGGCGTCAACACGGCGATCGACGGCAACACCGCCGTGGCCTGCACCGGCTACGTCACCACCGGCCGCATCTGCGCCTGGCGCATGTACTACGCGCCCTGGAGCAACGCGACCACCGCGTTCCCCGGAATCACGATCATCACCGGCTGACCGGCTGAGCGGATCGTCACCGGCTGACCGGTGACCGGCTGACAGCCCTCGGTGGGGGGGGGGGGGGCGCCCCCCCCCCCCCCACGGCGCCCCCCCCCCCCCGGGGGCCCGGCCGCGCGGCGGGGCCGGGCCGGG
>NZ_JARWAC010000028.1 GCF_029846175.1 Sphaerisporangium sp. TRM90804 | reverse complement strand
GCCCCCCCCCCCCCCCCGGGCCCCCCCGGGCCCCCCCCCCCCCGGGCCCGGGGGGGGGGGCCCCGGCCCCGGGGGGGGGGGGGCGGGGGCCCCGGCGGGGGGGGGGGGGGGGGCGCCCCCCCCCCCCCCACCGTCTCCGTTTCCCCGGCCCGGTGACGCCTGCCTCGCGGCGGGAACGGACAGGACACGGAGCGACCCCGTACCACCTATGCCGCCGGCGACCGAACCGCCGGCGCGGGAGGCGACAGCATGGACCCGACCACTCGCTCGCGATCGGCCGCGACCTCGGCGGTGGTCGCGCTCCTGGTCACGGCCGTCGCGGCGTGCGGCGCGCCGGGCACCGCGGGCGGGCCGGCGCCCGCGCCGCCGGGCGGCGGCTCCTCCCTTCCGGAGAAACCCCGCACGCCCGGCCAGCCCGAACTCGCGCTCATGGCCTCGCAGATCGACGCCTACCTGCGGGAGAGCCGTCCCGGCGAGTACGCCGGGATCGCCCTCGACCCCGCGGGGGGTTCGCTGATCGTCTACCGGCGGGAGTCCGCCGGCCTGGACGCGGCGCTGCGCCAGAGGTTCCCCGGCGCCCCGGTCGAGCCGCGCGACGCCCCGCACTCCCTGCGCGAACTGGACGCCCTCGCCGAAACGGTGCGCGACGACATCCCGTACTGGCAGGAGCGGGGAGTCCCGATCACCTCGGTGGCCGCCCGGGTGGACGGCACCGCCGTCGAGGTCGGCACACGCGACGTGGCCAGGGCGTCCGCCGAGCTGCCGCGGCGCTACGGCTCCTCGGCGCCGATCGACGTCGTGGACGCCGACCCGGCCCTGCCCACGCCGCCCCGGTGACCGGTCGCGGCGCGGCGGCGCCACCCCCGGTCACCGGCTCCGGCCGGTGACGCGCCGGCGGACCGCCACGCGAGGCGGCGGCTTGAGGGCTCAGCTCCAGGTCTGGCCGTCGGGGGTGTCGACGACCTTGACGCCCAGCTCGGCCAGCTCGTCGCGCAGGCGGTCGGAGGCGGCCCAGTCTCTGGCGTCGCGGGCCTGGCCGCGGGCCTGGAGCAGCTCGGCCGCGCCCGCCGGCAGCACCGGCGCCGCGGGCGGGCGGCCGATGTCGGCCGACAGGTCGAGGCCCAGCACGTTGTCGAGGTGTAGGAAGGTCTCGAACCGCGACCCCGGCGCCACGGCGTCGTCACGTTCCAACTCACGCACGACGCGCAGCGCCGTCGGGGTGTCGAGGTCGTCGTCGAAGGCCGTCTGCGCCCGCTCGGCGTGCCCGGCGCTGATCGGCGCGCTCGGCGACTCGGCCCACTCGGCGACGCGCTGCCGCCACCGCCGCAGGGTGCGGTCGGCCGCGCGCAGGGTGTCCCACGTGAGGTTCATCTGCTGCCGGTAGCGGTGCTCCATGAGCGCCAGCCGCACCGCGAGGGGGTCGAGCCCGGCGGCCTCGACGTCGGACAGCAGCACGACGTTGCCGGTCGACTTGGCCATCTTGCGGCCGTCGAACAGCACGTGCTCGCCGTGGACCCAGTGCTTGACGACGTCGTGGCCGACGGCGGAGTTCGACTGGGCGCGCTCGTCCTCGTGGTGGGGGAAGCGCAGATCCTTGCCGCCGGTGTGGACGTCGATGTGCTCGCCGAGGAAGCGCAGCGACATGGCCGAGCACTCGATGTGCCAGCCGGGGAAGCCGCGGCCCCAGGGCGTCTCCCAGGTCATGTCGCGGTCGGAGCCCTTCCACAGGGCCCAGTCGGCGTGGAAGCGCTTGCGGGGGTCGACGCCCTCGACCCGGTGGCCGGGCTTGAGCGCGTCGAGCCGGTTGCCGGAGATCTCGCCGTAGGTGGGAAAGCTCCTGGCGTCGAAGAACACCGAGCCGTCGTCGACGGCGTAGGCGTGGCCCTTCTCGATGAGCTTGGCGATCAGCTCGACCATCAGGTCGATGGTCTCGGTGGCGCGCGGCGTGTGCTCGGGGGCGCGGATGTTCAGCGCGGCGGTGTCGCGGCGGAAGGCGTCCTCGTAGTAGCGGGCCAGCTCCAGGGCCGAGCGGCCCTCGCGGCGGGCCTGCTGGAGCACCTTGTCCTCGCCGGAGGGGTCGATCTCCTCGTCGTCCACCAGGTGGCCGACGTCGGTGATGTTCTGGCAGACGACCGGCCGCACCCGGTGGCGGTCGAGGGAGCGCCGGATCAGGTCGGGAAGCAGATACGACCGCAGGTTGCCCACGTGGGCGAACCGGTAGACGGTCGGGCCGCAGGTGTACACGCGAATGGCGCGCGCGCCGGCGGGCACGACCGTCTCGAGCCGCCTGGACCTGGTGTCATACAGCCGTAACATGCCACCGAGCTTAGGACATCGGCCCCCGGCTGTCCGGCCTCCGCCGAAGCGTCATACCGGCTCAGAGTGGGTCTGGGGCAAGAAACGCCAAGATGTCCCGATCGCCGCGTTCGCGAAGCCGGGTAAGGACCTCCTCGCGCGAGGCGCCCTCCGCCAGGCCGATGCGCGCGCCGATCAGCCGCAGCGCCTCGGCCTCCGAGGCCACCGGCGCGGTGTACCCGATCAGGTGCAGCGCCATGTTGATCGGCGGCAGCCCCTGCGCGGCCTGCGGCAGGTAGCGGGTCAGCAGCTCGCCGCCGTCGGACACCGTGAGGAAGATCGAGTCGCCCTCGGCCGCGTTGTACTCGGCCAGCACCGCCCTGACCGAGCCCATCGTCGGCTGGTTGTGCCAGCTGATCACCACGTCGCCCGAGGGGGTCGAGGTGGTGAGCTGCCCGCCGGGGGCCATGCCGAGGTGCGCGGCGAAGCCCGTGGGCAGCGGCGAGCCCGAACCGCGCAGGTGCTCGGCGTTGACGTCGACCCGGTGCCACCAGCGCCCGTCGCGGCTGCGGAACGACCGCCTGGTCATCGACACGTCGCGGCGCGGCTGGTACGGCTCCGCCTGCTCGGGCGCGGCGACGCGGATCCACCCTCGCTGGGTGCGCTCGAACCCCGGGCCGCCCGCGTAGGCGCGCACCGAGCTCTCGCTCACCTCGTAGCGCGTGGTCAGGTTGGCCACGATGCTGTTCACCGACGCCTCGCCGCCCGCGCGTTCGATCTCCCGGACGATCATCTCGCGGATGCCGATGTACTCCTCGCCGCCCCAGCGCGTCAGCCCGTACCTGTTGCGGTCGACGCGCAGGAAGCGCTCGTCGGCGGTGAGCTGGTTGCGGATGCCGACCAGGCTGTAGTCCTCGCCGATGCGGGTCTGGATCTCCTCGGGGCTGAGCGGCCCCTCGGCGACGGCCAGCACGGCCTCGGCCTTCTCGTTGACGCTGCGCGGCCAGGGCACGACGTGCCCCTCCAGGACGCGCAGGTGCGGGACGGAGGCCAGCCAGCGCTCGGCGACGTCCTCCCTGAGGCCGAGCTGGGCCACCATGGTCACGGCGTCGGGCAGCTTCACCGGGCCGTCGCCGAACAGCTGGCGGGTCTTCTCCTTCAGCTCGTCGGCGCCCCCGGCCACCAGCCAGCCGTCCACCTGGTCGTAGCCGGTCAGCAGGGTGCGGACGAACCGCCACGTCGGCACGCCCAGGGTCGCCAGCTCGGCGCGGTGCCACGGGACGGCCGCGGCCAGGTCGTCGGCGGGGACGGCCGAGCCGAGCCGGCCGCGCAGCCACACCAGGTGGGCGGCCAGCGGCGCCGCCTCGGGCGCGGCGAGCCGCGCCTGCACGTGGTCGCGCAGGTCGCGCTCGATCTGCCTGATGCGCTCGCGCGTGACCGAGAACCGCTGCGCCAGCTCGTCCAGCGTCACCCGGCGCTCGGCGTACACGCGGTCCTTGGCGATGGCGCGCTGCCGCTCGTCGAGCGGGGAGAAGATGTCGTCGATCAGCTCGGGGATCGGCCGGTCGGGCCGCGACGCCGGGGGCGCCTCGCGCCCGGGGGAGTCGGAGGCGAGCAGCCGCTCCAGCACCCCGGCGAACAGCGCGCGCGCCGGCTCGCGGCCCTCGGGGGTGCGCAGGCTGACCTCAGGATCGGTCATCCGCAGCAGCGGCAGGATGTCGCCGAGCGGCAGGTGCCCCCAGCACGCCGTCGCGAGGTCGGCGAGGCGTGTGGCTACCTCAGCGGTCCCCGCGATCAGGCATGCCCGGTCGAGCGGCAGCGCCTGCCACCACGCGTCCGGAAGACGGGGATCGCTGGCGATCGGCTCGACCTGGCTGGGTGCGGTCCAGCGCAGGGGCGGCACGATGTCGCTAAGGCTCAGATTCATGGGGGTCCAACCGGGTGGGGCGTGGTTTCGGATCAGGCGGGGCTCATCCGCGGTTCAGGTTATTGGGTCATGGTGGCAGAAAGGGACTTGCCCGGCCTGAATAGGACACGTAAAGGCGTTCACCAGCCCGTGTGCAGGCCATATAAAGCAGCCCCCGCTCGCGCTGGAGGTCGTGCGCCCGCGCGGTCGGATCCTCGTCGGCGGGGGTCAGCGCGTCCGGGGCGGGCACGACGCCCTCGCTCACCCCGACCAGCGCGACCCGCTGGAACTCCAGGCCCTTCAGCCGATGGAACGGCGTCACCCGCACGTCCACCCCGCCGCCGGCGAGCGCGGCCCTCGCCTCCCTGACCAGCTCGCTCGTGCGGGCGGCCACCGCGATCCGGCCGGGCGGCACGCCCTCGTCGAGCCACTCCCTGACGTGGTTGGCCAGCCCGGCCAGCTCGGCCTCGTGCGAGGTGTACTCGCGCACGTCGGGCCGGCCGCCCTGCCTGGCCGGGCGCAGCCCCGCCAGGCTGGTGGCGCCGTCGACCAGGCCGTCGGCCGGGCCGCCGCCGCGCACCCGCAGGCACCACGAGAGGATCTCGCCCGGCGGGCGGTAGGAGACCGAGAGCCGGAACGTCTCGGCCTTGATGCCCAGCGTGCTGAGCGCCACCCGGGTGTCGAAGACACGCTGGTGCGGGTCGCCGACGATGAACAGGTCGTCCGGGCCGGGCGGCACGGCGGCGCGCAGCAGGCGCCACTGCGCCGGGTGCAGGTCCTGCGCCTCGTCCACCACGATGTGCCGGTACGGCTCGCGCCGGGGGGCGTCGTCGCCCAGCAGGTCACCGGTCGTGCGGCCCAGCAGCGTGCAGGCCTCGGCCGCCAGTTGGAGCAGCGTGCGCCTGCCGGTGGCGCGCAGACGCCCGGTGACGTACTCGATCGCCTTCCAGACCGCGGTGCGCTCCTGGTAGTCGAGCTCGACGCTGCGGCCGGGCCGTTCGGCGGCGAGGTACTCCCGCAGGCTGCACAGGTTCTGGGCCAGGATCACCTGCTCCCACTCGCGCATGAGGAACGCCGGGCCGTGCAGGTCGCCGGAGATCTCCGACGCCTCCCGCCACAGCACGGCGAGGTCGGAGCCGCCGACCAGGGGCGGGGGCCGCCCTTCGGCCTCGGTGACGATGCGGTGGGCCAGGCGCTCGACGTTGCCCACCTCGATGCGGTCGAGCACCCGCTCGTCGCCGTCGGCCAGCAGGCGCAGCCGCGCCGCCGCGTCGGCGGCCACGGCCTGCGAGAACGTCACCACCAGCACGCGGCCGCCGCTCTGCCGGGCCAGGCGGGCGGCGCGGTGCAGCGCCACCAGGGTCTTGCCCGTGCCGGCGCCGCCGACGACCAGAATCGGGCCCTGGTGGCCGAGGTGGGAGACGAGGCGGTGCTGGACGGGGGACAGGAACGTGCGCCAGCCCGGCGCGGCCAGCACGCGGTCGAGCGCCTCGGGGTCGGGCACGAACACGGCGCGGTCGGGCGTGCGCTCCAGGGCGGCGGCGAGGTCGCCGGCATCGATCTCCCCGATGGGCGGCGTGGCCGCGCACGAGTCGAGCGCCCGCCACGCCTCGGCGATGGACCCGCCCTGGGCGAGGGCGGCCAGCGGGGCGTGCTGGCTGCCGGGCAGCAGCGGCTCCAGCGCGTCCAGCGTCACTTCGGAGGTGACCAGGCGAAGGAGGGGCAGGAAGGCGGGGTCGATGCCCAGCGTCAGCAGGTCGGTGTCGCAGAAGGGGGCGAACAGCCGCATCTCGGTGGACTCGGCGGCCCGGCGCAGCGACGGCTCGACGCCTTCGAACGCCTCGTCGTCCCAGATCTCGGCGATGCCGATGGCCGCGTTGACCGCGAAGCGGTGCCGCTGGGCGTACGACCACGCGTCGGCCTCGGGCAGCACGGTGACCATCCAGAACACGTCGCGCTGCCGCACCACCACCCCCCGGTGCCGGTCGGTCAGGCGCAGCGTCGCGACCCGCGCGTCGCGCGTGTTGCGCACCCGCTCGGGGTGCGGCGCCGAGGTGGTGTTCATCAGGAAGTGGCGCAGGGCGGTCACGGCCTCGCGGCGCGTGTCCTCGGCGAGCGCGCCGAGGTCACGCAGGACCTCGGGGGCGATCGCTAGCCGGGGCACCGCCGCTCCCGTCAGACCATCAGGGACAGCAGGTCGCGGTCCCCGCGCTCGCGCAGCCGGTTCATCAGCTCGGGCAGCCCGACCGGGCCGGTCATGCCGATGCGGGTCGCGAGCACGCGGATGGTCTCCTCAAGCGTCTCGACGTCGCCGCCGGCGGTGTGGCCGGCCAGCCGCAGGGCGCGCGCCCCCTTGTCGGCGTCCACGGCGGACGCGGGCACCAGGCGCGCGCGCAGCACCTTGTCGTCCTCGGCGACGGTGAGGAACAGGTGCGCCCCCGGAGCGGCGCCCATGTCGTGCAGGAGCTGCCCGAGGGAGTCGATGACCGGGCGCGCCTGCCAGCTCAGAGTGATCTCCCCGGCGGCGCTCATCACCGAGCGGCTCTCGCCGGGCGACATCCCGAGGTAGGCGGCGAACCCGCTCGGCAGCGGGCACTCCCCGCCGGTGATCTGCTCGGGGGCGATGTCGACCCTCAGCCACCACAGGCCGTCCGGATGGCGGAAGCAGCGGCGGGTCATCGAGACGTCCTTGAGCTGGCCCGGCGGCGCGGAGGCCGCCTGCTTGGGCTCGCCGGCCCGCCCGGTGTCCTTGGCGGCGGGCTTGCCGCCCTTCTTGGTGCTCTGTATGCGCAGCTGGGGGACGTTCTCCAGCCACTCCTTGGCGACCTCGGGATGCACGCCGAGACCCGAGACCAGCTCCAGCGCGCGGGCGACGGTCGGCGGGCGGTCGGCGTCCAGGATGAGCGCGCAGGTGCGCTCGCGCAGCTCGGCGAGATCGCCGCTGACCACCCACTCCTCCTGCACGGTGTAACCCGGCAGCGTGGCGAGCACGAACTGCCAGGCCGGGACGTCCAGGGAGCGCAGCTCCCGGGTGTGCCAGGGGGCGGCGCCGACCAGGCGCGCCTTGGGCGCGGCGACGCCGAGGGTGCCCGAGAGCTTCTCCAGATGCCGGGCGTAGGGCGCCGCCTCGTCGCTGTCGAGCCAGTCGGCCAGGCGCAGGCGCAGGTCGTCCTCCAGGGTGAGGATCTCCTCGGCGGGGACGGCGAACAGCTTGGCGAGCTCCTCGGGGGCGGCGGGGGAGTCGGTGAAGACGTGGTTCTGCGCGACCGCCCACGTCTTGTCGTCCAGGCCGGAGAACGCGGCGTCGATGAGCCCGGGGATGTCGGGCTCGGCGTCGCCGCCGCGGGGGGCGCCGGTGCCGAGGTCGCCCGTGGTGGTGCCCGCGCCGCGCTCGGCGGCCGGCGCCTCCTCGTGGTGCTCGGCGGCCTCGTGCTCCGCGTGCTCAGCGTCCTCGGGCTGCCCGGCGTCGAGGACGTCGGGGACCTCGGGGTTCTCCAGCGGCTGGGACGCCTCGTCCTGCGGGTGGGCTCCGGAATCCGCTTCGGCCTCATCGAGGGCCCGCGCGTCGGAGGGCTCCGGCGAGGCGCCGGGGTCGTGCGCCTCGGACGCGTGGGCCTCGGACGCGTGGGCCTCAGGGGCCTCGGCGTGCTCCGCCGGCCCGGTGTCCTCGGGGTCGCCGTCGTGGTCGTGCGCGGCGTCGTGCGACCGGTCGCCGGCTTCCCGGGCCTGGGGGCCGGTGTCGGCGCGCTCGGGCCCGTACGGGCTGGATTCGCCGGACGGGCCGGACACGGCGCCGAAACCGCCCGGCCCCGGGCCGAACGGGTCGGAGCCGGCGGCGAACGGTGCGGGCGGCGAGCCGAACGCGACCGGCCCGGGGTCGAACGGCTCCGGCGCGGGACCGGGCACGAACGGGCGCGGGTCGAGGCCGAAGCCGGGGGCGGCCGGGGGGCGCTCGGGGCGCGGCGGCGGGGTGAACATGGAGGTCCGTGACGGCCCGGCGTCGCCCTCGCGCCCGGCGAACCCCCGGGAGACGTTCTCCAGCGCCGCCTCGGCCATGCGGGCCGCGGCCAGGCCGAGCGGGTCGGCGTAGTCGGCCGAGGCCGGCTGGCGCTTCGGAAGCGGGGGCAGGGGCCGCACCGGGAGCCGGTCGGCCTCCGGGGAGCCCTGGGCCGGGGAGGCGGCGTGCGCGCGCGCCGCCTGGCGCGAAGCCTCGTCGGGGGCACGCGCGGGCTCGGGCACCATGCCGTGGGCCGCCTGCTCCGGCTGGGCCGCCTGGCGGGACGCCTGCCCGGCCTCGGCGGACGCCCTGCGCGCCTGCCGCGCCGCGGCGTCCGCCGGCTGGGCCGCGGCGCCCGCCGGGGCCAGCCGGACGAACACGGCCGTGAACAGGGCCGTCAGCACCGGGCGGACCCGGATGAACGGCTGGTCGGACAGCTCGCGCCCGGTCAGCGCCAGCAGGCCGTGCCAGGAGCCGGCCCGGTCGAGCGCGATCGACACCTGCGGCTCGTCGGCCTCGTCGGGGTCCATCACGTGCAGGGCGGGCAGGACGTCGCCCACCGAGGCGGCCGGCCAGTGTTCCAGTGCCAGCTCCGTCAGCAGCTCACCGAGCGCATCGGGGCCGAGCACGGCGAAGACCCGCGTGACGGGGGTCGCGCGCCACCACGCGTCCGGCAGGCCGGGGAGGTCGCGGAGCTGCGAGAACCCCGTCGCGTCACTCCAGCGAAGCGGAGGCACGAGATCACTCAGGCAGAAGTTCATCCCGTTCCCTCTCCGGTGATTCCGTTGACCAGAGACCATAGTCTGGCAAATCGCACGATCGTAGGCGTCGCTTAGGCCCGCACGGCGGCGAAACGAAGACGGACATAGTCGGCCACCCAGCCCGACTCCCGGCGCAGCGCCGGTGCGGCGAGCTCGTTCACCCGGCGCAGCAGCGGCTCGACCGTGCCGGGCGGCACGTCGTCGAGCAGGGAGCCGGCGAACATGCGCACCCAGTCGGCGGCGCCGTCCGGGCACTCGTCGAGCGGCGTGGGCCGGTCGAAGTACTCCAGGAGCCGCACGGTGAAGCCGGCCTGCTCAAGACGCGTCGCGTACTCGGCGGGGCTCGGGAAGTACCACGGCAGCTCGGGCTCGCGCAGGCCGTACTCGCGCCAGGCCGTGAGCATCGCGGAGGTCAGCGCCGCGCAGTTTCCGGCGCCGCCCAGCTCGGCGACGAAGCGCCCGCCGGGGTTGAGCGCCGCGCGCACGCAGCGGATCACGGCGTCCGGGTCGCGGACCATCCAGTGCAGCGCCGCGTTGGAGAACACCGCGTCGCAGGGCCGGTGCAGGTGGAAGTTCCCCCCGTCGCCGATCATGAACTCCAGCCCGGGGTGCTGGGCCACCGCGACCTCGATCATGGCCGCCGAGCCGTCCAGGCCGAGCACGGTGGTGCCCCTGGCGGCGATCTCGCCGGTGAGCACGCCGGTGCCGCACCCGAGGTCGAGGATGCGCTCGCCCGGCTGTGGGTCCAGCAGTTCGATCAGCGGCGTTCCCTGCGCCGAGACGTAGCCGAACGAGCTGTCATAGGCGCGAGCGTTCCACCGCATCAGGCTCGGCGTGTCGTATCGCAAGGCCATCAGCTCGCATTCTCAGACATCGCTTTCCGTGTCCGTAGGTAAAGACACTTTAGAGCCTCGATGTCGGCGCGACACATCGGTCGGCGGGTCTGCCCGGCGCCGCCCGCCGCCCCGGCGTCACTTCATGGACGCCGCCCAGTTGGCCTTCAGAAAGCTCTTGGCCTCGTCGGCCTGGGCGATGGTGAGGAAGACCGGCGTGCCGGACGCCCGCGGCAGGTGGGACGCCGCCTGGGTGTCGAGCGTGCCCTTCATCTCCAGCGCCTCCATGCGGGCCGGGCGGGCGAATCCCTTGAGGAAGAGGTTCTGGGCCTCGTCGCTGAACAGGAACTCCTGCCACAGCCGGGCCGCTGCCGGGTGCGGCGCCTTCTTGCTCACGGCCTGTACGTAGTAGGACGCGAGCACCGCGTCGGAGGGGACGACCACCTTCCAGGACGGCTTGTCGTCGCTCGCGGTCTCGGCCGCCTTTGCGGCGTTCACGTAGTCCCAGTCGACCAGCGTGTTGGCCTTGGACGGCGCGCTGTAGCGGCCCGAGCCCCGCAGCTTGGTGAAGAACTCCAGGCCGCGCCTGGCCTCGGGCCGGCCCGACCTGAGCGAGGCCGCCATCACGCCGTTGAAGGCGGAGGCCGTGCTGAGCGGGTCGCCGGGCAGCGCCACGGAGTATCCCGGCTTGAGCAGGTCGGCGAAGCCCTTGGGCGCCGGCACCTTCCGCGGGTCGTACCCGATCGACATGTAGCCGCCGTAGCCGGCGTACCAGAGGCCCGTGGGGTCCTTGACCTGGTCGGGGATGTCCTGCCACGTGGTCACCTTGTACGGCGCGAACCGCTGGGTGTTGGCCGCCGCGACCTCCACGCTGAGGTCGAACACGTCGGGCGCCTGCTGGGGCGGCGCCTTCCTGGCGAAGTCGATCTCGCGCTGGCTGCTGGCTCCGGGCTCGGCCACGTTGACGCGGATGCCGTACTCGCCGGCGAAGCGGTCGATGACGGCTCCGAAGTTCACCCAGTCGCGCGGGACGCCGACGAGGTTCAGCGCGCCTTCACGCCGCGCGGCCTCCACCAGGCGGTCCATGGTGCCGAACCCCGCGGCGAGGCCCGCGGCCGTGGGGTTCACCGGAGTGGGCTTCTTGGGTTCGGTCGTGGCGGAGGAGCACCCGGCCACGGCGGTGGCGAGAAGCGCTGCTGCGACGACGGCACGTGAGGTCACCTCACGCATACTGAGCGTAACGTCCGCGCGCGTCGAGGAGGCACGCGGATCATTGGACCGACCTTGGCGCGGGGCCGCTAACGGCCGGGCGGGCGCTCGGGGACGACCTTGGCGGCCACGACGGTCTCCTCGGAGATCTCCACCACGGCGCCGTCGCGTCTGCGAACCCGTAGAACACCGTTGGCCCACGATTCGAGGACCCCTACGGTGTCACGCATGCCATCGGAGTCCCTGCGACGGACCGTGACGCGTCGTCCCACGTCAGAGGCTGAGACGGCCACAACGAAGCGGCCGCCGAACTGAGGGGCCACCAGCTTTCCCCCCCTCGCGTTCCGGACACCTGGTCGGCACGGCAATACTAGGTCTAGCAACCCGCGGTCGAGTCGTGCCCTGGCGCGGAAAGAAGGAGTCCAAGGTGACCTACGTCATCGCGCAGCCTTGCGTGGATGTCCTGGACAAGGCGTGCATCGAAGAGTGCCCCGTCGATTGCATCTACGAGGGTAACCGCATGCTGTACATCCACCCTGACGAGTGTGTCGACTGCGGGGCATGCGAGCCCGTCTGCCCGGTCGAGGCGATCTTCTACGAGGACGACACGCCTGACCAGTGGAAGGACTTCTACAAGGCCAACGTCGAGTTCTTCGACGAGCTCGGCTCGCCCGGCGGCGCGTCGAAGGTGGGCAAGATCGAGCGGGACCACCCACTCGTGGCGGCGCTCCCACCGCAGGCCTCCGAGCACTGACCTTCCGTTCGCGGTCACCGACGCCGCGGGGTACCGTGACCGCTTGGTCGCGGTGCCCCGCGTCCGTGTGTCGTGGGTCAGGTGCGAACTTCTGGGGGTGACGCGGTGATCGGGCTGCCCGACTTCCCGTGGGACCGGCTGGTGCCCTACAAGCGACGGGCGGCGGAACACGCCGGCGGCATCGTCGACCTCTCGGTCGGCACGCCCGTCGACCCGGTGCCCGCCGTCGCGCGCGAGGCCCTCGCCGGCGCGTCCGGCGGTCCGGGTTACCCCCTCACCCACGGCACCGAACAGGTGCGCCGGTCGGCCGCCGGGTGGCTGGCCCGCCGCCACGGCGTCACGGTCGACCCCGCCGACATCCTGCCGACGATCGGCTCCAAGGAGCTCGTCGCCTGGCTGCCCACGCTGCTCGGCGTGGGCCCCGGCGACCGCGTCGTGCTGCCGTCCCTGGCCTACCCGACCTACGACGTCGGCGCGCGGCTGGCGGGGGCCACCCCCCACCCCACCGACGGGCTGCTCGGGCTCGGCCCCGAGCGGGTGCCGCTGGTCTGGGTGAACTCCCCGTCCAACCCCACGGGCCAGGTGCTGCCCGCCGAGCACCTGCGCAAGGTCGTTGAGTGGGCCCGCGAGCGCGGCGCGGTCGTGGCGTCCGACGAGTGTTACATCGAGCTCGGCTGGGAGCAGACCCCCGTCTCGATCCTGCGCCCCGACGTCTGCGGCGGCTCCCACGAGGGCCTGCTGGCCGTCCACTCGCTGTCCAAGCGCTCCAACCTGGCCGGGTACCGCGCCGGGTTCGTCACCGGCGATCCCGGCTTGGTCGCGCGGCTGCTTGAGGTGCGCAAGCACGCGGGCATGATCATGCCGGGCCCGGTCCAGGCGGCCATGGCCGCCGCCCTGGACGACGACACGCACGCCGAGGAGCAGCGCGAGCGGTACGCCGCCCGGCGCGCCCTGCTGCGCCCCGCGCTCGAGAAGGCCGGCTGGCGGGTCGAGCACTCCACGGCCGGGCTCTACCTGTGGGCGACGGACGACCGCGGCTGCTGGGAGCAGGTACAGGCGCTGGCCGAAATGGGGATTCTGGTCGCTCCGGGGGATTTCTACGGAACTGCCGGCGGGTCACATATCCGAATCGCCATGACAGCGAGTGACGAACGCATCAATGCGGCGGTGCTCCGGCTCCAGTAGGATCCCGCGGCATGACCGTTGCGGTCGTGCTCGCAGTGAGCGCAGCCATCTTCGTCGTCGTGCTGGGCGCGTTCCTCGGCACGCGGCGGTCCGAGCGCACGGCTCGGCCGGCCCCCAAGCGGCCGCCGGAGCCCGCGCCCGACCCGTCGTCCACGACGCACCCGGGTTTGGCGCGGCCGGTCGTGCTGGACCCCGAGCACCTCGACCCGCGGACGATCAAGGTGGCCGACACCATCGACCGCCAGGGCACGCGTTCGCGTGTCCTGGGCGCCCTGCACCTGGCGTGGCAGGGCAACCAGTGGACCGAGTACCTGCTGGAGCAGGGCAGCCGCCACTACCAGTGGCTGTCGGTCCGCGAGCGCGAGGGCGCGACGCCCGACGACCCGCCGCACCTGGAGGTCTACCTGCTGACTCCGGTGCCCACCGAGGGCATGGTGCCGGCCAAGCGGATGCTGATCATGGAGGGCGTGGAGTTCTCGCCGGTCCAGCGCGGGCGGGCCGCCTTCCGCTCCGAGGGCACCACCGGCTACCCCGACCGCGGGCTGGTGGACTTCGCCGACTACCGCGCCGCCGACGGGCGCCTGCTGAGCTTCAACCGCGTCCAGGGCCAGCAGTGGACCGCCGCCTACGCCGAGCCGCTGTCGCCGGGCTCGATCCACGTGGAGCGCATGCTGTAGCCCGCCAGGGCCCTCTCAGGTAGCCTCCACGGCCCGTCGGGGCCTCGGTCACGCCTCAAGGTCAGCACACCGCCCGCCGTGCCCTCAGGCCGGTTCACGGCCCGCCGTGCCCTCAGGTCAGCTCCACCTCGCGCGCGGGCGCCTTGGCGTCGGCCAGCCAGCCGTCGTGGCCGGTCTCCGCCCGCCACCGGGCGCCGGCGAAACGCACCTGGTGCAGGCCGAACTTCTGGGCGTGGGCGACCGACCAGGTGGCGATCAGCCACCCCCGCCTCGCCGAGGCCGCGCCGATCTGGTTGCCGGAGGAGGCCGTCGTCCCGAGCGCCCGGACGAGCTCCTTGCGAGCCTTGGCGGCCTGGTAGGCGACCGGCTTCTCGGCCGTCGGGTACCAGCAGTGCACGGCCTTGGGCACCCGGCCGGTGAACGCCTCGGAGAGGATCTGGGCGTCCACCTCGTGCTGGGCGTAGGCGGAGCCGTCGGCGGAGCGTTGTACTGCCTGCGCGGCCTCGTGCAGCGGCAGCTTCTGGTAGCGCTTGATCTTCACCAGGGCGGCGAAGAACCGCTGCGTCGCGTACACGGGGTCCTGAAGCTGCTCGACGGTGCCCCAGCCCTGCGACGGCCGCTGCTGGAACACCCCCACCGAGTCGCGGTCGCCGAAGGGGAGGTTCAGCAGCTTGGACTCCTGGATCGCGGTGGCGTAGGCGATCTCCAGGGCGCGCAGGGGCAGCTTGCGGCGGGTCGCCACCGCGGCGATCGTGGCCGCGACCTGCGCCTGCTCGATCTCGAGGTCGAGCGTGCCCGCGGAGGTCTTCACCTCGCAGTGCTCACCCAGCGCGAACGGCTGCGCCCGGTTCAGAAAGTGATAAACCGCGAAAAAGATGGCTGCGGCCAGGACGACAACGATGACGATGATCGTCAGAACCGCTTTGGAGAGTCGCCGTGCCACGAAGATGAACCTACCGGCCCGGCCGTGGTGGTGGAGCGGCACTAAGCTCCCCTTGCATGAGCGAGACCTTTGAAAGCCCGTTGCCCCCGGCCGTCGACGAGCTGTGGGAGCGCCGCGCCGAGCTGTCGCCCGACGATTCCGACGCGCGCGGCGTCGTCGTCGGCGCCGTCGACATGCTGGACACCGGCAAGGCCCGGGTCGCCTTCGTCGACGCCCCCTCCGGCGAGGTGATCGTGGACGAGCGCGCCAAGCGCGCCATCCTGCTCAGCTTCCGCGTGCTCGGCATGGTCAGGAGCCAGGTGGGCGACTTCCACCACAACGACCGCATCCCGTTGAAGACCTCGCTGGAGGGCGTGCGCGTGGTGCCGGGCGCCATCGCCCGCTGGGGGTCCTACCTGGCCCCCGGCGTCGTGCTGATGCCCTCGTACACCAACATCGGGGCCTACGTCGACAGCGGCACGATGGTGGACACCTGGGCCACGGTGGGCTCGTGCGCGCAGATCGGCAGGAACGTCCACCTGTCGGGCGGCGTGGGCATCGGCGGCGTGCTGGAGCCGCCCAACGCCGTCCCGGTGATCATCGGCGACGAGGCCCTGATCGGCAGCCGTTCGATGATCGTCGAGGGCGCCCGGGTCGGCACCGGCGCCGTGGTGGGCGCGGGAACGATCCTGTCGGCGTCCATGCCGGTGATCGACGTCGAGACCGGCGAGGAGATCAGCCGCGGCCAGGTTCCCGACTGGTGCGTGGCGGTCGGCGGAACGCGCGACAAGAAGTTCCCCGGCGGCTCCTTCGGCCTGCCCTGCGTCCTGGTGCTCAAGCGGCTGGAGGCCGGCAAGCGCCACGACAAGGCCGAGCTGAACGACGTCCTGCGCCAGCACGGCGTCAATGCCTGACATGCCGGTGCTCGACCCGCACGGCGACGTCCGGGCGCTCACGGCCGCGCTCGTCGACATCCCCTCGGTGAGCGGTGAGGAACAGGCGATCGCCGCCGCCATCGAGGCGGCGCTGGCCCCGCTGCCGCACCTCACCGTCGTCCGCGACGGCGACGCCGTGATCGCCCGCACCGACCTCGGCCACGCCGAGCGCGTGGTGATCGCCGGGCACATCGACACCGTGCCCGTCGCAGCCAACCTCCCCTCGCGCGTCGAGGGCGACCTGCTGTACGGCTGCGGCACCTCCGACATGAAGAGCGGCGTGGCCGTGGCGCTGAAGCTGGCCGCCGCCGTGGCCCGCCCCACCCGGGACGTCACGTACGTGTTCTACGAGTGCGAGGAGATCGAGGCCGCGCGCAACGGGCTGGCCAGGCTCGGCCGCACCCGCCCCGAGCTGCTCGCCGGCGACTTCGCCGTGCTCATGGAGCCCACCGACGGCGAGATCGAGGGCGGCTGCCAGGGCACGCTGCGCGCGGACGTCACCGTCACCGGGCGGCGCTCGCACAGCGCCCGCTCCTGGTTCGGGGTGAACGCCATCCACGGCGCCGAGCCCGTGCTCGCCCGGCTGTCGGCCTACCAGGCGCGCGAGCCGGTGGTGGACGGCCTCGCCTACCACGAGGGGCTCAACGCCGTCGGCATCGCGGGCGGGGTGGCAGGGAACGTCATCCCCGACGCCTGCGTGGTGACCGTCAACCACCGCTTCGCGCCCGACCGCTCGCTGGAGCAGGCCCAGGAGCACGTGCGCGAGGTGTTCGCCGGGTACGAGGTGCGGTTCACCGACGGCGCCCCGGGCGCCCGCCCGGGCCTGACGCACCCGGCCGCCGCCGCGTTCGCCGCCGCGATCGGCGGCACGCCCAGGGCGAAGCTCGGCTGGACCGACGTTTCGCTGTTCTCCCGGCTCGGCGTCCCGGCGGTCAACTACGGCCCCGGGGACCCGAACCTGGCGCACCAGCAGGGCGAGTACGCCTCGCTGACCAAGATCGTCGAGTGTGAGCGCAGGATGCTCGGCTGGCTCTCCTGAGGCCGCCAGGCCCGGCCGCGGCCGGCTTCCGGCGGCGGGGCCTGGGGGTGGGCACAAAAGAAAGTGGCTTTCCTCGCCGGCCATTTGGCGGGGAAAGCCACTTTCAGTCCCGAGCAGCACCCTCGGCTCTTAGACGCAGCCTCGTGAACAAACGGTTCCGCCGTCGGTCGCAGATTGTTCAAGATTCTTTCCCGGGGGTGCGGCGCAGAGTATGGCCGGAGTGGCCGCCGGTGCCGTTAGCGTGACATGCATGAGCAAAGCATCACGCGAGGAGCGCAGGCAGGGGCCGTCACTGGTCAGGGGGAAGTTCCTTCCGCAGTCCACCTACGACGAGCGGCTTCTGGACCACCGGGGTTCGGCGGAGTGGGTGCACAGCGACCCATGGCGGGTCCTGCGCATCCAGGCCGAGTTCGTCGAGGGCTTCGGCCAACTGGCGGAGCTGCCGCGCGCCGTAACGGTCTTCGGCTCCGCGCGCACCCCCGCCGGCGCGGCCGAGTACGAGCTCGGGGTCAAGCTCGGCGGCGCCCTGTCGGAGGCCGGATACGCCGTGATCACCGGCGGCGGCCCTGGCTGCATGGAGGCGGCCAACAAGGGCGCGCGCGAGGCCGGCGGCGTGTCGGTGGGCCTCGGCATCGAGCTGCCCTTCGAGCAGAAGCTGAACGACTACGTCGACCTCGGCATAGAGTTCCGGTACTTCTTCGTCCGCAAGACCATGTTCGTGAAGTACTCCGAGGCGTTCGTCGTCCTGCCCGGCGGCTTCGGCACCCTCGACGAGCTGTTCGAGGCGACCACCCTCGTCCAGACCGGCAAGATCACCAAGTTCCCGATCGTGCTCATGGGAACGGAGTTCTGGCGCCCCCTGCTCGACTGGATCAACGGAACCCTGCTGACCAGCGGCATGGTCTCCCCCGACGACCCCCAGCTGCTCCACGTCACCGACGACCCCCACGAGGCCGTCCGCTACATCGTCGAAAGCCAGGGCCAGGCCGAACAACAGGCCATCGAGGCCCGCGTCCAGGCCGCGACCGCGGAAAGACTGGAGTCGTGACTCCAGGTCTCGGCTAGTCCTCCTCCGTGACCCGAATGATCGTCTTGCCGGGCGTGCGGGGGTGGCGGGCGAACGCGGAGACCGTTTCGGACAGCGGCCGCACGGCGCCTACGACGGGGGTGAGCCGTCCGGCGCGAAGGCGCTGGGCGAGGTCGGTCAGCCGTGCGCGGTCGGGTTCGACGACGAAGAAGACGGCTCGCCCGTCCTTGGGCCGCACGGTGGGCGGCATGGCGATGGTGACGAGGGTGCCGCCCGGGCGCACCAGTTCGGCCGACCGCCGCAGGACGTCGCCGCCGATGACGTCGAACACCACGTCCACCTCGTCGGCGTCCCGCAGATCGTCGGCGTCCAGGTCGAGGAAGGCGTGCGCGCCGAGGCCGAGCGCGACGTCACGGTCGCCGGCGCGGCCGGTGCCGATCACGCGGGCGCCCACCTCTCGCGCGAGCTGGACGGCGATCGAGCCGACGCCGCCCGCGGCGCCGTGGACGAGGACGGTCTGGCCGGTCGTGAGGCGGGCGTGGTCGAACAGTCCCTGCCACGCGGTCAGCCCGGAGATGGGCAGCGCGGCGGCCACGGTGTGGCCGATGTCGGCCGCGAGGGGGGCGAGGTTGCGAGCCTCCACCGCGGTGTACTCGGCCAGGGATCCGTCACGGGCCCAGTCGGCCAGCCCGAACACCCGCTGGCCCACGGTGAGGCCGGTGGTTCCGTAGCCGAGTTCCACCACGACCCCGGACAGCTCGTGCCCGGGGATGCTCGGCGTCCGGTCGCGGCCGGCGCGGTCGGTCCACGTTCCCGGCCAGTCGAGCTCTCCGGGGGTGAAGCCCGCGGCGTGCACGCGCACGACGACGTCGTTCTCCGCGGCGTGGGGGTACGGCATGTCGGTCAGGGTGAGACCGGCGACACCCGCGTCACGGTCTCGCGCGATGATCGCTCGCATGAGGTCAGCTCGGCCAGGGGGAGCCGACGATGCGCTCGACCGTCGTCGTGCGCTGGAAGCCGGGAACGAAGTGTTCGAGCACGTCGGAGTTCACCGTGCCGTTCGTGGTCTCGGGACGGTCTTTGAGCCCGTCGACGTAGGTTCGCAGAAACTCGTTCTTGAAGTCCCCTCGCGGATGGGCGGCGAGGATCTCGCCAAGCCGGCCGGGTTCCAGTTCGTCCAGGCCCAAGCCGAGCACGTCGGTCAGGACGCCGAGGTGCGTGGCCGCGATCTCCGGGCCCATGCGGCCGGGGATGCCCGGCGTGGTGTGCAACGCGATCGCCGTCCAGACGGTGTCGGCGGCGGCCGTCGAGAAACCCCTCTCCAGGAGGAATTCGCGCGCGTGGTCGGCGCCGTCCACCTCGAAGCGCTGCTCGACTTGCGAGAACGGCGTCAGGAGGCCGCTGTCGTGGAACACGGCCGCCAGGTAGAGCAGCTCCGGGTCCGGTTCGACGCCGAGCCTGCGCGCGTGGATGAGGCCGAAGAAGAAGACTCGCCGGGAATGGTGGTAGATGAGAGGGCTGGTCGTCTCCTGGATGCGCCTGGTCGCCTCGGCGACCGCCGCCGTCTCGGGAATCTCCAGCCCCGCGATGACCTTAGGCATGACCTCTGACCCTCCGAAAATATGCCGGGCTGTTAGCAGTGTGTCCGACTTTCATCCTCCCCGCCGGACGGCGTGCGGCCACATCCACGAGCGATCCGAGGATCGATCCTTAAGTGAGTCACGGTCTAAGGGAGTCCACCTGAGGTGTCAGGTTGGCTTCACGGTGAAATACCGCTGATGTGCCGCACGTTGACCGACCGGTGTCCGGATAAGGACATGGAGCGACGGTGCCGACGGCCGGGATCGCGCATGTCACGAAGTCCGGCACCCCCAGGTGACGACCACCGGGCCCCTCCCGCGCACCGATAAACACGAAGCCGGAATCTCGCCTATCGGCCATCCGACTATCCGCTTTACCAAGCAATTGATAAAGCGTCAAGGCATTGATTGACCGATAGGTCCATGTAATACCGGATTCATCACCGCACACACCCCGCCGAGGAGCATCGTCATGCGTTCCCCCCTGAGCACCGCACGCGCCCCCGGATCCCCCCGCCGTCTCGCCGTGGCGCTGGGAGTAGTCCTCGCCGTGGTCGGGCTGGGCCCCGCCCCCGCCACCGCGGCCCCCACTCCCGGCCCTGCCAAGGACTCCGCCCCGCGGGCCGTCGAGCCGGCCGGCGAGGTCCCCGGTGGGTTCGCCTCCTGGAAGGACCTGCTGCTCACCCAGGACAAGCTGGTCGAAGCCGCCGACCGCGTCACCGCCGCCGTCAAGGCGCAGGACGGCACCGGATTCGCCGGCATCGTCGCGGCGCCGGAGAACCGCGAGCTGCGTGTCTACTGGAAGGGAGACACTCCTGGAAGCATCGCCGACCTGGTCGGCCTGCTGCGCCGGGACGTCCCCGTCCGTGTCCTGCCCGCCGCCTATTCAGCGCGCGAACTGGAACGCGAGACGAAGCGCCTCATCCGTACATCCGGTGGCGCGCTCACCTCGATCACGCCGAACGCCGACGGCTCGGGACTCACGGTCTCAGGCGCCGACCGCGGCCTGGCTCGCACCAAGGTCGCCGACTCGGCGGTGCCGGTCACCGTGGAGGGGGGCGTCACTCCGGCTCCGGCCTACAGTCGCTGGAACGACAGCGCGCCCTGGTGGGGCGGCGCGGCCTGGCGCGTCGCCGGCAGCACCCAGACCATCGGCTGCTCGACGGGCTTCGCCGTCACCCTGGGCGGAGCCACCAGGATGTTGTCCGCCGGTCACTGCGGCACCCCGGGACAGGTGGCCACCGACCCGACCAACGAGGTGATCGGCGCGATCAGCTACGTCAACGCCAACCGCGACCTGATGCTGATCACCACCAACGCCGGGGCCCGGGTCTACAACAACGACTTCGCCGCCACACCGCCGGAATGGGGCAACCCCGTAGCCGGCGCGACCGGCTCCTACCCGGGCATGTACGTCTGCACCTCCGGCGCATACTCGGGCACCGTCTGCCTCTGCCAGGTGCGGGCGATCAACATCACGATCTACACGGGGAGCGCCGTGCTGACCGGAATGGTCCTCGCGGAGCACACCGAGCGCAAGAACGTGGCCGGCCAGGGCGACAGCGGCGGCCCGGTGGAGAGCCCCAGCCCGACCGACACCTCGCGGCAGAACATGCTGGGGACCATCTCCTTCATCGACACCAGCGCGCCGGCGACCTGCACCGGCTACGTCACCTCCGGCAGGGTCTGCTCCTGGCGGCTGTACTACTCGCCGTGGAGCAACGCGGTCGCCGCCTTCCCGGGAATCGCCATCGTGACCGGCTGACGGGTCGTACGGGCGAGGGCCGGCGAACGCCAGGACGGCCGGGTGCGCGGCACGTGCTCGCGGTACGGCGACACCGTGGGGTCGCCGTCGAGGTCGACTCCTGTCGGTCCAAGACCCACTCGGCCACGCGAGTGATTCTGACTCGTGTTCGGCCAGACCGGGTGCAAGGAGTCGTAGTTGCTCGTTGCCAGCTGAGACGCGACTCATTTGGTAAGGCGGCGGTGGCAGATGAGGGCTGCGGCGACGGCGACGAAGGACGCGAAGTGGTCGGCCCGGCGCTCGTAGCGGCGGTGTGGTCGTCGGCGGCCGGCTAGCCAGGAGAAGGTCCGCTCCACCATCCAGCGATGTCGTCCCAGCCGCTGGCTGGACTCGATCCCGCGGCGGGCGATGCGCGGGATGATGCAAAGGCTTGTCACAGCTCGCGAAATGTCGGCCCGGGCTGCCACCATGTCGACGTGAGCGAATCTGACCTTCCTACCTACAAAGAACTGTTGTGGCCGACTCTCGAAGCCGTACGCGAACTCGGTGGCTCGGCGTCCATAACCGAAATCGACGCCGAGGTGCAACACCAGTGCGGTTTCACCGAGGAACAGCGGTCGGTGCCGCACGGGAACGGGCCGCGCAGTGAGATCGAGTATCGGACGGCGTGGGCTCGAAGTTATTTAAAGGGCATGGGCCTGCTGGCGAACAGCAGCCGGGGTTCCTGGTCTTTGACGCCTGAGGGCAAGAGCGCGGACGAGGCGGATATAGAGCCGCTTCATAAGACTTATACGAGCCGTCGGCCACGGCATTCGCGTACGTCTGAAGGTCAAGCCGCCTTGTCCGGTGCACTGTCGTATGGAACCCCGGTTGATGATGGGACCGAGATCGATACGTCGGCGGACGCTGATGCCGCAGGTGACGAGACGCTCGATCCGGAGCGGCTTCCTCTCGCCATGCCACCTGAGCGGGACTGGCAGGAGATTCTTCTCGACGCCCTTATGGAGATGCCCACCGACGCCTTCGAAAGGCTCGCCGGGCGCCTACTGCTCAGAGCGGGCTATGACGATGTAGAGGTCACCGGGCGAACGGGCGACGGAGGCATCGACGGCTTCGGCACCACCTGGTATAAGCTGACCAGCTTCCGCGTATACGTCCAGTGCAAGCGCTACACCAAACCTGTGGGTCCGGAACTGGTGCGTGACTTCCGTGGTGCGTTGGACGGGCGAGGCGAAAGAGGCCTGCTGATCACGACGAGCCACTTCACCCCAGGAGCGAAGAACGAGGCCAAACGACCCGGTGCCAAGCCGATCGACCTGATCGACGGCCGGCGTCTGTGCGAATTGCTCCGAGAGCACGAACTCGGCGTCAGCACGGCGATCCGGCAGGTGGAGGACATAAGCGTGGACACCGGTTTCTTCCAGGATATCTAACAGCGCCGACCCGGATCTCGTGGTTCAGGCGCCTCACGAGGCCTCCCTCGACGGTTATCAGCTCTCGACGTAATCGGCGAAATCACCGTGCTTACTCGAACCTGGCGAAATGGGAACGCGGTGAGCGCACCCCACCGGCCGAGCTGATCTCCCGTCTGGATCAGGTGTATGGCGCGCAGGGCATCTTGACCGCGCTCTACGCCACGCTGATACGGCTCAACGCCGCCGCCGAGTCGGACCGGCTCCGCGCGGGTACGTATGCAGAAATCCCCGCATATCGCAATGGAGACGACGATATGGAACGCCGGGCCGCCCTCCAGTTCCTCGCCGGACTCGGCACACTCGGTATCTCCGGCGAACCGCTGCGGCAGCTCCTCGATCTGTCCCTCGGCCATGTCCACCGACCGATCGAAGACTGGGAGCCGGCCTGCGCCGACCACCTGCACGCTCTGCGCACTCGCCCTCCCGCGAAGGTTGCTTCCGATCTGCTCATCGACCTGTTCGCCATACGGCGCCAGCTCGACACCTCCACTCCCTCCGACGCGACAGAACTTCAGCGGGTACTGTCGGCGCTTTCCTGCGTCATGGCTAACGCGCTGACCCGGGTCGGGGATCATGGTGCCGCCATTCGCTGGTGGCATACGGCACGTCAGGCAGCCGACGCCTCAGGTGACCTGGTGCTTCGATTGATGGTCCGGGGTGAGGAAGCGGGACATGGCCTGTACGGCCAGCGTGACCCGGAAGCGGTTCTGCGCCTAGTGCACAATGCTCACCAGATCATGAAGAAGCCCTATCTCACACTGTTGACCGCCGAGGCCAAGGCGCTGTCGCTGCTCGGCAGGCACAGGGAAGCTCGGACGGCACTAAACGATCTTCAAGATGCTGTGGAGCAGGGCGGCGCTTCGGACCCGCTGGGCTTCTGGAAGGCAGACCAGATCCACTTCGCCGAAAGCTGGGTCCATGCTGGGGCAGGCGATGAGATAGCAGCAGACACCGCCAGGGAAAATGTTCTGCATCTCGCCCGCACTTACCAGTACCAGTCGAACGTCCATCTTCATGGAGCTCTCTGCACTGTCGTCCAGGGCGGTATCGATCAGGGCATGCGCCAAGCGGCGTCCGTCATCGACGCGCTCGCCCCTGCCTATCGCAGCCGGCACATCATCGAGACCGGGCGCATGGTGCTACGCGCGGTGCCCCGTGGCCAACAGGACCGCCCCTCCGTCGCCGAGTTCCGCGAGCTTCTGGCCGTGGAGCCCACGCGAAGCGCCTGACGAGAACAGGCCCTTGACTGATGCGCGGTAAAGCGCGGATGGCGCGCCGCTCACCGGGGGCGTAGGCCGTCGAGGATGAGCTGGGCGATGTGGGCTGAGCGTTCGCGGCTGGTCTCCGCGCCGGCGTGGCGGATGGCGGCGAAGGCGCCGGCGACCAGTGCCATCACCTCGTCGACGGTGAGGTCGGGGCGCACGGCGCCGGCGGCGTGCGCGCGATCCAGCAGGGCCGCGACATGGCGGGTGAGATCGGCCGCGACATCCGGGGCGGAGGTGCGCAGGTCGTACTCGGCGGCCGCCAGCGCGCTCTTCACGGCCACGTTCTCGGCGCCGGTGGCCATCATCTCCGACAGCAGCGTGAACAGGGCCGCGGGATCACCGGTCGCGGTGAGTGCCTCCGCCTCCGCCACCAGCCGTCTGAACTGGTCGGTCGCGACGGCGAGATACAGCGCTTCCTTCGCCGGGAAGTGCCGGTGGACGGTGCCGGGGCCGACTCCCGCGCGGCGGGCGATCTCGTCGAGCGAGACGCCGAGCCCCTCCGTGGCGAACAACCGCTGCGCGGTCCGCAGGACCCGCTCACGATTGCGCCGCGCGTCGGCTCGCAGCTCGCGGTCGCTTCCGTGAGCTGCCGCCGGGTGCGCCGGGGTCGCCGGGGTCGCCGGGGTCGGCTCAGGAGGCTGGCTGGGCATGTCGGGATCAGCATAACCGGTGCGTCGCACCGTATAGTGGGGGGCATAAACGGGGCGGCGCACCGGTTAGAGCCCGCGCCGCCGATTCACGTCCCGATCCCTCAGCCACGAGGAGCCCACACCGATGACCACACGCGAGGACGCGAGCGCCCTGGTGCGGCGGATGCAGGAGTGCTTCAACAGCCGGCGGTTCGACGAGGCCGCCGACCTGCACACCCCAGGCTTCTTCAGCCATCCGCTCGGCACCACGGGGTTCGAGGCGGGCAAGGCCGCTTGGCGCACGCTCGTCGCCCGGTATCCCGGCATGCGTGTCGTCGCCCAGGACATCCTGGTCGACGGCGACAGAGCTGCCGTCCGCTCGACCGTCGAGGGGCTCTCGGCCGCGGACGGCGACGCGAAGCCCGTGCTGTTCGAGATCTTCCGCTTCGAAGACGGCCGGTTCGCGGAGATCTGGGGGGCCAGTACGGGGTTCCCGCACTCGAACAGTCCTGAGGAACTGCTCGCCGGGTGAGCCTGCCGGTACGGCGGACTGAGGAAAGCGCCGGCCGGTTTCGCGGCCGTCGGCGGGCGGTCCGCGGGGCCGGGCGGGCGTCCTGTCGGCCGACGGTTCGACGGAAGGGTTCCGCTCCACCAGCCGGTACGGGCGTGCGCGGGGGCGCGTGCCCTGCCGGGGCGCGGGCGGGACCCCCATGGACGTGACGTTCAGGGGCTCCCTACCGTGGGCGCATGAGTGACACCTTCTGGTCGGACGTCGACCGCCACCTCGTCCGCTATTCCGGCGCCGGCCGCTTCGTACCGGAGATCATCGAAAGCGCCGAAGGCAGCTTCGTGACCACCGCCGGCGGTCGTCGCCTCCTGGACTTCACCTCCGGGCAGATGAGCGCGATCCTCGGGCACGCGCACCCCGACATCGTCGCCACCGTCCAGCGCCAGGCCGCCACGCTCGACCACCTGTTCAGCGGCATGCTCAGCCGTCCCGTCGTCGACCTCGCCCGCCGCCTCGCCGGCTCGCTGCCCGACCCCTTGAGCAAGGTGCTGCTGCTCACCACCGGCGCCGAGGCGAACGAGGCGGCGATCCGCATGGCCAAGCTGGTCACCGGCGGGCACGAGATCGTCTCGTTCACCCGTTCGTGGCACGGGATGACGCAGGCGGCGGCGAACGCCACCTACAGCTCCGGCCGTAAGGGGTACGGCCCGGCCGCGCCCGGCAACATCGCGATCCCCACGCCCAACCCGTACCGGCCCGACTTCACCACCGCCGACGGCGAACTGGACTGGCGGCGGCAGCTGGACTACTCGTTCGGTCTGGTCGACGCGCAGTCGGTGGGAAGCCTGGCCGCCTGCATCGTCGAGCCGATCCTCAGCTCGGGCGGCCTGCTCGACCTGCCGCCCGGCTACCTGGCCGCGCTGCGCGACAAATGCCACGAACGCGGCATGCTGCTCATTCTGGACGAGGCGCAGACCGGCCTGTGCCGCACCGGCGACTGGTACGCGTTCCAGCGTGACGGCGTCGTCCCTGACATGATCACACTGTCCAAGACGCTCGGCGCCGGGCTGCCGCTCGCCGCGGTGGTCACCAGCGAGGAGATCGAGCGCACCGCGCATGAGCGTGGGTTCCTCTTCTTCACCACGCACGTCTCCGACCCGCTGGTCGCCGCGGTCGGCAACACCGTCCTGGACGTCCTGGAACGCGACGGGCTGGACCGGCGGGCCGCGGAACTGGGCGCGCACCTGCGCCACGGCCTGACCACGATGGCGAAGCGGCACGAGGTGATCGGTGACGTCCGCGGCCGCGGCCTGCTGGTCGGCCTGGAGCTCGTCCTGGACCGCGAGACCAAGGAGGGCTCGGACGCGCTGGGCGCGGCGGTCACCCGGCGCTGCCTGGAGCTGGGCCTGCACATGAACGTCGTCCAGCTCCCCGGCATGGGCGGGGTGTTCCGGATCGCGCCGCCGCTCACCGCCACCTTCGCCGAGCTGGACCTGGGCCTGGAGATCCTGGACGCGGCCATCGGCGACGTCGCGCCCCAGTTCGTCTAGGGCCGTCGCCGGCACTCGTTCGGCGGGTAACCGGTGGCGGACGGTGCCGTGCGCCACCGGTGAGCCGGGCGAGCGTGGAGGAAACGGTCGTGATCCGATGAGCGCGGAGGATCGCTCCCGAGTGCGAAACCACGAGCGCCCTGATCGGGACGGTATGGCACACTTCCGCGGTGACTTCGGAGACGATTACCGCGGATGTGGCGGGCACCTGGAACCTCGGCGATCTGAACGTCAACCGGATCGGTCTGGGCGCGATGCGCCTGACCGGCAGCGCCGCCTTCGATCTGGGCGCTCCGAGCGATCGCGGCCGGGCTCTCAGCGTCCTGCGGCGCGCCGTCGATCTGGGCGTCAACCACATCGACACCGCGGCGTTCTACTTCTCCGCCCTACGCTCGGCCAACGAGCTGATCAACAGTGCGCTGGCCCCCTATCCGGACGACCTCGTCATCGCCACCAAGGTCGGGCCGGTGCGGGACGCCTCGGGGGAGTGGTTGCCGTGGCCCACGCCCGAGCGACTACGCGGCCAGGTCGAGGAGAACCTGCGCCAGCTGGGCCGCGACCACCTGGACCTGGTGTATCTGCGCGCCATGCGGCCCGGTTCGATCGCCGAGCACTTCGGCGCGCTGGCCCGGTTGCGTGACGACGGGCTGATCCGCCACCTGGGCCTGTCCAGCATCAGACCCGACCAGCTCGCCGAGGCCCGGGAGATCGCGCCGGTGGTGGCTGTGCAGAACCGTTACGGCGTCGGCGCGGCCCGGCACCGCCGGGCATTCGCGCGGCAGTGCGGTGAGCAGGGGGTGGCGTTCGTGCCGTTCTTCGCGATCGCCGGCGCCGGACGTGAGGCGGGCGCCGGCGGCACCGACCCCCATGAGGTGCTCGCCGTCGCCCGCGCGCACGGGGCGACACCGGCCCAGGTGCGGTTGGCGTGGACGATGCGACAGGGGCCCCACATGCTGGCCATCCCGGGCACCGGCAATCCCGATCACCTTGTCGCCAACATCGCCGCCGGAGCACTGCGGCTGTCGGAGGAGGAGGTGGCCCTGATCGACTCCGTTCAGGTGGACGAGTGATGTCATCGGCGAGACGGAGCCGCTAGCCGGGCACGTTCTCGCTGAGCTGGGAGTCGGCCCAGATGGGGACGGTCGGTGCGTCGCCGACGGCGAGTGTGCCGGGACGCAGGACCGAGAACTTGGCGCCGAACGCCACGCCGCCCGCGGCGGCCCGGCGATAGGTGGCGAGGGTGCGGAGCGGCTCGGGACCGGACTTGCCGCCGGACCGCTGGTCGACCAGCGTGACGGCGCACCGGATCGCGAGCTTGGCGTATCCGAGCTCCGCGTCGCCGACGACCATGCGATGGACGCGGTCCTCCAGATGAGGCTCGTCCCACCCGTCGATCACGATGTTCGGGCGGAACCTGGACATCGGTATCGGGGGCCCGTTCAGGCGCCGGTTCAGTTCGTCCAGCGACGCCCGGGAGATGACGTGCACGGCGCTGCTGTCGGCGTAGCCGGAGGTCCCGGGCGTCCGCCCGTCGGTGACCCTGTCGTGTTCCGGCGGAACCCGCACCAGCCTGCTCGCTTTGCCCAGCACCGACGACAACCACTCGGCGGGCGCATCACCTTGATCGATTCCCCGGTACCTCTGGCCGAACAGATCCACCTCCCGGCGGGGGGAGGCCAGATCGACCGCGATGCGCAGGTCGTCGAATCCAGGCGCCCGCAGAGTGAGCCGTTCGCCGCAGGTGTCGATGGCCGGCCGGATGAGCGCCAGCCGGGGGTCCCGGCGCTGGCTACGGAACGTCCCGTTCTCGTCGACCACCAGGAAACCGCGGTCGTGAGCCAGCCCCGCGTAGCCCAACCCCGTCTCGCTCAGCCACACACCCGCGCAGCCCTTGACCGGATACGAGATCAGCTCGCTGATCACCGCCGTCATCGTCTCTTCCCCGTAGCGTCGCCTGGGACCCGCGACACTATGGGGACTCCGAACGCCACACCAGAGGTGACGGCCCTATCTGACGTCAACGTGTGAGGTTCGCTACTTCACCCATGCATCAAGGCGAAAACCAGAACCGTTCCGACGCCGAACCACGGGACTCCGCTGACATCCGAGCGGCTCCTCGGCGTGGAACATGCCCCTGTGTAGGGTTACGTGGTGACTATGGCCATCTGCGTCTTCTGCTCGTCCAGCCAGAAGATCGACGACCGTTATCTGCGCCTCGCCACGGAGGTCGGCACGGAACTCGCCCGCCGGGGCCACACCCTCGTCAGCGGGGGAGCCGTGGTCTCCTGCATGGGCGCCGTCACCCGCGCCGCGCGCGCGGCCGGAGGCCGCACCATCGGTGTCATGCCCCAGGTGCTGGTCGACCTGGAGATCGCCGACACCGACTCCGACGAGCTGGTCATCACCTCCGACATGCGCGAGCGCAAGGGCCTCATGGACGCCCGCTCCGACGGCTTCCTCGTCCTGCCCGGCGGCATCGGCACGCTGGAGGAGCTCTTCGAGATCTGGACCGCCCGGGTCATCGGCATCCACGACAAGCCGCTGGTCATCCTCGACCCCTGGGGCCTGTACGACCCCCTTCGCGCCCTGGTCTCCGGCATGTACGACGAGGGCTTCACCCGCCCGAACGTCTTCGACGCCATCCACTGGACCAAAGACCTCGCCGAAGCCCTCGACTACCTGGAGAAGCCCACCCACCCCCTGAGCCCGTCCCCCGAAGAACTCGGCGAAACCACTCCCAGCTGACGCCGCCGGTGAGGCCGGCGCCGGGCACGGCGGGGGAGCGGTGGGTCAGGCGAGGCCGCGGCGGGTGAGGGTGGGGGGGCGTCTGCCCGCCAGGGACTCTGTCATGGTCACGGCGGCGGTGACCTGGGAGGGGAGGTCGGTGCGGAAGACCCTGGCTCCCAGCCACGCGTAGATCGAGGCAGTGGCGAGCTGGGTGGGCTCGTCGCCGTGCAGGGTGACGACGACGGTGCGGCCGGCGGCGGCGTGTCGCTCCACCTCGGCGGGGGAGTGGGCCTCGACCCACGCTGTATCGATGGGCTGGTCGAGGCCGGTCACCAGCACGGGGGTCATGCTCAGATCGTGTCACAGCCGGACGCGGACCCGGCACGCCCGGCTTCCCGGATCCATCGCGTAGCAAGGCGAGGGCGCCGGACGGGGGCCGCATGCCCGCTCTCCGGTTCCAGCGCGCGGAGAAGGCAAGGGCGCCGGGTGTCGGCCTGGCACGCCGGCTTGTAAGTTTCACCGCGACGAAAGGCGAGGGAGCGGACGCCGTCTCCCGGTTCCGGCGTGGGAGGGAGGAGGACGGTGCGGGTCTGCCGGGCTGAAAGGCAAGAACGCGCGCTCTAAGGCGTCGATGTGGCACGATTCGTATGTGCTGGTCCTACTCGCGGTCGCCGCGCTCGCCGTCCTCTACTGCGTGGTGATCGTCTCGCAGGGACGTGGCGGGGAGCTGGTGGAGTTCGCCCCCGACGTGCCTCCGCTGGACCTTCCCGAGCCCGGGCAGCTCACCGCCGTCGACTTCATGGCCGTGCAGCTTCCGGTGAGCCTGGTGGGCTACCACACCCCGAGCGTCGACGAGACGCTGCAGCGGGCGGCCGCGGCGATCGGCGAGCGCGACACCCACATCGCGGTGCTGGAGCAGCGCCTCGCCGAGCTGATGGCCGGGCGGTTCCAGGCGCGCCAGGAGTCGTACATCCGCCCGTCCTGGGCCGGGTCCGCCCCGGCCGCCGCGGCCGAGGACGACACGCCGCCCGGCGTCCCCGGGGCGGAGCGGGTCGCGGGCCCGGCCCGCAGCTCCTTCGAGGCCGTCGAACCGACCCCCTTCCCGAGCCATGAGGACGACCGCGAGTCGTTCACGCGCGGTGAAGCCGACCCCGGGTCCTCCTCGCACCGCGACGGTGAGCCCGGCGGGTTCGCGCAGCGGGAGGGTGACCCGGAGTCCTCCTCGCGCCGGGACGGTGAGCGCGACGGGTTCGCGCGCCGGGAGGGTGATCCCGGGGCGTTCTCGCGCCGCGACGGTGACTCCGACGGGTCCGGGCGCCGGGCGGACGCCTCCGCCGCATCGTCTGAAACCGGTGGGGACGAACGCGACTCCTCCGCCTCTTCTCGCGAGTCGTTCCAGCCGGTCGCGGGTGAGGGGGGCGCGGCGGCCGTCTCGCCGTATCCCCGGGACCCCTTCGACCCGGCGGGCGCGCACGGCGCGCCGGCTCGCGGCGCGTTCGAGCCCGCGGGGGACGAGCGTGAGGTGCCCGAGGGCTCCGGCGGGCGGCGCGATCCGTTCGAACCCGCCGAGGGCTCGCGTGGCCGGCGTCCGGCCTCCAACGGCCTCGACGTCCCGGCCGGCGACGGTTCCGAGCCGGAGGAGACGCGACGTCCTCCGCGATCATGACTGAGGCCGTCCGATGACCTCCGACCCGGGAGCGCTCGCGTCCGGGGGCGACGGGCTCGTGCGGTGCGGGTGGGTGCCCTCCGCGCCCGAGTACATCCGCTATCACGACGAGGAGTGGGGCCGCCCGGTCCACGGGGACGACGCCGTGTACGAGCGGCTCACGCTGGAGGCCTTCCAGTCGGGGCTCTCGTGGATCACGATCCTGCGCAAGCGCGGCGGCTTCCGCGCGGCCTTCGACGGGTTCTCGATCGCGGCCGTCGCCGCGTACGGTGACGCGGACGTCGCCCGCCTGCTCGCCGACTCCGGCATCGTCCGCAACCGGGCCAAGATCGAGGCGGCCGTGGCAAACGCCCGGGCCGCCGCCGAGCTGCCCGGCGGGCTGTCGGAGCTGGTCTGGCGGTACGCCTCCCCGGACGCCCCGGCGCCGGCGACCCCCGCCGAGGTGCCCGCGTCGACTCCGGCCTCCGCCGCCCTGGCCAAGGAGCTCAAGCGGAACGGCTTCCGGTTCGTCGGCCCCACCACCGCCTACGCGATGATGCAGGCCATCGGCCTGGTGAACGACCACCTCGCCGCCTGCTGGACCCGCACCCCCAGCACCTGAAGCCCGAGCCGGGAGCCGAGGCGGCGATGCCTTAGTCCTCAGCCGCCGAAGGACCGTGCGGAGGGACCGTCGGCCGGGTGGGGCTGGGCGTTGGCGGTCAGCGGCCGTGGAAGGTGGGGGGTTGCTTGGCCAGGAAGGCGCGGGTGGCGTTGTGGTGGTCCTCGCTCTTGGCGCAGGAGTCCTGGAGGTCGGCCTCGACCTCCAGGGAGTCGGCCAGGGAGTGGGCGGCGGAGTGGTCGAGGGCCTGCTTGATCGCCCCGTAGGCGAGCGTGGGGCCCTGCGCCAGGCGCACCGCCAGCTCGTGGGCGCTGTCCGCCAGCGAGGCGGCGGGCACCACGGACGTCGCGAGGCCGAGCTCCCGGGCCCGGGCGGCGGTGACGGTGTCGCCGAGGATCAGCAGCTCGCGCGCCTTCGCCGGGCCGACGAGCCGGGGGAGCGTCCAGGAGGCGCCGGAGTCGGGGGCCAGGCCGATGCCGCCGAACGCCATGGCGAACTTCGCGTCCTCGGACACGACCCGGAAGTCGCAGGCGAAGGCCAGCGACGCGCCGGCACCGGCCGCGATGCCGTTGACCGCGGCGACCACCGGCTTGCCCATGCCGGCCACCGTCAGGATGATCGGGTTGTAGTGCGCACGGACGGTGTTGTCTAGGCCGACCCCGGCCTCCAGGTTGGCGGCGTGCTCGCGCAGGTCCTGCCCGGTGCAGAAGCCGCGGCCGGCGCCGGTCAGCAGCACGGCCCGCACCTCGGCGTCGTCGCGCGCCCGCTCCAGCGCCTCCAGCAGGGCGGCCTTCATCACGGTCGTGAGCGAGTTCATCGCTTCGGGACGGTTCAGCGTGATCGTGGCGACGCCGTCGCGCACGGCGTAAAGCACGTGGTCGTGGCCGAGCGGGCCGGTGGGGCCCGTGGGGGCGGAGGGGATGGCCTGATCCATCAGTGGACTCCTTTGTCCAGCTTGTCCAGGTTGCGGCCGGGGGCGTCGGCGGCTTCCGACGGGGCCGGCGGCCGGCCGCGAACGGTCGCGGGCCGTTCCACGTCCAGGGTTGCGGCCGGGGGTGCCGGTGGCTGCTTCCGGGGGGTCGGTGACCGGCCGTGAGCGGTCGCGGGGGCACGGGTGGGGAGGTTCCGCAGAGATCTCCCTGGCGCCCGGAAAGCGCGGCGCGGCCGTTGACATCGTCCGGTCCAGCCGTCCCACGGGCACCGCCCAACGCATTCTGGGAGGAGATCGTTACCCATGCGCGCTCGCGAGGCGGGATAATAGGACGTCACAGAAGACGTGAAAGCGGCGGGCGGCCGAGTGCGGAAAGGCGCGCTCCGGCATCGCGCAGGCCGAGGCAGGAAGGGATACACGCATGGCGGCGATGAAGCCGCGGACTGGCGACGGTCCGCTGGAGGTCACCAAGGAAGGACGGGGCATTGTCATGCGGGTCCCTCTCGAGGGTGGCGGCCGGCTTGTCGTCGAGCTCTCACCCGATGAGGCGCGAGCCCTTGGCGACGCTCTGAAGAACGTCGTCGGCTGACATACCCCTGACACAACCCACCGACACAGGCGACTTGACGGCCCCGGCGGCCGGGCCGCGCGCCCCACGCCGGGGCCGTCGCGTTTGCACACAGGAGGGCCACCAATGCCCATCGAGACCGCGCTTCGATTCACCGGCCCCTCGGCCGGCGACGCCGACCTGCTCGCCGTCCCCTTCGACGGCGACCTCACCGCCGACGTCGAGCTCCCCGTCCCGGTGCGGGCGCTTCTCGCCCACCACGAGGCCAAGGGCGAGGCCGGGGAGGTCGTCGAGATCCCGGTGGCCCACGGCGACGAGGTTCGCAGGGTGCTGCTCTACGGCGTCGGCGACGCCACCCCCCGCGCCCTTCGCAAGGCCGGCGCGACGGTCGCGCGGCGCGCCAAGGGGCGCCCCGCGGTCGATGTCACGCTCCCGAAGGACGCCGGGGCCTCCGGCTGGTCGGCGTTCGCCGAGGGAGCCCTGCTCGCCTCCTACACCTTCAAGATCGGCGCGAGCCGCGGCAAGGCCGTCGGGGAGATCCGCCTGTCGGGGCCCGAGGAGGCCCGTGCCGCCGTGGAGCGTGCCGAGGTGCTCGCCCACGCCACGGCCCTCGCCCGCGACCTGGCCAACACCCCGTCGTCGGAGAAGAACCCCGCCTGGCTGGCCGAGCGCGCCGTCGAGGTGGCGGAGCGGTCGGGCGTGTCGGCGAAGATCTGGGCCCCCGACGAACTGGCCGAACGCGGCTTCGGCGGCATCCTGGCGGTCGGGCGCGGCTCGGTGAGCCCGCCCCGCATGATCGAGCTGTCGTACGAGCCCGCCGACGCCGACGGCTCCCACGTCGTGCTGGTGGGCAAGGGCATCACCTTCGACAGCGGCGGCCTGTCCCTCAAGCCCAACGAGGGCATGAAGGCCATGAAGACCGACATGGCGGGCGGCGCGGTCGTCATCTCGGTGCTCGGGGCGCTGCGCGACCTCGGGGTGCGCACCCGCGTGACCGGCCTGGTCGCCGCGGCCGAGAACATGCCGTCGGGCACGGCGCAGCGGCCGGGCGACGTGATCACGCACTACGGCGGCACGACGGTCGAGGTGCTGAACACCGACGCCGAGGGCCGGCTGGTGCTCGCCGACGCCCTGGCCTACGCCGACGACGTGCTGGAGCCCGACACCGTCGTCGACATCGCCACGCTCACCGGCGCGATCGGCATCGCGCTGGGCCGCGAGCTGGGGGCCGTCTTCTCCTCCAGCGACGACCTCGCCGAGGAGCTGGTGAGCGCCGGGGCCACCAGTGGCGACCCGCTGTGGCGCATGCCGCTCGTCCAGGAGTACCGTCCCGCGCTCGACTCGAACGTGGCCGACCTGTCCAACATCGACTCCGAGGGCAGGTTCGGCGGCGGGGCGGTCACCGCGGCGCTGTTCCTGCGGGAGTTCACCGGCGGTCGCCGCTGGGCCCACCTCGACATCGCCGGAGTGGCCCGCAGCACGGCCGACGACGGCGTCCAGACCAAGGGCGCCACCGGCTTCGGCACCCGCCTGCTGCTGGAGTGGCTCACGGGCTGAGGGCCGGCGCGCGGCGGCCGCATCGGCCTCCGCGCGCCCGGCGGCGACGGTCGCCGAGGCTCCGCGCGCGGAGCCGGCTAGTCGGAGATCTTGATCGCGGCCAGGAGGCCGTCGCCGAGCGGGATCATCAGCGGGCGCAGCCGGTCGTCCTCACGCACCAGCTTGCCCAGCTCGCGGACGACCACGGTCTCGGGGTCGCGCTGCGCGGGGTCGGCCACGCGGTTGTGCCACAGCGCGTTGTCGAAGGCGACGATGCCGCCCGTGCGCAGCAGGCGCACGGCCTCGGCCAGGTAGTCGCCGTACTCGTGCTTGGCGGCGTCGCAGAAGACCAGGTCGTAGCCGCCGTCGGCGAGGCGGGGCAGGACGTCCAGGGCGCGCCCGGTGATCAGGCGGATCCTGCTGCCGGAGAACCCGGCCTCGGCGAACGCGTGGCGCGCCATCCGCTGGTGCTCAGGCTCGACGTCCACGCTGGTCAGCGTGCCGTCGGGCCGCATGCCGCGTAGCAGCCACAGCCCGGAGACCCCGCACCCCGTGCCCACCTCGACCACCGACCGGGCGCTGATCGCGGTGGCCAGGAAGCACAGCGCGGCGCCGCCTCCGGGCAGGATGGGGACCGCCCCGGCCTCGGCCCCCCGGCGCCGGGCGGCGCTCAGGACCTCGTCCTCGGGATGGAACTCCTCGGCGTAGGCCAGCGTGGCCTCCACCGGAGTCGTCGGCGTCGGGGCCATCGCCCTCTCCTCCCCGCGTTCGCCGTGCACGTATTGGTCGCAGCCTAGGGGAGTCGGGGCCGAACGGGAACTCACGCCACAACGGGTACGTTGCACGCTTTGAACGACCTTTGTTCAAGGACGGTCGAGGAGAACGCGGAACACGGCCCCATCGGGCCGCCCCATGAGTACGCAGGAAGGGACGAAAGCAGGCACTATGGCTGTAGCAGCGGTCCCGGAGAGAGGAGTGCTGGTGGATCACCACCAGGCCGATACTCCCGACAGCGCGTTCCCGGGGGGCGACCCCCGGATGCCGGACGCGAACTGGACGCCTCCGACGTGGGAGGAGGTCGTCCGCGAGCACTCCGCGCGCGTCTACCGCCTGGCCTACCGCCTCACCGGCAACGTCCACGACGCCGAAGACCTCACCCAGGAGGTCTTCGTCCGCGTGTTCAGGTCCCTGTCCAGCTACACGCCGGGCACCTTCGAGGGCTGGCTCCACCGCATCACGACGAACCTCTTCCTCGACATGGCGCGGCGCAGGCAGCGCATCCGGTTCGAGGGGCTGGGCGACGACGCCGCGGAGCGCCTGCGCGGCCGCGAGCCTTCCCCGGCCCAGGTGTTCGACGACGCGCAGATGGAGCCGGACATCCAGGCGGCGCTCGACTCGCTCGCCCCGGAGTTCCGCGCGGCCGTCGTGCTGTGCGACATCGAGGGCCTGTCGTACGAGGAGATCGCGGCGACGCTCGGCGTCAAGCTGGGCACCGTACGCAGCCGCATCCACCGCGGTCGCAGCCAGTTGCGGGAGGCACTCGAGCACCGGGCACCCCGTCGCGACGAACTCCCCCCGACCGTTACAAGGGAGGGAGCATGAGCCATCTCGCGGAGCGCGCCTCAGCGCTCATAGACGGTGAACTCGGTCACGCCGAGCGTGAGCGCGCACTGGCGCACCTGACTTTCTGCGCCGACTGCCGCGCCGAGCTGGAGTCCATCCGGGCGCTCAAGAGCCGCCTGCGGTCCCTGGACGCGCCGGCCGTTCCGGCCGACCTGACGATGTCCCTGCTGCGCATGTCGGAGCCGGGTGGTCCGCTCCCGCCACGGATGCGGCCCTTTCCGAACTCCTATTCACTGAACGGCGCCCCGGCCGACACCAGGCCGCGCCGCGGCGGCGGCTTCGCCGGGCCCGGGCGCTCGGGTCCCGGCCGCCGCGCCGGGTACGTCGCCGTCGGCGTCGCCTCGGCGGCCGTCGCGCTCGGCACGCTGTTCATGGTCGGCGGCGCCGAGAACCGGCCCTCGGCCCCGCCGGTCGAGATGTTCGCCAACCAGCCGCGCTCCACCACGCCGGGCGGCCAGGTCGTGCGGCATCCGGTGCGCACCCCCTCACAGGTTCCGTGAGCCGTAGCCGGACACGGGGCCCGTTCACGCCGAAGCGGGCATACGATCGGATGGACCCCTGTCGGGGCAGCTTTACTTCGCGCGTATGCGGTCGTAAGGACAATCCGACGTAGCCGACGTCGACCTGGCCCCGGGAGTGAGCGTTTCGATGAGCGACGAGACACGTACCTTCGACGACGGGGACGTGCCCAGTCCATCTCAGCGCACGTGGGACGATCCGGCGCAGGCGCCCGGCGAAGGGCGTCCCGGCGCGTCCGGTGAAGGCCGTTCCAGACCCCAGTTCCGGGCGCCGCAGGCGTCCGGCGGCCCCGACCCCTACACCGGGCCCGGGCCCTTCGGCCCCGACCTCGGGGGCACCGCCCCCTTCCCCCGCGAGGGGGGCGCCTACGGCCGCCCGGCCCCCGGCGCCTACGGCCGTGAGGGCGCCGGCGCGTACGGCGGTGAGGCCGCAGGCCAGTACGGCCGTGACGCGGGCCGGTACGGCGACGCCACCGGGTCCTACGGCCGCGACGCCACCGGGCCCTACGGCCGCGAGGGCGCCGGCTCCTACGGCGGCGAGCCCGTCAGCCCGTACTCCCGCGAGGGCGCCGCCGCGGGGTCCCGCGGCCGTGACGACACGGGCCTGATCCCGTTCGACGACGACTCCACGCGGCACGATTTCGCGTCCGAGGGCCACGGCGACCGGCCCGACGACCGCTCAGGGCCGTCCGGCTGGGGCAACCCGTCCGGCGGGCCGGTTCCGCCCTCGCCCGGCGGCCCCTACGGGCCGCCTCCGCCGCGCAACCCGTACGGCATGGGCCCCGGCTGGGCGCCGCCGCCCGGCGCGGGGCACGGGGAGCCAGGCGCCCCCGGGCCGCGGGGTCAGCGCACCGGCGTGCTCGCCGTCCTGGCCGTGGTGATCGCCCTGCTGGCGTCCACGGCGGGCAGCCTCGGCACCTACCTGCTCACGCGGTCCGACTCCTCCGGCGTCGACCCCTCCTACAGCCTGGGCACGCCCACCGGCGCGATCGTCAACCGCCCGCCCGACTCCGTGGCGGGCGTCGCCTCGAAGGTCCTGCCGAGCGTGGTCTCGCTCGACGTCAAGGGCGGCAGCGAGGCCGGCACCGGCTCCGGGTTCGTGATCAAGGGCGGGTACGTCGTCACGAACAACCACGTGGTGGCCGCCGCGGCGCAGACCGGCGCCATCAAGGTGCTGTTCGACAACAAGAAGTCGAGCAACGCGCGCATCGTCGGGCGCGACCCCAGCTCCGACATCGCGGTCGTCAAGCCCGACAACACCTTCGGCGCCGCCGAGGTGCTGATCGGCAACTCCGACCGGGTGGTCGTCGGCGACCCCGTCATCGCGATCGGCTCGCCCCTCGGGCTCAGCGGCACCGTCACCACCGGCATCGTCAGCTCGCTCAACCGCCCCGTCACCGCGGGCGGCGACAGCGGGGCCGAGTCGTCCTACATCAACGCCATCCAGACCGACGCCGCGATCAACCCCGGCAACTCCGGCGGCCCGCTGGTGAACGGCGCCGGCGAGGTGATCGGGGTGAACTCCGCCATCGCGACGCTGGGCAGCGGCGCGTTCGGCGGGCAGAGCGGCAGCATCGGGCTGGGCTTCTCCATCCCGATCAACCACGTGCGCCGGATCGCCGAGGAGCTCATCACCACGGGCACGGCCAAGAGGTCGCGCATCGGCGTCCACCTCGACGAGAACTACGAGGGGGACGGCGTCCGCATCGCCACCAGCCCGCAGCAGGGGCAGGAGCCGGTGATCGCCGGCGGTCCGGCCGACAAGGCGGGCCTGCGCGCGGGCGACGTGATCATGGAGGTCAACGGCAACCCGGTGGGGCAGCCGTCCGAGCTGATCGTCTCGATCCGCAGCAGGGCGCCCGGCGACAAGGTGACCATCAAGTACCAGCGTGACGGCGAGGAGAAGACGACCGTCGTCACCATCGACGCCGGCCCGGTGCCGACCCCGCAGCCTTCCTGATCCGCCGGGGCCGGGCGTCCTTCGCCCGGCCGGGGCATTAGTCTGGGGAAAGCCAGGGCCGCTGTCTCACGGCCTGGGTCGCCGGCACGCGCCGGTGCCGGAGAACGGTAGGAGTGCACAGTGTTCGGACTCGGCTGGCCTGAGGTCTTGGCACTGATCGTCATCGCCCTCCTGGTCCTCGGGCCGGAGAAGCTCCCCCAGGCCGCCTCACAGGCGGGCAGGGCGCTGCGGCAGCTGCGGCAGATGGCCAACAACGCCAAGAGCGACCTGCAGGACAACCTCGGCCCGGAGTTCACCAACTTCGATCCCGCCGACCTCCATCCGAAGAACTTCGTCAGGAAGCACCTGCTGGAGGACGTCGAGAAAGACTGGGACAAAGGGCCGCTGCCGGAGCACACCCCGCTCCCGCCGGAGCCGTACACGCCGGTGGCGGTGCTCGACGAGCTGGGCTACGGCGAGGTCCCGCCGTACGACTCCGAGGCCACCTGAGGGCGCCTGGGGCGCCGTGACCCGCTGAACGGAGAAGGGCCCGCCCCCCGAGGGGCGGGCCCTTCCGTGTCGACGGGCCCGTGGCCGCCGGTCAGCGGCCCGACGGCGAGAGGTTGAGGTGGAGGCCCTTGAGGCTGGTCGACTTCTTGCTCAGGCCCGCGGCGATGCGCCGCAGCTCCGCCGCGGCGGGGGAGTCGGGGTCGCTGAGCACGAGCGGCTTGCCGTTGTCGCCGCCCTCGCGCAGTCGCAGGTCGATGGGCACCTGGCCGAGCATCGGCACCCGCGTGCCCAGCGTGCGGCTGAGCCCGTCGGCGACGGCCTGCCCGCCGCCCTCGCCGAACACCGCGACCCGCTCGTCGCAGTGCGGGCAGGGCAGCCACGCCATGTTCTCGATGACACCGGCGATCTGCTGGTGGGTCTGCACGGCGATCGACCCGGCGCGCTCGGCGACCTCGGCGGCGGCCTGCTGGGGGGTGGTCACGACCAGGATCTCGGCGCTGGGCATCCGCTGGGCCACCGAGATCGCGATGTCGCCGGTGCCGGGCGGAAGGTCCATCAGCAGGATGTCGAGATCACCCCAGTAGACGTCGGCGAGGAACTGGTGCAGCGCGCGGTCGAGCATCGGGCCGCGCCACACCACGGGGCTGTTGCCCGGGGGCTTGAACATGCCGACGGAGATGACCTTGATGTCGTGCGCCACCGGCGGCATGATCATGTCTTCGACCTTGGTGGGCCGGTCGGTGACACCGAGCATGCGGGGCACCGAGTGCCCGTAGATGTCGGCGTCCACGACCCCGACCTTCAGGTCGGACGCGGCCATCGCCGCCGCCAGGTTGACGGTGACCGACGACTTGCCGACCCCTCCCTTGCCGCTCGCGACCGCGAAGACGCGGGTGAGGGAGCCGGGCTTGGCGAAGGGGATCTCCTTCTCGGGCCCGCGGTCGCCGCGCAGCCTGGTCTGGAGCTCCTTGCGCTGGTCGGCGCTCATGACGTCCATCTCGACCTGGACGCCGGTGACACCGCCGATCTTGGTGACGGCGGCGGTGATGTCTCGGGTGATGGTGTCGCGCATGGGGCAGCCGGCGACGGTGAGGAAGACGCCGACCCGCACCGCCCCGTCGGGGGAGATGTCGATGCTCTTGACCATGCCGAGCTCGGTGATCGGCCTGCGGATCTCCGGGTCGTTGACCGTCGCGAGCGCGGCCGTCACCAGGTCTGGGGTTGGTGCCATGGGATCCATGCTACGAACCCGGGGGCGATCCGACGAACCGTGAGCTCTTCGCGGCCCGCCAAGAGAGCGCAATGTAGAGGTGTGTGCGCTTATGCAACCTTCTAGGATGACCGCGTGACCTCCAGCATGGCGGAGATCAGTCCGCGGCAGCTCGTCGTCTGGCGCATGTTGCAGCGGGCACAGGCACAGATCACCCGCGGTCTGGAGACCGACCTGCTGAGCGGGCACGACCTGGCCCCCGCCGCCTACGACGTCCTGCAGACACTGGCGGGGAGCCCCGACCGCCGGCTGCGCATGAACGACCTCGCCGACCGCGTCCTGCTGTCCCGCAGCGGGCTGACGCGGCTGATCGACCGGCTCCAGCGCGAGGGCCTGGTGGAGCGCGCGGCCTGCCCGAGCGATGCCCGGGGGCTGTTCGCGGTGCTTACCGATTCGGGCGAGAACCGTCTCTCCGAGGCCACCCCCACCTACCTGCGCGCCATCCAGCGGGAGTTCCTGGACGTGCTCGGGGAGGAGGAGCTGCGGCAGTGCGCCGCGATGCTCGCCAAGCTCTTCGCCACCGGCGCCCGCTGACCGGGCCGGGTCACCGCCGGTCGCGCGGGTCGGCCCGGTCGAACCCGTCGCGCCCCTCGCCGAGCAGCCGCTCCAGCTCTCCCCTGATGTAGTCGCGGGTGGCCAGCTCGCCGAGCGCGAGCCGCAGTCCCGCGATCTCCCTGGTCAGGTACTCCACCTCCGCCTGGTTGCGCTCGGTGGCCACCCGGTCCTGCTCGGTCTGGACGCGGTCGCGGTCGGCCTGCCGGTTCTGGGCCAGCAGGATCAGCGGGGCGGCGTACGAGGCCTGAAGCGAGAGCATCAGGGTCAGGAAGATGAACGGGTAGGGGTCGAACACCAGCGGCGCGGGCGCCACGATGTTCCAGACCACCCAGATCGCGATGACCCCGGTCATGTAGACCAGGAACCGCGCCGTGCCGAGGAAGCGGGCGAACCGCTCGGACACCCGCCCGAACGCCTCGGGGTCGTAGTGCGGGCGCAGGCCGCGGCGCAGCTCCCGGGGCTGGTCCAGCCGCTCAACCGCCACCGGGCACCTCCGGCCCGCCCAGGGCGGGCGCGGCGTCGCCGTCGGGCGCGGTCTGCTCGTCGCGCTCGCGCCAGCCCGGCGGCAGCAGGTGGTCCAGCACGTCGTCGACCGTGACGGCCCCCACGAGCCGGCCGTTCTCGTCCACCACCGGGGCCGCCACCAGGTTGTAGGCGGCCAGGTACGAGGTCACCCCCGCCAGCGGCAGGTCCGGGCGTATGGGGTCGATGCTGCGGTCGATGGCCCCGCCGAGCAGCGAGGACGGCGGCACGCGCAGCAGCGCCTGGAAGTGGGCCACGCCCAGGTATCTCCCGGTCGGGGTCTCGACGGGCGGCCGGGTGACGTACACCTGGGCGGCGACCGGCGGCGTGATGTCCTGGCGTCGTATCTCGGCCAGGGCCTCGGCGATGGTCGCGTGCGGCGGCAGGATGATGGGCTGGCTGGTCATCATGCCGCCGGCCGTGTTCTCGGCGTACGTCATCAGCCGCAGCACCGGCGCGGCCTCGCGCGGCTCCATGCGGGCGAGCAGCGCCTGGGCCTGCGGGGGCGCCAGGTCCTGCAGCAGGTCGGCGGCGTCGTCGGGGTCCATGGCCGCGAGCACGTCGGCGGCGCGCTCGGCGTCCAGGCGGTTGAGGATGCCGATCTGGTCGCGTTCCGGCAGCTCCTCAAGCACGTCGGCGAGCCGCTCGTCCTGCAGGGCGGCCGCCACCTCCGCCCGCCGCTTGACGGGCAGGTGGCGCAGCGCGTTGGCCAGGTCGGCGGGGCGGGTCTCCTCGAAGGCGGCGAGCAGGTTGGCCGCGCCCTGGTCGGCCTGCACCGCGCCGAACCCGGAGACCTCCGCCCAGTCGACGACCAGCGTCTCGCCGCGCCGCCGCCGCAGGCCCCGCCCGGCGCCGCGCAGCACCGCCACCTTGGTGATCAGCCACTCGCCGGTCCTGCCGGCCTCCATGGCGAGGTCGAGCACCGTGGCGCTCTGGCCGCCGGCCTCGACGGTCAGGTCCAGCAGCTCCCCGATGGCCAGGGACTCGGTCGTGTGCTTCTCGAAGCGGCGCATGTTGATGCTGCCGGTGAAGATCACGGCGTCGGCCTCGATGCCGCGGACGCGGGTGATGGGCAGGAAGACCTGGCGCCGCTGTACCTCGACCACGAGGCCGTGCACGCGGGGCGGGTCGTTGGCGCGCAGGGCCACCACGACGTCGCGTACCCGGCCGATGCGGTCCCCGGTGGGATCGAACACCGCGGTCCCCGCCAGCCTGGCGATGAAGATCCTCACTCTCGCAGCGTACGAGGTCAGCGGGGGTTCGCCCTGTCGGCCCCCTTTAAAAGCCTTTCCAACGCGCATTCGGTTGTGACAGCATCAAACGCATTGAACACTACTGACAGGAGGTGCGTGATGAAGGGCACTGCTCTCGCGGTGGCGGTCACGTCGTCCTTGTGCTTCGGCTTCTCCGGCCCGATGGCCAAGTTCCTCGGCGCCGGCGGGCTGACCCCCCTGCAGGCGGTGTGGGTGCGCATGGCCGGCGCGGCCCTGCTGCTCGTCCTGCTCCTGGCGGTGTTCCGGCCGAAGGCGCTGCGCATCCCGCCCGGCAGGCTGGGGTTCTTCGCCGCGTACGGGCTGATCGCCGTGGCCGGCGTCCAGGCGTTGTTCTTCACCGCCATCACGCGCCTGCCGGTCGGCGTGGTTCTGCTGCTGGAGTTCACCTCGCCCGTCGTGGTGGTGCTGTGGGTGCGCTTCGTCAGGCGGGTGCGGCTGGCGCGCTCGGCCTACGCCGGGGCGGTCATCGTTGTGATCGGCCTCGGGGTGGTCGTCGAGGCGTGGCGCGGGCTGGCGCTGGACGGCATCGGCCTCCTGCTGGGCCTGGCCGCGGCGGCGTGCTGCGCGGGGTACTTCCTGATGAGCGACGGCTTCGGCGACGACGTCGAGCCGCTCGGGCTGATCGTCTGGGGCCTGGCGGGGGCCGCCGTCGTGCTGGCCCCGCTGTCGCGGCCGTGGGAGATCCCCTGGGGGGCGTTCACGACGCAGGCCACCCTGGGCGGCAACACCCTTCCCGTGCTCGCCGCCGCGCTCTGGCTGGTCGCGATCGCCACCGTGCTGGCGTACTTCACCGGCGTCGTCGCCGTCCGCCGCCTGACGGCCGCGGTGGGCGCCACCGTCGCCTCACTGGAGGTGGTCGCCGGCGCGGTGATCGCGTGGTTCCTGGTGGGCGAGCGCCTCGGCGCGGCGCAGATCATCGGCGGGGCCGTGGTGCTGGCCGGAGCCCTGCTGGCTCAGGCGGCCACCACCGGCACCAGCCGGACGACCTCCGAGCCGGAGGCCCAGCGCTCGGTGAGGCCCTCGGCGTCGACGGCGTTGAGGCGCTCCTTCGCCAGGACGGCGACCGCCCCGGCCGCCGAGGACGAGCGCTGATCGACCACCTCGACGTCGGCGTCGAACCGGACGAGCTCGGCGCCGTTGTCCTTGCTGCGCAGGGTCACCCGGACCCGTGAGGCGCTCGTGAGGCCGGGCAGCGGCTGCTCGCCGCCGCCGGTCACCACGTAGACGGCGCCCTCGTGCCAGACGTGCCAGGCGAGCCGGTCACGTCCGGACAGGGAGATCCACAGGACGCTCGACTTCTTGGCGCCCTCTTCGATCAGCGAGTGGCTCACACCAGCAATGTACGGCCCGGCGGCCCTCCGGGCACGGCCCGCGGGTCCCCGCGCGCGGGCGGCGGTGCCGGACGGGCGCGGCGAGGGGGGCCGTCCGGCGGGCGGGGCGCCGGTCAGCGGCGGGTGAGCTTCCACGCCGCGGGCAGCAGGCCGGTGGCGACCAGCACCTTGACCGCGTCGCCGATCAGGAACGGCACGACGCCTGCGGCGAAGGCGGCGGGCAGGCTGAGGCCCGTGGCGACCATCAGCCAGGGCACGCCCACGGCGTAGATCAGCAGCGTGCCGAAGAGCATCGTGGCGAAGGTGCGCGGAGCCGTGCGGTCGCCGCCGCGGCTCGCCAGCGCGCCGACGACCGACGCGGCGAGCACGAAGCCGACCACGTAGCCGAGCGTCGCGTTGCCGCCCGAGGAGGCGAACCACGGCACCCCGAGCTGCCCGAGCGCCAGGTACAGCGCCATCCCGAGGAAGGCGCGCGGCAGGCCGAGCGCCGCGCCCGCCAGCAGGACCGCGAAGGTCTGGAGCGTGAACGGCACGGGCGTGCCCGGCAGCGGGATGCTGACCTGCGCGGCCACGCCGGTCAGGCCGGCCGCGCCGATCACCAGGGCGGCGTCGCGCACCAGGCTTTTAGGGATGAGATCGGACAGGACGGCCGGATGGGCCGCGTAGGCGTCGTTCATCGTTCTTGCGCTCCTTGTACCGAAGGTGTGGTGTCCATTGTCGGGAGGTCCGCTGGAGAATCGGTGGGAGATCCGCGCCAACAACGGGGAGTCCCCTTTGTGACGCGCCCACATGCGGGGGTGGCGCGGGGCGGCGGCTACGGTGACCCCATGCGCTCTCGTCGATCGTGTCTGGCGGTGCCCGGCAGCAACCCCCGCTTCCTGGAGAAGGCGCAGGGGCTGCCGGCCGACGAGGTCTTCCTCGACCTGGAGGACTCGGTCGCACCCCAGGCCAAGGAGCAGGCCAGGAAGAACGTCGTCGAGGCCCTGCGCACCGGCGACTGGACGGGCAGGACACGGGTCGTCCGCGTCAACGACCTGTCGACGCCGTGGACGTACCGCGACGTGATCGAGGTCGTGGAGGGGGCCGGCGACTCCCTCGACTGCCTGATGCTGCCCAAGGTGGAGGACGCCGTCCACGTGGCCTGGCTCGACCTCCTGCTCACGCAGGTCGAGAAGGCCAACGGGCTGCCGGTCGGGCGCATCGGGGTCGAGGCGCAGATCGAGAGCGCGCGCGGCCTCGTCGAGGTCGACACGATCGCCGCGGCGTCGCCGCGGCTGGAGGCCCTGGTGTTCGGCCCCGCCGACTTCATGGCGTCGATCAACATGCGCGGCCTGGTGGTCGGCCGCCAGCCCGCGGGGTACACCGAGGGCGACGCCTACCACTACGTGCTGATGCGCATCCTCATGGCCGCGCGCGCGCACGGCCTCCAGGCCGTCGACGGGCCGTATCTGGCCGTGCGCGACGCCGAGGGGTTCGACCTGACGGCGCGCAGGTCGGCGGCGCTCGGGTTCGACGGCAAGTGGGTGCTGCACCCCTCGCAGATCGAGGCGGCCAACGAGATCTTCTCGCCGTCCCAGGAGGACTACGACCACGCCGAGCTGATCCTGGACGCCTACGAGCACGCCACGACGGTCGACCGGCGCGGCGCGGTCATGCTGGGCGAGGAGATGATCGACGAGGCGTCGCGCAAGATGGCGCTGGTCGTCGCCGCCAAGGGCCGCGCGGCGGGGATGTCGCGCACCAGCGCTTTCGAGCCGCCCGCCTGAGCGGACGCGTCCGGCCCGTCCCCGCCTGGGCCGGACGCGCCCGGCTCGTTCTGACCCCGGGTCCGGGGCGCTCCTGGCCGGGGCGTCAGAGCGCGATGCCGAACGTCGTGAAGAACCAGAAGGACGACGTCAGCCACAGGCCGGTGAGCGTGGTGAACAGCAGGCCGCCGAGGACCGGCAGCGTCCAGCCCGGCAGGTCCCGCTTGGGCAGCGAGAGCATCTTGGCCACGAACACGCCGTAGAAGAAGGTTCCGAGCAGCGAGTGCACCAGCACACGCGGGACGTCGAACTGCGCGCCCAGCGCGTACAGGCAGTGGAAGGCGACCGGGACCGACAGCAGGAAGGCCGTGCGCCCCGACCACCGGTGCAGGGTGGCGGTCCAGGACGGCGCCCGCACCCCGCGGAGCTTGCCGTACATCGCCATCGCGGAGACGACCTGCACGATGGCGAGCAGGAACGTGCCGGTCGCGAGCCACGACTTCATGGCCTGGGCGCCGGAGAAGCCGGACAGACCCACGGCGAAGCCGGTAGGTGTGTGGGCGCGGCCGTACACGCCGAGCACGACGGCCACGAAGCCGCCGGCGAGCAGCGGCACGAGCCAGGGAGCGGCGCCGCGCTTCTCGGCGGCGGGCATGGCGGGCTGGGGGATCGTCATGAGATGTCCTCGTCAGAATCGGTCGATGAAGGCGTCGGTGTCCTCGGGCCGCAGCTCGGCGCCGTCGACCGTGACGGGGGAGCCGGGGGTCAGCTCGGGGGCGCGCGAGGAGGACCCGTCGGCGGCGACCAGGCCCACCTGCCGCCCGCTCGGCAGCACGATCCATCCGCCGACCAGCCGGGCGCCGCGTACCGTGGCCACGGCCCGGTACAGGCCGGACGGCTTCTTGACCAGCGGGGCGGTGAACCGCCACTTGCCCTTGCCCACCTGCAGCTTGCCCTGCGCCTTGCCGTCGCCGAGCGCCGCGGTGATCAGCGAGTCGTTCTTGCCGGTCAGCGTGACGGTGTTGTTCTCGGCCGTGCCCTTGAGCCACGCCTCGACGCGCCCGTCGCAGAAGTAGGCGACGGCCTTGCCGTTCTTGATCGAGACGGCCACCAGGCCCCCGTTGCCCTGCGCCACCCCCGCGTAGTCGGCGCGCTTGGGAGTGGTGTCGGCGGGCTCGGCCTCGGCGGTCCCCGTCGGCCCGGGCACGGTCTGCGCCGTGACCGTCGGGCCGGGCACGGCCGCGCCGGTGCGCGCGGCGGCGGCCGGCTCGCCCTCGGCGACGGCCACGGTGTCGGCCTCCGGCGCGGTGCTGACGCTCAGCACGCCCAAGACGGCGGTGAGGACCAGTCCGGAGACCAGTGTCAGAAACGGCCCCTGCGGTTTCATGATCTCCCCCTGGAGATTGTGGATGCTGATCGCAGTCTGAGGCCTGGCGGTGGTCCTGTCTGTGGAGAATTGCGCACAGCGGCCCGATCCACGGCGCGGACGATGGTTCGCGCGGAAGCGACCCGCGTCGCGCGGGGTGATGACGCGGTGAGGAGAATGGGGTGATGCACGATCCGTCGCACGGGCCCCAGCCGCCGCCCTCGGGAGACGGACCTCAGCCGTCCCCGGAGTGGCGGCCCTCACCGCCTCAGCCGGGATGGGGCCCAGGGCAGCCTCAGCCGGGGTACGGCGCCCCGCCTCCGGCCCCTCAGCCGGGGTACGGCGCTCCGCCTCCGCCGCCCCAGCCGGGGTACGGGGCTTCGCCCGCGCCCGCTTCGTACTACCCGGGGGCCGGTCCGTGGCAGAGGCCGCCGGCGCCCGCGCCGCGCGTCGTCCCGCCGCCGCCGGGCACCCGGTACGACCACCTGGCGCGCACGCCGCTGCACCGGTGGTGGCGACCGCTGGTGGGGACGGTCGCCGTCGCCCTGGCCTACCTGGTGACCGGGGTGGTGGTGATCTCGGCGGGCGTCCTGGTCGCGCAGCTCACCGGCATCCCGGTGCTCATGGAGGACGGCCGGCTGTTCGGCGAGCCGGTCTACGACCTGGCCGTCATGCTGCTGTCGATCGCGGCGGTGCTGCCCCTGGTGTTCGGCGCCGCCTGGCTGATCCAGCGGCGCCCGCCCGGCACGCTGTCGTCGGTGCTCGGGCGGCTGCGCTGGAGGTGGTTGCTCACGTGCACGGGCCTGGCCGTGCTGTCGCTCCTGTTCGGGCAGGCGGCGCTGGTGGCGACGCTCGCGCTGACCGGCGAGGACGTCGGAGACCTCTTCGGGTGGACGGGCTGGGACCGCTTCCTGCCGGGGCTGGTGGTGATCGCGCTGCTGGTGCCCTTCCAGGCGGCGGCCGAGGAGTACGTCTTCCGCGGCTGGCTGCTCCAGGCGTTCGGCGCCTACTTCCGCACGCCGTGGCCGGGCATCCTGCTCGGCGCCGCGGCGTTCACCGCGCTGCACGCGTACACCGACTGGGGCATCGTCGACGTCTTCGCGTTCGGCGCGCTGATGGGCTGGCTGGCCGTGCGCACCGGCGGCCTGGAGGCGCCGATCGCGCTGCACGTCGTCAACAACGTCGTCAGCTTCGTCCCCGCCGCCGCGGCCGGGGATCTGGCGGACGCCTTGCGTCAGGGCGCGGTGCCCTGGCAGTCGCTCGCGGGGACCGTCGTGCAGCTCGGCTTCTTCACGGTTGCCGTGATAATAATCGCCCAAAAACGGGCAATTCCCTCACTCTCTAGATAAATCTGACTAGAGAGGTCTCGCCAGGAGTGCCCTCCACGTGTTGCTCTGGAAGCTGTGCGGGCCGGCAGTCGGTCCGAGGAGGTGCGCGCTGGCGGCGAGGGCGAGGGCGGCCGTGGATCCGAACGTTCAGGTGATCACCGCCGGTGGGCGGGTATCAGTAGGATCGAGCTTGATCCGCGGGCATATCAATGCATGTCCGGAACTTCGGTGGAACGGTCCTAAATCACGGCTATCAGACTGCGTTAGGCTGCCGACGAGGAGGTGCTGAGCGTGGCCTCGGGCCCTCACGACCCGCGCTCGTCATGGTGGTCGGCGGACGACGCCGACCACGGGAGCACGTCACGCCGATCCGGGTCCCACCCGGCTCAGACATCACCGCCGACCCTTCACCACTTCCCGCCGGGCCCCTCCGGCGAAGGCTCGCGCGGGCTCCCGCTCGACTCGCCGTGGGCGCTGCCGCCCTTCGGCGCCCCCACCGAGAACGACGGCTCGCCCGGCGCGGAGGATCCCGCCGAGCCCCCGCGCCCGACCGTCGGGCGCCATCCCTACGCCCGCCCCGCCGGCGGCCCGCCCGCCGAACCCCGCCACAGCGCCGGCCGCACACCGCCGGACCACGACGAGGACCCCGCGCCGGGGGAGTGGACCGCCGACCCCTCCGCCGACTGGCGATTCCAGGGAACCCCCGCGTGGGGCTCTGAGTCGTCCCCTGAGTGGCGTTCCCCCGGCTCGCCCGACGACTGGGACCCGCGCGCCGCGCCGGAGCCGGAGTGGGACCCCCGGGCCGCCGCCGAGCCGGTGTGGGAGGAGCCTCCCGCCTGGGGGGCGCGCCAGGCCGGGCGGTCCGAGCCCCCGGCCGAGTCCACCGACCCGTCCCCGCCGCCGCGCCGCCTGGTGGACCGGCCCGACAAGCTGGTCGCCTCCGGCCCGCCGCGCACGCCCGCGCCTCCCGCCGGCGACTCGGGGATCCGGGTGCACCCGCGCATCCCCGCCGAGCCCGAAGCGGCGCACGGGCGACGCCCCGGGGCCGGCCTCGCCACCAGCGGGCCGCCGGGCCATCCCTCCCCCAGGGACCCGGCCGGCCCCGCGCCGGGCCGGGACGGCGGCGAGTACGGCGACGAGTACGACGAGTACGACGACGGCCGTCCGCCCGGCGACCACGACCCGCACGAGGGCGCGCCCCCCGCACGGCCCGACATCCTCGTGGCCTCGGGCCCGGCCAGGCCTCGCGGCGGCGGGCGCGGACGCCACCACCGCGACCAGGCCGCCGCCCGCGCGCAGCGAAGGCCCGCCCGCCCGCGGCCGGTTCCGCCGCGCAGGCCCGCCGCGCCGCCGCGCCGCGCCTCCCCGCGCGGCCTGCTCACCCCCGTGGTCGTCATCGTGGCGCTGCTCGCCGCTGCCGGGCTCGGCCTGGCGATCGTCAACTGGGTGAACTCCCCGGTCAGCTCCGGCCTGCGCCTCGCGGCCGGCGACGGCGGCTCGGGCGACCGGGCGTTCGTCGCCCCGCCCGGCATCAGCGGCAACGGCTCCAGCCAGGTGCTCAACGCGGTCACCTCCGTCGGCTCCACCGTCGTCGCGGTCGGCAGCGACACCACCAGCCCCGTGCCCCGGCCGCTCTTCCTGGTCTCGACCGACGCCGGGCGGTCCTGGGAGCTCGGCAGGGTCGCCGTGCCCGCCGGCTACCAGCCCGCCGGCTCGGCGGGGCGCGTCACCGGGGGCGGCGGACGCTGGCTCGCCGCCGGCACCGAGGCGCCCGGCACCGCCGGACCGGCGGCCAGGGGCATGTGGACCAGCACCGACGGCCGTTCCTGGACGGCGGTCGACCCGGCGCGGCTCACGGCGTTCTGGAGCGGCGACCGCATCACCGACCTGGCGCGGACGGCGAGCGGCTTCGTCGCCGTCGGCTCCACCACCCTCCAAAACGGCGGGTACGGCCCCGTGGCCTGGGTGTCCCCCGACGGGCAGAGCTGGAGCCGTGTGGACACCCGCGAGATCGGCACCACCGACAAGGTGCGCGCGATCCGCGCGGTGGTCGCCAAGGGCGACGCCGTGGTCGCGCTCGCCGACCCCGGCAAGGGGGACACCACCTCGGTGATCCTCCGCTCCCCGGACGGCGGCAGGACGTGGCTGCGCACGGCCGCCGCGCTGCCGGGCGTGCGGCCAGAGCCGGGCGCCCTCGCCGTGGCAGAGAAGGGCTTCCTGCTCGTCCCCACGCTGCAGAAGTCCACGGCGGGTGACGTCCGGGTGTACTGCTCCGACCTCGGCGACGCGTGGCGCCAGTGCGGCGTGATCGACGGCCTCGGGCGCGAGGCGACCGGCGTGCGCGGGCTGGCCTCCTCCTCGGCGGGCGTGGCCGCGGTCGCGGAGGCGGGCTGGGAGCGGTACGCCGTCTTCACCAGCGCCGACGGCAAGAACTGGACCGAGAGCACCGACCTCGGGCAGATCCCCGGCACCCTGCGCGGCCTCGCGATCACCGACAAGGGCACGCTGGTCGCCGCAGGCGACCAGCGGGCGGGCGGCCTGGACAACCTCGCGGTGCTGATGACGGCGGCCAAGGGCAAGGCCGCGGCCCCGGTGCCGCTCGCCGACATCAGCGGCCTCACCCGCTCGGCGCGCGACACCACCGCGCTGGTCGCGGCGGGGGACTCCTTCGTCGCCGTCGGCTCGGTCAAGGGCGACGCGGGAATCTGGACCAGCCCGGCCGGGCAGAACTGGAAGCCCGTGGACTCCTCGGCCCTCGGCGGCGCCGGGCGCCAGTCGCTCAACGACGTCGCGCACGGCCCCCGGGGCTGGCTGGCCGTCGGCAGCACCACGGCCGACTCGGCGTTCGTCAAGCCGCTGCTCGTCGCCTCCACCGACGGGCGCTCGTGGCGGCCCCCGCCGGACTCTCCCGCCCTGAACGCCGCCGGCCGGTACGCGGTCGTCCCCCGCGTGGTCGCGGCCGGCCCCGAGGGCTACGTGCTGGCCGGGGACGACAGCGGCCCCGGCGGCGTCGTGGCCGCGCTGTGGTTCACCGCCGACCTGCGCCGCTACGCCAGGGCCGCGCCGCAGGGCCTGCCCGCCGGCGGCGCCGACGTGCGCATCGAGGACATCACCGCCACCCCCGAGGGCTACCTGGCCGTCGGCGGCTCGGGGACCGCGGGCCGCACGAGCGGCGTGGTCTGGGTGTCGCGGGACGGCCTGAAGTGGACGGCGCACAAGCGGGTGATCCCCGAGGGGGCGCGGTCGGCCGCGCTGCGCAGGGTGTCCGTGCGCGACGACGAGGTGGTCGCCGTGGGCACCGCCCTGACCGACAAGGGCGTCGAGCAGCCGTTCGCCGCCGTCTCCGGCGACGAGGGCGTCACCTGGCAGTACTCCTGGCTCCCCGCCGGCGCCCCGGCCACCGTGCTCGACATGACCTCCTCGGCCTCCGGCCTGGTCGCCGTGGGCTCCTACGGCGCCCCCGCGACCGGCGACAGCACGGTCTGGACCTCCGAGGACGGCCGCGAATGGCAGCGCCACGCCCTCACCGGCGACGGCATGACCGGCGACGGCGCCCAGTGGCTGGGCGCCATAGCGGTCGTCGACGACAGGGTCGTGGCCGTGGGCCGCTCCACCACCTACACCTCCGACCACCTCACCCTGTGGCGCACGACGTTCAGCCGGTGAGCCGCGGCGCTCAGCGGGCCGGCGGCAGGACGCGCCACAGGTTCAGGGCGTCGATCAGCCCGGAGGTCAGGGGCAGGGCCGCCAGGGTCTCGGGTGCGAACCAGCCCACCTCGGCGGCGTCGTCGCCGGGGCGGGGGGTGCCCTTCACCATCACGGCGAGGTAGTCGTAGATCTCGTAGACGACGCCGCCGGGGCCGGGACGGTCGACGGTGCCGGCCAGGGCTCCCACCGCGACCTTCAGGCCGGTCTCCTCCAGCAGCTCGCGCCGCAGGGCCTGCGCGTCGGACTCACCGGGCTCCACCCGGCCGCCCGGGAGAGACCACAGCCCCTCGCCGGGCGGACGCCCGCGCCGGATCAGCAGCAGCCTGCCGTCGCCGTCGAGCACGATGCCGCCCACGCACCTCACACGCATACGCCAAGATTACGCCGGGATAACGAATCGGCCCTTGACTTCACCGCACGGGCCGAAGCACCGTGGATAACTGTGAGAGCCGCGCCAATCTGCCCTCGGTGCTTCGGACCGCTGCGTCCGCCGAGCGAATGGTCCACCGAATGGCGGTGCGGCGTCCACGGCGCCGTCCTGCCCTTCACCTCCAGGGGGCCTTCCAGCGAGACGCTCGACCTGCTCAGAGCCGACTCGCGCGTCCCGTTCTGGCTGCCCTGGCCACTGCCGACCGGCTGGCTCGTGACCGGCTTCGGCGACGTGCGCGACTCCGGCGCGGGCGTCCACGCGGGCGTGGTGGCCCTGTCGGGCCCCTCGGTGACCTACGGGCCCGCCGACCTGCTCATCGTCGCCGAGGAGCCGGGCGTCGGGCTCGGCGCGGCGTTCGCCGGCATCGACGGCCCCGACCCCGGGCCGGGGTTCGACGCCGGCCCGCCGAACGCCAAGGCCGAGGCGGTCGGGCACCCCACGGCGCTGTGGTGGGTGGAGAGCCTGCCCGACCGGGCGGTGTACGTCGGCGAGGCCATGGGCCACTGGCTGTGGATGATCGCGTGGCCGGCCGAGGCGGGGTGCATGGTGGCGCTCACCGAGCTGTCCCTGCGCGACCTGACCGACGACGAGCAGGAGTTCGACCTGCCCTACGGCGCGGTCTGCCCGCGTCTGGAGGTCGGCCCCTGACCCCCGGGCCGCCGTCCGGGGCGGCTCCGGCCGCGTTTCGCCCACAACCCATGCCGATTGCTTATCGAGACGGCTTCCAGTGTTCGGTAAGGTCGTGGCCGTGACAGCGCGTATCGAGCGAGTGGTGACCGAGGGCGTCGTGACCGTCGACGGCGCCGAGCACAAGGTCGAGAACAACACCTGGATCATCGGCGACGATTCGGAGGTGATCGTCATCGACCCCGCGCGCGACGCGGAGGCGATCCTCTCCAGTGTGGGCGAGCGCGAGGTGCTCGCGGTGATCTGCACCCATGGCCTGCCCGACCACGTGGGCGGCGCCATCGAGGTCGCGGCCCGCGACGAGGCCGTCGTCGCCCTCAACCGCAAGGACCGCCAACTCTGGCGCGAGACCTGGCAGGACACCTACCCCGACATCGACATGGAGGACGAAGGCCTCTTCGGGGTCGCCGACGTCGAACTGGAGGTGATGACCACGCCGGGCATCACCCTGGGCGGCGTCTGCCTCTACGTCGAGGCCATGGGTGCGGTGTTCACGGGCAAGACGCTGCTGGCCGACGGCCCCGGCAAGATCGGCGGGGAGTATCCCGCGCTGGCCGACCAGCTCACGGCGATCGGCGAGCGGCTCTTCACCCTGCCGCACGACACCCGGGTCCTGCCCGCGCACGGCGAGGAGACCACCATCGGCGATCTGGAGCCCCACTTCGACGACTGGCTGTCGGGCGGGCTGACCGGCGGGGGCGACACCCCGGCCGAGGAGGGCCCGCTCGCCGACGGCACCCGGGCGGCCGGCATCAGGCTCAACCTCAACGGCGACTGACCTCGGCGGCCCGCCCCCGGGCGGGCCAGGCGCCACCCGGTCGTGCCCTCGCGCGGCCGGGCCGATCCAGGCGTCCGCACGTCCGGGCGCCCTGGGGTGAGGGAAGAGGCTGGCAGTGGGGCAACTCCCCCTTGAAGGCATGCCCAAGCGGCTGTACTCCTGTACGCCGTCCCGGTTGAACACCTGGCTCGACTGCCCCCGGCGGTACCGCTTCACCTACCTCGACCGGCCCGCACCCAAGAGGGGCCACTCCTGGGCGCACAACAGCCTGGGAGCCTCCGTGCACAACGCGCTCGCCGCGTGGTGGCGCGAGCCGTACGACCGCAGGACGCCCGTCATGGCCGCCCTGCTGGTCACCAAGGGGTGGATCACCGAGGGGTACCGCGACCCCGAGCAGTCGGCCCTGTGGCTCGGCCGCGCCCGCGCCATGGTCACCGACTACACCGGCACGCTCGACCCGTCCGACGAGCCGGTGGGCGTCGAGCGCACCGTGGCCACGCGCACACCGGTCATCGCGGTGTCCGGGCGGGTCGACCGCATCGACAGGCGCGGCGACGAGCTGGTGATCGTCGACTACAAGACCGGCAGGCGTCCCCTCACCGAGGACGACGCCCGCTCCTCGCTCGCGCTGGCGATCTACGCGGTGGCCTCGTCGCGGGTCCTGCACCGGCCCTGCCACCGCGTGGAGCTCCACCACCTGCCCACGGCCTCGGTCGCCGTCTGGGAGCACACCGACGCGTCCCTGCGCCGTCACATCGGCCGTGCCGAGGACATGGCGGTCGAGGCCTCCGAGGCCGACGAGCGCTACCGCGCCTGGCGCGCCGACGCCGTCAAGCACCGGCCCCGGCCCAAGACGGCCCCCGCGGCCCCCGCCGAACCCGAGGCGCGGCAGGCGGCGTCGCCGACGGAGAGCGCCATCCGCACGGCCTTCGCCCCGTCGCCGCCCGGCACCGGGCAGGTCTCGGTGCCGCCGGAGATCGACAAGACGTTCCCGCCGCGGCCGGGCCCGATCTGCCCCTGGTGCGACTACCGCGACCACTGCCCCGAGGGCCAGGCCGCAGGCCCGGCCGCCCGCCCCTGGGACGGCGTCGTCGACTCCCCCGGCCCCGCAGAGGCGGACACCGGCGCCTGACGCTTCGGGCGCCGCCGGGCACGCCCGGGATCAGGCGGAGTGGAGCAGGCGCTGTTCGGCCTGGTTCCAGAAGCGGGTGAGCGCGTGCGCGGTGGTCTCGGGGGCCTCGACCGCGGGGGAGTGCAGCGCCCCCGGCACCACGACGCAGTCGGCCTCCAGGCGGTGCGCCATCTCGGCCTGCAGCGCCGGCGGCCAGCCGTCATCGTGCTCGCCGTACAGCACGAGCGTGGCGACCCCCGCCTGCTTCAGGTCGTCGACCCGGTCGCGGGCGGCGAGCACCTCCTCGGCCATGGCCACCAGGCCGGCGGCGGAGTTGGAGAAGAGCCGCTTGCGCAGGAAGGCCACGATGTCGTCGGGCACGCCTTTGACGAGCGCCTCGGGCTCCAGGCGGTGCGCCCACAGGTGCTCCAGCCCGACCTCGGGAAGCTCGCGCAGCATGGCCCTGGCGGCCTTCTCGCGCGACCCGACGATGCCGGACGGCCCGGAGCTCATCAGCGTGTAGGACGCCAGCCTCGTGGCCCCGCCGATCACGGTCTCGCGCGTGACCAGGCCGCCGAAGGAGTGGCCCACGAGGTGCACCGGCTCGCCGCCGCCGACGACCGTGGCCACGGCGTCGATGTCCTCACCCAGGGCCTCGCAGCTGTAGGCGCCGGGGTGGTCGGGGCCGTCGGTCTCGTACTGGCCCCGCATGTCGATGGCGATGATCCGGCGCCCCGCCTGGGCGAGGGTCTCGAAGATCGCGATGAAGTCCTCTTTGCTGCCGGTGTAGCCCGGTACGAGCAGGGCGGGCCAGCGTTCCGGGAGGCCGCGGACGGGCACCGCCTCAAGGGCCGCGAAGCTGCCCACGGGCGTCTCGATCCGCTGTTCGCGGACGCCGGGGGGCAGGCTGAGGAAACGCGGCGTGCTCACGTGGCACCACGATACCGAGGGTTCATCGCGGCGACACCGCCAAACCCCGGACGTCGGTTGTGTGGCCGGCGTTCGCCGTCCCACCTGGGCAGGCATACGGCGGGGCGGGCCGCCTGGGAGGCGTCCCGCCGTCGTCACCGCCGTGGCCGTAGCGGCCGCGGTTCATCATGCGCGCCTGTTCAGCCCTTCCGGGGGGTTCGCTGGAAGGCCGGCCGCCTGCGCTGGACGCGCTCGGTGGCCGCCGAGGGCGCCACCTCGTCGTCCACCGAGGCGAGGTCGGGCGAGCGGAAGATCACCGAGAACGGGGAGGCCGGGATGATGCGCTCGGGCTCCAGCGGCTCGTCGTCGGGCTCGGGCTGGAACCGCGGCTGGGCCGGGGCCCGCCTCGGGGCGCGCACCTCGTCGGCGTCGACCAGCGGCTCCTGGGCCACGGGCGCGGGCGCCACGGCCTCAAGCCTGGGCTCGGCCCGCACGGCCACGGGCGCGACCTCGGCGGGCGCGCCGGACGGCGCCGCCTTGCCGGCTCCCCTGCGGGAGCGCCGGGGCGCCGGGGCCTCGGGCTCGGAGGTCAGGATGTCGCCCTGCGCGACCTCGCTGTACAAAGGCTTCACGATCTCCTCGGAGACGGCCGGTACGGCCGCCTCGGGCTCGGGGGCCGCCACCGTGCCGAGCGGCTCCACCGTCTCGGTGACGGCGGGCACGGTCTCGAACTCGGCGGACTCGGGCGTGCGCCCGCCGCGGGTGCGGCGGCGCTGGCGGTTGCGGGCCGGGCGCTCCCTGCGCTCGGCGCGGTCGCGCTCCTCCTCGCGGTCGCGGCGGACCGAGGAGCGGTGACGGCCGGTCTCGCCGACGTCCTCGACCTGCTCGGCCGCAAGCCCGGCCCGGGACCGCTGCGCCCTGGGCAGCACGCCCTTGGTGCCGGCGGGGATGCCGAGGGCGGCGAAGATGTGCGGGGAGGTGGAGTAGCTCTCGACCGGCTCGGCGAAGTCGAGGCCCAGGGCGTTGTTGATGACCTTCCAGCGGGTGAGGTCCTCCCACTCGACGAAGGTCAGGGCGACGCCGGTGCGCCCCGCCCGGCCGGTGCGGCCGATGCGGTGGACGTAGGCCTTCTCGTCCTGCGGGCAGTCGTAGTTGATGACGTGCGTGACGTCGTCGATGTCGATGCCGCGCGCCGCCACGTCGGTGGCCACCAGCACGTCGACCTTGCCGTTGCGGAACGCGCGCAGCGCCTGCTCGCGCTGGCCCTGGCCGAGGTCGCCGTGGACGGCCGCCGCGGCGAACCCGCGCTCCTTGAGCTGCTCGGACACCATGTCGCAGGCCCGCTTGGTCTCGCAGAACACCATCGTGAGCCCGCGGCCCTCGCACTGGAGGACACGCGCCACGATCTCGATCTTGTCCATGCGGTGGACCCGGAAGACGTGCTGGACGGTCTTGGACGGGCTGTCGCTGTCGGCGTCGGCGTTCTCGGCGCGCACGTGGGTCGGCCGGGACAGGTAACGGCGCGACAGGGTGACGATCTCACCCGGCATCGTCGCCGAGAACAGCATGGTCTGCCGGTCGGCCGGGATGAGCTTCATGATGCGCTCGATGTCGGGCAGGAAGCCCAGGTCGAGCATGCGATCGGCCTCGTCGAGCACCAGCATGGAGATCTGGCTCAGGTCGAGGTGCTTCTGGCTCACCAGGTCGAGCAGACGGCCGGGGGTGCCCACGACGACGTCGACGCCCTGCTTGAGCGACTCGATCTGCGGCTCGTAGGCGCGCCCGCCGTACACGGTCAGGATGCGCGAGCCCAGCTTGCCGCCGGCGACGACCAGGTCTTCGGTGACCTGGAGTGCCAGCTCGCGGGTCGGCACGACCACGAGCCCGCGGGGCTTCTTGCGGTTCTTACGGGGCTTGCCGACGCGCTGCAGCATGGCCACGCCGAAGGCGTAGGTCTTGCCGGTGCCCGTGCGCGCCTGCCCGATGACATCGTTCCCGCTGATCGCGAGGGGGAGGGCCATCTCCTGAATGGGGAACGGAGAGACGATGCCTTCGGTCTCGAGGGCATCGGCGATCTCGGGTATGACTCCAAGGTCTCGGAACGTGGTCAGCTCGGCCTGCCTAGGTCTCCTGCGAAGGCGGGCCTCCGGGACTCCTGGCACCGATGTTCTCGTGCCGGATCCGCGCGGAAAGGCCAACCCTCATCTCGTCTCGGCGACCGCCGCGGGAAATAGCTCGCGAGGGGGCTGTCAGGCGGTGATCGCCCTGATTGACGTACAGCGGTCGCACTCTTACACGGCAGTGTACTCGATACCACAAGTGCGAACCGATTTCTTCATGTTCAAGGAGGTGGGCCGCCCCGCGGCGCGGGGGGCGGGAGGGGTCGACGGGGTCGGCCGCGGGGGGCGGAACTCGTACGCTGCATCCATGAGCGATTCCCCTCCCGGTGTGGTCGACCTGCTCGGCGTGCTCGCCTACGCCGAGCTGACCGCGTTCCTCAGGATGGCCGAGGACGCGGCCACACTGTCCCCCACCTTGAACGACCGCGCCGCCCTCAGCGAGCTGGCGGCGTCGGAGTACGCGCACTTCCGGCTGCTGCGCGACCGGCTCTCGTGGCTCGGCGTCGACCCCGAGGAGGCCATGGCGCCGTTCGTGGCCGCGATCGACGACTGGCACGCGCAGACCCGCCCGGGCGACTGGCTCGAGACACTGGTCAAAGCCTACGTCGGCACGGGCATCGCGGGGGACTTCTACCGCGAGGCCGCCCGCCACGTGGAGCCCGAGACGCGCAAGCTGGTGAACGAGGTGCTGGCCGAGGAGCCCCGGTCGGAGTTCGCCGTCGAGCGGGTGCGCGCCGCGCTCGCCGAGAACCCGGCGAACGCCGGCCGTCTGGCGCTGTGGGCGCGGCGCATGGTGGGCGAGGCGCTCAGCCAGGCCCACCGGCTCGCGGCCGCCCGCCCGGAGCTCGCCGTCCTGCTGGTCTCCGGCGCCCTGCCCGGCGACGCGGCCCAGGGGCGGGAGGCGGCGGTGCGGGAGCAGGCCGTGGCCAGGGGGAGGGGCGGCACGGCGGACGCCGACCTCGTGGAGATCGGCAGGATGTTCGCGCGGCTCACCGAGCAGCACGGCAGGCGCATGGCGGCGCTCGGTCTGGTGCCCGGCCCCTGACCACACCCCGGATGCCGGACATCCGGGTGAATCCATGCGCGGTTCGGGCGGCGCGAACGGCCCCGGCGGTTGTAGCGTTCGAAGAATGAGGGCCTTGCGCCGCTACGGCAGCTCCCTGATGAGATGTGGACCCGATCGCTGGGCCTCGCGCCCGGTGTTACGGAGGGAAAGCGCGCACTGCCCGGCCATCGGGCACGGGCGCGACGACGTCCAGCGGCTCCGCCGCCCGTGCGGGTGCTCCCTCGGCTCCCGCGGCACGTGCGCGGGGCCGTGAACGCTCGGACGGCGTGAGCCCGAGGGGGCGGGTGAGCCCCCCCCGAGACGCCGGTCTAGAGGGTGCCGCCGAAGCCCACCGGACGCGTCTCGTCCTCGCCGATCTCGACGAAGCCGAGCGACTTGACGGGGATGATCACGCGGCGTCCCTTGACGTCGGTGATCGAGAAGACGCCGCGGTCGGACGCCAGCGACTTGCGCAGCTCCTCCTCCACCTGGTCGGCGCTGAGGTCGGTCTCGACGATGATCTCCCGGTGTACGGAGCGCACGGCGATCTTGAGTTCCATATTGCTGCCTTTCGACGGGAGTCTGTGGTCCCATCGTGACGCCCTCCGCCCGGGGTGACCCCATCTGATCGCGTCAAGCGAACACGGGATCTCCCGGCGGCGAGATCGCGCGGGGTCAGGCGGTGCGGGGGAACCCGCCGATGCCGCGCCATGCCAGGCGCGCCATGAGCTGGGTCGCGACGTCCTTGGGGATGGATCCGTGTGAGGCCAGCCAGTAGCGGGCGCTGACCTCGGCCATGCCCACCAGGCCGACGCCGAGCAGGTGCGCCTCGTCGCTCGAACAGCCGGTGTCCTCCTGGATCACCTGGCTGATCATCTCGGAGCAGTCGCGCAGCGAGCGCTCCATGCGCTGGCGCACCGGCGCCACGTTGCGGAGGTCGGACTCGAAGACCAGGCGGAACGCCTCGCCCTGGGTGGAGACGAAGTCGAAGAAGGCCCCGATGGCCGCCTGCACCCGTTGCTTGTTGTCGGTCGTCGACGCCAGGGCCTCGCGGCACCGGTTGGTCATGTCCTCGACGTGCAGGTCGAGCAGGGCGAGGTAGAGCTCCAGCTTGCCGGGGAAGTGCTGGTAGAGCACCGGCTTGCTGACCCCGGCCCGTTCCGCGATCTCGTCCATGGCCGCCGCGTGGTACCCGTTCTCCACGAAGACCTCCTGCGCCGCGCTGAGAAGCTGGCGTCGGCGGGCCATGCGGGGCAGCCGGGTGCCCCGGGGCTTGGCGTCCGGGGTAGCGGTCACGGGACACTCCTTGGGGACGGTTCACGCGTCACGCGCTCGGTGATCAGATCCGGTTTCGTGTTGTCGAGGCTCGGAACCCCCGCCGGTCAGGCGCTCGCCTGTGCCTCACGCCCGTTGATCGGGTTCGGGCTTCACATCCTACGCGCGGGTGCGGATCCGGTGTCGTCAGCGGTAGTCCTCGTCGAGGTCGACCACACGCTCCTGGTCGGCGGCGTCGGCCGGGTCGACGTCGTAGGGAATCTCCAGAGGCCATTCCCGCTGTTCGGTGCGGAGGGTCAGGCGCTGCTCGATGGCGTCGGCCTCCGGGACCTCGGTGTCAAGCTCGTCGGCCACGTCGTCGAGGGGGTCGAGCGCGTCCAGCGCCGACTCGTCGCCGCCCTGATCCATCTCGGACATCATCGGTCCCTCCATCGCGGGCCGGTGTGGCTCGCCGCCGTGTCCGTGCCCGATGGGTCCAGCCTAAGGCCCGCCCCGAGCCCGTCCGGGCTCCGGCGTCACCAGCGGCGCCATGAGGTCGCCGTGCTCCTCCACCCTGGCCAGGACGTCGCCCGCGGTGAAGACCAGCTCCTCGGCCGAGGAGCAGCCCTCGACCTCCTCCCAGGTGAGCGGGGTGGAGGCGGTCGGCCGCGGGTTGGCGCGCAGCGAGTACGGCGTGACGGTGGTCTTGGCCGGGTTGTTCTGGCTCCAGTCGATGAACACCTTCCCCGGACGCAGTTTCCTCGCCATCTTGCTCACGACCTCGCCGGGGCTCTCCCCCTCCAGGCGCTGGGCGACGGCCTTGGCGTACTCGGAGGCGTCGTCCGAGCGGCCGGCCCACGGGACGTAGACCTGCATGCCCTTGTTGCCGCTCGTCTTGGGGCACGCCGGCAGGTCGTCCTCGCGCAGCACGTCGCGCAGCCGGGAGGCCACCCGGCAGCACTCGACGATGCTCGCGGGCGCGCCGGGGTCGAGGTCGAAGACCATGACGTCGGGCGGCAGGGCCTCGCCGTCGTCGTCCACCCGCCACATGGGCGTGTGGAACTCCAGCGCGGCGAGCGCGGCGAAGTACACCAGGGTCGGCAGGTCGTCGACGACGGCGAAGTCGATGGTGTCGCGGTCCTTGGTGCTGCCCGGGACGGGCAGGCGCGCCGTGCGCACCCAGTCGGGGGTGTGGGCCGGGCGGTTCTTCTCGAAGAAGAACGTGCCGCCCACACCGTTGGGGTAGCGCTTGACGGTGAGCGGCCGGCCCCGCAGGTGCGGCAGCATCACGGGGGCGACCCGGCTGTAGTAGTCGATCACCTCGGCCTTGGTGAACCCCGCCTCCGGGTACAGCACCTTCTGCAGGTTGCCGATCGTCAGCTCGCGATCGCCCACCTTGACCCGGACCTTGTCGGCCACGCCGGCCCCTTCCTGTCGCGTCCCATGGTCGGGGACGTCCGATGCGACGGCCGACCCCTATTCCGCCCCCGGCGGGCAGTGACTTCGCCGGATACGGCCATCCACAGTGGGTACTGCCCATTTGGATACTGCTTTGCGCCCTTGCCACTACCGAACGCCTGTTCGACAGTGGGTCCGAGGTGAGGAGAAGTCATGCGTAGCATCTGGAAGGGTGCCGTCTCGTTCGGGCTCGTCACGATCCCGGTGAAACTCTATTCGGCGACCGAACAGAAGGACGTCACCTTCCACCAGGTGCACCGCGAGGACGCCGGTCGCATCAAGTACAAGCGCGTGTGCAGCGTCGACGGCGAGGAGATCCCGTACGCCGACATCGCCAAGGGGTACGAGCTGCCCGGCGGCGAGATGGTGGTGCTCACCGACGAGGACTTCGCCGAGCTGCCCCTGACGACGTCGCGCCGCATCGACGTGCTGCAGTTCACGCCGGCCGAGCAGCTGGATCCCATCCTGTTCAACAAGTCGTACTACGTGGAGCCCGAGCCCGCGGGCGTGAAGCCGTACGTGCTGCTGCGCGACGCGCTGGAGCGCACCGGGCAGGTGGCGATCGTGAAGATCGCGCTGCGTCAGCGCGAGTCGCTCGCGGCCCTGCGCATCCGCGAGGGCGTGTTCGTGCTGGAGACCATGCTGTGGCCCGACGAGGTCCGCGAGGCGGGGTTCGCCTTCCAGGACGAGGACGTCGAGGTCCGCCCGCAGGAACTGCAGATGGCGGAGTCCCTCATCCAGACCATGGCCGGGGAGTTCGACCCCGCCGACTACCACGACGCCTACCGGGAGGCGCTCCAGACGATGATCGAGGCCAAGGTGGAGGGCAAGGAGATCGTCCGGCCCGAGGCGGCGGAGGAGGCCGGTCCCGCCGTCGACCTGATGGCGGCGCTGCGGGCCAGCGTCGACGCGGCCAAGAAGGAGCGCGAGGGCGCCGGTGAGAAGGCCCCCGCCAAGAAGAGGCCCGCGGCGAAGGCCGCGAAGGCGGCCGATGAGGAGAAGGACGCCAAGAAGCAGGCGCCGAAGCGCCGCGCCCGCAAGACCGCCTGAGCGCGTCCCCGATCAGGTCGCCGCGTTCGCCTTCCGGTGAGGCACCCGGCGGCCGGCCGGGGCGCTCCCGGGACGCCCGCCACGTGGAGCCGTGGGTGGAGATCGCCGGGGAGAGGGCATCCGGCCGGGCGCGTAGGCTGACGGCCGTGCCCGACAGACCCGGTACTCCGCTCGGTGAGTTCCTGCGCGCCCAGCGCGCCCGTGTCGACCCCGCCGACGTGGGGCTGCGCGGCGGCGGCGGCCGCCGGGTGCACGGGCTGCGCCGTGAGGAGGTCGCGGTGCTGGCGGGGGTGAGCGCCGACTACTACGCCCGGTTGGAGCAGGGCCGGGAACGCAACCCGTCGCCGCAGGTCGTGGACGCGATCGGGCGGGCGCTCCGGCTCGACGCGGACGCGCGCGGCCACGTCTTCCGGCTCGCCGGGCTGAACCCGAGGCCGTCGCCGGACGGTACGCCCGACCTGGTCCACCCCGATCTGCGGCGCCTGCTCGACTCCTTTCCCGCGGCGGCGGCGTACGTGGTGGGCCCGTCCTTCGACGTCCTCGCCGCCAACGCCGTCGCGGACGCGCTGCTCTCGCCGTTCGACGGCATGAGGAACATGGTGCGCGTGCTGTTCCTGCATCCGGAGGCCGAGGCCGTCTTCGCCGACTGGCCCGTCGTGGCGGAGGCCGTCGTGTACGCCCTGCGCCTCAACGCGACCGCCTTCCCGCACGAGCCGGAGATCCGGGCTCTCGCGGACGAGCTGGTGGAGACCACTCCCGCGTTCCGCGGGCTGTGGGAGCGGCAGAACGTGAGCGGGCTGAAGCGGATGGTCAAGACCTTCGTCCACCCGCGGGCCGGCCGCGTCGAGCTGAACTACCAGATCTTCGACGTCCATGACACGCCCGGCCAGCAGTTGCTCGTCGGCACGCCGGAGCCGGACAGCCGCAGCGCCGACGCCGTCGCGTACCTGGGATCGGCCCACGCCGCGTCGTAGCCGTCCCCCGGCCACCGTCCCCCTTCCGGCTTTCCCGGCATTCCCGGCTTTCACCATGTTCCTGATGCATTGCTCCACGCGGGCGCGGGCGCACGGAAGGGCGGGTCTTCCTGGGTGTGGCGCCCCCAGGAAGACACGTCCTTCTCCATCCCGGGCTCCGGGCCCAGGCTTGGTGGCACGGGGCTCCGCACCCCGTGACCGACCCTCCCTGGAGTCCACATGAGCAGCACGACCACGCCCGCTTCCGACAGCAAGATCGTTCTCATCACCGGCGCCAGCAGCGGCATCGGCGAGGCCACCGCCCGCCGGCTGGCCGCCGACGGCCACCACGTGGTGCTCGGCGCCCGGCGCGCCGACCGCCTCAAGGCCGTCTCCGACGAGATCCACGCGGCAGGCGGCCGGGCCGATCACCAGGAGCTCGACGTGACGAGCCTGGACAGCGTGCGCGCCTTCGCCGACGCCGCCCACGAACGGCACGGCCGCGTCGACGTGATGGTCAACAACGCGGGCGTGATGGCCCTGTCGCGGCTGGACAAGGGGCTCGTCGACGAGTGGGACCAGATGATCGACGTGAACCTGCGTGGCACCCTGTACGGCATCGCGGCCGTTCTGCCGCTGATGCGGGCCCGGGGCGCCGGCCACATCGTCAACATCGGCTCGACGACGGCGTACGAGGTCGACGCGACGAGCGCCGTCTACTGCGCCACCAAGTTCGCCGTGCGGGCGCTCTCGGAGGGGCTGCGTCAGGAGAGCACCGACATCCGCGTGACCTTGGTCAGCCCCGGCTTCACCGAGTCGGAGCTCACCCGCCACGGCGCTGACGAGGAGGTGCGGGCGGTCGTGGCCGGGGCCGCCCGGCGGTTCAACATCCCGGCGTCGTCCGTCGCCTCCGCCATCGCGTACGCCATCGCCCAGCCCGCCGAGGTCGACGTCAACGAACTGCTCGTCCGGCCCACCGCCCTCACCTGAACCGGCCCGCGCCTTCCGGAATCGGACGCGCCGCGTGCCACGGGAGGTCCGGGACGGCGGCGCGGCGCGCCCGCCTCGGAAAGCCGCGTTCCGGCGTCGAATGGGGCGGCGAAATCGGTACTCCTTCGCCGCCTCGCGAAACGGAGAACACGGGAACCACCGCCGCGTGACGGAGAACCCGAAATCGCGGCGGGGGCGTTTATGGATACGCGGGAGGAATGGCGGAAGGGCCCCGGAGCCAGAAAGGCTCCGGGGCCCGTCTTCGTGCTGTACCGCCATCTACTCCTACGCGGCCGGTGCTTCCGCCGGGTTCGCTACCGTCCCTCGGCGAGGCCGCTCAGGCCGGGCGTCGATCAACGGTCGTGCTTGCCGTGCTTCCACTTCTTGTGGTGGTGGTGCGGCGGGGCCCAGCGCTTGTCGTCGCGCCAGTAGTCGTGGCCGCCGCCGTGGTGGTTGTTGTGGCCGATGATCGCACGGAAGAAGCGCGCCTCGACGATCTTGAAGTAGCAGTTGCGGTGGTGTCCGCCGTGCTTGCGGTGGTGACGGTGGTGCTTCTTGTAGCCCTTGCCGCCCCAGTCGCCGTCGTCGTCACCGTAGTAGCCGCCGTGGTCGCCGTGGTGGCCGTGGTGGCCATGGTGGCCGTGGTGGCAGTGGTGGCCGCCGCCGTAACCGCCGCCGCCGCCGTCGAAGCCGCCGCCGTAGCCGCCGAAGTCATCGCCCCAGCCGACGTTGGTGCCGATCGCGGTGGACGCGTTGGCACTGGTCGCTCCCAGGCCGGCGAGACCACCGGTGAGTGCCGCGGTGACGGTGAGAATTGCGGCATATTTCTTCACGGGCATTGCGTTTTCCCCCTTGACGCATCGGGTTGCCCAGCAGACGCATTTACGCGTTTCTCGGTAAATGCTGGGTGCTCGTTAAGAGCGTTCCCACTTGTGTTGTTATCCGGGGGACCCATACGACAAACGAGGATCACTGCGTCTTGGCAGCTCCTTAACCTGCCCTTATGTCTTTCAGTTCGATATTTCCCGATTTGCCCGATTTTTCAAATGATCTTCGGTCCTGTCCGGACGCTTCCTCAGCCCGGTGTGGTGGTGAACGGGCGGTGGCGGCGCCGGGTTATCGTCGAAACCGGAGGTTGGACCGAAGGGGGAGCGATGCCGCAGGAGCCGATTCCACACTGGCCGGGGGAGCTGGTCGCGCTCGGCGAGACGACGCTGCACGTCCGCTCGACGCCCGCCGGGCCCGAGGAGCGGGCCGTGTTCGTGCACGGGCTGGCCGGGTCGGCCACCAACTGGACCGACGTCATGGGCGAGCTGAGCGGCGAGGTGCGCGGGTACGCCCTCGACCTTCCCGGGGCCGGCTTCTCCCCGGCCCCGCCCGGCGCCGACTACTCCGTCGACGCCTACGCCTCGGCCGTCACCGCGCTGGTCGAGCACGTCGGTGGCCCGGTGCACCTGGTCGGCAACTCGCTGGGCGGCGCGGTCGCCGTCCGGGTGGCGGCCACGCACCCCCAGCTCGTCCGCACGCTCACGCTCATCTCCCCGGCGCTGCCCGACCTGCTCCCGCGCTACGGCCCCGCGCGGGTCGCGGTGTCGGCCACCCCGCGCATCGGCGAGTGGGCCGCCTCCCGCATGCGGTGGATGCCGCCCGAGCGGCGCATCCAGGCCACGATGGCCATGTGCTACGCCGACGCCGGGCGGGTGCACCCCACCCGCGTCGAGGACGCCATCACCGAGCTGCGCCGCCGCGACGATCTGCCCTACGCCGGACTGGCGCTCGTGGCGTCGGCCCGCGCGCTGGTCAACGAGTACTTCCGCAGGGGCGAGGACAACCTCTGGCGGCAGGCCGCCCGGGTGACGGCGCCCACGATGGTGATCCACGGGCGGCGCGACCGCCTGGTCGACCCGCGCATGGCGGCGCGCGCCGGGCGCACCTTCCCCGACGTGCGGCTGGTGCTGCTGCCGCACGCGGGCCACGTCGCGCAGATGGAGTACCCGCTGCTGGTCGCCCGCCACATACGCGCGCTGATGCGCGAGGGCGCCCGGCTCACGGAGCTGAGCCCCGGCGCCGGAGTCTCCCCGCGCGGCGGTGAAACCGAAGACGCGCCCGGCACGAAGAACGCGGAGAACGCGGCCTCTGTCCGGTAAGATCGTTGATTCGGGAATGCGGGGGAGACCGGGTTAGGTTGAGGAAGACGGCGGGGCACGTAGCCTGACGGGCGAGCCGCCGATTGGTGAATCCCTGGGAAGATCCCCCGAAACGGGAGCGTAGAACTGTGTCGTTGCCACCGCTGGTCGAGCCGGCCGACGAGCTGACCGTTGACGAGGTGCGCCGCTACTCTCGCCACCTGATCATCCCCGATGTGGGCATGGCAGGGCAGAAGCGGCTGAAGAACGCCAAGGTGCTCTGTGTGGGCGCGGGCGGCCTCGGTTCCCCCGCCCTCATGTACCTCGCCGCGGCCGGAGTCGGCACCCTCGGCGTCGTCGACTTCGACGTCGTCGACGAGTCCAACCTCCAGCGCCAGATCATCCACGGGCAGTCGGACGTCGGCCGCCTGAAGGCCGAGAGCGCCGCCGCGAGCGTCCGCGAGATCAACCCGTACGTGAACGTGATCATCCACAACGTCGCGCTGACGACCGACAACGTGATGGACATCTTCGCGGCGTACGACCTGATCGTCGACGGCACCGACAACTTCGCGACCCGCTACATGGTCAACGACGCGGCCGTCCTGCTCGGCAAGCCCTACATCTGGGGCTCGATCTACCGCTTCGACGGCCAGGCGAGCGTGTTCTGGGCCGAGCACGGCCCCTGCTACCGCTGCCTGTACCCCGAGCCCCCGCCCCCCGGCATGGTGCCCTCCTGCGCCGAGGGCGGCGTCCTCGGCGTGCTGTGCGCCTCCATCGGCTCGGTTCAGGTCAACGAGGCGATCAAGGTGCTCACCGGCATCGGCGAGCCGCTGGTCGGCCGCTTGATGATCTACGACGCCCTGGAGATGAAGTACCGGGACGTCAAGGTCCGCAAGGACCCCGAGTGCCCGCTGTGCGGCAAGAACCCCACGATCACCGAGCTGATCGACTACGAGGCGTTCTGCGGCTCGATCTCCGACGAGGCCCAGCAGGCCGCGACCGGCTCCACGATCACCGCCCAGGAGCTCAAGGACATGCAGGACCGCGGGGAGGACATCTTCCTGGTGGACGTCCGCGAGCAGAACGAGTGGGAGATCGTCAACATCCCCGGCGCCGTCCTGATCCCCAAGGGCGAGTTCCTGCGGGGCACCGCCCTTGAGCTGCTCCCGCACGACAAGAAGATCGTCCTGCACTGCAAGTCGGGCGCCCGCTCCGCCGAGGCCCTGGCCGTGGTGAAGAACGCCGGCTTCGCCGACGCCGTCCACGTGGGCGGCGGGGTGCTGAGCTGGGTCAAGACCGTCGACCCCTCCCAGCCCACGTACTGATCCGACGCACGCGACGCCGCGGCCCGCCCTCTCCCGCGAGGGGGCGGGCCGCGGCGTCTCGCGCGGGCCGGCACGGCGGTAGGGCTAGTCGCGGGTGAGCGACAGGCCCGATCCCGCGACGATCTCCTGCAGGGCGGCGACGTGCGCCTTGTAGGCGCTGCGGCCCCGGGGGGTGAGCCTGAGCCAGGTCCTCGGGCGCTTGCCCACGTGGCCCTTGCGGATCTCCACGTAGCCGGTGGCCTCCAGGGCGCCGGCGTGTTTGGACAGCACGGAGTCGCTCACCTCGATCTCGTCGCGGACGTGGGCGAACTCCGCCTCCTCCACGGCGGCCAGCAGGGCCACCATGCGCAGCCTGACCGGGGCGTGGATGGCCGGGTCGAGCCCCGTCACCGGCCCGCCTCGATGCGGGCGGCCATGTGCCCGGTGATCCGGCGGGCCACGATCGGGCCGGTCGCGGCCATGAACGCCGTCATGGCCAGGGCCGCGTAGGTGCGGGCGTAGGGCACCTCGGCGAAGGTGAGGCCGAGGGCGAGCACCCAGCAGACGGCCATGGACAGCAGGACCCACGCCGTGAAGACCGCGAGGATCCCGGGGGTCACCAGGCTGCGGTGCGGACGCTGCCGGCGCGACACCGCCAGGGCGACCACCAACCCGCCCAGGGCCGCCGTCAGCGCGATCACGCCCGTCACCGTGACGGCTCGGGAGGTGCCCGGCTCGGTGAGGAACTGGATGCCCGTGACGTGGAGCGCGACACCGGTGGTGTACCAGCCGGGGAACCAGGGCCGGCCCCGGATGATCCGTGCCTGCGAGGCCCGCATGACGGCCAGGCTGCGCGCGGCCTCCTCGGGGGTGATGGACGGGGCGTCTCCGGGGGAGGTGTTCACTGGCGCTCCTTCACTTTCCTATTTGGAAAGTACTTTCCACTTTCCAATGCGTCAAGTACTTTCCGAAGGGATCTATGCGGATGGAACGGCAGATGCCCATCCGTCCTGGGCGTTAAGGTCAGGCTCGTGAGTGAGTCGCGTCCCTGGCCGTCCCTGGTGGTGGCGGCAGCGCTCACCCTGGCCTGCGCGGTGGCGGCGGGCCTGGCGGGGGGCGCCGCGGGCGCCGAGCTCACCCGCGGCCCGAGCCGCGAGGAGCTGCGCAAGGCCTCCGCCGACGAGGTGGCCCGTCGCTGGCGGGCCTGGCCGGCCGGCGAGATCTTCCCCGCCACGCTGCCGTACTCCGCCGAGCAGGGCGGCCAGGAGGGCGCGCGCCGGGTCGGCATCTCCTCCCGCACCGACTGCCCCTCCGCCGTGGACGCCGCGCTGCGCACGGCGCTGAAGGCCGCCGGCTGCCGGGCCGTGCTGCGCGCGACCTACCTGGACGCGCTCCAGGGGGTGGTGGTGACCATGGGCGTCGCCGCCTTTCCCGACCAGGCGTCCGCGCTGGCCGCGAGGGAGGCGTTCCCGTCCGGGGGCTCGCCGTCGCCGGGCCTGCGCGCGCTCGCCTTCCCGCGCACCGTCGCCGACCGGTTCACCGCCGCCGCCCGTCAGTCGTCCTCCCTCGCCCAGGCCGGGCCCTACCTGGTGCTCACGACGGCGGGCCAGGTCGACGGGCGCCCGGCGCGCTCGGTGGGCCGCCAGCGCGCCACGATCTTCGCCTTCGTCTCCGACCTGGAGGAGCGCGTCCTCGCCCGGCTGGTCAAGCCCGCCCGCCCCGACTGCGCGGGCAAGGACTGGCAGTGCTGATCCGGCCACCGGCACGCCTGACGCGGGCACGTGCCGCGACGGGCCTGGTGGCGGCGCTGACGGCGCTCACGGCCGTCGCCGGGCCGGTGGCGGCCCCCGCGCTCGCCGACCAGGTTCGCGGCAGCCAGAGCCGCGTGCTGCGCACCCTGGGCGTGGACGCCGCGTGGCGGGTCACCCGGGGCGCCGGGGCCACGGTCGCGGTGCTCGACTCCGGGGTCGACCCCCGCCACCACGACCTGGCCGGGTCGGTGGTCACCGGGCCCGACTACACCGCCGGCGCCAACCCGCGCGGCGTCGCGCCGCGACGGCTGCACGGCACGTACATGGCCTCGCTGATCGCCGGGCACGGGCACGGGCCCGGCCGCTCCGAAGGCGTGATCGGCGTGGCGCCCGCCGCCAGGATCCTCTCGGTGCGCGTCATCCTGGAGGACGACGAGCCCGGGTTCCGCGCCTTCAACTCCGAGGCCCGGTACGAGGACGTCCTGGCCCGCGGCATCCGGCACGCCGTCGACCGGGGGGCCGACGTCGTCAACATGTCGATCTCCAAGGACCGCCCGACGCGGCGCGAGCGCGCGGCCATCCGCTACGCCATCTCCAAGGGCGTCGTCCTGGTGGCGGCGGCCGGCAACGACGGGGCGGGCCGCAGGGACGGCCCGTACTCCTACCCCGCCTCGCTGCCCGGGGTGATCTCCGTGGCGGCGGCCGACCGTGGCCTGCGCAAGGCGTCCTTCTCCAACCGCAACTCGCTGGTGCTGGTCGCGGCCCCCGGCGTGGACATCCTCGGCGCGGGCCCCGGCGACCAGTACTGGCTGGGCAGGGGCACCTCCCAGGCGGCGGCGCTGGTCTCCGGCGTGGCCGCGCTCATCAAGTCCCGCCACCCGCGCATGTCGCCCGCGATGGTCGCACAGGCGCTCGCCGCCGGGGCCACGCGCCGCGCCTCCGGCGCCTACGACCCCGGCACCGGCTTCGGGGTCGTCAACGCGGGAAGGGCCCTCGCCGAGGCGGGCCGGCTGGCCTCCCACCGGCACACCGCCACCGGCGCCGGCGTCCAGGATCCCGACCTCCCCGTGGCGGCCGAGGCCGGGCCGCCGCCGCCGGTGCGGGTGGTTCACCGCGACACCGGCGCGATCAGCCTCTACGGCGGCGTCGCGCTGGCGGCGTCCGGCTGCGCGGCGGCGGCCCTGACCGCGCTGGTGGTGCTGCTGAGGCGGGCGAGGCGCCGGAGGGAACACGTGGAGATCCACGAGCCACTGGCGGACCGGCGCCAGCGGGCGCCGACGTAGCATCGTTGTATGTCGCCTGAGGAGCCACGGGCGCGGCCGGGGACACCCTGGCCAGCGCGTGCGAGAGGTGAGAAGGGCTCTGGCACGCCCTTGTCCGGCGGCGGCTCCTCCGGCCCGCCCCGCCTCTCCGGCCCGGGGGCTCCGGGCCGCGGCACAGGGCTGCGGGGCGCGCGGTCCTGGAGCGGCGCCAAGGCGCGCGCCGCGGGCGCCAGGGCGGCGCTGGAGCGGGCCGAGCTCGAGCGCGGCATCCGCTACCGCACCCTGTTCCTGCTGATCATGGGGACGATCCTGGCGGTCGCGGCGACCGACGTGCTGCTCGGCGTGGTCGGTGTCGTGCAGGAGACCCGTTCCCGGCCCCTCACGGTCGCCGAGCGCGCCCGTTACGCCGAGCAGGACATCGCCCGCCGCTGGCACACCTGGCGGGCCGACACCGTCTTCCCGTCCGAGATCGAGTACGTCGGCCTCGCCCGCGCCGAGCAGTACGCCCGCCGGGTGGGCATCGCCGCCGAGGCGCCGTGCGCGTCGGTCGTGGACGCCCCCGTCGGCGGCGTGCTGCGGCAGCACGGCTGCCGCACGCTGCTGCGCGCCACCTACGTCGACCAGACGTCCACCTTCGTGATCACCGTGGGCGTCGCGGTGCTGGCCGACGAGGAGAGCCGCGTGGCCACCGCCGCCGATCTCCCCGTGGACGACCGCGTGGGCGTGCGGCCGGTGTCCTTCCCCGGCACGGTGACCGAGTCGTTCGGCGCCGCACAGCGCCAGCGCACCGGCTGGGTGGGCGCGGGCCCGTACATCGTCTTCTCCACCGCCGGCTACGCCGACGGCCGCACGCGCGACGCCGTCCCGCTGGAGGAGATCACCCACAGCGAGCTGTGGCCCGTGGCGCAGTCCGTCGCGGGCCGGGTCGCCCGCATCCTGGCCGAACCCCCCGCCATCCCCCGCTGCACCCAGGGAAACGTGTGCTGACCACCAGAACCATGCGCAGGCTCGGCGCGCTCGCGGCGGCGCTCGCGGTCGCGGGCGTCGCGGCGGGCCCCGTGGCCGCCGAGGACGTCCGCGACCGGCAGCAGTGGGTGCTCGACGCCGTCAACGCCGAGGAGGCCTGGAAGGTCACCCGGGGCGCGGGCGTGACCGTCGCCGTGATCGACAGCGCCGTGGACGCCGGCGTGCCCGTGCTCAAGGACAGGGTGACCATCGGCCCCGACATGCGGGCCGGCGCCATCGAGGGCGTCGCGGCGCCCACCGGGGCGCACGGCACGGCGATGGCGTCGCTGATCGCCGGCTCGGGGCGCGACGGCGGGCTGATCGGCATCGCCCCGGAGGCGCGCGTCCTGTCGGTGCCGGTGCTCTCCGAGGACGACGAGGAGGGGGAGAACCTCGTCCCGCCCGACGACGGCATGGGCATGCCCGGCGACAGCCCGCTGGCCAAGGCCCTGCGGTACGCGACCGACAACGGCGCCAAGGTCATCAGCATGTCGCTCGGGGAGTACGCCGCCGAGCGCGCCGACCGGCAGGCCGTCACGTACGCGCTGTCGCGCGGCGTGGTCCTGGTGGCGGCCGTGGGCAACGACGGCGACAGCAGGGCGGCCCAGCGGCTGGGCACCTCCTTCTGGAGCTTCCCCGCCGGCTACTCAGGCGTCATCGGCGTCGGCGCCGTCGACAGGGCCGGCAAGATCGCCCCCTTCAGCAGCGACAACCTGTCGGTGCTGGTGGCGGCGCCGGGCGTCGGCGTGCCCGCCGCGACCCCAGAGGGCTACGGCCTGCTGGAGGGCAGCAGCGCGTCCACCGCCCTGGTCGCCGGGGCGGCGGCGCTCATCAAGGCGAAGTACCCCGAGCTGCGGCCCGAGCTCGTGGCCCGCGCCCTGGCGTCCACGACCCGCGGCAAGCCCGTCGCCCGCTACGACGACAAGGTGGGGTTCGGCGTGGTGGACGCCGCCGCCGCGCTCGCCGGCGCCGGGCGGCTCACCGCCTACCGCAGCGCGGTACCGGTCAAGGACGGCCTGCGCTTCGGCAAGGGCGCCACGGCGCCACCGGCCGCGCCTCCGGGCCCCGACCCCGTGAAGCTGTGGATCTACGGGGCCGGGCTGGTCCTCGGCCTGGCCGGGTTCGGCACGGGGGTGGTCGTGCTGACGCGGCGGTCCGAGCGCCGATGACCGCCCGGCCGGCGGGCGCACGGCACAGCCCCCGGCCACGATGAACGCGCGGCCCGCGGGCGAGCGTGACGCCGGAACGAAGTGATCACGGGGCAGCCCCCCGTTCGGCCCGCGCAGGCACCCGCCGGGCCCGCCGGGGACGAGGACGCCCTGCTCTGGGGCAGCCCCCGCGCGGCCCGCGCCGGCCCGGGCGAGGCCGGCCGGAGGCGCCGTCCGGGGAAGAGGGCGGCCCGCGAGCCGGGTTCCGGGCGGCGCGAAAGGCGCTTCCCGGCGGCCGAGGGGTGCTGTTCCGGACATGACGTGCCAGAAGTCGGTCTTTTCCGTACCTGAGGGCGGTAAAGGTTCGCTATGGTTCCGATCTCGTGGGATACGAGTTGCGTGTACAGCGCGAATCGCCGCTCGCCTATGCCGAGCTGGCACGGGTGACGTCCGCGGCGGGCACGGGCCTTTCGCTGCGCGGGACGCCGGAGTCCGGCGAGGTGGTCGCGCGGCACGGTGACGCCGAATACGCCGTCGCCGTCTGGCAGGGCCGTCTCTACGGTAAGCCGGCCTCCGACTGGGAGGTCGCGCACCTGGCCCGCCTCGCCGGGGCGCTGGGAGCCGGCCTGGTCGGCGAGGACGGCGAGACCTACGGCGTCCGCGACGGCGTCCTGGAGCAGGCCGGCGGCGCCTCGCCGTACGAGTTCGGCAAGGTCGACGACATCATCGCCACCGGGCCGGCCCGGTGGGACACCTGAGGTCGGGCCGGGAGGGCCGCCCCGCCGAGCGCGCGGGAGACCCGACCCCCTTCGCCGAGCGGGTGCTCGACCTGGTCGAGCGCATCCCGCCCGGCCGGGTGATGTCCTACGGCGACGTCTCCGAGTACCTCGCCGAGGCGGGCCCCCGGCAGGTCGGCCGGGTGATGTCCACCTGGGGCGGCGGTGTGCCGTGGTGGCGGGTGGTGCACGCCGACGGGACGCCGCCGCCTGGCCACGAGAGCCGGTGCGCGGCCCGCTGGCGCGAGGAGGGAACGCCCATGCGCGGCGACCGCGCCGACATGCGCCACGCGCGCTGGCACGGTGATCATCAGTGATTTCCCAGTAACTCGCATTACCATTCCAGCAGACGCCCCTTGCGGTCGACTGGAAAGGCGGTGCCTCCCCGATGGCCACCGGTGCCACGCCCGCGCCCGCCGGCGACGCCGTCGCCGAACGCCTGCGAGCCGCCCAGGACCTCTATGACCGGGGAGAGCCGCTCGACGCGCTGATCGCGGCCGTCCACTCCAGAGGCCTCACCCGCGCCGAGCGCCGCCGGCTGCACGCCGCGGCGCTCGACGGCCCGCTGGCCCTGCGCCTGGAGGCCGTCGCGCGCAGGGACGCCACCCGGCTGCGCCAGGCCGTCGACCTCCTGCGCGACTACCTCTCGGGGGTCGACTCCTCGGTCAAGCGTCGCCTCCCGGTCGCCCGGCGGCTGGCGTTCCACCTCGTCGAGCACCGCGACCCCGCCGAGCTGGCGGTGGGCGACGAGCTGGCCAACCTCGTCGCCGCCGCGGCGGAGCCGTCCAAGCGGGTGCGCAAGGGCCTGGCCTGGTACGCCCGGCTCCCCGTCCAGGCGCCCGCCCCGCTGTTCCGGCTGCGCAGGTCCGACCTCGTGCCGGTCACCGAGGTCGACGACGTCTCCTGGCGCGACGGCCGGCTGCGTGTCACCGGCCACGCCTACCTCGCCGGGCTGTCGGTCCGCAGCCGCCGCCTCAACCGCGCCACCCTGGTGCTGCGCGGCCCCCGGTGGGTGCCGCCGATCTCGGCCCGCACCCGCCGGGTCCACAAGCCCGAGGCCACCCACCAGGCGGCCGAGCCGGGCTGCAACTACGACTGGGCCGGCTTCGAGGCCGAGATCCGGCCGTGGTCGCTGCGCTGGCGCGCGGCGATCCGCGCGGCCGTGCACCGCGCCGAGCGCATGGCGCGCGGGCGCACCGCCGTGCCCGACACCACCACCTGGCGCGCCGACATCGTCATCTGGAGCCGGGGCGCGCGCGCCATCGGGGCCGTGCGCAATCCCGCCCTCGGGCGCACCGAGCGCCCGGCCGGGCTGCGCGTCCGTCCCGGCTGGTGGGTGCGCCCGGCCTGGACGTCCGACCGCGCCCTGCAGGTGGTGCTCCAGCCCACCAGGGCGGTGCTCACCGGCACCGCCCACCACGGCGACCAGATCGAGCTGACGGGCTTCCTGCCGGGCGCGACCGTCACCAAGGGCAGGGCGCGCCTCGGCGGCCACCGCATGGCGGCCGACTTCACCCCCGGCGAGGGCGGCACCACGTTCACCGTGGCGCTGGCCGTCCCGGCGCTGATGAAGGAGCGTGACGCCCGGCGGCTGTGGATCGAGCCCAAGGGCGACCCCGCGGCGCCGGTCATGATGGAGGCCGACGGCGAGGCCCGTGTCGGCCTCGACCGCAGCGAGGTCACGGTGCTGCGCGACCGGCGCGACCGCGTGGTGGTCTCCGCGCACCGGGTGTGGCCGGTGATCACCTCGGCCACCTGGGAGGACGACGGCTCGCTGACCCTGGGCGGCACCTACCCCGACCCCGACCCCGGCCCGCGCGAGCTGGTGCTGCGCCAGCGCGCGGGCGTGACTCACCGCGTGCCCGTCACGCGCGCCGGGGCCGGCTTCTCCGTGCGGCTGGCGCCGGGCGCCATGCCGAGGTTCGGCGACACCGCGCCGCTCTCGTCGGGCGTCTGGAGCCTGGCGGTGGCCGGCGGCAAGGGCACCACCGCCCCGCTGCGCGTCGGCCACGAGCTGCTGGAGACCCTCGACGAAGGCGTCCACGTCACCGGGGGCCGCACCTACCGCCTGGTGGCCACGCGGTTCGACGTGCCCGTCCTGGTCGCCGCCGAGCACCAGCCGGAGGACGAGAGGGGCGCGCGGGGCCTGTGGGCGCTGCGCAGGGTGCACTACCCCGACGAGCGGCGTCGCGAGCTGCGCGACGCGACGGTGTACGCCTCCTCCGACGGCAGGTCCTACTCCGACAACGCCCGCGCGGTGTACGAGGAGCGGCTGCGCCGTGGCGACGACCGCGAGCACATCTGGGTGGTGCGCGACGGCGGCTTCGTGCCGCCCGGCTCGGCCGAGCTGGGGCTCGGGCCGGGCATCGTGCCCACGGTGGTGCGCGAGGGGAGCCGCGAGCACTACACCGCGATGGCCCGCTCGCGCCACATCGTCACCAACACGCTGCTGCCGCAGTGGTTCCGCGCCCGTGAGGACCAGATCTGCGTCCAGACCTGGCACGGCTCGCCGCTCAAGCGCGTCGGCGGCGACCAGCGCCACATGGCGCGCGACCCCAGGCCGGCCGCGTGGTACCGCCAGGCCGTCGAGGTCGCCAACTGGGACCTGCTGGTGACGCAGAGCCCGTGGGCGTCGGAGGTGCTGCGGCGCGCGTTCGGGTACGGCGGGGAGATCCTGGAGTCGGGCTACCCGCGCAACGACGTTCTGGCCTATCCCGACCGCGCCGACCTCGCGGCGGCCATCCGGCGCAACCTGGGCGTGCCCGCGGGCAAGCGGGTGGTGCTGTACGCGCCGACCTGGCGCGACTACGACCGCAAGAACAGCACCGTCAAGCTCGACCTCGCCGAGGCCAGGCGGGTGCTCGGCCGCGACCACGTGATGCTGGTCCGCGGCCACGCGATGCAGGCGACTCCGGTGGTGCCCGGCCTGGCGGTGCCCAGCCCGGTCTCGCTGGTGCGGCCGGGGCCGATGAGCCGCGAGCACCCGTTCGCCATCGACGTCACCACCTACCCCGACATGGCCGACCTTCTGCTGGTCGCCGACGTGCTGATCACCGACTACTCGTCGGTGATGTACGACTTCGCGGTGACGCGCCGCCCGATGGTCTTCTTCGGCCATGACTTGGAGCGTTACCGCAACACCCGCGGCCTGTACCTCGACATGCGCACCCAGGCGCCCGGCCCCCTGCTGGCGGAGGGTCCCGACGTCATCGAGGCGGTGCGGCTCATCGACGCGCTCTCGGGCGACTACACCGACCGCTACGACGCCTTCGTGAACACCTACGTCTCCCGCGACGACGGCAAGGCCACCGCCCGCCTGGTCGACCACGTCTTCGCCGATCCCGCCCGGTCGTAGCCCGTCCGGTAGTAGCGCGCCCGCGTCTCCGTACCGGCGGCGGCCGTCCCCGGCGGCAGGCGTTCCGTTCCGTCTGTCCGGAAATGATTGGATATGTCGCCAGAACGTGCGTGATGATGCCGGTGAGACGGCATGGCGCCGGGAACGGGGTGGGGATGACTTCGACGTCCATCGAGGGGATGAGCGTCAACGACGTGCCCATCCGCGCGCTCGACCTCGGCGACCTGCGGGACTGCCTGCTCCTGGCCGTCGACCGCCGCTGGCTCCCCGAAGAGGCGAAGTGGCGCCTGCTGTTCGACATCGGCGAGGTGTACGGCGTCGACGACCCCGCCGGCGGGCTGGCCGGGACGGCGGTCGTGGCCCGGTACGGGCCCGGCCTGGCCGCGGTGAGCATGGTGCTGGTGGCAGCCCGCCACGGCCGCAAGGGCCTGGGGCGACGGCTCATGCTCCACGTGATCGAACGGGCGGCCGGCGCGACGCTCTTCCTCACCGCAACCGAGTACGGCCGGACGCTGTACGAGCGGGTGGGGTTCACCGAGATCGGCACGGTCGTCACGCACACCGGCCCCCTGGCGCCCCTTCCCGCGGACCTGGCCTGCGAGGGCATCCGGCCGGCCCGCCCGGACGACGTGGAGGCGATGGTCCGCCTGGACGCCGAGGCCTCCGGAGCCCCACGCGCGGAGCTGGTCTCCCGCCTGCCGGCCTTCGCCGAGCGCGTGCGTGTGGTGGAGCGAGACGGGGCGGTGGTCGGCTTCGGCGCGGCCTGGCGCAACGTCGACAACGTGGTGATCGGCCCCGTGGTCGCCGAGAGCACCGCCATGGCCGTCGGGCTGGTCTCCCACCTCGCGGCGGGCGTGCACGGGCCCGTGCGCCTCGACCTGGACGACCGGCACGCCGACCTGACCGCCTGGGCCGTCGGGCGCGGGGTCGCCCCGGCGTTCTCCACCGCGCTCATGGTGCACGGCGGCCCGCTCCCCGGCCGCCGCGACCGCCTTTTCACCCCCGTGATGGTCGCCCTCGGCTGAGCCCGCGACCGGGGATTCCCGGCAGCGTGGACGTCCAGTCACGCCCGTCCCGGGTGTCCACGCCGAGGAACGGCGCGGCGAGGGCCAGGACGACGAGGGCGATGAGCATGACGATCATGAGCGGCCTCCTTCTCTACGGAGCAGTCCACTTTTTCGGTCCAATTTCCGAAAAGAGCTGTCCAACTACCTCCATCCTTGGCAAAGTGGACCCGAGTATCCAGGGCCAATGAGGGGGAAAGTGGCTACGTCACGCATGCCCGCCACACGTCCGGCCGGTCCGTTCCACACTGGTCCGTCCCACACCGCCCCGCCGCGCACCGTCCCGCCGCGCACCGGGGAGTCGCGCCCTGTGAGCGAGGTCATCGCCTCCTTCGCCGGGTGGGCGACCGGTACGGGGCCGCTCTACCGCCGCCTGGCCGACGGCATCCGCGCCGCCGCCGAGAACGGGCTGCTGCTGCCCGGCGAGCGGATCCCCGCCGAGCGGCAGCTCGCCACCGCGCTGCGGGTCAGCCGCACCACCGTCGTCGCCGCGTACGAGGCCCTGCGCGACGCGGGCGTGATCGAGAGCCGCCGGGGGAGCGGCACCCGCATCGCCGGCGACCTGCGCGTCCCGGCGGGCGTGGACGGCCGTGTCCCCGGCGGCACGGCCACGGCGCTGTTCCAGCACCTGCTCAACCGGTCGGACGGCGTCATCTCGCTGGCCTGCGCCGCGGAGGGGGCCGTCCCTGAGCTGGCGGAGACCCTTCGCGACCTCGCCGCCGGCGACCTGAGCGACCTGCTGGAGGACCCCGGGTACCACCCGTCCGGCCTGCCCGAGCTGCGCGAGGCCGTCGCCGCGCACATGACCGCGACCGGACTGCCGACGGTCCCTGAGCAGATCCTCATCACGACCGGCGCCCACCAGGCGCTCGTCCTGGTCACCGAGCTCTACCTCGGCCCGGGCCGCGCGGTGCTCACCGAGTCGCCGAGCTGGCCGGGCTGCCTGGACGTGTTCCGCTCACGCGGCACGCGCATCCTCACCGCCCCCATGGACGCCGAGGGCGTCGACGTCGGCGCGGTGGCGGCCACGCTGGACGCCGACCGGCCCGGCCTGATCTTCGTGATGCCGACCTACCACAACCCCACGGGCGTCCTGATGTCGGCGGCGCGCCGCCGCAGGCTCGCCGAGGTCGCGGCCCGGTACGACGTCCCGGTGCTGGAGGACAACGCCTACACCGCCGAGACCGGCATGGGCGACCGCCCCGCCCCGGTCGCCGCCTACGCCCCGCGCGGAGCCGAGGTGCTGTCGGTGGGGTCGCTCGCCAAGGTGGTGTGGGCCGGGCTGCGCATCGGCTGGGTGCGCGGCCCGTCGGAGATCATCCAGCGGCTGGCCAGGCGCAAGGCCCTGGCCGACCTCGGCAGCGCCGTTTTGGACCAGAAGCTCGCGGCCCGGCTGATCCCGCGCATCGACCGCATCCAGGCGGCCCGCGCGCCCGAGCGCGAGTGCCGGCTCGACCACATGGAGAAGCTGCTGCGCGAGCGGCTGCCCGGCTGGCGGTGGCGGCGCCCGGACGGCGGCAGCGGCCTGTGGATCGAGCTGCCCGGCGTCGACGCCACCGACTTCGCCCAGGTGGCCCTGCGGCACGGCGTCGAGGTGGTGCCCGGTGCGACCACCGACCCGGCGGGCGGGCACCGGCGGTTCATCCGGGTTCCCTTCACCTTCTCGCCCGAACTCATCGACCTCCTGGTCGACCGGCTGGTGTTCGCCTGGGCGGAGTTCGAACGCCACGGCCCCGTCGACACCGGCCCCACGCGCGTCATCGTCTGACCGCCGGAGCCGCCGTCCCCAGGGCGACCGGTCGGGGGTGCCGCCGTCGCGAAGCGTCCGGTCGGGGGTGCCGCCGTCCCGAGGGCGGCCGGTCGCGGGTGCTGCCGTCGCAAAGCGTCCGGTCGGGGGTGCCGCCGTCCCGGTCGCCCGCGCCGCCTTCCGGCGCGGACGCCGTCCCGCCTGCCCGCGCGCGGGCCCGGGGCGCGTCAGGGCGGGACGACGGGGGCGCTGGGCTCCGGCTCGCGTCCCGCCCGTTCCCCCCGGGCGGGACGCAGACCGAGCAGCAGGCCCACGACGACCAGCGCCACCCCCAGCAGGTCGTGCGCGCCGGGGCGGCCGCTCCCGAGCAGCAGGCCCGACACGATGGTGCCGACCGGCAGGAAACCCGAGAACAGGCCCGCCCGCTCAGGCCCGAGCCGGGGCAGCGCGTCGTACCAGCAGAAGAACGCGAACGCCGTCACCACCAGCGCCTGGTAGCCCAGCGCCACCGCCTCCGCGGCGTCCGGCACGCGCAGCGCGCCGGCGCCCTGGGTCGCCAGCCCGGTGACCAGCAGGATCGGAACCGCCGCCGCCGTGGTGTACGCGGAAACGCGGATCGCGCCCAGGCGCGGCAGCAGCGGCACGGCCAGCAGCGAGAACAGCACCTCGCACGCCAGCGCGCCCCCCGCCAGCAGCACCCCGAGCGGCGAGGCCCGGCCGAAGCCGGTGACGACGCCCGCCCCGGCGGCGACCACCGTGGCCGCCACCACCACGTGCGGGGTGGGCCGCCGCCCGGCCAGCAGCGGCGCGAGCACGGCCAGCACGATGGGCACCGTCGCCACGATCGTGCCGACCGTCGTCGGGTGGGCGTGCCGCGTCGACTCGATGACGAACACGTTGAACGCGGCGAGCCCGGTGGCGGCGAGCAGCAGGATCAGCACGAGCTCGCGACGGGCGAGCCGCAGGTGCGGCAGGCCCCGCAGGCGCATGAACGCCGCCAGCAGCAGCGCCGCGACCGCGTACCGCACCGCCTGCCCGCCGTAGACCGGGTACTGGTGCAGCACGAGCGACACGGCCGGCAGCGAGCCCATGCAGAACATCGCCGTGGCCGCCTCCACCGCCCCCCGCCGCCGGTCGGCGGCCTCACGCCCGTGACCGGGCGCGCCCGCGCGATTCCCCGCCAATTTTCGCTCCGCGTCCTTTCCGTCTCCGCCCGCACGTCATCGTGGCAGCAGAGCCGGGCCGCAGACAGGTCCAATGGGCGGAGAAGCGGACCCCTGCCACGTACGTGACCGGGATTTCGGGATACGGGGCGTGTCGTCTCCACGGGCGCGGGCGCTCGCCGATACCGTGATTTGCCACCCCGATCGCAGACTCATGCACGAGCCGGACCGGTGGAGTCGGCACGATCTACCGGTGTGGTCTGGTGGAATAGCGTGCTGTGAGTGGTCAGACCTACCGCCTGGTGCGCCGGGGAGTGGCGGGGCGGGGAACGCCTGTTGTTCTCGATGAGCGCCAAAGGGCTGTCGTGCAGCACGGGAGCGGCCCGCTGCTGGTGCTCGCGGGCCCCGGCACCGGCAAGACCACCACGATCGTCGAGAGCGTCGTCGATCGCGTGGAGCGGCGCGGCGTCGACCCCGAGCGGGTGCTGGTGCTCACCTTCAGCCGCAAGGCGGCCGAAGAATTGCGCGAGCGTATCACCGGCCGCATGCGCCGCACCACGCGATCACCGCTGGCGCTCACCTTCCACAGCTACGCCTACGCCCTGCTGCGCCGCGAGGCCGTCCTGGCCGGCGAGCAGCCGCCCCGCCTGCTGACCGGCCCCGAGCAGCTCCTGGAGATCCGGCGCCTGCTGCACGGCGAGCTGGAGGACGGTGCGCGCGAGTGGCCGTCGAGCATGCGCGAGCCGCTGAAGACCCGCGGGTTCGCCGAGGAGCTGCGCGACTTCCTCGCCCGCGGGGCCGAGCGGGGCCTCGACGGCGACGACCTCATCGTGCTCGGCCGCGAGCACGGCCGGTTCGACTGGGAGGCCGCCGGCCGCTTCGCCCACCGCTACGCCGACCGGTTCGACCTCGACCCCACCCCCACGCTCGACTACGCCGAGCTGATCCGCGCCGCCGCCGCCCTGCTGTGCGACCCCGAGGTGCGCCGGCGCGAGCGTGCCGCCTACGACGCCGTGTTCGTGGACGAGTACCAGGACACCGACCCCGCGCAGGAGCTGCTGCTCCAGCAGCTCGCCGGCGACGGCCGCGACCTGATCGCCGTCGGCGACCCCGACCAGTCGATCTACGCCTTCCGCGGCGCCGACGTGCGCGGCATCCTCGACTTCCCGCAGCGCTTCCGCTCGGCCGACGGCCAGGAGGCGCCCGTCGTCGCCCTGCGCGTGTGCCGCAGGAGCGGCCCCGAGCTGCTGGCCGCGTCCCGCCGGGTCGCCGACCGCCTGCCCGTGCCGCCGGGGGCGCGTTCGCGCGGCGACGGCCACCGCATGCTGGCCTCCCTGCCCGGCGCCGAGCCCGGCGAGGTGCGCGTCCTGCTGGCCGACAGCGAGACGCAGGAGGCCGCCGTCGTCGCCGACGCTCTGCGCCGGGCGCACCTGCTCGACGGCGTGCCGTGGTCGCGCATGGCCGTGCTGGTCCGCTCGGCGGGCCGCCAGGTGCCCATGCTGCGCCGCGCCCTGCTCACCGCCGGTGTTCCGGTCGTGGTCGCGGGCGACGAGCTGCCGGTCACCCAGGAGCCCGGGGTGCGCCCGCTGGTGACGCTGCTCACGGTGGCCGTGCGTCCCGCCGCGCTCGACGTCGCCACCGCCGAGGAGCTGCTCACCGGCCCGCTCGGCGGCACCGACACCATCGGCGTGCGCCGCCTGCGCCGCGCGCTGCGCACGGCCGAGCTGGACGCCGCGACGGCCGTCGCCGAGGGCGGCGCCGCGCGCCCGCCCGCGCGCTCGTCCGACGAGCTGCTGGTGGCCGCCGTCCGCGACGCCCGCGAGCTGATCCCCGTGGAGCCCCACGTGGGCGCCTGCGCCAAGCGCCTGGCCGACCTCATCGCCGTCGCGCGCCAGGCGGTGGAGCGCGGGGACACCGCCGAGGAGGCCCTGTGGGCGGTCTGGCAGGCGTCCGGCCTGTCCGAGCGCTGGGCCGACGCCAGCCTGGCGGGCGGGTCCCGCGGAGCCCAGGCCGACCGCAACCTCGACGCCGTGGTGTCGCTGTTCGACCACGCCGCCCGCTTCGTCGACCGCCTTCCGCACGCCGGCCCCGAGGTCTTCCTGGACGACCTGCTGTCCCAGGAGATCCCCGGCGACACCCTGGCCGAGCACGCCCCCGACGGCGACGCCGTGCGCGTGCTGACCGCCCACCGCTCCAAGGGCCTCGAATGGGACGTCGTGGTGGTCGCGGGCGTGCAGGAGGGCGTCTGGCCCGACCTTCGCCTGCGCGGGTCGCTGCTGGGCGTGCAGGAGCTCGTGGAGCTGGCCGGCGGGGCGGTGCTGGACGCCGCCGACGCCGCGTCGGCCGCGCTGGCCTCCAAGCTGCTCGCCGAGGAGCGCCGGCTGTTCTACGTCGCGGCCACCCGCGCGCGCCGCCGCCTGGTCGTCACCGCCGTGGGCGGGGAGGACACCGACGAGCGGCCGTCGCGGTTCCTGTCGGAGCTGCTGCCCGGCGAGGCGCAGGAGGCGTCCGTCGACGACCGGGCGCGCTGGCTCAGCATGTCCGCGCTCGTCGCCGACCTTCGCGCGGCGGTGTGCGACTCCACCCGGCCCGAGCCCCTGCGCAGGGCCGCCGCGGGCCACCTGGCCCGGCTGGCCAGGTCGGGCGTCCCCGGCGCGCATCCCGACGAGTGGTACGCGCTCACGCCGCTGTCCGACGACCGCCCGCTGAGCTGGCCCGACAACATCGTCCGGGTGTCGCCGTCGGCGGTGGAGAACTTCAGCAAGTGCGGGCTGCGCTGGCTGCTGGAGACGGCGGTGGGCGCGTCAGGCACCGACATGTCCCGCAGCCTCGGAAGCGTCATCCACGCCATCGCCGCGCTCGCCGTCGGCGGCCAGGGGGGCGAGACCCTGGGCAAGCGGCTCGACGAGGTGTGGGACGAGCTCGACTTCGGCGGCGTGTGGTTCAACCGCAAGCAGCGGGTGGTGGCCGAGCAGATGGTGTCCCGGTTCCTCGGCTGGCACGAGGGCAACCTGCGCGAGCTGGTCGCGGTGGAGGAGTCGTTCACCGCCGAGCTGTCCGACGGCGTGCAGATCCGCGGCCGGGTCGACCGCGTCGAGCGTGACGGCGACGGTCGCGCGGTCATCATCGACCTCAAGACCGGCACCACCAAGCCGCCGGACGCGGAGCTCGACCGCCACCCGCAGCTCGGCGTCTACCAGCTCGCGACGCTGCTCGGCGCCTTCGAGCGGCACGGCCTCACCGAGCCCGGCGGCGCCGCGCTCGTCCAGGTCGGCAAGGCGGCCGGCAAGGAGGCCAGGGAGCAGCGGCAGGGCGCGCTCGGCGACGACGCCCAGCCCGGGTGGGCGCGCGAGATGGTCGACAACGTCGCCACCGGCATGGCCGCCGGCGTCTTCACCGCCCGCGTCAACGACGGCTGCCGCACCTGCGCCGCCAAGGCGAGCTGTCCCGTCAACGACAGCGGGGGCCAGGTTTGCTAGCCCCGCCCCCCACCGGCCCTCCCTCGGGCACGGCCCGCACAACCCTCCCCAGCTCCGCCCGGCGCCCGGAGCGCGACGCCGTGCGCCTCGCGGGCGTGCCGGCGATCGGCGCGCGGGGGCGAACGCGGCCTCACGGTGCCTTCGCTGCCGGAGCGGTCTGTGCGCGACCGGCCCGGCGGGGGCACGGCCCATCGTGCCCCGCCGGCCGGCGGGGTGCGCGTGTCGCGCCGCGGGCGTCCGGGGCCGGGCGGGGCGTGGCGTGCTAGGGCCGCGTACGCCGGGGCCCGCGGCTCCCGGCTCGGGCGGGTCGGGGCCCGCGCTGCTCGGGCCCATGGAGCTGGCCGGCAAGCTCGGCATCCCGCCCCCCACCCCGGAGCAGGCCGCCGTCATCGAGGCGCCGCTGCAGCCGATGGTCGTGGTGGCGGGCGCGGGCTCGGGCAAGAGCGAGACCATGGCGGGCCGCGTCGTGTGGCTGGTGGCCAACGGCCTGGTCGCGCCCGACCGCGTGCTCGGCCTGACGTTCACCCGCAAGGCCGCCGCCGAGCTGGCCGCCCGCGTGCGCAAGCGGCTCACCCGGCTCGCCGAGGTCGGGCTGGCCCCGGCCGGGCTGCTGGAGGCCGAGCCCACCGTGTCCACCTACCACGCGTACGCGGCGCGGCTGGTCACCGACCACGCGCTGCGCGAGGCGATGGAGCCGACCATGCGGCTGGTCAGCCCGGCCGTGGCCTGGCAGATGGCCGCTCGTGTCGTCGGCCGGTACGACGGGCCGATGGACCACGTCGACCTCGCCCCGCCCTCGGTGACCGCCGCCGTGCTCGACCTCGCGGGTGAGCTGTCGGAGCACCTGCGCACGCCCGGCGAGGTGCGCGAGGTGGGCCACTGGCTCGGCGAGCGCCTCGCCCGGCTCCCGGGCAGGCCGACGCTCGCCCAGCGCAAGCCCGGCCGCGTCCAGGCGGTGCGCGAGCAGCTCCTGCCCCTTGTGGAGGCGTACGAGCGGCTCAAGCGGAGTCGCGAGACCGTCGACCACGGCGACCAGATGGCGCTGGCCGCCCGCATCGCCGACCGGCATCCCGAGGTCGGCGCCATCGAGCGCGGCAGGTTCTCCGTGGTCCTGCTCGACGAGTACCAGGACACCAGCCACGCCCAGCTCGTGCTGCTGCGCGCCCTGTTCGGCGGGGGCCACCCGGTGACCGCCGTGGGCGACCCGTGCCAGTCGATCTACGGCTGGCGGGGGGCGTCCTCGGGCAACCTCAAGCGCTTCGTCAGCGACTTCCCGCGCGCCGCGGGCGAGCCCGCGGCCGTCCGACGGCTGTCGGTCAGCTTCCGCAACGGCGAGAAGATCCTGGACGTCGCGGCCCGCGTGCAGGTGCCGCTGCGCGAGGAGGCGCGCGAGGTGCCCGTGCTCGTCCCGGGCGGCACCCGCGTGGCGCGCGGCCGGGTGGTGACCGCCTTCCACGAGACCGCCGACGACGAGGCCGCCTGGATCGCCGACGGCGTGGCTCGAATGCTGGGCAGGGAGACGGCGCCCGACGGCCTGCCCTGGACCGACGGCGAGCGCGACAAGCTGCGCGAGAAGGTGCGTGCGGGCATCTGGGGCGGCGTCACGGCTCTGCAGCCGCAGGACATCGCCGTCCTGGCGCGCAGGCGGGCCCAGTTCCCCGCCCTGCGGCGGGCGCTGGAGGCCCGCGACATCCCGGTGGAGGTCGTCGGCCTGGGCGGCCTGCTCACCGTCCCGGAGGTCGCCGACCTGGTGGCGACGCTGCGCGTGCTGTACGAGCCCACGGCGGGCGACGCCCTCGTGCGGCTGATGGCCGGGCCGCGCTGGCGCATCGGGCCCGCCGACATGAAGGTGCTCGGCGACCGGGCCCGGGAGCTCACCGTGGGCAACCGCGGCGGCCCGGCGGCCGACGACCCGCTCGAACAGGTCGTCGCCGACATGGCCGAGGAGCGCGGCAGCCTGGTCGACGCCCTGGACGAGCTGCCCGACCGCCCCCAGTGGCTGGAGCACTTCTCCCCGCTCGCCCGCGCCCGCCTGCCGCGCCTCGCGCACGAACTGCGCACCCTGCGGGCGCACGCGGGCCAGCCGCTGCCCGACCTGATCGCCGAGATCGAGCGGCGCATGGGCCTGGACGTCGAGGTGGCCGCCAGGGGCGGCGGGCCGCTCACCGCGCGCGCCGACCTCGACGCCTTCCTGGACGCCGCGTCACGGTTCGCCGGGGACTCCGAGGACCCGACGCTGGGCGCCTTCCTGGCCTATCTCAAGGCCGCGGAGTCGGAGGAGTTCGGCCTGGAGGCCGGGCGGGTCGGCGAGACCAACAGCGTCAAGCTGATGACCGTGCACGCCTCCAAGGGGCTGGAGTGGCCCGTCGTCGTGGTGCCCGGCCTCTCGCAGGTCACCACCCAGAAGGGCGCCCTGGCGAAGGGCAGCGTGTTCCCGGCCACGCCGGTGACCAACTCGCGGTGGACGGAGAACCCGCGCAAGCTGCCCTACTCGTTGCGCGGCGACCGCGCCGACCTGCCGGTGCTGGCCGGGCTGGAGAAGGACGACCTCGCCGCGTTCGAGGAGCGCTGCCGCGAGCGCGACCTGATGGAGGAGCGGCGCCTCGCCTACGTCGCGGTCACGCGCGCGCACTACCTGCTGATCGCGTCGGGCTACCGGTGGGGGAGCGCCGCCAGGCCGCTCGACCCGTCCGACTTCCTGGTGGAGATCAGGGACGCCTCCGGGCAGGCCGCCTTCTGGGCCCCCGAGCCCGAGGAGGGGGCCGTCAACCCGCTGCTGGTGGAGCCCCCGGCGGCGGAGTGGCCGGCGCCGCCCGGCGGTCAGCGGCACGAGGCGGTCCGCGGCGGCGCCGACATGGTCATGGAGGCCATCAACGGCACCGCGACGCCCGACCCGGCCGAGCCGGACACCCCCCTGCGCGAGTGGGAACGCGACCGGGCGCGCGCCTGGGCGCGCGACACCGAGCTGCTGCTACGCGAGCGCGACCAGCACCGGCGGCGCGGCGGCGAGGTCGTGGAGCTGCCCGCCCACCTGACCGTCTCCTCGCTGGTCACCCTGGCGTCCGACCCCGCGGCCCTGGCCCGCCAGATCCGCCGCCCGCTCCCGCACCGCCCCGCCCCGCTCGCCCGGCGCGGCACCGCCTTCCACCGCTGGCTGGAGGGCCGCTGGGGCCAGCAGCGGCTCATCGACGACCTGGAGCTGCCCGGCGCCGCCGACGACGTCTCCGACGTCGACGTCCGCCTCGCCGAGCTGCAGGCCCGCTTCGAGGAGAGCCCCTGGGCGTCCCAGGAGCCGGTCGACCTGGAGGTCCCCTTCGAGACCATGATCGCCGACCGCCTGGTACGCGGCCGCATGGACGCCGTCTTCACCGACGGCGACGGCTACGTCGTCGTCGACTGGAAGACCGGCGAACGCCCGAGGGGCCCCGCCGCCAAGGCCGCGGCCGTCCAGCTGGCCGCCTACCGCCTGGCCTGGTCCCATTTGGCATCCGTCCCCCTGACCAAGGTCGGCGCCGCCTTCCACTACGTCCGCTCCAACCAGACCGTCCGCCCGGTCGACCTCCTCGACGCCGCGGGCCTGATAGCCCTGATCGAGTCCATCCCCCAGGACCGCTGACGGCGCCGCACCACCGCGACCCGGCGACGCGGGTACCACTCGTCGACGCCCGGCGACGCGGGGGTGTGACTCGTCCTGCCGGGCTGGCGGAACCCTCGTCGGCCCGCCCCGGAACCCGGCGCGGGACCGCCTGGAGACCAACCTGGTCGCCGCTCGAATGCCTTCGGCGCGGCCTTGTCAAGGGCGACCCTCACCCGGCCCACCCGTGCCGTCGCGCGGGTGCCCCCCAGCGCGGGACCGCCGCCACTTCGCCGCGCACTCACGCACCCGGCGGTGTGGACGAAGAGGACCGAGGGCCCCCCGACGTCGGCGCCGGGTGCGGTGGGCCGGTCGGGTGGTCAGGTGAGGTAGTGGAAGGCGGGCTTGGGGTGCATGAGGAAGTCGTGGTGGGAGATCGTCCAGGCGTAGGCGCCGGCCATGGGGAAGGCGACGGTGTCGCCGACGTTCACCGAGGTGACGACGCGGCGGGCCAGGACGTCCTTGGGGGTGCAGAGCTGGCCGGCCAGGGTGACGGGGGTGTCGGTCACGCCCGAGCCGGGGCGGCCGGTGGGCAGGACGGCGAAGGGGTGGTCGTGGCCCTTGGCCGCCGGGGTGCGCAGGTGGTGGGTGCCGCCGGTGAGGACCGCGAAGACCTCCCCGTGCACCCGCTTCACGTCGAGCACCCGGGTCAGGTACCAGCCGCAGTACGCGGTCACCGCCCGGCCGGGCTCCACGCGCAGGGTCTCGCCCGGCGCGCGCAGGGCCGCGAGGCCCTTGCCGTAGGCGGCCCAGTCGAAACGGTCCTCCGGGTCCGCGTAGGACACGGCCATGCCGCCGCCCAGGTTGGTCTCCACGGCCCCCAGCTCGCGGCTGTGGCCCAGGACGGCCTCGGCGAGCCCGAGCAGCGCGGCGGCCCCCAGCCCGCTGGCCAGATGCGCGTGAAAACCACGCAACCGTACGCCGCCGGGCTGGTCCCGGAGCAGGCGCAGGCACTCGTGGACGCCTTCGGGGTCCATGCCGAACGGGGTCGCGCCGCCGCCCATCGTGAGGGACGCCCCTTCGACGGGGACGTCCAGGTTCACGCGGAGCAGCGCGTCCACCGGGCGGCCGGTGGCGAGGACGCGGCGCAGTTCGCCGGGGCTCTCCACGTGCAGGCGGTGGACGTCCAGGGCGAGCTCGGCGTCGGTCTTGCCGGGCCCGCCGAAGGCGAGCCGGGCGCCGGGCAGCACCGAGCGCACATGCGCCACCTCGCCGCCCGAGGAGACCTCGAACCCGTCGACGTACGGGGCGAGCACGCGGAGCAGGCGGGCGTCGGGGTTGGCCTTGACCGCGTAGTACAGCTCCACGCCCGCCAGCGCCTCCCGCACCTCCGCCGCGTGCCGGTCGAGGCCGGGAAGGTCGTACAGGTAGGCGGGCAGCCCGCCGCCGAGGCCGAGCGCGCGTTCCCGCACCCGATCGGGCACGACCACCCGCGCACCGGCGCGGTGCGTGGCGTGCTCACCGGTGGCGGGGACGACCGCGCTCGTGCCGGTGCGGTGCGTGGCGTGCTCACCGGCGCCGGAGGCGACCGCGCTCCCGCCGGGGCGGTGGACGGTGCTCCCGCCGGAGCCGGGGGCGTCCGGGCCCGCGCGGTGCACGGCGCGCTCGCCGGGGGACGGGAGGGTCATGCGGGTACCGCCGCGAAGGGGTTGGCGACGGGGACGTAGCCGGCGTCGCGGTCGGGGGAGCGGGTCAGGCGGGCCGACAGGTTGGCCTTGGCGGGGAGCGGCGCGCCGGCCAGCAGGTCGCGGAGCTGCTGCGGGGGGCGGTGGTGCTCTCCGGCGTAGCGGGCGACGCGGGCGCGGGCGTCCGCCCACAGCTCGCGGAGCAGGGCCTCCGCCGCCTTCCGGGCGGCCGGCCCCGGGACCGTGGTCGCCCGGGCCGCGGCGGCGGCGACCGTGGCCGCGATCTCGGGCAGATGGTTCACCATGAGGCAGTACACCACGCGGTCCCACCCCCTCGCGGCGTCGTACGTCGCCGCACGGGCGACCGCGCCGGGCAGGCGGGAGAGGTCGTGCCGCCCGGCGACCAGCTTGGTGCCCTCCATGTCGCGGAAGACCGCCTCGACCGGCGTGCCCGAGGGGTCCACCCCGACGAGCACGTTCTGCAGGTGGGGTTCCAGCACCACGCCGTGCCGGAAGTAGGCGTCGAAGACCGGCGGCGCCACACGGTCGACGTACGCCCCCCACCAGCCCACGGGGTCGCGCCGCAGGGCCTCCTCGGCCGCGCCCCGGGCGTCCCGCCGGGGTTCGGGGTCGTCCTCGGGTCGCGGGGCGGCCAGCGCTCCGGCGAGCAGCGGCGTGACGCCCGGCCCGGTGACGTCCCACGGGCCGGCGCGGACGATCACGCCCAGCCCCTCCAGCAGGCGCGTGCCCAGCGCCGCCGACCGGTACCCGGGCTCGGGCAGCCAGCCGGTGCCGGGGAAGCGCCGCGCCAGGTCGGCGAAGACCGGGCCCAGGCGGGCGCTGAGCTCGGCCGCCGCGGTCAGCTCGTACCAGGCGTTCTTCCGGACGCAGTTGGTGATCCGCACGTCGATGCTGAACTTCAGGCACTTGCGGATCCGCGGCTCGTACACCGTGCGCACCGAGGAGGTGGGGACGGCCATGCCGCGGCTCTCCCCGAGGTCGAGCAGCAGGCCGTCCGCGAACGGCGCGGCCAGCTCGGCGCCGAGCAGTTCGAGCTGCCACGGGTGCGCGGGCAGCAGCGTGTATCCGGGCGGCGCCGCGCCGAGGCCGTCGATCGCCCCAGCGTCGCCCTCGGCGGCCAGCACGTCGTCCCGCACGCCGAGCAGCCGCAGCGGGAAGCGGGCGTGCGCCTCCGGCGCGTACCGCAGCCACCCCGGGCCCGCGGCCTTGGGCGAGGGATGGAACGGGTGGCCGAACACCAGCGCCTGCTCGGACGCCAGCCACGGATCGTCCGCGGGCGGCCGGCCCCGGCCGCGCAGCAGGTCGGAGATGGCCGTGCGGCTGGCGATCACCTGCCCGGCGAACTCGTCGTTGTCGCCGCGGACGCCCGGCTCGGCCTCGACCAGCCCGACCAGCCGCTCGACGGACAGCGGCAGCCACGCCCCGCGCTCCAGCCGCTCGGCCGGCCCGTCGAAGCGCAGGGCCAGCCCCCCGGAGGCCGGCACCCGGATGAGCTCCCCGCCGAGGCGCAGCAGCAGGTAGGGGTCGGCGTCCCACACCTGCCCACGCGGCCCGGCCACCTCGCGCACACAGCAGCGCAGCAGGGCCGCCAGCGCCGCGTCCTCCGCGATGTCGGCAGGGGAGTCCAGTACGGCGCGGTCCATCAGTTCGCCTCTCCGCGTAGGTGCTGACGCAGGTAGTTGGGCCCGCTGGTCCCGTAGTGCTTGTTGACGTCGGCGGCGACGCGCGCCCGGTCGGCGAGCGTTCCCGCGCTCACCATCGACTTGCCGACGAGCCGCGCCGCCTCCAGGGTGCGGGCGCGCAGCAGGCGCGCCATCGGATGGCCGCCGTACCCGTCGAGCGCCTCCTCCAGGGCGGCGGCGACCAGGTCGCCGTGGCCCGCCCCGAACGCGACCGCGGCGGCGGCCAGGTGCAGGGTGATCGTGACGAACACGTCGGCCAGGGCGTGCGGGTCGTCGGTGAGCATGCGCCGGTCGGCGAAGCCGGGCACGGCCGGCCCCGCGCGGCGCAGCAGGTCGGGCGAGGCGAGCAGCCCGTCGTTGTCCTTGACCAGCAGCCGGGGGCGGGCCCCCCGGCGGAACACCAGGGCGAGGTTCTGCTGGTGCGCCTCCAGCGCGATGCCGTACGTCACGAACAGCCGGACGTTCCACGCCATCAAGGTGCGCAGGTACCAGGTGAGCAGCGCGCGGGCGTCGCCGCCGAAGTGGCGGGCGGCGAGGTCGTCCAGCACCCGGCGGCCGGCGGGGGGCGCCGGGGCGCCGCGCCTCCTGCCGCGGCCGGGGGGCGGCGGCCACGGGGAGGGGGCGAGCAGCGCGGCCGCCGGGACGATCTCGCCGGGCGGAAGGCGCCGGACCATCCACCCCAGGTACTCGTGCCCGGCGTGGCCGTAGGTCTGCTCGTCGGCGAGCAGGACGTCGAGGCCGGGCTCCCTCGCCAGCACCTCGCGCAGCAGCCGCTCGGCCCGCGCGCCGTCGGCGAGGGTGTCCGGCTTGATGGAGCGCCGGTTGCGCACCCCGAGCGTGCTGGTGGCCAGCGGCAGCTTCAGGTGCGTGCGGGCGCCGACCTCGACCGTGCGCATCGACAGGGTGGGCCGCACCCGCAGGCGCGGCCCGGCGGCGGCGGTCACGCCGGGGATCCGCAGCACCGTGCCGTACGTCAGCGGGTGCACCGGGAGCAGCGCCTGGGGCCCGCCGTCGCCGGGCCACCAGCGGGGCGGCTCGCCCGACCGCACGACCCACCGGGCCGGCACCGAGACCCACTCCAGGGCGAAGCTCGGCGCGAACTCCGGCGCGTACGCCGTGACCTCCTCGTCCGACAGGCCCTGGCGGGCGCGGGACGCGGGATAGACCGGGTGCTCGGCGAACCCGGCCAGCGCCTCGAACGCGATCGTCGGGCCGGGCCCGACGCGCCGCAGGCGGTCGAGGACGGCCGCCCGGCTCGCCCGGTGCAGGTCGTCCCCGCGCAGCGCCGCGCGGCACTCCTCGGCGAACGCCGCCACGCCCTCGGCGTCGGCGGGGGAGGCGACCGCGCGCAGCGCCGCCAGGACCTCGGCCAGGGCCAGCGGCTCGTGCGGGGCGACCACGAAGTCCTGGAACAGGAGGCCGGGCACGAGCCCGACCGCGCGTCCGGACGGCAGCACCAGCCGCACGCCCTCCTTGGCCCGCGTCACCCGGGCGGCCAGCCCCCCGTAGTCCTCACGCAGCAACGCGTCGAGCACCCGCCGCGCGAGGCGTCCCTCCCCGTCGGACACATCCGCCGCACGCGCCGGGCTCTCGTCCGCTCGCGCCGGGTTGTCGGCCGTGCGTGCCGGGCTCTCGTCCGCTCGCGCCGACGCCGCCCCGGCCGCGTGCGGCGGGCCCTGCCCGGCTTCGCGCGCGGTGGACTTCGCGGCCACGGCGTGGTCCGCGGGGCCGGGGTCTCGGGTCACTCGATCGTCCACGGGTGGCGGGCGGAGAAGTCCTCGATGGCCTTGTCGACGGAGTCGCGTCCGGGGCCGACGCCGCGCACCACGCCGAGGTAGTCGCGGTTGGTGCGGGTCAGCTCGATCGTGTCGCCCACCGCGCGCAGCGGCCGGTGCCTGACCCGCGTGCCGCCGACCGTCTCGGCCACGTCGCCGGGCGCGCGGGTGACCACGCCCGGACGGTCGGCGACCAGGCTCACGGCGGCCCCGTGCCCGGTCACCGGGGGAGGGGCCGGGGCCGGCTCGCCCAGGTGGACGCGCAGCACCCACTCGAAGAGCGGGACGCCCAGCAGCTCGGCCAGCAGGAAGTCACACGTGTCGCCGATGAGCCGGTAGTTGACCTCGACGATCCGCGGCCCGCGTTCGGTCATCACGTACTCGGTGTGGCAGGCCCCGAACCCGGCGCCGACGGCTGCCAGCGCCCGCAGCACATGCTCCCCGGCCGCCCGGCCGTCGTTTCCCCGCGCGCGGGAGCGCTGGCCGTCGGTCTCCCTTGCGCCGGCCGGTCGCCGTTCGGCCGCGCGGGGGCCGGCGTCCGGTGGCGCCGGGGAGAGGGCGGGGCCGGACGGGAGGTGCGACGGGTCCCAGTCGAGGCGTTCCTCCACGAAGTGCGGCAGGGGGCCGAGTGTGGTGCGCAAGCCCCCCAGCACGTGCGTGGACCGGCCGTCGCCGAGCGTTTCGAGCGTGTGCAGCGGGCCTTCGAGGTACTCCTCCGCGACGAGGGCCGCACCGGGGCGCCGGGCGCGCGCGGCGGCCACGGCACGTTCGAGCTCGGCGGCGTCGCGCGCCAGCGTGACGTCCTCGCTGGCCACGCCCTCGCGCGGCTTCACCACGACGGGGTAGGCGAGGTCGGGCGGCGCCGGCTCCCCGGGCGCCAGGCGCGCGGAGCGTACCGTCTCGACGCCGGCGGCGGCGAGCGCCCGCCGGGTGAGCGCCTTGTTCTTCGCGGTGAGGCAGGCGCGCCAGTCCTTGCCCGGGAGGCCGAAGTAGCCGGCGGCCAGTGCGGTCTCGGGCTGGAGGTGGTCGGAGTTGGAGAAGACGGCGGCGGGCGGATGGTGGCGGGCGATCGTCTCGACCACCGCGCGGGCGTCGCGGACGTCGGTCTGGATCGCCTCGGTGCCGGGGTAGCGCTCGGGCTGGTCGGTGAGCAGGGTGACCTCGCAGCCGAGCGCCCGGGCCGCGGGCAGGAACCCTCCGGTGACAGCGTCGGTCGGGTTGAGCGCGGTGATGTACAGCCGCACGCCAGAGCACCCCCGGATCAGGTAAGGCTAACCTAACCGGTGGAATCCTAGCCGCCGGGAGGTCAGCCCGCTGCCTGAGATGCTAATCGTGGGGAAAGTCCGTGTTGTCGGCGGTGTCGCCTTTACCAGGCGTGGTGCCGAGGGGCGTATGGGGCGCCGTACGGCGCGACATAGGATGGGCGACCGAAACGAGGAGGAGGCGCGCGTGGCGGAGAGCCGGCGAGGCGAAGGGCTGCTGGGTCCCCTGCTCCTGGCGCGCGGCGGCGTCGACCGCTCGGCCGTCCACCGCACCGACGAGGCCTGGCTCAAGACCGCCTGGGCCGACCCCGCGACCCGCGTCCTGCTCGTCGGCGACGGTCACACGCTGGTCCGGCGGCACGACGACACCGCCGAGCTCGTGTTCCTCGCGCCGCACCAGACACCGCCCGGGGAGCGCTACCTGCTCGGCGTCGACCCCGAGGGCGTCGCCTACTTCGCCGTCGCCGTGGACGGCCCGCTGAACCCCACCGCGCCCGGCACCGAGGTCGCCGAGGCCGCGCCCGGCGCGCGGGACGGCCGGGCCGCGTCGCCGGACGCGCGGGTCGCCGCTGCCGTCGCCGGCGCGGGAGTCGTGCCGCCGCAGGGCGAGACCGAGGTGGCCGAAGCCGTCCAGGACGTCCCCGACTGGGCCGACATCGCGGCCGAGGGGCTGCGCAGGGCGGGCGCGGCGCTCGGCGACCGCGACGCCGGCCTGCTGGTCAACGCCGTGGCCCTGGAGGCCTGGCACACCACCCACGAGCACTGCCCGAGGTGCGGGGCCCGCACGACCGTCGTCGCCGGCGGCCACATGCGGGTCTGCCCCGACGACGGCAGCCAGCACTTCCCCCGGGTCGACCCGGCGGTGATCATGCTGGTGCGCGACGCCGACGACCGCTGCCTGCTGGCCCGCGGCCCGCAGTGGCCCGAGGGCCGGTTCTCGGTGCTCGCCGGGTTCGTGGAGTCCGGGGAGTCGCTGGAGCAGGCCGTCGCCAGAGAGGTCCTGGAGGAGGTCGGCGTCACCGTCGCCGCCACCCGCTACCTCGGCAGCCAGCCCTGGCCGTTCCCGCGCAGCCTGATGCTCGGCTTCTTCGCCGAGGCGACGTCCACGCGCATCACGCTCGACGGCGACGAGATCGCCGAGGCGATGTGGGTGACCCGCGAAGAGCTGCGCGCCGCCGTCGAGAGCGGCGAGATCCGCCTGCCCCCGGGCGTCTCCATCGCCCGGCGCCTCATCGAGACCTGGTACGGCTCCCCGCTCACCGGCGACTGGTGACCCGCGGGCGTCTCCCGGCACGCGAACGGCGGGCCGCCACGTGGCCCGCCGTCTCCGTTCCCCGCTTCTACGCCTCGGCGCGTGACAGGAGCTGCTTGAGGCGGATGACGGAGGGGTTGGTCAGCGCGGTGCCGTCCTCCAGCACCACGGTCGGGACGACCTGGTTGCCGCCGTTGACGCTTTCCACGAACGCGGCGGCGCGGGGGTCGGACTCGATGTCGATCTCGTCATAGGCGATCCCCTCCCGCGAGAGCTGGCTCTTCAGCCGCCTGCACGGACCGCACCAGCTTGTGGTGTACACCTTGAGCGCCATAGCGTGATCTATCCCTTCGCGTCCTCCGGATGGCATAGCACTACGTGGAAACACTACGAGAATGTCTCGTGTTCCCCGCGAACGCCGCGCGCCCGGGCCCCCAGGGCGGCGTGCCGGGGACCTAAAGGGTGCCGACCCTGCGCAGGGTCGGCAGATGCGCGCCGGCCGGCTTGCGCTCCGGCTGCCGGGCCTGGGGCGCGGGCGCCGCCAGCTTGGCGGCCACCCACTCCTGGACGCCCGCCGCCACGCCGGGCTCCCGGTACAGCGGGGAGCTGTGGTAGAACCCCGGCACCACCCGCACGTTCATGGCCACCCCCACCTGATTGAGCTCGTTCTTCAGCAGCTCGCTGTGGTAGGCGGGGACGAACTCGTCGGCGGAGTGCACGCTCAGCACCGGCGCGTCGCGCCGGCTCGCGTGCCAGGGCACTTCCATGCTCGACCAGACACGCGCGCAGGCGCCGGTCGGACGGCATCCGCCCGCGAGCGCGACGGCGGCCTGGCGGAGCTTGCGCTGCTCGGGGTCGGCGCCGTCGTCGCCGTCGGAGTAGGCGGTGAGCGGGGAGACGACCGGGGAGATGCCGACGACGCCCCGCAGGCCGCGCAGGCCGTCCTTGTAGGTGCCGACGGAGGTGGCGATGTGGCCGCCGGCCGAGAACCCGATGAGGACGTAGCGGTCGGGGTCGAAGGAGAAGTAGTCGGCGTGCCTGCGGGCGGCGGCGATCGCGGCGAGCGTGTCGTTGCGCTGCGCGGGCCACGCGGCGTCCTGCGAGAGGCGGTAGTTGAGGTTGAAGACCGTGTAGCCGAGCTGGGCGTACGAGCGGCTGACCTCGGTCATGTACTTCTTGTCGCCGCCGCTCCACCAGCCGCCGTGCAGGACGAACACGCCCGGCTTGCGCGCGGTGCCGGGCTGCCACCACGCCTCCATGCGCTGGCGGGTCTTCTTGCCGTAGGAGAACGTGCGCACGACGGTGGAGGCGAGCGGGTCGTCGGGCGGGGGCGCCGCCGTGGGCGAGGCCACGGGGACCGGTGCCGCCGCGTCGGTGTCGGTGCCGGCCGGCATCGCCGCGGCCGGAGTGAGAAGGACGGCGGCCAGCGCGAGCGCACCCACCGTTGCCGCACGTCTCACTGATCTGTTCCCTTCCCCGGAATCACGAGCCCCATTGTGGGGCAAACCGACCCCTGGTGCATACGCGACGCGACGTTCGTGGTGTGGTGCTGGAAGGATGATGGCACACCTGTCCGCATCGCACGGTAGGAGGCGAGTTGGAGCCCGAAGACGCTCTCGCAGGGCTCGACCCGGAACAACGCGAGGTCGCCGAGGCGGTGCGGGGGCCGGTGTGCGTGCTCGCCGGGGCCGGCACCGGCAAGACCCGGGCCATCACGCACCGCGTCGCGCACGCCGTCCGCACCGGCGTCGTCGACGCGCAGAGCGTGCTCGCGGTGACGTTCACCACCCGGGCCGCGGGCGAGCTGAAGCAGCGGCTGCGCGGGCTCGGCGTCCACGGCGTCCAGGCCCGCACCTTCCACGCCGCGGCGCTGCGCCAGCTCACCTACTTCTGGCCGCGTGTCATCGGCGGCGAGCCGCCGCGGGTGGTGGAGTCCAAGCTGCCGCTGCTGGTGGAGGCGGCCCGGGCCGTCCGGCGCAACCCCGACCGCGGCGAGCTGCGCGACGTCGCCGCCGAGATCGAGTGGGCCAAGGTGACGCAGGTCTCCCCGGAGGACTACCCGGCCCTCGCCGTCAAGGCCGGCCGCACCCCTCCCATCCCCGCCGAGGAGGTCGGCCGCCTCTTCGAGGGGTACGAGGCGCTCCGGCGCGAGCGCCACCTCGTCGACTTCGAGACGATCCTGGAGCTCACCGCCGCGGTGATGACCGAGCACCAGGAGGTCGCGAACCAGATCCGCCAGCAGTACCGCTACTTCGTGGTCGACGAGTACCAGGACGTCAACCCCCTGCAGAAGCTGCTGCTCGACACCTGGCTCGGCGGCCGTGACGACCTGTGCGTGGTCGGCGACCCCAACCAGACGATCTACTCCTTCAGCGGCGCGACACCGCGCTACCTCACCGGCTTCGCCGTCGAGCACCCCACGGCCACGGTCGTGCGGCTGGTGCGCGACTACCGTTCCACCCCGCAGGTCGTCGGCCTGGCCAACGACGTGCTGGCCAAGGCGCGCACGCCGCACCGGCTGGAGCTGGTCGCCCAGCGCCCCGACGGCCCGGCGCCGGTGTTCGCCGAGTGCGACGACGAGGCCGCCGAGGCCCAGACGGTCGTCCGGCGGGTCAAGGAGCTGCTCTCCCGGGGCGTGCCCGCGCGCGAGATCGCGGTGCTGTACCGCGTCAACGCCCAGTCCGAGGCGTACGAGCAGGCGTTCGCCCAGGCCGGCCTCCCCTACCTTCTGCGCGGCGCCGAGCGGTTCTTCGAGCGTCCCGAGGTGCGGCAGGCCGTCGTGCTGCTCCGGGGCGCGGCCCGCTCGGCCAACGACCAGGAGCCGCTGGCGCAGGCGGTGCACGACATCCTGGGCGGCATCGGGCTGACGGCCGAGCCGCCGTCCGGGGGCACGGCCCGCGAGCGCTGGGAGTCGCTGCGGGCGCTGGCCGAGCTGGCCGAAGACCTGGCCGCCGAAGGGGGCGACCTCCCGGCGCTGGTCGCCGAGCTGGAGCGCCGGGCCACCGAGCAGCACGCGCCGCCCATCGACGGCGTCACGCTCGGCTCGCTGCACGCGGCCAAGGGCCTCGAATGGGACGCCGTCTTCCTGGTCGGCCTCACCGACGGCATGCTGCCGATCATCTACGCCGAGAGCCCCGAGCAGGTGGAGGAGGAACGCCGGCTGCTCTACGTCGGCGTCACGCGGGCCCGCGTCCACCTGCACGTGTCGTGGGCGCTCGCCCGGTCGCCGGGCGGGCGCAAGGCGCGCAGGCCGTCACGCTTCCTCGACGGCCTCACCGGCGCCGCCTCCGGGGCCGGCCGCGCGGCGCCCTCCCGCGACCGGCGCGCCGGGCAGGTGCGCGTCGCGACGCCCATCCACTGCCGGGTCTGCGCCAAGACGCTGACGGCCGCCGCCGAGCAGAAGCTCGGCCGCTGCGCCACCTGTCCCGCCGACTACGACGAGGGCCTGCTCGAACGCCTCAAGGTCTGGCGCACGTCCGCGGCCAAGGAGGGCAAGGTGCCCGCCTATGTGGTGTTCACAGACGTTACGCTCCAGGCCATGGCCGAACGGGTTCCCATCACCGAGGAGGACCTGCTGGCGATCGCCGGCATCGGCCGAGTGAAGTTCGAGCGGTACGGCGAGGCCGTGCTCAGCATCTGCCGCGGAGGGGAAGTGACGTGAACGAGGCGCTCAAGGAGGTTCTCGATCTGCTCGATCTGGAGCAGATCGAGAACGACATCTTCCGGGGCCGCAGCCCCGAGGAGCGCATCCAGCGGGTCTTCGGCGGTCAGGTGGCCGCCCAGGCGCTGGTCGCGGCGGGGCGCACCGTGCCGGCCGACCGCTGGGTCCATTCCCTGCACGCCTACTTCATCCGGCCCGGCGACCCGGCGATCCCGATCGTCTACAACGTCGAGCGGGTGCGCGACGGGCGGTCGTTCACGACCCGCCGGGTGGTGGCCATCCAGCACGGCAAGGCCATCTTCACGATGTCCGCGTCCTTCCACGCGGCCGAGGAGGGCGTCACCCACCAGGCGGCCACGATGCCGCAGGTGCCCGACCCCGAGAGCATCCCGCTGTTCCGCGACCGCATGCGCGCGCTGGTGGGCGACGTCGAGCCGTGGCGCGAGTGGCTGTCCAGGCCCCGCCCGGCCGACCTGCGTTATGTCACCCCGCTCACCTGGGAGGCCGTCGGCGACCCCTCGCTGCGCACCTCCGAGACGCAGGTGTGGTTCCGCTACGACGCCGACCTGCCGGACGACCCGCTGCTGCACGTCGTGCTGGCCGCCTACGCCTCCGACTACACCCTGGTGGACACCGTGCTGTTGTCGCACGGCCTGGCGTGGGGCGCCTCGAACATCGTCGGCGCCTCCCTCGACCACGCCATGTGGTTCCACCGGCCGCTGCGGGTGGACGACTGGGTGCTGTACGCCCAGGAGTCGCCCTGGTCGGGCAACGCCCGGGGGCTCGCCCGCGGGCAGATGTTCACCGCCTCGGGTGACCTGACGGTCTCGGTGGTGCAGGAGTGCATGATCCGTGTAGCGAATCCGTGAAATCGCAGGTAGAAAATATGTTGCCGGGTTCCCGGCTCCCCGTTTAGAGTCGTGCACAAGCCGGTCGGACGATCCGTATGTCCGGCCCCATCGAACACCTTGGGAGGTGACCCCCTGTGAAGCTGACCTATATCGGCACGCCCGCGACGCAGTCGGTCGCCTTCCCGTGTGACGTTCCGGTCACCGGCATCCGTCGCGCTGCCCCGATCGCCATGACCGCCGCCCTTGGGCTCACGGTCCATGGTGAGGCCAAGCTTCGACAGGAGAAGACCGCCTTCACTCAGGCGCAGATGCGCAAGGCGGCCGCTGCTGTCGGCACCCGTACCACCGTCCCCGTCTCCGACCGTTCGGCCATGCTCGGCCGTCTGTTCGGCGACGCCAAGATCCCGACCACGGGCACCTCCAACGCTGGGGTGCAGGGTCCGCCTCCCTGGAGGCCACCGGTCATAACCTGACCGGTTGGCACAGCCTCCAGGCCGCGGATCCGCACCAAGGATCCGCGGCCTTCTTGTTTTTCGCCGCCATATCCGCCCACCCACGAGGTGAATGACCAGACCTAGCGGTTCAGACAGAAAGGTGACGAAGATGGCGGTTGAGGCGATCATGGATCTGGTCGACGAAGCCGAGATTCCATGTCGTACCGACCCAGACCTGTGGTTCGCCGAGTCTCCCGAGGACGTCGAGTTCGCCAAGGCCCTCTGCGGAGGGTGCCCGATCCAGAAGGCCTGCCTGGCCCGCGCGCTGGAGCGCGAGGAGCCGTGGGGCGTCTGGGGCGGCGAGCTGGTCCTCCGGGGGGTCGTCGTCCCCAAGAAGAGGCCCCGGGGGCGTCCCCGTAAGACCCCGGTCGCAGCCTGAGAATCCGCCGGTAAACCCCGAGAGCAGAAAAGGAACAAATCTGATGGGCTTTCTTCCCGCCTGGAGCGCCGACATGCCATATATGAATGAAGAGCTGGTTCGTGACCGAATACGAACCCTCCACCAAGAGGCCGAAGAGCAGCGCCTCATCCTGCGCATGCAGAGAATCCACAAGGCCCGCAAGCGGGCCGAGCGCGCGTCCGTGCGCCTGCATCACGCCCTCGCCCGCCTGGCCTGAGCCTGTTCCGCGCTGAACGGGAACACGTCTGACAGCTGACTGAGAAGGGGCGGTCCGGCCATCCGGACCGCCCCTTTCCTTTGGTTTGGAAGCCGCTCGCCGCCTACGTCTGTTTCGCGGGCAGACGCCCATCTGGTTGCTTTCCCGGCTGCTTTCTTCGCTGTTTCGCCGGTTCACCGAAGGGCATGATCGCTGCGCAGGTGCTGGGCGTCCGCGGTTCCCGAAAAAGGGGGCGGAATTGCTCCGCACTCCGATATCGGCCTGTTTCGGGGGAGACATGTTCGGGCGCCTTCTGGCCGGCCACGCGCTGACGACGGTGTGCGCCGTCCTCGTGGCCGTGCCTTTCTCGCTGTTCCCGGGGGCGCCCGCGCGGGCGTCGGCGGAGGACGGTGATCCCACGCCCTCACCTCCGCCTCCGGCGGCCGCGCCCGCCGATCGCTGCTGGCGGTTCTGGACGAGGCATGCCGGCCATCAGATCGAGACCAGCGCCACCGGCCACGCGCAGACCGTCAAAGGCAACGAGTGGACGGACCTCGACTGCGGCCGGGTGCACGTCCACCTGCGCAGGGGAGAGCAGTCGATGATCACCGTGTGGGTGAACGCCGAGATCCGTTGCAAGGGGCCCGCCGGCGGCTGGTGCGGCGCCCGCGTTCTGGCCAACGGGGTGGAACTGCACCCCGGCGCCCCCGACGACACGCCCTTCGCCTGGGACCACGCCCAGCCGGACGACCACCGTTACCACGCCGCCTCGATGATCAGAACCGGCGTGCTGGCCTGCCCCCGCGACACCCCCGGCCCGGCCTGCGACTTCACCGTCCAGCTCCAGGCCGGCACGAACGCCGTCGCCACCGCCCTCTGGTACGACGACGCCACCCTGCGCGCCGAGCTCTGGCCCCGACCGGAGAAGGACGCCCGGCGAACCCCGCCGGCGATCCCGCGTGACTCCCGGCCCAGATCCGGCGCCCCCAGGAAGCCGGCTCGCACCTGAGGGGGTTCCGTCACCGTCACCGCCGGTCCCGATCGCGGGTGACGGTGGGGGAGCTGTCCGGATGTGCTCTGTTTCACGAATCAGTCATCGCATAATGGGGGTATGAGCACATCGAGTCCGGTCCGTGCCGTGGGCTGGACGTTTCTCACCAACCACGCGCACGTCCTGCTCGCGCTGGCCCGCGACCCGCATGCCCGGTTGCGTGACGTCGCGGGGCTCGTCGGGATCACCGAGCGGGCCGCGCAGGCCATCGTGGCCGACCTGGAGGCGGGCGGCTATCTGCGGCGGGAACGCGTCGGGCGGCGCAACCGCTACACGATCAACGCGGTGGGCCGCTTCCGGCACCCCGCGGAGGAGCACAGGGAGATCGGCGAGCTGCTCGCCGTCTTCGGCGTGCGCCCGGCCTTCGCCGGCGAAGCCGGCCTGGCGAGCACCGAGCCGTAAGGTGATCAGGAGGTGTTGAGGGCGGTCGCCCTGTCCTCGGGGTCGTCGCCGGTGAAGCCGGGGACCCAGCGGATGACCTCGTCGCGGAAGCGGGCGGTGGTGCCGAGCTGGCACAGCACGCCGATGCCCGCGACGTGCACGCGGTTGATCAGCACGTACGACGGCGGCAGGTTGAGCTGGCGCACGACGTTCGTCGGCCGCAGGTCGGTGACCGTGGCCACCTGCTGCTGGAGCCACTCGCGGGTGAAGGTGAACTCCTCCACCCGGGTCGGCTCGACGTAGGGGGCGAGGAAGGCGCGCAGCGCGCCGGTGTCGACCTCGATGTGCGGGCGGATGAACCCCTCGTCACGCAGGCCCTGGACCACGGTGTCCATGTCGCCGTTGTTGAAGATGCGGGTGAGCGTGCCGAACACCTCGGGATAGCCGTCGGGCATGCGGTTGACCGCGCCGAAGTCGAGCACCCCCAGGCGCCCGTCGGGCGTGATGCGGAAGTTGCCCGGGTGCGGATCGGCGTGCAGCATGCCCGCGCGGGCGGGGGAGCTGAACAGGAACCGGACGAACAGCAGGCCGGCCCGGTCGCGCTGCTCCTTGGTGCCCCCGGAGATGATTTTGGACAGCGGGGTGCCGTCCATCCACTCGGTGACGAGGATGCGCTCGTTGGCCGCCACCACCTCCGGGACGCGGAAGTCGGGGTCGTCCCGGTAGGCCACGGCGAACGCGTGCTGGGCCTCGGCCTCCTTCAGGTAGTCGAGCTCCTCGGTGACCCGCTCCTTCAGCTCGCCGAGCACGGCCTTGACGTCGAGCCCGGGAAGCAGCGCGCCGAACAGCTTGCTCAGCCGAGCGAGCTGGTTGAAGTCGGCGAGCAGCGCCTTGCCCGCGCCCGGGTACTGGATCTTGACGGCCACCTCGCGGCCGTCGTGCCACACGGCCTTGTGCACCTGGCCGATGGACGCCGCGGCCGTCGGCGCGTCGTCGAACGAGCGGAAGTGCCCGCGCCAGTCGTCGCCGAGCTGCTCGGCGAGCACCGCGTGCACGGTGGACGCAGGCAGGGGCGGGGCTGCGTCCTGGAGTTTCGTGAGCGTCGCCCGGTAGGGCCCGGCGATCTCGGCGGGCAGCGCCGCCTCGAAGATCGACAGAGCCTGCCCGAGCTTCATCGCGCCGCCCTTGAGCTCGCCGAGCACCTTGAACACCTGCTCGGAGGTTCGCTGCTGGATCTCCTGCGAGACCAGCTCGGCGGACCTCCCGCCGATCTTCTTGCCCAGCCCGATGGCGGTACGGCCGGCGAACCCCAATGGGAGCGTCGCCAGCTTGGCGGAACGCGTCACGGCATGTCGGGGAAAGTCACTCACGCGACCATTGTTAGCGGACTGAACTGGTTTCCACTACAACGGCAGCGTGGATGGGGGTCCCACGACCGTTTTTTCCAGCGCCCGTCAGGCATTACGTCGACTGTGCCATTTGTCACATTTTGTCGGATGCCGTCGACAGAACCCAGCGCCTGGCCCGCCGCCTGCGCCGCGACCAGCGTTGACAGCACCGTCCCGCAGGCGACCTCGCCCGCCGGGAAGCCGCCCAGCCGGGCACGGATCTGTGGCCATGAGGGATCGCGATCGCAGCGCGTGAGATCGAGGCAACGCAGGCAGGGGGTGCGGCCGGGGATCACCAGGGGCCCCACCGAGCCGACGCCCTCGCACGCGCTGACGAGCAGGTGGGGGATCCGCAAGGTGACCAGCTCGTCGGCGAGCACGCCGTCGAAGGGGCCCACGGGCGCCAGCACCACGAGATCGGGGCGGTGGGCGCGGTCGGAGAGCTGCGAGGCCGTGCGCCCCGCCCAGGCGTTGACCCCCGGCGCCACCCGGCGGGCCGCCGCCACCGCGCCTTCCTCCCGGCTGCGCCCGACCTCGGCGAACGACAGCCCTCCCGGCACGACGTCGGCGGGGCGCGCCGGGCCGGGGTCGATCACGCAGACGTTCCCGACCCCCGACGCGGCCAGCAGCACGGTGATCTGCGCGCCGACCCTGCCGGCGCCGTAGACCCTGACGTGGGCCCCGCGGCGGCGGTCGAGCGCCGACAGGCCGCCGTCGCCGGCGTCGGCGGGCGACAGGGACAGCGCGTCGAGATCGGGGGCGAGCCGGTCGCGCTCGGCGGTGCTCAGCCCGCGCAGCGGCTCCGGCCGCACCGCGGCGTCGTCGAGCAGGCCGTGCTCGGCCAGCAGGCTCACGACCCGGCGGACCGTCTCCTCCTGCAGGCCGCAGCCGCCGATCAGCTCGTGCAGCGTGCGGGTGCCGTCGAGACTCTCGACGAACGCGCGCACGCGCGGCTCCAGATCGGTCACCATGACAGCGTGCGGCGGGTGCAGGCCGAGCTGCAGGGTGCGCTCATCGCGGGCGAGACGCCGCAGCGCCGGCTTCAGCCGGGGGCGGGCGGGCATCCACCCGCGCAGGTTCGCCCGGACGGACGGCACGGCTACGTCCGGCTGCGGCGAGCCCTCGGCGGGGGCGGACGCGTCGTGCGGAACGTGGGCGGAGGGCGGGGAGATGGAGGTCACGGTCGGGAAGCGTGGCACAGCGCCGCGGGGGGCGGGCCGAGTTGGTCCGCACTGTGGATAACCTGACAGCAACCGGCCGTCCACCTGTGGACAAACCCTCCCCAGCGGGTACGCAGCCTGTGGACGACCGTGTTCCACGCCGTCAAGTCATCCGCCTGTGGCGAACAGAGATGGACCGATATCGCGCTCGCGCCTCCACCTCACCGCCTGATGGGGCCAAAGTGAACGATGGGAAGGCCGAACAGCCGGTGAACCCGGGATTGACCAGCGAGAACGTCATTCACCCCCTGTGGAATCCGCGCGCACTCGGCTACCGTTCATATGTGCCCCCCGAGACAGTCGAGGTCCGCCGGAGTGCACGACGGCGGCGAACCGTATCCGCATACCGCGATGGCGACAAGACCATCGTGCTCCTGCCTGCCGGTCTGAGCCGGACCGATGAGGAGCAGTGGGTGCGTCGCATGCTCGACCGGCTCGCAGCCAAGGAGCAGCGGCGCCGCCCGAGCGACGACGACCTCCTGGAACGGGCCAGAGATCTCGCCGCCCGCTACCTGGACGACAAGGCCTTCCCCACCAGCGTGCGCTGGGTCGACAACCAGCAGCACCGGTGGGGCTCGTGCACCCCCGACCACGGCACCATCCGGCTCTCCACCCGCCTGCGCGGCATGCCGGCCTGGGTCGTCGACTACGTGATCATGCATGAGCTGGTCCACCTGCTGGTCCCCAGCCACGGCCCCCGGTTCTGGGCCCTGGTGGAGCGCTATCCCAGGTCCGAGCGCGCCCGCGGTTTCCTGGAGGGGTTCTCCATGGCCGCCCACTCCGCGACGGAGGAATGTTGAGGCTCGCCGCCGTCCTGGTCACGCCCGCCATGGGCGAGGCCGCCCCGCCCGGCGTCGACCGGCACGAGTTCCTGCTCGCCCTGGCCGAGGACACCTACGAGATCGTGGCCGGGCTCGACCTCGTCGAGCCGGTGATCCTCGCCGCCGGGGTCGACGGCCTCGACGACATCGCCTGGCCGGGCACCCGCGTGCTGCGCGTGCCCGAGCCCGCCACGCCGGCCCGGGCGTTCGCCGCGCTCCAGCCGTACGGCGAGGAGGCCGTGGTGATCAGCGGTGACGCGCCCGACCTGCCGCCGCTGCTGATCGGCAAGCTGTTCCGTGAGCTCGGCCGGGCCTCGATCGCCGTCTGCCCCGCCGAGGGCGGGGGAGCCGTGGCGATGGCCGCCCGGCTGCCGTTCCCCGAATGGGCCGTCGCCGGCCTCGACGAGGCCGACGTCGCCGGCAGGCTGCGCGGCCAGGCGCCGGGAAGGCGCATGGTGGCGACCGGCCCCGGCTGGCACCGGCTCCGCGCCCCCGGCGACATCGCGCGCCTTGATCCGGGGCTTGAGGGCTGGGAGAACACCCGCGCCCTCCTCAGCGCCTGACCTCCGGCTCAGTGCCCTTCCCGGGCGCCCGGCACGCCTCGGGCGGGCCGGGCACGCCCCGCGATCAGTTTCCCTCGGGCAGCGAGAGCGTGGTGAGGACGGCCCGGTGGTCGGTGCCGGGGACGTCGAAGACCCGGTAGTCGCGCACCGGCATCCGCAGGTCGGCGAGGACGTGGTCGATCGTGATCAACGCCGGGACGCGCTTGTTCGCGGGCCACGTCGGGATGAGGCCCCGCCCGGTGGCGTCGCCGGCGTCGCGGTAGCCCCGCGCGAGCAGGCGCCGCATCTCGACGTGGTCGAGGCTGGCGTTGAAGTCGCCGGCGAGGATGCGGAACGGCCCCGAGGACGGCCCGGACGGCAGCGCCCGCAGCCCTTCGGCCCACGCGGTGACCTGGCGCCCCAGCGGCGGCAGCGGGTGCACGTCGACCACCTCGACCCTCGCCCCGCCGGGCAGGGTCAGCGTGGCGGCGGGCATGTTGTGGCCGATCACCTGGAAGAGGCCGTCGAGCCGCGTGAGCGGGTGGCTGGAGAACAGGCCGCTGCCCGAGGCGCTCCACTCGTCCTCCAGCACCCGGTGCGGCATCAGTTCCTTGAGCCCCGCCGCGTCCAGCTCGGTCACCGCGGACGGGGTGAGCTCCTGGGTGCTGAGCACGTCGGGACGGTACCGGCGCACGAGACCGACCACCGTCGCGAGGTCGGCCTTCCCGAACAGCAGGTTCGTCGACAGCACGGTGAACGGCCTGCCCCCGGGGGCGGCGTGCTCGGCGAACAGGCGCGGGAGCACGCTGAGCCCGAGCGCGGCGGTCGTCACCACCGCGACCGCGCTCACCGCCTTGCGGCGGGACAGGGCGGCCAGCAGCAGCGGCAGCAACGAGCCCACCGCGGCGTACGGCGTCGCCGTCATGATCTGGGCCGGGAACGATCCACGCTCCAGGCCGGCCAGGCGGGTGACGGCCCAGGCCGCGAAGGGCGTGACCGCGAGCCAGGCGAGCTTCCCCGGAACGCGCCGCCGCAGCAGCGGCACGCGCGACGGGATCACGATGTCGCCGCCCACCGGTGTATCGGTTCTCGTGTCCACCCGTCCCCCGGCCTTGGCGCGCGTCTATGACATCGAGCCTATCGAGCCTGCGTAGGAAGCGCGTGAAGAGCGGCCGCGGGCCGCCGCGCCTCACGCCAGCAGGAGCGCCCGGGCGCGGCGGACCAGGCGGCGGGTGGCCTCGTCGGTGGGCTCGGGGATCTCCTCCACCGGCGCCCAGCGCAGCTCCAGCGACTCCTCGCTGATCACGAACTCCGCCCCGGGCGGCGCCACCGCGCCGTACTCGACGTCCAGATGCCAGCTGTAGGGCGGATGGCACCAGACCCGGTGCCGGTCGAGGGCCAGCGGCCCGGACAACAGCCGCAGCCCCGCGATGCCCGACTCCTCCACGGCCTCGCGCAGCGCCGCCTCTTCCAGCGACGCGTCGGAGACCTCGCAGTGGCCGCCCATCGGCAGCCACATCTTCGCCTTCGGATGGTGGGTCAGCAGCACCTTGGCGGCGTCGTGCGACAGCACGGCGGTCGTCGCGGTGAGATGCCCGGGCGCGCACGAACGCCACATGGCGTCATCGTGAGCGCCCAGGTGACCGAGGAACTGCTCACGCAGCAGCTCCTCCTCCCCGGTCGGTGCCGTCCAGCGGGCCAGCACCGCCCGAGCGTCGTCGCGCAGTGTCATCGGCCGGGGTCGTCGTCCTTACCGGGGGACCCGCCCTCGCCGGGCTCGTCGGTCGTGCCGGTCTCGAAGTCGGACAGGTCGAACCGCGCGTCGCCCCTGACGAACCGCGCCGGGTCGTCGAGATCGGTGGCGGTCGGCATCAGGTCGGGGTGCGACCAGACGGCGTCGCGCCCGTCGACGCCGCGGTCGGCCTGGAGCGCCTGCCACAGCGCCGCGGCCTCGCGCAGGCGGCGGGGCCGAAGCTCCAGCCCGACGAGGGTGGCGAAGGTGCGTTCGGCGGGCCCGCCGGTCGCCCGGCGCCGCCGGATGGTCTCCGACAGCGCGGCCGACGAGGGCAGCTTGCCCTCGGCCGCGGCGTCGGCCACCGTGCCGACCCAGCCCTCGACCAGGGCGAGGATGGTCTCCAGCCGCGCCAGGGCGAGCTTCTGCCGTTCGGTCTCCTCGGGCTTGAGCAGCGCGCCGCCGCTCAGCAACTCCTGGATCTTCTCCGGGTTGCTGATGTCGACGCCGCGGATCTGCTCCTCCAGGGCGCTGGTGTCCACGGTGATGCCCTTGGCGTACTCCTCGACCGCGCCGAAGAGCTGCGAGCGCAGCCACGGCACGTGCTGGAAGAGCCGATGGTGGGCCGCCTCCCTGAGCGCCAGGTAGAGGCGGATCTCCTCGGACGGGATCTCCAGGCCGTGGCTGAACGCGGCGATGCCGCCGGGCAGCAGGGCCGCGGTCTCCGACAGCGGCAGGCCGATGTCGGCCGAGCCGATCACCTCAGGGGCGAGCGCGCCGAGGGCCTGGCCGATCTGGCTGCCGACCATCATGCCGCCCATCTGGCGCATCATGCCCATGAGCGGCCCGAGCTGCGCGGCCATCGCCTGGCCCTCGCCGCCCATGCCCATCGCGCCCAGGCTGCCGCTCATGGTCTCGACCATGCGCTCGGCGATCGGGTCGCACAGCTTCTTCCAGACCGGGACGGTCTTCTCGATCCATTCCGAACGGCTCCACGCCTCGGGCGAGGCGAGCCCGCTCGGCAGCGCGGTGGCCTCGTTCAGCCACAGGTCGGCGAGGCGCAGAGCGTCGACGATCTGACGGCGCTCACCCTCCATGACACTCGGGTCGCCCTCGGCGACGACGGCGTGGCGCGCGATGTTCTTGGCCATGTCCCAGTTGACGGGCCCCGAGCCCTGTGGGGCCGACAGCATGTCGGCGAACTGTCGCATGGCGGCGGCCATCTGCGCCGGGTCGCCGAACATCGCGAACGGGTTCTCGTTGGGGTCGTTTTCGCGACCTGGCAGGTCAGTCACGGCTCTACCTCGTGCAGGATGGAGGAGTCCACATCCGCCACGTTATCCGTCGTAGGGCGGATCAGTGCAAAGTGAGGACCTCGTGCCTACCTCGAAACGCCCCCGGCCACCGGTCGTCGCCGTCACCGGCGCCGCCTCGGGGCTGGGAAGAGAGTTCCTCTCCCGAGTGGCCTCGTCTGCGGATTTCCGCCGCGTCGTGGCCATCGACGACCACCGGGGCGACGTCGCCGACGTCACCTGGCGGGTGCTCGACGTCCGGGATCCGCTCTTGGCGAACCGCATATCCGACGTCGACGTGCTGGTGCATCTCGCCTCCGACTTCGCACTCGACGCCGACCCCGCCGAACGGCGCGCCTACAACCTCCGCGCGTCGCAGACCGTGCTGACCGCCAGCGCCGCCGCGCGGGTGCGCAGGGTGGTCCTGGTCACCAGCGCCATGGTCTACGGCGCCGCGCCCGACAACGCGGTGCCGCTGCCCGAGGACTCTCCCGTCGCGGCCGAGCCCGACTCCGGGGTCGTCGGCGACCACCTGGAGATCGAGGCCCTCGTGCGCCGCTCCCTGCGCAGCCATCCCGGGCTGGAGGTCACCGTGCTGCGCCCGGCCGCCGTGGTGGGGCCGGAGGTGGACACCGTGATCACCCGGCACTTCGAGGCCCCGCGCCTGCTCACCGTCAAGGGCTCGGCGCCGCGCTGGCAGTTCTGCCACGTCGACGACCTGGTGTCCGCCCTGGAGCTGGCCGCGCTCGGCCAGGTGTCGGGCGTGGTGACCGTCGGCAGCGACGGGTGGCTGGAGATGGACCAGGTCGAGGAGCTGTCGGGCCTGCGGCGCTTCGAGCTGCCGGCCGGGGTGACGTTCGGCACCGCCCAGCGCCTGCACCGGCTCGGCATGACGCCGGCTCCGGCCACCGACCTGCACTACGTGGTGTACCCGTGGGTGGTCGACTGCGCGTCGCTGCGAGCCGCCGGCTGGAAGCCGGCGTGGACCAACGAGGCCGCCTTGCGGCAGCTCATGGAGCTGCGCGAGGGCAGGCACGCGGTGGTCGGCCGCCGTCTGTCGAGCAAGGACGCCACCATCACCGCCGCGGGCGCCACCGTCGCGGTGATCGGCACCGCGGCCATCGTCCGCGCGGCGCGCCGCAAGCGGCGCGCGTAGGGGCCCCGGACTCTCCGGCGAAATGCGAAATGGGCTGCCAGATATCTCGTAAACCTCGGAGTACCCTCGTGGGGTGAACGCCATCCGATTGCTGGGCATACGTGACACGCCGCTCTCCGTGGAGGAAGTGCTCGGCGCCATCGGTGACCACGCCGCCGGCGGCACCACGCTCTTCGTCGGCACCGTGCGCGACCAGGACCACGGCAAGCCCGTCTCCACGCTGTCGTACTCGGCGCACCCCAGCGCCGAGGCCGAGCTGCGCCGGGTCGCCGAGAAGGTCGCCGCCGACTTCCCCGTGACCGCGCTGGCGGCCGTCCACCGCACCGGCGACCTGAAGCTCGGTGACGCCGCGGTGATCGTCGCGGTGGCGGCCCCGCACCGGGGCGAGGCGTTCGAGGCCGCGCGGCGCCTGATCGACGACCTCAAGCGCGAGGTGCCGATCTGGAAGCACCAGGGGTTCACCGACGGCTCCACCGAGTGGGTCGGAGCCGGTGACTGACGGCCGGGCCGCGGCCGCCGGCCACGCCCGCCCGACGAGTGTCCGCGCCGGCGCCGCCCGCGCGAGCGCATAGAGTTTCCCCATGTCCCGACGAGCTCTGACGCTGATGGTCGCGGGCGTGCTCACGCTCGCGCTCGGCTTCGGCGGCGCCCTGCTTCCCGTGCCGTACGTCGCGCTCAGCCCGGGACCCACGGAGAACACCCTGGGCGACTTCAAGGGCAAGCCCGTCATCACCATCGCCGGACGCCAGACCTACCCGACCACGGGCAAGCTCAGCCTGGTCACGGTGGCCTACCAGGGCGGCCCCACCGCCCGCATCGACCTGCTCACCGCGCTGCGCGGCTGGATGGACCCCACGGTCGCGGTCGTACCCGAAGAGACGATCTTCCCCAAGACCGTGTCGGTCAAGGAGGTCGAGCAGCAGAACACCCAGGAGATGACCGGCTCCCAGCAGGACGCCACCGCGGCGGCGCTCAACGAGCTCAAGATCCCGATCAAGATGCTCGTCACCGTCGTCACCACCCAGAAGGGCAGGCCCGCGGACGGCAAGCTGCGTCCCGGCGACCAGATCACCCACGTCGACGGCAAGCCGGTCCACACCATCGAAGAGGTGTCGGAGCTGGTGCGCGGTCACAAGCCCGGCGAGCAGGTGCGGTTCAGGGTGCTGCGTGACACCAAGCCCTCGGAGGTGCAGGTCGCCACGGTCGCCGGCAACTCCGGGAGCGTCGTCGGCGTGATGATGGGAACCCGTTTCGAGTTCCCGTTCACCGTCACGGTCAACGTCGGCGACGTCGGCGGCCCCAGCGCCGGCCTGATGTTCTCACTCGGCATCTTCGACAAGCTCACCCCCGGCGCGCTCACCGCCGGCCGTTCGATCGCCGGCACCGGCACGATCACGGCCGACGGCAAGGTGGGCGCCATCGGCGGCATCCAGCAGAAGATGATCGGCGCGCGCAACGCCGGCGCCACGGTGTTCCTGACGCCGGCCGACAACTGCGACGACGCCGTGCCGGCGGTGCCCAAGGGGCTGCGCCTGGTGAAGGTCAGCACGATGCACGAGGCGGTGCAGGCCATCGAGGCGCTGCGCACCGGTTCGGGCCAGGTGCCGAGCTGTCCGGCGACGTGACCGCGGCGCCGCCCTCGGGCGGATCGCGGCCGGGCGCGGCGGCGGGGAACCTGCGGGGACGCCCGGGCGTTGGGCCACGTGAACGCGCGCTCCCTGCCTGTTGGCGTCGTTCGCGCTCCGAACCCCGTTTCCGGGCCCTCCGCCCGAGGAGCTTCCAGGGCCGGCCGCTCCGCCGCGCCCCGGGCTCGGAGCCCGACCGCCACGTCACCGGTGTAGGTTGCCACACACACGGACCGTTACTCGTGAAACTTAGGGGTGGGCCTTGACCTTCCGGAACCCCGGCGCGGGTCGGGCGATGCGAATGCCCCGCCGGCCGCGGCTTCTCGTTCCCGTCGCGATCGCGCTGGTCGTGCTCGTGATCTTCTTCTTCGTCTTCGCCGGCATCTTCACCGACTGGTTGTGGTTCGACTCCGTCGGCTACACGTCGGTCTTCTCGACCATGCTCTCCACCCAGCTGCTGCTGTTCGTCTTCGGGGCGCTCATCATGGGCGGCATCGTCGGCGGCAACATGGTGATCGCCTACCGCACGCGGCCGCTGTTCGGCATAGGCATGTTCAACGGGCCCCAGGGCGCCGACCGCTACCGCGCGGCGGTCGACCCGCACCGCAAGACGATCTTCATCGTGGGTCTCGCCGTGCTCGGCCTGTTCACCGGCTCCTCGGTGGCGGGCCAGTGGAGCACCTGGCTGCTGTACGTCAACAGGACCCCCTTCGGCTCGGTCGACCCGTTGCACGGCATCGACAAGTCGTTCTTCATGTTCACCTATCCGTTCATCCGGATGGTGCTGGGCTTCCTGTTCACGGCGGTCATCATCTCGATCGTCGTCTCGGCGATCGTCCACTACCTGTACGGCGGCTTCCGGCTGCAGTCGCCGGGGCTGCACGCCACCCGGGCGGCCCGCGTCCACCTGTCGGTGCTGATCGGCCTGTTCATCCTGTTCAAGGCCGTCGCCTACTGGGTCGACCGCTACGGGCTGGTGTTCTCCACCCGGGGCAAGGTCTTCGGCGCGTCCTACACCGACGTCAACGCCGTCATGCCCGCCAAGAACATCCTGGCGATCATCGCGCTCATCTGCGCCCTGCTGTTCTTCGCCGGAGTCGTCCGCCCCGGCGGCATGCTGCCCGGCGTCGGCTTCGGGCTCATGGTCCTGTCGGCCGTGCTCGTCGGCGCGGTGTACCCCGCGCTCGTCGAGCAGTTCCAGGTCAAGCCCAACCAGCAGAGCAAGGAGCGCGACTACATCGCGCGGAACATCACGGCGACACGAGACGCCTACAACGTCGCATCCGCTGAAGTGATCCCCTACAGCGCCAAGACCCAGGGCACCCAGCAGGAGCTGCAGAGCGAGGTCTCCACCATCCCGGGCGTGCGCCTGCTCGACCCCACGGTGCTCTCGCCGACGTTCCAGCAGCTCCAGCAGATCAAGGGCTACTACCAGTTCCCCGAGCAGCTCGACGTCGACCGCTACACCATCGACGGCGAGTCGCGCGACACCGTCGTGGCGGTCCGCGAGATCGGTGAGCCGCCCGACCGCAACTGGATCAACGACCACCTGGTCTACACCCACGGCTTCGGCTTCGTCGCCGGCCCGGGCAGCCGCACCGACTCCCAGGGCAAGCCCGACTTCATCGTCAAGGACATCCCGCCGACCAACGGCCTCGGCACCTTCGAGCCGCGCATCTACTTCGGGGAGAACTCCCCGCAGTACTCCATCGTCGGCGGCGACAAGAAGATCGAGCTCGACTTCCCCGAGCAGAGCAACAACGGCCAGGGAAGCGGCCAGGAGAACTTCACCTACACCGGCAAGGGTGGAGTGCCGATCGGCAACTTCTTCACCCGCCTGCTGTACGCCGCCAAGTACGGCGAGACCAACCTGCTGCTGTCCTCGGACGTCAACAGCAAGTCCCGCATCCTGTACAACCGTGACCCGCGCGACCGCATCCAGCAGATCGCCCCGTTCCTCACGCTCGACAGCGACCCGTACCCGGCGATCGTCAACGGGCGCATCCTGTGGATCGTCGACGGTTACACGATGTCGGAGGACTACCCGTACTCCCAGCGCCGCGGCTTCGGCGACATGACCCGCGACACCTCGACCGACAGGCTGCTCACGCCCCAGCAGCCGCGCGACCACATCAACTACATCCGCAACTCGGTCAAGGCCACGGTCGACGCCTACGACGGCACCGTCCAGCTGTACACCTGGGACGAGAAGGACCCGCTGCTGCGCACCTGGGAGAAGGCCTTCGGCGACGTGATCAAGCCGAAGTCCGCCATCCCGCCGCAGCTCATGGAGCACCTGCGCTTCCCCGAGGACCTGTTCAAGGTGCAGCGCGACATCCTGGGCGAGTACCACGTCACCGACGCCGACGCGTTCTACGGCGGTCAGGACTTCTGGAAGGTCCCCGAGGACCCCGCCAGCTCCAAGACCAAGCAGCCTCCGTACTACGTGACGCTCAGGATGCCGAACGAACGGGAGCCGCGCTTCTCGCTGACGTCCACGATGGTGCCGAACAACCGCGACAACCTCGCGGCGTTCATGGCCGTGGACGCCACCGGCGACGCCACCACGAAGATCCAGATCTTGCAGCTTCCGAGCGACACGACGATCCCGGGTCCGAAACAGGCGCAGAACACCTTCGACACGAAGGCGGCGAGCGTGCTGAACGACCTGCGCATCGGCGGCACCACCGAGACCCTGAACGGCAACCTGCTCACACTGCCGTTCGGCGGCGGCCTGCTGTACGTGGAACCCGTCTACGTGCAGCCCAAGGTGCAGAACTCCGCCCGGTACCCGACCCTGGCCCGAGTGCTGGTCATGTTCGGCTCCGACGTCGGCATCGGCACCACGCTGCAGGACGCCCTGGAACAGGTCTTCGGCCAGGGGGGACAGGCGCCGACCACACCCACCACGCCGACGAGCCCCACCACGCCCGACCAGCCGAACACGACGCCGCTCACCACCGATCTCACCAAGGCCTACGAGAACGCCCAGAAGGCGTACGACGAAGGCCAGGAGGCGATCAAGAAGGGTGACTTCGCGGCCTACGGCGAGGCGCAGAAACGCCTCTCGCAGGCCCTGAAGGACATCGAGTCGGCGCTGAACAAGCAGAAGGGCGGCACGGCGCCGTCGCCGTCGGCCACGCCGACACCGGTGCCCTCGGCGGCGTCCGGCGGCGCGACGCCCGCACCGTCGCCGTCGCCGTCCACGCCGCCGTCACAGGCGGCCGGCTCCTAGGTCGGCCATCGCCGGTACGGCCCACCCGGGCCGTACCGGCCACCGGCCCCGAGGCGCTCGATTTGCCTCCGGGGCCGGGGCTCGCTAGCCTTTACCAAGCAAGCCGACGCGGGGTGGAGCAGCTCGGTAGCTCGCTGGGCTCATAACCCAGAGGTCGCAGGTTCAAATCCTGCCCCCGCTACAAAGAGTTAGATCGCAGGCCCGGCCTTCGGAGACGAAGGCCGGGCCTTCGTTCGTTTCCGGCCCACGCCGCTCACACCAGGCGGCCGCCCTGGGCGACGAACATGGTCAGGTCGATCACGGCCGCCGCGACGGTGACGCCGAACGCCGCCTGGCGCACCGACCGGCGGGCCCACACCAGGCCCGCGAGCAGGACGAGCGCGACGGCCCCCAGCCCCGCCGCCGCGACCGGCCCGCCGCCGCCTTCCGGGGCCAGCGCGATCACCACCGACGCCGCCACCAGCAGCAGCGCGGCGCCCACCCGGGCCCAGGTGGCCCCGAGGCGCTGCGGAAGGCCCCGCACGCCGAGCGCGAGATCGTCGGGCAGGTCGGGGACCACGTTGGCGAAGTGGGCGCCCATGCCGAGCAGCGCTCCGGCCGCCGGGGCCCACCACGCCGGCCACGGGTGCCCCGGCAGGCCCAGGGTGACGAACGCCGGCAGCAGGCCGAACGCCGCCGCGAACGGCAGCGGCGAGGCGAGGCCGCTCTTGAGCCACAGGTTGTACAGCCATCCGCAGGCGACCGCCGCCAGGTGGACGGCGCCGGCCGCCACGCCGCTGGCCAGCGACAGCGGCACGCAGGCCGCCAGCGCGGCGAACGCGGCCACGGCGACCGTGCGCGGCGCGACCGCCGCTCCGGCCAGCGGCTTGTCGGCCCGGCCGATCGCGCGGTCGCGGACGCGGTCGATCCAGTCGTTGCTCCAGCCGATCGACAGCTGGCCGCTGAGCACGGCCGCGCCGACGAGCAGCGCGCCACCCGCCCCCCGCCCGGCCGAGACCGCCAGGGCGACACCGGCGGCTGTGACGACGGCCGTGGGGCCGGGGTGGCTGGCGCGAAGCAGGATGACCATGTGATCAGCCTCGACCCCGCGCCCCGCTCCGCGCAACGCCGGGCGATTCGAACCTGTGAGCGAGGTGTGTCGGCGGCCTCCGATAACGTGGCCGGTATGCGGATCGCGGTGACGGCGGACGCGCGGGGCGGCACGCTCCGGCCGCTCGGCGAGAGCGCCCGGCGGGTGGCCGATCTCGCCCGCGCCGTCGGCGACCATGAGCGGGCCGAGCGCCCCCGGTGGGTCTGGGCCGACACCCGCGCGGTCTACCCCGCCCTGCTCGCGCGGGGCGTGCGGGTGGCCCGGTGTCACGACCTCACGCTCACCGAGGCGCTGCTGCTGGCCCACGAGGGGCGGTACGGCGAGCCGAGATCGGCCGGGGCGGCGTACGCGCGGCTGCGCGGCCTGCCCGTCCCGGGCGACGCCGCAGGCCCGCACGCCGTCCAGGACACCCTGTTCGAGCCGGAGCCCGCCGAGGTCGACGTCACCGAGGTGCTCGACGACCAGCTCGCCCGCGTCGAGGCCACGCACGATCCGGGCCGGTTCCGGCTGCTGGTGGCGGCGGAGTCGGCCGGAGCCCTCATCGCGGCCGAGATGAGCCACGACGGCATGCCCTGGCGGGAGGATCTCCACGACCAGCTGCTGACCGAGATCCTCGGGCCCCGCCCGGTCCACGGAATGCGCCCGGCGAAGCTCCAGGCCCTCGCCGACCAGGTGAGCGCCGCCTTCGGCGCCCCGGTCAACCCCGACTCCCCGCAGCAGATCGTGCGGGCTTTCAAGGCCGCGGGGCTCGCCGTGAGCTCGACGCGGTCCCACGTGCTCAAGCAGGTGGAGCACCCGGCCGTCGCGCCGCTGCTGGCGTACAAGGAGCTGGCCAGGCTGCACAGCTTCCACGGCTGGTCATGGGCGCACCAGTGGGTGCGCGACAACCGGTTCCACCCCGAGTACGTCGTGGGCGGGGTGGTGTCGGGCCGCTGGGCGACCAGCGGGGGCGGCGCGCTGCAGATTCCCAAGGTCATGCGCCAGGTGGTCGTGGCCGACGACGGGTGGCGCCTGGTCGTGGCCGACGGCGCCCAGCTCGAACCCCGGGTGCTGGCCGCGATGGCCGGCGACCGCGGCCTGGCCCGCGCCGCGGGCGAGATCGACCTCTACGCCGCGCTCGCCCAGCCGTTCGGCGGCTCGCGCGACAGCGCGAAGATCGCCATGCTGTCCGCGATGTACGGCGGCACGAGTGGGGACGCTCCGAAGCTGCTGGCCGTCATGCGCCAGCGCTTCCCCCAGGCGTACGCGTTCGTCGAGGACGCCGCGAAGGCCGGGGAGGACGGGCGCCTGGTGCGGTCGTGGCTGGGCCGCACCTCGCCGCCGCCCTCGGCGCAGTGGCTGGCCCTGGTCTCGGGGCCGGAGGGCGCGCGGGCGGCCCGCGACCGCGGGCGGTTCACTCGCAACTTCGTCGTCCAGGCGACGGCGGCCGAATGGGCGCTGACGCAGATGGCGTTACTGCGAGGGCTGCTGCCCTCCCCGGCCCGGCTGGTGTTCTTCCAGCACGACGAGGTGATGGTGCACTGCCCGGAGGAGCTCGTCGGGGAGGTCTCGGCGGCGGTCGGCCGGGCGGCCGAGGAGGCCACCCGGTTGGTGTTCGGGGAGACCCCCGTACGCATTCCGATGGAGGCGGTGGCGGTGTCCTGTTACGGCGACGCCAAGTAGTCCGGCGGGCGCCTGCGGCGCGCGGGGCGGCTCAGCGCGCCGGGACGAGCAGTGTCAGCGATTTCCTGACCGCCCAGCAGATCAACCCCAGGCTGAAGACGGTCTGGACGACGCGCAGCCATCCCGAGGTCGCCGTCGCGGCGAACAGCACCACGCCCAGCCACAGCAGTCCGAACGCGCCGACCAACGCGACAGCGGCCCAGTTCAGGCCCCGATCCCACATGGGGGAAGTCTTCCAGGGCGACTTTCACGTCACGGCAAAGGCCGTGATCTGGATCCGCGAGGTACTCCGCCGCGTCGTCACTAGCGCGACAACCTGCGGCCGGTGCCGACGCACCGGCGCATCCGCGCGCTCGGCCGGGGCCGCACGGGGGATGGCTCCTCAAGGTGGGCGATCAGCAGCGCCGCCGTGCGGGCGTCCGCCAGGATCCGCAGCGCGTCCTGCTCGCCGGAGGGGAGCTGGCCCCTCCGGTCGAGCTCGTGGCGCACGAAGGTCAGCGGGTTGGGGTCCCCCGCGTCCTCCGAGGCCACCGAGGCCCGCGCGGCCGTCAACAGGCCCAGGTAGGAGGCGCGCAGGGTCGCCTCGCGCAGGCGTGCCTGCTCCAGGTCGTCCAACAGGCTACGAGCGATCTGCAGGAGATCGTCTGAGTCGCTCTCCTCTGCCGCGATGTGAGCACGGATGTCGTCGAACTCCGAGCGCGTCATGATGACCACCTCCACGGGCGGGCTTCCGGGCACCGGGGTGGCGCCTGCGGAGTCCCGCACCCTCTTCGTAACGTCTCGCGATTGCGGATGACTTGCCGGTGGGTTGCGCCGGCACGAAACCGCTTGCTGTTTGGGATGGCTGAGAGGGGGTGAAGGTTTACCGCTTGGCAAAGTGGCGTGTGTGACTCTGGGGGACTGCTAGAGTTTTGCCTTGTCGGGCCGCGTCAGCCCTCAAAGATCCTGAATCTTGGGAGCTGTCGGCGTGCCTGGATCCTGCCTGAAGCCCTGCTTGTCCTAGTTGGTCCCCAGATGTTGCATCTGTCCGGATCGGCTGGTAAGCTCGCAGGGTTGCCCTGGAGACGGGGTGTTGTAGGAGCGAGGATTGGCCGGGTTGTTGTCAAATCACTTGATTTGACAGG